>CAVOIV010000028.1:0-264394 GCA_963695995.1 uncultured Methylomirabilota bacterium
TGTGAGGATCAGGCCGCTCTTGTCGATGATCACGCCGGACCCGAGACTCGTCTGCTGACGTCGCCGCGGCATCCCCTCGAAAAACCGGTCGAAAAAATCGCGGAAAAATGGATCGTTTCCAAACGGGCGAAAGAGTTCGTTGGGCGTCCGCCCCTTGCCCGAGGAAACGGTGCTGATATTGACCACGGACGGCGTGACCTGTTCCGCGACCTGGATGAAAGGGTTGTCCGGACCCTCTCCGCCCTTCGACGTTAAGGTGGCTGCCGGTCCTGCCGGCCCGCGAGCGGCCTGCCACACAGGGGCGACCGGTTTGGTGAGCGCCGTGTGGACGTAGATCCCGAGGCTGAAGAACGCCAGGGCGTACACGGCGAAGGTGAAAAACCTAAACCAGCGAGAAGTTGGCATGGCCCCCTGTCCTTTGAGGGTTCGTCGATTGTCCAACCGCCATTAAAAGATAGCTACGCCGACCTGTCAACAAAGATATCGAACGGCGGGTACCGCAAAACCCCAATGCATCTAAAATAAAAGGCGCTTTACGCATTCCATGGTTCTGGGCGGCGACGACCGGTAGACGATCAATAAGATAGCAGAGAATCCGAGATTTCATTCAATGATCCTTGACAGGAAACGGCTCAGGTTTTATATTGAGGCAAGTGTGATTATGACGAGGCGTTGCCATTGCTTCTTGACCGATTAACTGTTCGACATCAACAGGAGGATAGCCGTGGGAAAGGTGATTGGAATTGACCTTGGAACGACCAATTCGGTGGTCTCCGTCATGGAAGGCGGCGACCCGGTGGTGATTACCAATACGGAAGGCGGCCGTCTGACCCCTTCCGTGGTTGCGTTCTCCAAAGACGGTGAGCGACTGGCGGGCCAGGTTGCCCGGCGGCAGGCCATCACCAACCCCGAGAACACCATTTTCTCGATCAAGCGTTTCATGGGCCGGCGATACGACGAGGTCAGTCACGAGATCAAGCTGGTTCCGTACAAGGTGGTACGAGCCGGCAACGGCGATGTCCGCGTGGAGGCCCGCGGGAAACAGTACTCGCCGCCAGAGATCTCTGCCATGATCCTGCAGAAGCTGAAAGAGTCGGCCGAGGCATATCTGGGGGAGAAGGTGACCCAGGCGGTCATCACCGTACCGGCCTACTTCAACGATAGCCAGCGCCAGGCGACTAAGGATGCCGGCAAGATCGCCGGCCTGGAGGTCCTGCGGATTGTCAACGAGCCGACGGCGGCCGCGCTGGCCTACGGTCTGGACAAGAAGAAGGACGAGAAGATCGCCGTCTTCGACCTGGGAGGCGGTACGTTCGACATCTCCATTCTGGAGTTGGGCGAGGGGGTTTTCGAGGTCAAGTCCACCAACGGCGACACCCATCTCGGTGGCGATGATTTCGATGAGCGGGTCATGAACTGGCTGGTGGACGAGTTCAAGAAAGACCAGGGGATCGACCTGAGCAAGGACCGCATGGCCCTGCAGCGGCTGAAGGAGGCGGCGGAGAAGGCGAAGTGCGAGCTGAGCACGACGCTCGAGACGGAGATCAATCTGCCGTTCGTCACGGCGGATGCCTCTGGGCCGAAGCACCTCAACCTCAAACTGACGCGGGCGAAGCTGGAACAGTTGGTGGACGACCTGATCCAGCGGACGATCGGTCCCTGTCGCCAGGCGCTGAAGGATGCCGGGCTCAACGCCAGCCAGATCGACGAGGTGGTCCTGGTGGGCGGCCAGACCCGCATGCCCAAGGTTCAACAGGCGGTGAAGGAGTTCTTTGGGAAGGAGCCCCACAAAGGGGTGAACCCGGACGAGGTCGTGGCCGTCGGCGCGGCCATCCAGGCGGGCATCCTGGTGGGGGACGTCAAGGATGTGGTCCTGCTCGACGTCACACCGCTGAGTCTCGGGATCGAGACGCTGGGCGGCGTGCTGACGCGCTTGATCGAACGGAATACCACGATCCCGACGCGGAAGAGCGAGTTTTTCACGACCGCCGCGGATAGCCAGACGAGCGTCGAGATCCACGTTTTGCAGGGCGAGCGAGAGATGGCCCGGGACAATCGGACGCTGGGAAAGTTTCACCTGGTTGGCATCTTGTCCGCGCCCCGGGGGATTCCCCAGATCGAGGTGACCTTCGACATCGATGCCAACGGTATCGTGAACGTGTCCGCCAAAGACATGGCCACCGGCAAGGAGCAGGCGATCACCATCACGGCGTCCTCCGGCCTGTCGAGGGAGGACATCGATAAGATGGTCAAGGACGCGGATCGGCACGCCGACGAGGATAAGAAGCGCCGGGCCGACATCGAGGCGCGCAACCAAGCAGACAGTCTGGTGTACAATACGGAGAAGATGCTGAACGAGAATCGGGAGAAGATCCCGGTCAGCGACATCAAGCCGATTGAGGACGCCTTGGCGGCGGCGAAGGAAACCCTCAAAGGCGACGACATGGACAAGATCCGTGCGGCGGTGGAGACGCTCACCAAGGCCTCGCATCACCTGGCCGAGGTGATGTACCGGCAGGCGAAGGAGAAACAGCCCGCCGGCGCCCCAACCGAGGGCGGCGAGTCTCAGGCCAAGCCGGGCGCGACCGCCGAGGGCGAGGTGGTGGATGCGGAGTTCGAAGACCTCGGCAAGGGGAAGAAGTAACCGGATATTCCGGAGCGGCGGCCAGTTGCGGTCGGAGCGCCTGTCAGCCGTCGATGCCGGGCCGCAAGGGGGCAGGCTATGGCTGTGGTGAAATGGGATCCATTTCGAGACCTCGTGTCGATCCAGGATCGGATGAATAAGCTCTTCGAGCAGACCCTCTCGCGTTCGCGGGGCGAGGAGGGAGTATCGGCCACCACATGGATCCCGTCCGTGGACATCTACGAGACGACGGATACGATCGTCATGAAGGCGGAACTGCCGGGGGTTTCCCGGGAGGACATCCAGATCCAGACCCACGAGAATACGCTGACGCTCAAAGGGGAGCGGCGGTTCGCCAAGGACGTGCAGGAGGAGAGTTACCTTCGGATCGAGCGGGCCTACGGCAGTTTTCACCGCTCCTTCACCCTGCCGTCCGCGGTGCGTCAAGAGGCCATTCGTGCGGTGTTCCGGGATGGCGTGCTGGAGCTGACGCTCCCGAAAACGGAGGGGGCCAAACCGAAGCGGATTTCCATCGACGTGCGGTGAGTCCGCCGCTTTAAGCGGACGGGTGCCCCCGCGTTCGATCGGACCGATGTGCGTCGGGGTCGAATCATCGGAGGTGCGTCGTGGCTGTTCAGCCGTGGCCCGGTCCCGGATGGGATCCACTGGGTGACCTGTTGCTGATCAAGCAGGAGATGAGCCGGCTTTTTGAGAGCCTCCAGAGCCAGGGCGCAGGAGGGGCGCAATCCGCCGAGGGGGCGTGGACGCCGCCGGTCGATATCTGCGAGACGAAGACGGACCTCCGGGTACAGGTCGAGTTGCCCGGGATGACCGCACGACAGATTCGGATCGAGGTTGCGGAGAGCGTCTTGACAATTCGCGCCGAACGGCCGCCCGATCCGTCGTTTCGGCGCGAACAGGTCCAGCAAATTGAGTGCCGGCACGGCGTGTTCATCCGACGCCTGACGCTCCCGCACCTGGTGGATCCGGACGGGATCCGGGCCCGGTGCCGGGACGGCGTACTCGAGATCCGGTTGCCGAAGCACGCGGAGTCTCAACCGCGGCAGGTCCCCATCGAGGCCGCGTGACGGGCGACCTGGCCCGGAATCGGCGAGAGTGACGCATGGCAAAGCGGGATCACTATGACGTGCTTGGCTTGACCCGGGGCGCCTCGACCCAGGAGATCAAACGCGCCTACCGCAAATTGGCGCGGAAATACCATCCCGACGTGAATCCTGCGGACAAGACGGCCGAGGGCAAGTTCAAGGAGGTCACGGCGGCCTACGAGGTCCTCAGCGACCAGGAGAAACGGCGCCAGTACGATCAGTTCGGCCATGAGGGATCCGCGCAGACGGCGGGCGGGGCGCAGGCCGGGGCCGGCCCGGGTGGTTTCGACTTCAGTCGCGTGAACTTCGGCTCCGGCGGGGTTGGCGATCTTGGAGACTTCCTCTCCGATCTCTTCGGGGGCCAGGGCAGCACCCGGACGGAGGGGCCCGCCGGCGGGGAGGACCTCCACTACAGCCTGGATATCAATTTCGTCGACGCCGTGCGCGGCCTCGCCACCGAGATTAGCGTGCAGAGGCACTCCCCGTGCGACGCCTGTCGGGGATCGGGGGCCAAGCCCGGGAGCCCGCTGGACGCCTGCCCTGACTGCGGTGGAAGCGGCCGGCGGGCCAGCCGCGGCCTGCGGCGGAGCTCCGAGGCGTGTCCTCGCTGCCGCGGCAACGGCAAGATCGGCCGAGAGGCTTGCCGCACCTGCGGCGGTCGGGGGGTGACCTTCGGGACTGAGCGCATCGCGGTCAAGATTCCCGGTGGGGTGGATACCGGCTCCCGCATCCGGCTCCAGGGCAAGGGCGAACCGGGGGCGAATGGCGGACCGCCCGGCGATCTGTACATCGTGACCCGGGTGCGCCCCCATCCCTTGTTGGAACGGAAGGGGGACAACCTCCACGTGGAGGTGCCGATCACCATCACGGAGGCCGCCCTCGGGGCGCGTATCGATATTCCGACGATCGACGGCGTGACGACCATGCGCATCCCACCCGAGACCAGCAGCGGGCAGGTGTTCCGGCTGCGCGGGAAAGGCGTGCCACATCTGAAGGGGGGCGGGCAGGGCGATCAGCTCGTGGTCGTGAAGATCGTGTCCCCCAAGAACCTCGACGTCCGTTCGCAGGAACTCCTGCGGGAGTTCGCGCGGTTGAACCCGGAGGACCCGCGGCCCCAGCACTAGCTCGGGCGCCGGCGGGTCCGAGCGGCAGGTGAGCGACGATGCCAAAGACCAGGCGGCCTCTCTACATGATCAGCGTGGTGGCCGAGATGTTCGCCGTACACCCCCAGACGCTCCGCGCCTACGAGCGGGAGGGGTTGCTCCGGCCGGCGCGGACCGACGGGAACACCCGGCTCTACTCCGAGGACGATCTGGAGCGCATCGAGTTGATCTTGCGGCTGACCAAGGATCTGGGGGTCAACCTCGCCGGTGTCGAGGTCATCCTCAATATGCGCGAGCGGATGGGGGAGATGCAGGGCCGGATGAACGAGATGCTCCAGGAGGTTCTCCGTCGGATGGAGTCCGAGTTCAAGGAGCGGGGCCAGACTCAGCCGCACGGCGAGGGACTTGTCCCCGTTGGACGCAAGGGAATCGTCCGGCACGTTCCCATGGAGGAGGGTTGACGCGTGGAGGCGTCTTGACACGACGTGGTGCCTCTCGTATGCTCGAATCCGTTCACCGACAAGCACCTGACCGTTTCCGACCGTGAAAGAGTAAAGGAGTTGACGCGATGTCGAATTCGGTGAAGACCGCCGCCCTGTTGGCGGCGATGACGGTTCTCTTCATCCTGATCGGTGGCATGCTCGGCGGCGAGCAGGGGATGGTGGTGGCATTTCTGTTCGCCGGTCTGATGAATTTCGCCTCGTACTGGTGGTCCGATCGGGTGGTCCTCTGGATGTACGGGGCGCAGGAGGTGAGCGAAGCCCAGGCGCCGCAGTTCCACGCCCTGGTCCGGCGTCTGGCCCAGCGGGCCGGTCTGCCCATGCCGAAGGTGTACATCATTCCCACGGACACCCCGAACGCATTTGCCACCGGGCGAAATCCCCAGCACGCTGCCGTGGCGGCAACCGAAGGCATCCTGCGCATCCTCTCCCCGGACGAGCTGGAAGGGGTCATGGCCCACGAACTGGGTCATGTCCGCAACCGGGATATCCTGATCTCAACCATCGCGGCCACCATGGCCGGGGCCATCATGATGCTGGCCCGCATGGCGCAGTTCGCGGCCATGTTCGGGGGCGCCCGACATCAGGACGACGAGGAGGGCGGCGGCGGTGGCGGCATCGTCGGCATGATCCTACTGGCGATCCTGGCCCCCCTGGCGGCGATGTTGATCCAGATGGCTATTTCGCGGGCGCGGGAATATCTGGCGGACGCGGCCGGGGCGCAGATCAGTCGAAAGCCCTGGGCGCTGGCCGACGCCCTGGAGAAGCTGGAGCGGGGCGCCACGGCGCTGCCGATGGACGCGAATCCGTCCACCGCCCACCTGTTCATCGTGAATCCGCTGCGCGGGTCCAGCCTGCTCAACCTGTTCTCCACCCATCCGCCGGTCGAGCAGCGCGTGGCGCGGCTCCGGGCGATGCGGATCGCCTAGATGACGACGAACCGGACGACCGCGCGGTATTGCGCGTGGAGGGCCGGTGTTATCGCCCTCGGCGTGTGCGGGGTTCTGGTCGGCTGTGCGACGACCGAGCCGCCGAAGGGACCGGCAATCCTCCGGCCGGCGCCCCAGCAGGCGCCCATCAACCAGGTTGTCGGCGAGGCCATCGTCGCGTCCCTGGGCGGTGCGGCGGTGACCGTGCGTTGGATGAACGCGGCGGCGGTGGGCGCGTACTACGCGGGCCGCCCCGGGCTGGTGGCGCCGTGGCCGCGAGAGTTGTGGGTGGAGTCCCCTCCGACGGTCTTTCTGGCGCGGATCCGGAACCAGACACGTGAGGAGGTGCAATTCGACCCGGCGATCGTGGTCTTGGTGGCGCAGGACGGGCAGCGTGACCGGACGATCCCCTACGAGGAAATGTACATGCGTCTGGCGGATACCGACGGGGCGGCACCGCGCCTGATGAGTCTCCAGGCCACGTTGCTGAGCCGTTTCGTAGTCATCCAGCCGGGCGGCGAGCGCGAAGGATTGTTGCTCTTTCCGAGCCTCAAACCCGAGGCCGTTCACCTGCTACTGGATCTGCCGTCCTTCTTCGTCGGGGGACGCGTGTTTCCCGGCCGCTTCGAATTCCAGGTTACCCGCTAGCGTCCCCCGCCCGCAGTCCCCACTACGGAGTTCGGCAACCGCGGATGCTCCCGATGGCGCGATCTCATGGGGAAAAGATGACCGAGAGACGCTGTGCGGATCCGCGTCACCTGCGGATCACCGAGAACCACTCTCGCGCGGAGCGGGCTGGAGGCGGCTGAGGATATCGGCGGCGTCTGCATCGCGGATGCGGATCAGCTTGGCGCGGGCCGTCTCTCCCCGCAGGATGGTGAGGCGGGATTTGGCGACGTCGAGCCGTTCGGCCAGGAAGGCGCGGCACGCGGCGTTGGCGGCGCCGTCCACAGGTGGCGCGGTGAGCCGCAGGGTGATCCGGTCCGACGAGAACACGAGCTGGTTCCGCGAGGCGCGAGGCTGGACGTAGACGCTCAGCAGGACGTCGGGCCCCTCTTGCTTCGCGAGGGGCGGGTCTCGCTTCACTTGCCGGGCGCCGGCTTGTCCGGGATGGCGGCGTCCAGCAGATCCTGGTGGGTCTTGAAGTGCCCGCGCAGCTTGGCGGCAAACAGATCCCGCTGGCGTCGGAGCTCGGCGACCTCTGCCTGGACCTGGCCGAGTTTCTGGTGGGCCTGCTCCAGGAGTTTCTCCGCCCGGAGCTCGGCCTCCTTGATGATCAGTTCGGCCTCCCGCTTGGCGTTTCCCTTGATTTCCTCAGTCATTTTTTGGGCGGTGACCAGCGTGTTGCGCAGCGCGTCCTCGCGCTCCTGGTGACCTTTCATCTGGGCTTCCAGTCGCTGCACCAGGCTGGCCTGGTCGGTGCTCTGCTGCAAGAGCCGCGTCATCTCCTCGGCGACCTGCTCCAAAAAGGTGTGCACCTCATCCGGGTCCAGGCCGCGCAACTTCCGACCGAAATCCCGTTGCGTGATCTCGAGCGGGGAGATCTCCATCAGCGCATCCTCCAGGCCAGTTCTCTAAGGGAGGCCACCAGAAAGTATTGGATGAACATGACGACCAGGATCGCCACCAGGGGCGAGAGGTCGATGCCCATGCGCCAGGTCGGCAACCGGCGACGGATCGGGGCCAAAACGGGTTCGGTGGCCCGGTTCAGGAACTGGACGATAGGGTTCCAGGGGTCCGGGTTGACCCAGGAAAGCAAAGCCCGAACGATGATGATCCAGTAGTATGCCGTAAGAACGACGTCCAGCACTGCGGCGGCGGCATTCAGGAAGTTGGCGAACACGAACATCAGCAGACCCCCCGAGAGGGTGGTGCGGGTGACCGGCGCGCGGCCCTCATGGTTTCCCCAGCTCTCGCGAGCGGCGTGTGGCGGCCTCGACCGCGTTGATGAGGGCGGCGCGGACGGCCCCCTGTTCAAGGGCGTGCAGTCCCGCGATGGTGGTCCCGCCTGGGGAGGTGACCATGTCCTTGAGTTCGCCCGGGTGCTTTCCGGTTTCCAGCACCATACGGGCAGCGCCCCGCATGGTCTGGGCAGCAAGGGCAACGGCCGTGTCGCGCGGCAAACCGACCTTGACCCCGGCGTCCGCGAGCGCCTCGATGATCAGGAAGGCGTACGCGGGTCCGCTGCCCGAGAGGCCGGTGACGCCGTCCATGAGCGCCTCGTCCACGACGACGACCCGTCCGACGGCTTCAAAGAGGTCGCGAGCCGTCTCGAGATCCTGGGGCGTGGCGTGGGTTCCCCGGGCGAGAGCGCTGACGCCTTCCAGGACCAGGGCCGGCGTGTTCGGCATCACGCGGATGACGCGGACCGGCCGAAGAAACGCCTCCGCAAGGGTCGCGGTGGAAATGCCGGCAGCAATCGAGATGACGAGCTGCCGGTCGGCGACGACCTTGCGTAGATCGTCCAGTGCCCGGCTCATGACCTGCGGCTTGACGGCGAGGATCACCGTCTCGGCCTGCCGGGCCGCGTCGGCGTTGTCCGAGGACACGCCCACGCCATAGGTTGTCTTGAGATACGCGAGCCGTTCATCGCGGACGTCGGTGACGAGGACCTCATCCGGCGGCATGCGCTTGGCCGCCAGAATCCCCCGCACCAAGGCCTCCGCCATGTTGCCGCCACCGATAAACGCCAGCCGCACTCCATGTCCCATGCGTGCCTCCGTCGGGGTCTTATAGCCCCCGCGTTCGCGGAAGTCAAGCCTTTCGCCCCGTCGGGACCGCTTGGGGCTTGCAGTCCACGCCGGTCTGCGCTATACAGCCGGTGGAACGGCACGGGACCTGCTGGAGGTCGATCGAGGCGTGACGGAGGACCGCATGGGAAAACGGCGGTGGGTGAGGCTGCGGGTGCCGGCCTCCACAGCCAACCTGGGGGCCGGGTTCGACGCCCTGGGGATGGCCCTGGGGCTCTACAACGAGATCGAACTGGAGCGCACCGGGAGCGGGATGCGCCTGGAGATCGAGGGCGAGGGCGCCGAGCGGCTGCAGGCGCTCGGCGCGCAGAACCTGGTGGCGCGTGCCGTCACGGCGACGCTGGCACACCTCGGAGAACCGCCTGACGGGGTCCGGGTGCGCATGATCAACCGGATCCCGCTGAGTCGCGGTCTGGGGAGTAGTTCGGCGGCCGTCCTGGGGGGCGCAGCCGCCGCTGCGGCGCTGGCCGGGGCCGCGCTGACCCCGGAAGCCCTGCTCGATCTCGCTTTGCCGCTGGAAGGTCATCCGGACAACATCGCGCCGGCGCTGCTGGGCGGCCTCACGGTGGCGACACTGGTGGGGGGCAAGGTGCGCTGCGTCAAGCTGCCGGTTCCCGAAGTGCTACAGGTCGTCGCCGTGATTCCGGATTTCCGCCTGCCGACCGTCAAGGCCCGGCAGGCCCTGCCTCCCACCGTGCCGCGGAGCGACGCCATCTTCAACGTCGGGCGCGTGGCGCTGTTCCTGGCCGCCATGCAGACGGGCCGTCTGGATCTCCTGGGCGAGGGGGTCAAGGACCGGCTGCACCAGCCCTACCGAGCGCCCCTGGTCCCCGGCATGTCCGAGGTCCTGGCCGAGGGGGAGCGTGCCGGCGCGCTGGCATGTTTTCTGAGCGGGGCGGGGCCGACGCTTTTGGCGTTGACGGCCGGAGAGCCCGGGGAGATCGGCGCGCGGATGGTGCGCTGCTGGCGCGACGCAGGCGGGCGTGTCGGCGCGGGCGGCGGTTCTGGCGATCGACCGGCAGGGCACCCGATTGGAGGAGGAGCAGTAAGCGGAACTGGAAGGGGCGAGGGAAACTCAGGTCACACGTTGAGGGGAAAGCACACCGTGAAGGTGGTGCCGACACCGACCTCGCTCGTGACGTCGATGGTTCCCTTGTGATCCTCGACGATCCGGTGGGTGATGGCCATCCCCAAGCCCATCCCCTTCTCTTTGGTCGTGAAGAAGGGGTCGAAGATGCGCGACAGGCGTTCGGCCGGGATGCCCTGGCCGGTGTCGGTGACCGTCACGCGAAGGGCCGGTTCCGGCTGGGGGTCGGAAAGGCCGGAATTGGGGAAGACCATGGTGGGGACCATGCCGGTTCGGACGGTCAGGTCGCCGCCCGTGGGCATTGCCTGGATGGCGTTGGATGCCAGATTGCTGAAGCACCGGTGCAGCCGTTTCCTGTCCGCCATGCAGAAGGGCAAGTCCTGATCGTACTCCTGCGTGAGCTTGATCTGCTGGGTGGCGATCTGGCTCTCGAATAGCTCCAGCACCTGCGCGAAGATCTCGTTGAGATTGACGGGGTCCCGATGAATGGTGACGGGGCGGGCGAGCTCCATCATGTCCTCGATGACGGCCTGGACCCGCTCCAGCTCACGCGGCACCACCCGGTTGAACTTCTCCCGCACATCGGGGTCGTCGTGGTGCAGCGACATGAGCTGCGAGAAGATCAGGATGGAGGTCAGGGGATTGCGGATGTCGTGGGCGATCCCCGCTGCCATGGTACCCAGGGCGGCCAGGCGATCCGCGCGCCGCAGACGGTCCTCCAGATCGCGGACCCGGGAAAGCTGGACGATCATCTCATTGAACGAGGCTGAAAGCCGTCCCAGTTCGTCCTGCGAGGCGATCTCGATCCGATGGTCGAACTCGCCGCGGCCGACGGCGGCGACCCCGCGCATCAGCGCCTGGATCGGCCGGGCCGTGCGCCGCGCCAGAAAGATGGAGCCGACACTCCCCGTCAGTAGTCCCAGGAGCACGAACCCCGCGATCTGCCAGCGCGTCCGCGTGATCTCCTGACGCATTCCCTGGAGAGAAACCCCGAGGCGGATGACTCCCCACGTCTCCTGCGATCCTTCGATGGTCACAGGAAGCCTCACGTCGTACACCGTCTCCCGCTCGGTACCGGGGAGGTGAAGCTGGTCCACGGTCGGTCCGCCAGACTTCAGGTTCAGACCCTTCCCTCGGTGCAGTTCTTGACTGAGCGGGTAATCCGGGATGAACTGCGCGGCGACGTTGCCTTCCTTGTCGAGGACCACGGCGTACACGAGATCCGGTTTCTTCTTGAACTGATTCAGCGTTTGCTCGATGGACACGTAGTTGTAGGTGAGCAGGTCACTGGTCACGCTGCCGGCCAACGCTTCGGCCATGACGAGGGCGCGTTTTTCCACTTCTTGGACAATGGCGGCTCGCTGTCGCTGCTCAACCAGAAAAGCTGAACCGCCGATCAGCACGACGATGAGAAGGTTCACTAGGAGGGCAAGCTTGACTCGGAAGCTTAGGTGGTCGGCCCAGTCGCGAAGGCGGGACAGCCAGACACTTGGGCCAGCACTCTGCAGTCATTTCGCAAGCCAGATCTTTCGCATGGGAATGTAAGGATCGCCGAGGGCGCTCACCTCGATGCTTTGCACATACGGCTGGAAGAGCCGCTCGTAGCTCTGGTAGTTGAGCGGGATGATGGGTGCATCCTCCATGATCATATTCTCAGCATCGGCGGTAAAGTTCGATCCGTTTCAGATAGACCTGCTCTCCGCGCGCTTGGTCCAGGAGGCGGTCCACTTGGTTGTTGCGGTAGCGAGTGAGGTTGTTCCGGCTCTGGGAATGGAAAAGTCGGTAGAGGAAGTTGTCCGGTTCCGGCACGTCGGCCGTCCAGCCGTACCGGAAGATCGGGAATTTTCCCTCGTACACCTGGCTGTTAAAGCTTGGCCAGTCGGTGTTGTAGCGAAGTTCGAGCTGGATGCCGACATCGGCCAGGTACTTCTTAATGGCCTCGTGTTCTCGCTCGACATCGGGCGGCCTAACGCTCGACCAAAGCTGAAAAACGGGGAGGCCCTTCCCGCCTGGGATATCCAGCCTTTGCTCAGAAGGGCTTTGGCCCGTTCGGGATCGATACGGAAACGGGCGAAACTGGGGATCGTAGCCGTAGGTTCCCGGCGGAAGAATGCCGTTACGCTGGCTTTGTATCGGCCCTTATGGATTTCTCGAACCAGTGCTTCACGATCTATCGCATAGCTGAACGCCTGTCGCAACTATCGGATTGGCCAGGGGACCTTGGCTGGTGTTGATACCCAAGAACCGAGTGCCCAAGATCGGTCGTCGCACGAATTGATATTGCTGCTCATCTTGAACCCGTTCCGAATTCTGCGTGCTGGGGACGAATGTGTCCTCAAGTTCGCCGTTTTCGAAGCTGGCGAACATCTTGTCCATCGGCGCTCCGGGGATAGACCCTGTATTCGAGCCGATCCAAGAACGGCCGCCCGGCATAGTAGTCCGGGTTGGCCTCGAGGAGGATCTCCTCGTCTTTCTTCCAATGCGACGAACTTGAAGGGTCCGGTTCCGACCGGACTGACTCCCGAAACCGGCGCCCACTCCTCGCACGGCTTCCCGTGGGACGATCTTCGCGTACCCGATGGCCAGGCTGGCGACAAACGGTGCCGATGCCTCGGCCAGTTCGATCTGGACCGTGTACCGGTCCAGGGCCCGGAGACCCTGAGACGCTCCTGGCTCGACCCTCGACGAAGTCCTTCGCGCCCTTTACCTTCAAGAAGACCTCGGCGGCCCTGGAATTCGTCTTCGGGTCCAGGATCCTCGTGAACGAGTAGACGACGTCGTCTGCCGTCACCTCACGGCCGTTGTGGAACTTCACGCCCTTCCGCAAGATAGAACGTCCAACTCAGACCATCGCGCGAACCCTTCCAGGTTTCGGCAATGGCCGGGACGATGGTAGAGGCTGCCGTCGTACTGGACCAGGCCGTCGAAGATCTGCTGGGCCACCGTGAAGCCATAGGTGTCGGTGATGACGTGCGGGATCGAGCGTGGAGGGATTATTGCTCGAGCGGTCGACTGTACGTGCCTCCGTACTTGGGGACGTCGGCTTGCCCTTTGTCCTGCGCCCAGACAGACCGTGGCAGTGGACAATCCGAGAAGGAGAAAGACGACCAAAGGAAGGATGATACGAATCATCAGGAACCCCAGTCGATGCATCGGCAGATGGAGTCGATCAGCGTACGAGCGTGTAGACCATTGGGCGAGGATATAGCGTCACTCCGGAGGGATGTCAAGGTGCATCGAGGCTGTGCGAACAAAAGAGCAAAGGGGACGCGCAGTCAAATCGACTCGCGTCCCTTTGCTCGTCGATCAGCCGACTCTTCGTACTCGGTCACTTTTCGGAAGAGACCTGTGGTAGAACGGTCTCTACTCAGACTACTCGCCGCCGCCACCCTCGGCCATGCCGACGCGGCTGAACACCTGGGTCGAAGACTGGAGCTCCATCGCCGGAACGATCGCCAGAAGGCCGAGCACCACCAGGGCGAGCACGATGAGCTTCTTCATGTCAGTTCCTCCGCTTTGGCAGCGTAAGTTATTTATCGAATGATGACGAGCTGTCGGTTCCGCTCGGACGAATGACTGTCCTACTCGCCGCCGCCCCGTCACCCTCGGCCATGCCCACGCGGCTGAACACCTGGGTCGAAGACTGGAGCTCCATCGCCGGAACGATCGCCAGAAGGCCGAGCACCACCAGGGCGAGCACGATGAGCTTCTTCATGTCAGTTCCTCCGTTTGGCAGCGTAAGTTATTTTATTGAATGATAACGGCTTCGTTTCCACTCGGACGAATGATTCCCTACTCGCCGCCGCCCGTCACCCTCGGCCATGCCAACGCGGCTGAACACCTGGGTCGAAGACTGGAGCTCCATCGCCGGAACGATCGCCAGAAGACCGAGCACCACCAGGGCGAGCACGATGAGCTTCTTCATGTGAGTTCCTCCGGTTGGTTGAGAATCGGTTTTTGAGTCTTCGACGAATCTGGACGCGTGATTCGTTGTTGGTCGCTGGTGTGTTGTTCGCTGTCTTTCTCGTCGTACGGTGTCTACAGGGAAAGCAGGCTTCGTGCCAGGTGTCGGGAAGGCGTGATGTGGGCCGGGAAATGGCCGTGCATGGCGGCGATCTGTGGGTGGAGGTCTTGCCCCTCAAGAATCCCCGGTGCCCAATTCTCTGGGCGCACGACGCGTCGAAATCGGAGATTATCGCCGCGGAAGGAAGGGAACTACTTGAATCGGAAGGGGTTTACGTCGATGCTCAGATTTTTTGTGCAAGCTGCTACAAAAATCGTGCAGGCCAGCATACACGAAGAGTGTCTAACTATTCGGAAATAGCTGGGGGCGAGAGTCAATCCGCAAGCGCTGAAGCTTCCACGCTAGCGTATTGCGATGCAAGCCGAGTACCCGAGCAGCTTCTGTCTGGTTCCACTGCACTTTTTCCAGGATGTTCAGGATATATTGGCGCTCGAAATGGCTCGCGCGCCTCCCGCAAAGATCAGCCCTGCCTTTTGGATGTCCTCGATGACATCCCCGCCGAGAATGGAGATTTCCAGGGGAAGCTCCCGCAGCGAGATCGTCTCGCTCTGGGCGAGGGCCACGGCCCGCTCGATCACGTTTTCCAGTTCGCGCACGTTGCCGGGCCAGTCGTACTGATAGAGCGCGGCCGTCGCCCCGGCGGAGAAACCCTTGACCTTCCGGACGAACTCCCGGTTGTACTTGCCGATGAAGTGCTCCACGAGCAGTGGGATGTCCTCGCGCCGCTGGCGCAAGGGCGGGCAGCGTGATGGGGACCACGTTCAGCCGGTAGTAGAGGTCCTCCCGGAAGGTGCCGTCCTCGATCGCCTTCTTCAGGTCCCGGTTGGTGGCGGCGATGACCCGGACGTCGATCTTGATGGTCCGGGTGCCGCCGACCCGCTCGACCTCGCGCTCCTGGAGGGCCCGGAGGATCTTCGCCTGGAGGTCCAGGCGCATGTGGCCGATCTCGTCCAGGAAGAGGCTCCCCCCGGTGGCGAGCTCGAACTTTCCCACCTTGGTGGCGATGGCCCCGGTGAAGGCCCCCTTCTCGTGGCCGAAGAGCTCCGACTCCAGGAGCTCCGCGGGGATGGCGGCGCAGTTGACGGCGACGAAGGGGCGCTGGTTCCGGTTGCTCTGCTGGTGGATGGCGCGGGCCAGCACCTCTTTCCCGGTGCCGCTCTCGCCGCTCAGCAGCACCGTCGCGTTGTTGTCGGCGATCCGGGCGACCAGGTCGTAGATCTCTTGCATCCGTTGGTTGCGCCCCACGAGATTCTCGAAGCGGTGGTCGCGCGCGATCTCCGAGCGCAGGTATAGGACCTCCTTGAGGAGTTCCTGCTTCTCGACCACGCGCTTGATGAGCGAGAGGATGTCGTGGGTGTCGAAGGGCTTGGTGATGTAGTCGGAGGCGCCGAGCTTGATGGCCTCGATGGCGGTCTTCAGGGATTTGACTGCGGTGACGATCACCACCTCGGTCTGCTCGTTCAGGTCTTTGATCCGGCGCAGGACCTCGATTCCGTCCATGCCCGGCATCCGGATGTCGAGCAGCACGAGATTGACGTCGCGGGCGCTCAGGATGCGGAGCGCCTCGGGACCCTGGGCGGCGAAGAGCAGGTCGTAATCCTTGGCGAGGACCGCCTCGAAGGATTCCCGGATGGCGGCGTCGTCGTCCACCACCAGGATGCTGGCCCGGATCGGATGCCCGTCGTGATTCGTCATGCCGTACCCCACCCCCGCGAGGTTCCCCGGGCACACCTATGCGATCCGGCCGCCAGTGGCCTGGGCCCCGCATGACTTGGTTCGGCGCTAGTAGCCCAAACGGCGCAAGAAGTCAAGTCCAAAGGCCCGCCACGTCTTGACAGGGCCGGACAACTGTGCGACCGTTCGGTCCCTCTTCAACGGAGTCGGAATCGGATGGACCTGCACGAGAAGATCCGCGGCCTCCCCGACGCGCCCGGCGTGTACCTGTTTACCGACGCCCAGGGCGCGCTGCTCTACGTGGGCAAGGCGGTCTCCCTGCGGAAGCGGGTGCAGTCCTACTTCACCGAGCGGGATTTCGGCTACGACGCCGAGCGACTCGGCGCCATGGTGGCGCAGATCGCCGACGTGGAATACCTGCTGACCGCGAACGAGCTGGAGGCGCTGATCCTGGAGAGCAACCTGATCAAGGAGCGGCGCCCCCGCTACAACATCGTCCTCCGCGACGACAAGCATTATCCCTTCATCCGGCTGGATCTGCGGGACCCGTTTCCGGCGCTGCAGGTGGTCCGCCGGATCCGGCGCGACGGCGCGCTCTACTTCGGGCCCTACGTGCCGGCCGGGACGATGTGGAACCTGCTGGCCCTGATCCACCGGACGTTTCCGCTGCGCACGTGCCGCAGCATCGCCGGGCGCACGCGCTGTCTGGAGTATCACCTGGGGCGCTGCCTGGCTCCCTGCGAGGCCCTGGTGACGGCGCAGGAGTACGGCCAGATGGTGCAGGAGGTCCGGCTGCTCCTGGAGGGCCGGGACCGCGAGGTCATCGGGCAGCTGGAGTCGCAGATGCGGGCGGCGGCGGAGCGGCTGGAGTTCGAGCGTGCGGCGCGTCTCCGGGACCAGATCGCATCGTTGCGCCGGGCCGGGGAGGGGCAGCGGGTCCTGTCCGCCCGGGGCGAGAACCAGGACGTCTTCGGCGTGGCCCACGAGGGAAGCGAGGCGCAGGTGCAGCTCCTGGTGGTGCGGGGCGGCAAGCTGATCGGGCGGGACCGCTTTCCCTTCGAGGACGTGCCGTCGCAGGCGGCCGGCGAGCTTCTGGGGGCGCTCTTGCCCCAGTACTATCTGGGCGCCCGCGAGATCCCGCGGGACGATACTGATGTCGCACGCGCCGCCGGAGGGGGACCTGCTGGCGGCCATGCTCTCGGCCCGGGCGGGACAGCCGGTGACGCTCAAGGTGCCGGAGCGGGGCCCCAAGGCGCGCCTGGTGGAGATGGCGGTCGGCAACCGCGGAGGCGGTCCTGGCGCAGAGCCTCGCGTCGGCGTCGGCGCGCGAGCGCGCCATGGCGGAGGTGCAGGCTGCTCTCGAGTTGCCCCGGCCCCCTCGCCGGATCGAGTGTACGGATATCTCCAACATCTCGGGCACGCTGGCCGTCGGCTCTCTGATCGTGTTTGTGGACGGCCTCTCGCGTCGGTCGGAATACAAGCGGTTCCGGATCCGGACGGTGGAAGGGGCGGACGACTACGCCATGCTGCGCGAGGTGCTGCGCCGGCGGTTGGCCCGCACGGAATGGGTGCTACCGGACCTGCTCCTGATCGACGGGGGGCGAGGTCAGCTCACGGCTGGGATGCTGGCCGCGCGGGAAGCGGGGCTCCCTGAACTGCCGCTGGCCAGTTTGGCCAAAGAGGAGGAGTTGGTCTTTCGTCCGGATCGGTCCCAGCCCATCCGCCTGCCGGACGGCTCGCGCGGCAAGCACCTGTTGCAGCAGGTCCGCGACGAGAGCCACCGGTTCGCTCTGGCCTACCACCGGACGCTGCGCGGGAAGGCGGGACTCAAGTCCGCCCTGGACGAGATCCCCGGGATCGGCACGACGCGCAAGCGACAGCTCTTGCAGCGGTTCGGGAGTCTCGCGCGGCTTCGCGACGCGTCGGTGGCGGAGCTGGCCCAGCTCGGCGGGCTCCCGCAACGGGTGGCCGAGGCGACGCACCGGATGCTGAATGCGGTGGTGGAGTAGGGGCTCGGCCGACGCCAGGCGGGCGCGGTCTGGACTGCACGCTATGCGATGGTCGCCGCCCTGACTTGCTGGAGCGTGGTGCGACCCTGCAGAACCTTGATCGCCCCGTCTTGTAGGAGGGTGGCCATCCCGTCGTCCACGGCCACCTTCCGAAGTTGCTCGGGGGTGGCGCGCTTCAGGATCGCGCGTTTGATCCGGTCGGTCCCGAGCAAGAGCTCGTGCAGGCCGATCCGGCCGTGGAGCCCGCTGCCCCGGCAGACCTCGCATCCCGTGCCGCGATAGAGGACCAATCCGTCGGTGTACGAGTACCCGAGCTTCTGTAGAACCGCCTCGCCGCACACCTGGGCCAGCTCTTCGAACTCTTCCTGGGGGGGATGGTACGCCTCGCGGCATTTCGCGCAGACGCCCCGGCACAGCCGCTGAGCCAGCACGCCCACCAAAGCGTCGGCAACGCCGAAGCAGTCGAGTCCCATGTCGAGCAGGCGCGAGACGGTCTCCGCGGCGCCGCGCGTGCGCAGGGTGCCGAGTACCAGATGGCCTGCCAGCGCGGCCTCGAGGAGCGCATCCCAGGTGTCGCGGTTCCGCACGGAGTCCACCGCGATCACGTCCGGGTCGGCCCGGAGCGCCGCGCGGATGGCCGCGGCGACGGTCATACCACGTGCGACCTGGATCTGGATCTGGCGCGGACCGGCGGGTGCCGTCTCGAACGGGTCTTGGACGCTCCAGACCTTGCGCTCGGCCACATTGACCGCGCCGAGAAGCGCGCCGAGCGCGGCGGTGGCGCCGGCGCCCGGCGGGCTTCCGCAGAGGAACAGGCCGGCGGGTTTGGACGCGATCGTCCGGACGGCGTGCAGGTTCCGCTCGGAGAGACCGAGTTGGTCCAGCGCCATGGGCGCCATCGCCGGCATGAGGCGCACCACCACATCCTCGCTCGACCCGGCCGTCGGGAGCGTGGCGACCCGCAGGGCAATCTCCTGATTGTCGACGACGTATATCCCCCGACCTTCCTGCGGAGTGTTCCGCTCGGCGAGATCGAGTCCGGCGGCGGCCTTGCATTGAGCCGCCAGGGACAGCCCGTCTGCGGCTGGCACGGTCGCGTGCTCGATGCACAGACCGTCCACCCGGAAACGGACGACGCACGCCCGCTGGCCGCCCTGCGGCTCGATGTGCACGTGCGACGCCCCGACGCGGCAGGCCTCGCGTACGATCCGATCGGCGACCCGGGGGACGCCTGCCTCGCTCGTGTCCTCGAAGCCACCCGCCTGGTCCGGTGCGGTCGGCTCCGTCGGTGTTTCCGATTCCTGCTCGCGGACTGTCTCACTCACCGTCTCCCTGGCGGCCGGTTCGCAGACGGGGGACGGGGTCACGACGGAAACCGGTGTCCCTGCATCCGCGGACCGACTCGGCGCGTCCGCGACGGACGCTTCGCCAGGGGTGTGACCGGCGGGGCCGGTCACCGCGTCGAGGAATTGCAGGATATCCGCGCGCAGGCCGACGGCGAACCGGATGGGCCGGCCGGGGAAGGCCCGCTTGATCTCCTGGATGCGATTCAGGTTGTTCGGGTCGTCACTGAGGATATGGACTCCGTCCTTGTCGCACTTCAGCGGAATCCAGGCGTTGCTCCGCAGGGTCTCGGGGTTCAGGCTGCCGAGCAGTTCCGGATCGAGGCTCGTCCGGCCGTCGTACTCGAGGAAGGGGCACCGATAGAACTGGCTGAGGGACTTCCCGATGTCGGCCCTGGGGACCTGGTACTGCTCGAGCAGGACCGTTTCGACGTCCAGTTGACCCTGCTGCGCCTCGCGGATCGCCTGCTCCAAATCGGCTTGGGTGATACGGTTGTGGGCCACCAGGTAATCGAACTTGGTGGGGATCCGCCGGGAGACCTTGAGCCGGTTGAAGAAGGCGATCCCCAGCGTCTTGGCGAGCTCGGCGACCGCGTCCTCGTCCTTCTGGGTGAACCGTCCGCCGCTCTTCTTGTTCACGAGCTGGATCACGCCCATCAGGTACTTACCATCGGCCACGATGGGAAAGGTCAGGATCTGCTTGGTGCGGGATCCGCTCTTCCGGTCCCAGGAGCTGTCGAAAGTGAGCGCCGGGCTGATGGCGCGGAGTTCGGCGCGGCTGTAAGCATCTGCGATATTGACGGGGCGGCGGAACTTGGCGACGAAACCGGCGATACTCTGCTCGCTGATCGGGACGCGAATTTCGCGGATCTTGTTGATGTCGAGGAACTTGGAGTAGATCTCCCGTCGTTCGGCGTCCACGACGTACAGGGTGAGCAGCTCGGCGTCGAGGACCTGGAGGATCTCGTCCCTGAGGTCCACCACGATATGGTCCAGATCCTTGGCGGAATGGATCCGATTGATGATCTCTTTGACCTGTTCCGCGCGGGCGACTTTCCGTTCGAGTTCCTGGACGGTGCTGGAACCGTCTTCCGTCTCCATGTGCATCGCTCCCCCTGTCTCCCGGCGCAGACCCATCCGCGTCGCGCGCGCCGGTGTGCCTTTGGGGCGACCCGAGGACCGCACAGGGTGAGTCGCCGCCGCCCCCGGATCTGGGACAAATTACCGGCTGAAGACTAGCGACCGTTTTTGGCGAAGGCAAGTTGAAAGATGAAATGCGACATTCCCTTGCCCGGCGGGTCGCCTGGCAGTATGCTCTCGCGCCATAGCATGCGAGGGTGCGACCCAGGGGCACCCCCGCCGGGCACGATCGTTCCTGCCCCGGCTCCTCCGCCTGGGGGAGGCGCCCCCGTCCAGGAGGCCGCCGTGATTCCTGTCCATGGCTTCACCGTCGTCCCGCGCATCCCGGATCAGCTGCAGGGACTCTTCCGCATCGCGATGAACCTGTGGTGGTGTTGGGACCCGGAGGCGATCGACGTCTTCCGACATCTGGACCGCATGCTCTGGGAGCGGTGCTACGCCAACCCGATCCGGATGCTGGGTCTGGTGTCTCAGGAGCGACTGGCCGAGCTGGCCACGGACGAAGGGTACCTGGCCATGCTCGACCGAGTCGGCGTGCGCCTCTCCCACTACCTGGAGCGGCCGACGTGGTTCGCGCAGACCCACGGAAAGAGCGGCCTTCAGGTGGCCTACTTCTGCGCGGAGTTCGGCATCGTGGAGGGAGTCCGCCTCTACTCGGGCGGCCTGGGCATCCTGGCGGGCGACCATCTCAAGTCGGCCAGCGACCTGGGCATCCCGCTGGCGGCGTCGGGCTGCTGTACCGCCGAGGGTACTTCCGCCAGTACCTGAACGCCGACGGCTGGCAGCAGGAGCAGTATCCGGAGAACGACTTCCACACCCTGCCGCTGTCGCTGGAGCGAGGGCCGGACGGCAACCCGTTGATCGTCTCAGGTGGAGTTCCCCGGCCGGACCGTGCAGGCGCAGGTCTGGCGGGCGCAGGTCGGCCGCGTCCCGCTCTACCTGCTGGACACGAACGTGGACGCCAACCGGCCCGAGGACCGCGCGATGACCTCCACGCTCTACGGCGGCGACCAGGACATGCGCATCCGCCAGGAGATCGTCCTGGGCATCGGCGGCTTGCGGGCCCTCGCGGCGCTGGGGATCCAGCCCACGGTCTGCCACATGAACGAGGGGCACTCGGCCTTCCTGGCCGCTGGAGCGGATCCGGCAGCTGATGGAGCAGTTCGGCGTCCGGTTCGCCGAGGCCCGGGAGGTGGTGGCGGCCGAGCAACGTCTTCACCACCCACACGCCCGTCCCCGCCGGCATCGACGTCTTCCCGCCGGACCTGATGGACCGGTACTTCGGTCCGACCTACGCGCAGCTCGGGCTCACGCCGCGAGGCGTTCCTGGCCCTCGGCCGCCAGAACCCGGCGGACGGCAACGAGCCGTTCTCCATGACCGTGCTGGCCCTCCGGCTCTCCGGCGGCCACCAACGGCGTGAGCGCGCTGCACGGGCGGGTGTCGCGGCGGATGTGGAGCGGGCTCTGGCCGGACGTGCCGGTGGACGAGGTGCCGATCACCTCCATCACCAACGGCGTGCACGTGCGCGGCTGGCTCTCCCACGACATGGCCGGCCTGTTCGACCGCTACCTCGGGCCGCGGCTGGGTCTCGCATCCGGCCGACCAGTCGGTCTGGGAGCGGGTCGAGCAGATCCCCGACGCCGAGCTGTGGCGCACCCACGAGCGGCGCCGCGAGCGGCTGGTGGCCTTCGCCCGGCGCCGGCTGCGCGAGCAGCTGCGAGCAGCGCGGCGCCCCGCCGGCCGAGCGGGCGCTGGCCGAGGAGGTGCTGGACCCCGAGGCCCTGACCATCGGCTTCGCCCGGCGCTTCGCCACCTACAAGCGCGCCACCCTGCTGCTTCCGCGACCCCGACCGGCTCGGCCGGCTCCTGACCGACCCGGAGCGGCCGGTGCAGATCATCTTCGCCGGCAAGGCCCATCCCGCGCGACCACGCGGGCAAGGAGCTGATCCGGCAGATCGTCCACTTCGCCCGGCAGCCCGAGTTCCGCCAGCGCATCGTCTTCCTCGAGGACTACGACATGAAGGTGGCCCGCTACCTGTTCCAGGGCGTCGACGTGTGGCTGAACACGCCGCGCCGCCCCCTGGAGGCCAGCGGCACCAGCGGCATGAAGGCCGCGGCCAACGGCGCGCTCAACCTCAGCATCCTGGACGGCTGGTGGGACGAGGCGCTACGACGGGACCAACGGCTGGGCCATCGGGCGCGGCGAGGAGTACGAGGACACGGACTACCAGGACGAGGTGGAGAGCCAGGCCCTCTACGAGATCCTGGAGAAGGAGATCGTGCCGCTGTTCTACGCCCGGGGCCGGGACGGCCTGCCGCGGGAGTGGATCCGCCGCATGAAGCACGCCATGCGGACGGTCTGCCCGGTCTTCAACACCAACCGCATGGTGCAGGAGTACACCGACCTGCTGTACGTTCCCGCCGGCCGGCGATGGGAGCTCTTGGGGGCGGACGGCCTGGCCCGGGCGCGCGCCCTCGCGACCTGGCAGGAGCGGGTGCGGGCGGCCTGGAAGGATGTCGCGGTGCGGGCCGTGCGGGCCGACACGGTCACGCCGCTGGCGGCGGGCGACACGCGGGTGGTTCAGGCCGAGGTGGTCTTGGGCGTCTTGCGTCCGGAGGACGTCTCGGTCGCGCTGTACGCCGGGCCGATCGGCGGGCAGGGGGAGATCCTCGATCCGGCCGTATCGGAGATGAAGGTCGAGGGTGCGATGCGGGACGGCGTCTTCGTGTTCGGCGGGACCCTGTCGGGACGCGACGCGGGCCGCCACGGTTTCCGGATCCGCGTTCTGCCGGCCCACGAGGATCTCGCCACCCCACTGATGCTCAACTGCATCGCCTGGGGGTAGGCCGTTCCCGGTGCGAGAAACTGGTGGACCACCGAGGAGTGCTGTGGTATGTAAATGGCCCCCGCGGGTCACGGAGGGCGGGAACGCACGCGGCGGGCGCTTAGCTCAGCTGGTTAGAGCGCCGTCTTCACACGGCGGAGGTCGCTGGTTCGATCCCAGCAGCGCCCACCATTTCAACGAACGGGGTTGGTCTGTCGGCCAGCCCCGTTTCTCTTTGGCGCGAGGTCGGTCGGCAGGGTGTGACGCGATGCGGTCTTGCGGCAGACGGAGGACGCGCATGAACGGATGCAGTGCGGGTGCGGTCGGGGTGTGGTGGGCGGAACATCGTCGGTGTAACGAGATCCGCAGCCGTGCTGCTGTTGCTGGCAGCCGTGCTGCTGTGGCTGGTGCAGCCAGCCCTGGCGGCCCGGCCGCGCGGGCGTGCAGCAAAGCCTGCGGCCACGCAGGCGGAGCCGCGGATGAAAGCATCCGCAGGCCCGGCGACCCCGTCTTGGATCGTGGTCCACGCCGCCACGGGCGAGGAGCTGGCGAGCCAGGAGCCGGATCGCCCGGGCGCGCCGGCCTCGATGACGAAGATGATGCTGGCGCTGGTGGTGATGGAGGCGGTGAAGGAGGGGCAGCTCACCATGGCCGATCCGGTGCCGACATCCCGGTTGGCCAGCAAGATGGGCGGCTCGCAGGTCTATCTGAAGGAAGGGGAGAGCTTCTCGGTGGAGGAGATGTTGGCGGGCCTGCTCATCGGGTCGGCCAACGATGCGGCCGCGGCGTTGGCGGAACGCCTCACGGGGAGCGTGGAAGCAACGGTCCAGCGGATGAACGATCGGGCGGGCGCGCTGAAGCTCGCCCAGACCAAGTTCGGATCGGTCCACGGCCTGCCCCCGTCCCCGGGGCAGGCGGGAGACGTGACCACCCCCAGGGACATGGCACGGGTCGGGCAGGAGTTGCTCAAGTATCCGGAGATCCTCCGCTGGACGGGAACGCCCGAGGCTCCCTTTCGAGGCGGAAGCTTCATCTTGCGGAACAGCAATAAACTGATCGGCAAATTCCCCGGCGCGGACGGACTCAAGACCGGCCACTTTGCCGAGGCCGGATACAACGTGGCGGTCACCGCCAAGCGGGGGAACCTGCGGCTGATCGCCGTGGTGATGGGCGCTCCCACGAATCAGGCGCGCTTCACCGAGGCCGCGCGCCTGCTGGGCGAGGGGTTCAACCGGTTCACCGAGGTGAGTGTGATCAAGGCCGGTGCCCCGGTGGGGAGCGATCTCCGGATCGCCCGGGCCAAGGGGCCGTTCCGGCCGCTGGCCAAGAACGACGTCCAGGTCCTGGTCAAGCGCGAAGAGAAGGACGCGCTCAAGACCAGCCTGGAGATCCAGCCGGACCTCAGGGCGCCGCTGCCCAAGGGGCAGGTCGTGGGGGCGCTGGTCGTCCGGGTGGGGGAGCGCGAAGTGGCGCGAACCCCGGTCGTGACCGCCGGGGAGGTGGCGCGCAAGACCTTCTGGTGGCTCACGCCCTGGAAATGAGCAAGAACCGACGGGGACAGGGACAGCGATAGGGACAGGGACAGGGACCGGACGGGGAAACGGCGCAAGAACGAGGCCGGACTCGAGCCTCGGCGGTGAGGATCCGCGGCTGGGGTGGCTGCGTTGACGACCTCCGTTTGCTCGGCTAATCTGCAGGTGCGGCACGATTGTCGGTGCTCGTGACTGGTCGACACGCAAGGACCCCATGGGCGCGCTTGCTTTCATCTGGAAAAACATCACCCGAAACCGGCGGCGCACGGTTCTGACCATCCTCAGCATCGCCTTGTCGCTCTTCCTGCTGTCGACCCTGATGACGGTGCTTACCGAGCTGGGTCGGGAATCGCCGGACGGGGATCAGCATCTCCGCCTGGTGGTGCGTCGGGCGAGTTCGCTCGGCGATCCTTTGCCGGAGTCGTACCTGGACCGGCTGAAACGGATGCCCGGGGTCCGGATGGTCCACACCCTGAGCTGGTTCGGCGGCATCTACGTGGATGAGCGGAACTTCTTCGCCAATTTCGGCTCCGATCCCGAGACGCTCTTCCCGATGTTCAACGAGAACCGCATCCCGCCCGAGCAGCTCGCCGCGTTCAAGAAGGAGCGGACGGCGGCCGTGGCGGGGCGCAAGCTGGCGGAGCGATTCAAGTGGCGGCTGGGAGACAAGATCACGCTGCAGGGGACGATCTACCCGGTGGACTTGGAGTTCACGCTGCGCGGGATCTACACCGGTCTGGACGAGACGGCCTTCTTCTTCCACCACGCCTACCTGGACGAGGCGCTGGGCCGGCCCGGGAAGGTGGGCACCTTCTGGCTGAAGGCCGCCTCGGCGGCGGAGGTGCCGGTGATCGCGGAGCGCGTGGATGCGATGTTCAAGAACAGCGACGCCGAGACCAAGACGGAGACCGAGCGCGCGTTTCAGCTCGGTTTCGTGGCCATGCTGGGCAACATCAAGACATTGATCAGCAGCATCTCCAGCGTGGTGGTGTTCACCATCTTGCTGGTCACCGCCAACACCATGGCCATGTCCATCCGGGAGCGCGCGCGGGAGATCGCCATCCTGAAGACGCTGGGATTCACCCGGCGTCGGCTCCTGGGCCTCCTGGTGGCCGAGTCGGCCGGCATCGCGCTGGCGGGCGGCCTCCTGGGGACGTTCGGCGCCCGGCTCTTCTACTCCGTGGTCGACGTGTGGAAGCACACCCAGGGTTTCTTTCCCATCTTTGTCGTCGAGCCCGAGACCATCGCCGTCGGGCTGCTGCTGTCGGTCCTGATCGGCGTCACCAGCGCCGCGGTTCCCGCGTACCGCGTGAGCCAGCAGACCATCGCCCACGCGCTGCGCCGGACGGGGTGATCGCCCGCCATGCCCGTCCCGCTGGCCTATAACATCCGGAATCTTCGGGTCCGTGTCTTCAGCACGGTGATGACCGTTTTCAGCGTGGGGTTGGTGGTGGCGGTGTTCATCGGGGTGATGGCGCTGGCCCGGGGCCTGGAAGAGGCATTTGTGGCCACCGGCGACCCTCTGAACGTGGTGGTGCTGCGGCAGGGATCGCAGGTCGAGACGAGCAGCGCGGTCCGACGCGACGCCCTGCAGGTGATCCGGTACTTGCCGGGCGTGGCCGCGGACGCAGCGGGCGTCCCGCTGGTTTCCCCCGAGGTGATCGTGCTCTTGAACCTGCCGAAACGCGCCGATGGCCAGGGGGCCAACGTGCTCGTGCGCGGCCTGGGCGCCACGGGGTTCGAGCTCCGCCCCCAGGTACGGTTGGTCCAGGGCCGGATGGCCCGGTTGGGTCTCCGGGAGGTGATCGTCGGACGATCCATTGCCGAGCGCTTCCAGGACGCCGGTTTGGGCGAGCGGTTGCGGTTCGGCCGGAGCCGCTGGACCGTGGTGGGGATCTTCGAAGCCGGCCGGACGGCGTTCGGATCCGAGATCTGGACGGATGCCACCGAACTGGCGGACGACTTCGACCGCGCGGACTATTCCGCGGTGCTGCTCCGGGCCGAGAGTCCATTGGCCCTGCGGGCGATCGCACGACGGATCGACAGCGATCAGCGTCTGCACCTCAAGGCGCAGGCCGAGCCCGAGTACTACGCGGAGCAGACCAAGACCGCCGGACCGATCAAGGTCCTGGGGGGCTTCATGGCGATCCTGATGGCCATCGGCGCCAGTTTTGCCGTGATGAACACCATGTACGCCGCCGTGGCCCGCCGGAGCCGGGAGATCGGCGTCCTCCGCGTGCTGGGCTTTCAGCCGGGCAGCATCCTGCTCTCGTTCCTGGGGGAGTCGGTGCTGCTGGCGCTGCTCGGCGGGCTGGTGGGCTGTCTCCTGGCGCTGCCGATCCACGGGTTGACCACGGGGACGATGAATTTCCGGACGTTCAGCGACATCTCCTTTGCCTTTCGGATCACGCCGGATCTGCTGCTGAACGGGCTCGGCTTCTCCCTGGCCATGGGCGCGCTGGGCGGTTTCCTGCCGGCCCGGCTGGCGTCGCGGCAGCCGATGGTCGAGACCTTGCGGGAAACGTCGGACCGAGAGCCACGAGCACTGCGCCGGCCTGAGACCATCACGGCGACGAGCTGATACGCTGAATGCTGATAGCTGAACGCCGACGACGCACAGAGCATCCCATGACCGACACCGTTGACAATATGGACGAGGCGCTGCGCGCGCTGCGGATCGATCCGGAACGGCGCCGCCGGGGCCGCCGCCGCTCCGCGTGGCTGCGGTACGCGGTCATGGCGCTGGTCGGCCTCGCGATCGCCGGATACTTCGTCTACCGGACCCGCCTGAATCCCATCGAGGTGGAGCTCGCCGCGACGCAGCGGCTGGACCCCGGGGCGCCGACGCCGGTCCTGACCGCGGGTGGCTACATCATCCCGCACCGCAAGGTCGAGCTGGCCCCGAAGATCACCGGACGCGTGGAGTGGATCGGGGTGGAGAAGGGGGACACGGTCGCGCGAGGGCAGGTGCTCCTCCGCATCGAACAGCGGGAATTCGTGGCTGCGGCGGACCGGACCCAGGCCCTGCTCGCGGGCGCCCGGGCCCGGCTGCAAGAGCTGGAGGCCGGCTCCCGGCCCGAGGAGATCGAGCGGGCCCGGGCGGGCGTGGAGGAGGCCCGCTCCAACGTCGCCAACGCCGTGCTGGACCTGGAGCGGTTCGAGCATCTCCACGCCGACGGAGCGGTGTCGCGGCAGACCTTGGACGTCGCCAAGAACCGACACGAGGTGGCGCTGGCCCAGCAGGCGGCGGCGCAGAAGGGCTACGAGTTGCTCCGAGTCGGACCGCGCCGAGAGCAGATCGACTTCGCCCGTGCCCAGCTCCGCGAGGCCGAGGCCGTTGTCCGGGCGGCGCAGGTAGACCTGGACAGCACCGTGATCCGGGCGCCGATCGCCGGCACGGTGCTCGAGCGCTTGGTCGAACCGGGCGAGATCGTGACGATTTCCTTCATCGGGGGCCGCGGCGCCAAGTCGGCCGTCCTCTCTCTGGCCGACCTCGGGGTCCTGGACGTGGAGGTGGACGTCAGCCAGAACGAGATCGGCAAGGTGCGCCTCGACCAGCCCGCCGGGATCGTCGCCGATGCGTTTCCCGACCGGACCTACCAGGGGAGAGTCACGGAGATGGCGCCCGAGGCGAACCGACAGAAGGCCACGCTCCAGGTCAAGGTCCGCATCGCACGACCGGACGGCGTCATCCGCCCCGAGATGAACGCCAAGGTCACGTTCCTCGAGCCGCCGTCGGGGCCAACCGGGCCGGCCAAGGTGTTCGCCCCGAAAGAGGCGGTGTTCAGCCGGGACGCCCAGACTTTCGTTTATCTGGTGGACGGCAGCAAGGCGACCGCCCGCCCCGTGCGGATCGGCGCGGAGGCGGACGGGCGCATCGAGGTCCTCGAGGGGCTGGCGGGGGGTGAGCAAGTCGTGGTGCGCGGAGTCGAGCTTCTAAAGGACGGGCAGCGGATTCGCGTGAAGCGGTGAAGGCTCGGCGCGGGGTCGCCACGAACGCGGCGCGCGAGGAATCGGGCGATTTGGCGATTCGGCAATCGGGAAGGGCCGAGTTGCCCAGTCGCCCAGGCGCCAGAGCGACCAACCGTCTGGTAATGGGGTTGTTCGGATCTCATGGCATCACAAACGATCGTGCGGGTCGAGCATCTCTCGAAGATCTTCCACCGCGACTCCGCCGAGGTGACGGCGCTGGACGACGCCAGCCTGGAGATCGCCGCGGGAGAGTTCGTGGCCCTGATGGGCCCCTCGGGGTCGGGCAAGACAACCCTGCTCAACATCATCGCGGGGATCGACCGGCCCAGCGCCGGTCATGTGTACGTCGGCGACACGGACATCGCCGAGCTGGACGAGGACGAGCTGGCGGAGTGGCGGAATCAGCACGTGGGCTTCATCTTCCAGATGTACAACCTGATCCCCGTCCTGACGGCGCGGGAAAACGTCGAGCTTCCGCTGCTGCTGACGGATCTTGGCCGGGCGGAGCGGCGGGCGCACGCCGAGGCGGCCCTGGCGCTGGTGGGACTGGCGGATCGAATGGACCACCGGCCGCGGCAGCTGTCCGGCGGGCAGGAGCAACGGGTCGCCATCGCCAGGGCGCTGGTCACCGACCCGGTGCTCCTGCTGGCGGACGAGCCCACCGGCGATCTGGACGCCAAATCGGCCCAGGAGATCCTCGCGATCCTGGGCCGATTGAATCGGGACTTCGGCAAGACGATCGTGATGGTGACTCACGATCCCAGGGCCGCCAAGTCGGCCTCGGTGGTTCGTCACTTGGACAAAGGCGTGCTCCTGCCGCTCGGCCCGCAGTCCTAAGGGCGGCGGCCCTCGCCGAGGCGGCGAGGTATTCGGTAACCCGGCGCAGATGGGCAGCGGAGGTCGGAATGACAGGCGCGTACCGAGCGAGTGACGTCGGTGCGGCGCACGGAGGCGTGCGATGATGCGGTACCTGACGGGAAGCGGAATTGGCCTGGGCTTCCTGGCCTTGGCGGTGATGGGGTGCTCCCACGACCCGGCCATGGCGACGGCGAAATCGGTCGAGGCGTCCGGGTTCCGGCAAACGGTCGGCGGTGTTCAGGTGGTGGTGGATCCGCTCTTCGGTCGGGAACGGGCGGGCGCGGAATTTCCGGGAGGCGAAGCTTTCGAGGAGCAAGGCTTGCTTCCCGTGCAGATCCTGATCGAAAACGGGAGTCGCCAGCCGGTGCGAGCGGATCGGGCGGACTTCCGGCTGGTGCGTCCGCGGGGCCAGAGCGACGTTGCGCTCTCTCCCCAAGACGCGTTCGCGACGGTGAAACCTCCGGTGGGCTGGTGGGCCACGCTACCCATCCTCGGCCCCTCGGCCGCCGCCTATCGGAATTCCGACTGGCTCAAGCAGTTCGAGGCGAGAGCCCTCAAGGACATCCCGGTGGCGGCGGGCGGGGCGGCGGTCGGACTGGTATATTTCTACTTTCCCGAGAGCGAGAAGAACCTCACCGGCACCCGGGTCGTGTTGGTGCTCCGGGGCGAGTCGGGGGAAGAGCGGAATTTCGACATCCCCCTGGAGGGGCGGCGCGGCATCCTGGACGCCCCCGCGCCAACCGCCCCGTCGGCCGGGCCGAACCTGCCGGCCCAGCCCTCGCAGACCCCGACGCGCGTCGACGGGGCGGGCGGCGGCGTCATCATCCGCAGCCCGGTGCGCTGAGCGCGTGTCCGGGACGGCTTGTGCCTCTTGTGGCGAATGGTCCCGTTGAAAGGAGTGGGGATGACGAAACCTAAAGTGTACGTGTCACGAAGCGTGCGGCCAGAGGTGCTTGCCCGGCTGGGCGAGGTGTGCGAGGTCCGGATCTGGTCGGGGCCTGGCCGATGTCCTGCCGAGGTGCTGACCAAAGAAGGAGCGGGGGTCGAGGCGATCCTGGGCACGGATCGCTGGACCGCCGCGATGCTGGGCGAGGCGTCTCGCCTGCGCCTGATCGCGCTGACCGCGGTCGGCTTCGACATGGTGGATGTCGCAGCGGCCACGGCGCGCGGGGTGCTGGTGACCAACACGCCCGACGTGCTGACCGAGACGGTTGCCGATCTGACCTTCGCGCTGCTTGCTGGCGGCGGCGCGACGCGTCTGCGAGACCGAACGCTGGATGCGGGCAGGGCAATGGCAGACGCTCGGCGTGACCCCCATGGGTCGGGACGTCCATCACGCCACGCTGGGCATCGTCGGGCTCGGGCGGATCGGGGCGGCGGTGGCGGAACGCGCACGGGGGTTCCGAATGTCGGTCCTGTACTTCGACTTCGTCCGGCGAGAGGATCTGGAGCGGGAGTTCGGGTACCGGTTCGTCCCCCTGGAAACGCTGCTCCGCGAGTCGGACTTCGTCACGCTGCACGTCCCACTGCTTCCGCAGACCAGCGGGATGATCGGGGCGCGCAGCTCGCCCTGATGAAGCCGACGGCGTACCTGATCAACGCCGCCCGGGGGCCGGTGGTGAACGAGCAGGCGCTGATCGCCGCGCTGCAGGCGGGGCGAATCGCCGGGGCAGGACTCGACGTGTACGAGAACGAGCCGCGTCCCCGCGTCCAGTCCCCTGCTCGCCATGGAGAACGTCGATCACACTGCCGCACGTGGGCAGCGCCACCGATGCGACCCGCCAGGCGATGGTGGACCTGGCGACGGACAATGTGTTGGCGGTGCTGCAGGGCAAACCGCCGCTGACGCCGGTCAATCCGGACGCGCTGTCGAAGCGGAAGCCGTAGCGCGCAGCCACCGGAGCGGGCATATTGGTGTGGACAAGGGGAGACCATGGACTACGACCTAGTCATCCGAGGCGGCGAGGTGATGGATCCGGGCGGCGGGCTGACGGGGCGGATGGACGTCGGAATCCAGGGCGGCGTCATCGCCGCCGTGGACCGGTCGTTGCCCGTCGCGGGGGCCGGCGCGACGCTGGACGCCACGGGGCAGATCGTGACGCCCGGCCTGTTCGACCTGCACACCCACGTGTACTGGGGCGCGACCTACTGGGGGATCGAGCCGGACCCGATCGCGGCGCGCACGGGGGTGACCACCTGGCTCGACGCCGGGACGGCGGGCGGCTACAGCTTTCCGGGCTTCCGGCGCTACGTGGTCGAGCGGAGCGAGACCCGGGTCTTCGCGCTGCTGAATGTGTCGGCGATCGGACTTGATCGCGCCGACCTACGAGCTGGCCAACCTCGACTACTGCGACCTGGGCCTGGCGCGCCGGATGGTGGACGCCAACCGGGACATCATCCTGGGCATCAAGGCCCGGATCGACGCCAACACCACCCGCGGTGTCGGCCTCGCGCCGCTGCGGCTGGCGCGCACGCTGGCCGACCAGGTCGAGTTGCCGCATGATGGTCCACATCGGGAAGGGGCCGCCGACCCTGGACGAGATCTTCCCGCTGCTGCGCCCCGGCGACATCCTCACGCACTGCTACACGGGTCAGGACAACCGCATCCTGGAGCCGGACGGGCACCTCAAGGAGTTCGTCCGCCGCGCCTGGGACGCCGGCCTGATCCTGGATGTCGGACACGGGACGGGCAGCTTCAGCTATGAGGTCGCCGAGCGCATGCTGGCGGCAGGGATGCCGCCCGACGTCATCAGCACCGACGCGCACCAGTTGAGCATCCAGGGTCCGATGTTCGATCTGCCGACGACGCTCTCCAAGTTCCTGAACCTCGGCATGAGCCTCCCCGAGGCGATCGAGCGGGCGACCGCACGACCGGCGCGGGCGGTCCGCCGCCCGGATCTGGCGACTCTCAAGCCGGGGGCGCCTGCCGACGTGGCGGTGTTCGCGCTGGAGCAGGGCGCCTACACGTTCCACGATGTGTTCATGACGGCCCGGCCGGGCACAGTGCGATTGGTGAACACGGCCACGGTCCGAGCCGGTACCCGTATGGTGCCGCGACCCGAGCCCCCGCTCGCCCCCTGGGCCGTGCTTCCCGAGCATCAGCGCGCGAAGTAGCGCACGGGTTATGTCACCTACAACCGAAGTGGGTCAGTGAATCGGGCGGACGTGTGCGCCCGCGAGGGAAGAAAGCATGGCAAAGGCGAAAGACTCGGGTGGGGATTTCGCGAGAGTCGAGCGGCTGCTGGCCGAGGCGGGCCTCACGATGCCGCCGATGCCCGAGATGGCGGAGGCGCGGCTCAAGGAGCGGGAGGACGATTGTTTCAGCACGCGCACCTTCAAGGTGTCGCCCGCCGAACTGTTGCACTACGTGCGAAAGGCAATCGGGGGCGTCTCACCCGACTATGTCTTGGTGGCGCTGGGCAGAGACGGGCGCACCGCGGACGCGCTGCACTTCTTCCTGGTACAGGGCCCGCTCCAGCTCTTCCTGCAGATCGGTTGGGGAGGCGCCGGGGCGGCCCGTGAGCGGGCGACGGCGCTGGTCAACGACTGCTTCGCCTTGGCCCATCAACTGGTCGAGGCGGTTCCTCACGCCCTGCGGAAGGGCCGGCTTGCGCCGACGGGGCGGCTCACGGTGGTGGGGTCGGATCTCGGTGAGAGCTTCTGGGAGGTCGCGCAGGCGGACGAGCGCGCCGATCGGCCATCGCGTCCGCACCGCGGCAAGAACCGGGACGCCCGCGGTCCGCGCGAGGTCCTCGAGGAGGCCCTCCGCTGGTGCCGCGAATAACGGGGCGTCGAGAGTCGAGCCGCGAACCGAGCTGAGTGCTGACCGCTTACAACTGAGAGCTGAACCACATGATCGCGTATGAGTGACCTCTTCCTCGGGATTGCGGGGGCGCTGGGAAGCGCCTGTACCTGGGCGCTCATCTGCATCCTGGCCCAGATGCTCTCGGGGCGGCTGACTTCGGCGGGGATCAACGCGTTTCGGGCCCTGGTGGGAGGCCTCATCGTCCTCGCCGGGGCGCTGGCTGCCGGATTTGGCGGCGAGATCGTGGGGATGCCCCTCTGGGTTGCCCTGACGCTCTGGGCCTCCATCCTCATCGGGTATGCGGGTGGGGATACGATCTTCTTCCTGGGGATGCAGATCCTCGGGGTGACCCGAGCGCATACCCTGAGTATGGTTCACCCGCTCATGTCCACGGTGGCCGGGATCGTCCTTTTCGGCGAGTCCATGACCGCGACCCGGGCGGCGGGGATCCTGCTGGTGGTGGGCGGGGTCGCGCTCATCGTCACAGGTCACGCGGAGGGAGGTGTCGAGGCCTCCCGCACGCGTCGGCGGGGCGTCTGGTTGGTCCTGGTGGCGGCCGTCGCCTGGACGGTGGGATCGGTGATGCTCAAGCCGCCGCTCCAGGTGGTGTCGCCGGTGACCGCCACGGCGATCCGGAGCCCGCTGGTGGGCCTCGTGCTGTGGCTGACCCCCTGGGCGCGCGGCACCTGGTCGGCCGTGCGGATGACCCGTGGCCGCGAGGCACTCGCGCTGGCTGTCATCTGTCTCCTCAGCGCCGTGAGTCCGGTGATGTACGCCTTCGGGATCAAGCACGCCGGTGTGGCCATCGGCTCCGTCCTATCCACGACGTCCCCCCTGTTCACGATTCCCCTGGAGATCGTGGTCCTGGGGCGGTGGCCTACCCGGCGCACGATCCTGGGGGCGGTGATCACGGTATGCGGCATCGCGCTAATGGGGTAGTGAATACCAGCGCAGGGCGGGCAGCAGGCAGTGCGAAGTGCGGAGGCCCGTTGACAGGCTCAGGGTGAGGGAGAGACGATGGGCGTCTATGAGCGGTTTGGTGTGCGCACCCGGATCAATGCGGCCGGGTTACTGACGCGCCTGGGCGGCAGCCTGATGCCGGCCGAGGTCCTGGATGCGATGACAGAGGCCGCCGGGAGTTTCGTTGATATGGCCGAGCTCCAAGCGGCGGCGAGCGCGGTGATCGCGCGGCACACTGGGGCGGAGGCGGGTCTGGTCACGAGCGGGGCGGCCGCCGGGCTCACCCTGGGAACGGCGGCCTGCCTTGCGGGGTTGGATGCCGCGCGGATGGACCGGCTTCCCGAGACGGGCGACCTCCCGAACGAAGTCGTGATGTGCCGGACGCACCGAACCGGCTACGACCACGCCATCCGTGCGGCCGGCGCCCTGATCCGTGAAGTGGGGTTCAACGACCGAGCGACGGGCGCCGGGGTGCGGGACGTGGAGGCGTGGGAGCTGGAGGCGGCCATCACGCCTCGCACGGCGGCCATCGCCTACATGGCCACACCGGGGAGTCAGCCCCCCCTCGCCGAGGTGGCGGTCCTGGCGCACCGTCATCGCCTGCCGGTGCTGGTGGACGCCGCCGCGCAGCTGCCGCCGCCGGAGAACCTCCGCCGCTTCGTTGCGGACGGCGCCGACCTGGTTGCCTTCAGCGGGGGGAAGGCGATCCGGGGCCCGCAGGGCACGGGCATTCTCTGCGGTCGCCGGGACCTCATCGGGTCCGCCGCACTCCAGCAGCTCGACCTGGACGTCCGGCCGGAGACCTGGCGACCGCCGGAAGGGCTCCTCCCGCGCTCGCCGCTCGGGGGCATTCCGCACCACGGCATCGGGCGCGGGTGCAAGGTGAGCAAGGAAGAGATCGTCGGTCTGCTGGTCGCCCTGGAGCGCTTCGTGGCGCTCGATCACGCCGGCGAGCAGGCGCGACAGGAGCGTCTGCTCGTGGCGATCCGCGGCCAACTGGCGGGCGTGCCGCATCTCGAGGCGCGGTTACTGTCGGCGGCGGAGACGGGCCGGGACCCACTGCTGGACCTCCACCTGGACGAGGACGCCCTCGGCCTGTCGGCGTTCCAACTCAGCCTGGTCCTGCAGCATGGAGACCCTCCGGTCCACCTCGGCGAGCGCCGCGCCGCGGACGGCATCCTCACGGTCAATCCGGTCGGGCTGCGGGACGGGGAGGAAGCCATCGTTGCCGCCCGCCTCCGGGCCGCCTGCGAGGGACGCGGCTGATCGGCGGCGGCCGCGGGAACCCGGCGGGCGGTCGGGACGCTTCGGTTGTCCCACGAGCGAGGGCGCGCTCCGGCTATCGCGCGTAGACCGCCTTCAAGCTGTCCTCGAAGACCTGCAGGACGGTGGCGACCTCGGCCTCGGTGATGATGAGCGGCGGCTTGATCTTGAGGACGTTGGGAGTGGCCGACGCCGTGGCCAGGATGACGCCTCGCTTCCACGCCTCGGCGACGATCCGCTTGGCCTCGGCGGATGCGGGCTCCTTGGTGCCCGGATCCTTCACCATCTCCACGCCGATGAACAGCCCCGGCCCGCGAATATCGCCGATCTGGGGGTAGCGCGCCTGGAGCGCGACGAGGCCCCGGGTGAAGATCTCACCCATCTGCGCGGCCCGCGCTCGGGATCCGGTCCCGCTCCAGGATCTCGATGACCTTGAGGGCCGCCGCCTGGGCGACGGGGTTGCTGCCGAAGGTGTACACGTCCTCGCCGGTGGGCTCGAACTGCTTCAACCGCTCGTCCACCACGACGGCCGCGATCGGAAATCCCCCGCCCATGGACTTGGACAGCACCAGCATATCCGGGACGACGTCCAGCCCGTCCAGCGCGAACATCCGGCCGGTCCGGCCGAACCCAGTCTGAATCTCGTCGAAGATCAGGGGAATCCCGAACTCGTCGCAGACCCGCCGGACCTCCTGGACGAAGAGGGCCGGGAACGGGATCTGCCCGCCGTTGCCCTGGATCGGCTCCAGCAGGACGCCGGCCACGGGTCCGTCCACGCCGCGCACGATGGTGTCGCGCAGCGGCGCGGCGCACGCCGCGTGGCAGCTCGGATAGGTCAGGCCGAGCGGGCAGCGGTAGCAGTAGGGGTTCGGCACGCGCACGAAGTTCTGCATGAAGGGGAGGAACTTGGCGCCGGGGCCGAAGCGGCCCGGCGTCTGGGTGGGCATCCAGCCGGCCGCCATGGTGACGAGGGTGCTGCCGTGGTAGGCGTGATAGAACGTGATGAAGCGGTGCGCCTCGGGGCGGTTGATCAGGGCCAGCTTCATGGCCGCCTCGACGGCGAGCGACCCGGTCGGGGCGTTCACGACCTTCTTCAGGTGGCCGGGACAGAGGTCGGCCAACCTCTTCGCCAGGAGCAGGCGCGGGATCGTGGGGAAGCCGGCCCGGGCGTGGGCGAGGGTGCGCATCTGCGTGATGGCCGCCTCGATGACCTCGGGGTGGTTGTAGCCCAGGGCCAGCGACCAGGCCTGCGAGGTACAGTCGAGGTAGGTGTCGCCGTTGATGTCGGTGACGTGGCAGCCCTCCCCCGATACCAGGGCCGGCCCCAGCCAGCTTGCCCCGTACCCGATGTACTGCTGGAGTTGGCCGTGCGTCCTCTGGTGTCAGCTTCAGTTCTTCCATCGTCTCTCCTCCACTCGGAATGACCAATGTCCAGATCCCAAAGACCAGTGGCACGGGACCTCCATTGGTCATGGCCTTTTATCCCTTAAGCCCCGTCAGCGCAACCGATTCGATGATCCGGCGTCGCAGAATGACGAAGGCGATCAGCATCGGGACCGTGTTCAGGACCGCCGCGGCGCTGAGCAGGTGGTAATCCGCCGTGTAGCGGAACTGGAAAGTGCTCAGCCCCAGCTCCATGATGTACATGCTCCGTTGCGTGGCCATAAGCAGGGGCCAGATGAACGCGGCCCAGGCCTGGATGAAGGCCAGGATTCCCAGGGCGCCGATGGCCGAGGAGCAGAGCGGGACGATCACCTGCAGAAAGATCCGCAGCTCGGACGCTCCGTCCACCCGGGCCGCGTCCAGCAGCTCGTCCGGAATGCTGTGGGCGATGTGCTGCCGCATCAGGAAGATGCCGAAGCTCATGATGAGGTAGGGGGCCGCGATCCCCTGGTAGGTGTTGATCCAGCCCAGCGATTTCATCGTCAGGTACAGCGGGATCATGTACGTCTCGAAGGGAAACATGGCGGAGGCCAGGATCACCAGGAACAGGAGCTTCTTGCCGGGGAAGGTGTACTTGCCGAAGATGAACCCGGCGATCAGCGAGGTGGCGATCACCATGATCGTCGAGCCGACCGACACGATCACGCTGTTCAGGAAGTACCGCACGAAGGGCGCGGCCTCGAGCACCGTCTGGTAGTTGACGGGCATCCAGTGGATGGGCAGGAGCCGGGGGGGCCAGAGGAGCGTCTCGTCCGCCGGCTTGAACGACGTGGCCAGCATCCACACGAACGGGAACACCATGGCCAGGCTCCCCGTCAGCAGGATGCCGTGGCTCAGCGTGGGCACTCCGAGGCGTCGCCACGTGGAGCCCGCGTCTCGTGTCGCCCTGCGCATGGCCGTCACTCCCCGTCCAGCCGGATGACCCGGAACTGGATCAGCGTCAATGCCAGGATGATCAGCGTCAGGACGACCGCCTCGGCCGAGGCGTATCCCATCTTGAAGAACTGGAACCCGTTCTGGTAGATGTCGAAGACCAGGACGCGCAGCGGGGCCCCGGGGGCCGCCTGGGATCCCGTCGTCATGACGTACACCTGGGTGAACACGTTGTAGGCGTTGATCGTCGAGATGACGATGACGAAGAGCAGGATCGGCTTCAGGAGGGGCAGGGTGATGCGGCGGAACATGGCCCACCCGGCCGCCCCGTCGATGCTGGCAGCCTCGTAGAGACTCCGCCGGGATGTTCTTCAGGCCGACCAGCAGGAGGACCATGTTGTAGCCCAGCACCTTCCACACGCTCATGATGATGATGGCCCACATGGCCACGTCCGGGGAGGTCAGCCACCCGATGGGCCGCACCCCGAACCAGGAGAGCAGGTAGTTGAGGATCCCGTAGCGGGCGTCGAAGATCCACTTCCAGGCAATGGCCATGGGGACCATGGGGATGATCACCGGCAGGAAGTAGATGGCCTGGTAGGCGGCCGTGCCGCGGAGATTCCCGGCCAGGAGGACGGCCAGGGCCAGGCCCAGCACCACGCTCGCCCCGACCACGAAGACGGCGAAGAGGGTGGTGTTCCTCAAGGCCAGGAGGAAGTTGTCGTCCTGCAACAGGTCGCGGTAGTTGGCGAACCCCACGAACGGTTTCAGCGGGCGGATCAGGTGCCAGTCGTAGAAGCTCAGGACGAAGGTCCGGGCGATGGGCTCGAGCCGGAGGACCCAGTAGATCACGAAGACCGGAAGCAGCCCGAGGTAGCAGAAGGAGTACTTGGCGAGGGTCAGGCGGTTGACCCGCAACAACCGGCAGATCCGCTCCGCCAGGGTCGTACCGTTCGGGGTCCAGGGTACCGCCAGCGGTTTCGGCATGCGCACTCCTGGGCCCTCGCGCCGTAACGGCGCGAGGGCCCGTCTTGACAGGGCGTGAACGCGCTATTCGGTCCCGTAGACCCCGGCCTTCTTCAGCAGATCGTCGCTCTGGGCGGCCATGTCCTTGGTGGCCTTGGCGATACCGGTAGGATTGTCGAGCAGCGACTTGTCGGCAAAGGCGGTCACCAGCCGATCGGCCATCTTGCTCTCCAGCTCATCCCAGACCGGGATGGCCGGCTCGGCGTAGAGGCCCCGGCCCTTGTCCCACACCAGGAACGGCTTGTACTGCGGGGTCTCCTTCAGGACCGGGGCCCAGTCCACGTCCTCTCGCATGGACATCCAGCCCGTCATCAGGACCAGCTGGACGGCCATGGGCGGGCTCACCAGGAACTGGGCGAAGTCCCAGGCGACGTCCGGGTTCTTGGTGCTCTTGGTCACGTACAGGCTCCAGGGCTGCGTCATGCCCCCCCAGCGCTTGGCCCGCGGGACCGCCACCGTGTTGTACTCGACCTTCGGGACCCTTCGCCTTCAGCTCGCCGATCACCCAGGCCTCGCGCATCAACATGGCCGCCTGCTCGCTGGCGAAGGCGGCGGCATCGTGCTGGAGCTTGGTGTCGTCCACCTGGTACTTGTGGACCGCGTCGATGTAGAACTTCAGCGCCGCTCGCCCGGCCTCGTTGTCGTAGTTGTTGTGCCACTTGCCGGATTTCGTCTGGACGATGGGGTCGCCGCCCATGGCGTAGAGCACGTACCAGAACTTCTCGGCCACGCCGGCGCCCTGACCGGAGAGCCGCAGGCTGATGCCGGCCCGGACGAGGTTCCCGGACGCGTCCTTCTTGGCGAGTTTCCGGGCGGCGGCCATCAGCTCGTCGAACGTCGTCGGCGGCTTCTTCGGGTCCAGGCCGGCCTCGGTGAACATCTTGGTGTTGTAGAACAGGGCCGGCTTGGATCCCTCCAGGAACGGGATGCCGTACACCTGGCCCTTCCAGGTGTTGTACTCCACGACCACCGGGTGATAGGCCTTGCTCTTCACGAGCGACATGACCTTCGGCGGGTTGGGTGGCAGGAGGCCGGCGTCGCAAAAGCTGATGGTGATGTTCCGGCCGATGTCGAACAGATCCGGACCGGTGTCCGTGGGGATCGAGGCGGTCAGCTTCTGCTCCATCTCGCGGAGCTGGCTGCTCAGCGTTTCGAGCTGGAAGCCCGGGTGGGTCTTGGCGTATTCCTCGGCCGCCTTCTTGTAGAACGGCTCGACCTCGGGGTAGCCGGTCCAGATGCTGAGCTTGACCGGCGACGCGGCGACGCTCGCCCGGGGCCGCCACGCCGACGCCCCGGCCGCCGCCAGGCTCGCCGCTCCGACCTGCTTGAGGAAGGTGCGGCGCGTGCTGCCTGGTCCTCCAGGCACCCTCATCTCCGATCGCGACCGTTTGCTCATCGAGTAGCCCTCCTCTGTTTGCGCTTCCTGATGTTCTGCAACTACGCGCGGAGAGGTTGACCCTGTGGGTGTTGTCGCCCTCCTTTCCCCGGAGACCTCCGGAAAGCCAACTTCCTCAGCGGCACCCTGCCCATGGGACCCGTACCGGAGACGCCGGTCACCCGGCCTGGGGGCACCTGCGCCCCACGAAGAGGGATCCTCCGCCCCGCATCGCGACCGATATCGGATACTGGGCATCTCACTGTTCGAGGGGGATGGCAAGATTCTGCATCGGATAGGAGTGATTGTCCCAGCCGATGCCGAAGCCACCCTCACACGGGCCAGGGGTTTTCGGACGGCAACCGGGATATGTGACGCGAGTCTAACACCCTATGTCAAGCGGGTCAAAGAGAGGCGGGGGGCGCACGCCTCTCGACCAGCCGGGACACCGACGAGCCGGGACGCGCGCCTTGCGCCTTTGCTGGAAAGCGATGTATAGTCACCGACACAAGAGGGTCGCCCGAGGGGCTGCAGGCTGATTCCCGTGAGGAGGGTGGGATGGCAGACTACATTGCGTACTTCTGTGGCGAGTGGATGCCCGCCAGCCGGGTCAAGATCGATCCCACGGACCGCGGATTCCTGGTTGGAGATGCGGTGTTCGACGTTGCCCGCACCTTCAACGGGAAGAGCTTCCGCATGCGGGAGCATGTGGATCGGCTCTACCGGTCCCTGAAGTACGTTCGCATCGACCCAGGCCTGTCGCCGGATGACATGGTTCGAATCAGTGAAGAGGTGATCGCCCGGAATGAGCCGCTTCGGGCCGAGGTGGGCGACTTTGCGATCTGGCAGTTCGTGACCCGCGGACGAGGCCGCTGGGCCCATAGCGCCGGACCGCCCGCCGTCGGTGTCTTCATCCGGTCTCTTGGCCTTTCCCGATTTGTCCACCTCTACAGCGAGGGGGCCCACGGCGTGATCGTCCGCGTTCGGAGCTACTCGCCCGAATCGCTGGATCCCAAGGTCAAGAACTTCAGCCGGATGAACTTCAACATCGCTGAGCTGGAAGCCGCCGATATCGACAAAGCCGGCTGGCCGATTCTGCTCGATCACCGCGGCAATCTCGCCGAGGGCGTGGGGTACAACGTTTTTCTGGTCACCGACGGCGTCATTCGCACCCCCGGGGACCGTTCGGTCCTCCAGGGGGTTTCCCGGGGGATGGTCTTCGACCTCGCCAAGGGCCTGGGCATTCCCATCGTGGAGGAAGATCTCCAGCCCTACGATCTCTACACGGCCGATGAGGCCTTCTTCTCGAGTACCAGCCCCTGTGTCTTGCCGGTGTCTCGCGTGGACCGGCGCCCGATCGGCAACGGCATTCCCGGTCCCATCGTTCACCGGCTCTTGGCAGGCTGGAGCGAGGCTGTGGGGGTGGACATCGTGGGGCAGGCGCGGATCTACGGCCCGAAGGAACAACTGGAATCCAAGGCCGGCTCGTAATCGCTGAAGGGCCTCGAAACGATCAAGGGCGGCATCCCCCACGACAGGGAATGCCGCCCTCTTCCTTGGATCCGCCGATCCTCCCCCGATCCCCAGCCCCTGCTCCCCGTCCCCCGGCTTCTACCCCTTCAATCCCGTCATCGCTATGCCCCGGATCATGTACTTCTGGGAAATGACGTAGGCCACGAGCATGGGCGCCGTGGTGATGAGCGTCGCCGCCATCAGGGGCCCATAATTGATGTTGCCGTACGGGTCTTTGAAGAGGGCGATGGCTACCGGGAGGGTTCGCAGGTTTGCCGAGTTGATGACGATGACCGGCCAGAGAAAATCGTTCCAGGAGCCCAGGAACAAGATCATGGCCACGGTGGCGACCGTCGTCTTGATGAGAGGCGCGATGATCGTGAGCACAATGCGCATCTCGCCGGCTCCGTCGATCCGGGCTGCCTCGATGACGTCCACTGGGATTTGCTTGATCCCCTGGCGGAGCATGAAGACCCCGAAGGCGCTGGCAAAGTTGGGCGCCAGGATTCCGAGGAACGTGTCCACCCAGCCGATCTTGGAGAGCTGGATGTACAGGGCCACCGAGGTGACCTGGACCGGCACCATCAGGGTCCCCAGGATGAGCAGGAAGAAGACGTTCTGCAAGGGGAAGCGATACACGGCGAACGCGTATCCAGCGAACAGGCCAAAGAGGAGCGAGCAGCTCACCGACCCGACCGCGACGACGAAGCTATTCCAGTAGTAGGTCAGCCAGGGCGCCTTGGCGAAGGCCACGACGAAATGTTCCAGGGTCAGGGTGGTTGGAATCCACTTGGGAGGAAAGGAGAGGATGTCGGGCGCGGGCATCAAGGCGGTGATGATCATCCAGTAGAACGGCAGGATCATGAGCGCCGCCACCGCGCCGACCACGAGGTACAGGCTCAACCTTCCCACTGGCACCAGGACGGAGCGGAGCATCTCCCCTCCTCCTAATAGGCGACCTCGTACCGTTTACTGTAGTAGTACTGCAGGACTGTGACGGCCATGATGAACAGGAAGAGCACCATCGCCTCGGCAGCGGCATATCCGAAGTTGTACCGCTCGAAGGCCTGGCGGTAGAGGTCCAGGACGACGACGTTGGTGGAACCGGCCGGTCCGCCCCCCGTCAGGACGAAGACCTGGTCGAAGACCTGGAGTGCCAAGATGGTATCGTAGATCAGGATGAAGGTGGTGGTGGGAGCGAGGAGCGGGATCGTGACGTGCCGGAAGCGCTTCAGGGGACCGGCCCCGTCGATGGTGGCGGCCTCGTAGAACTGCGGCGGGATGGCCTGGAGTCCCGCCAGGTAGATGATCATGTTGTAGCCCAGATTCTTCCACACGCTGAAGATGATGATGGAGGTCAACGCCATGTGGCTGGACATCAGCCAGGGCTGCTCCGGAAGGTGGACCAGCTTGAGCAGGACGTTGAAGATGCCGAACTGCGGGTTGTACATCCACCACCAGACCATGGCCGCGGCCACGGTGCTGGTGACCATGGGGGAGAAGTACACCGCCTTGAAGAATTCCTTGAGGTGGAACTTCGCGTTGAAGAGGACGGCCAGGAGCCAAGCCCAGGAAGGCTGAGATGGGCACGATGGTGATGACGTAGGTCAGCGTGTTGACGGTCGCCCTGCGGAAGATCTCGTCGCCGAAGAGGGAGTAGAAGTTCTCCAGTCCGATGAACGTGAACCGGTCCCTGAGCAGTTCCACCTTGTAGAAGCTGTAGAGCAGCGTCTGGATCGACGGCCAGACGCGGAAGAGCCCGAAGAGGATGATGACCGGAGCGATGAACAGGTAGGCGTGGAGGATGTGCCGGGCGTGGAGCCGCGCCAGGACTTGCCGGAGGGATCGTCTGCGCTCGCTGATCACGCCGCCCTCTGCCGATTACGGATCCGGTGACGAAAAGACCGCCCCACGGGGGTGCCCCCGTGGGGCGGCGGCCGGAGGATTGGCTGCGGTTACTTGGTGGCGTCGGCGATGGCCTTGTTCGCCTGGCGCTCCGCCTCGGCCAGGGCCGCGTCCACGGAGGCCTCGTGGTGCCAGACCTTCTGGATGGCGTTTCCCGTGGCGTCCATGATCCCGTTGAAGCCCAGGTTGATGGGGAGCTTGATCCCATAGGGGTAGAGCTGCTTCAACCCCTGATCGTACGGGTCGGACTTGAACGGCTCTTTCTCCCAGTTGGCCTTGTAGCGCGGTGAGGCGCCGTACTGCTTGCAGAGCTCGTAGTCCTTCTCGGGGCTGTTCAGCCACTCGATCAGCTTCCAGGCATCGGCCTTGTTCTTGGCCTGCTTCGGGACCGAGTACAGCCAGCCGCCCAGATTGGTTGCCGGCCGGTCACCCGCCTTTGGCACCGGCGGGAGAGCCATGCCCCACTTGAGATCAGGCGCCTCCTTCGGCTGGCGGGCCCTGATGCTGACCGTCTCGCTGATCTGCATCGAGGCGATGCCTTTCAGGAAGGCCGCACGCGGGTCCGGGAAGTTCAGGCTGGTGGACTTGTCCACGTCCAGCATGTCCAGGACGAGCTGGAGGGCCGCCTTACCCCCCGGAGTGTTGACCATGTACTTGCCGCCACGCAGAGCGAGCGGAGTGTCAATGAGCGCGGCCCCCGCCCCATAGATCGCCCAGAAGTGCTTGTGGACGATGCCGTGGGGCTGGCCGACGTGCCGGATGGCATAGCCGACCCGCGTGATGTTCCCCTGGGCGTCCCTCTTGGTGAGCTTCTTGGCATAGTCCCGGAACTCATCCCAGGTCTTGGGTGGCTTCTCGGGGTCCAGGCCGGCCTCCTTGAATTGGTCCTTGTTCCAGGTCAGGCCGTAGACGTCGATGCCGTACTGAGTGTACCCCCACATCCGGCCCTTGCCGTAATCGGACAGCGTCCGGATTTCGGGCGATACGGCGTCCAGCCACGCCTTGGCTTTGGCGTCCGCCACCGGCTCCAGCATCTCCTCTTTCAGGAAGCCGGGGGCCCAGGAATCGTCGATGAACAGGATATCGGCGATGTTCTTGCCGGCCGCCGCGGCGAAGATCTTCTGCTGCATGGTGTCGTAATCGAGGGCGACGGCCTCGACCTTTACGTTGTTCTTTTTTTCGTACTCGGTGAAGAGCGCCTTGTCGCCGAAATGGGCAGCGCCGGCCGTGATGTCGCCGGCAGGATACCAGAGGGTGATCTTCTTGGCCGCCCCGGCCAGGACAACCGCCGGGGTGAGGAAGAGCAGGGCGAGAGCAACTGCGAGTACGCGTGATCGTCGCATGGGTCGAATCCTCCTCCATGAAGGTGGTCGGATTCCAGGGGAATACGGGTCGGTCAACGCTGACCGCTTGAGCCGTTGGCGGGCCATCCCTCCTTTCGGGACTGCGGGATCCGGAACGAACGGGCTGTCAGCCGATTGATTATCCTCCTCGGCTTCTGCCGAGGTCAAGCGTAACCTGCGACGAGTTTCGGGGGAGCGCTACGACGGAAATGACCGGCGCCGATGTTCTTTTTTCCATGCCTTTCGGCGGGTTAGTCTTGCGCGCGCGTCCGCGAGAGGGTAAAGTCCCCACACCTTCGAGGCACTCTCGCCCAGTGGGAGTGAAGGAGGAATCTGGCCGGGACTACCCGGCGGTGCGGCATACCCGATACGTGGAGGAGGAGACGAGATGCAGGGCGCATTCAACGGCAAGTATCTGCGCGTAGATCTGACCCAGGGGACCACGTCGGTGGAGCAATTCCCCGAGCTCGAATACCGCCTGTTCATGGGCGGCGCGGCCATGGCGGCGGCGATCTTGATGAAAGAGTTGAAGCCGGGCGTGGACCCGCTCGGGCCGGACAACGTCATGGTCATCTCCACCTGCCCGCTGAACGGGATCCCGCTCTCCGGCACCAACCGCTTCACGGTGGCCGCCAAGTCGCCGCTCACCGGCGGGTACGGCGAGGGCGAGGCCGGCGGCTGGTGGGGGCCGGAGCTGAAGTTCGCCGGCTTCGACGGCATCATCGTGACCGGCCAGTCCCCGAAGCCGGTGTACCTCTGGATCACCGACGGCAAGGCGGAGCTGCGCGATGCGGCCCACCTCTGGGGCAAGATCTCGGGCGAGGTGCAGGACCATCCTGGTCGCCGAGACCGACAAGCGGGCGCGCGTACTCCAGTGCGGCATCGCCGGCGAGAAGGGCTGCCTCCACGCCAACATTGTGAACGAGCTCAAGCACTTCAACGGCCGGTCGGGCCTCGGCGCCGTGATGGCCAGCAAGAAGCTGCGGGCCATCGCCGTCCGCGGCAAGGACAAGCTGGAGGCCAAGGACAAGGAGGGGCTGCAGGCGGTCCTGAAGTGGATGCGCGAGCACTACGACCGCGAGAAGGACATGCTGCACAAGTACGGCACCTCCCGGAACGTGGTGACCATGAGCGCCGACGGGATCCTGCCCACCCGGAACTTCCGCGAGGGGCAGTTCGAGGACGCCAAGGCGATCAGCGGCCAGACCATGGCCGAGACGATCCTCACCGACGAAGGGACCTGCTACGCCTGCGCCATCGCCTGCAAGCGCGAGGTGGACGTCCCGGAGCTGGGCGTGACGAACAAGTACGGCGGGCCGGAGTACGAGACGATCGCGTCCAGCGGCTCGGCCTGCGGCATCGGCGACCTGAAGGTACATCGCGAAGTTCCACCAGATCTGCGGCGAGTACGTGATGGACACCATCTCCGTCGGCATGACGATCGCCTTCGCCATGGAGTGCTTCGAGAAGGGGATCCTGACGACGAAGGACACCGATGGGATCGAGCTCAAGTTCGGCAACGGCGAGGCGCTGATCGCCATGACCGAGAAGATCGGCAAGCGGGAGGGCTTCGGCGACATCCTGGCTCTGGGCGCCGAGCGGGCCGCCCAGAAGATCGGGCGCGGGGCCGAGCAGTATGTCCTGACGGTCAAGAAGCAGGAGATCCCCATGCACGAGCCGCGGGGCAAGCAGGGCCTGTCGCTGGCCTACGCCACGGCGCCCGGCCGGCGCCGACCACATGCGCGCTCCGCACGATCCGATCTATGAGGGCTTCCACCCCGGCGGCGCCCACGCGCTGGAGCCGATGGGGCTGGCCGAGGCCATGAAGCGGTTGGAGCTGTACGCCGCGCAAGGTGCGCGCCTACACCTACGCCAGCCACTGGTGGTCACTGTGTAGCTGCGTGGGGGTGTGCCACCTGGCGGCGGCGCCGATCGACGCGGTGGGACTCACCCTGGTGACGAACGCCATGCGGGCGGTCACCGGCTGGGACACCAGCCTGTGGGAGCTGGTCAAGGTGGGCGAGCGCGCCAAGGCGCTGGCGCGTGCCTTCAACTGCCGCGAGGGCTTCACCGCCAAGGACGATCGGCTGCCCAAGCGGCTGCACGAGGCCTTCACCGACGGGCCGCTCAAGGGCGTGCGGATCGACCCGGAGACGTTCCAGCGGGCGCATCCGGCTCTACCACCAGATGGAGGGCTGGGACACGGAGACGGGCTGGCCGACCTTCGCCAAGCTGGCCGAGCTGGGGATCGAGTGGGCCGCACGCCCAGGGGATACCTGGTAGCCTGCAGGCTGCTGAAAAAGGCCCATCTGCGGCGTTGGTGCGGTCGGGCACTCGTTGCGGCGTACCTGCAGTACGCCTCACTCGGCCCATCCCGCACCGCCTTGCATCTGGCCCTTTTTGAGCAGCCTGGGCAGAAGCGGTTCTCCAGTATCGTGCGGGTTCGTCCGAAGATTCCAGGGGTGCATGGATTCAAGATCGGGGAAATCCGGATCGAATCTGCGTAATCTGCGTAATCTGTGGTTGAAGCCTGTGTCCAACGAGAGGGGTTGCCATGCGACTAGCCGGCAAGGTAGCCATCGTGACGGGGGGCGCCCAGGGAATCGGGCGAGGCATTGTGCTGTGCATGGCGAAGGCGGGGGCCGATATCGCCATCGCCGACCTCAAGATCGAGGACGCCAAGAAGGTGGCAGGCGAGGTCGCGGCGTTGGGCCGGAAAGCCATCGCGGTCAAGACCGATGTTACGAAGCAAGCCGACTTCGAAGCCTGCTTCGATCGGGTCAAGAAAGAACTGGGGCAGATCGATATTCTGGTAAACAACGCCGGGACGGCCTGCCCGCCGGGTAATCCTTTCACGAAGAACGTGGAGGAGGATTGGGATCGGGTCTGGGCGGTGAACGTGAAGTCTATTTTCTTTGCGTGCAAGGCCATCGCGCCCTACTTCATCGAACGGAAGTCCGGCAAGATCGTGAACATCGCTTCCATCGCCGGGACCATGAACTCCCCGAACATGCCGCCCTATAGCGTCTCCAAGATGGGGGTGGTGACGTTCACCAAGATCGTGGCGAAGGAGATGGCCCAGCACAACGTCAACGTGAACGCCATCTGTCCCGGCATCCTGTGGACGCAGTTCTGGCAGGAGACGGCGGAGCGGTTGGTGAAGGCCGGCGGGCCCTTCGCGGGCATGGCGCCGCGCGAGGTGTTCGAGAACCGGGTGAACGCCATCATTCCCATGAAGCGGGAGCAGACGCCGGAAGATATCGGCAACGCGGCAGTCTTCCTCGCCTCGGACGAGGCTCGGCAGATCACCGGGCAGGCCCTGCATGTGGACGGCGGCGTGGTGATGTAGCAGGCTGCTGAAACAGGCCCATCTGCGGCGTTGGTTTGCCTCGGCGCTCGCTGCGACGTACCTCCAGTACGTCTCGCTCGACCTCCGGCAAACCGCCTTGCATCTGGACCTGTTTGAGCAGCCTGCGGGAAACAACTTTCCGGCAGCGTGGTAGTGCGAGACGTGATACAAGAAGAGATATGGGGCAGTGGGGTTCCGGGTGTTTCGGAACCCCGCTTTCATTTCCGGGGCAGGCGAGAGGAGACGGTCATGGCGACGCGTGAGGAACTGATCAGGCGGGCCGGCGAGTTGGCTCATCACAACGAGATGACGTATCTTGGGTGAACGCAAGCCGTGCTTGCAGCTTTGCAAGCCAGCATCGGTGGGATCGATCAGTCGGTGTTCAAAGCCGGGACCTGTCTGTCCGGCGGCGTGGTCGGTCGCGGTGAAACCTGCGGGGCGCTCACCGGCGGCCTGATGGCCATCGGTAGCGAGGTGGGGCGTGAGCGGCTGGAAGATATCCCGCAACTCAAGAAGGCGCGCGTCCCCGGCACCGAGTTGTATCTCCGGTTTCAAGAGGAGAACGGTCACACGCAATGCGCCGAGATCCATAAACTGAAGTTCGGCCGTACCTACCGTCTGTACGAACCAGAGGAGTTGAAAGCGTTCCACGAGGTCGGCGGTCACGGCCCCGAGGGCTGCCCGGTCGTCTGCCAAAGCGCCGCCCGGATTGCCGCCGACATCATCCTGCGGCTGCGGGAGAACGCGTAAGGAACGACGGATCTCGGAATCGACGTGACGACCGGGCGGCCGGCAGCGTCAGTGAACAGGGGCGGAGCTTCCCCAACAGTGAAGATGCGAGAAGTTGAAAACGGGATCGAAGGTTTTCAATGAGTTACGCGCACAAAGGCGTCCGGTACCTTTTTTCGTAAGACGGGTTCCGATACCGTTCTTGGTCGGCATCACGCGAGCGTCGGGATCTCCTCGGCGCTCGTGGTGTTTCTAGCGGGCGTTCGCCGACTTCGCTCGGAGCCGCGTGATCTCCTAGCTGAAACGCCTGCGCGAGCACCACTTCTTCCAACGGCACGGTCTGCCTGCCGTCTAGAACCTTAGCCATCATCACCTCCGTGGTGGTCGGCGTCGTATGCCTCCCGTTGTTGCATCAACCACGCTTCGACGAACCGCCGTAGGAACAGTTCTCGTGTGACGGTCGGTTGGGCCTCCAGGGACGCCAGGAGTTCCGTGAGGTGGTCCAACGGGAGCTGGACCCTGTTGTAACTTTAGATGCGATCTGTCAACTTCCCCAGTCCGCAAGCGACGCGAAACCCGGTTGGAGTTCTTTGCCGGGCGGAAGAAATTCAGCTCTTGTAGAACTCGAGATCCGGGCCGGCGAAGGGGGCCACCGCGTCGATGCGTTTCTGGCGTTCGGCCTGGTTCCAGTTCCATGTCTTACGCGCTATGGCAGCATTTTGGGAAACCTGTTGGACGCTTCCCATACCACTGATAAGGGTGGTGATGGGCAGAGACCACACGAAGCCGAAGACATCCTCCACGGAAAGCACCGCCGGTATTATCGGCTTGACGGAGACTTCCGTGCGTTGCCACCCCTTGTTCCCTCCGAAGAAACGTCCGTAGGCCAGCGTCTTCATGGCCAGCACGCCGATGCCCGCCTCCACGCACTTGGGCACCACGTGGGTGACGAAGCTCTCGAAGTGGGGGTCGGCGGGATTGACCGGCATCTGCGAGGCTGTCATCTTCACACCTCGCTTTGTGATCTCCTCGAGCATCTTGAGGTGGGCTTTGTAGGAACTGATGGCCGGTGAAGCCGATGTGCCTGACCTTGCCCGCTTTCTTGGCCTCGAGAAATGCATCGAGCACACCGTTTTGGACGCGCTCTTCCACGTCCTTCGGGTTCTGGAGGGCATGCACCTGCCATAGGTCCACGTAGTCGGTCTTCATGCGGGAGAGGGAAGCGTCGAGATCCTTCAGGGCATCCTTCCTGTTTGTGGCCAAAGTCTTTGGTCATGATGAAGGAAACGTCCCTGTACTTGGGAGTGAGGAATTTTCCATAGCGTTCCTCTGCTTTTCCATCGCTGTACAGGGGGGCGTTGTCGAAGAAGCGCACCCCCTCCTCCAAGGCTTTTTCGATGATGGCCTGCGCGTCCTTTTCCGAGGCACTCCCCACATGGTCTCCGCCCACGCCCAGGTTGGTCACGACCGCACCGGACGAACCCAGCTTGCGCAGGGGCAGGAGCTTGCCCAGCCGGTCGGAGTGGGAGGCGGTGGCCGCGGCAATCTTTCCCTCGCCATGGGAAAGGCTGGGCACCATCAGCCCGGCGGTGCAGCCCGCCAGCATGGCCATGAACTCCCTGCGTTTGAGTCCCGTGTGCAGGTTGGCGGCGTTTTCATTCTCGTGTGTCATAAAATTCTCCGTTGTACAGTGATTAATTGAAATGAAAGAAGCAGCATCCCGTAACCTGACTGCAATCGCCGCCACCGTCGCGCCGGCCACCTCTTCCAGAATCGGTACAAGTCCATCGGGGTGGAGGAGGAGCCTTACCTTTGCTGGTCTCGTTGTGCCGGATCAACGCGAGCGGATTAGGGGGAAGGCGGACCCCGAGAGGTTAGGGCGGCGGATCCTACAGGGTGCCCAGGGTGCGATCAAGGTCACGCCGGTCGATTATTCGGAGAACCGTGATGGTCGTGCCGATCACGCGGTACAGCACCCGAAAGTCGCCCGCCCGGAGGCGGTACAGCGGTGGTCGGTAGCCTTTCAGTTTCTTGGAGCCTGGACGGGGAGGGAGAGGATCACGGGCCAGCGATGCGACATCGTGGATCACCTGCAGCCGCACCCGGACCGGGAGGCGGTCCACATCCGCAATCGCGCGGTCGGTGAGGACGACCCTGAAGTCAGGCAACTTGCTTCCGGAGTCTGGCGACGACCTTCTCGAGGGGCGTGACGCGGCCGGCGCGCCGATCCCGTTCGCCCTCCGACACCAGCCGCCGGATGCGTGGGCTGTTCTCCAGGATGTAGTCCTCGAGATCTTCCTCGGCGATGGCCCGCAGCACGGCGGTCGGTTTCCCCCGCGTAGCGATGACCACCAGCTCCCCCTGAACCGCCAGCCGGAGAAATTCGGACGGCTTTGCCTTCAACTCCCGCACACTCACCAAACGCATTGCCCTCTCCTTCATGAAACCTCACATGTGGTCACACGGTAGCCGAATCCTGCGGCCACGTCAAGGTCAATACAGGTGCGGAGGCTGGAACGCGATACTGGAATCCGTCAGGCGTTGCCACGTATAGCACGTTGTGGAGATCAGCTTCCACTTCAGTGCGCTTCCGCGTCCGCGGAGATCGACACAACACGCTTTCCGAGAGAGGGGACCCGGCGATTCGTGCAATGCGTGCTATTCACTCCCCCATGCCACGCCAACCTCGCTTCGACGCCCTTCCGCACTGCGTCCGGAACCTTCGGCGGGCACCCTCCGCCACATCAGGATGCGCGGGATCGCGCGGACGCCCATCTTCCGTGACGTGGCATCACCGCCTCGGGCACCTCGTCCAGAATCGGTACAAATCCATCGGAAGGCTGCCTGCGGATGCGCGTGGAGTGCTCAGCCTCAGTAGATACACGCATCGAGTATCGACAGCACTTCCTGCAGCACGGGTTCCGGCGCGTGTCCGAGGCGCTTCACGTTCCGAGACCGGAAGTCGATCGACTTGACCTGCTCGACCATAACGACGCCGGTAACGTCCTGCCCGTCAGGGATCGACACGTGGAAGGGGTAGTCGCGCCGAGTGTTGGTGATGGGGCAGGCGATGCAAAGACCCGTGTGCCTGTTGAACAGATCGTTGCTCACCACGAGGGCAGGCCGACGCCCGCGCTGCTCGTGACCGGACGGAGGGTCGAAGGTGACCGCGATGAAGTCCCCCTTGCGCGGGACGTAGGTCGCCATCTACCAGACCTCCCGGCCAACCGGAGGTCCCCAGTCGAGCTGTTCAGGCTTGTAACCCTTGGGGATGCGGCTGACTAGCTGCCTGAGATCGTATCCGCCCCTGACGCGGCGAACGGGCGTGACGACGACGGCACCGTCGCGAATCGCCACGTGGACGGCATCCCCGACATTGATCTCGGCGTCCAAGAGCAGATCCTTGCTCAGGCGCACGCCCTGGCTGTTGCCCCATTTCTGGACTTTGGTGATCATGACTCCACCTCCAATGGCTATCCGAAGTATATCCATAAATGCCATCTGGGGCAAGGTCGATTCCGCTGTGGCGCTAAGCCGTTGTCAAAGAATAACTTGAGCGGAGAAATTGCGGAACGGCATAAGGAGCCGTAACGAAATGTCAAAAAATGGACAAGTTATTTCGTAACGGCTCCTAACAGCTTCTGAAACGGTGGTTCGGACATCCGGATGTCCGAAGAGTTCTCGCGCGGTCCGGATAGCGTATTTCGCCTCATTTTGCGGGACCTTGCGGTGTTGCCTACGTGAACTTCCAGCGAGAGCACGCGACGCCACGACGTGGTCTAAGAGAAACAGCGTCGTTCCCACGGGTGGGCGGATTGGAGGACACGTAAGGCGACGGACGATCGAGCTTCTCGGTGCTTGTCGATTCCACCTTTCAGCTCCTCTCCGGGATGGTGTCGTCCCGCTGACCGTCGAACTAGGAACACTCCTTGTCTAGTCACCGGCAAATGGTCTAGTCCAAGCCCTTCTTCTCGAGAAATTCGGACAGAAGGCGCGCGATCTCGAGATTGTTCAGATCCGAGAATGGAAAGTGCGTATTGCCGCGGATACCGATCTCGGGCAGATGCACGACGGTGGCATCACCCCCTCGGCGGTTCACGGCGTCCGCCCATAGCCTGGCCATTGCCAGGCGCACGCGCCACTGGTCCTGGCTCGGAACCACCATCGGCTGCTCGGGAATGTTGTCGCCGTAAAAAATGATGATCGGGATCCTCGTGAGCAGCATGAAATCCGACAGGGGCACGCCAACCGCCTCCAGGGTGCCGCCGGAGCTTGGCATCGGAGGCGGCACCTCGCCGTTCGGAAAGACAAAGCCGCTGCCGGGCTCATAGGAAACGACGGCACGGACATTGCGATTCTTTATTGCGGTGACCCAGCCCGGCCCGCCACCTTGTGAATGGGTGACGAGAATCCCCGGCCCGATCCTGTTGAATAGCGCGGACACTGCGTCCGAGATCACCTCCACATCGAAGGGACCCGTGTTGGGCGTCATCTGGCGGAAGTACTGGTTCAGGGCCTCCGGGTCGCGCGAGAATTGCGCGCCGGGGAAATAGTTCGGCCAGATACCGACGCGGAAGATGTTGAACCAGGTTTGCTCGTCGGGCGTAGGCGTTATCGTCATTGGCAGGGTGCTGCGTCCTGCATTGCCACGTCGTGGCTGGTCGATCACGTACACCCCGAAGCCGCGGCGCAGGAAGATGTTCTGGAAGCCCTCGCGCCCATCCGGCGTGGTTTCCCAGGTCTTCGAGAACTGTCCGACGCCGTGCCAGAGCACGAGAGGAAATTTGCGGGCGTTTACCGGGATTTGATAGAACACATAGGCGTGATCCCCGTGAAACGTCTGCCCGTCCGGGGCCTGCTGCTTCATGGGGTCGTAAGTGCCGGGGTGGGTGATCACGGTTCCGCCGACTGCAAAACTGCCTTGTTCTTGGATGATCAGCGGCTCGGGGTTGCCGTTTCCGCCGGTCATGGCACACGCTGATGCGAGAATCGCTGCTGAGATTAGTAGGAGCGCGGTCAATACCTTCCGATGCTTCGGTCTCATAGCATTCTCCCATTAATGCCCGTTACTCGGATTTCAGTGGCGCCATATCAACGGTGAAGCGGTACTTCATGTCGGACTTGAGGCAGACCGAGCGTTGTGACGACCGCGACTCAGATTCCGACCATGACGCTCCCGGCAGCATGGTTCACGCGGCGCACGACAATCGGTATCCGCAGCACTCGGCGCGCGATCCGCCAGAAGCAGATGGCGTCCGATCACGGAACGCGACGGCAAGGGTCCGGCAGGGTGCGCAGGCGCTCCCTGCGCACTCCCTCAATTGCGCTTCTTTGTGAATTTTTCCCAGAACCGAATGGCGTCGTCTATCCATCCTTCGGCGCTCGTCCCGGTGCCGAGCCCGAAGCCATGACCCAGGTTCTTATACTTATGATACTCGACCTCGGTGCCGGCTTGGCGCAGGGCCGCGATACGCCGTTCCATGGCGGCTGGAGGCGCGATGCCGTCCTGCTCACCGACCACCACAAACGTGGGAGGCTCATCGGACGCATAGTCTGAATGGCCCGTATACGCCATCACCACGGCTGACGGCCTTGGAAGGTTGTCGCCTCCAAAGCGTGCAACGCCGTGCGAACCGATCGCCGCCGCCATTCTCGCGCCGGCCGAGCTGCCCCACAACGAATAATCGTCGGTGCTGACCCCGAGCTTGTCCGCGTTTCTGAAGATGTACGAGATGGCGGCCGCCAGGTCCTGGGTGGCGATCGCCTCGCCATGTCCCGCCCGGTATCTCAGCACGAACGCATTGTAGCCTTTCTTGCTGATCGCCGCGGCGTAGGGAAAGCCTTCGTGGACGGAGCCGACATAGGCGAAGCCGCCGCCAGGGGATATGACGGCGAAGGGTGCGCCGGGGTTTCCCCGGAAGAAGAACAGCCCGGTATTCTCTCGTGCCGGCTGCTGCTGCTTCTGCGCCCCGGTGTAGAACTCGTAGAAGACGGTTTTGCCATTGCTCGCATCGTCGATCATGCGATTCAGCGCGGTCACCACGTCCCCGGGATTCACATGGCTGTGATACGGCAGGAGCGAGCTGATGTTGCTCAGCCGCATGCTTCCGTCATAGGCGCGGTCATCCCACGGCAAGATCAAATGACCGAAGCCCGCAAACGCGGCGTGGCTCAGCAGATCCCGTATGCTGGCGTCAATGTTCAAGTGACCGTCGCGGTTTCCGCGTGCCTGTTCGTTCATGGTTTTGTCGGTATTTCTATCGGATAGAGCCGCAGCATTCTCCTTGGCCTCCAGACCAGGAAGACGCCGAGAACAGGGCGAGCGCCACGCACGCCGACCGCAAGGCGAAGACGCCCCTTTGTATGTTGCCTGATGATGCATTGATCATGGATTCATAGAGACGCCATATCGATGGAGAAGCGGTACTTCACATCGGCCTTGAGCAGTCGCTCGTAGGCTTCGTTGACCTTCTGGATGGGGATGACTTCGACATCGGCGGTGATGTTGTGTGCGCCGCAAAAGTCGAGCATCTCCTGGGTCTCGGGAATCCCGCCGATGAGCGAGCCGGAGAGGCTGCGGCGCCCGAACAGCAGGCCGAAGGCAGAGACGGCGAGAGGCTTCTCCGGCGCGCCGACGAGGGTGATGGTGCCGTCGCGGCGGAGCAGGTTGATGTAGGCGTTGATGTCGTGATCGGCAGAGACGGCGTCGAGGATGAAGTCGAAGCTGCCGGCGTGCTTCTGCATCTCGTCGGCATCGCGGGAGACGACGACTTCGTCGGCGCCGAGGCGGAGCGCGTCTTCCTTCTTGCTCGGTGACGTGGTGAAGACCACGACGTGCGCTCCGAGCGCATGCGCGAACTTCACGCCCATGTGGCCCAGCCCGCCGAGACCGACCACGCCCACCTTCTTGCCCTTGGTGACCCCCCAGCGGCGCATGGGCGAGTAGGTGGTGATCCCGGCGCAGAGGAGCGGCGCGGCTCCGGCGAGATCGAGGTTGGAGGGGACGCGCAGGACAAAGCGTTCGTCGACGACCACGCTCTCGGAGTAGCCACCATAGGTGACGCCTCCGAGGTGCTTGTCCGGGGAGTTGAAGGTGAGGGTCATGTTCGGGCAGAACTGCTCAAGGCCGGCCTGGCACTCGGGGCAGGTGCGGTCCGAGTCGACCAGGCAGCCGACGGCGGCGAGGTCGCCGGGCTTGAACTTGGTGACTGCGGAGCCGACCTTGGTGACCCGGCCGACGATCTCATGGCCCGGCACGATCGGGTAGACGGTGGGCATAATGCTGCTCCACTCGTTACGGACCGAATGGAGATCGGAGTGGCAGATGCCGCAGAAGAGGATCTCGATCTGCACGTCGCGTTCGGTCGGATCGCGCCGCGGGATCGTGGTGGAGGCCAGCGGCGAGGTCGCACTGGCAGCGGAGTAGGCCTTCGTCTTGTACATGGATCTCTCCTCCTCTTGGTTTCCTGTTCGGTTCTGTCATCAGGCTTGGTATTGCTCGTCGCTGACCTTCTCCATCCAGTCGACGGTCTTGCCGTCGAGCTGTTCCTCAATGGCGATGTGCGTCATGGCCGTGGTGGCCGTGGCGCCGTGCCAATGCTTCTCGCCCGGCGGGAACCAGATCACGTCCCCCGGCCGAATTTCCTCGATCGGGCCGCCCCAGCGCTGGACCCGAACGCGACGCTAGCCCGATGGTCACGAGCCAGGCGTGGCTGGCAACAGCGGCGTCCGCTTTGTCATGCCAGATCTTTATTTTGTCCTGCTGCTCAGAACCTTGCCCAAGATTTCATTGGCATTATCGGCTTCTTTCTTGCCGACTTTGGCGTCGAGAACGGAGATCAGGCTCCTCATCTGTGCCTCGGTCAGCCCGACATTAAGCCCGACGTTGAAATGAGACTGCAGTTGGGAATTGACTCCCGTCATATTGGCCAGGGCCGAAATCGTCGCAATCTCTCTGCTCTGGAAATCCAGGTTGTCGCGCCCGAAGATGTCTCCGAACAGGTGGCCTTTCAAGAATTGATCGATGACGGGAGCGAACGTATAAATCGCCCCGGTGACCGGCCTTCCTACCAGGCGTGTCTGATTTTCCGTTCCGAGTTCGATGCTGCTCTTGTTGGCGGGCAAGGGGCTTGGTTCTTTGCCACGTTCGTCCTTGATGCCCTTCTGCCCACGTTCTTCCAAAACGCCCATCAACGTGTTGAGACCGTTCAGGCTGCGGGGGAATCCCGCATAGGCGTACATCTGCACGAGGACTTCCTTGATCTCACTGACGGTCAGACCGGCATCCAGCCCTTCGTTCAAGGCCGTTTTCAGTTTCTGCAGATCGCCGCTGGCGGTGAAGGCCGCGATGGTGACGATACCATTCTGTTTGGCGTTCAAGCGTTCGGTTTTCATGGGTTGCGCCTCCGAAAGGGCTGCAATGCCGACCAATGAGATAAAGAGGCCTGCCAGAATGATCGTGATTCTTCGTTTCATGATTGCCTCCTTATTTGCCGTTGTATTGCTCGTCAGTGACCTTTTCCATCCATACAACGCTTTGACCGTCGATTGTTCCCGTGATGGCGATATGCGTCATCGCGGTGGTGGATGAGGCGCCGTGCCAATGCTTTACCTTTGGCGGGCACCAGATCACGTCGCCCGCTTTGTTCTCTGCCCAATCCGCTGGTGTGATTTCTTCAATCGCGACTGACACCGAGTCTTCATCGGCCTGTGTAATGGCGACAACGTCTTTCACGATGGCTTCGGCCAGTCGACGCTTCTGCTCCTCGGATCGTCCGGGTTACATCTTGACGATGACATGCGGCATGGCTCTCTCCTTCAGGCCTTCGGATCCCGCCGGCTTCGACCCGCTCGCCGGCGCAGCGTCGGCGAGGCCTTCAGCATCGCACAGGGCAACAGTACCCAGCGTGATGGCACTGTTCTTCAGAAAGCCGCGACGTGAAATTCGCTCTTCCACGTTTTTCTCTTTTCGCTTAGAGGTTATTTCAAGAGCATAAGCTTACCTGCGATATTGCTCGTCGCTGACCTTCTCCATCCAGTCGACGGTCTTGCCGTTGAGCTGTTCCTGAATGGCAATATGCGTCATGGCCGTGGTGGGCGTCCCGCCGTGCCAATGCTTCTCGCCCGGCGGGAACCAGATCACATCGCCGGGATGAGATCTCCTCGATCGGACCGCCCTCGCGCTGGACCCAACCGCGACCGGCGGTGACAATCAGGGTCTGACCCAGCGGGTGGGTGTGCCACGCTGTCCGAGCGCCGGGCTCGAACGTGACACTGGCGCCAACTGCGCGTGCTGGATCGTTTGCCTGGAACAGGGGGTCAATACGGACCGTGCCGGTAAAATACTCGGCCGGTCCTTTGCGGGAAGGCTGCGAGCCACTTCGCTTGATGTCCATTTTATGCATTCCTTCGCTGGATGTCTTTTGGTCATCCTATTTCCCCAACTGCTTGAACCAGTACGCCAGTTCGGGGCCCCCTTTTCCCTCGTACGCGAGTTGGCCGACGAGCAGCGCGAACGGCTCGATGTAGCGGGCGATCCGGAGAGGGCCAGCATCCACCGAATCGAAACCCACGTCACGGATCAGCCGGCGGCCAAGCGCTTGCCGGTCTGTGTGTCGCCGCAATAGACCAGGCTCGGTCGGGTGGCGTTACCCCGGGCCTCGAATACGCCGAATAGTACTTCGCTAGGCACGGAGTTGAAAGCGGCGACGACCTCAGCCCGGGGAACCTTCTGTGCCAGCACCTCCGCGCCCGACGAGGTGTGGGCCAGGACGAGGTCGGTATTGTCGTCATTCATCGGGAGGGAGCAGTCTTCCGGGACGCTGCTTCTTTATGTGCTTTGTGTGACGGTGCCCCCCTATGCCCCGTGGCGCGCGCCTGGATGCCCGGGAGACTCTACACCACGTCATGGTGCGGGGGATCGAGGGGCGGGCCATCTTCCGCCAAGCGGGGAGTCGCCGGGCAGCGGTTTCTCGCGCGCGAGGGGATCGCGTACCTGGCCTTGGACGTCGAGGGCTACCGGATCCCTCGCCTGCTGCTTCCGTTAGCCCCTTCCGTCAGCCCTTGACAGCACGAGAACCCCATTGATACTGTGTTTCAGGTCGCGGGCAGGTTCGGTGCTACCTGGGTTCAACAGAGAAGGGAGGATGGCCATGCGCCGCTCGAATGTTGTCTTGGTCTCGGCGCTCCCGCTCCTCGCCGCGCTCTTGGTCGCCCACCCGGCTGACGCCAACGGCGTGAAAGGCAAACTCCTCCTGTACGAAGCCCGCCCAACGCCCGAGGCAGGTCCCCCGTTCCGAGTCACTGCATACTTAGACAGCCGACTCTTCCTCCTTACGACGTTTCGTGGCAAGTACAAAGTCGTCCGCATCAGGATCGACAACACTCGCAACCCGAAGGCGATCCCGCTCTCCAGGACGGCGGACAGCATCGAGATCATCGGCTTGGATCGCGCGACATCGGCGGAGATCCGAGTCCCCGGGATCCTGGACTTGGCCGGCAAGGATCCGCTACTGTGGGATAGCCTGGACGCGGCGGCGAGGGACATCCTCGCTTACCCCGCGTCCGTCCCGGCCCGCGAGGAGGAAAGCGTCTTCGTGTTCATCCCGGACAGCGCACTGGCCGTGCTCCCGGCGGAATTCCGCTACAGTATTGAAGGGCTGCCAGCGGGAGCGATCCGCCTGCACGAGCCTCCAGCGGTAGCACATTGACCGCACCTCTCCGCGGAGGAGTGCCGGTATGATCTTCCGGCTCTGGGAGAACGTGCTCGACTACGTCAAGGGCACGCCGTACTGGGCCCGCCTCCAGCCGCTGGTGGCCCTGCTCTCCATCTACCTGACGGCCGTGGTCCTCGCTTACCAGTATATCCAGTGGCAGTATGGACTCACGCCGCCGCTGGCGCTCTACCTGCGGAGTTATCTCTTCCGGCAAGTTACCGTGGTGTTCCTTGGCCTTGGGCTCGCGGGCCTCTTGCTGGCAGGCGTACGGCGATGGGAGCAGGCGAGTGCGCCGGAGGGCGCTACGCGCTCCTGGGGGCGATTCCTTGCTCCTCGGCTGACCGTCATCGCCGTGGTGCTTGCCGGGACGATCCCCCTCGTTTTGCATCTCGCACCCTCCCGCGCGAGCCACATCCGCGTGAAGCTCCTGGGGCAGCCGCGGGAGTTCGACCCCTACGCCTTCGTTTACCTGCTGTACGAGCTCAACAAGCGCCAGCGGCACTGGTACTTCGAGGTGGATTTCGACGTCTTCAACCCCAACACTCTGACCTCCACCGAACGGCGGGCGTGCGCAGAGAACCGGAACGAAGCACTGTGCTACGCCGAGACGCTGGCGCGGGGCCGCCCCTTCATCGGGGTCACCTCGGAGTCGCTGGGGGAGGATTTCTTCTGGCAGAACCGTGGATCCGTCTCTGCCGTCTCCACCTACAGCTGGCAGGAGTACGCCCCGCCAAGCATCTACGATTTTCTTGCGTACTCGGTGCTTGTCCAGAGCATCCTAATCCACCTGAACACGCACTGCACGGGCTTGCCGCCGGCGGCTTTTCGCGAGAGCCGTGTGGCGTACGGGGACCTCTTCCAGTTCACGCCGCGCCGGACGGCATTGAAGGCAGCGATTCTCGCCGCCCACCTGAGCCCCAGGGGAGAGGAGTTGCTGCTGAACTGCTTCGGCGGGGACTACATGGCCCGGGTCGGGGCCCTGCTCAGTCTCGATTGGCTGCACTCCGGAATCGTCCCGAGGAATCTCCGCAAGGCGTTCCACGTGGAGGGCGTGACGACGGAATAGTCACTCGCCCGACTCGGACGGTGGGCCTCCTTTACGACCCTGCGCTCCTCTGAGGTGGGGACCGTTGGACTACGTGACGGTCTGGGCGACGGTTCCAGGGTGCGAGAAATGCGGGATGAAAAGCGGGACGTGGCCGCTTTGTCCCTGTCGAGAGCCACAGTATCTACTCTCTGAGAGCCTCCGAGGTACGGCGGGGCGACACGAAGGTCGTCTCCGCCGCGTCAGCAGGGCTACAGAGATTCTACGTTGATGGCGGCCTTGCCGTAGCCGGCCTTCCTGAGAGCCATCCGGATAAGCGGGCTGCAGTACGCGAGAAGCGCGATCAGCAGAAACACGGCCGTGATCGGCCGAGTGTAGAAGACATCAAAACTTCCGGCGGATAATACCAGCGCCTGGCGGAGGGATTTCTCGACCAGGTTCCCGAGGACCATCGCCAGGATGAGCGGCACGATCGGATACTTCAGTTTCTTCATGGCATAGCCGAGGAGGCCGAAGCCCACCATCATCCAGACGTCAAACATGCTGTTGTTCACACTGTAAGCCCCGATCGAGGCGAAGATGATGATGAACCCCATCAGGATCGAATAGGGGATCCGGAGCATCGCCACGAACAGGGGGATAAGGAATATGTTCATCAGTAAGAGAATCACATTACCAACATACATGCTCGCGATGAGACCCCAGACCAGATCGGGTTTGGTTGTGAAGAGGAGCGGACCCGGACGGATGCCCCACATCATGAATCCGGCGAGCATGACAGCCGTCGTCGCGGACCCTGGCACGCCGAGAGCGAGAAGCGGAGCGAAACCGCTGATCGAGGCGGCGTTGTTGGCCGATTCCGGCGCGGCGACGCCGGCGATGTCGCCTTTTCCGAAGGTCTCCGGGTGTTTCGACGCGTTCTTTTCCGCCATGTAGGCGAGGAACGAGGCGGTGGTAATCCCGCCGGCCGGGATGAGGCCGATCAGAAAGCCGATGACGCCGCCGCGGACGATCGCCCAGCGGCTCTCGACCCACTCTTGCCACGTCAGAAAGACCTCGCTGAGTTTGAACTTCTCCTTGACCAGGTAACCGCCCTCTGGCTCCTCGATGCTGTTGAAGACCTCGGCCAGACCAAAGATCCCGCAAATGATGACGATGAAATCGATGCCGCCAAGGAGCTGCAGTGATACCGAAGGTGAAGCCGGGGCATGCCGCTCACGCCGTCCATGCCGACCGTCGAGATCAAAACGCCGACGACGGTGGATATGATGATCTTGAAAGGCGACCCGCTGCCGAAGACCGTGAGCAGGCCGAAGGCCATGACGGCGAGACCGAAGTATTCCGCCGGACCGAAACGGAGCGCAAGCCTGGCCAGCGCCGGGGCAAAGGACATCAAGCAGGACGATGGAGATCGTCCCGGCGATGAACGACCCGATGGCCGCGATCGAGAGCGCGGCCCCCGCTCGTCCCTTCTGGGCCATCGCATACCCGTCCACGCAGGTCATGACCGAGGATGACTCCCCCGGGACATTGATGAGGATCGAGGTGATCGTCCCGCCGTAGGCCACGCCGTAATAGATCCCGGCGAACATGATGATGGCCGAGGTCGGGTTGAGGGAGAAGGTCAGGGGCAGGAGGAGCGCGATCGCTGTCGGCGCGCCGATCCCCGGCAGAATGCCGATCAACTGCCCGAAGAACACGCCGGCCGTGCAGCAGAGGAGATTCTGCCAGGTCAGTGCGATGGTGAATCCGGTATAGAGATTATGCAGCAGGTCCATGGGGGATTTCCGCTTCTCCTTCCGCTACCAGCCGATCATGCCTTTCGGTAAGGGGATACTGAGCCACTGGCCGAAGAGGTAATGGATACCGACGGCCGTCACGATCACGGTCACCACGCAGGAGACCCAGCTGTGTTTTCCCATGAGACGCATGCCGCCCGCCGTGATGAGGGCAAGGCCGGCGGAAAAGCCGAGGACCGGCAGGACTGAGAAACACGGTCACGACTCAGGATGAGCACCTTGAGGCACTTCGCGGTTTCCGGTCGGAATAATTTCTCCGATTTCTCCTTGTTTCTGAGGTCCGTGATAATGACGGGAACCGAGCAGACGATCAGGGTGATACCCAGCCAGAGGGGCACGAAAGCCCGGCCCCGGGCCGAAGTCGCCGGTGTAGGGCAACGTCAGCCAGGCCAAAACGGTGGTGGCGATTCCCAGAAGGAAAACCGCCACACCCGCGATGATGTTCGCATGCCACATCGTCATTCCCCGGCCGTAAGCGTTCAGCGGTCAGCCATCAGCGATCAGCCCATGACGCTCAACGCGCAACGAGGTTGCCCATGGCGGCTCTGAGCGTCTTCCCGGTGCCTCTGGCGGAAAGCTGACCGCTGATGGCTGGACTGCTGCCCCCCGGCTACTTGATCAGACCGAGGCTCTTCAGCGTCTCCTCGAAGACCGCCTCGCTGTCGGTAATGGTCTTGGTGAACTCCTTGCTGCCCTGCCAGCCGGGGCTCAGGATGTACTTGGCCAGATAGTTCTCTTTCCATGCCTTGGTGTCGTTCAGCTTCTTCATCATGCTCTCGTAGTAGGCGACCACTTCGGGGGAAAGTCCCGGAGGGGCGACGACGCCGCGGTAAAACTTGAAGACGACATCCAGGCCGTTTTCCCGGAAGGTGGGAACATCCTTGAACTGCGGGACGCGGTTCTCCTGGGCGACAACGAGCGGAACGACCATCTTGGCGTCATACTGGGACACGAATTCAGGGGGGTTCGCCCAGATCATGTCCACATGGCCGCCCAGCAGGGCCGTCATGGCCTCTCCGCCGCTGTTGAATTGGGCAAACCGCATCTTGATCCCGGCGGCTTTTTCAAACAAACGGCTGCAGACACGGTCCGCCTGATCCGCGCCGGCGATCGACAGGGAGTTCTCCTTCTTCTTGGATTCGGCCACGATGTCCTGTGATGGATTTGAAGCGGGAATCGCTCTTCACGACAATGAACTGTTCGTCGAGGGCGAGCTGGGCGATCATCGTCAGGTCCCGGATGGTCGCGGCGCCCTTCCCGGCCACCAGCAAGCCGGCCACCGAAGCGGGGTTGAAGACCAGGAGCGTGTGGGTGTCCCCCTTCATCTGGGCCACCTGCGTGGTGCCGATGGCGCTGCCGCCGCCGGGGATGTTCTGGACGATCATCGGCTGCGGGGAAAGCTTCTCACTTGCGACGATCTGCGCGATGGTTCTGGCGAGGACGTCGCTGCCGCCGCCCGGAGCGGCGGCGGCGATCATTTGAATCGGTTTGGTCGGCATGAATTCGCCGGCCTGCACCTGAACGGCAAGGCACAGAACCGCGAAGCATGCCAATACCGCCATGCTTACCACCTTGTGACTGCACAACATTCTGTTCATCTCGACTCTCCTTCCTTTCTCTACTACTGCGCCACTGAAAGTAGCAAGAAAGAGCTTCAGATCCCCTCAAGGTAGTCAGAAGCGATCCTGTGCAGGTACTCCAGGCTCCGATCGAGAATGCTGTCCACACTTCTCAGGCTCAGCTTCTCGGGGGAGTTGATCTCGACAACCCCAACCGGTTCAAAACCAAGTTGCCGGGCTGACTGGTCGATGCCAGCGGCATGCAACTCTTGAAGGCATTCCACGATAGGGGCGATCCCCGTCCCCAGGGCTTCATTCGTGTCCGCGGTCCCGTCATTGTCCGTGATGTGGGCGTGAACTACTTTTCCGGCCAGCTTTCTGATCTCAGTTGCCGACTCCCGGATCACACTGAAGTGCCCGATATCCACCGTGGCCTGAAGAAAGGGTGAGGGAAGCTCCCGGAGGAGCCGCGCCGTTTCATCGGTGCTGTTGATCATGCGAAAAATGCGGGGATTGTTTTCAAAGGTCAGGACTATCCGCTCCTGCTCGGCTCGCCGGAGGATCTGTTCGACGAATGACCGCATGTTCTCCCACGCCTTCGCGGGAGGTGTCCCCGGCTCCTTTTCCCCCGGAAAGAAGAGCATCATGGGAAAGCCGAGCTGCGATGCCACCTCAATCGCTTTGCTCACCAATTGCACGGCCCTGTCGCGCAACTCGATATTGGAGCTCGCGCCATTTCCTCCGACGTTTGCGATGAAACAGGAGGGAACCATTTCCAGCCGATTCATGGTTTGTCGCAGGATGTCCACCGCCTCATTAGAAAGATACCGAAGCTGCAGATCCCCGATGGTCATTAGGTCTACATACTTCAAGCCTCGCTTCGCAAACCGCTCAAGGTACTCCGCGGTGGGCACATTGACGAACTGATACATCGTGCTCATGACACCAAGTTTCACGTCATATCCCTCCTTCTGGAAATTTCTTTCGATCCGCCCGCAGTACCAGTTGTTGGCGGGAGGCAAGACTTCGCAGTTGGTGGTGTTGAAAAACGAAAAGCGCACAGCCTGAATGGAGGCCACGGGACATGCCGCGAAGGCAGGAAGCTGGCAAGGCCCCCAAAAGGATCAGAGGGAGACTACCGCTTACACGGCTTGTGCGTCAAGCCGCGAGTGTACTCGCAGGCTGCTGAAAAAGGCCCATCTGCGGCGTTGGCCCGCGCGGGCGCTCGCTGCGGCGTACCTGGAGTACGCCTTGACCCACCTTCGGTGGGTACCCCGCCCTTCGCGCGCCGCCTGGGGAGAAGCGGGTTTTCCCGCATCCTGCTAGGCGTACTCCCTTGCTCACGCGGCGGACTCATCCTGATAGTCTTTCCCCCCGGGGGGGAGCGAGGAGGCCGCAAGCGCGATGCGGAGCTGCCTCATCCCGCCTTGCGGCACCGTTCCGCAACACGGGAATCTGTTCTTCGTAGGCTTGCCAAGCGGTTATCCTTGCGGTAGGCTGCTACCACAGATGGCGGACCCAGCCGACAAGGCGTCTTCCGGGTAGATGGCGCGGTTCGAGTAATCTCGGAGTCGACAGGCAACCAGACATGCAGAGCGTACTGCGCCTTCTGGCGGAGATTTCAGAGAAGACGCACCTTCCGATCTTGCTGATCGGTGGCTACGCTCTCCAGGCGTATGGCGTGTCGCGGCAGACCATGGATGTGGACGTTCTCGTTGCGGACGCGGATGCCGGCGCTGTGGGCGCCGCGCTGCAACGGGCGGGGTACGCTCAGGTAGTACGCTCCGAGATCTTTGCGCGCTATCGTCATCCGTCCATCATCTTGGCAGACGTGGATGTTCTCTTTGTGGATGGGGAAACGGCGACACGGATATCCGAGCGGGCTACACGATGGGTGGTGGGGGAGACGACGTGTCTCGTCCCCGCCCTTCGTCACCTTGTCGCCATGAAGTTGCATGCGATTCGGAGCAACCCGCAGCGAGAGCCGAGGGATTTCGCCGACATTGTCGAGCTCGTCCGCGCCAACCCGGGTAGCTTCAGCCAAGACGAGCTGCGCGTTCTCTGCGTGAAATACGGGCCGGAAGGCGCGTGGGAAAAGTTCGAGGCGGTTCTATGGAAGACACGCTGAGATTCCCGACCGGCACGGTCCCTCAGCTACCTCCGAAGGACGTTCCGTCTGACATCATCGAGGCGTGGCGGGCAGAGTGGCGGCTTGAATTGCACCGCCAGGGCGTTCTGACGAAGATCCTCGACGACCCGAACCGGGTACCGCGAGGACCCCGATTTCGACTGCTCGACTAGGCGCTTACCTGACTCCTTTCCAAGCACGATTGACAAATGGGAAACGGTCCGCATTTGGCGCCTCCGATCCGCGCCATCAGTCGTGTGCGGCGGGCCCCCCTTGTCTTCGCGCTTGTGTCTCGCGATGACCTGCGTTAGTCTCCGGCTGCTCCGGAGAGACGCGCAGCGCCTGCAGTCCTGTGTCGCTCGTGAGTCATCCACCAGCAAGGGGGGAGCCCATGGTAAAGATCGAGCCCTATTGCGCGAAGGACGTGTTCAATCCGCCGGCGTATTCCCAGGCCGTGAAGGTTACCGGAGCCCAGACGATCCTGTTCCTGTCGGGGCAGGTGGCCTACGACGAGAAAGGGGGCCCGGCGCACCGAGGCGATATCGTGGGCCAGGCCCGAGAGGTCTTCCGGGCCATCAAGGCGCAGGTGGAGGCGGGTGGCGGGACGCTGGCGAACGTGGTGAAGCTGAACACCTATCTCACCGACATCCGGCATCGGGCGGACATCGTGCCGGTCCGGGAGGAGTTCTTCGGGAAGAAGCTGCCAGCCTCCACGCTGGTCGGTGTCGCGGCGCTGGCGCACCCGGACTGGCTGATCGAGGTGGAAGCGATCGCGGTGGTGTAGCGCGGGGACCGGGCGGCAATTCGGCAGATGGGCGATTTGGCAATTGGGCGCCGACCCTCGTTCTGCTATTCCATATTGCCGAGTTGCCTAATCGCCGAATTGCCAAGTTGCCCTTCTATGTCGCACCGCGGTTGAGGCGAGGGTGATTCGTGCCGACACTTCATCTGGGGTTCCTCGCCTCTCACGGCGGGAGCAACATGCAGGCGATCATCGACGCCTGTGTGGCAGGGGCGACTGGATGCCACGCCGTGCGTGGCGATCAGCAACAACTCGGAGGCCGTGGCGCTCGAGCGCGCTCGGAAGGCGGGCATTCCCCGCTACCACATCAGCGGCAAGACGCACCCGGGCGAGACGGAGGATCAGGCGATCCTTCGAACGCTTCGCGCGCACGACGTGGATACGGTCATCCTGGCGGGGTACATGAAGCGGCTCGGCCCGCTGACGCTGCAGGCGTACCGGGGTCGGATCCTCAACATCCATCCGGCGCTGCTGCCAAAGTTCGGCGGTCAGGGGATGTACGGGAAGCGGGTGCACGAGGCGGTGCTCCGGGCAGGCGACACGGTCACCGGGGTCACCGTCCACGTGGTGGACGAACTGTACGATCACGGCCGCATCCTTGCGCAGTGCGAGGTGCCGGTGCGGCGGGGGATACGGTCGATTCCCTGGCCGAGCGGGTTCTGCGGCAGGAGCACCGACTGTACCCGGAGACCCTTCGGCGGATTGCCGCGGGGGAGATCGCGCTGGACTAAAAGGCTGCTGAAAAAGGCCCATCTGCGGGGACCCATCCTTTGGATGGGTACCCCGCCGGCCTCGGCACTCGCTGCGGCGTACCTCCAGTACGCCTCGCTCGGCCCTCGGCCCGCCGCCTGGCATCTGGACCTTTTTGAGCAGCCTGGGGGAGACCGGTCTTTCAGCATCCTGTTAAGCGGAACGAACAACATTCGGCCTGATAACGCTGACGAATTCCCAGACAGAGGAGCCCTATCATGAGCGTGGATTCCACATCCCCGGCCTGCAATCCAGGGTTTCTGGACACGATGACGTGGGACGAGCCGCGCGCCGCCCGCCTGGGCGGGCAAGCGATCCGGGACGGCCGGTTCGCCCGGCTGGCCGCCGCCGCGGCCACCGGGTATCCGGACAGCGCCCGGGCGCTGGATCGGCTGGTGCGCGGCGGCGTCCAGGCCGCCGTTGACGCTGGTGCCGGCCTCGGCCTGCGCGCATCCCCGGTACGGTCTCTTTCTGATCGGCATCCTGGCGGACGGCCAGCACGTCTTCGTGGTGGTGACGGGGGCCGCCGGCGCCCCACCCCGCGGGTTCGGCAAGCCGCTGGCGACCGTCGGGCACGATGTGGCCGGCCGATGCGGCACGGTGTGCCTCTTTCCGGTGGACCTCCTGCGTCTGCGCGCCTTCCTGCACGACATCGCCCCGGCCTACGCGCCGGCGGTGCCGGATCGGCCGGGCCTCGGCATCGGGTGCCGGATGGGCGTTCTGGATGTGCCGGTGGCCCTGAAGGCGGTGAAGCAATACGGCCTGTGCGCATCCGTCATCCAGAGCTCGGTGTATCGCGAACTGGGGCCGCTGGCGGATCTCACGAAGCTCCCGTTGCCTCAGATCGATCTACCGGGGGTGGGGCTGGTGCCTCTCGGTCACACGGGCATGTCGATCACCGGTCAGTTCGTGGCCATGACGCTGGCGCGCATCGCGTTGGGCGATCCGACCCCCATCGCGGTGGATGCGGACCATCTGCCGCTCCGGGCCGCCTCGGGGGCGGGGCAGAAGCTGGCGCGACGGCTCATCCGGGAGGCGGCGGACCGAAGTCTCTTCACCCTGGATCCCCACTTCTGCTTCTACGGCGGCGACCCGACGTTGATGTCGGCCATGGGGGAGGGGCGGGTCGCGGAGGTGGAGGCGGCGTTTCGCGTGCGGTTCTCCCCCGGCGCGCGGAAGGACTTGGCGGCGCGGTACGTGGGGAAGCGGTTCCGGATTCCGGATCCGGCAGGCCGGAAGGACCACGCCATTGTCATGAGCGTCTCGGAGCTGGCCGATTGCGCCGTGCGTTTCCAGGAGCCGCTGGATGCCATCGAGGATGCCTGTGCCGAGATCCGGCGCGTCAAGGGCGGGACACCGTTTGCTATCGAGGTGTCGGTGGACGAGGTCCCCGGGATGAGCGAGCCGCATCATTTCTACTACCTGTGCGCGGAACTCGCGCGCCGGAACATCCGTGCCTTCTCGCTGGCGCCCGGTCTCGGCTTCAGCAAGCTGGACGTGGATGTGAAAGATCCCGAGGGGGCGTTCGCGACCCGGGTCCGCATCCTGGCTGGGATCAGCAAGCACTTCGGGGCCGTGATGGGCATCCATTCCGGCGACGGCAAGAGCGTCCCCACCCGGCGCATCCTCGCCAAGGCCACGGGCGGGAACTTCTGGTACAAGATCTCGCCGGATCGGCAGCGGAACTTCTTCCGGTCGCTCGGCCTTTCCGCGCCGGGTTCGGAAGGACGGCGACTCTTCCAGGAGGTCTATCGAAGTGCGCTGGCCCGTGTGATCGGCCTGGCGGCAAGCGGTTCCAATGAGACCGCGCGGGTGGCGCGGCAAACGCTTTCGGTCGTGGCGGCGGGTCGGGGGGTCTCCCGGGAGACGGTGCGCGAAATCACGGGACTCCTCCATGCGCCACGGGCTCCACGCGCGGCCGCTTGGCAGGCCCTGGCGAAGCGGACGGCCTCGGCCTCGAGTCGGCAAGTGCCCGGGGATCCCGAGGATCACATCGTGCACGACTACGCTTTCGCGACGGTGAGCGAGCGGGACGGCCGCGGCCGGTTCCGGCTGCGGGGGCGATTCTTCTCGCTGCCCCAGGAGGCGCTGGCGATCTACCATCGGCTGGATGCAGCGTATCTCACGGGCCTGACCAAGTCATTGGGGCTCGGACGATAGGGGGGACGGGGAGCCGAAAGTCGAGAGCGAAGAGGCGGAGGAGAGAGCGGGTAGAAATGTTGTTTGTGGAGGAGCCATGCGAGTTCTCGTCACGGGCGGTGCGGGATTCATCGGGTCGCACGTCGCGGACGCGTACCTGGCGGCTGGGCATACCGTCGGCGTGGTGGACAACCTGTCCACGGGGAGCGCGGAGAATCTGGATCCCCGCGTCCGGCTTCTGGCAGACGGACATCCGCGATCCCGGCGATGCGAGTCCATCCTGGCGGAGTTCCGGCCCGAGATCGTCAGCCACCACGCCGCGCAGATCAGCGTGTCGGTCTCGGCGCGCGACCCGCGGGGCGACGCCGAGATCAACATCCTGGGCGCATTGAACCTCCTGGATGCGGCGGTCCGCCATCGGGTCCAGCGGGTGATCTTCGCCTCGACAGGCGGCGCCATGTACGGCGAGCAGGAGGCGCTGCCGACCGGGGAATCCGTCTTTCCCGAGCCGGTGAGCCCCTACGGGGTTGCCAAGCATTCGGTGGAGCGATACCTGCACGCATTTCAGCACATGCATGGACTGCGCTCGGTCGTCCTGCGGTACGCCAACGTCTACGGGCCACGCCAGAATCCGCACGGGGAGGCCGGAGTCGTGGCCATCTTTTGCCGGGGGCTTCTGGATGGAAAAACGCTAACCGTGTACGGCGACGGCGGGCAGACCCGCGACTACGTGTTCGTAGGAGACGTGGTGCGGGCCAACCTGCTGGCCACGACGGCGCCGCTCGATGGAAAGGTTCCCATGATGCCCATCATGAATGTGGGGACCGGGGTCGAGACGTCGGTGAACGACTTGGTGCGCCTGCTCGGCGAGGCAGCCGGCTCCCCCCTGCGGGTGGAACACGCCCCGCCTCGCTCGGGCGAGCAGCGCCGCAGCGCCCTGGATGCGGCGCTCGCCGCCCGCGTTCTCGGCTGGCGGCCGATGACCGACGTGCGGGCGGGCCTGGAGCAGACGCTTGCCTGGTTCCGCCAGCGCGCCGGCGGGGTCGTGAAGAAATGAGTCGGGACCGTCGGCCGGCGCGGGGCCGGTAGCTGTCGCCCGCCTTGTTGCCTCGCGAGGTGTGCTCGTGCAGCCGTACGCGATTCATCTCTTCGTATGTACCAGTGGAGGAACCTGCCCGCATCAGGGGGCGGCGGAGGTGCATGCCTTCCTGCGGGAAGCCGTCCTCGGCGCGAAGCTGAAGGCCAAGGTCCGGGTGAATCATGCCGGCTGTCTCGACCAGTGCGGTCACGGACCCATCCTGGTTGTCTATCCGGAGGGGATCTGGTACTCCCACGTGACCGTGGAGGACGCGAAAACCATCTTTACCGAGCACATCCTCGGCGGTCGGCCGGTGGAGCGCCTCTGGTTTGTTCCGCCGGGACCGGGTGCGCACAAGCTGGCGCGGGATCCGGACGGGAAGCCAGTCGAGCGCTGCACCCTCTGCCGTGGCGGCCAGGCGGTGACCGCCGGATATGCAGGAGAATAGAGGCTATTACCAAGAGGCTGCCGAACCATCCGACAGGGCCGTGGCATCCAACCGCACCGTGAAGCTCAGCTCGTGACTCCGCGCGCCCGATTTCCTAATCCGCATTCTCCATGAACTGTGGTTGCCCTGCAGACCGCTTTCCGATAGACTCCCGCTGACCCCATTGACGGATCACGCTCGTGTGCGGGTCGCAAGGAGAGCGCCGGTGAGCGATTCCGGGCGGCGGGCCCCGATCGACGTGCTGATCGTCGGAGCCGGGATGCACGTGAGCGGTCGGGGTACTCCCGCCTACGGGACAGTCCTGCCCGCCGTCGTGCAGGCGCACCGGGACGGTCTGGTCGGCCGGATGGCCGTCGCCGCGACCAGCGCCGCGTCCGTCGAAGCTTTCAACGACAAGCTGGCGACGCTGAACCAGCGACTCGGAACCTCCGCCCGCTTCGAGGGGTTCCCCCGCACAGGGCAGTAGTCCCGATGCCTGGCGCGATGCCCTGGCCGGTCTCGGGGCAAGGGCGTGCGTCATCGTCGTGGTGCCGGACGATCTGCACGCGCCGATCGCAGCGGAGGCCCTCCGGAAGCGTCTCCCCGTCCTCGTCGAGAAGCCCCTCACGCCGACCCTCGCAGAGGCGCAGGCGCTGGTGGCCCTCTCGCGTGAGATGGGCGCGTACGGGGCGGTGGATTTCCACAAGCGCTGGGATCTGATGAACCTGAAGCTCAAGGAGACGGTCGAGGACGGACGATTGGGCACGCCGCTCTATTCCACGGTGGAGTACAGCCAGCGGCGGGTGATTCCCGAGACGGTTTTCCGCGCCTGGGTGGAAAAGGCCAACCCGTTTCAGTACCTCTGCGTGCACTTTCGTTGACATCCTCGTCTTCGCATTGCGCGCCGTTCCGAACCGGGCGATGGCGGTGGGGCAGCGGTGTTACCTATCGGAGCGTGGCATCAACACCTATGACGCCGTGCAAGCCTGCGTCGAGTGGAGCCTGCCGGAGGCCGGCGTGCCGTTCGTCTCGACATTCGCGGCCAACTGGATCGATCCCAACACGACGTCCGCCCTTTCCTACCAGTCCCTGAAGGTCATCGGAACGCGGGGCCGCTTCGAGAGCGATCAGCGGGACCGCGGACTCGAGGTGGTCACGGAAGCCAACGGCATCGAGACCCTCAACCCCTACTTCACCCAGAGCTACCCGGTCGGGGACGGCACCCGCCGCGAGTACCGGGGGTACGGCATCGACAGCGTCCGGACCTTTCTGGAGGATGTTCGCGACCTCCACGATGGGCGGATCGCGCCGATCGACCTGGAGCCGGTTCGTCCCACCCTGCGCCAGGCGCTCGCCTCGACTGCGGTGGTGGACGCCGTCAACCAGAGCCTCACGGCAGGCGGCGCCTGGGTGCCGATCGGCTTGCTGACGTGAAGCACCGCGAAGAAGCGACGCGCACGACGACGTCACGCGACGATAAGCCGTTGTCAAAGAATAACTTGAGCGGAGAAATTTCGGAAACGGCATAAGGAGCCGTAACGAAATTGCAAAAATGGACAGGTTATTTCGTAACGGCTGCTAACTGACGGCAGCCTGTACAGGAGCGTGGCGATGCCCGAAACCAAGGTGGTGCTGTCGGAGAAGGATCTTCCGACTCAGTGGTACAACCTCCAGGCGGACCTTCCGTTTCCGCTTCCTCCGGTGATCCATCCGGGGACCATGCGGCCCATCGGGCCGGACGATCTGGCGCCGCTGTTTCCCATGGGCCTCATCGCGCAGGAGGTCAGCCAGGACCGCTGGGTCGCGATTCCCGAACCGGTCCGAGACATCTACCGGCTCTGGCGTCCCACGCCGCTCTACCGGGCCCACCGGCTGGAGCAGGCGCTCCAGACGCCCGCCCGCATCTACTACAAATGGGAAGGGGTCAGCCCGGCAGGAAGCCACAAGCCGAACACGGCCGTTCCCCAGGCGTACTACAACCAGCGCGAGGGCGTGAAGCGGCTCACCACGGAGACGGGCGCGGGCCAGTGGGGGAGCGCCCTGGCGCTGGCGTGCCGGCAGTTCGGCCTGGAGTGCAAGGTCTACATGGTGAAGATCAGCTACCAGCACAAGCCGTACCGAAAGCTGATGATGGAGACCTGGGGAGCGAACGTGGTGCCCAGCCCCAGCCCGGACACCCAGGCCGGCCGCGCCGTCCTGGCCAAGGATCCGGCCTCGCCGGGCAGCCTCGGCATCGCGATCAGCGAAGCGGTCGAGGACGCCGCCACGCGCGGGGACACCAAGTATGCGCTGGGCAGCGTCCTGAACCACGTCCTGATGCATCAGACCGTCATCGGCCTGGAGGCGAAGCGGCAGTTCGAGTTGTTGGGGGAGTATCCGGACATCCTGGTGGGATGCGTCGGCGGCGGAAGCTCCTTCGGTGGGTTCACCTTTCCCTTCGTGCAGGACAAGCTGACCGGGAAGGCGCCGCACCTCCGGATCGTGGCGGTGGAACCTACGGCGTGCCCCAGTCTGACCAAGGGGCAGTACCGCTACGACTTCGGGGACACGGCGGGCACCACCCCGCTGATGAAGATGTACACCTTGGGCCACTCGTTCATCCCGGCGCCGATTCACGCCGGTGGCCTCCGGTATCACGGGATGGCGCCGCTGGTCTGCGCGCTCTACGACCAACAGCTCATCGAGGCGGTGGCGGTCCCCCAGAATCCCGATCTTCGAGGCGGCACTCCAGTTCGCCCGGACCGAGGGGATCATCCCCGCGCCGGAACCGTCCCACGCCATCCGGGTCGTGATCGACGAAGCGATCCGCTGCCGCGAGCGGGGCGAGCGCAAGACCATCGCCTTCGTCCTCTGCGGGCACGGCCACTTCGACCTGGCGTCGTACGAGCGGTACCTGACCGGCCAGCTGGAGGACTTCGAACTGCCGCAGTCCGCCATCGACGAGGCGCTGAGCTTGGTGCCCACGGTGGAGCCGAGTGGAAATGTAAAACTGAGAAACCGACAACGTGCAACCGGCCAACCGGCTGGTCCGGCGCGTTGACCGGTTTTCCCATTGACCAGTTGCCATTTTGCATTTCTGCAGTGAGGAGCCGAACATGGCGGAGGCCGAGAATACGCTGGCGGTCTTCATCGATTTCGAGAACCTGGCCCAGGGCTTCAAGCACGGCAAGGAAGACTTCGACATCACCCGGGTCCTGGAGCGGCTCGTCGAAAAGGGCAAGGTCATCGTCAAGGTGGCCTACGCCGACTGGAGCCGCTACGCCAAGTACAAGCAGGCGCTGCACGAGGCCGCCATCGAGCTGATCGAGATCCCCAAGCGCTCCATGACCGGCAAGAACTCCGCCGACATCCGCCTGTGCGTGGACGCCATGGACCTCTGCTACTCGAAGGAGCACATCGACACCTTCGTGATCGTCTCCGGCGACAGCGATTTCTCGCCGCTGGTCTCCAAGCTGAAGGAGAACGGCAAGCGCGTCATCGGCCTGGGGATGAAGGGCTCCACCTCGGCGCTCCTCAGCGACAACTGCGACGAGTTCATCTTCTACGAGAGCCTGGGCGCGGGCGAGCAGATCACGCCGCCGGGCGTCCAGGACATCCCGAAGGAGAAGCGGGAGGCCTTCGAGCTCCTGTTCGACACCATCGTCGGCCTCGTGCGCGAGAACAAGGAAATCCTGTGGTCGTCGATGGTGAAGGACACCATGAAGCGGAAGCGGCCGTCGTTCGCCGAGCGGGCGTACGGCTACCGGACGTTCAGCGATCTGTTGGAGGACGCCCAGAAGCAGGGCTTCATCACGCTGCGGACCGATCCGACCAGCGGGACGTACGTGGTGGTCGGGTTTCGCGAAGGCCGGGCGCTGACGGGCGGCGACCGACGGCGAGGATGACCGGCGAGATGGCGGCCGGCCGATGTTGCCGGTCCACACATGGGTCACTTTCCGCTTGAACGGCGCCTCCATGTCCTGCTAGCTTTCCGTCGGAACAGGGCGATTCGGGGAAATCGGAAAGGAGCGCACGATGAAGCGATGGTGGTGGTTTGGGGTGGCGGTGCTGTGCCTGGCTCTGGCGTAACGGGGGCGGCGGCGCAGGAGAACGTGCTGGTTCTCTATGGCAGCCCGGATCGGGATTGGGTGGCGGCCGTGGCGGCAAAGTTCGAGAAGGACACGGGGATCAAGGTGCAGTGGATTCGGGCCAGCAGCAACGAGATGTACGCCCGGATCGAGGCGGAGAAGGCGAATCCCAAGGGAGATGTGTGGTTCGGCGGAACGGGCGATCCGCATTTCGACGCGGCCGAGAAGGGACTGACGGAGCCGTACTGTTCGCCCAAGATGCCCGAGCTGCGGGAGTGGATGCGCGACCCCATCGGCGGCTGCCGGACCCTCGGCCTCTACGCCGGGCCGCTGGGCTGGGCGGTGAACGAAGGGGTACTGAAGAAGCTGGGCAAGCCGATGCCGCAGACCTGGGACGACCTGGCCAAGCCGGACTACAAGGGCCTGATCGCCATCGCGAATCCCAACACGGCTCGGGCACGGCCTACACGACCCTGGTGACGATCCTGCTCCTGAAGGGTGAGGACAAGGGGTGGGAGTATCTGGCCAAGCTGCACAAGAACGTCGCCCAGTACACCAAGTCCGGCTCGGCGCCAGGGCAGCTGGCCGGGCGGGGCGAGGTGGCCATCGGCATCGTCTTCCTGCACGATGCGGTGATGTTCGCCGAGGAGGGCTTCCCGGTGAAAGCCGGTCGCCCCGGCGGACGGCACCGGCTACGAGATCGGCGGACTCAGCCTGATCAAGGGCGCGCCCCACATGGCCAACGCCAAGAAGTTCATCGACTGGGCGCTGACCCCCGAGACGCAGGCGATCGCCAAGGACTTCCGGTCATTCCAGCTCCAGTCCAACAAGAAGACCCCGCTGCCGCCGGTGGTCATCAAGCACGGGATGGACTTCGAGCACGTGAAGACCATCAAGTACGACTTCCTGTGGGCGTCCAAGAATCGGGACCGCATCCTGAAGCGCTGGACGGAGCAGATCTTCTCGCAGGCGCGGTAGGTTCCGGCTAGGGTTTGAGGCCAGGATTCGGGATCGGGGACACGGGACTGGTGGTGAACGCATCGCGATTGGCAACCACCAGTTCCTGACCCTGACCCTGCCTCGGTCCGGACCCCGAGCCGCATCTGTCCTTGGAGCCATCGTGACCGCTGTCCGCAATCCGGCATGCCTGTGCGGAGGGCTCGTGTCTCCTGGCGACGGCGACCGTCGTACCCTTCTTGTCCCGCGAAGGGCAGTGCTATTCCGTTCGGGCGGGCAGATCTTCGCTCACGCCGCTGGCGCCTGGCGGCGCAGTATCCGGGATTCTGGCTGCTGATCGGGCTGGCGGTGGGCTGGGTCGCGCTGGGCTTGCGTGCGGCAGGACCGCCCGGACCGTCCGGCGCTCTGGGGCGGCTTGGCCGGATGCTTCCTCGTCTCTGGCTGACCGTGGCGGCCGGGGTCAAACCGTATGCCTTTGGCCTGGGCGCCTCCTGGCCTTGACCGTGTGCCTGCTGGTCCTCGCCTACGGCCTGTCCCAGGGCGGGCTACATCCGGGCGGACACCTTCGTGGCGGCGAGCATCCTGCTCCTGGCGTTCTTCGTCCTGCTCTTCGTTCTCTTCCCCATCTTTGCGGTCCTGCAGCACAGCGTGATGGACAGCCAGGGCGGGTTCCGTCCGGGCTTGTTCCTGGAGACCCTTCGCAACTACAAGTCCTTCTGGCGCGTCCTGGGGAACAGCCTGGGTCTGGCCGTCTTCGTCGGGATCACCTCGACGCTGATCGGACTGGCCTTCGCCCTGGCCGCCACGCGGTCCCGGTCGCGGCTCACCGTCCTGCTGCGGGCGTTCTCCCTGCTGCCCATGATCACGCCGCCCTTTGTGGTCGGATTGGCCATCATCCTGCTCTTCGGCCTGCAGGGGTTCGTCACGAGCACGCTGCTGGGGCTCAAGACGCGGGGGATCTTCGGTTTCCCCGGGCTTGGCGCTGGCGCAGACCCTCTCCTTTGCGCCGGTGGCGTTCCTGGTGATCGCCAGCGTGGTCGAGTCGGTCAATCCCGCCCTGGAGGAGGCGAGCCTCACCCTGCGGGCGGGACGGTGGGAGACCTTCTGGAAGGTGACGCTGCCGCTGCTGCGGCCGGGGCTGGCCAACGCCTTCCTGCTCACCATCATCGAGTCGCTGGCGGACTTCGGAAACCCCATCATCCTCGGGGGCGAGTTCGAGGTCCTCTCCACGGAGATCTACTTCAGCATCATCGGCCGCTTCGACCAGACGCTGGCCGCGTCTCTGGGGATCGTCCTTCTCACCTTCTGCCTGGCGGCGTTCCTCCTGCAGCAGCTTTGGCTCGGCAAGCGTTCCTATGTCACGGTCACGGGCAAGCCGCCCTCCGGGCGGCCCATGCCCCTGCCGCGCGGCCTGGAGATCGGCCTGCTCGGCTTCTGCGCCGCCTGGTGCCTCTTCACGTTGGCGCTCTACCTCTTCGTGGTTTACGGCGGTTTCGTGGAGATCTGGGGGATCAACAACGCCTTTACGCTCCGGCACTACCAGCAACTCATGCGGGACGGCATGGACGCCTTGTACACCACACTGATCCTGGCAGGCGTGTCCTCGCCCCTGACCGCCGTCGTCGGAATTCTGCTCGCGTACCTGGTGGTCCGGCACCGGTTCCCGGGCCGCGGGGTGCTGGAGTTTACCTCGATGCTGTCCTTTGCCGTGCCAGGAACGGTCATCGGCATCGGCTACATCATGGCCTTCAACCAGTCGCCCTTCCTGCTCACCGGCACGGCCACCATTCTGGTCATCTCGTTCATCTTCCGGAACATGCCGGTCGGGATCCGGAGCGGCATCGCGGCGCTGGCGCAGATCGACCGAGGCGCTGGAGGAGGCCTCGGTGACGCTGCGGGCCTCCTTCGCCACGACGCTCCGGCGGATCGTTCTGCCGTTGATCCGGCCGGCCATCATCTCGGCGCTGGTGTTCAGCTTCGTCCGGCGGTGACGGCCATCAGCGCCGTGGTGTTCCTGGTGAGCGCCAAGTGGCAACTCAGCACCAAGGTCATCCTGGACCAGGCGGAGAACGGCCGCTATGGCCTGGCCACGGCCTACAGCACGGTCCTGATCGTGATCATGGCGGCGGCGATGCACTCATGTACCTGCTGGTGGGCAAGACAGGCCGCGCGGGGCGGCGTGGAGGGAGGAGGCTGGCATGATGGCAGCAGGTGCAATCCCAGGCGGCGCGGGTCACTCTGGAGCGACGTGACAAGCGATTCGGGCAAGACGTGGCGGTGGACGAGGTCAGTCTCCAGATCGAGCCGGGCTCGCTGGTCACGCTGCTCGGGCCGTCGGGCTGCGGGAAGACGACGATCCTGCGGATGGTCGCCGGTCTCGAGACGGCGACCGGCGGCCGGGTCTTCATCGGCGACGCCGAGGTCACGCATCTGCCGCCCAACGCCCGGGACGTGACCATGATGTTCCAGTCCTATGCGCTCTTCCCGCACCTCACCGTCTTCGAGAACGTGGCCTACGGCCTGCGCGTGCTGCGGCGGTCGGAGGCGGACGTGCGGAAGACGGCAGAGGATGTTCTGGCGCTGGTCGGCATGGCCGGGATGGGGGAGCGGCCCCCGAACGCCCTCTCGGGCGGCCAGCAGCAGCGCGTGGCCCTGGCCCGGTCGCTGGTCATGCAACCCAAGGTGCTGCTCTTCGACGAGCCGCTGTCGAACCTGGACGCCAAGCTCCGCAAGCGGATGCGGGAGGAGATCCGGCTGCTGCAGCAGCGGCTGGGAATCACGGCCATCTACGTGACCCACGACCAGGCGGAGGCCCTGGCCATCTCGGACCGGATCGTGGTCATGGACAAGGGGCGGATCTCGCAGATCGGCTCGCCGGACGAGCTGTACCGGCGGCCGGGCAACCGGTTCGTGGCCGAGTTCATCGGCGAGGCCAACTTCCTGCCGGCGCGGTTGGAGGCAATGGAGGACGGCCATGCGCGGGTCGCCCTCGGGCCCGCAGCGGCTGCAGGGTGGTGAGCCCCGCGCTCCAGCCCGGGCCCGTGACGGTCCTGGCCCGGCCCGAGGCGATCCGGATCCGGACGCAGGGCGAGGGCCTCGCCGGCACCGATCCAGAAGGTCTCCTACCTGGGCTCGTCCGCCGACTACACGGTCGAGACGGAGCTGGGTCCCGTCCTGATCACCGACTACGAGATGCAGGGCGGGGTCCTACCCGCCGGGACTGCCGTCCGCCTGGAGTTCCTCCCGCACGGGGTCTACCCGCTGCCGGCCGTTTAGGCCGGATAATTCACGAACGGACCGTTTCTCCTTCCCTCCTCGAACGGCAAGTGGGTCCGTCGCGCTCAGCACTGTTGGACGGTAAATTGACGGGTTTCTGTCGATATGTTACGTTCTCTTTGCGTCCTGGGCACGATGGCAGAACCCCCGGGGGCGGCTTGCCAGGCGCCCGTCCGAGAAGTGTATGCGCGCGCATGGTTGAGTTCGAGGTCGCCACAAGAAACGCCCGCGATGTCACGGGGGTGCTGCGGGCTTTCGGCGCGGGAACGACGCAAAACACACGTGACCAGAAGGGAGGGGGTACCATGTTGACTGCCGTGAAACGTCGGATGACTCAATCCTCACTGTCGAGAATCGGCGCGGTGCTTGCGGTGGCGCTCGCGGTCCTGGCGTTGTGGGCGCCGGGGGCGCACGCGGGCACGAAGGCCCCGGTCAAGGTGCTCGACTTCATGACCGGCGCCGACGTGGCCAAGGCCGAGCAGGAGGGGGAACTCGTCTACTACGGCCACGACTCCGAGTCCGGGATCAGCACGCTGCTGGATGCCTTCAAGAAGGACTTCCCCAAGATCAAGACCGGCTACGTCCGGCTGCAGACCGGCGCCCTGTACGCCAAGATGACGTCGGAGCGGTCCGCGAACCGGTTCCTCGTCGACGTCGTGCAGTTCTCCGAGCTTGCACCACCTATGGATCTTCAGAAGAAGGGCGGGTACGAGCTGTACGTCTCCCCCGAGGCGGCGGCCTACAAGCCGGAGTACCAGAGCAATCCCGCCGGATACTTCACCTGGGCCGGTGCCACGTTCGCCGGCATCGCGTACAACAAGGATCTGGTCAAGGGGGACCAGATTCCGAAGATGTGGAAGGACATCCTCAACCCGGCGTTCAAGGGAAACATCAGCGCCAAGTTTTCCTCCTCCGGGAGCCAGCACGCCAACTGGTACATGCTCCGGAAGCTCTACGGCAACGATTTCTGGAAGGAGTTTCGCCAGCCAGAAGCCGCGGGGCTTCGATTCGCGGGCCCAGCTCTTCGATCGACTCTCCAAGGGCGACGACGCGGTCTGCTCCATGGCCGAGTACGCCGGCTACATTCTCGTCAAGGAAAAGGGGGCCAACATCGAGTTGGTCGAGCCGCCCGACGGGCTCTCGGCGACGCCGATCGTCCTCGGCATCCCGACCAAGGCGCCGCATCCGGAGGCGGCGAAGCTGTTCATCGACTGGGCCTTGTCTCCCCGGGGACAGTCCGTCTACCAGAACGCCAAGATCCTGCTCTACGGCTCGGTTCGAAAGGACGCGCCGCCCATGGCGACCGGGAAGCGGTTGAGCGATTTCAAGCTCCTGTTCCCCACCGATTGGAACGACTTCGTCGAGTCGCACGGGACCTTCGTGAAGGAGTGGAACGCGATCATGGGCTTGTAGGAGCGAGCGCGTGATCCGGTTCCGGTGGTTCTGGTCGGTCCTCGCCGGGCAAACGTTCGTCAGCCTGCTGGTCGGGGGTCTGTCGGCGGTCCTGGTCCTGTATCCGATCTTCTATCTGATCCAGGCCGCGCTGAACGTCGGCGACCCCCAGGCCCGGCCCCCTCAGGAGTACGGCCTCGCCAACTTCGGCTGGGTGTCCGAGTACCCGACCATCCTCTGGAACACGATCGTGGTCGCCGTGCTGGCCACGATCCTGGCGGTGGCCATCGGCTTCGTGATGGGCTGGATCCTGAGCCGGACGAACGTGCCGGGACGGGCGGTGTTCGAGCAGTTGATGGCGCTGCCGTACTACGTGACGCCCTTGATGGGCGCGCTGGCCTGGAGTTTTCTGGGGACCCCGCGGAGCGGCTTCATCAACCAGGTCTGGCGCGCCCTGGGGGGCACGGGGTACCTGATCGACATCAACACCGCGTCTGGGATCGCCTGGGTCATGGCCCTCTTCGAGGGGTCCGTCGCCTTCGTCATGATCGGCGCGGTGATGAAGTCGATGGACCCGTCGCTGGAGGAGGCGTCGCAGGTCCTCGGGGCCGGGAGAACGCGGACCATGCTGCGGATCACGCTGCCGCTGGTGATTCCCGGCGTGCTGGGGGCGACCATCTTCGTCTTCGCCGAGATGCTGGGGTCGTTCTCGGCGGCGCTCGTGCTCGGAATGCCGGCCCGGTTCTACGTGATCACGACGGCCATGTACCAAATGCTCGCGCAGTATCCCCCGCGGTTTCCCCTGGCCGCGGCCATGGGGGTCTCCCTGTTCGCCGTGATGTTCGCCATGGTCTTTCTGTACCGGCGCATCGTGACGGCGGGCAGCTACGCCACGATCACCGGGAAAGCGTTTCGGCCGCGCCCCATGCATGTGGGGGGGCTGCGGTGGATCCTGTTCGGTGTGTGCGCCGTCTACCTGTTCGTGGCGGCGATTCTGCCCTTCCTGACGGTCGCATACGCCTCACTGCAGAAGCTGGCCACGGGGCTCCCCGGCCTACACGGCTGGACGCTGGACAACTACAAAATGGCCGTCTCGCTGGATGCGGTGCGCTCCGCCATGTGGAACAGCCTGTTGCTCGGGCTAGGCACCGCAACCATCGGCGTGCTGTTCATGGGGTTGCTGTCCTGGATCATTTACCGCTCGCGCATCCCCGGCAGCGGCGTCATCGAGTACATCGTGATGTTTCCACAGGCGGTTCCGCGGCTCGTGTTCGCCTTCGGAATGTTGTGGGCGTGGTTGAGCTTCCCCTTTTCCATCTACGGGACGCTCTGGCTACTCCTGATTGCCTACCTGACGGTGTTCCTCCCTCTCGGAATCCGGACGATCTCCAGCGTGCTACTGCAGATCGACAAGAGCCTGGAGGAGTCGGCGCAGATGTGCGGGGCCTCCTGGGGCTATCGGTTGCGCTCCGTGACGCTGCCGCTGCTCCGACCGGGTGTGATCGCCGCCTGGCTGCTCCTGTTCGTCGCCAGCGTGCGGGAGTTGGGGGCGTCCATCCTGTTGACGGGTCCGAACGCCAAAGCCATCACGCCGGCCATCGTGGAAGCCTGGTTCTCCATCAGCACGGAACTCACCGCGGCGATGGCCCTGATCCAGACCCTGGCCGTCGCCGTTGCGCTGGCTTTGCTGTTCACCTTTGCGCGTCGCGCTTCCCAGTACGGAGTAGAGTGACGGGATTCATGAGAGCGCAGTGGTTCACGACAACGAGTCCCCGACGAAGCCGATGACTGCCTCTGGCAGCAACGGCGACGTCCATATCGAGGTCAAGGACCTCGTCGTCCAGTACGGGCACGTGACGGCCGTGCGCGGCGTGAGTTTCGCCGTCCGACCCGGCGAGCAACTGACCCTCCTGGGGCCCTCCGGGTGTGGAAAAACCACCACGCTCCGGGCCATTGCCGGTCTGGAGCCGCCGACCTCCGGTGAGATCGTGATCGGGGGCGCGCCTGTCTTCTCGTCCGCAAAACGGATCAACGTCGCGGCCGAGCGCCGCGGCCTGTCGATGGTCTTTCAATCGTACGCCATCTGGCCCCATATGACTGTCTTCGACAACGTCGCCTACGGCCTGCGTGTCCGCCGGTTGGGCGCGCGCGAGATCGCCGACAAGGTCCGCTGGGCTCTGGAGATGGTGCAGATGGGGGACTTCGCAGAGCGCAGCGCATCCAAGCTGTCCGGCGGACAGCAGCAGCGGGTCGCGCTGGCGCGCGCCTTCGTGTTCTCGCCGTCGGTGCTTCTGTTCGACGAGCCCCTGTCGAACCTGGACGCAAAGCTCCGTGCCGAGATGCGGATCGAACTCCGGGAGTTGCAGCATCGGGTGGGGATCACCTCCGTCTACGTGACCCACGATCTCGAGGAAGCGCTGGCGATTTCGGATCGGATCGTCGTGATGCGCGACGGGGCCATCGAGCAAATCGGCACCCCCTTCGAGATCTACAATTTCCCCCGCGACGCCTTTGTGGCCGACTTCGTCGGGTCGGCGAACCTGATCCGAGGCCGCCACCGGCCAGAGTGCGGCAGGGACGGGCTGATCGCGCTGGAGACGCCCGGCGGTACGCTCGTGTACGGCACGACGCACGGGCGGCCGGTGGGCGCCGATGGCGTTTTCTCGGTTCGGACCATCCACCTGGGACTCAGCCGCGAGGCGCCCGCAGCCCAGGCCAACGTGTGGTCGGTGCGCATCCGCCGTCGCGTGTTCCAGGGGGACCTCACCCAGTACCATGTGGACTGGGAGGATCGCCAGCTCGTCGTCCGTTGCACGGCCACCGATCTGCTCGATGAAGGGGAGCAGGCCTACCTGACCGTCGATCCGCACCGCTGTGTCCTGTTGGAGGCGGAGCGGACCACCGCGTGAGTGCGGTCAGATGACGGTGGTTGCCTTAGTGCTTCTGCCCGCAATTACGGTGACGTATCGCCGGTCCCCCGGACCGACCCGCGGACGCCTGGCGCCTGCACCCACCCTACGGGCGGGTACCCGAGGCCGGCTCGCCGTTACCCCGGGTCGGTCCGCTCCGAGAGCGGACCTCCGTGCCGGGGACGGGCTCGCCGGGTACCCAGGCGGAGCATGGGTGTGGCGCGGCGTCTCGGGTCGGCCCGGGGACCTGGACTTATAAGGCCAAGGTGTACGTCATCGAACTTGTGTCCGCGTGTACTTAGTCTTTTCGCCCACAGTGCTTCATCGACTGTTCCCTGCCAGCTCAGCCATCGGACTTGGTCATTTGCCCTTGGGATTTGGTCGCTCCTCGGCATCCTGTCCGCCTTGACACGTCCGTCGGAGCTAGCCGGGAAGAGCCCGCTCTCCGGTGCGGGGGGGCCGGTCGTGATCGTGCGCCCGCCCTGTGGGCGCGGGGGAGCACCCGGACTGTGGGGGTTCGGCAGGTGGCTAGTCGGGGAAGAGGGACTCGAAATCCCGCGGGGACACGATGGGGAGGTCGCGAAAGGGATGAAGATCGAGGAGATCGCGATCACCGGTGACGAGGTAGTCCGCACGGGCGGTGAGGGCGCACCCGAGGACCATGTTATCCGCGGGGTCTCGACAGACCTTCGGCGTGAGGTTCGGGGCCGGGCTTGCGATGGTGGTGATGGCACGCAATTGCTGAATGGTGGCGTCGAGGGCGCTTGGCGCTGGCGACGTCAGTCTCTTCAGGTGTTTTCGGAACTCTGTGAGGATGAGCGGACACGTGATCGCCTCGAATTGCCTCTGGCGAGCGCGCCGCAGCAGGCGGGAGCACAACCCCTCCGTCAGATAAGCGGCAACGAGCACGTTGGTGTCCAGGACCGCTTTCATGAGACGGTGCGGAAGACATCCTCCTCCGTAAGGATGCCCGCCTTCTTGGCTTTAGGAATGAAATACCGCTGAAGCGCACGGAACTGCGTCTCCCACAGGTACGCAGCGAAGGATTCCTTCAGGATATCGCTTTTGGTGCGTCCGGTGCTCCGGGCGAGTTGCGCTAGGGTGGTGGCGAGATCCGGCGGGAGACTCACCGAGACTATGCTTCGCATGGCTATCCTCCAAGATCGTTCGTTCGGTTCCTGCATGTATGACAATACACTACCTGAAGAAGGTGGTCAACCGTTCGACTTTCGTCTGCGTAGCGATTCTCTTCTTGGCGGCGGTGAGCGTCTCTTGAGAATCGTCGAGGATGCGGAGTTCGGTCCTGGCCCAACCAGCGGCCAACGAGCCGTGGGCGCCTGGGGCGGCGGTTGACGCGGTCGCGTGGCGGATTTTTTCTTGACGGGGTCCGGGGGCTCGCGCAGAATACGCCGCATTGCTGCGGCGTTTCTTTTTTGGGGTGCCTTCGATGACGGATATCCGGTTCGGAACGGATGGGTGGCGCGGGATCATCGCGGAGGACGTGACCTTCGCGAACGTGCGGCTCGCGGCGCGGGCCATCGCCCGGCGGGTCCACGCCGAAGCGAGAGGGCGGCGGTGCGCCGCACGTCCTGGTCGGGTATGACACGCGGTTCCTCTCGGGAGAATTCGCCCAGGCGGCGGCCGAGGCCATGGTGGCGGAAGGGGTCCGGGTGAGTCTGACGGAACAGTTTGCGCCGACCCCGGCCTTCTCGTATGCGGTGGTGCGGCTCCGCGCGGCAGGGGCCGTGGTGATCACGGCCAGCCACAATCCCGCGCAGTACAGCGGGATCAAGTTCAAGGCTGCCTTCGGCGGATCCGCGCCCGTCTCGTTTACTCGCGGCGTCGAAGAAGAGATCGGCGGATCAGGGCCGAGAGCCGGGACGGACCAGAGGGCAGCAGGCAGTCAGGCAGCGAGCCGCGAGCGCGAGACGAGCCGCGAGCCGGGCGATTCCGCAATCCGCATCCGCAATCCGCAATCGATTCCTTCGATGCCCGGGAGCCCTGGCTCGACCGTCTGGAGCAGCTCGTCGATGTCTCGCGGATCGGGCGGAGCGGGATCCGGGTGGTGCTGGATGTGATGTACGGCGCGGGGCAGGGATTGCTCTCCGCACGCTTGCGCAAGGCCGGGTGTGAGGTCCGCGAGCTCCACGCGGAGGTGAACCCGAGCTTTGGCGGTCTCCACCCGGAGCCGATCCCGCAGTACATGGGGTCCTTGATCGACTGCGTGCGTGGCTGGGATGGCGCGGGCATCCGCGTGGGCTTCGCCTTCGACGGGGACAGCGACCGGATCGCGCCGGTGGACGAGGACGGTGCCATCGTCACGCCGCACCAGATTCTGGCGCTCCTGGTCCGGCACCTGGTGCGAAACCGCAAAGAGCAGGGGACGGTCGTCAAGTCGGTGAACATCGGCCACATGGTGGATCTGGAGGCCGCGGCACTGGGGTTGCCGCTGGTGGTCACCCCGATCGGCTTCAAGTTCATCGCCGCGGCCATGCAGGAACAGGACGCGCTGGTCGGCGGCGAGGAGAGCGGCGGCTTCGCGATGCGCGGCCACATTCCCGAGCGGGACCCGGGGCTGATCGCCCTCTTGCTGCTGGAGTGCATGGCGGTGACGGGGAAGTCGCTGGGGACCCTGGTCCGGGAGATGGAGTCGGAATACGGCCCCCACCGGTACGGCCGCGTGGACCTCCGGCTGGCCACGCTGGCCGATCGAGACCGGGTGGTGGCGCAGGTGACGAGCGCGCCGCCGCGACGGCTTCTCGACCAGCGCTGTGGTACAGGCGGACACGCTGGACGGCGTCAAGCTGATCCGGGCCGATCAGAGCTGGGTCATGCTGCGGGCCTCGGGGACGGAGCCGCTGCTCCGGATCTACGCCGAGGCGCCCACGGAGGCCGAGGTCGAGGCGCTCCTGGCATGGGGGCGGGACATCGGCGACTCGGGAAGGAGTAGCGCATCGATGCCGAAGGTCGCAAGCGGACTGCACAGGGGGCGGCGTTACGCGGCGTCAAGAGCCGGCCGATCGAGGAAGAACGGCGGCCCTGGGGCAGCTTTCATACGCTGGAAGAGGGACCGGGATACAAGGTCAAGCGGCTGGTGGTTCTTCCCGGCCAGCGGCTGAGCCTGCAGAAGCACCGGCAACGGGCCGAGCACTGGGTGGTGGTGGCGGGCACGGCGACGGTCACGAACGGGACGCGGGTCCTCCGCTTGGGGCGGCGTGCCTGCACGGTGATTCCCCGGCAGGCCTGGCACCGGATCGAGAATCGCGGACGGACGCCCGTGGTGGTGATCGAGGTGCAGCACGGCGCGTATCTCGGCGAGGACGACATCATCCGGAAGCAGGACGATTACGGGCGGGTGAAATGAAAAACCGATAACCGACAATCGACAATGGAAAACCGGGCAAGGCGGTGCTCTGGTTGACCGGTTGTCAGTTGTCGGTTTCTCATTTTACATTGGCTTGGAGGCGCACATGGATCGCCTATTTGTCGTCGTGCTCGCGGGCGGAAGCGGTGAGCGGTTCTGGCCGCTCTCGACCCCGAATCACCCGAAGCAGTTCCCGCCCCTCCTCGACGGGCAGAGCTTCTTCCAGCGGACCGTCGAGCGCGCCGTGCACTTGGTCGGACAGGAGAGGGTCCTGGTCGCCACGCGGCGGGAGTTCCTGTCCATCGTCCAGCAGCAGCTTCCGGGATTTCCCCGGGCGAACTGCCTGCTGGAGCCGGTGGGGCGGGACACGGCGGCGTGCATCGGCCTGGCCGCGCTGGCGGTCGAGACGCGCCTGCCCGGGGCCCGGATGCTGGTGACCCCCTCGGATCATTTCATCGAGCCGTTCCACGCCTTCGAAGAGACCGTCCGCCAAGGGGTCCAGCTCCTGGATCGGGTGGACGGTCTGGTGACGCTGGGCATCCCCCCCACGGGGCCCGAGACGGGATACGGGTACATCCTGGCCGGAGAGGCCGTGGCGGCGCATCCGGCGGCGCGCCGGTGCGACCGGTTCACGGAGAAACCCGACCGGACGACCGCGGAGCGGTTCGTGGCCGATGGGCGGTACTACTGGAACAGCGGCATCTTTCTGTGGCAGGCGGCGACGCTGCTCAAGGCCGTGGCCCAGCATCTGCCCGAGCACTGGCGCGCTCTGGAGGAGATCCGTCCGGCCCTCGGCGCCCCCGGCGAGGCGGAGGTCCTGGATCGGGTGTTTCCGCGGATGCCGAGAGTGTCGGTGGATGTCGGCATCCTGGAGCGGGCGCACGATGTGTACATGATCCCGGCGACCTTTGGCTGGGACGACGTCGGCGCCTGGAGCGCGCTCGGCCGGATCCTTCCGCGGGACGACTCTGGGAACGCCGTGGTCGGTCGCCATACCGGTCGGGACAGCCATGGGTGTGTGGTGTATGCGACGACCAAACCGGTGGGGACGATCGGGCTCAGGGACATCGTGGTGGTGGAGACCCCCGAGGGGATCCTGGTCTGTCCCAAAGAGCGAGCGCAAGAGGTCAAAGACCTGGTCCGTGCCATGCGGGAGCGCGCCCAGTGACGGGTACACCCCCCCTCCCCCACCCCCACCCCGGAGCCCTTCATGCCCCCAGAACCCCGCACCCTCGTGACCGGCGGCGCCGGCTTCCTCGGCTCCCACCTCTGCGACCGGTTGCTCGCGGAGGGCCATGCCGTCATCTGCATGGACAACCTGCTCACCGGCTCCCTGGACAACATCGCCCATCTGTTCGGCCGGGACGACTTCCGGTTCGTCAAGCAGGACGTCACCGAGTACCTCTACCTGGAGGGGCCCCTGGACTACCTCCTCCACTTCGCCTCCCCCGCCAGCCCGGTGGACTATCTCCGGTATCCCATCCAGACCCTCAAGGTCGGCTCCCTCGGGACCCACAAGGCCCTGGGGCTGGCCAAGGCCAAGGGGGCCCGGTTCCTCCTGGCCTCCACCTCGGAGGTCTACGGGGATCCCCAGGTCCACCCCCAGCCGGAGGCCTACTGGGGCCACGTCAACCCGGTGGGCCCCCGGGGGGTCTACGACGAGGCCAAGCGGTTCGCGGAAGCCCTCACCATGGCCTACCACCGGGCCCACGGGGTCGCCACGCGGATTGTCCGGATCTTCAACACCTACGGTCCCCGGATGCGCCCCCACGACGGCCGGGTGGTGTCGAACTTCCTGGTCCAGGCCCTGGCGGGCGAGCCCCTCACCATCTACGGCACCGGCCAGCAGACCCGGAGCTTCTGCTATGTGACGGACCTGGTGGACGGCCTGGTCCGGCTCCTCTTCTCCTCCGAAGTGGACCCGGTCAACCTCGGCAACCCCACCGAGTGGACCATCCGGGACCTGGTCACCACCCTCGAGACCCTCCTGGGCCGCTCCCTCCCCGTGGTCGTCCACCCCCTCCCCACGGACGATCCCCAGGTGCGCCAGCCCGACATCACCCGGGCCCGGACGCTGCTCGGGTGGGAGCCGACCGTCGATCTGGCGACGGGGCTCCGGGAGACGCTGGGGTACTTTCAGCAGCACCCCCGGTGAGTGCGCCGCGGCACCCGCGGCGGGTCCAACCGATGACGGCGGCACGGGCGAGACGCCCGGTGCCGCCGTTCGTGTTGAGGCGCCATCGAGACCGGAATGCGCCTCACCGAGCGGGAGATGGCGGTTGAATTTCGGCAAAAAGTACGATAGCGTAGCCGGCGTTTCGAAGAGGGGTTTGCGCATGACGACGGGCAAGAACCTGCAGCAATACGTGGATCAGCTTCGGCGCATCTCGCGTGCTCGTGCTGGGCGACGTCATGCTGGACGAGTATGTCTGGGGCGCGGTGTCCCGGATCTCGCCAGAGGCCCCCGTGCCGGTGGTTGCGGTCCGATCGGAAAGCCTGAGGGTCGGCGGCGCCGGCAACGTCGCGACCAACATCGCGGCGCTGGGGGGCCGGGTGGAGATCGTGGGCGTGGTGGGAACCGACGCGGCGGCGGCGCGGCTGACTCACGAGATGGAACGGGCCGGTGTCAAGGCGAATGGCCTGGTTGCGGACGGGTCGCGGCCGACCACGATCAAGAGTCGTGTCGTCGCAGGCAGCCAGCACGTGGTCCGGTTTGATCGGGAAAGCGACGCCCCCCTCGCCCGTGCCGTGCGGGAACGGGTCATTCAGCAGATCCGCGAGCGATTGCCAGACGCGAACGTCCTGCTCATCTCCGATTACGCCAAAGGGGTGGTCGGCGCGAGTCTGGTGCGCGAGGTGCTGGCGTTGGCCGCCCGTCTCAAGAAGCCGGTGACGGTGGACCCCAAGATCCAGCACGTGACGCTGTTCCGGGGCGCGACGGTGATCGCACCGAATCATCACGAAGCGGCCGCCGCGGCCCGGATCCTGGTGCGGGATGAGGCGGACCTCGTGCGCGTGGGTCAACGCCTGCTCACGCTCCTGAAGGCGCGCGCCGTGCTGATCACGCGGGGCGAGCAAGGCATGTCGCTCTTCGAGGCGGGCCGCCCGGTGAACCACATCCCGACCTTCGCGCGCGAGGTCTATGACGTGACCGGGGCCGGGGACACGGTGATGGCGATCCTGACGCTGGCGCTGGCAGCCGGAGCGCCCATGCGCGATGCGGCGGTGCTGGCGAACTATGGAGCGGGCGTGGTGGTCGGGAAGCGCGGGACGGCGACGGTCAGTCGCGGCGAGCTGGTGCGAGCGATCCGTGACGGACGGAGATGAGCCGAGCATTGAGAGCCGAGAGCCGAGAGGGTGGGGTGTGAAGCCACGGATCGTCGGGATCATCCCGGCGCGGTATGCCTCCAGCCGATTTCCAGGCAAGGCGCTGGCGGAGCTGGGCGGCAAACCGATGGTGCAGCACGTGGTCGAGCGGGCCGTCCGGGCCACACTCCTGGACGACGTGCTGGTCGCGACCGACGATCCGCGAATCGCCGAGGCGGTGCGCCGGTTCGGCGGCACGGCGTGCATGACGGCGCCGACGCACCCGTCCGGGACCGATCGCATCGCCGAGGTGGTGCGGACCCTGGCTTGCGACCTGGTCGTGAACATCCAGGGGGACGAGCCACTCATCGAACCGTCGGTCATCGACCAGGCGGTGGCGCCGCTGGCGGAGGATTCGTCCATCGGCATGGGTACCCTGGCGCGCCCCATGGGGGTGGACGAGGCTGCGGATCCCAGCAAGGTCAAGGTGGTGCTCGACCGCCAGGGGTTCGCTCTGTACTTCTCGCGCGCCCGGATCCCTTACATCCGGGACGACGTGCCGCCGCCGACGGAGCGGCCCTACCTGCTCCACATGGGGTTGTACGTGTACCGGCGGGACACGCTGCTCCGGCTGGCCGGCTTGGCCCCGACCCCGCTGGAAGAGCGCGAACGGTTGGAACAACTCCGGGCCCTGGAGCATGGCATCCGCATCCGCGTGGTGACCACGGAACACCAGAGTTTCGGGGTGGATACCCCCGCCGATCTGGAGCGGGTTCGGCGGATGATTACGGAATTGCCGATTTGAGATTGTCGATTGCCGATTGGGAAAGCAGGCGGCGATGGCGGCCGGATCGTCAATCGCCAATCGCCATTCGGCATTCGGCAATATCAACGTGGAGGTGTCATGGCGACCAAGTTCATTTTCGTGACCGGCGGGGTACTGTCGTCCCTGGGGAAGGGGCTGGCCTCCGCCTCGCTCGGCAGCCTGCTGGAGAGCCGGGGATTCAAGGTCACGCTGCTCAAGTGCGATCCGTACATCAACGTGGACCCCGGCACCATGAGCCCCTTCCAGCACGGGGAGGTCTTCGTCACCGACGATGGGGCGGAGACCGATCTGGACCTCGGCCACTACGAACGGTTCACCGAAGCGCGCCTGACCAAGGCCAACAACATCACCACGGGACAGATCTACTTCTCCGTGATCACCAAGGAGCGGCGGGGCGATTATCTCGGGGGCACCGTGCAGGTGATTCCTCACATCACCGACGAGATCAAGCGGGCCATTCTGCGCGTGGCGAAGGACGTGGATGTAGTCATGGTCGAGGTGGGCGGCACCGTCGGCGACATCGAGAGCCTGCCCTTCCTGGAGGCCATCCGTCAGCTCAAGGCGGACGTGGGGCGCGAGCACGTTCTGTACGTGCACCTCACCCTGGTACCGTATATCAGCGCCGCCGGAGAGTTGAAATCCAAGCCGACCCAGCACTCGGTCAAGGAGCTGCTGGAGATCGGGATCCAGCCCGACATCCTGCTGTGCCGGGCGGACCGCGACCTGCCAAAGGACATGAAGAAGAAGATCGCCCTGTTCTGCAACGTGTCCGAGAAGGCGGTCATCACGGCGCGGGACGTGCAGCACGATCTACGAGGTGCCGTTCGTCCTGCACCGGGAGGGGATCGACGAGCTGGTCGATGCGGATGCTGGGACTCCCCGAGCGTCGAGCAGGACCTGACGCCCTGGGAACGGATCGTCCAGACCGTGCGGAACCCGGCGCAGCAGGTGACCATCGCCGTGGTCGGCAAGTATCTCGATCTGCGCGATGCCTACAAGAGTCTCTTCGAGGCCATCACCCATGGCGGGATCGCCAACGAGTGCCAGGTGACCATCAAGGCGGTGGACGCGGAGAAGATCGAGCGGGACGGTCCCAAGGAACACCTCGCCGAGGTGGCCGGCGTGCTGGTCCCGGGCGGGTTCGGGGGGCGGGGGATCGAGGGGAAGATCGCGGCCATCACCTACGCCCGGGAGGAACTGGTTCCCTTCTTTGGAATCTGCCTGGGGATGCAATGCGCCGTGATCGAGTTCGCCCGCAACCTCTGCGGGCTCACCGGCGCCAACAGCCGGGAGTTCGATCCTCACACGCCGCACGCGGTGATCGATCTGTTGCCCGATCAGCGAGGGATCACCGACCTGGGGGGGACCATGCGCCTCGGCGCCTATCCCTGCCGCCTCACGCCGTCCTCTCGGGCCAGCCAGGCCTACGGCGGGACGGAGATCTCGGAGCGGCACCGCCATCGGTATGAGGTCAATAACGAGTACCGGGACATCTTGACTCGGCACGGCCTTCTCCTGAGCGGTTTCTCCCCCGACGGACACCTGGTGGAGACGGTGGAACTGCCCGACCATCCCTGGTTCGTGGGGGGGCAATTCCATCCAGAGTTCAAGTCGCGGCCGCGCCGTCCGCATCCGTTGTTCCGGGAATTCATCCGGGCATCGCTGGCGCATCAGGCGGCCGGCGGAAAGTGACCATGGACGGTTGACGACGAACAACCGGTCAACCCGGCAGGTCGTTGACCGGTTGTTTTTTTGTGTTCATGGACGCGAGTGCTTCGGTCGGCCTCCCGCGTTCACCGGAGCGGGGGGAGATGGACGTGGAGGGCGGTCGCCCATGACACCGCAAGTGTTCCGGGGCATCGGGGTCTCGCCGGGCGTCGCCATCGGCCGCGCGCTGGTGGTCGAGGCGCGCCGGCCGCGCGCCAAGCGCGAGGCGCTGGATGCCGCCCGCGTTCCCACCGAGGTGATTCGGCTGCGGAAGGCGCTGGACGACGCCCGCCACCAGATCCTGGAAGTGCAGGGGCGGATCGCCAAAGAGGTGGGCGCCCAGTACGCCCGGATCTTCGACGCCCACCTGCTGATCCTGGAGGACCGACTGGTGGCCGAAGAGGCGATCGCGTACATCCAGACGCAACGGGTCAACGCGGAATACGCGGTCCAGGAGGTGCTGGAGCCGGTACGGCAGGCCTTCTCGCGGGTCGAGGACGGATATCTTCGCGAGCGCCGCAGCGACGTGGACGACGTGGGCGAGCGGATTCTGCGGAACCTCCTCGGCCAGCGGCCCAGCATCCAGGTGGAGCGGCCCGGGGAGACGATCCTCTTTGCCCATGAACTGACCCCCTCCGACACGGCGACGCTTCGGCGGGACGCGATCCTGGGGGTGGCCACCGAGACGGGCGGCCGCACCTCGCACAGCGCCATCATGGCGCGATCGCTGGAGATCCCCGCCGTCGTGGGCGTGGAGAACATCTGCGCCCACGTTCGAGACCACGACACGGTGATCCTGGACGGTCTCGAGGGACTGGTCATCCTGACCCCCGACCGGGAGATCCTCGGCCACTACCACGCCCGCAAGCAGCATCTGGAGTACGTCGGCCGCTCGCTCCACAAGCTGGGGAGCCTCCCGGCGGAGACCCAGGACGGCTACCGGGTCCGGGTGACGGCCAACATCGAGTTCCCCGCCGAGCTTCCCCAGGCCAAGACCCACGGGGCGGAAGGGATCGGGTTGTACCGGAGCGAGTTTCTCTACCTCAACCGGCACGATCTCCCGGCGGAGGAGGAGCATTTCGAAGTCTACCGCGCCGTGGCGGCGGAGATGCACCCGCGGCCGACGATCATCCGCACGCTGGATTTCGGCGGCGACAAGCTGGCCTCGGCCATCCACCTGGCGACGGAGGAGAATCCGTCGCTGGGACTCCGCGCCATCCGCCTGTGCTTGCATCGGCCGGAGTTGTTCCGCGGGCAGCTTCGGGCCATCCTCCGGGCCAGCGCCTTCGGACCGCTGCGGATCATGTATCCCATGATCTCGGGAGTGGCCGAGGTCCGCGCCGCCAACGCCCTGCTGGACGAAGCCAAGGCGGAGCTGACCAAGGCCGGCGTCCCGTTCGATCCAGAGATTCAGGTTGGAGCCATGATCGAGATCCCCTCAGCCGCCGTGATCGCCGATCTGCTGGCCCGCGAGGTGGATTTCTTCAGCGTCGGGACCAACGACCTGATCCAGTACGCCCTGGCGATCGATCGGATCAACGAGCAGGTGGCCTATCTGTACGAGCCGCTCCACCCGGCAGTACTGCGGATGCTGCGGAGCGTGGTCAGCGCCGCCCACGACGAGGGAATCTGGGTCTCCATGTGCGGGGAGATGGCCGGGGATCCCCTCTACAGCCTCCTCTTGGTGGGGTTGGGATTCGACGAACTGTCCATGACGCCGGCCTCCATCCCGCTGGTCAAGCGCATGGTCCGGTCCATCACGTACGGACAGGCCGCCGACTTGGCACAACGGCTCTTCGGCTGCGCCACGGCGCAGGAGGTGGAAGGGCTGCTGCGCCACGAGATGCGGACCCGCTTCCCCGAGTACATCTCGGGGACGCCGGCGATCCACGCCGAGGGACGCCCAGGCTCCGACTGATACGCCGTCTTCCCCGTGGGAGCGACGGAGCGGGCGGGGCAGGCGTCTGCGTTGTCAGGAGAATAGGACGAACCGTCCTCCGCGGGTGTTTCCCCCTGGACGCGGCCTGGCGGACAGGGAAGTATCCGTGGACAAACACACGCCGCTTCGGTGGGCCCGTCGGGGGCCGGCGACCACAACCGTCGCAGGCCGTGGGCGGGGAAGGAGGTGAGAGCGCGCCGGCGTAGTTGTGGTGCCAAGGCAAGGCTGCCGCTGAAGGCATCCGGTGTCTGCGGGGGGATCCAGCAAAGACCGAGCGCCGTGATGCCGCGGTTTCGGTCCGTTCTGGATGCGGATCATACATGAAGGAGGGATGCGCCATGAAACGGATGTTACTCGTCGCTCTGCTGGTTGCGGTGGGCGTGACGCTGTGGGGGGCCACGGTCTTGGCGGGCGAAAAGGTGGCCGAGTTGAAGATCGGCGCGGTGCTGTCGCTTTCGGGTGGCGCGGCGAACCAGGGGGTGCAGACGAAGACCGGGGCGATCATCGCCGCCGACGAGATCAACGCCAAGGGCGGCATTCCCGCACTGGGCGGGGCCAAGATCAAGCTCATCTTCGGCGACTCCCAGAGCAAGCCGGATGTGGGCGCTTCCGAGACCGAGCGCATCATCCAGCGCGAGAACGTGCCGGTGATGTTCGGCGCCTACCAGAGTGCGGTGACCATGGTAGCCACCGAGGTGGCCGAGCGGTACAAGGTGCCCTGGTTGGTCACCGGCTCCGTCGCCGACAAGATCACCGAGCGGGGCTTCAAGTATGTCTTCCGCCCCAACAACAAGGCCATCTACGACGCCAAGGAGCAGCTCGAGGCGATCGCCACGCTGGCTAAGGAGACAGGGAAGGGCCCCAAGTCCATCGGCATCCTGGTGGAGGGGACCGACTGGGGCAAGTCGCACGCCGCCAACCTGCGGAGCCCAGGCCAAGGAGAAGAAGTACGAGATCGTCTTCGACGAGGCATATTCCCCCGGCACCGTGGACTTCTCGGCCCAGATCCTGAAGATCAAATCCCGGAAGCCCGAGGCGCTGGTCCTCGCCATGTACACCCCGGACCACATCGTTTTCACCAAGCAGACCTACGAGGGGCGGCTGGACATCCCCTACGGCATCCACTCGGTGGGGGCGGGCTCCGAGGATCCGAACTTCTACAAAGCGGTGCCCGTCCAGGCCATCGAATACATGTTCGTGCAGGAAGACTTCCAGATCGACATGGTCGAGCTGAACGACTGGGCCAAGCCCGTCGACAAGAAGTTCAGGGAGGCGCTGGGGTACGAGCTGACCAGCTACGGATCGCAGGGCTACTCGGCGGTCTACACCATCGTTCGACGTCTTCGAGCGGGCCGGCTCGATCGACAAGGAGAAGGTCCGCGACGCCTTCGCCAAGACCAACATCACCAGCGGGCCGGCGCCGGGGATCATGGGCTGGCAGAAGGTCGCCTTCGACAAGGACGGCCAGAACGTGGACGCCCACGGAGTGATCTCCCAGAACTTTAAGGGCAAGCGGACCACCATCTGGCCGGTGGCCAACCGGCCCAAGGGGATCAAGCCCGTCTGGCCGATTCCTGCCTGGAAGGATCGGTAGCCCTGTCGTCTGTCTCGCCCGGCGGGAGGGTCGTGTGATTCTCCCGCCGGGCCTTGCGGCGCGCTAAGCCGTTGTCAAAGAATAACTTGACCGGAGAAATTTCGGGAACGGCATAAGGAGCCGTAACGAAATTAAGAAATTGGCCAAGTTATTTCGTAACGGCTCCTAAGGAGACGGCATGGACCCGATCATCCTGGGGATCGCGGTCGTCAACGGCATCGTGGTGGGCGGGCTGTACGGGGCCATCGCCATCGGGCTCAGTCTGATCTTCGGCGTCATGCGCGTGATCAACTTTGCCCACGGCTCCTTCCTGATGGTCGGCCTCTTCATCCCCTACTGGCTCTGGCAGTTCTTCAGTATCAATCCCTATGTCTCCGTCCTGGTGGCCGCCCCGGCCCTCTTCGGACTGGGCTACGCCATCCAGGCGTTCCTGATCGCCCCACTGTACAAGCGGGAGCGGGCCATGGTCCTGGAGCCCCTGTCGGCCCTCATGCTGACTGCGGGCGTCGGGCTGATCATGGACAACGTGACCTTCATGGTCTTCGGGCCCGACTTCCGCGGCATCACCCTGGACTTCGCCTCCAAGGCCCTGTGGATCGGCGACATGCTGAACATCAACTACACGCGACTCATCGCCTTCCTGGCAAGCCTGGCCATCACCGTGATCCTCAGCCTGTTCCTGGCCCGGACCGACATGGGCCGGGCCATCCGCTCCACGGCGCAGAACCGCGACGCCGCCTCGCTGTGCGGAATCAACGTCATGCGGATCTACAACGTGACGTTCGGGCTGGGCTGTGCGATCCTGGGCATCGTGGGCTGCCTGATGATCCCCTTCTACTTGGTCAGCCCCTCCATCGGTCTGGCCTTCGGCATCCGTTCCTTCATCACGGTGGTGCTGGGCGGCATTGGGAGCATCCCGGGCTGCATCCTGGGCGGGCTGGTCCTGGGCGTGGTGGAGTCGGTGGCGGCCCAGTTCGTCACGGCCACCTCGGCGTCCATCTTCTCCTTCGTGATCTTCATCCTGGTCCTGTTCTTCCGGCCCACGGGCCTCCTGGGCATGAAGGTCTGACATCCCTCGGGGCAGAGGAGCCATGGTGACACAGCAGGGACCCCGGAACGGCTTGCTGATCGCGGCGCCCGCGGCCGCCCTCTTCGTGTTGCTCGTCCTGCCGGGCTTCATCCGGGACGAATACTACCTCCATGTCCTGGTCGGCATCCTGTTCTTCGCCTACATGGCGTCGGCCTGGAATATCGTCTGCGGCTACACGGGACAGCTCTCCCTTGGGCACTCGGCCCTTTGCGGCATCGGCGGCTACATTTCGACCCTCCTTTTCATCAACGCAGGTCTCAGCCCGTGGATCGGCATGTGGATCGGGGCGGTCTGCGCGACGGCGGCGGGGGTGCTGGTCGGCTGGCCCTGCTTCCGGCTGCGCGGGCCGTACTTCGCCCTGACCACCATCGCCTTCGCCGAGATCCTACGCATCTGGATCGACAACACCGAGGAGATCTTCGGGATCGAGCTCCGGGGGGCGCAAGGCCTCAGCGTTCCACTCAAGGGGCACGCCCCGGCCCTCTTCCAGTTCGACGGCAAGGTGCCCTACTACTACGTCATCCTCGCCATGCTGGTGGGGGTGATGGCTCGTCACCTGGTGGATGGAGCGGTCGCGCATGGGATTCTACCTGAAGGCCATCCGGGGAGATCAAGATGCGGCCGAGGCGCTGGGCGTCAACTCCACCCGCTATCTCCTGTCGGCCATGGCCCTGAGCAGCTTCCTCACCGCGCTGGGCGGTAGCTTTTACGCTCAGTTCTTCCGGTACATCAACCCGGAGCGGAACATGGGCCTGGATCTTTCCATCGAGCTGGCGCTCATGGGGATCGTGGGCGGGCAGGGCACTGTCCTGGGGCCGGTCCTGGGGGCCTTTCTCCTCACGCCGGCGGGGGAGATCACCCGCGCCACGCTGGGCGGGAAGTTCCCGGGCCTGCACCTCGTCATCTACGGACTGGTCCTCATCGTGGCCATGCTGTTCCTCCCCAAGGGGCTGATCCAGCCCATCCGACGGCTCCTCGGCCGGGCGCCCGCGCGCTCCGGCGCGAGCGAGCCGACCACGACATGATCCGGCCCGAACGGAGCCCGCGATGCCACTGCTCGAGGTGAAGGAGATCAGCAAGTCGTTCGGAGGACTGCAGGCGGTGAGGGGCCTCAGTTTTGCCGTCGAGCCGGGGGAGATCCTGGGCCTCATCGGTCCCAACGGGGCGGGGAAGACCACCGCCTTCAACATGATCGCCGGCTACTTTCCTCCGGATACGGGCGAGGTCCGTTTCAAGGGAGAGAATATCGCGGGTCTCCGGGCGTGGGATATCTCGCATCGGAAGGTCGCGCGAACCTTTCAGCTCTCCAAGCCCTTCGGGGATCTGACGGTCCTGGAGAACGTGATGGTCGGTGGGTTTCACCACCAGGGGAGCCGCGCCGCGGCGCGCCGCAAGGCGGAGGAGGTCCTGGCGTTCGTGGGGATAAGCCCCCTGGCGATGGTCGAGGCCAATAATCTGACCGTGGTGGACCGGAAACGGTTGGAGCTGGCCCGCTGCCTGGCGACGGACCCCGAACTGCTTCTTCTCGACGAGGTGGTGGCCGGGGCAACGCCGACCGAAGCCCTGGCCATGATGGAGGTCATCCGGAAAATTCGGGACACGGGGGTCACCATCATCATGGTGGAGCACGTCATGCGGGTGGTGATGGGGTTGAGCCACCGGGTGCTGGTGCTCCATCACGGGGAGACCATCGCCATCGGCGAACCGCAGACGGTGAGCCGCGACCCCGTGGTGCTGAAGGCCTACCTGGGAGCGCGCTATGCCAACGCTTGAGGTTCGGGACGTCCGGGGAGGATACGGCGATGTCACCGTCCTGAAGGACGTCAGCCTCGACGTCCACGAAAGGGAAGTCGTGGCGCTGGTCGGGGCGAACGGGGCCGGGAAGTCCACCCTTCTCCGAACCATCTCCGGGCTGTTGCGTGTGACCGCCGGGGAGATCCACTTCAACGGCGAGCGGATCGATCACGCCCCGCCACATCACGTGGTGGAGCTGGGGTTCGTCCAGGTCCCGGAAGGCAAACAGCTCTTTCCCCAGATGACCGTGCAGGAGAACCTCCTGGCAGGCGCCATGTGCCCGCGAGCCCGTGGCGAGCGTCAGAAAAGCCTGCAGGAGGTCTACGGCCTGTTCGCCGAGATCGCGGACAAGCGGGCGCGACAGGCCGGCTCCCTGTCGGGTGGCGAGCAGCAGATGGTGGCGGTGGGACGAGCCCTGATGGCCCGGCCGACGATCCTGGCGATGGACGAGCCGTCCCTGGGACTGGCGCCGGTCGTCGTGGACCGCCTCTTCGGCGTGCTGCAGACGATCCGCGAGCGCGGCATGACGATCCTGCTCATCGAGCAGAACGTCCAGCAGACCCTGGAGATGGCCGATCGCGGCTACGTCATGGAAAACGGCCAGATCGTCTTGACGGGGTCGGGGCGGGAACTCCTCGGGAACGAGCATCTCAAGACCCACTATCTCGGTGTCTAAGGACGACCATCGGGCGGGGTGAGGCTGTGTGCGCGGCGTCGGACACAGCCCGACTTTCCCTTGACATTCCCCTCTCCTGTGCTAAAGTTCCGCCGCTTCTTTGCCTGGGACAGTTCCCGAGGACATTTTCTGGCAGGAGGATGGGCACGTGTCGTTGAAACAGTTTCTTTTCACGTCGGAGTCGGTGACCGAGGGGCACCCCGACAAGATCGCGGATCAGATTTCCGATGGGGTGCTGGATGCGGTGTTCAGCCAGGATCCCTACGGTCGGGTGGCCTGCGAGACGTTGGTGACCACCGGGCTGGCCTTCGTGGCGGGCGAGATCACCACCCGCTGCTACGTGGACATCCCCAAGGTGACGCGCGAGGTCATCCGGGACGTGGGTTACACGCGGGCGAAGTACGGGTTCGATTTTGAGACCTGCGCCGTGGTCACCGCCATCCAGGAGCAGTCCTCGGACATCGCCTTGGGGGTGGACATCCAGGGGGCGGGCGACCAGGGACTTATGTTCGGTTACGCCACCACGGAGACGCCCGAGCTGATGCCTATGCCCATCCTGCTGGCGCACAAGCTGTGCATGCGCCTCACCGAGGTTCGGCGCAAGGAGATCCTGGAGTACCTGCGGCCCGACGGGAAGTCGCAGGTGACCATCGAGTACATCGACGGCAAGCCGGCCCGGGTGGACACGGTGGTGATCTCGACGCAGCACAGCCCCGAGGTGACACTGAAGCAGATCCGCGAGGACATCATCGATACGGTCATCCTCCCGATCCTCCCCAAGGATCTCGTGAACCCCGAGAAGATCACCTATCACATCAACCCCACCGGCCGGTTCGTCATCGGCGGGCCGCACGGGGACACGGGCCTCACCGGGCGCAAGATCATCGTGGACACTTATGGCGGCGCGGGGCGGCACGGCGGCGGTGCCTTCTCGGGCAAGGACCCGACGAAGGTGGACCGCTCCGCCTCCTACATGGCCCGCTACATCGCCAAGAACTTGGTGGCGGCCGGTCTCTGCGAAAAGTGTGAAGTCCAGCTCGCCTACGCCATCGGCGTCGCCGAGCCGGTCTCCGTCATGGTGGACAGCAGCGGCACGGGCCGCATCCCGGACGAGGAGATGCAGAAGCTGGTGCGCAAGCACTTCGAGTTGACGCCGGCGGGCATCATCAAGTCGCTCGACCTGCGCCGGCCCATCTACCGCAAGACGGCGGCCTACGGCCATTTCGGGCGTCCCGACCCGGATTTCACCTGGGAGAAGACGGACAAGGCGGATGCGCTGAAGAAGGACGCGGGGAAGCTGGGCGCCTAGCAGGCCGCTGAAAACGGCCCATCTGCGGCGTTGGACCGCTCGGGCGCTCGCTGCGGCGTACCTTACAGTACGCCTCACTCGGCCCTGCGCGTTCCGCCTTGCATCTGGACCGTTTTGAGCGGCCTGCGGGGAATTGAAGAACGGGGATCGGGCGGCGGCGGGCGGCGCCAGAACCAACCGGGACGCCCAAATGAGAGCCAGGGCCAGGGGCGAGTGACGACCCCTGGCCCTTGGCGTGAAAGGGGTGCGTGATGAAATACGACGTCAAGGATCTTGCCCTGGCGGAGAAGGGGACCCGCCGCATCGAGTGGGCCCGGAGCAGCATGCCGGTCCTCCGCATGATCGAGGAGCGATTCACCCGGGAGCAACCGTTCAAGGGGCTTCGGGTCTCGGCCTGTCTCCACGTGACGTCCGAAACGGCCAATCTGATGCGGGCGCTCAAGGCCGGCGGGGCGGAGGTCTGCCTCTGCGCCAGCAACCCGCTCAGCACGCAGGACGACGTGGCGGCCTCGCTGGTCCAGGCATTCGGAATCCCGGTGTTCGCCATCCGGGGCGAGGACAAGGAGACCTATTACCGGCACATCAACGTCGCCCTGGATTCCAAGCCGCACCTGACCATGGACGACGGCGCGGACACCATCGGGGTCATCCACAGCCAGCGCAAGGACCTGGCGGCGACCGTCATCGCCGGGACAGAGGAAACCACCACCGGGGTCATCCGCCTCAAGAGCATGGAGCGGGACGGCGTCCTGCTCTACCCCATCATCGCGGTCAACGACGCGGACACCAAGCATTTCTTCGACAACCGCTACGGCACGGGGCAGAGCACGGTGGATGGCATCCTGCGTGCCACCAACCTGCTGCTCGCCGGCAAGCGCTTCGTCGTCTGCGGATACGGTTGGTGCGGGCGCGGTGTGGCGAGCCGGGCGCGGGGGATGGGGGCCAATGTCATCGTGGTCGAGACGGATCCCCTGCGGGCGCTGGAGGCCGTGATGGACGGCTACACGGTGCTGCCCATGCTGGAGGCGGCGCGGCGCGGCGAGGTCTTCGTCACGGTGACGGGGAATACCCACATCATTCGCAAGGAGCATTTCCAGGTGATGCCGGACGGGGCGGTGGTCTGCAACTCCGGCCACTTCAACGTCGAATTGGACATCCCGGCCCTGGAGTCCCTGGCGGTCGGGCATAGCCTGGCGCGGGAAGAGGTGGAAGAGTACCGGCTCAAGGACGGGCGGCGGATCTACTTGCTGTCCGACGGACGCCTCATCAACCTGGCGGCGGCCGAGGGACATCCCGCCAGCGTCATGGATATGTCCTTCGCCAACCAGGCGCTGGGCTCCGAATACGCGGTGAAGAATCGCGGCACGCTGGCGAAAAAGGTCCACCCGGTGCCCCACGACATCGACGCCGAGATTGCCCGGCTGAAGCTCGAGTCCATGGGGGTCAAGATCGATTCGCTTACGGACGAACAGAAGAAATACCTGGCCTCATGGGAGACGGGGACGTAGGGCGGAGCGCCACGAGCCACGAGCCGAAAGCCGCGATGAACTGATGGCCAGCGGCTGATGGTTGAAGGTGATACGAGGGCCGGGAGGCGCACGCGCTTTCCCGGCCCTTGTTTTTTGACTCTCTCAGGACCGGCCAACCACATCGCGAGGAATGGAGATTGTCCAATGCCTGAAGCCGCACGCCAGCGGGTGCTCGCAGCCGCCTTGGAGGTCGTCGAGAACCAATTGCGCGACGACGATCCGCCGGAAACCCGGGAAACCTTCGATCGGTTGGTAGAGGAGGGCCACACGGAAGCCGAGGCGAAGCGACTCATTGCGGCCGTCGTCCTGGCGGAGATCGGGGAGGTCCTCCAGACCAACGCCCCATTCAACCACTCTCGCTTTGTCGTCGCCCTCGACCGTTTGCCTGCCTTGTCGGATGGCGAAAACTGAACGTGATCTGGGCTGGGAGATTTGGCAGACACCGTCTGCCAAATTGGAGGCCCGAGCAAAATGCCCGTCGCTGTCGGGCAAATCAGAAGTCGGGAAACGGCAGACGCCGTCTGCCGAATCCGTGCAGGCGTCGGTGCCAGTTGCTCCCGCGGATCAACCGACCTTCGCATCGAAGATGATCGAAGACCGTTCGGGACAGCATCAACCACGCGCTGCAGGCCCGGTTCCTCGAAGTGGCGGAAGGGTCGCAGGCCTGGCCGTGTGACCTCCCGTCGGCCCAGTTCGTGAAATTCAAGGTGGCGAGCGGGGCTGACCGCGTGGAGCCCGGCTGGCGAGGAGTGACGGACGTCGCCCCAGGAACGATCCTGGTGGCTGGCGTTGAGCTGCAGCCGGCGCAGGTGCAGGACCTGGGGGACATCATCCCGAAGTTACTGGAAGTCCGGGCTAAGGAGGGTCTGTCGATTCGGTTCCACGTGCGCATTGAGGTCGGTGACGGACAGACTGTTCCAACCAAGGATATCATCCGGGACGTCAACACGCTGCTCCAGCGTATCGACAAGAACCTCACCTTGCGCTAGAGAAGTGGAAGGAGCAGGGGTCGCGGAGGAGCTCAGCCCCGCAGCCGCCAGAGAGAGACGACGCCGGCAGCCGCGAAGACGACGTTGGGCAGCCAGGCGGCGATGAGCGGCGGGAGGGCGCCGGCCCGGCCGAACGAGATTCCCAGTTGCAGCACCACCCAATAGACGAACCCCATCGGGATGCACGCGGCCACCCAGATCATGACGCCCGCGCGGCCGGTCCGGAGGCCGAAGCTCGCCCCCAGCACCGCCATGATCAGGCTGGCCATCGCGATCGAGACCTTGGCGTGCAGATCCACCATATATCTGGTCGCGCTCACACCGCTCTTCACCAGCCGGTCGATGTAGGCGCGGAGCTGGGCGTAACTCATCTCTTCCGGGGAGCGGGCCACGCGGGCAAACTCCTCGGGACGCTCCTTGAGCGACAGTCTCAACTCCTTGAACGGCGTGATCCGGATCGGGTTCTTGTTCAATTCCATCTGGTAGCCGTTCCGGACGCTCCAGCCGTCCGGGCCCCAACTGGCTTCGCCTGCGTCGATCCGCCGCAGGAGGTCAAAGCTGGGCGACAGCTCGAAGATGCTCATCCCGTGGATCAGGCCGGATTGGGCCTCGATCAGCGAGATGTGGACGAACCGGTCATCCTGCGCCCGGTACCAGATATCGCTGTCGCGCGTGATGCGGTGGGCCGGCAGCCGGCGCACCTGCGTGCGTTCGATATTGAGGGCGCGCTCGCTGGCTCGGGGCGCGATGTACTCCACGGTGATCCAGGCGAAGATGCTCGCCGCCAACCCCACGCCGATGCACGGCACGGCGATTCTGAGCGATCCGAGGTGGCCCATCTTCATGGCCAGGACCTCGTTATTCTTCGCCAGGCCGCCCACGCCAAGGAGGCAGGCCAAGAGGACGGCAACCGGCAGCGTCTCGATGAGGATCTTGGGAAGGCGGAAGAGGTAGTAGCGAATGATCAGCCCCGGGTTCACCTGCGCCTCGAGGAAGCGCGCGAGCTTTTCGAAGAGGTCCACCACCACGTACACCCCGACGAAGACGAGGAGGCACAGCCCGAGCAGCTTCGCGCATTCGCGGGCGATATAGCGATCCAGGAGGAGCATCCCGTTACCCTCGCTGCCGATCGGCGGTCCGGCGGACTCGGGCCAGCCGCCACGCCTGGGCAAGCGTCGCCGGATAAAGCTCCGCCCGGAGGAAGAGGAACGACCCACCCACGGCGATCAAGAGATTCGGAAGCCACATCGCCAGCACTTCCGGCAGCTTCCCACGGTTGCCCAGGCCCTCGCCACCGACAATCAGGACGTAGTACCCCAGGGCGAATGCGACCGAGATGGCGAGACTGACGCCGCGCCCCCCGCGGCGAATCCGACTGGCCAATGGGATTCCCACGACGCTGAAGAGCGCGCACGAGAACGGAATCGCCAGCTTCTTGTGGAACTCCACGATCGGGGGATGGTAGTTCTTGCCTTCCGCCCGAAGCGCCGCCGCGCGCTCCCGCAGCTCGGTCAGGGTCAGCTCTTGCTCGCCCAGGGGCCGCTGGTTGGGGTCGGCGAACGACCGGCCCGCGTCCAGGGTCAGCGCGTAGTTCTGGAAGGTGATGAGTCGATAGCGGCCGGATAACTCGGCTCCAGACAGATGGATGGAACCCTGCCGCAGCGTCAGGCCCATGCGGAATTGCTGAGGATCCGAGTCGAAACGACCACTTTGGGCCACGATGACCCGACGTTCCGCCGGATTGCGGCTGTCCACCAGGAAGACCCCTTCCATCTCCGAGGTGCGAGGGTCCAGGCGCTCGACGTAGAGGATCAAGCCGTCCAGGGCGCTGTTAAACACCCCTTCCTGAATGCCGACGGCGACCTGACGGCGCGCCATGTCGAACACCAGGCTCCTGAAGGCTTGATTGCTATACGGCAGGATCCAGATGGTGATGACGAGGGTGAGCGCGGTCGTGGCCATGCCAAAAAACAAGGCGGGCCGCGCCAGGCGGGTGAGGCTGGACCCCGCGCCGCGGAGTCCCAGGAGTTCGCCGTCGGTGCTGAGGCGCGTAAATGTTGCCAGGGTAGCCAGCAGGGCGGACATGGGGATGGTGACGACCAGGGAATAGGGGAGCACGTACAGGAAGAGCTGGAGGACCGTGAGGATCCCAACCCCCTTGTTGACAATCAGCTCGACCAGGCGGAGGATCTTGTTGGTGAGGAGGACGAAGGTGAAGACCATGAGGCCGAGCAGGAAGGCCGTGGTCATTTCCTTCAGTATGGCGCGATCCAGGAGCCGCATGAATGGCCTCACCGTACCCTCAGCCTGATTTTCACGATTCTACTCCAGCGGGCGGGGGCGACCTAGCGGTTTTTCCTCCCACGGCACCCGCGCAACCGGCAGACCCGGACCGGGCCACGCCACTCGGCGCGCGTCCGCTGGTGCCCCTCGCGGTGGCGTTCGGCCTGGGGATCGCGCTGGCGCCGGCGCTGCCGCTCGGGTCGGTCGGGTGGGCCGCGGCGGCGCTCGTCGGGCTGCTTCTCGGTGCGATCGGGCCGTGGGTCGGGGCGCGCCATCTCCGGTGGCCGGGGCTCCTGGCCGGATTCCTATGCCTGGGGGCGCAGACCATGGTCGTCGCCCTGCGCGAGGCCCCCCCGCATCACGTCAGCCGCCTGCCCGAGGCCGCGCTGGGCGCCCCGATCCTGGTCGAAGGGTGGGTGGCGGTCCCCCCGGACCCGCAGCCGCCCGACACCCGCGACGCCGGTGATGCTCTGCGCACGCGCTTCGTGGCCGAGGTGACCCACCTCACCCTGGGGGATCGCCGTGTCCCGGCGACCGGGCGGGCGCGCTTGACGGTGCTGGGTCCGCCACTCGATCTCCGGTACGGGGACGAGGTGCGGGGCCGCTTCCGCCTCCGACATCCCCGCCGGTTCGACAATCCGGGTTCCTTCGATTATCCGGCCTATCTGGCAAGCCAGGGGATCTTTCTCGAAGGCTGGACGCTGGAGCCGGTGGAGGCACTCGCGACTCCCCACGGCTCCCGTATCCTCGCCGTCGTGTTTCGGGTGCGGGCGCTCCTTCTCCAGCGGATCGACGCCGCCATGCCCGCCGCGCAGGCGGGACTCCTCAAGGCCACAGTTCTGGGCGACCGATCCGGGCTCACGCCCGAGATGAATCGGGCCTTCCTGGATTCGGGGACCTTCCATATTCTCGCCATCTCCGGTTTGAACGTCAGCCTCTTGGCCGGGGCCCTCTTCGCGCTGTTGCGGCTGGCGCGGGCCTCGCCCCGGCTGGCGGCGGGCGCCTCCGCGATCCTGGTGACGTGCTATGCGGCGTTGGCGGGGGCGAGTGCGTCGGTGATCCGCGCGGCAGTGATGGCGGACGTCTATCTGCTGGCGATCGTCCTGGATCGGCGCGGGGACCTCCTGAATAGCCTGGCGCTTTCGGCGTTGGCGATTCTGTGGTGGAATCCCCGCGGTCTCCAGGATGTCGGCTTCCAGCTCACCTACTTGGCGACTTTCGGCATCATCCTCGTCCTACCCCGCTGCGAGCGAGGGTTCGCCGCGGTGCGACGACCGCTCCGGTGGGTGATCGAGTCGGTTGCCATCACGGTTGCGGCGACGGCGATGACCCTCCCCATCCTGGCGACCGCCTTCAATCGCGTCTCCCCCGCAGGTCTCCTGGCGAATATTCCCATCGTCCCACTGAGCGGTCTGATCACGGGTCTGGGGACGGCCGCCTGCGCCCTGTTCCTCCTGAGTACCCGCGGGCATCGCGGGGCTCAACCAGCTCAATGGGTGGCTGGTAAACTTCCTCTTCGAATTGGCGCGATGGTTCGCCGGTTGGCCGTGGAGCAGCGTGCGGGTGTTTACCCCGACCGGCGCCATGTTGGTCACGTACTATGCTGCCGTGGCCATGCTCCTCTGGGCGTTTCCGGTAGTCCCCGCAATGGGGAGTCGTGGGCGGTCACGCCGGTGGGCCGCTTGGGGGGCGGTTGCCTGCTGTGTGGGCCTCGGGGCACAGGCGCTTTGGTTGTTGTATCCGCCGGAAAGGGGTGTCGGGGTGCGCGTGACGTTCCTGGACGTCGGCCAGGGCGAGGCGATTTTCGTGGACACCCCCGGACAAGGGTCGCATGTTGGTCGATGCGGGTGGAATGCTCGGCGGTGGGTTCGACCTCGGACAGCACGTGATCGTGCCCTTCCTGTGGCACGAGTGGGTCGGGCACCTCGACGTCCTGGCCCTGACGCATCCGCAGTCCGATCACTTCGGCGGCGCCCCGACGATCCTGCGCACGCTCTCCGTAGGCGAAGTCTGGACCGGGGCCGGGCCGGCGCTTTCTCCGACCGACCTGTGGATCCAGGAGTACCTCCGACGGCGGCGCATCCCGCACCGGGTGGTGGTTGCGGGCGATGCACCCATCCGGGTGGGGGATGCCGTCATCGAGGTGCTGCATCCCGGTCCGGAGAGCATGGCGGCGCGCGGAGGCGCGGGGCGGGAGCCGCGGCCCAACGACCGGTCGTTGGTTCTTCGTGTGCGTCTGGAGGATCAGGCGGTTCTGCTCACGGGGGATCTCGAGCGGGGCGGCGAGGCGGCGCTCCTCCACACCGGTGTCGCGCTCGGCGCGCAGGTGATCAAGGTTCCGCACCATGGTTCGCGCCGCTCCAGCACGGAGGCGTTCCTCCGGGCCGTCGGGCCCCAGACGGCGGTGCTCTCGGTCGGGTCACCGCAATCCCTTCCGGCATCCACATCCGGAGGTCCTGGCGAGGTATCATGCGCTGGGGATCCGCCTGTGGCGAACGGATCGGAACGGAGCGGTCTGCGTGGAAATGCGGCCTGACAGCACGCGCGTGTGGGGGCGGCGCGGTGAGAGCGCGGAGCCCAGCGCCGAGAGCCAAGCGGGCGCAGACACCGAAGACGGGGCCGCGGCGGAGTCGCCGTGACTGGCGGTCGGCGCGGCGCTAGTGGAACATCTCTTCCTGGATTTGCCAGCCGAATGGTCCACGCTTCAGGCGCCAGGTGACCTCGTTTCTGACGATGTTCTGCTTGGCCTCTTTCCGGCCGGCTTCCTGCTTGACGATCAACTCGGTGAACGCTTCGACCACGGCCCGATCTCCCTGGACCGTCAGGCGAAAGTCCTTCACGTCCATGTCGATCTCTTTGACCGCACGAAAGGTCTGGGTGTACGCCTGCCGAAGTTCCGGTTTTCCGATGCGGAGGGCGGAACGGTCGGTGGCAACCCCAAGATACCTGTTGAAGTTGCCGATGTACGCGTCGTCGGCGTACGCCTGCATGAGGGTGTCGACGGACCTGGCTCTTGATGCCGGTCGGGATCCTCATCAGAGTGGCCACGATCAGCGTCTCGTCGTTGTTCTTGGGTTGGTAGGATTGGAGCGCTGTACCCGCGCACCCGGTGACGATCAGCGCGAGCCAGAGACTGAACAGCACTGGTCGGACCTTCACGAATCGCCTCCTCACGGCTTGATGATGAACCGGACCACGCAGCTGGCACACCGCTGCAGGTGTTTGACCAGCTCCGGATTCCTGCCCGGCTTCCCCGGCGCCATCAACGGCAACGACTGATATGCGGAAGGGATCGGCGTCCACTCCACCCGGTGACTCGGAAGGGCGGGGCAGTGAACAGTGTACCAGTGTCGGCATGGTGCGCGCTCCCTCGTGGCGGCTCGGGACAGTTATACGCGAAGAGCGCAGGGTTTGGCAAGCGGGCGATTGGGCGATTGGGCAATTGGGCAATCGGGCAATCGAGCAATGGGACTGGGCAATTGGGGGACAGGGCGAGGGCGATTGGCCAAGACGCGTCGCCCTGCCTTGCCTAATCGCCGAGTCGCCCAATTGCCAAGTTGCCGAGTCGCCGGTTCTTACCGCAACACGAGACCCACCCCGATCAGGGTGAGCGCCGCACCGGCGATGGCGTTCCAGGTGAGCGGCTCGCCGACCAAGAACCAGGCGAGCAGGATACCCAGCGTGACTTCCTGGGTGGCGATCAGGTTGGGGAGGCTGGGGTGCAGCCGACGGATCGCCGCATTGTAGAGCGTGTGGCCGAGGGCGGACGGCACCAGGGCCATGGCGCACACCGCGGCGAGAGCGCGGCCGGGAAGGGCGGGTCGGACGAGGCCCGCCGCGAAGGGGCTGGTGACCAGGCCGGCGACGAGATAGACGCCCGCGGCGTACGTGAGGAGCGGCAAGCGATCGCGCTCGCGCCGGCCGAGGAGCGAGTACAGGGCGAAGGTGACCGCGGCGACCACGGCCAGCGCGTCGCCCATCAGCATCCGCCGGTCGAGCCGGGGCTCGAAGCCCGCCAGGATGGCAACCCCGGTCAGAGCGACGGCGGCCCCGGGGAGCGCGCGGCGGGGGAGGGGCTCTTTCAGTACGAGTCGCGAGAGGGCGGCGATGAACAAGGGGGCGGTGTAGGTGAGCGTGAGGGCATGCGCCACCGTCGTGAAGTATAGGGAGGCGATGAAGCTCAGGAAGTGCACGGCAGCGACGAGTCCGATGGGGGCGAGACGCGCCCACTCGGCCGCGGCCAGCCTCAGCCGTTCCCCGGCCGCCCAGGCAGCCGCGCCGACGAACACGGCGGCCAGGAGCAGGCGGAGGCTGGTCACCTCCGCGGGCGAGAGATCGCCGGCCCACCGGACCAGAACGGCGCCCGTGGAAAAGCAGAGGGTCGCGGCAACTGCCTGGGCGACACCGACCCATTCGTCGTGTATCATGACCGCGGACGCTAACATATTGGGAGGCGAGAGCCAAGAGCCGAGAAAACGACGCAACTGTCAATCCGGTCAACGGGTCAGATGGTCCAGCGGTGAGCGGTAACAGGTCAAGACGGATACGCGGTGCAGGTTCGGTGCCGCATTGACCAATCGGACCACTCGACGAATCGACCCGAAGCGCCAGGAAGCGTTTGACAAGCCGGAAGATCGCATGCTACAAGGACCCGCATGATTTCCGCCCCAGGCCGACGCGTCTATACGGTCAGCGCGCTCACCACTGAGGTCAAGGCCGTCCTGGAGGATAGCTTTCCGGCCATCTGGGTGGAAGGCGAGCTCTCCAACTTCAAGCACCACACCTCCGGCCACATGTACTTCACGCTGAAGGACGCCCAGGCCCAGATCCGGGGGGTGATGTTCCGCGGCCACAATCGACTGCTGCGGTTCCAGCCGACGGACGGACTGGCGGTCCTGGTGTGCGGGACGGTGACGGTCTACGAGCGGCGGGGGGAGTACCAGATCACCGCCGAGTTCATGGAGCCCAAGGGGGTCGGCGCGCTCCAGCTCGCCTTCGAGCAGCTCAAGGCCAAGCTGGAGGCGGAGGGGCTCTTCCGCGACAGCCGCAAGCGGCCGCTCCCGCTTCTCCCGAGAAAGATCGGCATCGTCACCTCCCCGACGGGTGCCGTGATCCGCGACATGTTGACGATCATCGGGCGGCGGTTTCCCGGGTTGGAGGTCCTGATCCACCCGGTGGCGGTCCAGGGGGCGGGCGCGGCGCGGGGAGATCGCGGCGGCGCTCCGGCGGCTGGGGTCCCGGGCGGACCTGGACGTCCTGATCGTGGCCCGCGGCGGCGGATCGCTGGAGGACCTGTGGGCCTTCAACGAAGAGATCGTGGCCCGCGCGATGGCGGCGAGTCCCATCCCCGTCATCTCCGCGGTGGGGCACGAGACCGACGTGACCATCGCGGACTTCGTGGCGGATCTTCGGGCCCCGACCCCGTCGGCGGCGGCGGAGCTGGTGGTGGCCCAGCGGGACGAGCTGCGGCAGCGGGTGGACGAGCTCACGGCGCGGGGCCTGTCGGCCCTCCAGCGCGTCATGACGGTGCGGCGAAGCCGGGTGGAGATGCTGGGCCGCCATCTCCTCCTCCTCAGCCCCGTCGCCCGACTCGCCCGGCAAGCGGACCGCCTGCAGGGTCTGCGCCGGCGCCTGGAGGCGTGGTGGGCGCTGTTCCGGACGGTGCGGAGCGAGCGGCTGGCTCGCGCCGCGGCGACGCTGGAGTCGCTCAGCCCCCTGGGGATTCTGGGGCGAGGTTACAGCATCTGTTTCGCGCTTCCCGAGCCGCCGAATCCTGAAGGCGGCCACCGAGGTCGACACAGGGCTCGGCGGTGGCGGTGCGACTCCACCAGGGCGAGCTGGAGTGCGTGGTGCAGGCGATCCATTCCGCAGAGGAACCATCATGAACGAACCGACGTTCGAGGAGGCGCTGGGGCAGTTGGAGGCGGTGGTGACTCGACTGGAGGGAGGCGACCTTCCGCTGGAGGAAGCCCTGCGGGCCTTCGAGGACGGTGTGCGACTCGCGCGGGTCTGCGCGGGGCGGCTCGAGGACGCGGAGCAACGGGTGCGCCTCCTCACTCACGCCCCGGACGGGGCGGAGATCGAGGTCCCGTTCGCGGCGCGGACCGAGGGAGGGGCCGATGTCTGAGGCGCAAGAGATGCGGAACCTGGCCGCGATCATGGCCGAGCGGCGCGCGCTGGTGGACGCGGCGCTGGACCGGTGGCTGCCGCCGCCGACCGAGCCGCCGTCCATCATCCATGAGGCGATGCGCTACAGCGTGTTCGCCGGGGGGAAGCGGCTGCGCCCGATGCTGGCGTTGTTCGGCTGCGAGGCGGCAGGCGGGACGCCGGAAGACGCCATGCCGGGGGCCGTGGCGCTGGAGCTCATCCACACCTACTCCCTGGTGCACGACGATCTGCCGGCCATGGACGACGACGACTATCGGCGGGGCCGGCCGACGTGCCACAAGGTCTACGGGGAGGCGATCGGTATCCTGGCGGGAGATGCGCTCCTCACCCACGCCTTCCAGGTGCTGGCGGACCAAACCGCGGCGGGAGTCCCGGCGCTGCGGCGCCTCCGGATGATCGCCGAGATCGCCGCCGCCGCGGGGAGCGTCGGCATGGTGGGCGGACAGACCATGGACATCCAGGCCGAAGGGAAGACGCTGGAGCCGGCCGCGCTGCTCACGCTGCATTCCAAGAAGACCGGCGCGCTGCTCCGTGCCTCGCTCAGGGTCGGCGGGCTGGCGGGTGGGGCGGATGAGGCCGCACTGGCGCACCTCACCCGGTACGGCGAGCGGCTGGGGCTGGCCTTCCAGATCGTGGACGACATCCTGGACATCGAAGGGAACAGCGCCGAGATGGGGAAGACCGCGGGCAGCGACCTGCGCAAGCACAAGGCGACCTATCCGGCCGTCTTCGGCCTGGAGGCGTCGCGCCGAGAAGCGGCGCGGTTGCTGGGCGAGGCCCGCGAGGCGGTGCGGCCGTTCGGCGAGAAAGGGGCGATGCTGGTCGCCCTGGCGGATTTCGTGGGCCAGCGACGGTCTTGACGGAGGACGAAGGGGCGACAGGGAAAGGGACAGCGACAGCGACAGGGATAAAGAAAGCGAAAGGGATAGGGACAGGGGTGGAGCGTCGGGGTGGTTCCGAATCACGCTGTCGGATATCTCTTTCGAGTGGGCAAGGAAGGGGGATGTTGTGTACTTGGAACAGATTGAGTGCCCGGCTGATCTGAAGAAGCTGGATCGGTCGGTCCTGCCCAAAGTGGCGGAAGAGATCCGCGCGTTGATCATTGCGACGGTGGCCAGGACCGGGGGCCACCTGGCGTCCAATCTCGGCACCGTGGAGCTGACGCTGGCGCTGCACTCGGTGTTCGACTCGCCCGAGGACAAGATCCTGTGGGACGTCGGCCACCAAGCCTACGCCCACAAGATCCTGACCGGCCGGCGGGATCGGTTTCCCAGCTTGCGGCAAGAGCGGGGGCTCAGCGGGTTCACCCGACGTGACGAGAGCCCGCACGACCCGTTCGGCGCCGCGCACGCGGGGACGGCCATCTCTGCCGCAGTGGGGATGGCGGAAGCGCGCGCCCTGACCGGGCAGCGGTACCGGATCGCAGCGGTGGTTGGCGACGGGGCGCTCACCTCGGGAATGGTCTGGGAGGGCTTGAATCACGCGGGCGATCTCAAGCGGGACCTCTTGTTCATCCTGAACGACAACACCATGTCCATCTCGCAGAACGTGGGGGCGGTGTCCGCGTATCTCAACCGCGTGCTCACCGGTCCGCTCGCGACCCGCGTTCGCGCGGAGACGCAGAACATCCTGGGGCACATCCCCCGCGTCGGGCCGCGCATGGCCGAGATGGCGAAACGGGTCGAGGAGATGGCGAAGGGGCTGGTGACGGCCGGCGTGCTCTTCGAGGAGCTGGGCTTCACGTATGTCGGGCCCATCGATGGGCACAACCTGGACCACCTCCTGACCACGCTGGGAAACGTTGCCCACCTGCGCGGGCCGGTCCTCCTGCACGTCGTGACGATCAAGGGGAAGGGGTACGCCCCGGCCGAAGGGGACGCCGTCAAGTGGCACGGCGCCGCCCCGTTCGAGGTGGAGACGGGTACCTTCATGAAAAAGACGGCTCCCATGACCTACACCGACGCCTTCGCCCAGGCCCTGATCAAGCTGGCCGATGAGGACGAGCGAGTGGTGGGGGTGACGGCGGCCATGGCGGAGGGGACAGGGCTGGCGAAGTTCCAGCGGGCGCACCCGACGCGCTGCTTCGACGTCGGTATCGCCGAGCAGCATGCCGTGGTGTTCGCGGCCGGCCTGGCGACCCAGGGGATGCGGCCGGTGGCGGCGATCTACTCGACGTTCCTCCAGCGGGGCTACGACCAGGTGATCCACGACGTCTGCCTGCAGCGGCTGCCGGTGACCTTTGCCATGGACCGGGCCGGGATCGTCGGGGACGATGGCCCGACCCACCAGGGGTTGTACGACCTGGCTTTCCTGCGGACGGTCCCCAACATGGTGATCCTGGCTCCCCGGGACGAGAACGACCTCCAGCACTGCCTGAAGACGGCCATCGACTGCGGCGGGCCGGCGGCCATCCGGTATCCGCGGGGAGCGGGGAACGGCGTGGCGATCGAGCAGGAGGCGCGCGCCTATCCGCTGGGAACGGCGGAGCTGCTTCGCGACGGCGAGGACGTCCTTCTCCTGCCGCTCGGCACGCTGGTCGGTCCCGCCCTGGAAGCGGCGGGTCGCCTGGCGCGCGCCGGCATCTCGGCCGCGGTGATCAACCCGCGCTTCGTCAAGCCGCTGGACCGGTCGCTGATCCCGGACATGGCGCGTCGGGTGGGGCGGGTGGTGACGATCGAGGAGCACATGCTGGCCGGCGGATTCGGATCGGCGGTGCTGGAGCTGTTCGAGGAGCTGCGCCTCGGGGGCGTCCAGGTCCGGCGGATGGGGATTCCGGACGTGCTGGTGGAGCAGGGGACCCAGGCCGCCATGCGGGCGCGTTTCGGCCTCACGGCGGAAGGCATCCAGGCGGCAGCCGAGGACCTGGTGCGGGTGCCGGCATTGGAGGTCAGCCGAGGCAAAGGCGCGGCGTGAGGGTCGAGCGGCGCCGCGCGGACCTGCTGCTGCTGGAGCGGGGTCTGTGCGCCAGCCGGGCCGAGGCGCAGCGGTTGCTTCTGGCGGGGAAGGTCCGAGCGGCGGGCCAGCGCGTGGACAAGCCCGGCGCACTGCTGCCGGCCGACGCCGCGCTGGAGGTCAGCGGACCGGACCACCCGTTCGTCAGCCGGGGCGGGGTGAAACTGCGGCACGCGCTCACGACCTTCCGGGTGGATGTCCGCGACCGGATCTGCCTGGACGTCGGCGCTTCCACGGGGGGATTCACCGACTGCCTGCTCCAGGCGGGGGCGCGCCTGGTGATCGCCGTGGACGTCGGATACGGCCAGCTGCACCCACGACTCCGGCAGGATGTCCGGGTGCAGGTGCTGGAGCGGACCAACATCCGGCACCTCGAGGCGTCCCGGCTTCCGGCGACCCCGGATCTGGCCACCATCGACGCGTCCTTCATCTCGCTGGCCCTCGTGTTGCCGCCGGTCTGTCGGCTGCTCGGGCGCCCCTTCGACATGCGTGGCTCTGGTGAAGCCGCAGTTCGAGGTGGGGAAGGGCGAGGTGGGGAAGCGGGGAGTAGTGCGCGAATCCGCCCTGCACCGGGCGGTGCTGGAGCGGGTCGCGGCATCCGCCACCGCACTCGGCTGCGGCGTGCGGGGGATCGCGCCGTCTCCCCTGCTTGGGCCCATGGGGAACCGCGAGTTCCTGATGCACCTCACGAGCGACGCGGGCGGCGATGTCGCGGCGCTGGTCGCGCAGGCCATGACCGGCGCGACGGACTGAAAAGGAACAACCATGGCTGTACGGCAAGTGGGGGTCGCACTGAAGCCGAATAAACCCGAGGCGGGCGCGGTCGTCCGGGAGCTGCTCACCTGGCTTCGGCAGCGAGACCGCGAGGCCTTGCTCGACCCGGCCGCCGCCGCCGCCTGTCCGGGCTGCGGGCCGGGTCTCTCTCGTGCCGCCATGGTGGCCGAGGCGGACGTGGTCGTCGTCCTGGGCGGGGATGGAACGATCCTCTCCGTCTCGCGGTTGATGGGGGCCCGGCAGGTGCCCATCTTGGGCGTGAACCTCGGCGGCCTGGGGTTTCTCACGGAGGTCACGCTGCCCGAGCTCTTTCCGGCGCTGGAGGCGGTCCTGAGGGACGAGTGTTCGCCGTGAGCCACCGGCGGATGCTGGCGGCCGAGGTGCGGCGGGCCGGCGAGCGCGTCGGGGAGTACGAGGCGTTGAACGACATCGTGATCACCAAGACCGCACCGTCGCGGATCGTGGAGCTGGAGACCTTCGTCAACGGGGAATACGTGGCGACCTACCGGGCCGACGGCCTCATCGTCGCCACCCCCACCGGCTCCACGGCCTACTGCCTGTCCGCGGGCGGTCCCATCCTGTACCCCACCCTTCCCGCCCTGGTGGTCATCCCGATCTGTCCGCACACGCTGACCAACCGACCGCTGGTCCTGCCGGACGGCGCCCGGGTCGAGGTCGTGCAGCGATCGGCGGGCGAGGATGTGCACCTGACGGTGGACGGGCAAGTGGACGTGCAGCTGCAGCACCGCGATACCGTCGTGGTGGGGCGGTCGGCACACTCCGTCACCCTCGTGAAGTCGCCCAAGCTGAACTACTTCGAGCTCCTCCGGACCAAGCTCCGGTGGGGGGAGCGCTAGAGTCGCCCCGCAGCACACGCGCGGGCGACAGGTGGTCGGCATGCTCCGCGAGCTCACCATCAAGAACGTGGCGGTCATCGACGCCTTGACGATCTCCTTCGTTCCGGGCCTGAACATCCTCACCGGCGAGACGGGGGCGGGGAAATCCATCCTCATCGACGCCCTCCAGCTCGTGCTGGGGGCGCGGAGCAGCGAAGACCTGCTGCGCACGGGGGCCGATGAGGCGGTGGTGGAAGCGGCCTTCGACCTGCCCGTCGTCGCCGCCGCGCGCACCACGCTGGACGCGGAAGGGATCGCCATCGAGCCGGGGGAGTTTCTGATCCTCCGCCGTCACCTGTTGCGCGACGGGAAGAGCAAGGCCTATGTCGGCGGCCGGCTCACCCCGGCCGCCACCCTTCGGGCGCTCGCCGAATCCCTGGTTGACATACACGGACAGCATCTCGGCCAGCCGCTCCTGGATCCCCGGCGGCACCGCGAATTCGTGGATGCGTTTGCCGGCACGCTCGCGGAGGTCATCGCGTATCGGGGGCACTACGACCATTGGCAGGCACTCCGCCGGGAACGGGACGAGTTGGTGGCCGCAGAGCGCGAGCGAACGCGCCGGACGGAGCTCTTGGAGTTCCAGCGGCGGGAGCTCGAGGCCGCGCGTCTGGAGTCCGGGGAAGAAGAGGCGCTGGCCGCGGAGCGCGCGATTCTGGTTCATCACGAGCGGCTGTTTTCTGTGGTGGAGCAGGCGTACGTGGAGGTGGAGGAATCCGATGGCGCGGTCTTGACCCGCCTGGGCGGGCTGGCGACGCGACTGCGGGAAGCGGCGGCCATCGATCCGCGCCTGCAGGAAGTCCTGGAGGCGCTGGAAGCGGCCATGGTCCAGCTCGGCGAAGCGGCGCGGGGACTGCGAGATTACCGCGGCGGGATCGAGTTCGACCCGCAGCGTCTCGAGGCGATCGAGGCGCGGCTGCACGAGCTTGGCCGGCTGAAGCGGAAATACGGCGGCGGCGTCGACGATCTCCTGGGACAGCTCGCCGACGCCCGACGGGCCCTGGACGCCCTGGAGCGTTCCGGGGCGCGTCTCCAGGAGACGGAGCACGCTCTCGAGGCCGTCCGCGTGGACCTCTTGAACCGGGCAGGACGGCTAACGGCGGCACGCACACGAGCGGCGCAGGCGCTCCAACAGGCGGTGCTCGACGAACTGGCGCAGCTCGGCATGGCCAAAGCGGTCTTCGAGGTCCGGGTGACCGCCGCCTCCGCGGACGAGGCCGTGCTGGGTCCCCATGGAGCGGACACCGTCGAGTTCCTCATCTCGCCGAATCCCGGCGAGTCGGTCAAGCCGCTCCACAAGATCGCCTCGGGCGGCGAGCTCTCGCGTGTGATGCTGGCCATCCGCACCATCCTGGCATCGGCGGACCAGACGCCGACCGTGATCTTCGATGAGGTGGACGCGGGAATCGGCGGGAGCATGGGCGAGGTGGTCGGACGGAAACTGCTCGCCGTGTCCACGCGACACCAGGTGCTGTGCGTGACGCACCTTCCCCAGATCGCCTGTTTCGGGGACCAGCATCTCGTTGTGCACAAGCGCAACCTCGCGGACCGCACGGAGACCACGGCGCGAGTCCTGGGTGACGACGATCGGGCGCGGGAAGTTGCCCGCATGCTGGGCGGTCCGAGTCGGTCGGGCACCGCCCTCGACCATGCGAATGAATTATTGAGCGCGGCTGCGCGTCTGAAGAGACGAATGAAGGGGACAGCCGGGCGCGAGGCGGAACCGAAAGGTACTCCAAAACGTGCAGCCTCAACCCAAACGGAGTATCGCGGACGCGAGTAGCGAATATAAGAGGATTTCCTGGCGGTTTCGAGCGTGGCAACCTCTTGAAAACACAGGGGAAGAAAATCTGACGCACAATGGAATTATGGCACAATTGCTGCTTAGATTAGCTTCGATTTTCTCATCAGGTCTTTTCGAATTTCGATCAGAGAGGAGGTGAATCGAGAATGAAGAAGATGATCGTGTTGGCTCTGGCTCTGGCCGTTGCGTTCTCTTTCTCCGCCGTGTCTTTCGCTGGTGAGACCAAGAAGGCTGAGGAGAAGGCCCCGGCGGCTGCCCCGGCGGCTCCGGCCGCTCCGGCTCCGGCGGCTCCGGCCCCGGCTCCTGAGAAGAAGGCGGAGAGAAGGCCGAGAAGAAGGCCCCCGCGAAGGCCGAGAAGAAGGCCCCCGCGAAGGCCGAGAAGAAGGCCCCCGCGAAGGGCGAGATGAAGGGCGCCGAGAAGAAGGCGACCCCGCGCTCCGGCGGCTCCGGCCGCTCCGGCCCCGGCTCCTGAGAAGAAGGCCGAGGAGAAGAAGAAGTAGTTCTCCTGGTCAGCACTCTGTCCTGTTTCGGTTTCAACAGCAAGGGCATCCCGACAGGGGTGCCCTTGCTGTTTTCGGGACGGCGGATCTCGACAAAACGCTTGACTTCTCCATCGGCTTCAACTACATATGCCGCACGCGTTTTGGTCGCGTGGAGGAGGGCCATTCCGACAAGTGAATAGGTGAGGCCGAGTGGTCCCCGTCTGGGGACCCGTGAGGGAAAATGGTGAGCTCCGTCGGGTGATTCGATCCCAGGAGCAAGTCCATTGCTGCCCCGCAACTGTGAGCGGCGTTGAAATCTGCAGAGGCCACTGTCCCGCCTGTGGCGGGATGGGAAGGCGCAGAGAGTAAGCCAAGCCGCGAGCCAGGAAACCTGCTCAGCCTTTCGGGTGTTGTGATCCCTCCGCGGGGAGGGGCCGCCCAAATCTCCCAGTCCTCCACGTTGTTCCCGGACTGCTGGATCGTGGCGCCCCTATCCGTCGATTGCGGATCGGGGCGTTTGTGTTTTTCGGGGAGTGGCATGGGTCTGCTTGCGAGACTCCGTGAAGACGGATGGTGGGCGGTCGGTGGGATCGCGGCGCTGGCCGGTGCGCTTCTGTGCACCCCGCCGGGAGCGGCTCGGGCGGCCATTGTGGCCGACATGCTGGGGCGTCCCATCGCGATTCCCGAACGACCGTTGCGTCTGGTGTCGCTGGCGCCCAGTATCACCGAGACCATCTTCGCCTTGGGACGTGGCGGATGGCTGGTCGGGGTGACGGCGGTCTGCGATTTCCCGGCGGCGGCCCGGGCACTCCCGAAAGTGGGCGGCATCGCCGCGCCGAGCCTGGAGCAGATCGTCCGGTTGCGGCCGGATCTCGTGTTTACGACGGCCGAGGGAAATGCCCGCGATCTGCTCGATCAGCTAGATCGGCTGGGCCTCGCCACGTTCGCGCTGCGGCCTGACAGTTACGGGGGAGTGCTTCAGTCCATATTGGCGGTGGGACGGGGACTCGGGGCGGAGACGGCCGCCCGCCGCGTCGTGGACAACTTGGAGCGAAGTGTGCGCGCGGTGCGGGAGCGAGTCGCCGGACGGCCACGAACCCGCGTCCTCTATTTGATCTGGACAGATCCGTTGATCGCCGCCGGCGCCGGCACGTACTTGGATGACCTCCTGGGGTTGGCGGGTGGCCAGAACATCGTATGGGAGCGGACCGGCTCGTACCCGCGGCTGAACTGGGAGCAGGTGGTTGACCGCGCCCCCGAGGTGATCCTGCTGGCCGACCATCGCGAAGACAGTGAGCGCGCCGCGACCGGGAGCGGCGACATGCCCGCGGAGTGGCATGCGTGGCGTGCGGTTCCTGCGATCCGGGCGGGGCGCGTGCTCGCGGTTCCGAGCAACACCATCCTGCGGCCCGGGCCGCGGGTTGGGGAAGGCCTCGACCGGCTCGCCCGGGCCATCCACCCCGAGGCTTTTGGCCCGCGGGAGATGAAATGAGTGTCCAGACAACGGGCCGCCGCACCGGCATGTCGCCCGCGGTGGTCTCGGCGTGGCTCGCCGCCGTCCTGGCCGTAAGTCTCCTTCTGTCCGTCATGATCGGGAGTGTCTCGCTCGCGCCGCAGGAGGTGGTCCGGGCCCTTCTGGACGGTCAACCCCAGGACCCGGCAACGACCATCGTGCGGCAGATCCGGCTTCCGCGGACGCTGCTGGCCGGGATCGTGGGGGCCTGTCTGTCGTTGGCGGGTCTGGGATTCCAGGCGATCTCCCGCAATCCGCTGGCTGACCCATCGGTGCTGGGGGTCAGCAGCGGGGCGTCTTTCGGCCTCCTGGTCGCGGTGCTGCTGGGGATCGCGGGACCGACGGCCAACCCCGTGGCGACGACGCTGTTCGCGTTCGGCGGGGCGCTCCTGGCGGCGATCCTGGTGTACGCCATTGCCCAGGTGGATGGTCGCCTGCCCATGGCGACACTCCTCCTCTCTGGCGTCATCATCGGCCTGTTCTTTACGTCCTGCGTCATGCTGGCCACCGTCGTGCTGGCGGCCGGCGAGTTGCAGGGCGTGGTCTTCTGGTTGATGGGCAACCTCGCGCCGGCCAGCGCGGGAACGCTGGCGGTGCTGAGTGTGGTGCTGGCCGTCGGCATCCTGGTCTTCACCCGGCAGGCGCCGCGGTTGAACCTCCTGGCCCTGGGGGAGGAGCAGGCGCTCCAACTGGGTGTCGAGGCAGAGCGGGTGAAGCGCGTCGTGTTCGTGGTGGCCTCGCTCGTCACCGGTGCGGCGATCTCGGCGGCGGGCTCCATCGGGTTCGTGGGTCTGATCGTGCCGCACGCCGCACGCCTGCTCCTGGGACCAGACAACCGGGCGCTGGTCCCGACGAGCGTCCTGTTGGGCGCGAGCTTCCTGATCCTGGCGGATCTCGGTGCGCGGACGGTCGCCGGGGCGACGGAGCTGCCGGTGGGTGTGATCACCTCCTTCTGCGGGGCGCCGCTGTTCGTGTACCTGCTGCGGCGCCGGCGGGGTGCGGACACATGGTGAGCGCGGTAGAGGTCCGGGACGTGACGTTCCGATACCGATCCGGTCAGGGGCTGGTCCGCGTGTCGTTTAGCGTGGCCCGCGGCGAGCGGGTGGGCATCGTCGGCCCCAACACCGCCGGCAAGAGCACGCTCCTCCGGCTGCTCAGCAAGGTGTTGAGCCCCGAGCGTGGCGCCGTTCTCATCCACGGCCGGGACGTGGCCACGATGGGTCGACTGGCCCTGGCGCGCGAGGTGGCCGTCGTCCCCCAGGACTTCCAGGTGGCATTTCCGTTCCGCGTGAGCGAGGTGGTGCTCATGGGCCGCTATCCCCACGCGGCGGGCGGGGCCTGGAGCGGCGCGCGATTGCGCCGCGGCGTGGGCGGCCATGGAGACGGCGGGGATCGCGGCGCTGGCGGACCGGCGGGTGGATGAACTGTCGGGCGGCGAGCGGCAGCTCGTCTCGCTGGCGCGCGCCCTGGCCCAGGAGCCGTCGGTCCTCCTGCTGGACGAGCCGACCGCGCATCTGGACCTCCGGCACCAACGCGAGATGGTGGAGACGGTGTTCGCCCCGTCGCCGGATCGGGCGCGGACGACGATTCTGGTGTCCCACGACCTCAACCTGGCGGCCGAGCACTGCGACCGTCTGCTGCTGCTGGCGGGCGGAACGGTGCAGGCCTTCGGCACTCCTAAGGAGGTGATGACTCCGCAACAGCTGGACCGGGCGTACGGCTGCACCGTGGAGATCGAGGTGGATCCGAACTCGGATCGGCCGCGACTCCGAAGCAGTCTGGGGCGCCCGGACGCGGTATCTCGAGCAACGCACGACCCCCGGATGTAAGGGAAGCTGGTCGCCCTCGGCCCGGACGCCGGGCCGGTTTCAGGGAATCCAGCACGGTCCCGCCACTGTGAGTGGGGAGCGACCCCGCGGTAGGCCACTGTCTCGAACGGACGGCGACTAGGCAACTTGGCAATGAGGCGATTCGGGAAGGCCTTCTCTGCACTTCCCAATTGCCGAATCGCCGAATCGCCAAATCGCCGTGCCCGGGATGGGAAGGCGCGGGGAAGCGACGATCCACAAGTCAGGAGACCTATCCGGGGGCTCAGGACCCATCACTTCGCGGAAAGGAGTATGGCCTCCATGTTTCGACGAATCGCTGGTCTATTCGGTGTATTCATCTTGTTCCACGTGACGGGTTTCACCCTCATTTCACCTGCAACCCCGACGGCTCAGGCCGCAGCACCGGAGGAACAGGAATTGGCGGTAGGCGAGGTCATGGTGACCGCGACCCGTCTGGCAGACATGATGGAGGACCTGCGTCGGGTGCCAGGGCAGGTGTACGTCATCACGGCAGAGGATATCCGGCGGCAGAACTCGCGGACGGTGCCGGATGCCCTGCGCCAGGTGCCGTCCGTCGTGTTGTATAACGCCGTCGGGAACCCCTTTCAGCCCACGGTGGATCTGCGCGGGTTCAACGCGCAACCCAACCCGGCGATCTCGGTTTTCGTGGACGGCGTGCGGATCAACGACCCGGATTCCAACTTCGTCAATTTCGACCTCATTCCCATCCAGGATGTCGAGCGCATCGAGGTTCTTCCCGGTGCCACCGCCGTGTACGGGGCTAACGCCATGGCGGGCGTCATCAACATCACCACCAAGCGGGGCGGTCGCACCTCCCAGGCCATCGGCGACGCCGCCTGGGGCAGCTACGACCACTACCGCCTCCGGGCGACCGTCAGCGGCCCGGTCAAGGATTTCGACTACTATCTGAACGGGTCCTGGGAGCGAGAAAGTGGGTACCGTGATGTCTCCGATAGCCGGATGACCAACTTCCTGGGGAAAGTGGGATACCGGCCGACCGAGGCGACGGACCTGAGCCTGAGCTACGGGTATGTCAACAACCGCTTGGAGCAGGCAGGAACACTTCCGCTCGACGTGCTGCGCAACGATCGCAAGGCAAACATCAGCCCGACGGACTTCAGCGCGACGGAACAATCCGTCGTCACGTTCCAGGGGCGGCAGCAGCTTCCGTGGGGATTCTCGCTGGCCGGCAACGCGTTCTACCGAGACACCTCGCGCGACTTGCAGACCACCGGATTGTCCAGTTCGGGGCGCGCGTTCACCGATACCGGCACCCCCGGCGGAACCGTGCAGCTTTCTCACGACATCAAATTCTGGGGCCTGCGCAACAGCTTCTCCACGGGGGGCGAGATCCGGCACAGCGACGTCAATACGTCGTCCACCTCCACGTTCGGCCCGTCGAAACGCTCGATCGACGAGGACTCGTACGGTTTCTTTGCGCAGGACAGCCTCGACCTGCTGCCGAACCTCACCGTGACTGGCGCCGTTCGGTACGATGTGACGAAGTATGACTTCACGGACGACCTGGCGCCTGTCAACAACGGAGACACGCGCTTCAACAAGGTGACGCCGCGGGCGGGCCTGACATACACGCCCTGGGACCCCGTGACGCTCTATGGCAATTACGGTCAAGGGTTCCGGGTGCCCACGACGGACGAGTTGTTCGCCTTCGCTGGGCTGGGCTCCAATCCCAATCTCCGGCCAATGACGAGCACAACCTACGAGGCCGGTCTCCGGCTCCGGCCACTGAACTGGCTGGAGATGACCGGCGCATACTTCCTTACGGATGTGCAGGACGAGATCCTGTTTCTCCCAGACCCGACGGGCCTGACCTTCGGGCAGAACCAGAACGCTCCGAAGAGCCGCCGGCAGGGGGTCGAGATTGGTGCCCGGCTCCGCCCGCACGAGCGGGTGGACCTGCAACTGAACTACAGCTACACGGACGCCCGTTACACCAGCCAGACGGTCTTGTTCGGGACGCACCATTAACCCGGGTGATCGAGTGGCACTGGTGCCCCTGCACCGGGCGTTCGCGCGCGTGGCGGTCCGGCCCCTGGACGGTCTGGAGTTGAGTCTGGACGGGCAGTATGTTGGGAGCCAGGTGCTCCTGAACAACGAAACCAATGAGACGACCTTCCGGATTCAGGACTCGTTCGTCCTGAACGCGCAGGCCTCCTACACCTGGAAATCCGTCACGCTGTACCTGCAAGGATTCAACCTGACGGATGCGAAGTACGAGACATACGGCATTTATGCCTTCGATTCACGGACCTTCACCAACAATGTCTTTCTGATGCCGGCGCCAGGGATCAATCTCCTGTTTGGTCTGCGGGTCCAGCTCGAAAACTTCTACTAAGGGTCGAGCATCTACGGATGAGCGCCGAGTCGGTACGGCGCTGAGGCGTTTCGAGGACCGACGGTGATGCGGCTGGATCAGGCGGCGGGCAAACGGTGGGTGGGCATGTGGCCGGGCTGTGTTCTTGGCTCCGGATTCGCTCATCTTGTCTTGCTGGGGTTGTGCCTTCTGATCCAGCCGGCTACCGATCGGGTCATGCCGAACCTCCGGGTGCGGCTCGTCGCCGAAACGACCGCGCCTCCATCGCCCCCGGCACCTGCAGAGATCCTGCCTGTCGCCGGTCTCCGCGAAGGCGCCGACGCCCATCGCGTCGCGCCGCGTTCCGCCCAAGGCCATCGGGGTTGTCTCGGAGCCGTCGCGCCGCCCGGCGCCGGAAGCCGACCCCCCGCCAACCGCTCTACCCGAGGCGGAACCGGTCCGGCAGTGGTCCGCGGTGACGAACGGGCCGAACCTCCCGCCGCCCCACACGCCGCCGATTCCCGCGCCTGAAGCGGCTCCTGCACCGCCGCTTGCCGCCATGCCCGCGGGCCCGCCGGCAGCAGCCGGCACGGCGGATTCCGGCGGCGGTCGGGGGCGTATGAACGAGCGGGAGGCGCCAGGGGGCGGGGGCACTGGGATCGAGCAGACGGCGCTGAGAGCCGAGCCGGAGGCGCGCGGCTTCCACGTGTTCACCGGACAGGGCAACGAGGCGGGCGGCGGGCAGGGATCCGGGACCGGTACCGGAGATGGACGCGGGCAGGGTGCGGGTGGCGATGGGTTCGGCGGTATCGGGAATGGTGGAGGTGGAGGCAACGGAACCGGCGGAGGTGTCGCCCGCGGCGGATCGGCGTCCGGCTCGGGCGGAAGCGCCGTGGATGTGCGCGAAGTGATTCGTCGTCAGATCGAGCGCGCCCAGGTCTATCCCGACGCGGCCCGCCGGCAGGGCATGCAGGGAACCACGGACGTCCGGTTTCGGATCGGGCCGGATGGCGTGGTGGCCGCGGTGGAGATCGCGCGGTCGTCGGGCCACGCGCTGCTGGACGAGGCATCCGCGGACGCGGTTCGGCGGGCCGGTCCGTATCCGGCGTCGGGTTGGATTCGAATAACCTTGACGTACCGCGTCGCGCCGTGATGCGTGGAGGCTCGGTCGCTCGCGCCGGAGGGTGAGGCTGTGTCGTGAAACGAGAACCGACGACAGATCCTGCGGCGATCGGTCCGCACCAGGGGTCGCCGCTCGCGCCGATCGGGGCGCCGACGCCTGGCGCCGCGATGTTCGCCAACCGGCTGCGGAAGAATCTGCGACACCTGGGAAAGTGGGCGCGGCGGGAGGGGGTGACCTGCTATCGGGTGTACGACGGAGACTTACCGGAGTACGCTCTGGCGGTGGATCTCTACGAGGGATGGGCGCACGTCCAGGAGTACGCGGCGCCGGCGACGGTGGACCCCGCCGTGGCGCAGGCGCGGCTCCGGGCCGGGATGTCGGTCATCCCGGACGCGATCGGCATTCCGGCGGATCGGGTGGTCCTGAAGGTCCGACGCCGCCAGAAAGGCCTCGCGCAGTACGAGCGGCAGGCGGCCACCGGTCGAGTTCCGCACGGTCCACGAGGGCGGGCTCCGCTTTCTGGTGAACCTCACCGACTACCTGGATACCGGCCTCTTCCTGGATCACCGGCCCACCCGCGCGTTGATCCGGGGACTCGCGCCGGGCGGTCGCTTTCTAAACCTGTTTGCTTACACCGGCACTGCCAGCGTGTATGCCGCGGCGGGCGGGGCCGCCTCGACGACCACCGTGGACATGTCCTCCGTCTACCTCGACTGGGCGCGGCGCAACATGGCGCTGAACGGGTTTGCCGAGGGGCGGGCGCACCGCTTCGTGCGGGCGGACTGCCTGGCGTGGCTGGCGACGCCCCACCCCGAGCGGTACCACGTGATCTTCCTGGACCCGCCGACCTTTTCCAATTCGAAGCGGATGGGCGAGGACACCTTCGAGGTGCAGCGGGACCACGTGGCCCTCATCAGCGCTGCCGCCCGGTTGCTCGCCCGCGACGGCGTGCTGCTCTTCTCCAACAACTACCGCCATTTCAAGATGCACCGCACGGCGCTGCCGGATCTGACCATCGAGAGACATCTCCCACGCGACGCTCCCCTTGGACTTCCACCGCAATCCCAAGATCCACAACTGCTGGAGAATCACCCGACGGTCCTGAATGCGGAATGGAGGGATCGGTCAGGGGGCGGCGGTCGTCGTGGGAGAGGCGTCGAACAGTGCCCGGGCGGCGCGGATGGTGTTGCAGTGCGCCTCCACCGTGTCGTCGAGGTCTTGCCCGTAGCCTCCGCCCAGCGCGATGGCGACGGGGACGGCCGCATCCCGGCAAGTGCGCAGGACCAGTTCGTCGCGCCGGCGGAGACCGTGATGGCGTGAGACGGAGGCGACCCAGGCGGTCGCCTTCGTGCGCATCGGCGCCGGCCAGATAGAAGACGAGGCCGGGCCGGAACTCGGCGAGGAGCCGGGAGACCGCCGGCTCCAGCGCGCGGAGATAGTCGTCGTCGCCCGTGCCGTCCGGTAGGGCGATATCCAGCGTGCCCGGGACCTTGCGGAACGGATAGTTGTGATCGCCATGGATGGAGAAGGTGAAGACGTCCGGCTCGTTCGCGAAGATGGCCGCGGTTCCGTTCCCCTGGTGGACGTCGCAATCCACGATGGCCATGCGCTGCACCCAGGCGTCGTGCTGCAAGGTCCGGATGGCGACCGCGATGTCGTTCAGGACACAGTACCCCTCACCACGATCGGGGAACGCGTGGTGCGTGCCGCCCGCGAGGTTAGCGGCCACGGCCTCGCGGATGGCAATCCGGGCGGCGCTGAGCGTCCCCTGTACCGAGGCCCGCGACCGCCGAACGAGCGATTCGGACCAGGGCAGACCCAAGCGCCGGATGGCGGCGGCGGGAAGCGTGCCGCGGCTCAACTGCTCCCAGTAGTCCTTGGTGTGGACCCGGCAGATATCCCGAGGATCGGCCAACGTCGGTTCCAGGAGCTCGTCGGCGCGAAGCGTCCCCTCGGCCAATAGTCGCTCGCGAATTCGCCGGTACTTCTGGATGGGAAAGTGGTGGTCGGCGGGCAGGTCGATGACGTAGTGATCGGAGTAGAAGGCATACATTGGGGTCAGCGTTCGAGCGGTTCGGCGGTTCAGGTTCAGCGTTCGAAGTCCGACGCACAGCCGAATGCTCGAACCGTCGAACGGTCGAACGGTTTTACTCCACGAACTCCGGTTCAATCGGCAAGGGGAGGATTCCGCGTTCGTGGCCGCGCCGGAGGAGCAGCCGGACGGCCTGCCGTCCCGGCTCGCCGTAGTCCAGGGTCCAGTGATTGACGTACATCCCGACGAACCGGTCGGCGAGCGACACGTCCAGGTCGCGCCCGTATTGCATGGCGTGCGAGAGGGCGTCCGCGCGATGGGCGAGGCCGTACTGGATGCTCTCGCGCAGCAGGCGAGACACCCGCCGCATCAGGACTGGGCCCAGATCCTTCCGAATGACGTTTCCACCCAGCGGCAGAGGCAATCCCGTCTCGCCCTTCCACCATTCCCCCAGGTCCACGACCTTGTGGAGGCCTTGGCTCTGGTAAGTGACCTGGCCTTCGTGGATGATGAGCCCGGCGTCCACGCGGCCCGACAGCACGGCATCCGGGATCTGATCAAAGGGGACCACCGTCTGCGCGAGGCCGGGGCACCAGAGATCCAACGCCAACACGGCCGTCGTGAGTCTGCCGGGGACGGCGATCCGTTTTCCGCGGAGCGCCTCGGGCGACAGCGGGGCCGCCGCCACGATCATGGGGCCATAGCCGTCTCCCATGCTGGCACCGTGGGACAGGAGCGCGTAGCGATCCGCCAGGTACGCGTAGGCGTGAAACGAGACGGCGGTCACCTCGTATTCGCCCCGGAAGGCCCGCTCGTTGAGAGTCTGGATGTCCTGCAGGACGTGGACGAATTCCAGGTCCGGGTCCCCGACCTTTCCCTGGGCCAGGGCATAGAACATGAACGCGTCATCCGCGTCCGGGCTGTGAGCGACCGTGATGCGTTGCGGCATGCGACTCCCCGTGACGCTGCGGGGCAGGACGAACGGGCACATGGCAAACGGCGCGGACACCATACGGGGACCGGCGAAGGGTGTCAAGCGCGTTCCGCGTGCGCTTGCGGAGGTATGGTGGCCCGAAGGATTGCCGAGAAAGGCACCCGCGACACTTGACAGGCGACCGATGCAGCCGTTAGGCTTGCCCGCGCCACTCGGCACTGGAGGTTGGTCCTGCCGGGTGCCGGGCGGCGTGCAAACGTACCTTGTTGAAAAGGAGTGCGACGTGGAGGTTGACCCCAAGAAGTGTGTCGCGTGCGCCAACTGCGTCCCCGTCTGTCCGATGGGGGCCATCTACATCGATCCGGCCATCAACCGGGCCACGGTGAATCTCGACGAGTGCGTCGAGTGCTTCACCTGCCACCGGGGGATGAGCAAGGAGCACATGAACCCCGACCCTGGTGCGGGCCGTGCGCCGGGTCGCCAAATGGTTGCGATTCCGGTTCGAGCCCGGAGCCGGACGTCTGCCCCACCGATGCCCTGACCCCCCAGGAGCTGACGTGGCCGCGCGATCGTCCGGCGAGCCTTCAGCGACCCGCTGGTGCCCCACGAGTCGACGGGCATTCACGGGCGCGGCACGGAGGAGGTCAAGACCAACGACGTGACGGACCGCGTCAAGGAGGGCGAGGCAGGGTTCACCATCGAGTTCGGCCGGCCCGGGGTCGGGGTGCGCTTCCGCGACGTGCAGAAGATGACCATGGCGCTCGTCGCCCTGCCGGTGGAGTTCGAGGACAAGAATCCGGTCTCCTCGCTGATGACCGATCGCGCCACGGGCGCCCTGCGGGCGGACGTCCTCGAACGAGAAGGTCATGTCCGCCATCCTGGAGCTGAAGACCGAGTTGGAGCACGTGCCCGCCGTGCTGGAACGGATCGAGGCGGTCGCGCAGGCACCTCGAGACCATCGTCAGCATCGGTGTCTCCACGCGCTGCGACGCCGCGGGAGACGACCGGCTTGCGCCCGGTGCTCGCGCGCGAGGGGTACGTGTTCTTCCGGGGGAAGACCAACCTGGGCCTGGGCCGGCGGCCGACGCCCGCCAGCGCCTGACGCCGACCCGCCCGCCGGGTCGTCGATCATAGAGGAGAATGCCGGCATGACGAATACCTTGCATCGCTTCGGCGCACCCGAGACCCAGCGGGACGACTACATCGTCTTCGCGATGGCCTCCAAGGGTATCAACGACGTGGGGTCCGCCGAGAAGCTGCGACCTTTCTGGCGCTGGCCGTGAAGCACGGGCCGGTCAACGTGGGACATGCCATCAAGGGGGGCATGTACCGGCCGTCGGAGAACCTGACACCCCTGGCGCACTGGTCGCGGCCGGCCGACGGCGACCCCGAGGCGGTGGTGCGCAGCGATCGAGGAGCCCTCGACGGTCGCCGCGGTCTTCGACGACGTCGCCAAGGTGGAAGCGCTGTTGAGGGATCTGAAGGCGGCCGATCTGGGGGTCTCCATCAATATCGCCGGTCTGACGGCCGAGGCGAATGCCTGCTGCAAGCGGGCGGGCATCACGCGGCACAGCATCGAATACTCCCTGGGCTTCCACGGCGACCTGAACCAGCTGCCTGACCGGCACGTCCTGGAGCTGTCCACCATGTGCGGCCACGGCATGGTCTCGCACAATTTCGCCCGGAAGATGATCGACCTGGTGCGGGAGAACCGCCGCACGCCGCAACAGGCTGCCGCGACGATGGCTCGCTTCTGCACCTGCGGCATCTTCAACCTCACCCGCGCCATCCGCGTCCTGGAGCAGGCGCGCAAGGGGGAGTGACCGCCGGGATCCGACCGGGACAGCGATCCGCTTTCGGAGGACGATCGGCACGCGCGGGCGAGGTCGAGAGCGTCCTCGGTCGCTGTCGATCTTGCGAGGAGGCGCCCGTGAAGGATGCACTCCAGAGCTACCTGCAGGTCGGCATCGTGCACTTCATGGCCTACCCTGAGTGCATGAAGGGTGAGGGGCCGATCTACGATACGCTGACGAAGATCGTGGAGGATGAATTCTTCTCGGCGGTCGAGATCACCTGGATCAAGGACCCCGCGGAGCGGCAGCGGGTGAAGTCGCTGCTGGCGACCAGCCACATGACCGTGGGATATGGGGCCCAACCCTGCCTGCTCAGCCAGAAGCTCAATCTCAACCACTTCGATCCCGTCGAGCGGAAGAAGGCAGTCGATCAAGTGAAGGCGTGTATCGACGAAGCGGCCGAGGTGGGTGCGGGGGCCGTCGCGGTCCTGAGCGGCGCGGATCCCGGCGCGCGGCGCGAGGAAGCCTTCAAGCTCCTGGTGGCGTCGGTGCGGGATCTCTGCGGGCACGCCAAGGCGACGGGGCTCCGCTTCGTCCTGGAGAGCTTCGATGCCAGGTACGACAAGAAATGCCTGATCGGCCCGGCCAAGGACGCCCTGGCCCTGTGCAAGGCCGTCCGCAAGGATTACCCCGACTTCGGCATCATGATCGACCTCAGCCACCTGCCGATCCAGGACGAGACGCCGAAGAAAGTCTTTGAGACCCTAAAGCGGGACAACCTCGCCCACATCCACATCGGCAACAGCGTGAAACAGGCCGGGCACCCGGCGTACGGCGACCAGCATCCCCGCTTCGGGCTGCCGGGCGGCGAGAACGACGTGCCGCAGCTCGTTGAGTTCCTGCGGGAGCTGTTCGCGATCGGCTACCTGGCCGAGGGGCGACGCCCGGTGGTGGCCTTCGAGGTCAAGCCCCTGCCCGGCGAATCCTCCGGGGCCGTCATTGCCAACGCCAAGCGGACGCTGATCGAGGCGTGGGCGCGGCTGTCGGTCTAGCGTCTTTTCTCCTGCCTCTTGTGCGGGGCCCGGCGGGTCAACCGCCGGGTCCCGTTCTTGTCCCCATGCTTCGATCCGCCTTCGCGACTACGTGCGCAATCTCTTGCCGCGATACGCTATTGGCTTGCAGCCGCCGACGCTTGCTGATATAGGTAGCCGATTAACTTACGTTCTTCCGATATCGTGACCAAGGCTTCTCACCAGACCTGCAGAAGGAGGAGGCCTTAGTGAAGATTGAGCCGGTTCTCATAAGAGAATCGGCTCATGTGCTTTCCGGCCGAAGGCGAAGCGTATGGGCGACACTCTTTGGGGATCCAACCACATCCTTCGGGCGTTAATCCAGGCATCCCCCCTCGCCATTGTTACCCTCGATACGAATGACCAGATCAGGACGTGGAATCCTGCCGCCCAGCGACTTTTCGGATGGAGCGAGGCCGAGGTGCTGGGGCAGCGGCCACTCTTCGTTCCGGACGACAAGCAAGCAGAATTCCTGGCGATACGTGAGCGGGAAAGAGCGGGCGAGGCCCTCAACGGAGTGGAACTTCGCCGCCAGCGGAAGGACGGGACCCCGATCGACGTCCGTCTATGGACCGCCGCACTTCGGGATGCCGCTGGACGCATATCCGACGTGCTGGGCATGTTCGAAGACGTCACCGACCGTCGGAGAGCGGAGGCCGCACGCCGAGAGAGCGAAGCGCAGCGGGACGTTGTGTTGCAGAACGTCCCGGTCGTGCTCTACCGGGCGCGGGCGTCCGGCGAGTTCGCGGGTATGTGGGTCAGCGAGAACGTCGAACGACTCACCGGCTTTCCCGCTGAGCGGTTCGCAGCAGAGCCGTCGTTCTGGGCCTCCAGACTGCACCCGGAGGATCGCGAAGAAGTCTTCAAGACATTTGAGGGGCTTCAGCAAGACGCCCTTGGGACGTACCAGTATCGCTGGCAATGTGCCGATGGTTCCTACCGGTGGTTTCTCGACCAGGCGTATCTGCGCCAGAGCAATGGCGAGAGCCCGCAGGAATTCCTCGGGACGTGGCTCGACATCACCGAGCGCAAACACGCCGAGATCCTGGTCCGCGCTCAACGGGACCTTGCTCTCGCCCTGGCTTCTGCGGGCAACCTCGAGGAGGGGCTAAGGCGCTGCCTGGACACTGCGTGCGAGGTCGCACACCTGGACTCTGGCGGATTCTATCTGGTCAACGAAGAGACCGGAGCGCTCGAATTGTGCGTCCACCGCGGGCTCTCCCCTGCCTTCGTCCGGAGCGTCTCGTCCTTCGGTCCGGAATCGAAGAATGCGGGGCTTGTCATGGCCGGCAAACCCGTGTTCGGCCCCTATCGCAATATCGGGTTGCACCTGACCGAGGTTGACCGACAGGAGGCGCTTCATTTCCTCGCCGCCATTCCAGTGCTGCACGAGCGACGCGTCATCGGTTGCATGAACGTCGCCTCCCACGTATTCGATGACGCTTCGGACATGGTGTGCGATGCCCTGGAAGCGATCGGCGCTCAGATAGGTCAATCCATCGCCCGCCTCAAGACTGAAGAGGCGTTGCGAAAGAGCAACGAGCGATTCCGACGGCTTGCCGCCGATACGGACACTGGTTTTGTGGTCCTTGACGAAGCGGGGGTTGTACTCGAAGCGAATGAACCGTATATGCGATTGGCCGGTAGTGGGAGGATGGAAGATATCATTGGCCACTCGGTCATCGAATGGACTGCACCGGAAGAGCGGGAACACAATGCGGCGGCCGTTACTCTGTGCGCCAAGCAGGGGAATATTCAAGACTTCGAGACCATCTATCTCCACAAAGATGGCAAGAGAATCCACTTGCTCATCAACGCGACAAACCAAGAAGTTTCCGGGAGGAAACGTCTTGTTTCATTCTGCAGGGACATCACGGAACGTAAGGCGGTGGAGACGGCGCTGACCACGCGGGTGCGACAACTCGAGGCGGTTCGGGGCGTGAGTACGGAAATGACTCGCGAGCTGGATCTTCCCGTGCTCCTTGATCTTGTCATTCGGCGGGCGGTAGAGCTCTTCGACGCTAAATCGGGCACGGTGCGGCTTTGGGACGACCAGACGCAGACGCTCGTGCCTGTGGCATGGCATGGTCTAGGTTCGTGGCTTCAGGGCCATCGGCGGCGGCTGGGAGAGGGCCTATCTGGCAGAGTTGCCCAGCGCCGGGAGGGGTTGATTGTCAACGAGTATCGCACCTCGCCCCACGCCACACCTCGCGTCCTCGCTGAGACGGAGATCACCGCGATTCTCGCGGAGCCGCTGCTGTATCGGGACCGGCTCCTCGGGGTGATCACCGTCGACCACTGTGAGCCTGGGCGGGTCTTCAGCACGGACGATCAGTACCTGGTCGGTTTGTTTGCGGCGCAAGCCGCCATCGCCATCGAAAACGCGCGGCTTTACCAGGAGGCGGAAAAACAACGGCGAGAGATCGAAGTCGTGGCCGACCTTTCACAGCGCCTCAACGCCTCCCTGGATCTCGACACCGTCCTTCAGCGGGTGGCCGAAGGGGCAAGAGAGCTGACCGGGAGCGACCTGGCCCAGATCGCGCTGCGGGAAGGGGAAACGGATACCATAGTCTTTCGCTATGGCGCCGGGTCCCTGCATGAACAGTACAAGAACCACCGCATCGAACCGGGAAGGGGCATCGGCGGGAAAGTGCTGCTCACCAAGCAGCCGTTTCGGACCGACAACTATGCGGAGGATTCCCGCATCACGAAAGACTACCTTGCGATCACGTTGAGCGAGGGGGTTGTAGCGGAGCTTGCCGTCCCAATCCAGACAGGGGAGCAGATCGAGGGCGTTCTTTTCGTCGACAACCGGTCGTCGCGTTCCTTCACCGACCGAGATGAGCGCACGCTGCAGCGACTGGCCGACCACGCCGCCATCGCCATCCGGAACGCGCGGCTGTTCCAGGAGGCGCGGGTCGGGCGCGAGCGTCTCCTGGAATTGACTAAACGAGTCATTTCGGCGCAGGAAGAGGAGCGACGCCGCCTCTCGCGCGAGCTGCATGACGAGACAGGCCAAGCCCTGACGGCGCTCCGGATCAACCTGGGCCTGATGGGCGGCGATGTGCCCGGCGACGCGGCGGCGCTCCGTCAGCGCCTCGGCGAGGCGGTGACGCTCACGGACTCCGTGGGCGACCAGGTACGGCGGATGGCACAGGGGCTGCGCCCTCCGGTCCTCGATGCCCTCGGCGTGAACTCGGCCCTGGAGGGGTTCTGTCGCGACTTCGGCCGGCGGACTCAACTGGCCATCGAATATTCCGGTGAAGACCTTCCGCTGCCGCCGGAGACCGTCGGGATCCATCTCTACCGATTCCTCCAGGAAGCCCTGACGAACGTCATCAAACACGCGCGCGCTCATCGCGTGCAGGTCGCCCTGGAAGCCGTGGACGGCGTGATCCGCCTGGTTGTGGAAGATGACGGCGTGGGTTTCGACCTGGACACCTGGGAGAGCCAACCATCCGGCATGGGCATCGGGCTGCTCAGCATGCGGGAGCGGATCGAGCAACTCCAGGGTCGGCTGGAGATCATCTCGCGGCCGGGTCACGGCACCCGCCTCGTCGCCCGTATTCCCACCTTGGAGGGCGCATGATCCGCGTCGTCATCGCGGACGATCATCACCTGGTCCGCCAGGGCATCCGCGCCCTCCTGGAGCGGGCGCGGGACGTCGCGGTCCTCGGCGAGGCGGCCGACGGTGCGGAGGCCCTGGCCCTGGTGGAGCGTCTGCGGCCCGATGTTCTCGTCATCGACATCGCCATGCCCCATCTGAACGGGCTCGAGGCCGTGGCCCGGCTGCGCGGCGGGGCAGCGAAGACCGGAGCCCTGATCCTCTCCATGTATACCGACGAGAGTCTGGTCCGGCAGGCCCTCCGGAATGGCGCCAAGGGGTATCTCCTCAAGCGGGCGGTCGCCGAGGAACTCCTCCTGGCGGTCCGCGCGGTCGCCCGCGGGGACACCTACCTCAGCCCCGAAGTGGCCGGCCCCCTCCTCACCCCCCTCGTCACGGGCCAGGAGGCCGCCGCCCCGCATCCCCTCGACCGCCTGACCTCCCGGGAGCGAGAGGTCCTGCAACTCATCGCCGAAGGGCACACCAACGCCGAGATCGCGACCCATCTGACCCTCAGCGAGAAGACCGTCGAGAAGCACCGCGGGAACCTCATGGCCAAGCTCGCCGTCCACGACACCGCCGCCCTCGTCCGCTTCGCCATCAAGCACGGCCTCGTCGCACTGGACGTGTAAGCGCCCTGCCTTGGCGCGGGCGACGGGCCCTCCTGAGCCTGTCGAAGGGCCGCTGCCCTTGTCCGCTGCCTCCTGCCCCCTGCCAGCTGCCTTTCCTCCCCTCGTTCTGGGGTCCTTTTTCTTCCAAAGGTAGGGGAAGGCCCCATAGACAACCGCAACTTTCGTGCAATATTTGACAGACATGGAATAGCCAGTGTTTCAGGGGCGAATCCGAGGGGTCGTCCCTGTCCTCGTGCCCGGTTGGGGCGACCCCACCGTGCGGCTCCGCCGGAGTGCGGCGGGGGCGAAGGTGGGACCGGAGAAGGAGGGAGCCATGGTGGGCGCGATCTGCTCCACTGGGGTCTGGGCTCTCGTCGGCATAGTGATCTTCCTCTGGGGACATTGGAGCGAACTGGAACGCGAGTTTTTCGACAAGGGGCATGTGAATTGGGAACACCTGGAATAACGGAAGACTCTTCGAAAGGGTCTCGATGAAAAAAGAGAGCCAGAACCATTTTCATGCGGTCCGGAAGACCAGAGCCTCCCGCGAGATTGTCGCTCAGATCCGAGACATGATCGCCGGCGGGCATCTGAAAGCGGAAGACCGCCTCCCACCCGAACGGGAGCTGGCGCAGATCCTCGGCGTCGGGCGATCCACGCTACGGGAGGCGGTCCGGGTCTTGGAGTCTATGGGCCTTGTCGATGTTCGTCCGGGAGCGGGCACGTTCCTGGCGATGCGCGACGCCCCCCACGCGCAGGGGTATCTTCCGCCAGATCTCTTCAGCACGTGGACCGCGCGACTTCATCTCTTCGAGTTACGAGCGGTGCTGGAACCGGGACTGGCGGGTCTGGCGGCCCGCCGGGCTACGCCGGACAAGATCACGAAGATGGGCGGAGTGCTGGATGCGCAAGCGGCAAGAGTTCAGTGCGGCGAATCCGGGGCGGACGAGGACGTGACCTTCCACGGTCTGATTGCCGACGCGACGGGGAATCCGGCCCTCGTGCATCTCATGGAGACCCTCACCAGTTCGCTCCAGGAAACCCGGGATGCCTCGCTCCAACGCAACGGGCGTCCTGGCCGATCTCTGCGCCAAAATAGAACCATCCTGGCGGCCATCGAGGCCCGGAACCCCACGCTGGCGACCCGCCGAATGCAGGCGCATATCCGCAGTCTTGAACGTGTGCTGTTCGCAACAGGCCTGCAACCTGCCGAAGTGCCGCATCCTATCCGTGACGGTGGCAGCGGATCCCATCCTCAGCGTGGTTTTCAAGTTCTCGCCAATGATGATAACGTAACAGCAGGTTTCGCGCCCCTCGACGCGTAATCCATGCGGGGGCTTCGACCGTCAGGGTGCCCGCAGGCCGCACCTTCTCTCCTTGGTCAACGTCCGTTCGGCGCTCTATGAAAACAACCCGGAGGGCGATGCCATCCGGGTTGTTGTGTTGTTGGCGGGCACCCCTACGCCTTCCTGGGCTTCTCCTCGGCCAGCTCCAGGAAGAGGTGCGCGGCCGACAGCATGCCGTGGTGGAGGTTGTCGAGGTCCAGCTTCTCGTTGGGGGCGTGGGCGTTCTCGTCGGGAAGGCCGATGCCCATGAGCAGGCATGGGCGACCTTGAGGAGCTTGGTCGAGGGTCGCGACGACCGGAATGGTGCCGCCGGTCCGGGTGTAGACCGGCTTCTTGCCGAAGCCCTTCTGGATGGCGCGGGCCACGGCCTGCAGCGACGGGTGATCGGTGGGGACCAGCCAGGGCGTGCCCGCGGCCCGAGATCTCCGTGACCTTCAGGCGGACGGTCTTGGGCGCCAGGCCGCTTGACGTGCTGGACGAACAGCCGGGCGATCTTGTTGGGGTCCTGGTTCGGGACCAGCCGCATGCTCACCTTGGCCATGGCGCGGCACGGCAGGACGGTCTTGGCGCCCTCGCCGATGAAGCCGCTGCAGAGGCCGTTGACCTCCAGCGTGGGGCGGGCCCAGAGGCGCTCCAGCGTGGTGAAGCCCTTCTCGCCGAAGAGCGCCGGGGCGCCCCGATCTCCTTCTGGAACTTCTTCTCGCTGAAGGGCAGCCGCGCCAGGGCCCGGCGCTCCGCGGCGGGGAGCCTCCGGACATCGTCGTAGAAGCCGGGGATCGTGATCCGGCCGTTCCGGTCCTTGAGCTGGGCGAGGAGCTGCGCCAGCGCGAAGGCGGGGTTCTCGACGGCGCCGCCGAAGCCGCCGGAGTGCAGGTCGCTCTTGGCCCCCTCCACGTCGATCTGGAAGTAGACCAGGCCCCGCAGGCCGACGGTGATGCCCGGGCGCGCCCTTGGCGATCATGGCGGTGTCCGAGATGACGACCGACGTCGGCTCTGCAGCAGCGTCCTGGTGCTGCGCGATGAAGGCGTCCAGGTTCGGGCTGCCGATCTCTTCCTCGCCCTCGATGAGCAGCTTGACGTTGACGGGCAGGCTGCGCCGGCGGTCTTCAGGTGCGCCTCGATGGCCTTGAGGTGCATGAAGACCTGGCCCTTGTCGTCCACGGCGCCGCGGGCGAACAGCTCGCCGTTCCGGACGGTCGGATCGAAGGGGCCGGTCGATCCAGAGCTCCAGCGGCTCGGCCGGCTGGACGTCGTAGTGGCCGTAGATGAGGACCGTCGGCTTGCCCGGCGCGTGCAGCCAGTCGGCGTACACCACCGGGTGCCCGGCGGTCGGCAGGATCTCCGGACGTGCTCCAGCCCGATGCCCGCATCTGCTCGACGAGCCACTCGGCGGCCTTCTGCATGTCCGCCTTGTGCTCGGACTTGGTGCTGACGCAGGGGATGCGCAGGAACCCCTTCAGTTCCTCGACGAACGCCGACCGCCGCTCCTGGATGTACTCGATGGCAGGATGCATGCATTCCTCCGCGTGGGTTGAGAGATTGGACGCCGTCGGGCTAGGGGACCACGATACCGCCGGCCCGGACGATCTTGAGGCCGAGCCGCTGCAGCTCGTCCAGGTAGAAGTTGACGCCGATGGAATCGCTGGCCATGTGACCGGTGACGATGAGGTTGCCGGCCAGCCGCTGCTCCCGCGCCTCGCGCAGGTCGGCCTCGGGGAAGTGCATCATCAGCACCGTGCCGATCCCCGCCTCGAAGTAGGCCCGCAGGACGTCCACGCCGCCATTGGTGTAGCCGCCGATGGCCACCGCCACCCGGCCCGCCAGCCGATCGGCGGCGCCCAGCCGCACCTGCGGGGCGGTGGCGGCGGCCTGTTGCTCGGGAAACTCCTGGAGGGCGTCGATCACCTCGGCCACCGTGGCCCGACTCTTCGGATCGTTGAAGCGGGCCAGTTTCTCCGCGATCAGCCGGCGGGTGATGACGTCGCAGGGGACGTGCACGTTCAGGAAGGCCAGCTTCAGCAGCCGAGCGGCCTGGACCACGCGCCCGTAGTTCCGGGCGTGGCTGTTCAGCTCCACCTGCTGCATGCGCCGCTGGAGGGCGGCCTCGGCCTTGGCGACGGGGACGCCGCACTCCACCATCTGCTCGATCTGGTTCCGCATCACCCGCCAGCCGTTCAGGGCGGCCGTCCCTTCGGGGTGGTGCGCCAGCACGGTGTCGCACTTGAGCTCCCGAGCCAACAGCAGGTCGCTCACGTCGCAGTCGATGGTCGCGAACACCTCGCGGACGCTGTCGCTTCGCACGTGGATGCCGGAATCGCCGGGGATCTCGGTGAGCTGCGCCAGGTCCAGAGCAACTTCCATGATGTCTTCGCTGGTCATGATGCCTCCCTTTGCCGCAGGGGCGTTGTGTGTTCCCGCACCGGCTCCTCCTGTAACACGCTCCGGCACGGCGGTCAAGGTTCAAAAGCGGCACCGCGCAAATTCTGTTGACACTTGTGATTCGATCAAGTAAATAACGCTACACTTCTCATCCAGAGTGGCTGAGGGACTGGCCCGAAGAAGCCACGGCAACCCCGCGCGACGTGCGGGGTGCTAACTCCTGCCCCACGACCTGGCGCGCACCGCTACGGCGCAGGCGTCAGCGGGGAGAGATGGGAAGGGGAACGGAGACGTCAACCCCTTCTCACGACCCCGGTGGGAAGGGGCGTTGTTTTTTTCGGCGCCGGCCGCCGGGCCGTCGGGATCACACGGGTGCGATGACTGGATATCTGGTTCGCCGCTTGTGGCAGTCGCTGCTGGTCCTGTTCGGGATCTCGATCATCATTTTCACCATCCTCCACCTGACCGGCGACCCCGCCGTCCTCCTGATGCCGCCGGACGCCACCCAAGGAGGACATCGACAACTTCCGCAAGGTGATGGGCTTCAACGACCCGCTCTTCTTCCGGTGGCCGCCCTGGGAGCATCTCAGCCCGCCCTGGCGGTTCCTCACGGACACGCAGTACGGGCGCTTCTTCACGGGCGTGGTGCGGGGAGACTTCGGCAACTCCTTCCGCCATCAGCAGCCGGCCATGGGCCTGGTCTGGAACGGATGCCGGCCACCATCCAGCTCACGCTGACCGCCATGGCCATCGCGGTCTGCGTGGCGGTGCCGGTGGGCATCCTCTCGGCCGTCCGACGCAACAGCGCGCTCGACCATGCCGGGCATGGTGCTGGCGCTGCTGGGGCAGTCCATGCCGGTCTACTGGCTCGGGATCATGTTCATCCTGCTCTTCGCCGTCCGGCTGAATCTGCTGCCGGCGTTCGGGGCGGGCTCGTGGCAGCACCTGATCCTGCCGGCCATCACGCTGGGGGCGTTCTCCATGGCGCGGATCGCCCGCCTGACGCGCTCCAGCATGCTGGAGGTTCTGGGGCAGGAGTACGTGCGGACCGCGCGCGCCAAGGGGCTGCTCGGAGCTCCGGACCGTGCTCAAGCACGGGCTGAAGAACGCCGCCATCCCGGTGGTGACGGTGATCGGGCTGGACATGGGCACGCTGCTGGGCGGCGCGGTCATCACCGAGACCATCTTTGCGTGGCCGGGCGTCGGGCGGCTGGCGGTGCAGGCGATCTCGTACCGCGACTACCCGCTGGTCCAGGCGGCGGTCTTCACGCTGGCCCTGATCTTCGTCCTCATCAATTTCCTGGTGGATATCCTCTACACCTATCTGGATCCGCGGGTGGCGTACAAATGACGGGCGAGCTGCGAGCCACGAGCCGCGAGGCCACGAACGGTGCCGCCATGAGTGACGGAAGCATGGCGCTCGAGATGAGCGGTGCGACGACGCGGGAGAGGCGGCAGGACCTCCGGCGCGTGCTCGAGGAGCTCGTCCGCAACAAGGCGGCCCTGCTCGGCCTGCTCATCCTGGTCGGGATCGCGGCGTCCGCGATTGCGGCTCCCCTGCTGGCCCCCTTCGACCCGACGCTGCAGGAGGTCACGCTGCGGCTCAAGCCGCCCGGGTGGACGACCCCGGACGGCCAGCTCAGCCTCCTGGGGACCGATCACCTGGGCCGGGACATCCTGAGCCGGCTCATCTTCGGCGCGCGGATTTCGCTGATCATCGGCGTGTCGGCGGTGGCGCTGGCGGGCACCCTGGGCACGCTGCTGGGCCTGGTGGCGGGCTACCGGGGCGGGCGCGTGGACGACTTCGTGATGCGCCTGACCGACACCATGCTGGCCATGCCCTTCATCCTGCTGGCCCTGGCGGTCATCGCCGTTCTCGGGCCGAGTCTGCGGAACATCATCTTCGTCCTCGGCATCACCAGTTGGGTGTCCTACGCCCGGGTCGTGCGGGCCGAGGTGCTGACGCTGCGCACGCGCGAGTTCGTGTTCGCGGCCCAGGCGCTGGGCGGCGACGGGCGGCGGATCGTGTTCCGGCACCTGCTCCCCAACGTCCTGACGCCCGTCATCGTGATCGCGACGCTCGAGGTGGCGCGGATGATCATCCTGGAATCCGCGCTCTCGTTCCTCGGCCTCGGGGTGCAACCGCCCACGCCGACGTGGGGCGGCATGCTGGCAGACGGACGGGCCTACCTGTCAACGGCGTGGTGGCAGGCGACGTTTCCCGGCGTGTCCATCATGCTGACCGTGCTCGGGATCAATCTGCTGGGCGACTGGTTGCGGGATGTTCTGGATCCACGTCTGCAACTCTAGAGGCGTGAGTCGCCGCCCGGGAATCGCGCGTGCGGCCGGGTGGCATCGTGCGGACTCGATGGCAGGAGAGGAGGGAGTGGCATGCGAAAGTGGACGGCATGGATCTGGGCGGCGGCGTTGGTGCTGGCGTTGGCGCCCCTGGCCTGGGCGGCGCCCAGCGGGAAGGTCGTCGTGGCCCAGGGGGTGGACCCCACGACACTGGACCCGCAGGACCACGAGGAGACCCCGGCCTTCAACGTGCTCTTGAACATCTACGACACGCTCTTGATCCGGGACAAGGACCTGAAGATCACGCCCTGGCTCGCCACCTCCTACAAGCTCGTCAATCCCACCACCTGGGAGTTCAAGCTTCGCCAGGGGGTGAAATTCACCAACGGCGAGGAGTTCGACGCCGAGGTCGCCAAGTTCAGCCTGGAGCGGATGGCCAATCCCGGCCAACAACCTGAAGATGACGGCGCTCCGCACCATCGCGCGGGTCGATGTGAAGGACAAGTACACGATCCACATCGTCACGCACAAGCCGTTCCCGACGCTGGACGCCCACCTGACGCTGCGCGGCGCCATGCTGCCGCCCAAGTACTTCAAGGAGAACGACAAGGCCTTCCTGGCACGGAACCCCGTCGGGACGGGCGCCTTCAAGTTCGTCACCTGGGTCAAGGACGACCGGATCGAGTTCGAGGCGAACGAGCAGTGGTGGCACGGCGCTCCGCAGATCAAGACGCTGATCTTCCGTCCGATTCCCGAGGAGACCACTCGGATGTCGGCCCTGCAGACCGGTGAGGTGGACATCGCGACCAACGTGCCGCCCCACCTGGTCAAAGAGCTCAAGAACCACCCCAAGGTCACCGTCTCGTCGGCGCCCAGCGTCCGCACGATCTTCATCCCCATCTACAATGTCCAGTGCGAGATGGTCCAGGGCTCCTACGACTGCACCAAGCCGTACCCGGGCCCGACGGCCAACCCGAAGGTTCGCCAGGCCATCAACTACGCGGTGGACGTGGACGCGATCATCAAGAACGTCCTGGAAGGACAGGCCATCCGGACGGCGACGCCGCTCACGGCCAAGCACTTCGGTTATGATCCGACGCTCAAGCCGTTCCCGTACGACCCCGCCAAGGCGAAGAAGCTCCTGGCCGAGGCCGGGTATCCCAACGGCATCGATCTGGTGCTGAACTCCCCGAACGGCCGGTATCCCAAGGACAAGGAAGTGGCCGAGGCGGTGGCCGGGCAGCTCACCAAGGCGGGCATCCGCACCCAGCTCAAGGTGCACGAGTGGACCACCTACATGACCAACCTGGCCTACCGCCACAATGCGGGGCCCATGTGGCTGATCGGCTGGGGTAACACGGCGTGGGATGCGGACTACACGTTCACCCCCATGTTCCGGACGAACCAGATCCTGGCCAATTACTGGAACCCGGACTTCAACAACCTGCTGGAGGACGGGCAGACGAACATGGACCAGAAGAAGCGCCTGCAGATCTACGCCAAGGCGAGCCGCTTCTTCATCGATGATGCCCCGGCCATCCCGCTGTACCAGCAGATCGACAACTATGGCGTCAACCGGAAGGTCCAGTGGACGGCCCGACCCGACGAGCGGATCGAGGGCTTCAGCATGTCCGTGAAACCGTAACGAGCGCTTTCGGCTGTCAGCGATCAGCGTTCAGCCGCACGACGGAGGCGTGAGGGTCTGTCGGGCCGTCCGGAACCCGGCTGAGCGCTGATGGCTGATGGCTCCGCGAGGTGGCTTCCATGTACGTTGTCTGCGTCACGGTGCGCGTCGTGCCGGAACGAACTGCCACCTTCCTCCAGGCCACCCTCGAGAACGCTCGCCAGAGCCGGCAGGAGCCCGGGAACGTTCGCTTCGACGTGCTGCAGGCCGAGGCCGAGCCCAGCCAGTTCTTCCTCTATGAGGTCTATCGCGGGAAGGACGACTTCGCGCGCCACCAGCAGGCGCCGCACTACCTGCGCTGGAAAGAGACCGTCGCCCCCTGGATGGCGACTCCCCGCCAAGGGGTACGCCATCTGAGCTGTTTCCCCGATGCCACGGGATGGGGGTAGGGGGTCGGGCGGAGATTGGCCGCGGGGTCGGAATGCCGCCCGCCTCGGAACCGTCCGCGGCGTGCACGGCACCCTTGGCGGGTTTCCGCGGGGCGTTCGACTCGCAGGTCAGCGCGCGGCAGCGAGCTTCGCGAGGAAGCGATCACGAGAGAGCGCCATACGTTCGTGGTGGCCCTCGCCGATCGTGCCGCGGTCGTCGTAGGCGATGACGGTGAAGGTGAGCTTCCGGCCCTCCACGGCGACCAGCGTGGCCTCGGCCCTGACCTCGGCACCGACGGGCGTCGCGGCGAGGTGCGTGACCTCGAGCCAGGTTCCCACGGTGGTCTCGTCCGGCGGGAGGCGCCCGGCGAGCGCGTTCACCGCCGCAGCCTCCACGAGCGCCACCAAGGCCGGGGTGCCAAATGCCGGCACGTCGCCGCTTCCCAGGGCCGCGGCCGTCTGGTCCGCGGTCACTCGTGTGACGACCTGACCACGAAGTCCCACCACAATCTCACTCATGGCACGCGCTCCCCTCCCGCGCAGGGCTCTTGGCGGACGACTCGCCCGGTCCTGGCCAGCGATGTCCAGTGTGTCTCTTGTAGCACGCCCACAAAAACGCGGTCAAGCGTCATCCCACCACGCATCCGAGGTTGGGAACGCGGGCCGAAGGTGCTATACTCAACGCCACACGCCGCCCGCGACGGTCCCCGCGCGGCCACGGGTCGGCGGCACGGAAGGGGCAGGGTCATGCGCATTCAGACGGCGGAGCTGCTGCAAAGCGCGGGGCGGACCGATCAGTTTCCACGCGGGGGCCGGCCGGAGGTGGCGTTTGCTGGCCGCTCCAACGTCGGGAAATCTTCGCTCATCAACCGCCTGATCGGGCGGCGCAGCCTGGCGCGTACCAGTTCGACCCCCGGCCGGACGCGCACGCTGAATTTCTACACGATCAACGACACCTTCCTCTTCGTCGACCTCCCCGGCTACGGCTATGCCAAGGTCTCGCGGACCATCCAGGAGGAGTGGTGGACGCTGGTGGAGGGGTATCTCGCCGAGCGGGCCCCGCTCCGCGGCGTCGTTCATCTCGCCGATGCCCGACACCCGCCCACCGAGCTGGATCTGGGGCTGCAGCAATTCCTGGCTTCCGTCGGTGTGCCCCGCCTCCACGTTCTCACCAAGGCGGACAAGGTGCCGCGCGGCCAACGAGCGGCGGTGCTGGCGACGGCGCGGGAGGCGCTCCGGGTGGGCGACCAGGAGACTCCGGTGTTCTTTTCGGCGGTGACCGGGGAGGGCGTTCCGGCGCTGTGGCGGGCCGTCGAGGCGATGCTGGAGGCCCCGTCGCCACGGCCGGCGGCCCCCGCCACCGGCTCCGCCCCGCGGCGCCAGGGGGCGCCCATCGGATGAAATCAGATTGACGCCTCCGGGGCGTCCTGCTACAGTCGGACGTAACGGCCGGGGCTTCCCCGGCCGTCCGCTTCTGGCCACGAGGAACGGGGCATGGAACGGTATAGCATAACGCGATGGACCCTGGCGGTCTCGCTGGCGGCGGGGCTCCTTCCCGGGTGCGCGGACGTGATCGCAGAGCAGCGCAGCAACACCTCCGACCCGCGCGCGGCCGGCGCCACCGCCGTCTCCAACCGCGGCGAGAGCCGGGGGGATCGGCGGGCCTATTACGCCTACTCCCGCAGCGTCTGGGCGGAGATCCAGGGTGACCTGGACGCGGCGGTGATGTGGAGCCGCGAGGCCATCCGCCACGACCCGAGCTCTCGCGCCTTGCGCAGCCATCTGGCGTCCGCCCTCCTGAAGAAGGGCGACTTCCGGGGTGCCATCCGCGAAGGCGAGGAGATCCTCGCGCTGGAACCCAACGACGTGCAGGCCCACCTGCTGCTGGCCGCAGCCTATCAGGGACTCCGCAACGTCCGCGGCGCTGAAAAGCACTACCAAGAGGTCATCCGCCTGGATCCCAAGCGACCCGAGGCGTATCTCTTTCTGGGCAACCTGTACGCCGAGACCCGGAAATATCCCGAAGCCATCGCCACCTTCGACGCCCTGATTCGGGCCAACCCACGGAGCCACCTGGCCTACTACAGCCTGGGGCGTGTCTACCTGGAGACCAAGGAACCCGACAAGGCCCGCGCCGCCTTCCAGTCCGCCATCGACCGGAACCCGGATTTTGATCCTGCCTGGATAGGGCTGGCCGGCAGTCTGGAGTTGCAAGGCCGGTACGATGGCGCCGCCGAGGTCTACCAGCGTGCCCTGGCGAACGATCCGGACAACCGCGAATTCCGGGAGCGCCTGGCGCAGGTCCATCTGCGACGGGGCGATCTCGACGCCGCCCTGGCCGCCTACGAAGAGATCCGCCGTGCAGACCCGGCGAATCTGGCGCTTCTGACGCGGATCGGTCAGATCCACGCCGAGAAGAAAGACAACGACAAGGCCCTGGAGATCTTCCGGGCGGTCCTCGCGAAGGAGCCGGGGAACGGCGAGGCCCGGCTCGCCCTGGGGCTCAGCCTGGAGGGGATGAAGCAGTACGACGAGGCCCTGGACGTCCTGGGACGCATGTCGCCCCAGGACGCGCGCTACGTGGATGCGCTGCTGCACCGTGGTTACATCTACGGGCAATTGGAGCGCTTCGACGAGGCCACGGCGGCGTTCACCGAGGCGGCTCGGCTTCGACCCCAGGAGGGGAACGTCCCGTACTTCCTCGGGCTGACCTACCTGCAGAAGAAGGCATATCCCCAGGCCGCCGAGCAGCTGGAAAAGGCGGTGGCCCTGGATCCGACCAACGTCCGTTTCCAATACCAGCTGGGGGCCGCCCTCGAGCGGTCGCGGCAGCTCGACCGGGCCGAGGGCGTGTTCCGCAAGGTGCTGGCGCTGGACCCGAACCACGCCGACGCCTACAACTATCTCGGCTACATGTTCGCGGACGAGGGCGTCAAGCTGGACGAGGCGGTGACGCTGATCCGGAAGGCCCTGGAGATCGAGCCGGAGAACGGCGCGTTCATCGATAGCCTGGGCTGGGCGTACTTCAGGTTGGGCCGGCTGGACGAGGCCCTGACCGAGTTACTCCGCGCCGTCAAGTACTCCCGCCGAGAGGATGCCACCATCCGCGAGCATTTGGGCGATGTCTACTTCCGCAAAGGCATGCTCCAGGATGCCGTGCGGGAGTGGGACCGCGCACTGACGCTCGACGAGACCAACGCGACCCTCCGCCAGAAACTCGACGATCTCCGCCAGCGCATCTCCCGCGACGGCCAATGAGGGTCCCGGTCCGCCCCTTGGCGGCGGCGGTGTTGCTCCTGACCGCAGCCTGCGCCGCGCTTCCCGAGGCGCGCCGCGCCGCGCCGCCGGAGCTCGAGACGGTGCGGGCGCTGCTCCTGCAGGACGAGGCCACGGCGCAGACGGTGCGGGGGCTCGCCCGGGTGGGGTTCGACGGCCCGCACGGGAGCGGGTCGGTCACCCAGGCGGTCGTCGTTGCCTTGCCGGACCGCGCGCGCGTCGAGGCGCTTACGCCCCTGGGGACCACGGCGCTGGTGGCGACGCTCCGGGCGGACGAGTTGCGGGTGCATTCCCCGATCCGTCACGAGTACGGCGTCGGCCGGGCCACCCGGGAGACGCTGGCGCGGTTGGTGATGGTGCCCGTGCCGCCCGCCTGGCTGATCCGACTGCTGGCCGGGCTCCCTCCACTCCCTGTCCGGGCGCAGGACCCGAGGCTCACCCTGGCGCCCGAAGGGCCGGTCGTGCGCGTGGAAACGGTGGACGGAGAGTACTGGCAACGGCTCTGGACGGGGGCAGAGGATCCGGCGGTCGCGCACGGAGAGGTGGGGCGGGCCTCTGAGGTCTTGCTCAGGTTTTCCTTCGCGGATCGACGGCCGATGCAAGGACGGGCGTTCCCTTTCGCACAGCAGGTGACGGAGCCGTCCACGGGGAGCCAGCTCCGGGTGCAGTACGAACAGGTGGCGCTGAATGCGCCGGTGGAGGTTGCCCTCTTCGATTTGCCGCCGCCCGCGGACCCGCAGACCCGGATCATCGACCTCGGCGGCGCCGGGCCGGGCCGCTCGGGGGGTATGGCCCCGTGAACGAGATCGTTATCCCGTCGCCGGCCAAGATCAATCTGTTTCTCGAGATCGTGAGCCGGCGTCCCGACGGCTACCACGAGATCGAGTCCATCATGCAACTGGTGGACCTCTGCGATGAGGTGCGACTGCGCCGACAGCGCCGCGGTATCCGCGTCCAGACGAGCGGCGCCGAGTTACCCGACGGCCGGGGAAACCTGGCCTACCGGGCTGCGGCGCTGCTTCTGGAGGCGGCGGGGGTCTCGGGCGGGGTCGAGATTCACTTGACCAAGCGCATTCCGGTGGCGGGCGGGCTCGGCGGCGGATCGAGCAATGCCGCCGCGGTACTCCTGGGGTTGGACCGTCTCTACGCGCTGGGCTTGTCCCGGGAGGCCTTGCAGGAGGCGGGAAGCCGACTGGGGAGCGATGTCCCGTTCTTCCTGAGCGATGGGCTGGCCATCGCCCGGGGGCGAGGGGAGCGGCTGACACCGTTGCCGGCCTGGCCGCCCCGCTGGGTTGTCCTGGCGAACCCGGGTATTCCCGATTTCGACTGCCTGGGCATACCGGGAGGCCAGTTCGAAATTGACAGAGTGGAAGGCTCGGGTTACACTGCCGATCTTTGACCGCAGACGGCCCACCGGGGTGGCCCCCGGTCTGGGCCTACAATCGTCTGGAAGAGGTGGTGCTGCCGCACCGGCCGGAGCTTCGGCACTTGAAGGCGCTCCTGCAGGAGGGCGGTGGCATGCCGGTGCTCATGTCCGGCAGCGGTGCCTCTGTGTTCGCGGTGGTGCCGGGATGCCGACGCGGCCGGGGCCTTGGCGACCCGGGTCCGGCACAGCGGAGCTTTCGCCGCGGCCGCGCAGACGCTTCCCAGCAATCCGATGTTCGCCGCGCTCGGCTGAGGCCGGGCCACCGAGCGGGAAGACACCGGGCACGGGGCCCGCGAAGGCTCAAGGAAGGGAAGGCGCATGGCCGGGGAACTGGTACTGACGTCGGGGCGGGCAAATCCCCGACTGTCGCAGGAGATCGCGGAGTCCCTCGGGATGCGCCTGGCCGAGACGGACGTGATGGAGTTCTCGGACGGCGAGGTGTTCGTCCAGGTGAACGAGAACGTCCGGGGTGCGGACGTCTTCGTGATCCAGCCCACCTGCCATCCGGTCAACCGGAACATCATGGAGCTCCTGATCATGATCGATGCCCTGAAGCGGGCATCGGCGTTTCGGATCACCGCGGTGATTCCGTATTACGGGTACGGGCGCCAGGACCGGAAGGTGCAGCCGCGGGTCCCCATCACCGCCAAGCTGGTGGCGGACCTGATCACGGCCGCGGGCGCGCATCGGGTGCTCACCATGGACCTGCACGCGGGGCAGATCCAGGGCTTCTTCAACATCCCGGTGGATCACCTGTTCGCGGCCCCGGTGCTGCTGCAGTATTTCCAGGAGCGGCTCGGGCAGGGGACCTGGAAGGATCTGGTGGTGGTGTCGCCGGACGCCGGCGGGGTGGAGCGAGCGCGGGCCTTTGCCAAGCGGCTGGGGACCTCGCTGGCCATCATGGACAAGCGGCGCACCGGGCGCCAACGAGGCCAAGATCATGCACGTGATCGGCGACGTCGAGGGCCGGGACGTGATCCTCTTGGATGACATGATCGACACCGCCGGCAGCATCACGCAAGCCGTCCAGGCGCTCAGGCAGGAGGGGGCCCGCCGGATCGTGGCGAGCTGCACCCACGCCGTCCTCTCCGGGCAGGCGATCGAGCGCCTGGAGCGCTCGGAGATCGAAGAGGTGGTGGTCACGAACACGATCCCCTTGCGGGAGGATCTGGCGTGCGCCAAGAAGGTCACCGTGCTCTCGGTGGCACCCCTCTTGGGGGAAGCGATCCGACGGATTCATACCGAGACCTCGGTCAGCTCGCTGTTCGTCTGACGGACAGACGAGCGACCGGGGCGAGCACACGTCACGTTGGTTGATGGGAGTTGGAGGAGCGCATGGCAACGGTTGAGTTGAGAGGGGAAGTTCGAAGCGCGACAGGGAAGCAGGTGGCCAAGCAGCTGCGTCGGGCCCAGCGGATCCCCGCGGTCGTGTACGGCGGCCAGCGCGGTCCCGTGCCCGTGGCAGTGAATCCGCTCGAGCTGCTGGCGGTGCTCGAGGCCGGGGCGAACGTCCTGATCAATCTGTCCCTCACGGGGGGCGGGACGCCGCAGACCTCCCTGGTGATCCTGAAGGAGCTGCAGCGGGATCCGGTGAAGTGGCGCCCGCTCCACGCCGACTTCCAGGAAATCTCCATGGAGCGCAAGATCCGCGTGGAGGTGTCCGTGATCGGTGAGCGGAGAGCCGATCGGCGTGAAGGACAAGGGCGGCATCCTGGAGCAGTCGCTCCGCCAGTTACTGGTCGAATGCCTGCCTGCCAGTATCCCTGATCGGATCGTGGTGGACGTGGCCGGCCTCGACATCGGCGACGTGCTGCACGTCCGGGACGTGCAGGTGGCGGAGGGCGTCCGCATCCTGGACGACGCCGGGCGGGTGGTGGCGTCGGTCATTGCCCCGGCGAGCGAGGAAGTGGCGGCGCCCACGGAAGAGGCGCCGACCGAGCCGGAGGTGGTGGGGAAGAAGGAGAAGGAAGAGGCTGAAGCCGCCGCACCGGAGGCGAAGGGTAAGGCGGGCGCGGAGGCGAAGGGTAAGGCAGGCGCGGAGGCCAAGACCAAGTAAGTGGCGGCCATGGGGGCGGTGCGTTGGCTGGTGGCGGGGCTGGGGAACCCGGGCCCGAGTACTCCGGCACCCGGCACAACGTGGGCTTCGCCACGGTGGAGCGACTGGCGGCGGAGGGCTCGGCGCGATTCTGCCCCGGGGGAGCCGACGCAGAGACGGCGTTGATCCGTCTTGCCGGGACCGGCGTCGTGCTGCTCAAGCCGCAGACGTTCATGAACCGAAGCGGCGCCGCGGTGGCGGCGTGGCTCGACCGGCTGGCGTTGCCGGCGGCAGGGCTGGTGGTCGTCCACGACGACCTCGACCTCGCGCTGGGGCGGCTGCGGATCGTGGCCGCGGCCGGCGCGGGCGGGCACCGCGGGGTGCGCTCGATCCAGGAAACCCTGGGTACGGCCGAGTTTCCGCGGGTCCGGGTCGGGATCGGCCGTCCGGAGGCGGGCCAGGCGGCCGCCGAGCGTGTGCTGGCGGACTTCACCTCGGAGGAGCGCCCGGTGGTGGCGACCCTGGTGGAACGGTCGGCCGCGGCGGTGCGTTGCCTGATCCTGGACGGGGTGGGGCCCGCCATGAATCGATACAATGTGCGCCGGGAACCCGACTCGGGTTCGCGGGCGGCGACGGGACAGCAACCGGAACGGATTCCAACCGACCAAGGGAGGTGAGAAGCGTGCGATCGTACGAAGTGATCTTCATTCTGGACCCGGCGCTGGGTGACGACGGCGTGGAGGCCGCCGCCGTCGCTGCCAAGGCCGTGCTGGCCAAGGCCGGCGGCGAGGTCACGGAAGTCCAGAAGTGGGGCAAGAAGCGGTTGGCCTACGACATCAAGAAGCGACGCGAGGGGCACTACGTCTATTTCCGCGCGCAGGCGCCGGCCAAGGCCGTGGCGGAACTGGAGCGCCACCTGAAGATTGCGGAGCCGGTGCTGAAGTACCTCACCGTACTGGTGCAGACGCCGCGGCGCAAGGCGGTGAAGGCCAGCGCGCCGGCAGCCGTCGAGGCGGCTCCTCAGGAGGCCTGACCATGGCCAGCTTCAACAAAGTGATTCTGATGGGGAATCTGACCCGGGACCCCGAGTTGCGGTACACCCCGAGCGGGGCGCCGGTGTGCAACTTCGATCTGGCGATGAACCGTTCCTACACCACCCAGGGCGGGGAAAAGCGGGACGAAGTGTGCTACATCACCGTGGTGGTGTGGGGGAAGCAGGCCGAGAACTGCGCCGAATACCTGGCGAAGGGTCGGGCGGTGTTGGTGGACGGCCACCTGCAGCAGCGGTCGTGGGAGACCCCGGAGGGCCAGAAGCGCTCCAAGCACGAGGTCGTGGCGGAGCGCGTACAGTTCCTCGGGCCGCGCAAGGGGGCGGCCGGGCGCGGCCGGCGGGGAGGACGATTCGGAACCGCCGCGCGGTCCCGAGCAGGACGAGGTGCCGTTCTGAGAACGGGGCGTGACCAGTCCCGCGCGGACCTGCCAGGACGGATAGGCGTTGGATAGCCCCGGAGGCGGGGCGGAAGGAGAGCGAGGCGTGCTGAAGAAACGGCGGACCTATCGTCGCCAGAAGGTGTGCAAGTTCTGTCTGGACAAAGTCCTGGTGGTGGATTTCAAGGACGTGAAGCGGCTGCGCGGTTTCGTGAGCGACCGGGGCAAGATCATCCCGCGGCGGATCTCCGGGAACTGCGCCTATCACCAGCGGCAACTGACGGCGGCGATCAAGCGGGCCCGCAGCATCGCCCTGCTGGCGTTCGCTGCGGAAGCCTCGTAAGGCGCGCGGAAGGATCGGACACGGTGCAGGTGCAGGTGCAGGGCAGGCGATGGCTGGCCGCCACGGCGGAAGCCGTCCTGGCCAGTGTCCTGGCGGTCGGCCTGTTCGCCTCGGGCAGTTTCTTCCCGGTCCTGGGGATCGTGCTGAGCCTGTTCTGCCCGCTCCCCTTCGTGGTGGTAGGGCTGCGCCATGGCCGGACGATGCTGGTCTTGGCGTTGGCCCTGGCGACCCTGGTCCTGATCGTGCCCCTGTCGCTCCAGCAGGGGATGCATCTTCCTGCTCGAGTTCGGTGCGCCCGCGCTGGTCCTGGACGAAGGCCTGCGGCGCGGGGTCCGGTCGGAGGTCGTGGTGGTCGGCGTGGCCGTGGTCCTGGTGGTGGGCGGGGTGGCGGTGCTGGCGCTGGCCACGGGCCAATGGGACGAACCGGTTCGCGCCATCGAGCAGCATCTGGACGGCCTCCTGGCGGACATGGAGGCCCTCACCGCCCGGATGGGCCTCTCCGACGGTCCGGGGGCGGTGGACGCGCCCGCGCGCCGGTTGCGGGCGGCGCTGTTGGCGGCATTTCCCGGTCTGCTGTTCGTCGGCAGCCTGCTCACGGCGGCGGGATATGTGTTCACCCTGCAGGCGCATGATCCGCCGCTGGCCGGCGCAGCTCGGCGGGGCGCAGCCGGCCGCGTTCCGCTGGGAGCTGCCCGAGACTCTTGGTCTGGGCGTTCATCGGCTCGGGGGTGTTGTTTCTGATCGGGATACCGCTGGCTCCGGGCGGTGGGGCTGAACGGACTGATCGTGCTTCTCGGGCTGTACTTTCTGCAGGGGCTCAGCATCGCGGCCTTCCTGTTCCGACGGTTTCAGTTGCCCAGGTTCCTGGCGACGCTGTCGGTGATTCTGCTGGTGTTCCAGCCGTTTTTCACCTTGCTGGTGGCCGGGTTGGGGCTCTTCGACGTCTGGTTTGCCTTTCGACGTCTGAGCCTGCCCCGCCCCCCGGGCCAACGTAGCGAGGCGGCGGGGAAGAGCCGCGCGCTGAGCGCCGAGCGTTGCGCATCACATTCGGAGACGGAGCGAATCATGAAAGTGATCCTGATGCAGAAGGTCGAGCGGCTGGGGGAGCCCGGGACAGCAGGTCGAGGTGGCCGACGGGTACGCCCGGAACTTCCTCTTGCCCAAGCAGCTCGCCGTCCTCGCCACGCCGGGCCGCATGCGTTCGCTGACGCAGCTCACGGCCCAGGCCCGGAATCGGGAGGATCGGGTCAAGCAAGAGGCGACCGCCCTGGCCGAGCGGCTGGCCGCGGTGCAGATCGCGCTGACGCGCCGGGCGACGGAAGAGGCTGCGGTCGAGGCGCCCGTCGCGCCCGCCGTGCCCGCCGCCCGAGGCGGCCCCGGCGGAGGCGGCCGGCGCCCGCCGGCCCCGGCCGCGCCCAAGCTCTTCGGTTCGGTGACCAGCCAGGACCTCAGCGACGCGCTGGCCGCCCAGGGGCTCACCGTGGACAAGAAGAAGATCCTGCTCGCCGAGCCGATCAAGACGCTGGGAGTGCACCGGGTGCCGGTGCGTCTGCACGCGGACGTGCTGGCGGAGCTGACCGTCACGGTGGAGCGCGAGGCCTGAGGCGTGCCGCCCGTCCCGTGTCCCCATGCCTGAGACGGCCGTCGCGTCGGACAGAATTCCTCCGCAGAACCTCGAGGCGGAAGTCTCCGTCCTCGGGGCGGTGCTGCAGGAGACCGGGGCCCTCCTGAAGGCCATGGAGATCCTCCGGCCGGCCGACTTCTACAAGGAGGCCCACCGGAAGATCTTCGGCGCCTGCGTCGAGCTCTTCGAGCGGAACGAGCCGGTCGACCTCGTCACGCTGGCCAACGAGCTGATGCGGCGCAAGGTGCTGGACGAGGTCGGCGGGGCCAGCTACCTCGCCTCCCTGGTGGACGCGGTCCCGACCGCGGCCAACGTCGCCCACCACGCCCGGATCGTCAAGGACAAGGCGCTGCTGCACGCCCTGATCCAGAAGGCGACGGCCGTCGTGGGCCGGGCCTACGCCGACACCGAGGACGTGGACGAGGTCCTGGACTGGGCCGAGCAGCAGATCTTCGAGATCTCGCAGGAGAAGATCAGCCGCTCCTTCGTCCCGGTGAAGAACATCCTCAAGGGCACCTTCCAGCTCATCGAGACGCTCTACGAGCGCAAGAGCCACGTCACCGGCGTTCCCACCGGCTTCCGCAAGTTCGACGAGATGACGGCCGGGCTGCAGCCGTCGGACCTCATCGTGGTGGCGGGCCGTCCCTCCATGGGCAAGACCAGCTTCTGCCTGAACATCGCCCAGCACGCCGCCGTCCAGGAGCACATCCCGGTCGCCATCTTCAGCCTGGAGATGTCCAAGGAGCAGCTGGTCCAGCGCATGCTCTGCTCCGTGGCCAAGGTGGACTCCCACAAGCTGCGCACCGGGTACCTCTCCGACTCGGACTGGCCGAAGCTGACCACCGGCGCCGGGATCCTGTCCGAATCCCCCATCTTCATCGACGACACGCCCGGGCATCTCCCTCTTGGAGATGCGGGCCAAGGCGCGCCGCCTGAAGGCCGAGCAGGGGCTGGGCCTGGTGATCATCGACTACCTGCAGCTGATCTCGGGCCGAGGGCGGGCGGAGAGCCGGCAGCAGGAGATCTCGGAGATCTCCCGCTCGCTGAAGGCCATGGCCAAGGAGCTGAACGTGCCCGTGATGGCCCTCTCCCAGCTCTCCCGGGCGGTGGAGTCGCGCCAGCCCCCGCGCCCGCAGCTCTCGGACCTGCGCGAGTCCGGCGCCATCGAGCAGGACGCCGACGTGGTGACGTTCCTCTACCGCCCCGCCTTCTATCGCGTCCGCAAGGACGACGAGCCGGACGAGCCCGAGGACAACACCACCGAGGTGATCATCGGCAAGCAGCGCAACGGCCCCACCGGGACCGTGTAGTCTGGCCTTCCTGCGGGAGTACACCCGGTTCGAGGAGCAGGAACGGCAGCGGGACTTTTGATGCGCCCGCGAGGATGCGGTGACGACCTCGCACGCGGGTGGGATCGGCGCGGCGCGGCGCTGCGGGTGCTGGGCGATCGTCATCGCGCTCGCGGTGTGCGGGATTCTGCGGACTCCCGGCGAGGGGCCGCGCCGAGGACGCCCCGCCGACCCTGAATCTCTGGCCGCTGTTCGACGATCGCGTGGACCCGCTGGAGAAAGCCCGGGTCCGCACGGGGCGTGGGGCCCCTCGTGCATTCCAGCCGCTCGTTGGACGGCGATGTCGAGGAGTTCGCGATCCGTCCGCTGTTCTTCTGGCGCGGGGAGAAGGCGGCGCAGCACCTCGGAGTGGGAGTTGCTCTACCCGCTCGTGACCTACCGTCGGAAGGAGGCCGACTGGGATTTCCAGTTCCTGCGGCTCCTGAACGCGCGCGGGGAGGGCAGCCCGCAGGCCGGGCGCGAGGAGCACGCCGACTTCTTCCCGTTCTATTTCAGCGGGGTCCGCGAGAACGGAGAGACGTACCTCGGGATCATGCCGTTCTGGGGGAAGGTGTACGATCGGCTCTTCTGGGAGGAGTTCGAGTGGGTGATGTTTCCCCTGTACGCCCGGATCGTCCGCTCGGGGGCGGAGACCCACTATTTCCCCTGGCCGCTCATCTCCACGACCCGGGGTGTGAACCCCGAGGAGAACCACCGCGGATTCCGATTCATCCCGCTGTACGGGCAGGAGGTGAAGGACGGGGTATTCGAGAAGTATTTCGCCCTCTGGCCGCTCTTCCTGTACCAGCGGACCGGCCTGGACGGGGACGATCCGGAGACGGTCGTGACCGTCCTGCCGTTCTACGTCGGCGCGACGGTCTGCGACGCGGGACCAGACGACGGTGCTCTGGCCGCTCTTCATCTACACCGACGATCGCGAGCAGGATTTCGAGCAGTGGGACGTGGCGTGGCCCTTCATCAAGATCGCCCGCGGGGAGAATCGACAGGCACTGCGCCTCTTCCCGCTGTACATGCACGACCGCAAGGTCCTGCGCGACCAGTTCCTGTTCCGGGAGATCCGGTACGAGGACTTCGCCGTCCTGTTCCCGCTGTTCATCCGGCAGACGGAAGAGGTCATCGGGAGCCGCAAGGAGCGCGACCGGATCCTCTGGTATCTCTACTCGGATGCGCGAGAGGACGGGCGGGACGGCTCGACCCGCCGGATCGACGCCTGGCCGTTCGTCCGCTACGAGCGGGACCGGGAGGGGGCGGTGCTCTTCCAGAGCCTGGCGCTGCTGGAGGCTCTTCATGCCGGGGAACGAATGGATCGAGCGCAATTACTCCCCACTCTGGTCGCTGTACACCTACCGGCGCGAACCCCGCCGGGGAGTCGGTGCACTCCTTCCTCTGGAACTTCCTGCGCCACGAGGAGACGCAGACCGGGCGCTCGATCGAGGTCCTGGGTCCGCTCTTCGCCTACCGGGAGACGGGTGAGGGGGCGCGCACTTCGTTCCTGGGCGGTCTCGTCCAGTATGAGGTGCGACCCGGCGCGCGCTCCGTGCGCCTGGGGACCGGATTCGAGATGACCTGGGCCGATCCGCCCCAGCCGGTGGCGGCCCTCGACCGGCAGGAGGGAACCGGTGAACAACCTGCGCGAACGCATCCGGCACATGCTGCAGGACCTCGGCGAAGGAGCGGCTCTTCTTGGTCCAGGCCCTCTACTGGTCCAAGGCGGCCCCCCGGAATGCCGACAAGATCCTGAGCCACTTGCTGGAGTTCGGCAACGCCACGCTGCCCATCGCCTCGCTCATGGCGGTCTTCATCGGGGGCGTGCTGGCGCTCCAGACCGGGTCGCGGCTGGCCCAGTTCGGACTGGAGGGCAACATCGGCAGCATCGTCGGGCTCAGCATGGTGAAGGAGCTGGGGCCGGTCATGACGGCCCTCCTGGTGGCCGGGCGGGTGGGGTCCGCCATCGCCGCCGAGGTGGGCGCCATGAACGTGTACGAGGAGATCGACGCCCTCAAGACGCTGAACATCAACCCGGTGCGCTACCTGGTCATGCCGCGGCTGGTCGCCGCGCTCATCGCCGTGCCGGCGCTGTGCATGTACGTGAACGTCATCGGTCTGGTGGGCGGAGCCATCGTGTCGGCGGTCAATCCCAAGATCGACGTGAGCGTCCGGCTCTTTCGGCTGAACTTCCAGGAGATCGTCAAGTTCTCGGACGTGATGGACAGCCTCCTCAAGTCGGTGGTCTTCGGCGTGGCGGTGTGCCATCACCTGCTGCTACGTGGGTCTCCGGACCACGGGCGGGCCGGAGGAGATCGGCCGGGCGGTGACCCGGGCGGTGGTGCTCTCGTTCATGTTCATCTTCGTCCTGAACTACCTCATCACCCGCATGCCTGATGTGACGGCCATGAGCGCTTGGTTCCGATTCCTGGGCACGACCGACGATCCGGATGGCCGCGAGGCGTCGACCGCGACGCGGGCGGTCCCCGGCGTCCGCGTGGAGGTGCAGGGGCTCAACAAGTTCTTCGGGCCGAAGCACGTTCTCCGCGATCTGACCCTCACCGTCGAGCCGGGCGAGACCTTCGTGATCTTCGGCCCCTCGGGCTGCGGGAAGTCGGTCCTCCTGAAGCACATCACCGGCCTGCTCGTCCCCGACTCGGGCCGGATCCTGGTGGACGGCGAGGAACTGCAAGCGAGCGGCGGGCCCAGGCGGTTCCGCATGGCCATGGTGTTCCAGTCCTCGGCCCTCTTCAACTCCCTGTCGGTGGGGGAGAACGTCGGCCTCTGGCTGAAGGAGCACCGGGTCTGCGGGGCGCCCGAGATCGCGCGGATCGTGGCGGAGAAGCTGGCGCTGGTGGGCCTGGCCGGCACGGAACGGGCCAGGCCGGCGGAGCTGTCCGGCGGCATGAAGAAGCGGGTGTCCATCGCTCGCGCCCTGGCGGTCAACCCGCACCTCATCCTGTACGACGAGCCGACGGCCGGCCTGGATCCGGTCCTCACCGAGCAGATCGGCACCGTCATCGCCGACCTGAAGCGACTCCGGATCACGGCCATCGTGGTGACCCACGATCTGAACCTGGCGGCGGCCGTGGCCGATCGCATGGGCATGATCCACGAGGGGCGGCTGATCGAAGTCGGTACGCCGGCCCAGATCTGGGCGACCACCAATCCGGTCGTGCGGGCGTTCCTCAGCACGCAGATGAAGGTCCCGGGCCGCTGAGGGCCCCGGAAGGAGGGGTATACCGATGGCGATGTCGCGAGAGGTGCGGGTTGGGTTGTTCCTGGTCGTCGCCTTCTTCATCCTGATCGCGCTCTTCGAGGTGCTGGGGAAGGAGACGATCTTCGCCCGGATGGTGGAATACAAGACCTCGTTCAAGTCCATCCCCAGCCTGAAGCTGGGTGACCCGGTGCGCCTGGCCGGCGTTGACGTGGGAAGCGTGCGGGACATCCGGGTCATCGGCGCGCGCGTGGAGGTCACGGTTCGGGTCAAGCCCGGGACGCCGGTCAAGACCGACTCCATCGCGACCATCAAGTTGACCAGCCTGCTGGGGACCAACTTCGTGGACCTCACCTTCGGCTCGCCGGTGGCGCAGCTGGCGCCGCCCGGCAGCGTCCTGCAAAGCGCCGAGCCGCCGGACCTGAATACCATGCTGGCCCGACTGAACGACGCCGCCGGGGACGTGCAGACGCTGGCCAAGCAGCTGAACGAAGGAATGGGGAAGAGCTTCGAGCCGATCACCAGCGCCTTCCAGAGCATGGACAAGATCGCCAAGCAGATCGAGACGGGGCCAGGGGACGCTGGGCAAGCTGATTGCCAACGACGACCTCTACCGGGAGATCCAGGGGATCGCCAGCAACATGAACAAGCTCAGCCAGCAGACTCGCGCGCGGCGAGGGCACGCTGGGCAAGCTGGTGAACGATGACGCCCTGTACAAGGACCTGCGGTCGCTCACGGCGGACCTGAAGGTCGCCTCCCAGGGCCTGAGCGCGCATGTCCAAGGACGTCGAGAGCGGCAAGGGGACCCTGGGGAAGCTGGTGAAGGATGAGGCCCTCTACAAGGAGGCGCAAGAACACGCTCACCCAGGCGCGCGAGGCGCTGGGCGGCATCCAGCTCATGTCCAAGCGGATCACCGAGGGGAAGGGCACGCTGGGACGCCTCCTCAACGACGACTCCCTCTACACGGACATGAAGGGGGCCGTGGCCAGCCTGAACGTCATCATGAAGAAGGTGGAGCGCGGCGAGGGGACCCTGGGCAAGCTGCTCAACGACGACTCGCTCTACTTCACGACCAAGGACAGCCTGAAGAAGGTGGGGAAGGCCGCCGACCAGCTCCGCGAGCAGGGGCCGCTCAGCATCATCGGGATCGGCATCCAGGCGCTGGGCGCGTTCTAGCGAGTGCGCGCATGGGCGCGAGGCGCAGCCATTTCGAGTGCCAGCAGTGCGGCTACCAGGCGCCGCGCTGGCTGGGACGCTGTCCGGACTGCGGGGCGTGGGGAAGCCTGACCGAGGTCGGCAGCCCCGGCGGCCGGTCCGGGGCGGGGGCGCGACCGGGCGGCGCCGGGCGCGGCCCCGCCGGTGCTCCTGTCCGACGTCCCCGGGATCGCCCATCGGCGGGTGCCGACCGGCATCGGCGAGTTGGATCGGGTGCTGGGCGGGGGACTGGTCCCGGGCGGCGTGGTCCTGGTCGGCGGGGATCCGGGCGTCGGGAAATCCACGCTGGTGCTCCAGGCGGCGGGCGCTCTGGCCCGCCGGGAACTCGCGGTCCTCTACGTCTCCGGGGAGGAGTCCCTGGCGCAGGTGAGCGAGCGCGGCCGCCGGCTCGGGGCAGACGCCCCCGGCCTCTACCTGGCCGCCGAGACGTCGCTGGAGGCGGTGCTGGAGCAGATCGCGGGGCTGAAGCCCGCGCTGGTCATCGTGGACTCGATCCAGACCGTCTGGAGCCACGCCCTCGAGTCCGCCGCGGGCAGCCTGAGCCAGGTGCGCGAGGTGGCCGGCCGCCTTACCGAGGTGGCCAAGCGCGACGAGATCAGCGTCTGGCTGATCGGCCACGTGACCAAGGAGGGAAGCCTGGCGGGCCCTCGGGCCCTGGAGCATCTCGTGGACACGGTGGTCTATTTCGAGGGGGACCGCCAGCACAGCCACCGGATCCTGCGGGCGACCAAGAACCGATTCGGCCCGACCGACGAGATCGGGGTCTTCGAGATGCGCGCGGATGGCCTGGCCCCGGTCGACAACCCGTCGGCGCTCTTCCTGGCGGAGCGGCCGCCGCAGGCCACGGGATGCATCGTGGTGGCGACCCTGGAGGGGACGCGCCCCATCCTGTTGGAACTCCAGGCGCTGGTCACCCCGACGGGCGCGGCCGTCCCGCGCCGGGTGGCCAACGGGCTCGATACCCAGCGGGTGGCGATGCTCCTGGCCGTGCTGGAGAAGCGGCTCGGCGTCCGGCTCGGGGACGCCGATGTCTTTCTGAACGTGGTCGGCGGGCTCGAGGTCCGGGAGCCGGCGGCGGATCTCGGGGTGATGGCGGCGGTGCTGTCCAGCGTCCGAAACGCGCCGGTCGAACCTACCTGGGCGTTCTTCGGCGAGGTCGGGCTGGGCGGCGAGGTGCGGGGCGTGCCGCAGGCGGAGAAGCGGCTGCAGGAGCTCGCCCGCCTCGGGTTCACCCGGGCGATCCTCCCGCGGGCCTCGGTGGAAACCCTGCCCGGCAGCCCCACCGCTGGAGGTCATGGGCCTGAGCCACGTGGGCGCCTTGGCGGATCTCTTCCCTGCCAGGCGCGCGGCGGGGCGAAATCCGGTTTGACTGCATGCGCGGAGTATGGTTTAATTCACCGAAAACTCCCGTCCAGAAAAGGGGAACAGCGATGTTCCAGGTTGGCCAGAAGGTCGTGTATCCAACGCACGGCGTGGGGCGGATCGAGGCCATCGAGCAGAAGGAGGTTTCCGGGAGTCGCCAGTCCTATTACATCTTGCGCATCCTGGGCAACGACATGACGCATCATGGTGCCCACCGGAAACGCCGAGCGTGTCGGCCTGCGCCAGCTGATCGGTCCGAAGGAAGTCCGCAAGGTGATGGAGATCCTCCGCAAGAAGGACGTGGAGATCTGCCCCAACTGGAACCGCCGGTTCAAGGACAACCTGGAACGGATCAAGACCGGGTCGCTCTACGAGGTGGCCACGGTCCTCCGCAAGCTGGTGCTGCTGCAGAAAGAGCGCAACCTGTCGTTCGGCGAAAAGAAGATGCTGGAGACCGTCCGCCAGCTCCTGGTGAGCGAGATCTCCCACGCCGTGGGGATCAAAGAGGGGGACGCGCGCTCCATGGTGGATCGGACCATCGCCAAGGCCTGAGACCTCCCGACTTGGGAGGAGGGGACTCCGCGTGTCGGAACCGGTGCTGCGCATCCTGGTCGTGGCCTTGTGCGGTGCGGCTGGTCTGGTGGGCGTGACCTTGCGCCACTCCGGGGACCGTGGTGGTCGATCGTGGGCGGCGCTGGCCGGCTTGGCCTTCGGCTTGATCCTGGTCGCTGGTGGAGCAGCAGCTCCGCCGCGCTCCGGGCCGGGCCATCCTCCAGGCGCTGGCGGGGTTGATCGTCGGTCTGCTGGTCGGGCGGGCTGCTGTCCGCCCCATCGCCAACCTGCTTCGTCGGCTTCCCGCCCGAGATCGGTCTCCTCGCCCAGACCCTCTGTCTGCTGGGCGGCGGGTACCTCGGCGTCCTGGTCGCCCTGGACAAGGGCGGACGAGTTCAGCGTGGCCGGATTCATCCGCCTCCTGAAGGAACAGCCCCGCGCCGAAAGCTACAAGCTGCTGGACACGTCGGTGATCATCGACGGCCGGATCGCGGACATCACGGAGACCGGCTTCCTGGAGGGGACGCTGGTCATCCCCCAGTTCATCCTGCGGGAGCTGCAGCACATCGCCGACTCCTCCGATCCGCTCAAGCGGAACCGGGGCCGGCGCGGCCTGGACATCCTGCAGAAGATCCAGAAGAAGGTGGACATCCGGGTCGAGATCAGCGACATGGAGTTCCCCGAGATCCGGGAGGTGGACAACAAGCTGGTGGCGATGGCCAAGGTGCTGCACGCCAAGATCGTGACCAACGATTTCAACCTGAACAAGGTGGCGGAGCTGCACGGGGTCGGGGTCCTGAACATCAACGAGCTGACCAACGCGCTGCGCCCGGTGGTCCTGCCGGGCGAGGACATGCGGGTCTACGTCCTGAAAGAGGGCAAGGAGTACAACCAGGGGATCGCCTACCTGGATGACGGGACGATGGTGGTGGTGGACAACGGGCGCCGGCACATCGGCCAGACCATCGACGTGTGCGTGACCTCGGTCCTGCAGACCACCGCCGGGCGCATGATCTTCTCGCGCCTGAAGGAAGAGGCGGAGGCGGCCTGACCTCGACCATTCCCAATTCCCAATTGCCAATGTCCACACCGGGGGTGGCGGAGCCACCCGGCTTGGGATGTGGGCATGGGGAATTGGGAATTTCCTTTTGGGGGCTGAGATGCACGTGACGGCGATCGTGCCCGCGGCCGGGGCGGGGACGCCGTTTCGGCGGGGCCGTTCCCAAGCAGTACCTGCCGCTCTGCGGGCTGCCGCTGCTCGGCCTGGACGCTCAGGGCGCTGGCGGCCTCCGGGCGGGTGGATTGCCTCGATCCTGGTGGTGCCCGCCCGGCCAGGAGACCCGCTGCCGGACCGAGATCCTGGAGCCGTGCGGTCTCACCGTGGACCGGCTGGTACCGGGCGGGGCGGATCGGCAGGCGTCGGTGTCCGCCGGACTGGCCGCGGGCCCGCCGAGACCGATCTGGTCCTGGTGCACGACGGGGCCCGCCCCCTGGTCACGCCCGAGATCGTCCGGGCCGCCGTCCAGGTTGCCGCGACGGAGGGCGCGGCGGTGGTCGCGGTCCCGGTGACGGACACGATCAAGATGGCCGACGCCGACGGCCGGGTGGTGGAGACGCCGCCGCGCGGGCCGACTGTGGGCTGCGCAGACACCGCAGGTCTTCCGGGCGGGGTGGTTGCGCGAGGCCCACGCACGGGCGCTGGCGGACGGGTTCCGGGGGACCGACGACAGCGCCCTGGTGGAGCGGCTCGGTCATCCGGGTGCGGCTGGTGCCGGGTTCGGCGGAGAATCTCAAGATCACGACGACGGCCGACCTGGTGCGGGCAGAGCAGATCCTGCGGGGACGGGCGACCCATGACACCTGACCACGTTCCAATGCGGAGGGGGTGTACGGCAGTCCTTCGTCGGTCATGGGGATGCGCTCCGACGGGTGGCGTATGATCCGGGTAGGTGTGGGCTTCGACATGCATCGGCTGGTGTCGGGCCGGCCGCTGATCCTGGGTGGAGTGGCGATCCCGTTCGAGCGCGGGCTGGAGGGGGATTCGGACGCGGACGTCCTCACGCACGCCATCCTGGACGCGCTGCTGGGCGCGGCCGGGCTGGGCGATATCGGCACGCACTTCGGGGTGGGTCGACCGGAGAACATGGGGATCTCCAGCCTCCTCCTGCTGGAGCGGGTCGTCGGCCTGCTTCGCGGTCGAGGGATACCGGGCGAACAACGTGGACGCGACGGTGGTGGCCGAGGCGCCCAAGATCGGTCCCTTCATTCCGGCCATGCGGGCGACGCTGGCGAAGGTGCTGGGTATCTCCGCGGACGCGGGTGAACGTCAAGGGGACCACGGCAAAGGGATTGGGGATGCTGGGGGCGGGAGAGGGGATCGCGACCTTTGCGACCGCCTCGGTGCTCCGGCGCCGGGCTTCGCGCCACCTGTGACCCGACGGAGTGCATGGGGCGACGCGTCGATGTGTCGACTTGCCGATTGGTCTTTTCCGAATTGACCAATTGACTACGCGACGAATCGACGAATTGACGAATCGACATCGGAGTCCTCAAAGAGTCAGAGGCGGGACAGCATGGCGCTACGAGTGTACAACACGCTGACGCGAACACTGGAGCCGTTCGAGCCGCTGGTGCCGGGACAGGTGCGGATGTACGTCTGCGGCGTCACGGTCTACGACCTCTGCCATATCGGCCACGCCCGTTCGGCGTTGGCCTTCGAGGTCGTCGCGGCGGTATCTGGAGTACCTGGGCTACCGCGTCACGTTCGTCCGGAACTTCACCGACGTGGACGACAAGATCATCGACCGGGCGCGAGAGCGGAACGTGGCCTGGGACGCGCTGGCCCGCGAGTTCATCGCGGCTTTCCACGCCGACATGGACGCCCTGGGAATCCGGCGGGCGGACGTGGAGCCCAAGGCGACCGACCACATCCCGGAGATGCTCGCGATCATCGGCCGCCTGGTGGAGCGCGGTCTGGCGTACGCCATGGACGGCGACGTCTACTTCGCGGTTCGCGGCTTTCAGGGGTACGGGAAGCTCTCGCACCGGAGCCCGGACGACCTCCAGGCAGGGGCCCGGATCGAGGTGGACGAGCGGAAGCGGGACCCGCTGGACTTCGCCCTCTGGAAGGCCTCGCGTCCTGGGGAGCCGACCTGGGACAGCCCCTGGGGCCCGGGCCGGCCAGGCTGGCACATCGAGTGCTCGGCCATGTCCGCCAAGTACCTGGGTGACACCTTCGACATTCACGCCGGCGGCGAGGACCTGATCTTTCCTCACCACGAGAACGAGATCGCCCAGTCGGAAGGGGCATCGGGCCGGCCGTTCGCCCGCTACTGGCTGCACAACGGCTTCGTGACGGTGGGCGGTGAGAAGATGGCCAAGTCGCTGGGGAACTTCGTCACGATCCGGGATGCCCTGCGGCGCTTCCCCGCCGACGCGCTCAAGCTCCTGCTCGTCTCGACCAACTACCGCGGACCGCTGGATTACACCGAGACCGCGGTGGCGGAGAAGGGGAAGGCGCTTCAGGGCTTCCAGGAGTTCCTGCGGGCGGTGGAGTTCCTGCGGGCCGAGACGGGCCGGGCGGGAGGGGCAGCGGCCAGCGCACCGACCGCGCATCCCGCCGAGGAGTCGTTCCGGGCGGCCATGGACGACGACTTCAACACGGCCCGGGCCACCGGGGTCCTGTTCGACCTGGTGCGGGAAGGGAACCGGATGGTGCAGGAGGTCCGGGGTGCGGGCGAGCCGCCGCCATCGGCCGTCGCCGCCCTGGAAGAGACCGCCGCGCTCCTGACACGGCTCGGCTCCGTCCTCGCCCTGGATTTGTGGGGCGCCACAGCGGCTGTGTCCGCGGCCAGTGCCGTGACGCTCACCCGGTCGGCCGACGAGGCGGTCGGAGAGCTCACGCGGCTGCTCGCCGCCCCGCCGCCCTATCCGGCGGAGCGCGGCGCAGAACTCACCGCCGTCGTGCGGGAGCTCTTGGCGCTGCGCGAGGCGGCGCGGAAGCAGCGGGCGTGGGCGGAAGCGGACGGCATTCGCCGGGCGCTGGTCGCCGCCGGCATCCGCGTGGACGACACGCGGCGGGCCTGCCACGCCACCTCGGAGTTTCCGGCGGACCGCGGCTTGCCGGCCGTCGCCGTGAGCGTGACCAAAGAATGAAGGGGTACCGGGCACGGGGGACCTCGCCGGACGCGGACGTCGTGATCGGTCCGCACGCCACGCTGGAGGTCCTGCGGGCCGGCAAGCGGACGGTCCGTCGCCTGACCCTGGCGCGCCAGGAGGGCGGGGCGACGGTCGAGGCCATTCTTGACTTGGCCCGGCGGCAAAAGGTTCCGGTCGAGACACGGACTCGCGACGATCTGGATCGGGTGGTCCGCGGCGCGACCCACCAGGGCGTTCTCCTGGAGGTGGGACCGTTCCCCTACGCCGAGCCAGAGACGCTGGTGGCTCGTGCGTCCGCGGGACCCGAGCCGGGGTTCCTCCTCGTTCTGGATGGGATTCAAGACCCCCAGAACCTGGGGGCCATCGTGCGGAGCGCAGAGGCCGCGGGCGTCCACGGCTGCGTGATCCCCAAGGATCGGGCGGCCGGTGTGAGCTCCGCCGCCGTCCGGGCGTCGGCCGGGGCCACGGAACACCTGCCGATCGCCCGGGTGACCAACCTGGCGGCCTTCCTCGAAACGGTCAAGTCGCACGGGTTCTGGGTGATGGGAACAGACGCCAGCGGGGGGCACAGCCTGTTCGCGTCGGATTTGACCGATCCTCTGGCTCTGGTGATCGGGGGGGAGGAGCAAGGCCTCCGCCAGCTCACCAAGAGCCGCTGCGACCTTATTGTGCACATTCCCTCCCGTGGCCGAGTCGCGTCCCTGAATGCCTCGGCTGCCGCCGCCGTGTGCCTGTTCGAGGTGGCCCGGCAGCGGAGCCGGACGCCCCGCCAGGACCCCGCCTCGAAGGGTCCGCTCCGACCGTGACCTCAAAGAGGTCGAGCCGCGCGAACGCGCCTGGGACGGTGCGGCGAATGGTCAATCCAGATTTCCGGAGGATCCCGTATGAAGATCATTCGGTTTGAAGAGGCGGGGCGAGCGCAATACGGGCTCGTCGAGGGGGAGACGGTCTTCCGGGCAGCCGGATCGCCGTTCGCGGGACCCCCCACGCGAGGGGCGGCTGTCGGCCCCGTGCATCAACTGAAAGTGCTTGCCCCCTGCGAGCCCGCCAAGATCATCTGCGCGGGCAAGAACTTCCCATGGGGCGAGAGCCCCGCGAAGTCCCCCCGGCCGATTCTCTTTTACAAGCCGCCCAGTGCGGTCATCGGACATCAGGCCGACATCGTCTACCCAGCGCTCTCCCAGCGGGTGATCTTCGAGGCCGAGTTGGTGGTGGTGATCGGGAGACCGGCCCGAAATGTCCGGATCGAGGATGCCCCCAAGTACATCCTCGGGTATACCTGCGGCAACGACGTGACTGCCTATGATCTGGTGCTCCGCGACAACGCCACCTTCGAGGGGAAGAGCTTCGACACCTTCTGCCCGCTCGGCCCCACCATTGTCACCGACCTGGATCCGGAAGGGACCGCGATCACGTGTCGCGTAAACGACAAGGTGTTGGCGCACGGGTTCTCCGCGGCGAAGTACTACAACTGCGTGGAGTTGGTCAGTTACATCTCGGGAATCATGACGCTCGCGCCGGGCGACGTCATCATGACCGGAACCCCGGATATCGGGCCGATCCAGCGAGGCGATACGGTGGAGGTGGAGATCTCCGGCATCGGCGTGCTGCGGAACCGCGTGGTGTGAGCCACCACTCCTTGCGCGCATCGCGTCGGGCGCCTTGGGCGTTTCGCCTGTCACGGACCAAATCTTCGCCACCCGCAAGCGTGGCGCGTGGACCGGGCGGAACCCGCGCACCGGCGGGACGATCAAGGCCGAGAAGGGCGGCATCGAGACCACGACCGACGTGCGAAACATCTACGAGTATTACGCGGCCTACAGGCTGATGCTCGAGGGACACGAGGTGCAGAAGAAGGCACGCGAGTCGGGGACGCAGGGCGGCTGATGCGGTGCGATCTCAGACAGGACGACCCGTATCTGCGCTCGGCCTGTGCGGATCCTCTTCTGTCAAAGGGGGGTGTCGTGTTCGGTTCTTTGTCCGTTTCGGGGTTGGTGCTCTGCGTTCTGATATCGTTCGCTCCGGCCGCAGTGGCGGGGGAGCACATTGCGCGCGGCGATTACCTGGTGAGCCACGTCGCCATGTGTGTCCAGTGCCACACGCCGCGCGATGCCAAGGGGGAGGTCGATCGGACGCGCCTGCTCAAGGGTGCGCCGATCCCGGTGCGGTCGCCGTTCCCCCACCAGGGCTGGGCGTTCGCGGCGCCCGCCATCGCCGGGCTGCCAGGGTGGACCAACCACGACGCCGTCGCGCTGCTTACGACCGGCCGCCGGCTTACCGGCTACACGCCGAAAGCCCCCATGCCGCCGTTTCGGCTGAGCCGGGACGATGCCGATGCCGTGATTGCCTTCCTGCGCTCGTTACCCTGACGGCCCTTTCGCGCGTCTGGTTCAAACGACCGACGATTCTCCGGGACCCCGTCCCGGATCGGGGCTCTGACTCTTCCCGATGAACGCGTGGATGCCCGGAGGTCATGGCGGTGCCGCTGTTCCTGCTGGTCTTCTTCCTGATCTACGGTAGCGCCCACCTCTACGCGCTCGCGAAGGTGCAAACCGCCTTCGGGTTCGGGTGGAGAGGATCGGTCGCCGTCATCCCCGTCCTCGGCGTGCTGTGCGCCGGGCCGGTCCTCGTCCACGTCCTGGGGATTCACGAGATGGGGTTGGCTGCCCGGGTGGCCTCCTGGACCGGTTATACCTGGATGGGGCTGCTCTTCTTTTTCACCTGGTTGAATCTCGCCATGGATGCGGTCAATCTTGGCGCGAGGCTGCTGACTTCGGCGGTCGGACGAGGCCCGAATCCGCTCATCCGGCACGGCAAGATCACGTGCCTTGTCCTGGTCGGACTCTCCGCGGGGCTATGCGTCTACGCTTCGGTCGAGGCGTCTCGGGTCCAGGTCGAACACGTCCGGATCCTCACGGACAAGCTTCCCGCGTCGGTGTCGCGGCTCCGGATCGCGCAGATCTCCGATGTCCACCTGGGGCTGATGGTCCGACGCCGGCAAGCGATCGCCATCGCCGACCTGGTTCGGTCCGTCCAACCGGACCTGGTGGTCTCCACCGGCGACCTGGTGGACGCGCGCCCCAACCACCTGGACGGACTCTCGGAGATCTTCCGACAGATTTCTGCCCCCCTCGGGAAATTTTCGGTCACCGGGAATCATGAGTTCTACGCGGGGATCGACGCGTCGCTCGACTTCACGCGGCGGGCGGGTTTCACGCCCCTCCGGGGCGAGGCGGTCGTGGTGGGGAACATTCTGCGCATCGCCGGTGTCGACGACCCAACTGCGGAGGCGATGGGCCTGGCTCCCGGTCGCTCGGAGGAGGAGATTCTGGGCGCCGGGGCCTCCCCACTCTTCACGCTCCTCCTCAAGCATCGGCCGGTGCGCGACTCCAGGGCGCTCCCGCAGATCGATCTGCAACTCTCCGGGCATACGCATCGCGGACAGCTCTTTCCTTTCCAGTTTCTGGTTCGCCTCGCGTATCCTTTCCTGGCGGGTCTTCACCGCCACGGAGCGGACGGTGCGCTCTACGTCAGTCGGGGGACCGGCACCTGGGGCCCCCGCATGCGGTTTCTATCCCCTCCGGAAATCACGGTGCTGGACGTCGAGCGCAGACCGATCGGCAGCGCTACATGACATCGGATCAAGCGTAGGGCGGCCATGGCCCACGCCTTTCGTCCAGGCGACCTTCGTCTCCGTGGTCGCACCCGAGGGCGACCGAGCCCTTTTTTGGCCAGATGCGCGTCGGGGTTGACAGGGGTTCAGTCATGGGGATAGAATGCACTCCCTTCACCGGAAGGGGGGTGGATTCGCCTACCTTTTCGGGATGTCCGAAGAAAAGATTTGCCAAGAGGAAGCCCTTTGAATATACTAGGACTTTGTCTGCTGGCGTAGCTCAGCAGGTAGAGCGGCTGATTTGTAATCAGCGGGTCGGGGGTTCGATTCCCTCCGCCAGCTCCACCGTACCGAGCTTCGCTCGAGGAGCGCGCACGTCGGGCGGCACGCCTCGGAATCTGGGGAGATACCCAAGCGGCCAAAGGGGGCAGACTGTAAATCTGTTGGCTCATGCCTTCGGAGGTTCGAATCCTCCTCTCCCCACCATGGATTACTGACGGGAGCGGTGGGACGCGACGGCCGGGTTTCGGGGCAGACGGGCGCCCAATGCAGCGTGGCACGTGTCGTCTTGAGTGCCAACGCGTGAAGAGTAACCGGCAGGCGGGAATAGCTCAGCTGGCTAGAGCGCGAGCCTTCCAAGCTCGGGGTCGCGGGTTCGAATCCCGTTTCCCGCTCCAAGCGTTCCCCTGCAGCGACAGCCAGGACTTCCGGCCAGCGGACCGCGTGGGCGGTTCCTTCGTTGTGCAGTGCGTTCGGGTGTGGTCCCGCCGGATTCTCGTTGGCGTGCTCCTCTCCGGATGGTTCGTCGTTCCGGCGCAGGCGACGCACCCGGATGCGTACCGGCTGAACGAGGCGGCAGTCGCCGAGGTCCGACGGGGAAACCCCGAGGCGGCGCTTGAACTCCTGACGCGGGCGGCGACTCTGGACCCGCGTGACGCGGCGATCCGGGGAAACCTGGCCAGAGTACGCACGGTGGTGGCGCACCGCTTGACCCAAGCCGGACGTCTCTCGGAGGCGGAGGTCCAATACCGAGCCGCGCTGGACGCCGATCCGGGAGAGGTGGCCGCCTGGGTGGGTCTCGGCGAGCTTGCAACTCCGGCAGCGGGACCCGCGGGAAGCGGTCGAGGCGTTTCGTCGCGCGGTGGAGCTCAAGCCTGAGGACGGGGAGACTCGGGTCCGGTTGGGCCAGGCGTACTACAACCTGGGCGATCTCCCCGCCGCGCTCTCGGAATGGGAGCGCGTTGCGGCGACCCGGTCCGACGATGGCGCATTGCGCGAGCGGATCGCTCGCGTGCGGCGCGAGGCGGATATCCAGAGCTCGTATCGCGCGAAAGAGAGTCAGCACTTCGCGGTTGTGTACGAGGGGCGACGGCAAGAGGATCTCGGGCAAGAGTTCGTCCGGCTTCTGGAGCAGCGCGTACCTCGAGGTGGGGTACGTCCTGGGGGCGTATCCCGAGCGCCGCGGTTCCGGTCATCTTTTACTCCGATGTGGACTTCGCGCCAGCGACCGGAGTGCTCGACGCGAGGTCGGCGGTTTCTATCACCGGTTGGACGGAAAGATCCGGATCGCCTTGCGGGGCCTGAAGCCGGGCGATTCGCGGTTGGCGTCCGCTGGTCACCCACGAGTACACCCACGCGCTGATCTACGCCGTCACCCGCGGCAACAATCCGCCGCGGTGGGTGCACGAAGGGTTGGCGGTCCACATGGAGCAGCGGCGGGCGCCGCAATACAAGGAGGAGGCGCGTCGGCGGGTCCGCGCCGGCCAGGCTGGATTCGCTCCAGGGGTCGCCGTACGTCATGGGGTCGGTCGCGGTCGAGTATCTGATCGAACGCTACGGCATGGCGACGATACGGCTCCTTCTCCAGCGTCTCGGAGAGGGCACGCCGTTCGCGGAGGCATTTCAAGGGACCTTCCAGACGGATCTCGCAACGTTCGAGCGGGCCGTCGGGGATTTCGTGAGTCGGGGCTACTGAGTCGGGCCCACGTAGCTCAGTTGGCAGAGCGCGTCCTTGGTAAGGACGAGGTCACCAGTTCGATCCTGGTCGTGGGCTCCAGAACCTTCCGATCCGCACTGAGCGGACGCCCCTGCAGGGAGACAGGCACATGGCCAAAGCCAAGTTCGAGCGGACGAAAGAGCACATGAACGTCGGGACCATCGGCCACATCGACCACGGGAAGACCACCCTGACCGCGGCGATCACGAAGGCCCTGGGCTACAAGAACCCGAAGATCGCCTTCGTCCCCTTCGACCAGATCGACAAGGCGCCGGAGGAGCGGGAGCGGGGCATCACCATCGCCATCGCCCACGTGGAGTACGAGACGGACAAGCGCCACTACGCCCACGTGGACTGCCCGGGCCACGCCGACTACATCAAGAACATGATCACCGGGGCGGCCCAGATGGACGGCGCCATCCTGGTGGTGGCGGCCTCCGAGGGCCCCATGCCCCAGACCCGGGAGCACATCCTCCTGGCCCGCCAGGTCGGCGTCCCCGGCATGGTGGTCTTCCTGAACAAGGTGGACATGGTGGACGACCCCGAGCTCATGGAGCTGGTCGAGCTGGAGGTCCGGGAACTCCTCACGCAGTACGGCTTCCCCGGGGACGAGATCCCCATCGTGAAGGGCTCGGCCCTGAAGGCCCTCCAGAGCACCAGCACGGACCCCAAGGCGCCCGAGTACGCCTGCATCTACGAGCTCATGAACGCCGTGGACAGCTACTTCCCCTCCCCCAAGCGGGAGATCGACAAGCCCTTCCTGATGCCGGTGGAGGACGTCTTCACCATCTCCGGCCGCGGGACGGTGGTCACCGGCCGCGTCGAGCGCGGGGTGGTCAAGGTCAGCGAGGAAGTGGAGATCGTCGGCCTCAAGGAGACCCAGAAGACGGTCTGCACCGGCGTGGAGATGTTCCGGAAGCTCCTCGACCAGGGGCAGGCCGGCGACAACATCGGCGTCCTCCTGCGCGGCATCAAGCGCGAAGAGGTGGAGCGGGGCCAGGTCGTGGCCAAGCCGGGGAGCATCACGCCCCACACGAAGTTCAAGGCCGAGGCCTACATCCTCACCAAGGAAGAGGGCGGCCGCCACACCCCCTTCTTCGACGGCTACCGCCCCCAGTTCTACTTCCGGACGACCGACGTCACCGGGGTGGCGAAGCTCCCCCAGGGCACCGAGATGGTCATGCCCGGCGATAACGTCACCATGGAGGTCACCCTCATCCAGCCCATCGCCATGGAGAAGGAACTGCGCTTCGCCATCCGCGAGGGGGGCCGGACCGTGGGGGCCGGGGTGGTGAGCGAGGTGTTGGAGTAGAGCGCGCGGCGCAGCTATAGCCTCTCCGGCGCGCGGTGGGCCTGATGGGCCCGGGACCCGCGGGGCCGGATCGGGAGCGAGACGATCATGCGAGATACCATCACCTTGGCGTGCGCCGAGTGCAAGCGCCGGAACTATTCCACGACCAAGAACAAGCGGAACACCACCGACCGCGTGGAGCTGTCCAAGTATTGCCCGTGGTGCCGCAAGCACACCCCCCACCGGGAGAGCAAGTAGGCGACGGTGTGGGGCGAGCGGAGGCGGCCGGGCGCCCGATAGGCCTGTAGCTCTAACGGTAGAGCGGCGGACTCCAAATCCGAAGGTTGGGGGTTCGAATCCCTCCAGGCCTGCCATACGAGACCGACAGGGAGCGCGAGAGGGGCAGGGCTGGCGGCGCGCGGCAGCCTCGCGTCCGAGGGCGCTGTCGGATGCCGCGGTTGCTGTCGATTCCGGGGACCGGACGAAGGGATAGGACATGACGGCAGTGGTGGAGCGCGTACAGACGCTGTGGGGGTCCACGGTCCAGTTCCTCAGAGAGGTCCGGGTCGAGTTGAAGAAGGTCACCTGGCCCCAGCGTAACGAGATCATCGGCTCGACGGCGGTGGTCATCGTGGCCAGCTTCGTGGTCTCCTTCTTCCTGGGGTTCGTGGACCTGGTCCTCCAGAAAGTGCTGGCGCTCGTCATCAGGTAATCGCGTCTTCGAGGATCGAGGCGACTCATGGCGGAAATCGAGATGACCGGGACCGCGACCCGAAGCCGGGGCTCCCCCGGAGCCGTCCCCTGAGACCGGGCCGGCCACGGCGAAGACCGCGGCGCTGCCACCCCACCACCAATGGTACGTGATCCACACCTACTCGGGGTTCGAGAACAAGGTGAAGCAGAGCATCGAACAGCGGGTGGCGGCGTTGGGGGTGGGCGACGCGGTGTCCCAGGTGATGATCCCGACCGAGACCGTGGTGGAGTTGAAGAAGGGCAAGCGGCGGGAGGCCTCGCAGAAGTTCTTCCCGGGCTATGTCCTCATCCGCATGGACATGTCGGATGACCTCTGGTACCTGATCAAGAACACCCCCAAGGTGACCGGGTTCGTCGGTCCGGGCGTCCGGCCGACCCCGATCCCCGAGGACCAGGTGCGGGCCATCCTGCAGCAGGTCGAAACCGGCGCCGAGCGGCCGAAGCACCGGATTCTGTTCAGCCGGGGAGAGAGCGTTCGGGTCATCGACGGGCCGTTCTCGAACTTCACCGGCGTGGTGGACGAGGTCAAGCCCGACAAGGGGCGGTTGAAGGTCATGGTGAGCATCTTCGGCCGGCCCACGCCGGTGGACCTCGAGTTTCTCCAGGTCGAACGCGTCTGATCGACGGGCGGGCGCCCGCAGCAGCGGGCGGCCTGCGCGCGATCCGGGAAAGGATTGAGGAGGGCGCATGACCAAGCGCATTGGCAAGAAGGTGACCGCCCAGGTGAAGCTCCAGGTGCCGGCAGGCAAGGCGAACCCGTCGCCGCCGGTGGGGCCGGCCCTCGGCCAGCACGGCGTCAACATCATGGAGTTCTGCAAGACGTTCAACGCGCAGACGCAGACGCAGGAGGGGCTGATCATCCCGGTGGTCATCACCATCTATGCGGATCGGTCCTTCACGTTCATCACCAAGACGCCGCCCGCGGCGGTGCTCCTGAAGCAGGCGGCGGGGATCGCCAAGGGCTCCAAGGAGCCCAATCGGACCAAGGTGGGCAAGGTCACGCGAAAACAGGTCGAGGACATCGCGAAGACCAAGCTGCAGGACCTGAACGCCTTCACGCCGGAGGCGGCGGTCAAGGTCATCGAGGGCACGGCGCGCAGCCTCGGCATCGAGGTGATCGGCTAGTCGTCGGACGGTGCAGTCGCACACCGACGACGGGCGACGCGACACCGGGCCAGGTGACCGGGGCGATCCTGAGTTGGATCCCGTGGTCCTGTTTTGCATTGTCGGGTTTTCCATTTTTCGATGGGTGGGGTAGATGGACGACGGCCGACCTCAGCCGTCGCTCGTAACTCGGGAAAGGAGGGAGCCAGCAATGGCGAAAATCGGCAAGCGGTACGTGAAGGCTGCCGAGGCGGCCAAGCAAGCCGTCGGGGCCACCGACGGGGTGGAGCTGGCCAAGGCCATCGAGGTGGCCAAGGCCAACGCAACGGCCAAGTTCGACGAGACCATGGACATGGCGGTGCGGCTGGGCGTGGACCCGAAGCACGCCGACCAGATGGTCCGGGGAACGGTCGTGCTTCCGCACGGGACCGGAAAGAAGGTCCGGGTCCTGGTCTTCGCCAAGGGCGAGAAGGAGAAGGAGGCCCAGGAGGCGGGCGCGGATTACGTGGGGGCGGAGGACCTTGTCGAGAAGATCCAGGGGGGCTGGCTGGACTTCGACCGGGCCATCGCCACTCCGGACGTGATGGGCCTGGTGGGTCGTCTGGGCAAGGTCCTGGGGCCCCGCGGCCTGATGCCCAACCCCAAGACCGGCACCGTCACCTTCGAGGTCGGCAAGGCGGTGCGCGAGTTCAAGGGGGGCAAGATCGAGTTCCGCGTGGAGAAGGCGGGCATCGTCCATGTGCCCTTCGGGAAGGCCTCCTTCACGCCACAGCAGCTCACGGACAACGCCTTGGCCATTCTGGACGCCCTGCTCCGGGCCAAGCCCGCTGCGAGCAAGGGGCGGTACCTTCAAGGGGTGTCCATCTCGTCCACCATGGGCCCGGGGGTCCGGGTCGACGCCAACGCCGTGCAGGCCATGGTGAAGGTCTAAGGAGGAGGCTTCGGTGGCGCGTGAAGAGAAGGGCACAAGCATTGCGGAGCTTCGCGACAAACTGGGCAACGCCCGGGGCGCGGTCCTGACCGATTTCCGCGGCCTGAGCGTGGCCGATATCACGGAGCTTCGCACCCTCCTCCGCAAGAGCGCGGTGGAGTACAAGGTCGTCAAGAACACCCTGGCCAAGCTGGCGGTCAAGGAGACCGACCTGGCGGGCCTGGCCGCCTACCTGGAGGGGCCCACGGCCATCGCCATCAGCCGGACGGATCCGGTGGCGGCCTCGAAGGCCGTGACCACCTGGGCGAAGGGGCGGCAGACCTTCACCGTCAAGGGCGGGATCGTGGAGGGTCGCGTGGTCGGACCGGCCGAGATCGCCGATCTGGCCGCCCTCCCGCCGCGCGAGGTGCTGCTGGCGCGGATGGCCGGCGCCTTCCAGGCGCCGCTGCAGGGGCTGGTGCAGGTCCTGGCGGCCCCGCTGCGGGGATTGGCCAGCGTCCTCGACCAGGTCCGACAACAAAAAGAAGGGGCGGCGTAGCCGCCGGCGTGCCGCACCCGCGAGGTGTACGCGCTTCTGTTTCCGATACCGAACGAGGTTTTCAAGGAGGCTGCAATGGCAAAGGTCACGATCGACGATGTGTTGGAGTCCATTGATTCCTGGACGGTCTTGGATCTGAACAAGCTCGTCAAGGGGATCGAGGAGAAGTACGGGGTCTCGGCGGCGGCGCCCGGTGGCGGTGGCGGCGGCGGCCCGGCAGCGGGCGGCGGCGCGGCAGCGGCGGCGGAGGAGAAGACGGAGTTCAACGTCATCCTGGCCAGCGTCGGCGAGAAGAAGATCCAGGTGATCAAGGAGGTGCGCGCCATCACCGGGCTCGGCCTGAAAGAGGCCAAGGACCTGGTGGACGGTGCCCCCAAGCCGGTGAAGGAAGGGCATCTCCAAGGCCGAGGCGGACGAGATCAAGAAGAAGCTCGAGGACGCCGGGGCAACCGTCGAACTCAAGTAGCACGCAACGAGGGGAAACGCGCATGGCCGTTGTGAAGAAGGCTGGGGGCGAGGATCGGGTCAGCTTCGCCAAGATCCACGAGATCATCGGGATTCCGAACCTGATCGAGATCCAGCAGCGCTCGTACGAGCAGTTCCTCCAGGCACAGGTCCCCCCGCAGGAGCGGGAGGACTCCGGGCTCCAGGGGGTGTTCACCAGTATCTTCCCCATCACGGACTACAACGACTCCGCCTCACTGGAGTTCGTGCGGTACGAGTTCGGCGACCCCAAGTACACCGCCGAGGAGTGCTGGGAGAAGGGGATGACCTACTCGGTCCCCCTCAAGGTCACCCTGCGCCTGGTGGTCTGGGACAAGCAGACGGGGAGCGAGGCTCGGAGCATCCGGGACATCAAGGAGCAGGAAGTCTACCTGGGCGAGATGCCCCTGATGACCGAGCACGGGACCTTCATCATCAACGGCACGGAACGGGTCGTGGTGAGCCAGCTGCACCGCTCGCCGGGCGTGTTCTTCGACCACGACAGCGGGACCACGCATAGCAGCGGCAAGACGCTCTTCTCGGCCCGGCTGATCCCCTATCGTGGGTCGTGGCTGGAGTTCGAGTTCGACGCCAACGACGTCCTCCACGTGCGGGTGGATCGCCGGCGAAAGTTCCTGTCCACGATCCTGCTCCGGGCGCTGGGGTACAACAGCAATGAGGCGATCCTCGGCGCTCTTCTACGGCCGCGACACGCTTCACGCTGGCCAAGCGGGACCTGCTGCTGGATCTGAGCTCTCCGGGCGCTGACGGGCTACCGCGCCGCCCGGGAGGTGGCCGACGGGAAGGAGACCGTGCTGGCGGCGGGCAAGCGGATCACGCGAAGCGGGCTGAAGCGCTGCCAGGCCCTGAAGATCAAGCAGGTGGCGGTCGCCCGGGACGACGTGGTGGGCCGCTTCCTGGCCCGGGACGTGGTCGACGCCGGGACGGGCGAGGTCCTGGGCGAGTGCGGGCAGGAGGTCACCGGCGAGCTCATGGAGCAGTTCCAGGAGCGGGGCGTGGAGATCCTTCCAGGTCCTGTCGGGTCCGGACAACCGCGAGGTGTTCGAGGTCCGCGAGACCCTGCTGAAGGACAACACCCGCGGCACGGATGAGGCGCTGGTCGAGATCTACCGGCGCATGCGCCCGGGCGACCCCCCCACCCTGGAGAGCACCAAGGCCCTGCTGGAGAACATCTTCTTCAATCCGCGTCGGTACGACCTGTCCAAGGTCGGCCGGCTGAAGATGAACAAGAAGCTGGGCATGGAGATCCCCCTGGAGGAGCGCGTCCTCCGCCGGGAGGACATCATCGAGGTCGATCCGCTACGTCCTCAAGGCCAAGCGCGGCGACGGCCAGGTGGACGACATCGACCACCTGGGCAACCGCCGCGTGCGGGCCGCCGGCGAGTTGCTGGAGGATCAGTTCCGGATCGGGCTGGCCCGCATGGAGCGGGCGGTCCGCGAGCGGATGAGCACCCAGGAGCTGGAAACCCTCATGCCCCACGACCTGGTGAACGCCAAGCCGGTCACGGCGGCGCTGAAGGAGTTCTTCGGCTCCTCGCAGCTCTCGCAGTTCATGGACCAGACCAACCCCCTGGCCGAGCTGACCCACAAACGGCGGCTCTCCGCCCTGGGACCGGGCGGCCTCAGCCGGGAGCGGGCCGGGTTCGAGGTGCGGGACGTGCACCCCACCCACTACGGGCGGATGTGCCCCATCGAGACGCCGGAAGGCCCGAACGTCGGTCTCATCGCCTCGCTGTCCACCTACGCCCGGGTCAACGACTTCGGCTTCATCGAGACCCCCTACCGCAAGGTGCGGGACGGCCGGGTCACCGACGAGATCGAGTACCTCACGGCGGACGAGGAGGAGACAGCACACCGTCGCGCAGGCCAACGCCGAGCTGGACGGGCGCGGCCGCTTCGTGTCGGACCGGGTCTCCGCCCGCGTGGGCGGGAACTCCGTCATGGTGTCCGCCGGACCAGATCGAGTACATGGACGTCTCCCCCAAGCAACTGGTGGGCATCTCCACCTCCCTGATCCCCTTCCTGGAGCACGACGACGCCAACCGCGCCCTGATGGGCGCCAACATGCAGCGCCAGGCGGTCCCCCTGCTCCGGCCCAACGCCCCGCTGGTGGGGACCGGCATGGAGTTCGTGGCCGCCAAGGATTCGGGCGCGGTGGTGGTGGCCAAGCGCGGCGGGGTGGTGGAGGCGGTGTCGGCCGACCGCATCCTCGTGCGCGCCGACCCGAAGGAGGCCCGCTCCGACGGGCAGGACAACGGCTCGGGAGTCGACATCTACACCCTGATGAAGTTCCGGCGCAGCAACCAGAACACCTGCATCAACCAGAAGCCGATCGTCACCAAGGGGGATCGGGTGGTGCAAGGGCCAGGTGATCGCCGACGGGCCCGCCACCCAGCAGGGGGAGCTGGCGCTGGGCCAGAACGTCCTGGTGGCCTTCATGCCCTGGGGCGGGTACAACTTCGAGGACGCCATCCTCATCAGCGAGCGGCTGGTGAAGGACGACCGATACACCTCGATCCACATCGAGGAGTTCGAGATCGAGGCCCGCGACACCAAGCTGGGCAAGGAAGAGATCACCCGGGACATCCCCAACGTCGGCGAGGAGGCGCTGAAGGACCTGGACGAGAGCGGCATCATCCGCATCGGGGCCGAGGTCAAGCCCGGCGACATCCTGGTGGGCAAGGTCACCCCCAAGGGCGAGACGGTGCTGACGCCCGAGGAGCGGCTGCTCCGCGCCATCTTCGGCGAGAAGGCCGAGGACGTCCGGGACGCCTCGCTCTATCGTGCCGCCGGGGATCAGTCGGGACCATCGTGGATGTCAAGGTCCTGTCGCCGGAAAGGGGTCGAAGAAGGACGAGCGGGCCAAGTCCATCGAGGACGAGGAGGTGGCCCGGCTGCGCAAGGACTTCGAGGACGAGATCCAGATCATCGCCGCGGAGCGGGACGGCAAGGTTCGGGCACTGCTCGAGGACCGGGTGGTGGGCAGGACGTCAAGTCCCGCGGCGGGCGCAAGGTGATCGTCCCGAAGCGACACAAGCTGACCGCCGAGGTCCTGGCGGAGCTGAGCCCCGAGGACATGCTGGAGGTGGCGCTGGCCACTGGACGAGGAGACGGGCGCGGAGGTGGCCCGCCTGATCGAGGAGGCGAACGATCAGGTCCACGTCCTGGAGACCCTGCTGGAGGAGCGCATCGGCCGCGTCAAGCGCGGCGACGAACTGGCCCCCGGCGTCTTCAAGCTGGTCAAGGTGTTCGTGGCCATGAAGCGCAAGCTGTCGGTCGGGGACAAGATCGCCGGCCGCCACGGCAACAAGGGGGTCATCGCCAAGATCCTGCCCGAGGAGGACATGCCCTATCTGCCGGACGGCACCCCGGTGGAGGTGGTGCTGAACCCGCTGGGGGTTCCCTCGCGCATGAACGTGGGGCAGATCCTGGAGACGCACCTGGGCTGGGCGGCCCACGCGCTGGGCGTGCGCGTGGCCTCGCCGGTCTTCGACGGGGCGGCGGAGAAGGACATCAAGGTGATGCTGAAGCGGGGCAAGCTCCCGCCGTCGGGCAAAGACGGTTCTCTGCGACGGGCGGATCGGGGAAGCCGTTCCACCAAGAGGTCACGGTGGGCTACATCTACCTGATGAAGCTGGCGCACCTGGTGGACGATAAGATCCACGCCCGGTCCATCGGCCCGTACTCGCTGGTGACGCAGCAGCCGCTGGGCGGCAAGGCCCAGTTCGGCGGCCAGCGCTTCGGCGAGATGGAGGTGTGGGCGCTGGAGGCGTACGGCGCCGCCCACACGCTGCAGGAGATCCTGACGGTCAAGTCCGACGACGTGATCGGGCGCACCAAGATGTACGAATCCATCGTCAAGGGCGAGAACGCCCTGGAGCCCGGGCTTGCCCGAGTCCTTCAACGTGCTGGTGAAGGAGTTGCAGAGCCTGGCCCTCGACGTCGAGTTGGTGAAGGAATAGTGAGGCGCTCAGCTATCAGCATTCGGCTTTCAGCGAGCGTGTAGCTTCTTCAGCTGACCGCCGTTGCTGATTGCTTGCCTTAAAAGGAGTTGGCCGTGGAGAAGTTCTTCGGGTTCTTCGACGAGAAGCCCATCGATCCTACCAGCTTTCGGGCCATCCGGATCGGCCTGGCCTCTCCCGAGAAGATTCGCAGCTGGTCCCACGGCGAGGTGAAGAAACCGGAGACCATCAACTACCGCACCTTCAAGCCGGAGCGGGACGGCCTGTTCTGCGCCAAGATCTTCGGGCCGACGCGGGACTGGGAGTGTAACTGCGGTAAGTTCAAGGGCATCAAGCATAACGGGGTCATCTGCGACAAGTGCGGCGTCGAGGTGATCCGGTCCAAGGCGCGCCGGCAGCGGCTCGGCCACATCGAGCTGGCCTCGCCGGTGGTCCACATCTGGTTCTTCAAGTCCATCCCCAGCCGGATCGGGTACCTGCTCGACATGTCGCTGCGCGACCTGGAGAAGGTCCTGTATTTCGAGGAGCACGTGGTCCTCGACCCCGGCAAGACACCGCTCACCTCAAGCAGCTCCTTACCGAGGAACAGTACCGGAAGTCGCTCGAGGAGTACGGGGATAGCTTCCGCGCCGGAATGGGGGCCGAGGCCATCCGCGAGCTCCTGAAGAAGCTCACCGTGCCCGAGCTGGCCAACCAGCTACGCGCGCGGATGGTGAAGGAGACCTCGCAGCAGAACCGGAAGAAGATCACCAAGCGCCTGCGGATCGTGGAGGCCTTCCTCAATTCCGGCAACAAGCCGGAGTGGATGGTGCTGGAGGTGGTGCCGGTCCTGCCGCCGGAGCTCCGGCCGCTGGTGCCGCTGGACGGCGGGCGGTTCGCCACCTCGGACCTGAACGACCTGTACCGGCGGGTGATCAACCGGAACAATCGGCTCAAGCGCCTGATGGAGCTCCGCGCGCCGGACATCATCATCCGGAACGAGAAGCGGATGCTGCAGGAGGCGGTGGACGCTCTGTTCGACAACGGGCGCCGCGGTCGGGCGCTCAAGGGGCAGAACAACCGGCCGCTGAAGTCCCTCTCGGACATGCTGAAGGGCAAGCAGGGCCGCTTCCGTCAGAACCTGCTGGGCAAGCGCGTGGACTACTCCGGCCGCTCGGTGATCGTGGTGGGACCCGAGCTGAAGTTCCACCAGTGCGGCCTCCCCAAGAAGATGGCGCTGGAGTTGTTCAAGCCGTTCATCTTCCGGAAGCTCCTCAAGGACAACGAGCACGTGGCCACCATCAAGAGCGCCAAGAAGATGGTGGAGCGCGGGCGGCCCGAGGTCTGGGACGCGCTGGAGCACGTGATCAAGGAGCATCCGGTGATGCTGAACCGGGCACCCACGCTGCACCGGTTGGGCATCCAGTCCTTCGAGCCCATGCTGGTGGAGGGGGAGGCCATCAAGATCCACCCGCTGGTCTGCTCTGCCTTCAACGCCGACTTCGACGGCGACCAGATGGCCGTCCACGTGCCGCTGTCGCCCGAGGCGCAGCTGGAGGCCCGCCTGTTGATGTGGGCGCCCTACAACGTTCTCTCGCCGGCCAACGGCCAGCCGGTGGCAGCGCCGAGCCAGGACATCGTCATCGGCTGCTACTACCTCACCCGCGAGAAGCCCGGCCAGAAGGGCGCGGGAATGGTGTTCGCCGACATGGACGAGGTGCGGTCCGCCTACGACGCGGACGAGGTCAGCCTGCTGGCGGGGGTCAAGATGCGCTGGGGCGGTGAGCTCATCGAGACCACGGTGGGGCGCGTCCTGTTCAACGAGATCCTTCCGGCCCAGCTCCGTTTCGTCAACCAGGAGATGAACAAGCGGGAGCTGACGCGGCTCGCCTCCCAGTGCTACTACCTGATGGGCAACACCGAGACGGTGAAGCTCCTGGACGCGCTCAAGGAGTTGGGGTTCCGGTACGCCACGCTGGCGGGGATCTCCATCGGGGTGGACGACCTGCTCATCCCGGCCAACAAAGGGGAGATCATCGAGGAGGCCAACCGCGAGGTGGTCAAGGTCGAGAAGGAGTACCAGGATGGCCTGATCACGAAGGGGGAGCGGTACAACAAGATCATCGACATCTGGACCCACGTGACGGAGCACGTCTCGGACGAGATGTTCAAGGAGATCGAGCGAAAGGACGAGGGCGAGTTCAACCCGGTGTTCATGATGGCCGACTCCGGTGCGCGCGGCAGCCGCCAGCAGATCCGGCAGCTGGCCGGCATGCGCGGCCTGATGGCCAAGCCGTCGGGCGAGATCATCGAGACGCCGATCACGGCCAATTTCCGCGAGGGGCTGACCGTCCTGCAGTACTTCATCTCGACCCACGGGGCGCGCAAGGGGTTGGCGGACACCGCGCTCAAGACCGCCGACTCCGGGTACCTCACCCGGCGCTTGGTGGACGTGGCCCAGGACATGATCGTGACCGAACTGGACTGCGGGACCATCAACGGCATCTGGGTCACCCCGCTGGTCGACGGGGGTGAAATCATCCAGCCGTTGCGGGACCGCATCCTGGGCCGCGTGCCGCTGGAGGACGTGGTCGACCCGTTCACCGGCGAGACCCTGGCTCCGGCCAACGAGGAGATCGTCGAGGTGCTGGCGCGGCGCATGGAGGACGCGGGCATCGATCGGGTGCGCATCCGATCGGTCCTGACCTGCGAAGCGCGGCGCGGCGTATGCGTGAAGTGCTACGGGCGCAACCTGGCCACCGGTCGCCTGGTAGAGCTGGGTGAGGCGGTGGGGGTCGTGGCAGCCCAGTCCATCGGTGAGCCCGGCACGCAGCTCACCATGCGCACGTTCCACATCGGCGGCACGGCCACCCGGGGCACCGAGCAGACGCAGCTGGAGAGCAAACTGGCCGGGACGGTCCGCTTCCAGACACTGAAGACGGTCAAGACCGCGACCGGCGACCTTGTGGTGATGAACCGGAACGGCACCATCGCCATCCTGGACGACAAGGGGCGGACCAAGGACGCGTACCAGCCGGTATACGGGGCCCGCCTCAAGGTCGAAGACGGACAGCGGGTGGCGTCGGGGCAGGTCCTGGTGGAGTGGGATCCCTTCACCACCTCCATCCTGACCGAGCACTCCGGCACCGTCCATTTCCGGGACGTCCTCGACGGCGTCACCATGAAGGAAGAGGTGGACGAGGTCACCGGACTCTCGCAGAAGGTCATCGTGGAGCCGGGCACCAAGGAAGAGCTGCAGCCGCGCTGCTCCATCAAGGACGCCAGCGGGACGACGGTGTTCAAGTCCCAGTTGCCGGTGGGCGCGCACCTGATGGTGGCGGACGGTCAGCAGATGGCGGCCGGCGACGCTATCGCCAAGATCCCGCGGGAGACCACCAAGACCAAGGACATCACCGGCGGCCTGCCCCGCGTGGCGGAACTCTTCGAGGCGCGCAAACCCAAGGACCCGGCCATCATCTCCGAGATCGACGGCCGCGTGGAGTTCGCCGGGATCAGCAAGGGGATGCGGAAGATCGTCATCCGGGGCGAAGGGGCCGACGGCAAGGAGTACCTCATTCCCCGCGGCAAGCACGTGACGGTGCTGGAGGCGGACGAGATCAAGGCGGGCGATCCGCTCATGGACGGCCCCATCAATCCCCACGACATCCTGCACGTCAAGGGCGTGGACGCCCTGCAGAAGTATCTGGTGAACGAGGTGCAGGAGGTCTACCGGCTGCAGGGCGTGAACATCAACGACAAGCATATCGAGGTGATCGTCCGGCAGATGCTGCGCCGGGTGCGCGTCGAGAGCGTCGGAAGCACCAACTTCCTGGTTGGAGAGCACGTCGACAAGGCGCTCTTCGAGGACGAGAATCGCCGCGTGCGGGCAGGCGGGGGATCGCCGGCGACGGCGGAGTCGATGCTCCTGGGGATCACCAAGGCCTCCCTCAGCACCGACAGCTTCGTGTCGGCCGCCTCGTTCCAGGAGACCACCAAGGTGCTCACCGAGGCCAGCATCAACGGGGCCCGAGACGAGCTGCGGGGCCTGAAGGAGAACGTGATCATGGGCCGTCTCATCCCGGCGGGGACGGGGATGCGGTGGTACCGCGAGACGCGCATTGCGACACCCGAGGCGCCGCTGTCTCAGCCGGAGGCCGAGGCGGCCGCCGCGCAGGAGACCGCGGTGGAACTCCTGCAGGCGATGGACGTGAATCTGTCGTAAAGGGCGAGAAACCCCTTGACAAAGCGGGGTCGTCCACGTAGACTCCGCCGGTTCTTTTCATTCGGTACGGAAGAGGAAAATGCCAACCATCGCACAGCTGGTCCGACGGGGGCGCGCCGCGCTCCCCAAGAAACAAAAGGCGCCCGCCCTGCAGAGTTGCCCGCAGAAGCGTGGGGTGTGCGTCCGGGTGTACACCACCACGCCGAAGAAGCCGAACTCCGCCCTGCGCAAGGTAGCCCGCGTCCGGCTGACGAATCAGATCGAAGTCACCACCTACATCCCGGGCGTCGGCCACAATCTGCAGGAGCACTCCATCGTGCTCATCCGGGGCGGCCGCGTGAAGGATCTGCCCGGGGTGCGCTATCACATCATCCGGGGCGCGCTGGACACCGCGGGCGTGGCCGACCGAAAGCAAGCGCGGTCCCTGTACGGGGCCAAGCGACCGAAGACCAGTTAACACAGCCGGCACCGGGGGTCAGGGGCACCCTTCCGCCCCCCGGTGCCGGTTTCTTCTCTCCGACAGTCCGCCGAGCCGGGCGGACCGTGTTGCGAGGAGCCGGGGATGCCGCGACGAAAGGTTGCCGAGAAGCGCGAGATCTTGCCCGATCCCGTTTACGGCAGCAAGCTGGTGACCAAGTTCGTGAACTCCATGATGGCCAAGGGCAAGCGGAGCACGGCGGAGCGGATCTTCTACGGCTGCATGCGCCTGATCGAAGACCGCACCAAGACGGACCCGCAGAAGCTCTTCAAGCAGGCCGTCGACAACGTGAAGCCGGTGGTCGAGGTGAAGTCTCGCCGGGTGGGCGGCGCGACCTACCAGGTTCCGGTCGAGGTGCGGCCCGACCGGCGGACGTCGCTGGCGCTGCGCTGGGTGATCGGGTATGCCCGGAACCGCACCGAGAAGACGATGCAGGAGCGGTTGGCGGCGGAACTGATCGAGGCGGCCAACAACCGCGGCTCGTCGGTCAAGAAGCGCGAAGACACGCACAAGATGGCGGATGCCAACAAGGCCTTCGCCCATTATCGCTGGTAAGCACGGTCGGCACGGATAGGCAGGTTTGAATCGTGGCGGAAACGTTCTCACTGGTACGAACCCGGAATATCGGCATCATGGCGCACATCGATGCCGGTAAGACGACGACGACCGAGCGGATCTTGTACTACACGGGCAAGACCCACAAGATCGGCGAAGTCCACGAGGGTTCGACCGAGATGGACTGGATGGAGCAGGAGAAGGAGCGGGGGATCACCATTACCTCCGCGGCCACGACCTGCTATCTGGAACGACTACCGGATCAACATCATCGACACGCCCGGCCACGTGGATTTCACCGTGGAGGTGGAGCGCTCGCTGCGGGTGCTGGACGGGGCCGTGGCGGTGTTCGATGCGGTGGCCGGGGTGGAGCCCCAGTCCGAGACCGTCTGGCGCCAGGCCGACAAGTACGGCGTCCCCCGGATCGCCTTTATCAACAAGATGGATCGCATCGGGGCGGACTTCGAGCGCTCGGTGGCGATGATCGCCGAGCGGTTGGGGGCCAACCCGGTCTGCGTCCAGCTCCCCTTCGGCAAGGAAGACAAGCTCCGGGGGATCGTGGACGTCGTCGAGATGAAGGCCTTCGTGTGGGAGGAAGAGACGCTCGGAGCGGCCTACCACGAGGAACCTATCCCGGCGGACCTCCAGGCTTCCGCCGCGGCGGCCCGGGAGCGACTGGTGGAGGCGGTGGCGGATCAGGACGAGCACCTGATGCAGAAGTACGTGGCGGGGGAGCCGGTGACGGGCGCCGAGATTCAGGCGGCCCTTCGCCGCGCCACCCTGCGCCTCAGCGCGGTGCCGGTGCTGTGCGGGTCATCCTTCAAGAATAAAGGCGTCCAGGCGCTGCTGGACGCGGTGGTGGCGTATCTGCCCTCGCCGGTGGACCTGCCGCCGGTGGAAGGCAAGCACCCCAAGACCGGACAGGTCGAGCGGCGTGAGGCGACGGATAGCGCCCCCTTCTCGGCGCTGGTCTTCAAGATCATGGCCGATCCGTTCGTCGGGCAGCTGGCCTTTTTCCGCGTATACTCCGGGGCGCTCGACTCCGGCTCGTATGTCTATAACTCCACCCGCGGGACCAAGGAGCGGGTGGGCCGTCTCCTCCGGATGCACGCGAACAAACGGGAAGAGGTCAAGCGGGTGGCGGCGGGGGATATCGCCGCGGCCGTCGGCCTGCGGAACGCCAAGACCGGCGACACGCTGTGCGTGGAGAACAAGCCGATCGTGCTGGAGGCGATAGAGTTTCCCGAGCCGGTGGTCTCCGTGGCGATCGAACCCAAGACCAAGGACGGCCAGGAGCGGCTCTCCATGGCGCTGGCGTCCCTGGCCAACGAGGACCCGACCTTCCGCGCCAACACGGACGAAGAGATGGGCCAGACCATCATCTCGGGGATGGGGGAGTTACACCTCGAGATCATCGTCGACCGCCTCTTGCGGGAATTCCGGGTCGAGGCCAACGTGGGAAAGCCGCAGGTCGCCTACCGGGAGACCGTCACGACGCCCGTCTCGGCGGAGGGCCGCTTCATCCGGCAGACCGGCGGGCGCGGGCAGTACGGCCACGTCAAGATCCAGCTCGAGCCGCTGCCGGGAGGCGGGTTCGAGTTTGCGAACAAGATCATCGGGGGGACGATCCCGAAGGAGTACATCCCGGCCGTCGAGAAGGGGATCCGCGAGGCGATGGAGGGGGGCGTCCTGGCGGGGTACCCGGTGGTGGACGCCCGGGTGACGCTCTACGACGGCTCCTACCACGAGGTGGACTCGTCGGAGATGGCCTTCAAGATCGCCGGATCCATGGCCTTTAAGGATGCGGCGCGTCGGGCCAAGCCGAGCCTGCTCGAGCCCATCATGCGCTTCGACGTGATCGTCCCGGAGGAGTTCGTCGGCCAAGTGATCGGCGACCTGAATTCGCGCCGGGGACGCGTGCTGGAGATCGAGGCGCGACCGGCGGCGCAGGTGGTACGGTCCGAGGTCCCGCTGGCGGAACTGTTCGGCTACGCCACGGATCTCCGCTCGGCCACGCAGGGGCGAGCCAGCCATACGCCGTTCCAGTTCGCCCGGTACCAGCCGGTGCCGGCGCAGATCGCCGAGGAGATCGTCGCGAAGGTGGGTGGTCGCACGGTCGCCTGACCGCGGCGGTCCCCAGACAGGTTCCCGCGCCGAGACGCGGGGAGGATGGGGGGCTCCGGCCCGGACGCCCCTGCAGGGAGACAGGCACATGGCCAAAGCCAAGTTCGAGCGGACGAAAGAGCACATGAACGTCGGGACCATCGGCCACATCGACCACGGGAAGACCACCCTGACCGCGGCGATCACGAAGGCCCTGGGCTACAAGAACCCGAAGATCGCCTTCGTCCCCTTCGACCAGATCGACAAGGCGCCGGAGGAGCGGGAGCGGGGCATCACCATCGCCATCGCCCACGTGGAGTACGAGACGGACAAGCGCCACTACGCCCACGTGGACTGCCCGGGCCACGCCGACTACATCAAGAACATGATCACCGGGGCGGCCCAGATGGACGGCGCCATCCTGGTGGTGGCGGCCTCCGAGGGCCCCATGCCCCAGACCCGGGAGCACATCCTCCTGGCCCGCCAGGTCGGTGTCCCCGGCATGGTGGTCTTCCTGAACAAGGTGGACCAGGTGGACGACCCCGAGCTCATGGAGCTGGTCGAGCTGGAGGTCCGGGAACTCCTCACGCAGTACGGCTTCCCCGGGGAGGACCTCCCCATCGTGAAGGGCTCGGCCCTGAAGGCCCTCCAGAGCACCAGCACGGACCCCAAGGCGCCCGAGTACGCCTGCATCTACGAGCTCATGAACGCCGTGGACAGCTACTTCCCCTCCCCCAAGCGGGAGATCGACAAGCCCTTCCTGATGCCGGTGGAGGACGTCTTCACCATCTCCGGCCGCGGGACGGTGGTCACCGGCCGCGTCGAGCGCGGGGTGGTCAAGGTCAGCGAGGAAGTGGAGATCGTCGGCCTCAAGGAGACCCAGAAGACGGTCTGCACCGGGGTGGAGATGTTCCGGAAGCTCCTCGACCAGGGGCAGGCCGGCGACAACATCGGCGTCCTCCTGCGCGGCATCAAGCGCGAAGAGGTGGAGCGGGGACAGGTCGTGGCCAAGCCGGGGAGCATCACGCCCCACACTGAAGTTCAAGGCCGAGGCCTACATCCTGACCAAGGAAGAGGGCGGCCGCCACACCCCCTTCTTCGACGGCTACCGCCCCCAGTTCTACTTCCGGACGACCGACGTCACCGGGGTGGCGAAGCTCCCCCAGGGCACCGAGATGGTCATGCCCGGCGATAACGTCACCATGGAGGTCACCCTCATTCAGCCCATCGCCATGGAGAAGGAACTGCGCTTCGCCATCCGCGAGGGGGGCCGGACCGTGGGGGCCGGGGTGGTGAGCGAGGTGTTGGAGTAGAGCGCGCGGCGACGATTGCGGCACAGGCCCAGAGCGGCCGTCAGGTACCCGAATGGACAACCAGAAGATTCGCATCAAGCTGAAGGCGTACGATCACCGGCTGCTGGACCAGGCGGTGAAGGACATCGTGGGCACGGTGGAGCGATCCGGGGCGCTGATCTCCGGTCCCGTTCCCTTGCCGACCAAGATCAGCCGGTACACGGTGCTCCGCTCGCCCCACGTGGACAAGAAGTCGCGGGAGCAGTTCGAGATCCGAACCCATGTCCGGATGATGGATATCGTGCAACCCACGCCGCAGACGGTGGACCAGCTCATGCGGCTGGATCTGCCGGCCGGAGTGGACGTCGAGATCAAACTCTAAGCGGTGTCCGGAACGGCTCGGGCTGCCGCCGCCAATCGGCGAGGCGCCCGGCACCGGATCCATGGCGTGTGTGGCGATGGCGATCGGGTTGGTGGGACGCAAGGTCGGCATGACGCAGGTGTTTGACGAGCGCGGGAAGGCCGTGCCGGTGACGGTGATCCAGGCCGGGCCGTGCCCGGTGGTGCAGCGAAAGACGACGGACCGGGACGGCTACGAGGCCATCCAGATCGGCTTCGAGTCCCAGCCGAACAAGAACCGGGTGACCCGTCCCGTGCGGGGCCACTTCGACAAGGCGCAGGCGGCGTACCAGCGGTTCCTGCGGGAGATCCGCCTGCGCGGCGGCGAAGGCGAGTTCCCGGTCGGTCAGGTCCTGACCGTCAGCCTCTTCGCCGCGGGCGACCGGGTGCGGGTGTCCGGCACCACCAAGGGGCGCGGCTTTCAGGGCGGCGTGAAGCGCTGGAACTACAAAGGCGGGCCGAAGACGCACGGGTCGATGTTCCACCGGGCGCCCGGTTCCATCGGGGCGTCGTCGTACCCCTCCCGGGTGTTCCGCGGCCATCATCTGCCCGGCCACATGGGGGCGGAGCGCCAGACGGTGCGCGGTCTTCGGGTGGTGTCGGTGGATGCCGAGAACAACTTGGTGCTGATCGAAGGGGCCGTTCCCGGGCCGACGGGCGGCGTGGTCACGATCCAGAAGGGTAAGTAAGGACCGAATCCCCTCCTACGGCGGGCCGGGGCGGGGACCGGATGGGCCGATGGCGACATTAGTGGATGTGGTCAACGCGAAGAACGAGACGGTGGACCGCTGCGAGCTTCCCGACGCGATCTTCGGGGCGCCGGTAAAACCGCATCTGCTCCACGACGTGGTGCGGATGCAGCTGGCGAACCGGCGCCAGGGCACGGCGGACACCAAGGGGCGCGCGGAGGTCAGCGGCGGCGGGAAGAAGCCCTGGAAGCAGAAGGGGACGGGTCGGGCGCGGGCGGGCACGACGCGGTCCCCGCTCTGGCGGCACGGCGGCACGGTGTTCGGGCCGCACCCGCGGTCGTACGCCTACGAGGTGCCCAAGGCGGTGCGCCGGCAAGCGCTCCTGGCGGCCCTGACGACCAAGGCGCAGGCCGGGGCGGTCCGGATCGTGGAATCGCTCGAGCCTGGAGCGGCCGAGCACCAAGGCCATGGTGGGCCTGCTGAAGGGCGCGGGGGTGACCGGGAAGGCTTTGGTGGTTCTGCCGGCACGGGATGAGGCGCTGGAGAAGTCGGCACGGAATCTGCCGACGGTGCGGGTCCTCACGGTCCAGGGGCTCAACGTCTACGACGTCCTCAGGGCGGACACCTTGGTCCTGACGCCGGAAGGGGTGCAGACGCTGCGGGAGGTGCTGGCGCCATGAAGGGAGCCTATCAGGTCGTGCAGAAGCCGCTCCTGACCGAGAAGGGGACGCGGCTGAAGGAGGAAGGGAACCAGTACCTCTTCCGGGTGGCCAAGCGCGCCAACAAGGTGGAGATCAAGCAGGCCATCGAGACCTTGTTCAAGGTCACGGTGGTGGACGTGCGAACGCTCCCGGTGCGCGGGAAGAAGAAGCGGCTGGGCAGATTCCAGGGGCGGCAAGCGGATTGGAAGAAGGCCATCGCCACCCTGAAGGCGGGCGATTCCATCGAGCTGTACGAGGGCGTGTAACGCGAGAGCCGAGCGCCGAGAGAAGGACGCGACGATGCCTGTACGAAAATACCGACCGACATCGCCGGGACGACGGTTCCAGAGCGTCTCCACCTTCGAGGAGGTCACCAAGCGGACCCCCGAGAAGTCGCTGCTGGTGCCCCTGCGCAAGACCGGCGGGCGGAACGCCCTGGGCCGGGTGACCTGTCGTCATCACGGGGGCGGCCACAAGCGCATGTACCGGCTGATCGATTTCCGGCGGGAGAAGTTCGGGGTGCCGGCCAAGGTGGTGGCGGTGGAGTACGATCCGAACCGCTCCTCCCGCATCGCCCTCCTGCATTACGCCGACGGCGAGAAGCGATACATCCTGGCTCCCCTCGGTCTGGCGGTCGGGGATCAGGTGATGTCCGGCCCGGAGGCCGAGGTGCGGGTCGGCAACGCCCTGCCGCTGCGCAATATCCCGGTGGGCCTGAACGTGCACAACGTGGAGCTCCAACCCGGGCAAGGGGCACGGTTGGTGCGCACTGCGGGGGGCACGGCGCAGTTCGTGGCCAAGGAGGGGGACTACGGCCTGCTGCGGCTGCCCTCCGGCGAGATGCGGAAGGTGCGGCTGGACTGCATGGCCACGGTGGGCCAGGTGGGGAACCTGGATCACGAGAACGTGTCCATCGGCAAGGCCGGCCGGTCGCGCTGGCTGGGGATCCGGCCCGTCGGTGCGCGGCGTGGCCATGAACCCACACGACCACCCGATGGGCGGCGGCGAAGGGAAGAGCTCCGGCGGGCGCCACCCGTGCAGTCCCTGGGGGAAGCGCGAGGTGAAGACCCGGAAGCGGGGGAAGTTCTCCGACCGGTACATCGTGAAGCGGCGGAAGTAGTCGGTCGCCCGGCGCGCCGCCCGGACGCGGTCCGGCGGCACGGCAGACGGAGGCAGCGTGGCGCGGTCATTGAAGAAGGGCCCGTACATCGAGCCCAAGCTGGCAAAGCGGATCGACGACATGAACCGGGCGCGGGAGAAGAAGGTCGTCAAGACCTGGTCTCGGCGTTCGACGATCACGCCCGAGTTCGTCGGGCACACCCTGGCGGTGCACAACGGGAAGAAGTTCATCCCGGTGTACGTCAGCGAGAACATGGTGGGGCACAAGCTGGGCGAGTTCTCGCCCACCCGCACGTTCCGCGGCCACAGCGCGCACACCGCCAAGGCCACCGCGCCGAAGTAGCGGGGACGACAGATTGGCCCGTCGGGGGCGGTCCGCGGCAGGCGGATCCGGCGCCGGCGGCCGGGGTCATGACATGGCAGAAGCCAGAGCAGTTGCGCGATTCGTTCGGGTGCCGGCCCAGAAGGCCCGCCTCGTCGTGGACCTGATCCGGGGCAAGGACGTGAACAGCGCCTTGGTGCAGGTGCAGGTGGCAAAGCGCCAGGCGGCGCGCATCGTGGAGAAGGTGCTGCGCTCGGCCATGGCCAACGCCACGCAGAACCACGGGGTGCGGGACGTGGACCGGCTGGTGGTGGCCGAGGCCTACGTGAACGAGGGGCCGACCATGAAGCGCATCCAGCCGCGGGCCATGGGACGGGCCTTCCGGGTCCGGAAGCGCAGCAGCCACATCACCATCGTGTTGCAGGAGCGGGGGCAGGGCTAGCAGTGGGCTTCGCCCCCGCTTGCGGTCCGCGGCGCGGATCGAGGCGGGGCGAGGGAGGACGGCGTGGGACAGAAGACGCACCCCTTGGGATTTCGCTTGGGCGTCATCAAGACGTGGCGCTCGCGCTGGTACGCCGGCCGGAACTACGCCGACATGCTGCACGAGGACCTCCGGCTGCGGCGCTACATCAAGGAGCGCCTCTTCCACTCGGGGGTGTCCCGCATCGAGATCGAGCGGAAGGCCGACCAGATCCGGATCATCATCCACACGGCGCGGCCCGGCATCATCATCGGGAAGAAGGGCTCCGAGGTCGAGAAGCTCCGCGCCGAGCTGGGCAAGATGACGAAGAAGGAGGTCCGGCTGGACATCGAAGAGGTCCGCAAGGCCGAGACGGACGCCCAGCTGGTGGCCGAGCAGATCGCCCAGCAGTTGGAGCGGCGCGTGGCCTTCCGCCGCGCCATGAAGAAGGCGGTCCAGTCGGCCATGCGGCTGGGGGCCCAGGGGGTCAAGGTGGCCTGCGCCGGCCGGCTGGCGGGGGCCGAGATCGCGCGGTCGGAGTGGTACCGCGAGGGCCGGGTGCCCCTGCACACGCTGCGGGCCGATATCGACTTCGGGCTGACGAACGCCACGACCACCTACGGGATCATCGGGGTGAAGGCCTGGGTCTTTCACGGCGAGGTGCTTCCCGAGACCCTGGGGGTCGAGACCAAGCCGGCGGAGCGGTTGCGGGATCCGCGCCCGCCGGCGGATCGCCCGCGGCGGCGCCGGACCCCCGGCCCCTCACCGTCGCACGGCTGACGAGGGTAGGAGCAACAGATGCTGGTTCCCAAGCGGGTAAAGTTTCGAAAGCAACAGCGGGGCCGGCGGTCCGGGCTGGCCACTCGGGGCAGCGCCCTGGCGTTCGGCCAGTACGGGCTGAAGGCCCTGGAGGCCGCCTGGATCACGAACCGGCAGATCGAGGCGGCCCGGCGCGCCATGACCCGGTACGTGAAGCGGGGCGGCAAGGTGTGGATCCGGGTGTTCCCGGATAAGCCCATCACCCCCAAGCCGGCGGAGACCCGCATGGGCAAGGGGAAGGGCGCGCCGGAGGGCTGGGTGGCCGTGGTGAAGCCCGGCCGCATCCTCTACGAGATGGAAGGGATCTCCGAGACCGAGGCGAAGGAGGCCATGCGGCTCGCCGCCATGAAGCTGCCCATCGCCACCCGGTTCGTGACTCGGAAGCCGACGGGAGCCGTGTGATGAAGTACGCCGAGCTGAAGGACCTGACGGCGGAGGAGCTCCGCCAGAAGGAGGCCGGGCTCCAGGAGGAGCTGTTCAAGCTGCGCCTTCGCCAGGCCACGTCCCAGGTGGAGAATCCCATGCGGATCCGGCAGCTGCGCCGCGACATCGCCCGGATTCGGACGGCCCAGCGCGCCCTGACGGGGCGGTCGCGGGCAAGGGAGGGTCGTAGGATGGCGGAGGAGCGCGGCCGACGGCAGACGACCGTCGGCACCGTCGTCAGCGACAAGATGCAGAAGACGGTGGTGGTGGAGATCGCCCGGCTGGTGCGGCACCTGGGCTACAGCCGCATGGTGAGCCGCAAGACGCGGGTCAAGGCCCACGACGAGCAGGACGCCTGCCACGTGGGCGACACGGTCCGCCTGATGGAGACGCGACCGCTCTCGAAGGACAAGCGGTGGCGCGTGGTCGAGGTGCTGCAGAAGGCCGTCTAGGGTATTTCCCGCCCTCCGGCGACCGCGCGGCGGCGGACCGGGTCGGGGCGACAGACAGGGTAGAGCCATGATCGGCCTCCGAACGATTCTGGATGTGGCGGACAATTCCGGGGCGAAGCGTATCTCGATGATCAAGGTCCTGGGAGGGTCCGCCAAGCGGTACGCCCGGCTGGGCGATATCATCGTGGCGAACGTGAAGGAAGCGGTCCCCGACGGGTCGGTGCGGAAGGGGGCCGTGGTGAAGGCCGTGGTGGTCCGGACGGTGAAAGAGAAGCGCCGGCCCGACGGCAGCTACATCAAGTTCGACCGCAATGCGGCCGTGCTCATCGATGACCACAACGATCCGGTCGGGACGCGGATCTTCGGACCCGTGGCGCGCGAGCTCCGGGAGGCCCGGTTCATGAAGATCATCTCCCTGGCACCGGAAGTCATCTGACGGGTCGGAGGCGCGGCGCGTTTCTCGGGGGCGGATCATGGGCGTGGGACATCGGCTGGCAGTGCAGAAGAACGACCAGATCGAAGTGATTGCCGGGAAGGACAAGGGCAAGCGGGGCAAGGTGCTTGCGCGTCCTGCCGAAGCTGGACAAGGTCCTGGTCGAGAAGATCAACTTCGTCAAGCGGCACACCAAGCCGGGGCGGCATGGGCCAGCGGGGAGGGATCCTGGAGCGAGAGAATCCCCTGCACGTGTCCAACGTCCAGTTCGTGTGCGGGAAGTGCGACCGCCCGGTGCGGGTGGGCCGCACGCAACTAGCCGACGGACGGAGAGTCCGCGTGTGCCGCGAGTGCGGCGAGACAATGGACTAGGCCATGGCGGATAAGGCGGAACGCAAGAGCCGCGCGGCAGCGGCGGCGAAGACGGAGAAGGGCGAGAAGCCGGCGAAGGGCAAGGCCGAGGCGGCGCCGAGCGTCCCTCGGGTCCCCGCGCGGCTGCGGGAGCGGTTCCGGCGCGAGATCGCCCCGGCCCTGATGCGGCAGTTCAACTACACGAACCGGATGCAGGTCCCCGAGGTCAAGAAGGTCGTGGTCAACATGGGCCTCGGCGAGGCGGTGGCGAACGTCAAGGTGATCGACACCGCCGTGGCCGAGATGGCGACCATCACCGGCCAGAAGCCGGTCGTCACGCGGGCCAAGAAGTCGGAGGCCGCGTTCAAGCTGCGGGCGGGGATGCCGATCGGCTGCAAGGTGACGCTGCGGGGCGAGCGGATGTACGAGTTCCTGGACCGGCTGCTGTCCATCGCGCTGCCGCGCATCCGCGACTTCCGCGGGGTGCCCGCCAAGTCGTTCGACGGGCGCGGGAACTACTCCCTGGGCATCCGGGAGCAGCTGATCTTCCCCGAGATCCGCTACGACAAGGTGGAGGCGACCCGGGGCATGGATATCTGCATCGAGACCTCCGCTCGGACCGACGAGGAGGCCCGGGCCCTGCTGGAACACATCGGCTTTCCGTTCCGGAAGTAGACGAGAGGCGCCATGGCGAAGACCAGCCTGATCATCAAGCAACAGCGAGCCCCGAAGTTCGCGGTGCGCCGGTACCACCGGTGCCGGATCTGCGGACGGCCTCGGGGGTATCTGCGGAAATTCCAGATGTGCCGGGTCTGTTTCCGGAACCTGGCCCTGCGCGGGGAGATCCCGGGAGTGATCAAGGCGTCCTGGTAGTCCCGGGCCTCCGGTGACCAGTGGAGTGGCGAATGTCAATGACGGACCCGATCGCAGACATGCTGACCCGAATCCGGAACGCCAACCAGGCGTTGCTGGAGCGGGTGGACATCCCGGCGTCCCGGTTCAAGGTGGAACTGGCCAAGGTCCTCAAGGCCGAGGGCTTCATCCGGGCCTATCGCCTGATCGACGACAAGAAGCAGGGGATCCTGCGGGTGTATCTGAAGTTCGGCGCGGGGAACGAGCGGGTCATCCAGGGGATGCGGCGCGTCAGTCGGCCCGGGCTTCGGGTCTACCGGAAGTCCCCGAAGATTCCCCGCACGGTGGGCGCGTTGGGGGTGGCGGTGGTGTCCACCCCCCAGGGCCTGATGACCGGGAAGGTTGCCCGGGAGCGGGGTCTGGGCGGCGAGGTGCTGTGTTACGTGTGGTAAGACGGATGGCCCCTCGCGGCGCCGGGCCCACCACGGGCCGGCGGGACGCGAGGACGGGCGGCGCGGAGTCCTAGACGTATGTCACGCATCGGCAAGCTTCCAGATCCCTGTCCCCGATGGGGTGCAGGTGGAGATCCAGGGTCAGACCGTGACGGTGCGGGGGCCCAAAGGGACACTGAGCCTGGCGGCGCATCCCGGCCGTGCAGGTGCAGGTGGAGGATCGTCACATCGTGTGCCGGCGGTCGTCGGACGAGAAGTTCCACAAGGCCCTCCACGGTCTGACCCGCAGCCTCCTCCGGAACATGGTGGACGGGGTGGTGAAGGGATTCGAGCGGCGGCTGGACCTGGTGGGGGTCGGGTACCGGGCCTCCATGCTGGGGCCGGGGAACCTGAACCTGGCGCTGGGGTACTCGCACCCCATCATCTACCCGATTCCCGCAGGGCATCAAGATCGAGGTCAAGGACCAGACCCAGGTCCTGGTGAGCGGTATCGACAAGCAACTGGTGGGGGCGGTGGCGGCCAAGATCCGGAGCTTCCGACCGCCGGAACCCTACAAGGGCAAGGGCGTCAAGTACGCCGAGGAGCGGATCCGGCGGAAGGCCGGGAAGACCGGCGCGAAGTAGGCGGCGCGCGGCGGGCCGGAGGAGAGGGTCGCAGGTGGCACAGGTTCAAGAGAAGCGAGCAGCGCGCGAGCGCAGGCATCAGCGCGTACGCAAGGTGGTGCGGGGCACGGCGGTGCGGCCGCGGCTCTGCGTGTTCAAGAGCCTGCGGCACATCTACGCACAGATCATCAACGACGAGGACGGCCGGACGCTGGTGGCGGCGTCGACCGCCTCCAAGGGGTTCCCGCCGGCGGGCGAGCGCTTGAAGAAGACCGAGGCCGCCAAGGTGGTGGGGACGCTGGTGGCCGACCGGGCGCTGGCGGCCAAGATCGAGACGGTGGTCTTCGACCGGGGCGGTTATCCGTTCCACGGGCGGATCAAGGCCCTGGCGACCGCGGCCCGGGATAGGGGGTTGAAATTCTGATGGGTGCCGCACGGACGGTCCAGCGCATCAATCCCGAAGGGCTGCGCCTCGTGGAGCGCGTGGTCCACATCAACCGGGTCGCCAAGGTGGTCAAGGGCGGCCGCCGCTTCAGCTTCGCCGCCCTGGTGGTGGTGGGGGACCAGGGTGGGCACGTCGGCATGGGGCTGGGCAAGGCCAACGAGGTGCCCGAGGCCATCCGGAAAGCGATCGAGGAGGCGAAGAAGGGACTGGTCAAGGTGTCGCTCCGGGACAACACGATCCCGCACGAGATCCTGGGCGTCTACGGCGCCGGCCGCGTGCTGCTCAAGCCCGCCTCGGCGGGGACGGGGATCGTGGCCGGCGGGGCAGCCCGGTCGGTCCTGGAGGTGGTCGGTGTTCGGGACATCCTGTCGAAGTCCCTGGGCTCCGACAACCCGCACAACGTCGTCAAGGCGACGATCCAGGGCCTGAAGGAACTCCGGACGGTGCAGGATGTGGAGCGGGTACGCGGGCGCGACGTCCGCGACGCCGGCCGATCCGAAGGAGGGCGGTCGTGAGCGGGAACCTCAAGATCACGCTGCGCCAGAGCCGGATCGGCTCCACTCCCCGGCAGCGGGAGGTCCTGCGCGGGCTCGGGCTGGGCCGGGTAGACTCCAGCGTCGTGCGGCCGGATGACCCCGCCATTCGCGGCATGGTGTACAAGGTGGTCCACCTGGTGGAGGTGGAACCGGTGTCCGACGCCGGCCATGGACCGGGGAGCAAACGGCGATGAAACTGCACGAGTTGAAGCCGCCCGCCGGCTCGCGCCAGCGGCGGAAGATCGTGGGACGGGGCCCGGGATCGGGCCACGGGAAGACCTCCGGCAGGGGCGAGAAGGGGCAGAAGGCTCGCTCCGGCGGGGGAAGCCACCCGTGGTTTGAAGGCGGGCAACTCCCGCTGCACCGGCGGGTTCCCAAGCGGGGGTTCGTCAACATCTTTCGGAAGGAATACGCCGTCCTGAACGTGAAGGACCTGGAACGCTTCGCGGGCGGAACGGCGGTGACGCCGGCCACCCTCGCCGAGGCAGGTCTGGTGAAGCGGTCCGCCGCCCTCGGCGTCAAGGTGCTCGGGGAGGGCAGCCTGACGAAGCCGCTGACCGTGTCGGCGCACCGATTCTCGAAAGTCGCCGCGGAGAAGATCCGCGCGGCCGGCGGCACCGTCGAGGTCATCGGATCGTGATCGAGCAGGTCCGGAACATCTTCCGCGTTCCCGAGCTGAAGCGGCGGGTCCTCTTCACCTGCGCGCTGCTCATCGTGTATCGCATCGGGGCCCACGTCCCCACGCCGGGCATCGACGCCCACGCGCTGGCGCAGTTCTTCCAGACGCAGGCCGGGAACCTGCTGGGATTCTTCGACCTCTTCTCGGGCGGCGCCCTGCGGCGTCTCTCGGTGTTCGCGCTGGGCATCATGCCCTACATCTCCGCCTCCATCATCCTGCAACTCCTGGCGGTGGTGGTCCCGGCGCTGGAGCGTCTGCAGAAAGAGGGGGAGCAGGGCCGGAAGAAGATCACCCAGTACACTCGCTTCGGCACGGTCGGACTGGCGGCGATTCAAGGCTTGGGGATCGCCATCGGCCTGGAGAGCATGCAGATCCAGGGGGCGATGGTCGTGCCCAGCCCGGGCTGGGGTTTCCGGCTGATGACGACGATCACGCTCACGGCCGGCACGATCTTCCTGATGTGGCTCGGCGAGCAGATCAGCGAGCGCGGCATCGGCAACGGGATCTCCCTGCTGATCTTCGCTGGCATCATCGTCCGGTTGCCCGAGGCGATCGTGGCCTCCTGGACGCTGATCACACAGGGGGAGATGAATCCGCTGATCTTTCTCCTCCTGGTGGTGCTGATGGTGGCGGTGGTGGCCGGCGTCATCCTGATGACGCTCGGGCAGCGGCGCATCCCGGTCCAATATGCCAAGCGAGTGGTGGGGCGCCGCGTCTACGGCGGGCAGAGCACCCACATCCCGCTCCGGGTCAACACGGCGGGGGTCATCCCGGTCATCTTCGCCAGTTCGATCATCGCGTTCCCGGCCACGGTGGCGCAGTTCATCAACCACCCGTGGGCGCAAGTGGTGAAGGACTGGCTGGCCTTCGGCAGCGTCCCATACACGCTGATCTATGCGGGGGGAATCATCTTCTTCACGTATTTCTACACCGCCATCGTCTTCAATCCGAGCGACGTGGCGGACAACATGAAGAAATACGGCGGGTTTATTCCGGGCATCCGGCCGGGCAGCAAGACCGCGGAGTTCATCGAGCGGGTCCTGGACCGGGTGACGCTGGTCGGCGCGCTCTATCTGGCCGGGATCTCCATTCTGCCGGAGATCATGATCACCCAGATGAACGTCCCGTTCTACTTCGGCGGCACGTCGCTCCTGATCGTGGTCGGCGTGGCCCTGGATACCGTGCAGCAGGTCGAGTCCCATCTGCTGATGCGGCACTACGAGGGCTTCCTGAAGAAGGCCAAGGTGCGGGGTCGGATCAGCTAGTCCCGGGTTCCCGGGGCGCGGAGCGCGGATCGGCGACGATGCGAATCATTCTGTTGGGCCCCCCGGGCGCGGGTAAAGGAACGCAGGCGAAGTTGCTCATCGAGCGGCTGGGCGTTCCGCAGGTTTCGACCGGCGACATGTTGCGGGCGGCGGTGACGGCGGGCACGCCGCTCGGGCGTGAGGCCAAGGCGTTCATGGACCGCGGCGCGCTGGTCCCGGATGCGGTGATCATCGGGCTGGTTCGGGAGCGGCTGCAGGCGGCCGATTGCGCCCGCGGGTACATCCTGGACGGTTTCCCCCGGACCGTGGCCCAGGCCGAGGCGCTCGAGAAGACGCTGCTGGATCTCCGCCTCACCCTGGATCACGTGCTGTGCCTGGAGGTTCCCGCGGAGGACCTGGTCGTGCGCATCGCGGGCCGGCGGACGTGCCGGGGGTGCGGGGCGATGTTCCATGTGCGCTTTTCTCCCGCCAAACGCGACGGCATCTGCGACGCTTGCGGCGGCGAGACGTACCAGCGCGACGATGACCGGGAGGAGACCGTGCGGCGGCGGCTGGAGGTGTACGCCCAGCAGACGGAACCCCTGGTCCGGTTTTACGAAGGGCGCGGGCTACTTCGGCGCATCGCCGGGACGGGCGAGATCCCCGAGATCTTCGCCCGCATGGTCCAGAGCCTGGGCGGCTGACGCATGCGGGATCGGATCATCCTGAAGGCGCCCTGGGAACTGGAGATCCTCCGCAGGGCAAATCGGCTGGTGGCAGAGACCCTTCGGGAACTGGCCCACCGGACGTTGCCCGGGGCGACCACGTTGGACCTGGACCGGTTCGCCGAGACGTACCTCCGAGAGCGAGGAGCGCAGCCGGCCTTCAAGGGGTATCGGGACTATCCCTTCACGCTCTGCACCTCGGTCAACGAGGCGGTGGTTCACGGGTTCCCATCGACCCGGCCCCTCCAGGAAGGGGATATCCTGAGCCTGGACATGGGCGCCGTAGTGGACGGATACTACGGCGATGCGGCTGTCACGCTGCCGGTCGGTCGGATCTCCGCCGCGGCGGAGCGATTGCTGCGGGTGACGCGGGAGTGCCTGGACCTGGCGGTGCAGGCGGCCCAGCCGGGTGGGCGACTGGCCGACATTTCGCACGCCGTCCAGGCGCACGCCGAAGGGAACGGGTTCTCGGTGGTGCGGGTGTTCGTCGGGCACGGCATCGGGAAGGCGCTGCACGAGGCGCCGCAGATTCCGAACTTCGTGGATGCCGGACAGGGGCGAGGTCCGGTGCTGAAGCCGGGGATGGTGCTGGCCATCGAGCCGATGATCAACGCGGGCGGACCGGATGTGCGGGTGCTGGAGGACCGGTGGACCGCGGTGACGGCTGACGGGGCCCTCTCGGCCCACTTCGAGCATACGGTTGCCATCACGGAGCAGGGACCGGAGATTTTGACCGTTCTGGACGGGCGCGGCGACTGAAACGGGCGCCGCCCACGCGAGGCACGCCGGGTCTATGGCCAAAGAAGAGGCCATCGAAGTCGAGGGGACGGTGGTGGAACCGCTCCCCAACGCCATGTTCCGGGTGGAACTGGAGACAGGACACAAGGTCCTGGCGCATATTTCCGGCAAGATGCGGATGCACTTCATCCGGATCCTGCCGGGGGACAAGGTCACCGTGGAATTGTCCCCCTACGATCTGACGCGGGGACGGATCATCTATCGCTACAAGTGACCCGGGCCGGGGTAGGCCGGGAGACGGGTGCTCGGATGAAGGTGCGGGCGTCGGTAAAGCCAATGTGCGAGAAGTGCAAGATCATCAAGCGCAAGGGGGTCCTCCGCGTGGTCTGCGAGAACCCCAAGCACAAGCAGCGCCAGGGCTAGGTCGCGAGGCGCCGTTGGCGCGCCAGGGAGGTTTGCGGTGGCGAGAATTGCGGGCGTGGATCTGCCGCGGGAGAAGCGGCTGGAGGTCGCCCTCACCTACATCTTCGGGATCGGCCGGTCGCTGGCGCGCAAGATCCTGACCGAGGCCGAGGTCACCGCGGACGTCCGGGTCAAGGACCTCACCGAGGATCAGGTCAACAAGGTGCGCCGGGTCATCGAGGGCGGGTACCGCGTGGAAGGCGACCTGAAGCGGCAGGTGGCCATGGACGTGAAGCGACTGATGGACATCGGCTGTTATCGCGGCCTGCGCCACCGCCGTGGGCTCCCGGTCCGCGGACAGCGGACCAGCACCAACGCGCGCACCCGGAAGGGGCCGAAGCGCACGGTGGGCGTGAAGCGATCGGCGAAGACTTCCCCGACCGGCAAGGGGGCCTAGACCGGCGAGAGATCGCGGGGCGACCGCCTTGAGGCGGCCGGCCCCGGCATGGGTGTGGGACGGATCCGGAGGAACGAATGGCGACACCAGCGAGACGAACGGGCCCCACGCGCCCCAGCAAGAAAGAGGGCAAGGGGGTGACCCACGGCATCGCCTGCATCCAGGCGACCTTCAACAACACCATCGTGACCATCACCGACGGGACGGGGAACGTGGTAACCTGGGCCAGCGCGGGCAGCGTGGGGTTCAAGGGCTCGCGCAAGAGCACGCCCTTCGCGGCCCAGATGGCGGCCGAGAACGCGGCCCAGAAGGCGATAGGGCAGGGCATGAAAGAGGTCAAGGTCTATGTGAAGGGGCCCGGGGCCGGCCGGGAAGCGGCCATCCGCTCCCTGCAGGCGGCGGGGCTGGAGATCACGGCCATCAAGGACGTGACGCCGATCCCGCACAACGGGTGCCGGCCGCGAAAGCGGCGGCGTGTTTAAGAAGGAGTAGCGTCCGTGGCCCGATACACGAATCCGGTCTGCAAGCTGTGCCGACGCGAAGGGGGCAAGCTCTTCCTCAAGGGGGATCGGTGCTTCACCGTCAAGTGCGCCGTCGAGAAGCGGAATTACCCGCCCGGCCAGCACGGACAGCGCCGCTCCAAGCCGTCCGAGTACGGCCTGCAGTTGCGCGAGAAGCAGAAGATGAAGCGGATCTACGGCGTGCTCGAGACCCAGTTCCGCAACTATTTCGAGATGGCCGAGCGGCAGAAGGGGATCACCGGTGAGAACCTGGTCCGCCTCCTGGAGCAGCGGCTGGACAACATCGTGCACCGCCTGGGGTTTGCGGCGTCGCGGGCCCAGGCGCGAGTGCTCGTGCGCCACGGGCACTTCCGGGTGAATGGCCGTCGGGTGACCATCCCCTCGGCCCTCTTGCGGGCGGGCGACGTGGTCGAGGTCCAGCCGAAGAGCCGCGAGCTGGTCGAGATCGGCGCCGCGCTGGAGGGCGCAAAAAAGCGCCGGGTGCCCGCCTGGCTGGAGTTGGACGCCGCCAATTTCAAGGGCACGGTGCGGACGCTGCCCAGCAAGGAAGAGATGGCCATCCCGGTTCAGGAGCAACTGGTGGTTGCCCTGTATTCGAAGTAGGCGGCGAGGGAGAGGCTGAGCATGCAGAAGTTCAAGGGATTCCAGAAGCCCAAGCGGCTGGAGTGCGAGCTGGAGACCCTCACCAGCACGTACGGAAAGTTTTTCGCGGAGCCGCTGGAGCGCGGCTTCGGGTTGACCCTGGGGAACTCGCTCCGACGGGTGCTGCTCTCGTCCATCGAGGGGGCGGCCGTGACGTCCGTCCGGATCGCCGGCGTCCTGCACGAATTTTCCACGATCCCGGGCGTCCGGGAGGATGTCACCGACGTCATCCTGAACCTGAAGCAGCTGCGCCTGAAGCTCACCTCGGACGGTCCCAAGACCCTGACGCTCAAGGCGGCGGGGGAGGGTGAGGTGCGTGCCGCCCAGATCACGCCCGACGCCGACGTGGAGATCCTGACGCCCGACCTGTACCTGTGCAGTCTCGACAAGGACGGGCGGTTGGACGTGGAGCTGGAGATCCGGCACGGCCGGGGCTACGTCCCGGCGGACCGGAACAAGCGCGAGGGGATGCCGGTGGACGTGATCCCCATCGACGCCATCTTCTCCCCGGTCCGGAAAGTCAACTTCCAGGTCGAGGATACCCGTGTCGGGCAGGCGACGGACTACAACAAGCTGATCGTCGAGGTCTGGACCGACGGGTCGGTGCTGCCGCAGGACGCGGTGGCCTACGCCGCCAAGATCCTCAAGGACCATCTGGCCATCTTCATCAACTTCGAGGAGGAGCCGGAAGGGGAAGAAGAGGCGGTGGACGAGGCCCGGGACCGGATGGTCGAGAACCTGAGCCGCCCGGTGGACGAACTGGAGTTGTCGGTCCGGTCCGCCAACTGCCTCAAGAATTCCAACATTCGTTACATCTATGAGCTGGTGGAGAAGACCGAGGCCGAGATGCTCAAGACGAAGAATTTCGGCCGGAAGTCGTTGAACGAGATCAAGGAAATCCTGGCGACCATGGGGCTGAGCCTGGGGATGAAGCTGGAAGGCCTGCCCGTGGGCGAGGCCGCCAGGCGGAAGGCGGCCAAGGGCTAGGGGCGACCCCACCCGGCGCACCCTGGGGAGACCAACGGCAATGCGGCACAGGCAAGCGGGACGCAAGCTCGGTCGGACCATGGCGCATCGCGAAATGATGATGCGCAATCTGGTGACATCCCTGGTCCTCTACGAGAAGATCATCACCACGGCGGCCAAGGCCAAGGACCTGCGGGGCGTGGCGGAGAAGATGGTCACTCTCGCCAAGCGCGAGGACCTGCACGCCCGGCGGCAGGCCGCGGAGGTGCTGAACGACGACAAGGCGCTGAAGAAGCTCTTCGAGACCATCGGGGCGCGTTTCCGCGAGCGGGACGGCGGGTACACGCGGATCACCAAGCTCGATTACCGGATGGGCGACGGGGCCCCGCTGGCGGCCATCGAGTTCCTGGGAGCGGAACCGGCCGAGCCGCCCAAGGCGAAGGCCAAGGCCCGCACCGCGGAAAAGGGCGAGGGCGACGCGGCTTCCCGCACCCGGCGGCGCCGGCGGCGGCGCGGCAAGCGCGGCGGCGCGGCGGCCGAGACGGCTTCCCCATCCGGTTCCGAAGGCTGAGCGGTCGGCTTCGCCAAGCAGGATACGGATCTCGTGCGCCCTTCCGCGTCACCCTGCGGGAGGGCGTTTGGCGTTTTTACCCGGGAGACGGACGATGGAACTTCCGCTCAAATACGGGTCGACCACGCAGCAGCTCCGGCTAGCGCCGGACGTCCGGGCCGCCGTGTTGGCCCCGCCGCGAACCGCCGCCGGCGAGTCGAACCCGGTGGAGGCCGCCCTCCGCGAGCCGATTGGCAGTCCGCGCCTCTCGCGACTGGTCCGCCCCGGCCAGCGGGTCGCCATCGTCACGGCGGACATCACCCGCCCGTGTCCGTCGGCCCGGCTCCTGCCGCCCATCCTGGACGAACTCCACGAGGCGGGCATCGCCGCCGGAGACATCACGGTGGTCTTCGGGCTCGGAACGCATCGGCCCCACACCCGGGCGGAACAGGAGGGGCTGGTCGGCCCGGCGGTCTTCCGGCGCGTGCGCTGCATCGATTCGGATCCGGCGGATGTGGAGCGAGTCGGCGTGACCAGCCGAGGCACGCCGGTGGACGTCTTCCGGCCGGTGCGGCGAGCGGACGCGCGGATCCTCCTGGGGATCATCGAGTATCACTACTTCGCCGGATACAGCGGCGGTGTCAAGGCTCTGGTCCCGGGCGTCTGCACGGAGGCCACCATCCAGGCGAACCACCGCCGGATGACGGAGCCGGGCGCGGTTGCCGGGACGCTGGACGGCAACCCGGTCCGGGATGACATCGAGGAGGCGGGCGCCCTGGTGGGCGCGGACTTCATCTTGAACGTGGTGCTGGACGACCATAAGCGCATCGTGCGCGCCGTGGCCGGCCATCCCCGCCTCGCCCATCGGGCGGGCTGCGCCGCGCTGGACGCCTTCGGGCGGGCGACGGTGGATCGGCCTGCCGATGTGGTGGTGATCTCGGCGGGCGGCGCCCCCAAGGACATCAACCTGTACCAGGCGCAGAAGGCGCTGGACAACGGTCGGCACATCGTCCGGCCGGGCGGCGTCCTGCTGCTGGTGGCCGAGTGCCCGGAGGGGCTGGGCCACCATACCTTCGAGGAGTGGATGCGCGACCCCGGAGGACTGGACGGGATTCTGGCGCGCATCCGCCGGGAGTTCGTCATCGGGGGGCACAAGGCGGCGGCGGTGGCCCTGGCCATGAAGCAGGCGACCATCTATCTGGTGTCGTCGATCCCAGCCGAGTTGGCGCGTTCGCTGGGCTTTGTTCCCTTCGGCGACACACAGACGGCACTGGCCGCGGCGCTCCGCGCCGTCGGGCCGGATCCGTTCGTCGCGGTGATGCCGGAGGGCGGATCCGTCCTGCCTGCGGTGGCCGGCTGAGCCGCCACCATCCATGGTCCGCCCGGCCGCCCCGCGGCGACTGGCCGCGGCGTTTTTTCTTGCACCGGTCGCGGCGGGTGTGTTAGGAAACCGAGGCCGGTCGGGTCCGTCCGGGATGTCGGCCCGGCCTGGCCGTACACGCAGCTGACCCCATCTGGAATCGCGAGGGAGACCATGAAGCGACCGGAGACGGCGAAGATCCGCAACATCGCCCTGGTGGCCCACGGCGCCGCGGGCAAGACCACGCTGACGGAGGCCCTGCTGTTCTGCGCCGGCGCCACCACGCGGCTGGGGCGGGTGGAGGACGGCACCACGACGACCGACTTCGACGAGGACGAGATCCGTCGAAAGATCAGCATCAGCACCGCGGTGGCCTGGGCCGAGTGGAAGGGGCACAAGCTGAACCTGGTGGACACGCCGGGTTTCGCCGCGTTCCTGACCGACGCCCGCAACGCCCTCCGGGTGGTGGACGGGGCGGTGGTGGTGGTGGGTGCCACGGACGGCGTGAAGGTCCAGACGGAAAAGGTCTGGAGCACCGCCGCCGTCGCTGGAGCTCCCCCGCGCCGTCTACCTCTCCAAGATGGACCGGGAGCGGGCGGACTTCGCGCGCGCGGTGGAGGACGTGCGCAAGAACCTGTCGGCCAGCGCGGTCCCGGTGCAGGTGCCCATCGGCCAGGAGGCGGGGTTCGTCGGGGTGGTGGACCTGGTCCGCATGCGCGCCCTGCGCTTCACGCCGGACGGCAACGGCAAGCCGACGGAGGAAGACGTCCCGGCAGCCGTGCGGGAGCTGGCCGAGGGCCAGCGGGCCGCCCTGGTGGAGGCGGTGGCCGAGGCGGACGACCGGCTGCTGGAGAAGTACCTGGAGAGCGGCGAGCTCAGCGAGAGCGAGGTGCGCGAAGGGCTGATCCGCGGGATCCGGGAGCAGAAGCTCTTCCCCATCCTGTGCGGGGCGCCGGCCCGGAACATCGGCGTGACGCCCCTCCTGGACCTCGTGGTCGAGGCGTTCCCGTCCCCCTTGGACCGCCCACCGGTGACCGGGACGGATGCCAAGGGGAACGCGGTCCGGTGCGAGGCCAAGGACGGCGGACCGCTGACGGCGCTGGTCTTCAAGACCATCGCCGACCCGTTCGCGGGCAAGGTGACCATGTTCCGGATCTACTCCGGCACCATGACCTCCGACTCGTCGGTCCTGAACGTCGGCAAGGGGGCCAAGGAGCGGATCGGGCAACTCCTGCTCCTCCGGGGCAAGCAGCAGACGCCGATGGAGGCCTTGGGGGCCGGCGACTTCGGGGCGGTGGTGAAGCTCAAGGAGACGGGCACCGGTGATACGCTCTGCGACGAGAAGGCGCCGGTGCGCCTGCCGGAGATCACCTTCCCTGCGCCCGTGATCTCGTTCGCGGTGGAACCGAAGGCGAAGGGTGACGAGGACAAGATGAGCACCGCCTTCACCCGGCTGCGCGAGGAGGACCCGACGATCCAGATCCGCTACGACCCTCAGACCAAGGAGACGGTGGTCTCAGGCATGGGGCGAGCGCACGTCGAGATCGTGGCAGAGCGACTGAAGCGGAAGTTCGGCGTGGAGGTGACGCTCAAGACGCCGCGGGTGCCCTACAAGGAGACGATCAAGGCCAGGGTGCGCGAGGTGCAGGGGCGCCACAAGAAGCAGACCGGCGGGCGTGGTCAGTTCGGGGACTGCTGGATCCACATGGAGCCGATGCCGCGGGGCGGCGGCTTCGAGTTTTCCAATCAGATCGTGGGCGGCTCCATCCCGCGGAACTTCATCCCGGCGGTGGAAAAGGGGGTCGTGGAGGCCATGGAGCGGGGCGCCGTCGCCGGCTACCAGGTGGTGGACCTCAAGGTCATCCTGTACGACGGCTCCACCCACTCCGTGGATTCCTCGGAAATGGCCTTCAAGCTGGCGGGGCGCCTGGCGTTCCGGAAGGCCATGACGCAGGCCAAGCCCACGCTCCTCGAGCCCATCATGACGGTGGAAGTGACGGCGCCCGGCGAGTGCATGGGGGACATCGTGGGCGACCTGAACAGCAAGCGCGGCCGCGTCCTGGGCATCGATGCCAAGGGCCGCAATCAGGCCGTGAAGGCCAACGTCCCCCTGTCGGAGATGCTGGAGTTCGATCCGCGCCTCCGGTCCATCACCGGCGATCGCGGCGACTACAGCATGGAGTTTTCCCACTACGAAGAGGTGCCGGCGCACATCCAGGAGAAGATCGTCGCCGAGTCGAAGCCGGTGGAGGAGGAAGAAGAGTAAAGCGTTCCCCCTGGTGTATTTTCCCCTTGCGCCGTCTCGGCGTGCTGTGGTAGTTTCAAACACCAGAGAGTGGGCGCCAGCCCACTCTTTGTTTTTCGAGGGCTGACAGGACACGGTATGGCACGGCCGAAACATCCCGGGACCTCCCCGCAGGCCGCGGAGGTCGAGGCGCGCTTCCGGGCGCTGGCGGAACCGATCCTGACCGACCGCGGGCTGGAGCTGGTCGACGCGGAGTTCCGTCGGGAGCCGCACGGCTGGATTCTTCGTCTGTACATGGACAAGCCGGGCGGCGTGACGCTGGACGACTGCCAGCGGGTGAGCGAGGAGTTGGGTGACCATCTGGACGTCGAGGACTTCGTCGGGCTTCCCTACCATCTCGAGGTGTCCTCTCCAGGGCTGGATCGGCCGCTGACCCGGGATCAGGATTTCGTGCGGTTCGTCGGGCAGGAGGCCCGGATCGCGACCCGGGAAGATCTCGAGGGCCGGCACAACTTCCGCGGTCGCCTGGCGGGACTGCAGGACGGCGCGGTGTTGCTGGATCTGCCGGGCGGCCAGCGCGTGGCCATTCCCCGCCAGTTGATTCATCGCGCCAGGCTCAATCCGGAGATCTAAGGAGGTCCCGGCGCTCCGGGCACGAGACGTGCCGGGCGGCGCGGCGCGACCGGGGTCGTTCGGGCCGGTTCGGCCCGCACCGTTCGGGGTCTACACGGGAGGCATGGCATGGACCTGATGCAGGTCATCGATCAAATCGGTCGCGAGAAGGGCATCGAGAAGGGGATCCTCATCGATGCGGTGGGGGCCGCCATCCTGTCCGCGTCCCGCAAGAGCCTACCGGCGGCGCAGGCGGCTCTGGATCTCCGGGTGGATTTCGACGGCAAGACGGGCCAATTCATGCTGTACGCCGTCCGGAAAGTCGTCGAGGCGCCGCTCAACCCCAAGGTCGAGATCAGCCTGGAGGAGGCGCAGCAGATCAACCCGGGGGCCCACCTCGGAGACGAGGTGAAGACCCCCGTGCCGGTGCCGGCCCAGAGCTTCGGCCGCATCGCCGCCCAGACGGCCAAGCAGGTCATCATCCAGCGGGTGCGGGAAGCCGAGCGGGACTCGGTGTTCCAGACCTTCAAGGAAAAGGAAGGCGAGCTGGTCCACGGCGTCGTGCAGCGCGTCATCAAGGGCAACGTGATCCTGAACATCGGCAAGGCCGAGGCGATCCTCCCCGTGCGCGAGCAGCTGCCCCGCGAAGAGTTCCGGGTGGGAGACCGGGTGCGGGCCTTCATCCTGGACGTGAAGAAGACCTCCAAGGGCTCCCAGATCGTCGTGTCCCGCACGCACCCCGGGTTCCTGAAGCGGTTGTTCGACCTGGAGGTTCCGGAGATCTACGAGGGGATCGTGGAGGTGAAGGCCGCGGCGCGCGAGGCCGGCGAGCGCGCCAAGATCGCCGTCGTCTCCAAGGACAGCAACGTGGACCCGGTCGGGGCTTGCGTGGGGTACCGGGGGGCGCGGGTCCAGGCCATCGTGCGGGAGCTCATGGGGGAGAAGATCGACATCGTCCCCTGGCGGGAGGATCCGGCCGCCTTCGTGAAGGCGGCCCTCGCGCCGGCCGATGTCCAACGTGTGACCGCGGATTCCGAGACCCGGACGCTCAAGGTGCTGGTGGCGGACGACCAGCTCTCGCTGGCCATCGGCAAGCGGGGGCAGAACGCCCGCCTGGCGGCGAAGCTGGTGGGCTGGAAGGTGGACATCAAGAGCACGAGCGAACTGCAGCGAGAAGCCGAGGCGACGCTGAGCGGCCTGATGGGCGGTGACACCCGCGGGGAGGCCAGCCCTCCGCCGCCCGACCCCGAGGCCGCGCTGGCGCAGTTCGTGTCTTTGCCAGGGGTGGGGGAGAAGCTGGCGGGGCGCTTGGTGGCTGCCGGCTATTTCAGCCTCGCCACGCTGGCTGATGCCAAGGTGGAGGCCTTGCAGGAGATCGAGGGTATCGGGCCGAAGAGTGCCGAGCGGATCCTGCAGGTGGCGCGGGAGGCGGTCAGCCGTCAGGCCGTGGCCCTCTCGGGGGAGGATCCCGAGCCCCCCACCGGCGGGGAGGCCGCCGCCGACGCGGCGGCCCCGGTCGCCGAGCCGGCCTAGGCCGTTGTCAAAGAATAACTTGACCGGAGAAATTTCTGGAACGGCATAAGGAGCCGTAACGAAATTGACAAAATGGACAAGCGATTTCGTAACGGCTCCTAAGGTGGTGGTGGCGTCCCGACCGGGCGGCGGTCCTCGGCGGACCTGCGTGGGCTGCCGGACGGTACGCGCCCAAGGGTCCCTGGTCCGGATCGCGCTGGATGCGCGCGGCGGGGTGGCGGTGAATCCGCGACGGGTCACGGGGCGGAGTGCCTATCTCTGTCCGTCGCCCGCCTGTCTGGAGGAGGCACTGCGCCGAAGCGCGTTGTCGCGTGCCCTTCGAGTCCAGCTGCCGAGGCTGGACGTCGCGACGCTCCGCGAAGCCGTCCTGAGCGAAGCCGCCCAGGTGGGCGGCACGCCCGTGGCGGGGTCCGGAGTGTCACACTGAACCGCTTTCCTTGCGCGGTCGCGGGAAGGCCGGAGGATGTCAGCGTGGGAATGGTTCGGGTATACGATCTGGCGACAACGTTCCGCCTTACGACCAAGGAAGTCCTGGAGCGGCTGCACGCGGGTGGGATCGACGCCTTGACGTTCGGCAGCACGGTGGACGAGGAACGCGCGCGAGAGATCTTGTCCCAGCCGATGGCCAGGATCCCCGCGCACGCCATCCGACCGGGAACGGCCGCGCCGGCGAAGCCTGCGGCGCGTCGGAGCACGCGGTCGAAGGCGACGGCCGCCGCCGGCGAGGGTGCCGAGACGCCCGTCGCGGCGCCCAAGGTTCGGCCGCGGGCGAAACCCGCCACCGAGGGAGAGGCCAAGGGAGAACCCAAGGCGGGCACCCCGCGGCGGCAGCCGGCGGCGTCCCTCAAGGCCAAGCCGCTGGTGGTCACCTTGGACGCCCCAACGGTGGAACCGGCCGTGCCGGTCGCCCCCGCGGAGGTAGCGACACCGCCCGGCGTCAGTCCGTCAGAACCGGCCCTCGAGGTCCACGCTCCGCCGCCGGCGTGCTCCCGTCGCCGCCCGCCGAGCCAGCCCCCGCCCCGGCCGAGCCGCCGAAACCGGCAAGCGTCCCGCCCGCCGAGCCGGTGGTCGAGACCCAGAAGCCGGAGCCGGCAAAGCCTCACGAGGCCCCCACGGCACCTCGTCCGGCCCCGCCGGAACCGCCCCGGGTGGAGCCGCGCCGCCCCTTTCCGCCCTCGCGCGGCCCGCGCCCGCATACCCCGCGGCCCGCCGCCGCTGGCTACGGCAAGCCGCGCCCACGTCCGGCCGTCGAACCGCCGCGGCCGGTGGTGGCCACGGCTCCCGCGCCGGACGCACGCGCCCTAGAAGCGCCCGCCGCCGCCGCGTTTGCGCCCCCGGTGGCGGATCGAGCCAGGACAGGGGCCGCGCCCGCGCGTCCGGCCCTCGCCGAGGTCGCCCCCCCGCCCCCGGCGCCCAAGATCCTCAAGGTCGGGGAGGGGATGACGCCCAAGGAGTTGGCCGAAAAGATGTCCGCCACGCCCAGCGACGTGATCAAGCGGCTGATCAAGCTCGGCGTTCTGGTGACCATCAACACGCCCATCGACCCCGAAACGATCGAGAAGGTGGCGCAGCAGTTCGGCTACACGGTGGAGAGGGCCTCGCCCGAGGAGATGATGGAGGAGGGGGCGACCGAGGTCGAGTCCCCCGATCTGCTGAAGCCCCGCGCGCCGGTGGTCACGGTCATGGGACACGTCGATCACGGCAAGACGTCGCTGCTCGACGCCATCCGACACACCAACGTGATCGCCACCGAGGCGGGCGGCATCACCCAGCACATGGGAGCGTACGAGGTCGAGGTTCCCGGCCACGCCGTCAACCGGGTCGTGTTCCTGGACACGCCGGGCCACGAGGCGTTCACCGCCATGCGCGCCCGGGGCGCCCAGGCGACCGACATCGTGGTGCTGGTGGTGGCCGCGGACGACGGGGTGATGCCCCAGACGATCGAGGCCATCAACCACGCCAAGGACGCCAAGGTGCCGATCCTGGTGGCCATCAACAAGATCGACCGGCCCAACGCCGACCCGAACCGGATCAAGCAGCAACTGACCGAGTACGGGCTGCTGTCCGAGGAGTGGGGCGGCGAAACCATCTTCGTCTCCGTGTCGGCCAAGCGGCGCGAGGGGATCGAGAATCTGCTGGACAACCTCCTGGTGCTGGCCGAGGTGCAGGAGCTGAAGGCCAATCCGCGCAAGCCGGCGCGCGGTCTCGTGGTCGAGGCCGAACTGGACAAGGGCCGGGGCCCGGTGGCGACGGTCCTGGTGCAGACCGGCACGCTCAAGGTGGGGGACTCCGTGGTGGCGGGTCTGCATCACGGGAAGGTCCGCGCCATGCTGAACGACAAGGGCAAGAAGCTCCAGGAGGCCGGACCGGCCACCCCGGTGGAGATCCTCGGCCTTTCGGGTGTCCCCTCGGCCGGCGATAACTTCGCGGCCGTGGGGGACGAGCGGAAGGCCCGCCAGATCGCCACGGCCCGGCTGGAACGCCATCGCCAGGAGGCCATGGTGAGCCAGCCGCGCATCACGCTGGACGCGCTGCACCAGCAGATCGAGCAGGGCGTGGTCAAGGAACTCCGGATGATCATCAAGGGGGACGTGCAGGGATCGGTGGAGCCCCTGCGCGACTCCCTGGAGCGGCTCAGCACCGAGCGGGTCAAGGTGATCGTCATCCACAGCTCCGTGGGCGCCATCACGGAGAGCGACGTGATGCTGGCCTCGGCTTCGAACGCCATCATCGTGGGCTTCAACGTCCGCCCCGAGCCCAAGGCCCAGAAGCTGGCCGAGCAGGAGCACGTCGACCTGCGCCTCTACGCCGTCATCTACGAGGCCATCAACCAGGTGCGGTCGGCCATGGAGGGGCTGCTGGAACCGACGTTCGTGGAGCGGGCGGTGGGTCGGGTGGAGGTCCGCCAGGTCTTCAACATCACCAAGGTGGGTACCATCGCCGGTTCCTTCGTGCTGGACGGCAAGGTGCTGCGCGACGCCTCGGTGCGACTGGTCCGGGACGGGCGGGTCGTGCACACGGGGAAGATCGGGTCGCTCCGTCGGTTCAAGAACGACGTGCACGAGGTCCAGAACGGCCAGGAGTGCGGGATCGGCCTCCTCAACTACAACGACGTCCATCAGGGCGACGTCTTCGAGGTCTATGAACTGGAGCAGATCGCCACCACGCTCTAGCCGGCGCCCGGCCGGCGCTCGGGTGGTCCACCGGGACCGACCATGATGACGGTCGGCGCCTGCACCATCGAGCTCCGGATTCCCGGGAGCGATTCCTTGAAGGCCAAGCGGCGGGTCGTGAAGAGCCTCAAGGAACGTGTGCAGAACCGGTTCCATGTCGCCATCGCCGAGGTGGACCGTCTGGACGACTGGCAGCGGGCCACCCTGGGGGTGGCCTGCGTGAGCAACGACTCCCGCCTGGTGGACGCCACGCTGTCCAAGGTGGTCAACTGGATCGAGGTCAGCGGGGACGTGTTGGTGGTCGACTACCAGATCGACCTCGTCACCCACTGATCCCGCTCGAACCACCGGTTCCCGCGCCGAGCAGTCGGGATCCCGTTCGGACCCTGTGGGCCGATCGGGGGTGACCCTCGGACTCCGGGGCTACCGGACAAGGTCCCGCGACGATGCCGCTGCCGTTTCGACGCGCCGATCGGGTCGGCGATTCCATCCGACGCGAGCTGAGCCGGCTCCTGCTCCGCGAAGTCAAGGACCCCCGGCTGAGCCAGGTGGTCGTCACGGCCGTCCAGGTGAGCCCGGACCTCCGCCACGCCCGGATCTTCTTCACGGCGGGCGCCGGAGGGACCGACCGCCAGGCAGAGCTCCAGGGCCTGCAGGCGGCCGCCGGGTTCCTGCGGGGGCAGCTCGGGCGGGGTCTCGGGCTCCGCTATGCGCCCGAGCTTGCTTTCGAGGTGGACGACTCGGTGGACCGGAGCCTGCACATCGCGGCCCTCCTGAAGCAGGTCGCACCTCCGGAGGCGGACGATGCATGACGTGGCCCAGGCGGCGGCGGCGCTGGGCGCTGCCCCGTCGGTGGCGGTGGTTTCTCACGTCAACCCCGAAGGGGACGCCATCGGGTCCGTGTTGGCCGCGGCGCTGGCGCTCCGGGGCGCCGGGAAGCGGACCGGGGCGTTCAATGCGGATCCGACGCCACCTGGGCTGCAGCACCTGCCCGGCGTCGCCGAGCTCCGACGAGAGGTGCCGCGGGATCGGCCGTACGCCTGTTACCTGGTCCTGGACACCGCCGATCTGCCCCGGACGGGGGGGCTGCTCGATGGGCGACCGCGGGACGCCGTGGTGCTGAACGTGGACCACCATCCGGGAAACACCCGGTTCGGCGACGTGAACTGGGTGGAGCCGGGGGCATCCTCCGCCGGGGAGATGGTGTACCGTCTCCTCCGGGAGATGGCGCTGCCGATCCTGCCGGACGTGGCGGCGAACCTGTACGCGGCTATCCTGACGGATACGGGCGGCTTCCGGTACGGAAACACGACGGCGGAGTCGCTCCGGGTGGCGGCGGAGCTGGTCACGGCAGGGGCCGTGCCCGAGACGATCGCCGAGGGGCTGGTGGCCAACCGGGATCCGCGGGAGTGGCGACTCCTGAGCGAGGTGCTGGCCGGCCTCACGGTGACGGCCGGCGGCCGGGTGGCCTGGATCGAGGTGACCGTCGCCGCGCGACAACGCGCGGGCGTGGGGCTGGAGGTCACCGAGGACTTTATCCAGTACCCGCGCAATCTGGCCGGGGTCCGGCTCGCCGTGGCGTTCAAGGAGATCTCGGCGGACGAGGTGCGGGTGAGTCTGCGCTCTCACGGCGAGGTGGACGTGGCGCGACTGGCCGGCGCCTTCGGCGGCGGCGGCCACCGGAATGCCGCCGGGTGTACCATCCGAGACGGGCTGGCGGCCGCCAAGGCGCAGATGCTGGCGGCGGCCGAGGCGTTGTGGGCGTGAGCCGGCTGATGACCGATGCGGCCCTCGCCGCGGGCACCGGCCGCCGGAAAACGATCGTGGCCATCATGATGAAGACCAGACCGGAAGTCCACGGAGTCCTGAACGTCAACAAGCCGGCGGGGATGACCTCCCACGACGTGGTGGATGCCGTGCGCCGCATCCTGGGGATGCAGCGGATCGGGCACACCGGGACGCTGGACCCGCAAGCCACGGGGGTGCTCCCGGTCTGTGTGGGGCGGGCCACGCGCATCGCCCAGTACCTGACCCAGGCGGAGAAGGAGTACGTCATGACCCTCCGCCTGGGGATCACGACCGACACGCTGGACGCGGCCGGCAAGGAGACGGGCCGGGCGGACGCGGCGCACGTGCGGCGCGAAGACGTCGAGGCCATCCTGCCCCGTTTCGTCGGGGAGATCCAGCAGGTACCGCCCATCTATTCCGCCAAGAAGCACCAAGGGGAACGCCTCTACCGGTTGGCTCGGCGGGGCGAGGTGGTGGAGCGACCGCCGGTGACCGTGAAGGTGTTTGCGCTGGAACTGCTGGGATTCGAGGCGCCGGACGTGTACCTGAAGGCGACCTGCTCCAAGGGCACCTACGCTCGGAGCCTCTGCGACGACATCGGGCGGGCGCTGGGGTGCGGGGGGCATCTCTACGCGCCTCCGGCGGACACGGGCGGGCCGGTTCGCCCTGGAGGATGCGGTCACGCTGGAGGGTTTGGAGGAGCGGGTGCGCACTGGGCGGCTGGGGGAGGTCCTGATGTCGATCGCCGAGGCGCTGGCCCACCTGCCCGGGGTCCGCGTGGCGCCCGAGGCCGGGCCCCTCATCCTGCACGGAAACGCCGTGACGGCCGGGATGGTGGCGCAGTTCCCGGCCGAGGTATCCCGCGGGACGCTGGTGCGCGTCGTGGGTTTTCGCAAGCAACTGCTGTCGCTGGCGGAGGCCGCGGTGACCTCGGAGGAGTTCGGCGCCTGCGAGCCGACCCGGATGGTGCTCGCGCCCGTCCGGGTGTTTTCCAGCGCGGGCTGAGGCGTCTCGCCCATGCAGGTGATCCACGTCGCCACCGTCGAGGAGTCTGCGCTGGGAGCTGTCGCGCGCCGTGGTGGGGATGGGGACGCTGGACGGCGTCCACGTGGGGCACCAGGCCATCCTGCGGCGCGTCGGTGAGCGGGCGGCCGCCGAGGGGGGGGTGCCGGCGGTTCTCACCTTCGCCCAGCACCCTCTGGAGGTCGTCCGGCCGGCGCAGGCGCCGGCGCTGCTCACGCCGCTGCCGCTTAAGCTGGCGCTCCTGGCCCGGCTGGGAGTGGCGTGCGTCGTGGTGATCCACTTCTCCCCGGCCCTGGCCGCCCTGGACGCCCGGGAGTTCGTGGCACGAGGCCTGGTCGGCGGACTGGGCGTCCGCGGGTCTGTGCGTCGGATACGACTTCGGCTTCGGCCGCGGGCGGCAGGGCAACGTCGAGCTGCTCCGAGAGCTCAGCGCCCGGCACGGGTTCTGGCTGGACGTGGTGCCGCCGGTCTCGGTGGATGGTCAGGTGGTGAGCAGCCGCGCGATCCGGGGCCTCCTGATCCAGGGGCGGGTCGCCGAGGCGCAGCGGCTGCTCGGGCGCCCGTACTGCCTGTTGGGCGAGGTAGAGCGGGGCGAGGGCCGAGGGCGCGGACTGGGGTTCGCCACGGCCAACCTGCCTGTCCCGGACACGGAGCTGGCGAAAGACGGCGTGTACGCGGGGCGCGTCCTGGTCCGCGGCGAGTTCCGGGACGCGATGATGAACCTGGGGACCGCCCCCACCTTCGGCGGCGGCCGGCGCCGGCTGGAGATCCATCTGCCCGGCTGGGAGTCGCCGCTGTACGGGGAGCGCCTCCTCGTCGTTCTTTCTGGCGCGGCTGCGGGACGAGCAACGTTTTGCCGACGGCGCGGCGCTCAGCGCCCAGTTGGCTCGGGACCGCGAGGCCGCGCGGGCCGTCTGGGAGGCCGCGCGGGCGCTTCCCTGGCCAGAATGGACTTTACACTCCTAAGACCCTGTGGTACTTTGCCCACGTGTTTCGGCTCACTGTTGGGCGCGAAAGGGGGACGAGCGATCATGCCCAAGGATGTCATCAACAAAGGTAACGTCATCGGTTCGTATCGGCTGCACGAGAAGGACACCGGGTCGCCGGAGGTGCAGATCGCCCTCCTGAGCGGCCGCATCGGCTATCTCACAGAGCACCTCGGTGTGCACAAGAAGGATCACCACTCGCGCCGCGGCCTCCTGATGATGGTCGGCCGCCGCCGCAAGTTGCTCGACTATTTGAAGAGCAAGGATGTGGGGCGCTACAAGCAGGTAATCGAAAGGTTGGGTATTCGCAAATGACGTATCGGAGCGAGATCGATCTGGGGGGGCGGACCCTCTCCATCGAGGCGGGGCGCGTGGCCCGCGCCGCGGACGGCGCAGCCTGGGTGCGCTACGGGGACACGGTGGTCCTGGTGACGGCCGTGGCCTCCAAGGAGGCCCGCGAGGGGATCGACTTCTTCCCCTTGACGGTGGACTATCAGGAACGGGCCTACGCCGCCGGGAAGATCCCCGGCGGCTTCTTCAAGCGCGAGGGGCGCCCGCACGAGAAGGAGACGCTGACCTCCCGGCTGATCGACCGGCCGATTCGTCCGCTGTTTCCGCACGGCTATCACCAGGACGTCCAGATCATCGCCACCGTCCTCTCCGCCGATCAGGAGAACGACCCCGACGTGCTGGCGGTGGTGGGGGCCTCGGCGGCCCTCACGGTGTCCCAGATCCCGTTCCAGGGGCCCATCGGTTGCGTCCGGGTCGGGCGCATCGGCGGCCGCTTGGTGGTGAATCCTACCTACGCCCAGCTCGCCGAGAGCGACATGGACGTGGTCCTGGCCGGCACCGAGCGCCGCCGTGGTCATGGTGGAGGGCGGTGCCAACGAGGCGCCCGAGGAGGCGCTCCTGGAGGGGCTGCTCTTCGGCCACCAGACCCTGCAGGCCATCGTCACGCTCCAGCAGGACCTGGCCCGGCAGATGGGAGTCGTGAAGCCGCCCTTCGTCGCGACACCGGTGGACGCCGCGCTGAAGGCGCGGGTGGAAGGCCTGTGCCGCGCCCGCATCCGGGAGCTGGCCTTCGTGCCCCAGAAGGAAGAGCAGAAGGCGCGCCGCCGGACGCTGCTGGACGAGGCGCTGGCGACCGTGGCGGCAGAGCCGGCCGCGGTGAAGCTCCAGGTGACGGAGATCTTCGAGGAGCTGGAGAAGCAGGAGATGCGCCGGCTGATCCTGGAGGAGGGGCGGCGGGCCGACGGCCGCGCCGTCACCCAGGTCCGCCCCATCACCTGCGAGACCGGCGTCCTGCCCCGCACGCACGGCTCCGCCCTCTTCACGCGGGGCCAGACGCAGGCCCTGGCCACCACGACCCTGGGGACATCCGAGGACGAGCAGCGGATGGACGACCTGGAGGGGGAGAGCAAGAAGCGGTTCATGCTGCACTACAACTTCCCCCCGTTCTCGGTGGGGGAGGTGAAGTTCATGCGGGGCGCGAGCCGGCGGGATATCGGACACGGGGCGCTGGCGGAGCGGGCCATCCAGTCCGTCCTGCCGGGCAAGGAGGAGTTCCCGTACACGGTCCGGATCGTCTCCGACATCCTGGAGTCGAACGGCTCGTCGTCCATGGCCACGGTCTGCGGGGCGAGCCTGTCCCTGATGGACGCCGGCGTGCCGATCAAGGCGGCGGTGGCCGGGGTGGCCATGGGCCTGGTGAAGGAGGGGGACAAGACGGTCGTCCTCACCGACATCCAGGGCCTCGAAGACCACCTGGGCGACATGGACTTCAAGGTGGCCGGCACCCGCACCGGGGTCACCTCGATCCAGATGGACATCAAGATCCAGGGAATCACCGAGGCCGTCCTGAAGCAGGCCCTGACGCAGGCCCGCCAGGCGCGTCTGGAAGTCCTGGACATCATGGAGCGGGCGATCGGCAAGCCGCGCGCCGCGCTCAGCCCGTATGCGCCGCGGATCATCACGTTCAAGATTCCCACGGACAAGATCCGCGAAGTCATCGGCCCCGGCGGCAAGGTCATCCGCGGCATCGTGGAGCAGACCGGCGTCAAGATCGACATCGAGGACGACGGAACGGTGGCCATCGCCTCCGTGGACGAGGCGGCCGCGCGGAAGGCCATGGACATCATCGGGAAGATCGTCGAGGTTCCCGAGGTGGGCAAGGTCTATCTGGGCAAGGTCGTCAAGATCATGGAGTTCGGCGCCTTCGTGGAGATCCTGCCCGGCACCGACGGCCTGCTGCACATCTCCCAGATCTCCACGGAGCGGATCAAGCGCGTGGAGGACGTCCTCAAGGAAGGGGACGAGATCCAGGTCAAGGTCCTCGAGGTGGACAAGGCGGGCAAGATTCGCCTCAGCCGGAAGGAGCTCTTGAAAGACGCCGAAGAGAAGGCCGGCCCCGCACGACCGCCGGAGGGTGGGACCGGATCGCCCCGAGGCGAGGAGCGGCGCCGCGGAGGGACGGGGCCATCGGGAACGTAGCCGCGCTCTTCGCGAAGACGGTGCTGCCGAACGGCATCGTCATCCTGACGGAACGTATGCCCCACGTGCGTTCCGTCGCGATCGGTCTGTGGGTCCGGGTGGGCTCCCGCTACGAGCGGGCGGAATGCGCCGGGGTGTCCCATTTCATCGAGCATCTGCTCTTCAAGGGGACCGAGCGTCGCAGCGCCGAGGACATCGCGAAAGCCATCGATAGCGTCGGCGGGACGCTGGACGCCTTCACCTCCCGCGAGAACACCTGCTTCTACGCCAAGGTCCTGGGGGAGCATCTGCCCCTGGCCGTGGACCTCTTGAGCGATCTGCTGCTGCATCCCCGCCTGGACCCCGAGGACGTCGAGAAAGAGCGGCGGGTCGTCCTGGAAGAGATCAAGATGGTCGAGGACGACCCGGACGACCTGATCCACGACCTGTTCGCCCAGCAGGTGTGGCCAGACCACCCGCTGGGCCGGCCGATCCTGGGAACCCGGCAGAGCCTGCAGGCCATCACCCGGCAGGACGTCGTGAACCAACTCCGCGACTTCTACCAGCCGGACCGGGTGATCGTGGCCGCCGCCGGCGATCTCGAGCACGCCCGGGTGGTGGATCTGATCCGGGGTGCGCCTGGGCGATTGGCAAGGCCAGTCGGTTCCGACCAACGGGGGGTCGCCTGTCAGCTGCCACACGGTGCACCACGAGGAGCGGGACTCGGCCCAGCTGCATCTGGTCCTGGGGGCCGAGGGGCTCCCCTACAGCCACGCCCACCGGTATGCCTTCTTCCTGCAGAACGCCATCCTGGGCAGCTCCATGAGCTCCCGGCTCTTCCAGGAGATCCGCGAGAAGCGGGGGCTGGCCTACTCGATCTACTCGTATCAGGCGTCGTACCGGGATTCCGGGCTGATGGCCGTGTACGCCGGCACCAGCGCCGAGTCGTACCCGCAGGTTGTGGACCTGATCCGGGCCGAGCTCGCGCGGCTGCGGAACGAGCCCGTGGACCTGGACGAATTCCGGCGGGCCAAGGAACAGCTCAAAGGCAACCTGCTGCTGGGCCTCGAGGGGACCTCGAGTCGGATGACCCGGCTGGCCAAGGCCGAGATCTATTTCCAGCGCTACTTCGACCTGGACGAGATCATCCGGGGTATCGACGAGGTTTCCCCGGACACCTTCGCCGAGCTCAACCGCCCGCTTCTGGCGCCGGAACGCTACGCCCTGACGACGATCGGCCACCTGGCCTGAACCGTCCCGCCCGCGAGCGCCGCCACGTCTTTCGAGAGGTCGAACCGGACGCGCCGGTTCGTCGATCCGCCTCCTGGTGTGCCGGGGACGTCGTCCTGAATCGAACGGAGGCGTGTCGGCCACCTCCTCGAGCGCCGGTGCGAGCAGGGCCTGTTCGATATAGAAGAACAGCGTTCTAAGTGCGATACCACCAAGCCGTTTCCGCTTGACTTTGCCAGAGCGCCTTCAGTAAGCTTCGTCGACCGTGGGGCGATCCGCATCGATCTTCGATGGGCGACGTCCATTGTCTCGCATCGCGGCCCCCCAGGGGGTGGCCACAGGAGGAGGTCCATGACGCGTTATCGAAAAGGATCCATCGGCACGTTCGCCTGCCTCTCGCTCCTCGTTGCGGCGGTCGTCCTGTGCGGCGTTCCATTACCCGCCGCCGCCGGGCAACCGATCGTACTCTCGATCATCGACAACGGCGGCGATTACGCCTCCACCGGGGTGATCATCGAGAACTACAAGAAGGCCAACCCCGACAAGGTCAAGGAGATCAAGCTCCAGCGCGGGCCCGCCCCGGAGACACCCGCCAAGATCAAGGCGCAGCAGGATGCCGGCCGGGCGGACATCAACCTGGTCCTCACCGGCCAGGACGCCGGCTCCGTCCTGGGCGCCAACAAGCAACTCATCGAGCTGTTCCCCAAGTACGACAAGATGTTCCCCAGGGATGAATTGAACGATGCGGCGAAGGTGCTGCAGGATTCGGGCGGCGGCGTGCTCATGCCGGTCGTGGTGAACGCCGGCGGGCCGGTGTTCATCTACAACCCGAAGAAGGTGCAGAAGCCTCCGAAGACCGCCGACGAGCTGCTGGCCTGGGCCAAGGCGAACCCCAACCGGTTCCTCTACGCCCGCCCGGCGAACAGCGGCCCCGGCCGGTCCATCATGGCGGGGTTGCCGTATATCCTGAACGACAAGGCGCCCCTGGATCCCGAGAAGGGGTGGGACAAGGCCTGGGCCTTCATGAAGGAGCTGGGGAAGTCCATGGAGTACTACCCCACGGGCACCCTCTTCACCCTGCGCGAGTTCGCCCAGGAGCAGCGGTGGATGATCGCCGGCATCATGGAATGGGACATGAAGCCTCGGGCCGAGGGCGTGATCCCGCCGGATGCCAAGATCACCGTCCTGGACAACACCACCTTCGTCATCGACGGCCACTACTGGGGGATCCCCAAGGGCGTGCCCCAGAACGAGGTGGACGTCATCCTGGACCTCATGAAGTTCATGCGCCGGCCCGAGCAGCAGGTCCTGACCTGGAAGGCCTTCATCGGCCCGACCATCAAGGCGGCGACCTTCGACAAGGCGCCGGCGGACATCCGGGACCTCGTCAAGGAGCACTGGCGGCCCGAGTATGACCAGATCGGCCCTGGCAAGAAGTACAAGATGGCGCCGCAGCTCGACGTCAAGGAGTTGACCTACGCGATGGATCGCTGGGACCGGGAGGTCGGTGCGCAGCAGATCAAGAAGCAGTAGCGCGTGACGAGCGGATACTGACGGAAGGGGAGGGCCATGGCGAGCGGCCCTCCCCTTCATTGCATAACGGCGGGAGACCATGAAAGAGACGATTGAATCGCTGCGATTCCGGATCACCAAGCGGTTTGGGACGAAGACCGTGCTGCGGGACTTTGCCCTGGAGGTCCGCGGCAAGCAGTTCATCACGTTTCTGGGGCCCAGCGGCTGCGGCAAGTCCACGGCCCTGAACATCATCGCCGGGCTGATCCCCGCCACCGATGGCGAGGTCTGGATCGACGGGGAGCGCATCGACCACCTGCCGCCCGAGAAGCGGGGCTTCGGCATGGTCTTCCAGAACTACGCGCTCTTCCCGCACATGACCGTCTTCGCCAACGTCGCCTTCGGCCTGCAGCTCCAGCGCCGGCCGGCGGCGGAGATCACCGAGCGCGTCCAGCAGATGCTGGACCTCGTCCAGCTTCCCGGCTTCGAGGGGCGCTACCCGGGGCAGCTCTCCGGCGGCCAGCAGCAGCGGATCGCCATCGCGCGCGCCCTGGTCCTGCACCCGCGCCTCATGCTCCTGGACGAGCCGCTCTCGAACCTGGATGCCAAGCTGCGGATCGAGATGCGCGCCGAGATCAAGCGGATCCACACCAGCCTGGGGCTCACCTCCATCTACGTGACCCACGACCAGACGGAGGCCCTGTCGCTGTCGGATTGGGTCGTGGTGATGAAGGACGGCATCCTGATCCAGGCGGGTCCGCCGCAGGAGATCCACGACCAGCCCGTCAACGTCTTCGTGGCGGACTTCATGGGGTTCCGGAATTTCTTCCCGACCCAGGTCGTGGCCCTCGGGCCGGACCGGGACGTGGAGGCCGCGGGCAACGGGATGAAGATCCGGGGCAAGACCCGGCACTCCTTCGCCCCCGGCGCCTCGGTGGTGGCCGCCATCCGTCCGGATGATGTCGTGGTCGGCGGGGACGCCGCCGGTCCGAACGCGTTCCGGGCCAAGGTGGACATCGTCGAATACCTGGGGCGCGAGGATGAGGCGATCGTGACGCTGGAAGCCGGCGGACGTCTCTGGGTGCGGACGGCCGCCCGGGTGACCCCGGGGGAGAACGTGACCGTGGTCCTCCCGCCGGACCGGGTCATCTTCCTCCCGGCGGAGGGATCCGGAGGGACGGCATGAGGCGCGCACGCACCGGCGAACCGAGCGAGCTGGACCTGCTGGCGATCGCCTGCCTGCTCCCCTCGCTCCTCTACGTCCTGGTGCTGTTCGTCTACCCGTTCCTCTACGGCATCTACCTGAGCGTCCACCCGCTCAAGGTGGACGGCTTCAGCCTGGCCAACTACATCGCCTTCTTCACCGACCAGTACCAGTACAAGACCGTGGGGATCACCTTCCGCCTCGCCGTCCCCAACACCATCGTGGTGGTGGCTATCAGCCTGCTCTTCGCCTACAACATGCGCCGGGGGATCTGGCTGGAGCGGACCATCACCACGATCCTGGTCCTCCCCATCTCGCTCGGCGTGATCCTGCTGGCCCAGGGGATCCTGGGCTTCTACGGAGGGAAGGGGTGGTTCAACCAGTTGCTCCTGGGCCTGGGCGTCCTGGAGGACGGGCTGACGCTCACCCACAACTTCACCGGAGTGATGCTCTCCCTCTTCATGCAGCAATTTCCCTTCTGCTTCCTGATGCTGCTGGGCTACATCTCGGGCATCGACCCCAGCATCGAGAACTCGGCGCGCACGCTCGGGGCGAACCCCTGGACCGTCTTCCGGCGGGTCATGTTGCCCCTGATCGCCCCCGGACTCGCGATCGCTTTTGCCTTGGTCTTCGTCATGAGCTTCGGCACCTTCGCCTCGGCCATCATGCTGGGGCAAGCCTCGGGCTCCACCCGGACCATCGCCATCGCCGCCTATGCACAGGCCTTCGAGATGTTCGACATGCCCTATGCCTCGGCCATCGCGGTGATCATGGGGATCTTCCAGCTCGCCGGTCTGCTCGTCATCCTCCTGCTGCGCAAGCGGATGGTCACGGCGGCGACCATGGGAGTTGGGAAGCGGTGAGCGTGTCAAGATTGACGGAGAAATTCGGACGGCATGACCGACGAAATCAAAGTGGACGGGTATCGAACGACTCCGAGCGCAATTGAGTGACCGACAACAGACAACCGGCCCAATGAGGGCATTCTCTGCAATGACCGGTTATCGGTTGTCGGTTGTCAGTTTTACGTTGGCTTTGTGATTTCCGGGACCATTCGTCACTGAGGAAGGCATATGCGCGGCCGACTGTGGGGACTGGCAGTGTACATGTTCGTGCTGGGGTTCATCCTGAACCTGCTGGGCATCGTGAGCCACGTCGTGGTGAGCTCGTTCGCCAAGCGCTGGTTCGGCACCCCGTTTCCCCGCTCGCTCACCACGGAGTGGTACAGTTACGCCTGGAAGGAGTTCGGCCTCGCCCAGGTCCTCGGGGTGACGGTCTTCGTGGCGCTGACCGTGGTGGTTCTGGCCCTGCTCATGGGGTTCCCGGCCGCGTACATCCTGGCGCGCCGCAACTTCCGGTGGAAGCCGGTGCTGCTCCTGCTCTATTTCCTGCCGCTGCTCATCCCCCAGATGACCTACGGCATCCCGCTCGCGACCACCATGTTCCGGTACGGGATCGGCGGGTCCGTGACCGGCGTCATCCTGGCCGTGATGGTCCCGATGGTGCCCCTGGCCATTTTCATCCTCATGCCCTTCTTCGAGCAGATCAGCATCAACCTCGAGTGGGGCGCGGCCATGATGGGCGCCAACCGGTTCCAGATCTTCCGCCGCGTTCTCTTGCCGCTCACCCTGCCCGGGCTCCTCACGGCCGGGATCCTCGTCCTCGTGAACACGGTCTCGAACTTCGAGCTGACCTTCCTGGTGTCGGGGGCCGGCTCCCAGACGCTGGTCGTGGCCCTGTTCTACAACGTCTTCGCGGGTGGGGTCCGGCCCGTCTATTCCGTGGACGCCATGGCCGTGATGTACATGACCATGATCATGGTCCTGCTCCTCATCGCCCTGCGCTTCGTCCGCCCGACGCAGATGGTCTTCCGCCTCGACCAGCCCAAGCGCTGACCGGCCCGCGCCCATCGGTCTACCACTGAAGGTGGGGGGGTGGCCTCGCGTGGTGTCCAGACGGTAACCGTGTTCGACGTCGCGACGTCATGGGGGTACGCAATGGGGGACGGTGCATCGAGAAGGGCGAACCCGGAGAGACTCGAGCGTTTCGTGTCGTCGGCCTTCCGCGGCGTGGGCGTTCCCCCCGGCGATGCCGACCTGGCCGCCAAGATCCTGGTGGATGCCGATCTGCGCGGGATTGATTCCCACGGCGTCATCAACCTGTACGGCACCTACATCCAGGGACTGCAGACCGGGGCCATCAACCCCACGCCGGAGATCCGGGTCGCTCTGGGGAGCCCCACCACGGCCTCCGTGGACGGGGGAAACGGGCTGGGATCCGTGGTGAGCCATCGGGCCATGACCGAGTGCCTCCGGATGGCCCGGGAGCACGGGACGGGGTGGGCGACGGCCTGTAACAGTCACCATTCCGGGGCGGGGGCATACTATGTCCTCATGGCCGCCAACCAGGACATGATCGGCATCCACTCCTCGTCGGGGGGGTCGACGGTGGCGGCGCCGGGGGGCAGGGGTCGGCTCATCGGAAACAACGTGCTCGCGTTCGCGGCTCCCGGCCGGAAGCACGGCCCTTTCGTGCTGGACATGGCGCCGACCATGGCCATCGCCAACAAGCTGCACATGCTCCAGTGGGCAGGGAAGCCGATGCCGGAGGGGTGGGCGGTGGATTCCGAGGGACGCCCGATCACGGACCCCAACGTCTACTTCGCAACCGAAGGCGCCATCCTCCCCCTGGGGAGCACCCCACAGAACGGCGTCCACAAGGGGTTCGGCCTCCTGCTGCTTTCGGACATCCTCACGGGACTCTTGTCTGGGGATGGCGGGAGCATGTTCCGAAGAAAAGGCGAGCACACGCATGTCTTCTGCGCCCTGCGCATTGACGCCTTCCCGACCGGCGGGGACTTCAAGGACTTGATGGACGCCATGGTCGAGAAGCTGCATGCAACCCCGATCGTGGGCGGCGCGGGTCGTATCCGGTACCCCGGCGAGCGAGGGAACCTGACCCATCGCGAGCGAAGCGCCAACGGGATTCCGCTCCGCCCGCATGTCGTGGAGGATCTGCAACGGATGAGTGCCGTGCTGCACCTCTCGTTGGACGATATCTGGGAGCGGTAGCGGTTCCAGCAACCCGCGGGCAAACGGCCGGACCGGTCCCCCGGAGCCGCGCCACCTCCGACGGGACCGCGAAAGTGCGTGCCGACTCGAGTCGAGACGATTCGCCCCCCATCTCCGTCATCCTCGCCCACATTGCCCCTCGCCCGCCGTTGTCTCAACCGTCTGTCTGTGATAGCCTGCGGGCGGTGTATCAGGCCGACGGCGATAGCACAGGGGCGGGAAACCGCCACCGGAGGTCTGGAATGGCAGCGCAACCCTTCCCGAAGGAGCGCCCATGATCCCGCGGTATTCCCGACCGAAAATGGCGGCCATCTGGGAGCCGGCGAACCGGTTCTCGCTCTGGCTCACCATCGAGGTCCTGGCCTGCGAGGCCTGGGCCGAGCTGGGTGTGGTGCCGAAGGAGGCCGTGGCCGAGATCAAGGCCAAGGCCAATTTCGATATGGCCGCACTGGTCCCGCGGATCGACGAGATCGAGCGGCGGACCAAGCACGACGTGGTGGCCTTCACCGAGGCGGTGGCGGAAAGGATCGGGCCGGTCTCGCGGTACATCCATCTGGGCCTCACCTCCTCGGATGTCCTGGATACCTGCCTGGGCTGCCAGATGCGGCAGGCGGCGGATCTCCTCCTCGAGGATGTGGCGGCCGTGGAGGCCGCCCTGGCGGCGCTGGCCGTGCGGCACAAGCGGACCGCCATGATCGGCCGCACCCACGGCATTCATGCCGAGCCCACCACCTTCGGTCTGAAGGTGGCCATGTGGCTGATGGAGATGCGGCGAGCGGCAGAGCGCCTGACCCGCGCGCGCGAGGTGGCGAGCTACGGCAAGCTGTCCGGGGCGGTGGGGACCTTCGCCAACGTCCCGCCCCAGGTCGAGGAGTACGTGTGCGCCAAGCTGGGGCTCAAGCCCGAGCCCATCTCCACGCAGATCATCCAGCGCGACCGGCACGCCGAGTATCTGGCGGCGCTCGGGATCGTGGGCGCCTCGCTGGACAAGTTCGCCACCGAGATCCGGCACCTGCAGCGGACCGAGGTCCGGGAGGCGGAGGAGCCGTTCAGCGAAGGCCAAAAGGGTTCCTCGGCCATGCCCCACAAGCGGAACCCGGTCTCATGCGAGCAGATCTCGGGTCTGGCACGGCTGCTCCGGTCCAACGTGCAGGCGGGGCTGGAGAACGTGGCGCTCTGGCACGAACGGGACATCAGCCACTCCTCGGTGGAGCGGGTGATCCTGCCGGACGGCACGATCCTGCTGGACTATCTGTTGGCGAAGTTCCGGGACATCGTGCAGGGAATGCGGGTCTATCCGGAGCAGATGCGGCGGAACTTGAACGCCACGCACGGCGTCATCTTCTCGCAGCAGGCGCTCTTAGCGCTCTCCAAGGCGGGCGCCACGCGGGAGGCCGCCTACCAGATGGTCCAGCGGAACGCCATGCGGGCCTGGGAGACCGGAGAGGAGTTCCGGACGCTGCTCCTGGCCGACGCCGAAGTCGGGGCGGTGCTGTCGTCCGCGGAAATTGAAAGCTGCTTCGATCTGGAGTATCATCTGCGCTACGTGGACGCCATATTCCGGCGGGTCGGGCTCGACTGATCTCACAGGTTGTTCAAAAAGGCCCATCTGCGGCGTTGGTTCGCCTCGGCACTCGCTGCGACGTACCTCCAGTACGTCTCGCTCGGCCTCCGGCGAACCGCCTTGCATCTGGACCTTCTTGAACAGCCTGGGGCAAAACGAGTTCGTCAGTTTTCTGCTAGAGGTAGAAATGGCCGTTGAGCGGGGTCGAAAGCTCTACGAGGGGAAGTGGAAGATTCTCTTCGAAACCACGGATCCCGGCCGCCTCGTCCTGCGGTTCAAGAACGTCCCCGCCTTCGACCGAGCGCCGGCCCGGCCGACACTTCCGCGCCGCGGGGCCATGAAGACGGAGATCGCGGCGACGCTCTTCACGCTGCTCCAGCAGCACGGGATCCCGACCCACTTCTTGGAGGTGGTGGGCGACCGGGACATGCTGGTGCGCAGGCTTGAGATGATTCGACTGGAGGTGGTCCTCCGGAACGTGGTGGCCGGAAGCCTCGCCAAGCGCCTCGGAATGGAGGTGGGGAGTCCGTTGCCGGCGCCGATCCTGGAGTGCTACTACAAGAGCGATGCGCTCGGCGATCCGCTGCTGAACGACTCGCACGTCAGCGCGCTGGGTCTTGCCTCTGTCGAGGAGCTCAAGGCCATCCGCGAGCTGACCTTCCGCGCCAACGGCATCCTGTTGCCCTTTTTCGCGGAGCGGGAGATCATGCTGGTGGATTTCAAGCTGGAGTTTGGGCGGCAAGCGGGCCGGCTGATGCTGGCGGACGAGCTCACGCCGGACGGGTGCCGGTTCTGGGACCGGGCGACGCGCGAGCGCCTCGGCAAGGACCGCGCGCGACGTAGCCCCGCCCGCGAGGCGGCGGCGTACCAGGAGGTGTTCCGGCGCATCTGTGCGTAGCGAGGAAAGACGACAGGGACTCGCGACAGTGACAGGGAAGGCGACGGACGCGTCAAAGCGGTCATTTCCCTGTCCCTATCCCTGTCCCCTTTGATCATGCCCATCTCCAACCGGACTCTTCATGAAGGGGCCATCCATGCTTGAAGCGAGGATTCACGTCACACTGAAGAAGAGCGTGCTGGACCCGCAGGGCGACACCGTGAAGAGCGGTCTCGCCAGCCTGGGATTCTCGACGGTGCACGATTGCCGGATCGGGAAGTTCATGGTCCTGCGGCTGAACGAGACGGACGCCCAAGCGGCCCAGGCCACGGTGAACGAGATGTGCCGGAAGCTGCTGGCCAATCCGGTGATCGAGGAGTACGTGTTCCAGATCAGTGAGGTGGCCGGATGAAGGTCGGGGTGCTGGTCTTTCCGGGAACCTGGAGCCACCAGGATTTCGCCCACGTGCTGCAGGACGTACTCGGCACCGGCTGGGGGTACGTCTGGCACAAGGAGACCTCGGTGGCGGGATACGACTGTCTCATCCTGCCCGGTGGTTTCGCCCACGGGGACTACCTGCGCTGCGGGGCCATCGCGCGCTTCTCGCCGGTGATGGAGGCGGTGGTCCGGTTCGCGAAGGCCGGCGGCCCGGTCCTCGGGAGCTGCAACGGGTTTCAGATTCTCTGTGAGGCCGGCCTCTTGCCCGGGGCGCTCCTCCGAAACGATTCGCTGCAGTATCGCTGCCGGTGGGTGCATCTTCGCGCGGAGAACGTGGCGACCCCGTTCACCCGGACCCTGCGGCCAGGCCAGATCCTGAAGATGCCGATCTCGCACGGCGAGGGGCGCTACTTCGCCAGCCCCGAGGTGCTCGCCGCGCTTGACGGCGAACGGCCAGATCGTCTTCCGCTACGCCACCCCCGACGGCCAGGTCACGGCGGCGGCGAACCCGAACGGGGCGCTGGAGAATATCGCCGGGATCTGCAGCGAAGGCCGGAACGTGGTGGGGCTCATGCCTCATCCGGAGCGAGCCGCCGAGCCCCTGCTGGGATCGGAGGACGGTCGGCTGCTCTTCGACGCCATGTTGCATGTGGCGCTCCCGCGGTAGATCCGTAAAGCGTTCGACTGTTCGACGGTTCACGGTTCGATAGAACCGCCGAACCGCATGTGACTCGTTTTCCAATACGACCACCCGACTCTAAGAGAATGCTGACGTTCCCCTTTCTTCAGGCTGCTCAAAAAGGTCCAGATGCAAGGCGGCACGCCGGAGGCCGAGCGTGGCGTACTGGAAGTACGTCGCAGCGAGTGCCGAGGCGGGCCAACGTGGCAGATGGGCCTTTTTCACCAGCCTGCTAGGGACACCATGCGCGAACCCACGACCATCACGCCCGACCTGATCGCCCAGCACGGCATCACGCCCGAGGAGTACCAGCGGATTCTCGCGATCCTGGCGCGCGCGCCCAACTTCACCGAGCTTGGGCATCTTCTCCGTCATGTGGTCGGAGCATTGCAGCTACAAGAGCTCCCGCGTCCACCTGAAGACGCTTCCCACCGAGGGTCCGTGCATTCTCCAGGGGCCGGGGGAGAACGCCGGGGTGGTGGACATCGGGGACGGCCTCGCCATCGTCTTCAAGATGGAGAGCCACAACCACCCCTCGTTCATCGAGCCCCGCCAGGGTGCGGCCACGGGCGTGGGCGGCATCATCCGGGACATCTTCACCATGGGGGCGCGGCCGATCGCCCTCCTGGACCCGCTGCGCTTCGGCCCGCTCACGGACGTGAAGAGCCGCTTCCTGGCCGGTGGCGTCGTGGCGGGGATCGCGGGGTACGGGAACGCCGTGGGCGTTCCGACGGTGGGGGGCGAGCTGTTTGTCCATGACACCTATGCCGGAAACCCGCTGGTGAACGTCTTCTGTCTCGGCATCGCGCCCAAGGATCGGATCTTCCTGGCGCGGGCCAGCGGCGACGGGAATCCCGTCATCTACGTGGGCGCCAAGACCGGCCGGGATGGAATCCACGGGGCCACCATGGCCTCGGAGACCTTCGACGAGGGCTCGGAGGAGCGGCGGCCCACGGTCCAGGTGGGCGACCCGTTCCGGGAGAAGCTGCTCATCGAGGCGTGCCTGGAGCTCATGGCGGGCGACGCCGTGGTGGCCATCCAGGACATGGGGGCGGCGGGGCTCACCTGTTCGACCTGCGAGATGGCCAGCCGGGGCGGCACGGGGATCGAGATCGATCTGAACAAGGTGCCGCTCCGGGAGACGGGGATGATTCCGTACGAGGTGATGCTCTCCGAGTCCCAGGAGCGGATGCTGCTCGTGGTGAAGCAGGGGCGCGAGCAGGAGGTCATGCGGATCTTCGAGAAGTGGGATCTGGACGCCGTCATCATCGGCCGGGTGACCGGCGACGGCCTGATGCGGGTGAGGCAGGGGGATCGGGTGGTGGCGGAGATCCCGGCCCGGGATCTGGCGGAGGAAGGCCCGGTCTATCACCGGCCGATGGCAGCGACCGGCATATCTCGCCGAGACGGAGCGGGCCGACCTCTCGCGCCTCCCCGTCCCGACGAAGCTGGACGAGACCCTCCTCGCGCTGCTGGCCTCGCCCAACATCGCCTCGAAGCTGCCGGTCTGGCAGCAGTACGATCACATGCTGTTCTGCAACACGGTGGTCGAGCCGGGCTCGGATGCGGCGGTCCTGCGGGTGCAGGGGACGGGGAAGGGGCTCGCGCTCTCGGCGGACGGAAACGGCCGACACACCTACCTGGACCCGTACGAGGGCGGGAAGCTCGCCGTGGCCGAGGCGGCGCGAAACGTGGTCTGCTCCGGGGCGCGACCCCTGGCCGTCACCAACTGCCTCAATTTCGGAAACCCGGAACGGCCGGAGATCATGTGGCAGTTCGCCGAGGCGGTGCGGGGGATCGGCGACGCCTGCCGGGCGTTCGGGACGCCGGTCACCGGCGGGAACGTCAGCCTGTACAACGAGACGCTCGGGACGGCGATCCTCCCGACGCCGATCATCGGAATGGTGGGACTCCTCGACGACATCCGGCACGCGACCACCCAGTGGTTCAAGGCGGCCGGGGACGTCGTTCTCCTGCTGGGCGAGACGCGGGACGAACTGGGCGGAAGCGAGTATCTCCAGGTGGTGCACGGGCTCGAGACGGGGCGGTGCCCGCGGTTGGACCTGGACCGGGAGCGCGGGGTACAAGCCGTCTGCCTGGAGGCCATCCGGGCCGGGCTGGTCCGTTCGGCCCATGACTGCGCGGACGGCGGCTTGGCCGTGGCCCTGGCGGAATGCTGCATGACGGGTCCCGGAGCTGCGCTCGGGCGCGCGTCTCACGATCCCGGGCGACCTTCGGCCGGATACGCTGCTGTTCGGGGAATCCGCCTCGCGGATCGTCCTGAGCGTGCGGCCGACCGATGTCGCCGGGGTGGAGCAGATCGCCCGCGGGCAGGCGGTACCGTGCCGGCGTCTCGGCGAGGTGGGCGGTGAAGCGCTGGCGCTCGGCGGAAAGGGATTCGCATTCTCGCTGCCGATCCGGACCATCCGCGCAACGTGGGCCACGGGACTCTCTCGGATGCTGGGGTAGCGCCGAACGGTGCTGGAGGCGAAGCGCGTGGCGCGGCAGATGTGGGCCGCGCCGCCGAGATTACCTAAGAGGTTGCTGAAAACTCCGTTTTCCCCAGGCTGCTCAAAAAGGTCCAGATGCAAGGCGGCACGCCGCAGCCCGAGTGAGGCGTACTAGAGGTACGCTGCAGCGAGCGGCGAGGCGGGCCAACGCGGCAGATGGGCATTTTTCAGCAGCCTGCTAAGGGCGCAGGAAAGGTCACGGAATGAAGACGATCAACGTTGGTCTGCTGGGGCTGGGGACGGTCGGGTCGGGAGTCGTAAAGCTGTTCCAGGAGCATCCCGACCTCTTGGATCGGCGCGTGGGCGCGAAGCTCCGCATCAAGAGGATCGCGGTGCGCAGGACTCGCCCCCGGATTCCCGTCGACCCGAAGCTGCTCACCACGGACGCTCTGGACGTCGTCAGGGACCCCCAGATCGACATCGTCGTGGAATTGATCGGCGGGACCGACGTGGCCAAGACGCTGTGCCTGGAAGCGGTGGCGAACGGGAAGCACCTGGTCACGGCCAACAAGGCGCTCCTGGGCGAGCACGGGTTGGAGATCTACCGGGCGGCCGCGGAGAAGCGCGTGGACCTGGGATTCGAGGCCAGCGTCTGCGGCGCCATTCCCATCATCCGCTCGGTCAAGGAAGGCCTGGTCGCCAACCGGATCCTCTCCATCATGGGGATCGTGAACGGGACCACCAACTACATCCTGACCAAGATGACGGAGACGCGGGCAGGCCTTCGCCTCGGTCCTGGCCGAGGCCCAGGCCAAGGGATATGCCGAGGCGGATCCGACGCTCGACGTGGGCGGGATCGACGCGGCGCACAAGCTGCAGATCCTGGCCTCGCTGGCCTACGGCGGCTACATCCGGTTCGCCGACATCTACGTCGAGGGCATCCAGAAGATCGAGGCGATCGACATCGAGTTCGCCCGGGAGTTGGGCTATCGCATCAAGCTCCTGGCCATCGCCAAGGAGGACCAGGGCGAGCTGGAGGTGCGGGTGCACCCGACCATGATCCCGGAGGCGCACCTCTTGGCGTCGGTCGGCGGCGTGTACAACGCCGTGCACATCCGCGGCGATTCCTGCGGCTCCCTCATGTTCTCGGGCCGAGGTGCCGGGCAGATGCCGACGGCCTCGTCGGTGGTGGCCGACATCGTGGAGATCGCCCACAACATCGTCTACCACCGGCCCGCGCGCGCGGGGCTGCTCCCGACGAGCGCGGTGGGATCCGAGATCACGCTGCGGCCGATGGAGCGGATCGCCAGCCGGTATTACCTCCGGGTCATGGCGCTGGACAAGCCGGGCGTGCTCTCCCGGGTGTCCGGCGTCCTGGGCGAGAACCACATCAGCATCGCCTCCATGATCCAGAAGGGTCGGGACGAAGCCGCCGCGGTGCCCATCGTGATGCTGACGCACGAGGCGGTGGAGGGGGACATGCGGCGGTCGCTGCAGCGCATCAACGCCCTGGACGTGATCGCCCAGGATACGGTCTGTATCCGCGTCGAGGGCGTCGAGGACTAACAGGCTGCTGAAAAAGGCCCATCTGCTGCGTTGGACCACTCGCGCGCTCGTTGCGGCGTACATCGCAGTACGCCTCACTCGGCGCTCCGTGCTCCGCCTTGCATCTTGGCCTTTTTGAGCCGCCTGAGTGATTGGGGGCAATTGGTCGATGAGTCAACCAGTCGATGTGTCGACATGTCAACTGGCTGTTCGAGTTGACGACTCGACCCATTGACGAATCGACAGTGCGGGGGACGAACGTATGTTCTGGCGAGGGTTGATCCACGAGTATCGCGAGTACCTGCCCGTGACGCGACGCGACGCCGGTCGTCACGCTGAACGAGGGGAACACGCCGCTCATCCGGGCCGACCGACTGCGCCAGCGGCTGGGCCTGAGTTGCGAGGTGTACCTCAAGTACGAAGGGCTGAACCCGACCGGATCGTTCAAGGATCGGGGCATGACGGTGGCGATCAGCAAGGCCGTGGAGCGTGGCGCCCAGGCCGTCATCTGCGCGTCCACGGGGAACACCTCCGCCTCGGCGGCCGCCTACGCGGCCCGGGCCGGGATCCGCGCCTTCGTCCTGATCCCGGAAGGAAAGATCGCGCTGGGGAAGCTGGCCCAGGCCATGTTCCACGGCGCGCAGGTCCTGCAGATCCGCGGGAATTTCGATGACGCCTTGCGGCTCGTCCGGGAGATCTCGGAGAAGCATCCCGTGGTCCTGGTCAATTCGGTGAATCCCGACCGGATCGAAGGACAGAAGACGGGGGCCTTCGAGATCTGCGAACAACTGGACGGGGCGCCCACCTATCAGTTCATGCCCGTCGGGAACGCCGGCAACATCACGGCGTACTGGCGGGGCTACCGGGAGTACCACGGGATCGGGAAGATCGCGCGGCTGCCGCGGATGATCGGCTGGCAGGCCGAGGGCGCGGCGCCCATCGTCCTGGGACACGTCGTGGAGAAGCCCGAGACGATCGCCTCCGCCATCCGGATCGGCAACCCGGCGAGCTGGCAGGGGGCGACAGACGCCCTGCAGCAGTCCGACGGGGCCATCGACGTGGTCTCCGACGAGGAGATCCTGAAGGCGTACGCGCTGCTGGCGCAGACCGAAGGGGTGTTCTGCGAGCCGGCCTCGGCCGCGTCGGTGGCCGGACTCGTCAAGTGGGTCAAGACCCACGGATTCACTCCGAGCGACCGGGTCGTCTGCATCCTGACCGGACACGGCCTGAAGGACCCCGACACGGCGGTCAGCCGTTCGACCACGCCGCTGACGGTGGACGCGGGCATGGGGCCCGTGATGGACGCGCTGCAGATTTGATCAATGCGACCATGGACGGTCGACCATGGACCATGGACGACGGTAGCGTGTCGGACTTGATTTGCCGAAGGAAATATATTGCGGACGACGACGAGATCTTGCCGCGACTCGCAGAAAAAGCGGAAACACTGTCACGAAAGCTGCAAGCAATGCGAAGGGAAATTACCCGAGGGAGCGGCTGACCATGGTCCATCGTCCATGGGCCATCTACCATCGTCTATAGTCCATCGTCCATCGTCGATTTGTTCCCCTGTTTCCAATTGACAGTCCGTGGTTTTTCCTGCTATCTTGCTCCGCCGATGCGGGAATAGCTCAGCTGGTAGAGCACAACCTTGCCAAGGTTGGGGTCGCGGGTTCGAATCCCGTTTCCCGCTCCAATTGACGATTCGAGGGGTTGCGGCTGTTGGCCGCAACCCCTTTGATTTTCCGCCAGGCCATGACGGTTGCAGGTTGACCGGTCCGGCGAGATCGCCTATTATCCGACACAGGGCGCGGTACCCAAGTGGTTAAGGGGGAGGTCTGCAAAACCTTTACTCGGCGGTTCGAATCCGCCCCGCGCCTCCATCAAGTGCAGCCTTCAGCTATCAGCGGTCAGCCGTCAGCTTCCGGGTGGTTTCTCGTCTTACCCCTCGGCTGCTCGTCTCCGCACCAAACGGATCTCCAGCGAGCACCCCACCGCCTTCGCGTACTTCTTCAAGGTGGCGATCGTCGGGGAATGCGTGCTCCCCGACAGCGAGGTCTCTAGCCGCGTCACCGCCGGTGCTTTGGTTCCCATCTTCTTCGCGACCCCGGCCTGGCTCAGCCCCGCCTGTTGCCGGGCAAGGAGGAGTTCCCGCAGCAGCGCAAACTCGGTGTCGAGCTCGGCGTACGCCTTCAAAAACGTCGGGTCCTTTTTCCATCGCTCCACCATCTGGCGATGGGTGAGTCGCGGTGCCTTCCTGGTCATAACGTGCATACCTCCCGTTGCCGCCGGCGGGCAAGCGCCAGCTCACGTGTAGGCGTTCCTGGCGTCTTCTTGATGAAGGAGTGGAGGATGATGATCCTCCGCCCCACCAAGGTGCAGTAGAAGACCCGCGCGATCCCCTCGCGCCCGCGGGGCCGCAACTCGTAGAGCTCGCTGCCCATCGCCCGGGATTGGGGCATGCGCAAGTCGAGGCCGAACTCTTCCAGGAGCTCGGTCAGTCGGGCGTAGGCCGCCCGGATTCCCAAGGGTAGGGCCTCGATCTCCAGCCGGATTGCCTCGCTGTAATATTCTATCGTCCACGGCATGTTGAATACATAACATATGTGTTATGCCACGACAAGAGAAACATCCAATAGGCTGCTGAAAAAGGCCCATCTGCGGCGTTGGCGCGCTCGCGCGGCGCTGCGACGTACGCGTAAGTACGCCTCGCACCTCGCATCGCGCGCCGCCTTGCATCTGGACCTTTTTGAGCAGCCTGGGCGAGAATGGGTTTTTCAGCATCCTGCTAAGAATGCCGCTTGTCCGGCGTGGTCTGCACGAATTCCATTCGGGCATCCACATGTGCAGCCTCACGTGTGGTAAGCAGCCCGTGAGATTGTTCGCGTCGCCTCGTATGCGCCGGTGGACAATCGTCCGCAAGCTGTGGTAGTTATCATGCCGGTGCACGCGCTGCGGGAGTGGCGAAATAGGCAGACGCGCGAGACTTAAAATCTTGTGCGCGAAAGCGCGTGGGGGTTCGATTCCCCCCTCCCGCACCATGCTTCACAGATCCTTCCGCTTTCACGCGCACTTCGGCGTCCCGTCAGGTAAGGTGGCCCGAGTGGCTGTCCCTATAGGAACGAGGTTGCTCCAGCCATTCCGGGACGCCGGATCAGTGCTGCAGTACCTTCTTGACCACCGAACATTCGCTTCGGCGTGATCGTCGCAGACTTCCCGTCGGCCCCCCTTTCGATTTGACAGGCTGCGGACCGTCCGCTAGCGTTCCAGGCGTGGGGGAGGTGGCGGCGCGCACCCAGAAGGGTTGCGGTGCGCTCTGCGGGTCCCATTCCCGAGGGCGGTCATTCCACGCGGAGCGAGACGGTGACGGCGCAACGAAAGATCAACTATACCTGCTGGCCATGCCGGGACGAGGACGGCCGGGCAGCGGTTCCGGCCACGTACCGACTCCTGGTACGGGAGGTCGGTCAGAAGCTCGGGGATGAGGTCTGGGGATGCGGCGCGCATATCTGCGAGTTGTACGTGCATATCATCAGCCTGGGGAAGCCGCTCGACGTGATCGTCCACAACATGACGACCGGCGCGTGCGTGGCCGAAGCGCACCCGAGGCAGGCGGGGTGAGGCCCCGTCCGGACGAAACGGTCGTCCAGGCGCACCATGCAGCGTGAGTGACGGCGGACGACGCGCGAAGCAAGGGACTGTGACCACACTCGGGACTACGTCCGAGCGGCCGAAATGCCATGACACGCGAACGGGGTAGCTTCTGGACGTGGGTGGCGAGGCCGCTTCGCGACCGCCCGAGACACCCCGATTGTCCTGGACCGGCGCCAAGGGGAGCGACGGCAACGAGTCCAGGCTGCCGGAAGAGGAGCGGCGACTTACGGACCGACGCCGTCCGGAAAGCAGTGACCTGGGCGAGGTCGGCGGTTTCTTGGCGGAGGGGATTCATCTCAGGGGCGCCCTGCATTTCAGCGGCGCGTTCCGCGTCGACGGCCACTTCGAGGGGGAGCACGTTCACGGCGAGACGCTCGTCATCGGTGAGCACGGTTTGGTGGACGCCGAGATCCGGGTCGAGATTCTGCAGGTCAGTGGTCAGGTGCTGGGCAACGTCACCGCGAAGCGGTGGGTTGAACTCCTCGAGTCGAGCACGTTGACCGGTGCCATCCGTACCCCGCGGCTGACGATATGGAAGGGAGCGGTCTTCAACGGGACGTGCGATATGCCTGCCGCACAACCACCGGAGAGCGACACTCCGCTGGCGTGAGGTTGTGAGGAAAACGACCGGAGATCGCGCGGCATAAGGAGCCGTACGAAATTCAACGTGGAAAGCTATTTCGTAACGGCTCCTAACGACAGGCGACCTCGTGGGGATGCCCGGGCGGCCGTCCGGCGGGCTGGGCCTCGCACTCCTCTGCGTTCAGCTTCCTCGCTTCGGTCTACGATGAATGGCCCCCTCGCCGATCTTCCCTCGTGAGCGCGTTCACTCCGCGCTGCGCACTACCGTTCTATTCCTATTCGGTTGCGCTCCTCGATCGTGCCGGATCGGCAGGAGCCGGGGCCAGGTCTCTACCCGCTGCCGCTCTCAGGCAGCGGGAAACCACCGGGCGAGCGCCTCGGCGGTGATGTCGTCGTGCGAGGCGTTCCAGACGACCGCGCCTCGCTGGAACACGATGATCTGGGGCGACTCGTGTTCCACGCCCGAGCGCGCCGCGATCTGTTGCGACACCGAGCGCTGCGCGCGAACGTCCACGAGAAACGCCGGAATGTGCGGATGCTGAAGGAGAAAGGCTTCGACCTCGCCCAAGGCCGTCACGCACGTAGGTCAGGTCGGGCTATGCTTGTACAGGAGCGCACGCTCCGCGGTGAAGACATCTTCCAGTTGCCGCTCGTCATTATTGATGTGCCGCATGCTTTCCTCTCCGCTGCTGTCTGCGATGGAGGAGCTGAACCGATTTTGACGTGCGTAGTATCTATCATCCCTTGCAAGGTTATTCAACCTGCGGACGGGGAGTGGCTCCACGAGGGCACGCTCACCTCTATGCAGATGCCAGAATGCTGACGCTGGGCGGTTGTTCGGCGCCCATCCACACCATCACCTTGGCCCTCCCCCGGGAGTCCTGCGCCCGAAATGTTCCCGGTAAATCTTACAAGCCCAGCACCACGGATTTCAAATGCGCGACACGGCGCTTCCGCTTCGACACGCTATAACTTCCTGCGGATAGGGCATTCTGCTTATCGTGCCAGATGACGATCTAAAATGGCACCATATTTGCCCTGTATGAATTACGCCGAAGAAGCGGGTTAGCGGGGATTCGGTCGGAGATGGGTAGCGCGGATGCCGGCGCGCTCTCGGCAGATACCCACTAAACGCAGGGAGTTTTCCTGGGGACCACGAAGGGTTGTCCTTTCTTGACTCATCACCACCGGGTTTGGCATACCCAGCCAATTCTGACCCCCGGTCGGCCCCGCCGGGCCCGCAGTCCTGGCTCTGACGCGTCAATGCGTGGAAGAGAGGGATCGGAGATGTGGGGAGGACTCCCAGAGAAGGAGTCTTAGGGGCCCTGTAACCCGGATCGTCATCCGGAGCGAAAGGAGGAAAGCCATGAAGTACGGGATCGCAATCACGCACCTGGTCTTGGTGCTCACTGTGAGTGGCAGCCTGGCGTTCGCCGCGACGGAGATTCCACGGGTGCCCCCGAAGGGTTCCGAGGGCCCGGACGTGCGCGCCAGGGTGGAGCCGAAGGGTCAGGAGGGGCCCGATGTCCGGCGCACCCGTGACGTTGACTGCCACGGCGTGGAAGGGCCGGATGCTCGCCACCATGCCAGCGCCTCTTGTCTCACATCGTAAGGGGCCACCTGCATAGTGGAACCATCTGCTGACCAACCGGCCGGGGATGCGCGGCAACCTCGCATGACGCGACCGCCTCCCCGGCCTTGCCTCACGCCCAGCCGCCGGTTTCGCGCTCTAACCCGTTCCAGCGCCCCCTAAAAATCTGTCCCGCAGGTTTCCTCTTGACTCGTATTGAAATAAAACGATATCAAGATCAAGAGCGAAAAGGTGAACGCGCCTAGGACGGGTTCGGTCACAATCACGCCACAGGCAGCCATACAGGAGGCACACCCATGATTACACCGAAGCTCATGAAACGCCACGCGGCCGGCAACCCGATCAAGGTCGGCTGGGTGGGAGCCGGGCCGCATGATCACGGGGGCGATCTGCCAGACGGCGCTCATGAAGGGGATGCGCAACGCCGTGATCTGCGACATCCGCCCGGAGGTCGCCATCCGGGCATACGAGATCAACGGCATCCCGAAGCGAGACATCGTGTTCTCGGAGCACCTGGGCACGATCAACGACGCCATCCGGGCCGGGACAGCCGGTGATCACCCAGGACAGCCACCTGATGCCCGAGCTCGAGGTGGACTGTGTGGTGGAGGGGACGGGCGTCCCCGAGGTGGGGGCGAGCGTGGCCTTCCGCTGCATCCAGGGCGGCAAGCACATCATCATGCTGAACGTCGAGGCGGACGTGGTGATCGGCCCGATCCTGCACCAGATGGCGGAGCGGGCCGGCGTGGTCTACTCCGTGTCCAGCGGCGACGAGCCCGGCCTGATCACCGAGCTGGTGGACCGCTGGGGCGGCCTGGGGTTCGAGATCGTGGCGGTGGGCAAGACGCCCGCCAGCCTGGGCAAGCTGGACCTGTACTGCACGCCCGACACGGTCGCCGCCGATGCCAAGCAGCTCAACGTCAATCCCCACTTCCTGGTGACGTTCCGGGATGCGACCAAGACCGCCATCGAGATGTCCTGCATCGCCAACGCCACCGGGCTCATCCCCGACGTGCGCGGGATGCACGGGCCGGTGGCCGGCATCTAGGAGATGGCCACCGTCTTCCGGCTGAAGGCCGAGGGCGGCCTCCTCAACAACCGGGGCGTGGTGGACTACGCGCGGCCGCTGATGCTCCCCGACGGCTCGATCGACTTCGTGCACAGCGTGACCCCCGGGGTGTTCGTCGTCGTCCGGGCGACCCACCCCCAGATCCAGCAGGACCTGGGATATTCGAACGTCGTCCATACCGGCGAGTACTTCACGTTCTACACGCCCTACCACCTGGTCACCAACGAGATCCCGCTGTCCATCGTCTGGGCGGTCGAGGATCACGAGCCGACGGTGGTGCCGCGCCATGGCCTGCTGGCCGAGGTCCTCGGCGCCGCCAAGGCCGACCTGAAGGCGGGCACCACGCTGGATGGCGGCGGCGGCTTCACGCTCTACGGCGTGAACGACCTGGCCTGCGTGGCCAAGCAGGAGGGCTGCGTCCCCTTGGGGCTGCTCGACGGGGCCACGCTGCTCACGGCCGTCAAGAAGGATCAGGTCATCACCCACGACATGGTGGAGCTCAAGACCGACACGATGCTCTACCACCTGCGGCGGATCCAGGACGCGGTGCTGCCGCCGACGGAAGTCCGTCGGAACTGAGGCCGCACCCGTTGGGTAATGCGTTCTCGATGCGCCGGCGATCGGGGAGCGCGAGCATGCGTGGCGCACGCAGCGCCCGGACCTTGACAACCGCACGGTCGCCATCTACTCAATCGCCTCCGATATCATCCGCGACACCGAGGAAAGCTCCGGACAGGCGGACGCGGGCGCTTCCGGCGGGACCGGAGTCTGCACGTTGGCATTTCGAGGATGCCGCTGCGCCGCCACCCCCGTTCTGGCTCCTTGCCATTCGGCGTGCGCCTCACTACAATACCGTGGGCGTCGGCCGACCGAGACGCTTCGGGTTGCTACGGCTCGCGTCTGTTCGTACTCCCCGAGGAGTAGGTGACGCATGGAACAGGTGCTCAACACGTTCGTTCGGGAGGTGCAGCATCTGTACGGGAGCGACCTCGTCGCGATCTTCCTGTACGGGAGTGTCGTTACCGGCGAGCACGTTGCGGGGCGCTCCGATATCAACGTGGCGGTCCTCCTCGCGGATGTCACGCCGCTCGCGCTGCGGAAGTCGTCCGGGAGCCTTGGCGCCTGGGCCCGCCAGGGATTCGCCACGCCCATGTTCTTCGATCCGGAGTTCCTGCGCGATGCCCTGGACGTGTTTCCCATCGAGCTCCTCGACATGCAAGAGCGCCACCGGATGCTCTACGGACCGGACGTCCTGGCCGGGCTGCGGATCGAGGCCGGAGCGCTGCGCCGCCAGTGCGAACAGGAACTGCGCGGGAAGCTGCTCAAGCTCCGGCAGGCGTACCTCGAATCCTCCCGATCCCCGACGGACCTTCAGACCGTCCTCACCGCGGCAGCCAGCGGCCTGATCGTGCTGGCCCGGACGCTCCTACACTTGGCGCGGGCGGACGAGAGCGGCGGCACCGAGGCGGTGTTCCGGCGGGTCGAAACCCAGTTCGGCGTCCGCGTGACGCATCTCCGCAAGGTGTGGCAGCTCAAGCGCGGCGAGGCGCGAGTGACGGGATCAGAGATCGACCTTCTGTACCAAGCGGTGCTGGAGGAGTTTCAGCGCCTCGTGCGGGTGGTGGATGGGCTTCCGGCGTAGTCTCGCGCTCTGGGCGTGGCTCCTGGTCCTGGCGGGACTGGTTGCCGCCGGGAGCGGTGCCGCCTCCGAGATCCCGCCGCCCGCGGGCCCGATCACCGACCGGGCGGGCGTGCTCGGTCAGGACGCCCGCCAGCGGCTGACCCGGATCCTCGACGATGTCCGGGAGCGAACCGGGGCCGAGATCGCGGTCCTGGTGGTGCCATCCACGGCACCGGACTCGATCGAGGACTACTCGATCGCGGTCTTCGACCGCTGGAAGATCGGCCAGCAGGGGAAGGATAACGGCCTCCTGTTCCTGGTGGCGGTCCAGGACCGGCGGATGCGGATCACCACCGGCTACGGCCTGGAGGCCATCCTGCCCGACGGCAAGGTCGGGGAGATCCGGGATCGGGCGATCATCCCCCTGTTTCGGGCCGGTCGGTACGCCGACGGGATCGTGCGGGGAACCGAGGCGTTGGCGGCCGCCATTCTCAGTCCGGCAGCCGCGACAACCGGACCGGCAACGCAAGCCCCACCTCGGCGGCGCGCGGGCCGGGTCGGGGGTCGATGGACCGGCGTCCTGCTGGCGGTTTTCGTTCTGCTGATCCTCTTCTCCGTTGCCGCTTTCGGCGGCGGACCGACGTGCCGCTCCGGGTGGCCGCGGGGTCGCCCGGCGACGGAGCGGCTGGCTGCCCTGGGGGATCGGGGGAGGCGTGGGCGGCGGCTACGGGGCCTGGTCGAGCGGCCGGCATGGGGGCTGGTCCGGGGGCGGATTCGGTGGAGGGTTCGGGGGCGGGGGATTCGGCGGTTTCGGCGGGGGCGGATCGGGTGGCGGCGGGGCGGGTGGATCGTGGTAGGGTTACACTGGCCGGACGGAAGGCAAGGGGAGCGGGTAGACGATCCGCGGTGTCGACTGAAATCGAAAAGGAGCGAGCGCGCATGAAGCCTGTGTGGATTGTCCTGGGGGTAATCGCCCTGGTCGTCGTCGGGGTCGGGGGTCTGACCGTCTCGAAATGGAACCAGTTGGTCGCCATGGATACCGACATCAAGGCCAAGTGGGCCCAGGTGGACAATCAACTCCAGCGACGTGCCGACCTCATTCCCAATCTGGTCGAGACGGTCAAGGGCTTTGCGGCACAAGAGCGGGCGAGTGATCGATTCCGTGACGGCCGCCCGGGCGAAACTGGCCGGTGCGGGGAGCGTACCCGACCAGATCGCCGCTTCCAACGACCTGTCCGGCGCCCTTTCCCGGCTGCTGGTCGTGGTGGAGAATTACCCGAATCTCAAGTCCGACGCCACCTTCGCCCGCCTGATGGACGAGCTGGCCGGGACCGAGAACCGGCTGTCGGTGGAGCGAAAGCGGTACAACGATTCGGTGCAGGTGTACAACGTGGCGGTTCGACAGTTTCCAGGAAATCTGATGGCCGGTTTGCTGGGGTTCCGGGAACAGCCGTTCTTCGAGGTGCCGGCGGCGGCCCGGCAGGTGCCGCCAGGTGAAGTTCCCGTAGTGCTGGGCGCCGACGAAGGCCCCGGGGTTCCGTCGAGGGTCGGAGGGCCCGCAAGGGCTTTTTCCTTGACACTTCTGGGCATTCGAGTATAAATATCCGTCGCTTCGTATGCCGTCTCCGTCGTCGTCGGACTGAGCGAGGGCGCGTAGCTCAGGGGGAGAGCGCTTGCTTGACACGCAAGAGGTCGGTGGTTCGATACCACCCGTGCCCACCACGTTTCGTCCTATGATGGCATAATGTCTGGCCTGAGCATCACGATGGAAGTGGTGTCGTGATGCTCTTTTCTTCTGTGATGCCACATGTCTGACGCGGAACTGATTCTCGTCGACGGTCGTCGGGTCCGGGTGCCGGCCGGGCAGCCCCTGGCTGCCCACCTGTCCACGCTGGAGCCAGACGCGGTGCGGGGCGCCGTGGCCGCCGCCTGCGACGGCCAGGTTCTGGACTTCATGACCCCCGTTCCGGCGGACGTCGCGCTCACCCTGGTGCCGGCGGATTCGCCCGACGGACTCCGGATCGTGCGGCACAGCGCCGCCCATTTGATGGCATCGGCCGTCCAGGCGCTGTTCCCGGAGGCGAAGTTCGCTATCGGGCCGGCCATCGACGACGGATTCTACTACGACATGGAGCTCCCGCGGGCCCTCGTCCCCGAGGATCTTCAAGCCATCGAAGCCAAGATGCGGGATCTGGCAACCACGCGGATTCCCTTCGAGCGCCAAGAGATGGACATGCCTGCGGCGCTCGCCTGGGCCCGCAACACGCAGCAACCCTACAAGGTCGAGATCCTGGAGGCACTCCGGGACCATGGGACGAGCAGAGCCGAGAGCCGAGAGCCGAGAGCCGAGATTGACGAGCTCGCGACCGAGGCGACGCCGGGAGCGGGGTCGGCGAGCTTCTATCGGACGGGGGCGTTCACCGATCTGTGCCGCGGTCCTCACGTGCCCGACACCTCGTGGCTGACGGCGTTTCGCCTCACGCACCTGGCCGGCGCCTATTGGCGTGGAGACGAGCGCCGCCCGATGCTGCAGCGCATCTACGGGACGGCGTTTCTCACGCCGCAGGCGCTCGAGGACCATCTCACCCGACTGGAAGAGGCGCGGCGCCGGGACCACCGCCGGTTGGGGCAGGAGCTGGAGCTGTTCAGCATCGCCGACGAGGTGGGCGGCGGTTTGATTCTCTGGCATCCCAAGGGCGGTATGGTTCGCAAGTTGATCGAGGACTTCTGGCGGGACGAACACCTCAAGAACGGGTACGACCTGGTCTACAGTCCCCACGTGGGGCGCGCCAAGCTGTGGCAGACGAGCGGGCACCTGGACTTCTACCAGGAGATGATGTACCCGCGTATGGAGCGAGAGGGAAACGATTACTACCTCAAACCCATGAACTGCCCGTTCCACATCATGATATACCAGTCCCGGGTGCGAAGTTACCGCGACCTTCCGCTCCGGTTCGCGGAGCTGGGGACCGTCTATCGGTTCGAGCGGGCCGGGGTGCTCCACGGGCTGCTGCGGGTGCGAGGCTTCACGCAGGACGATGCGCACCTGTTCTGCACGCCCGAACAGATGGATGAGGAGATCACCCGAACGGTGCAATTCAGCCTGTTCTTCCTCCGGACGTTCGGGTTCACCAATTACGAACTCTACGTGGCGACCCGCCCGGACAAGTACGTGGGGGACCTGGCGGCCTGGGATGCGGCGACGGAGGCCCTCAAGCGGGGGGCGGAGCGGGCAGGGCAGACGTACTCCATCGACCCGGGCGGTGGGGCCTTCTACGGGCCGAAGATCGACATCAAGGTGAAGGACGCACTGGGCCGGCCCTGGCAGTGCACCACTATCCAGTTCGACTTCAACTTGCCCGAGCGGTTCGGCATCAGCTACGTGGGGGAAGATAATCGCCCGCACCGGCCCTTCATGGTGCACCGGGCCCTTCTGGGGTCACTGGAGCGGTTCCTGGGGGTCCTGATCGAGCATTACGGGGGCGCCTTCCCGGTCTGGCTGGCCCCGGTCCAGGCGCGGGTGCTGCCGGTGGCGGATCGCCATCACGTCTACGCGCAGAGCGTGTGCGACCGGCTGCGGGCGGCGGGCCTGCGTGGCGAGGCGGACGTCCGGAGCGAGAAGATCGGCTTCAAGATCCGCGAGGCGGAGGTCCAAAAGATCCCGTACATCCTCGTGGTGGGCGACAAAGAGATGACAGCGGGCACGGTGTCGGTCCGCCAGCGGGGCGGCCAGGATCGTGGCGTGATGCCCCTGGCGGACCTGGTTCAGTCCGTGTCCGCTGAGAACGCGCCGCAGATCGCCTGAACTGGCGGTCGCCGACCGCGGCGGGAGGTAGCACTCCATAAGTAAGGGCCTTCGCGTCAACGATCGGATTCGTATCAAAGAAGTCCGCGTGATCGCTCCGGACGGGAGCCAGCTCGGGATTCTCCCGACCGAGCAGGCCCTGCAGACTGCGTACTCGCAGAACCTCGACCTGGTCGAGGTGGCGCCCGAGGCGCGGCCGCCGGTCTGCCGGATCATGGACTACGGCAAGTTCCGGTACGAGCAGAGCAAGAAGGCGAGGGAGGCCAAGAAGAAGCAGACGGTGATCGAGCTGAAGGAGATCAAGCTCCGCCCCAAGACGGAGGAGCACGATTTCCAGTTCAAGGCCCGCCACGCCGAGCGGTTCCTGCAGGAGGGCAACAAGGCGAAGATCACCATGATGTTCCGAGGACGCGAGATGGCCCGCATGGATCGGGGCCGGGTGATCCTGGACCGGTTCGTGGAGACACTGAAAGAGGTGTGCGTCGTGGAGCAGGCCCCCAAGGTCGAGGGCCGGAACATGACGCTGATCCTGGCACCGAAGCAGAAGTGACTCGGTGCGCTCGCCCATAGCCAGTGCGACGCGCCGCTCGCTGGCGGGTGACGATCGGCCAGCGAGGATTCGGTACGCGAGTCGTTGACGACCGCGCCATCGGAAGGAGAGGACAGTCATGCCCAAGATGAAGAGTAACCGAGGGGCGGCCAAGCGGTTTCGCACCACCGGCACCGGGAAGGTGCGCCGCGCCCATGCCTGCAAGGGCCATCTGTTGACCGGGAAGTCTGCCAAGCGGATGCGAGGCCTCCGGAAGGGGACGCTGGTGGACAAGGCGGATGTCAGGCGGATGCGGGTGCTCGCGCCCTATATCTGATCAGTCAGCGACGGCGGCCGACGTACCGCTCGCGGGCGATGGGGCCTGGTGAGTCATGCGTCATGCGCCACGAGCTTCACGTGAGAAGGAGTTGCAGTCATGCCACGGGCAAAGGGTGGGTTCAAGACGCGCCATCGGCGCAATCGAGTGCTGAAGCAGGCGGAGGGGTATTTCGGGAAGCGGAAGAACTGCTTCCGCAGCGCGCAGGAGGCGGTGGACCGGGCGCTGGCCTACAGCTACCGGGACCGGCGAAATCGCAAGCGCGAATTCCGCAATCTCTGGATCATTCGCATCAACGCGGCGGCCCGGATGGCCGGGCTGTCCTACAGCCAACTGATGGGCGGGTTGCGCAAGGCGGGTGTCGCACTCGACCGGAAGGTCCTGGCCGATCTGGCGGTGCGCGACGCCTCGGCGTTTGGCGCCCTGGCGGCCCTGGCGAAGGGGCAGGCCGCAGCCTAGCTCGGATCGCGACCCTGGATGCCGCGCCCCGAGTCGTTCGGGGCGCTCCTTTTTTGTGGGGGACGGATGAGTGACCTGGCGCAGGCCCTAGCCTCCCTGGAAGCCGCGGCCCAGGCGGATCTCGCGGCGGCGTCGGACGTGCCGGCCGTGGACGCGGTTCGGGTCCGGTACCTGGGCCGGAAAGGCTCCCTGGCCGCGATCCTCCGCGGCCTCGGTGGGCTCGACGCCGCGGACCGCCCGCTGGCGGGCAAGCTGGCCAACGAGGTCAAGACGCGAGTGGAGGCGGCGATCGACACCCGCCGCGACGACCTCGTGGCCGCAGCGCAGGCCGCGGCGCTGGCGGCGGAACGGCTGGATGTCACCCTGCCGGGGCAGCCGGTGGCCATGGGCCGCCTGCACCCGAGCACGCAGGTGCTCCGGCGCATCTGCCAGATCTGGGTGAACATGGGGTTCCAGATCTATCGCAGCCGGGACGTCGAGAGCGACGAGTTGAACTTCGAACTGCTGAACATCCCCGCCCATCACCCGGCGCGGGACATGTGGGATACCTTCTACACGGAGACCGAGGGCGTCCTGCTTCGCACCCACACCTCCCCGGGGCAGATCCACGCCATGCGGGAATTTCATCCCGAGCCGATCCGCGTCATCCTGCCGGGCATGTGCTACCGGTACGAACAGATCACCGCGCGCTCGGAGATCCAGTTCCACCAGGTCGAGGGGTTGGCCGTCGGACGGCACATCACGATGACCGATCTCAAGGGCACCTTGATCAGCTTCGCCCACCGGATGTTCGGCGCGAACCGGAAGGTGCGCTTCCGCGCCAGTTACTTCCCGTTCACCGAGCCCAGCGCCGAGATGGATGTGGAGTGTCTCATCTGCGGGGGGAGCGGCTGCGGGATCTGCAAGCAGAGCGGCTGGCTGGAGATCCTGGGGTGCGGCATGGTGCATCCCCGGGTGCTGCAGAACGGCGGCTACGATCCGGCGGTCTTCTCCGGCTTCGCCTTCGGCATGGGCCCTGAACGCATCACCATGCTGCTCCACCGGATCGATGATATTCGATTCTTCTGGGGCAACGATCTCCGCTTCCTGGAGCAGTTCTGAGCGGACGGTCTCCCGGCCGCCGCGCCGGGGAGTGCGCCCGAGACCGAGGACACGATGCGCGTTCCCATCAGTTGGCTGAAGGAATTCGTCGACATCCCGATCCCGATCCATGAACTGGCCGAGCGTCTGACGTTCGCCGGCCTGGAGGTGGCATCCGTCGAGACGGTGGGACTGCCGGGAAGCGAGCTTCCCTGGGATCGGGACCGGATGGTGGTGGGGCGCGTGAGGGAGGTCGTGGCGCACCCCAACGCCGACCGGCTGGTCCTGGCGACGGTGGAGTACGGGCCAGGCCAGGTGAAGACGGTGGTGACGGGCGCGCCGAACCTGAAGGTCGGCGACTCCGGCCAGAAGGTGGCCTTTGCCCTGGAGGGCGCCCGGCTCTGGGATGCCTACGCCGAGACGCGGCAGATCGCCACGCTGAAGGGGCGGAAGGTCCGCGGCGTCTACTCCGACGGGATGGTGTGCTCCGAGCGGGAACTGGGCCTCTCCGATAGCCACGAGGGGGTCCTGATCCTGGAGGACGAAGCGCCGGTCGGGACGCCGCTGGCCGAGTATCTCGGCGACCAGATCCTGGAACTCGAGATCCTGCCCAACATGGCCCGCTGCCTGTCCGTCCTGGGCGTGGCGCGGGAAGTGGCGGCGCTCACCGGGGGCCGCGCCCGGGTCCCCGACCCCACGATGCTCGAGGCCGGCGAGCCGATCGCCGGCAAGGTGCGGGTGGCCATCGCCGATCCGGGGCTGTCGGCCCGCTACGCGGCCACGCTGATCAGCGGCGTGCGCATCGGGCCGTCGCCGGGCTGGATGCAGCGACGGCTCCGCCTGGCGGGCATCCGGCCCATCAGCAACGTCGTGGATGTGACCAACTACGTGATGCTGGAGTGGGGGCAACCGCTCCACGCCTTCGACTACGACGTGCTGGTGCGCCGTGCAAAAGGGGTCCCGGAGATCACGGTGCGGCCCGCCTACCCGCACGAAGTCCTGGTGACCCTGGACGGGGTCGCGCGGGCGCTGACGCCCGAGCGGCTGGTGATTGCCGATACCGCCGGTCCGATCGCCGTGGCGGGCGTGATGGGCGGCGCCGAGACGGAAGTCACCGCGGCCACGACGGCCATCCTCCTGGAATCGGCCAATTTCCACTTCGTCTCCATCCGCAAGACCACCCAGGCCTTGAAGCTCCCCAGCGAGGCGAGCACCCGCTTCGGGCGCGGCGTCCCGCCGGCGCAGGCGGAGCCGGCCGCGCGGCGCGCCACGGAGCTGATCCGGACGCTGGCGGGGGGAACCGTCGCCCGCGGGGTCGCGGACTGCTATCCGATGCCGCAGGTGCCCTCGGTCGTCACGCTCAGCCGCGGCCGATGCCAGACGCATTCTCGGCATGGAGGTGCCGCGGGACGAGATGGCGCGGATCCTCACGGCGTTGGAGTTCATCTGCCAGCCCGACGGGGAGGCGGCGCTCCGGGTCACCGCCCCGGTCAGCCGCCTGGATATCGGGACCGGCATGACGGGCGTGCACGATCTCCTCGAGGAGGTGGCACGCATCCTCGGCTACGACCGGATTCCGGTGACCGACATGGCGGATACGTTGCCTCCGCAGCGGAACAATCTCGCCGTGGAGGGAGAGGAGCGGGTCCGCGACCTGCTCGCGGTGGCAGGACTCCAGGAGATCATCTCCTACCGGCTGACCACACCCGAGCGGGACGCGCTGGGGATTCCGCCCGTCGAGCCGGGCGGCCCGGCGCACGTTCGGCTGGCCAACCCGATCAGCGCCGATCGGGCGGTCATGCGCCGGACCCTGATGCCCGGCTGCTCGAGGCCATGGCGCAGAACGCGCGGGTTCGGGACCGGCTGTGGTTCTTCGAGGTCGGGCCGGTGTTTCTCCCCGCGCGCGATCAGAAGCTTCCGGTGGAGCTGCGCCGGCTGGGAATCGGTATGGCGGGGCCCCTCAACCCGGGATCGTGGCGCGAGCAGGATCCGCCGCGCGCCGACTTCTTCACGCTGAAAGGTGTCGTCGAAGCCCTCTTGGCTGGCCTCCACGTCGGCGGGGTGAGTTTCGAGCCGGTGGAGAACCCGCTGGTCGCACCTGGCCGCGCGGCGCGGGTGACCGTGCACGGGGGTGCGGTGGGTCTTCTTGGCGAAGTGCATCCGCAGGTGCGCGCCCGCTTCGATCTGGCGGTGCAGCCCGTCTGCGTCGCCGAGCTCGACCTGGAGCGCCTCTTCCTGCTGGTGCCGCCGTCCTTCGGGGTGCGGCCGGTCCCACGCTTTCCGCCGATCCTCGAGGACATCGCCCTCGTGGTGGACGGCGCGGTGTCGGCCGGGGCCGTGGCGGGAGTCGTCCGCGAGGCCGGAGGGTCCCTGCTGGCCGAGGTGCGCCTCTTCGATGTCTACCAAGGGCCGCAGGTGGGTGCGGGAAAGAAGAGCCTCGCCTTTTCCCTGGCGTTCCAGGCCCCGGACCGGACGCTGACGGACGCCGAGGTCGAGACGGAGAAAGCCCGCATCCTCGCGGCGGTTTCGGAGCGCCTGGGAGCCCGCTTGCGGGGCTAGGCGACCTTGCGGGGGCGGGGTGGCTGCGTGCACGTGCGCGTTCCCGCCCGCAAAAGGCCTTTACAAAGGCGTGGGGCTTTGCTAGGGTTTCCTCGTCCTGTCGGGAGCGAAACGGTATGGATATGGTACTGGAACGATTGAGCGAGCTTGAACGGAAGGTCCGCGAGACCCTCGGGGAACTCGCGCAGGCGCGCGGGGAGCGCGAGGCGCTGCTGGCGAAGGTCGAGAGCCTGCAGGGCGAGCTGAAGGCGCGAGACCAGGAACTGGCCGCGCTGCGCGCCGAGGGGGAACGGGAGGCGTCCGAGGCAACGCGGCTGCGGACCGAGCGCGAGGAAGTCCGGGCAAAGGTGGAAGGGCTCTTGACGGAGATCGGGCGCCTGGAGTCGGTGGTACAGGGACCAGCGACGTAAGAGGGACGTGGGATGGCTACGGACGACCGGGGGGCTGACGTCGAGATCTTTGGCGAGCGATACACCCTGCGGTCGGGCGACGCGCCGGAGTACCTGCAGCGCGTGGCGGAGTACGTCGACACCAAGTTCCGCGAGTTGGTCAGACAGAGCCCCAGCCTGGTGCCATCCAAGGTGGCCGTTCTGGTGTCGATCAACATCGCGGACGAGCTCTTCAAGCAGGGCGAAGCGATCCGCCGGCGCGAGCAGGACGCCGTGGCGCGGATCGACGGGATCGAGGCATTGCTGCGGCGCGAGGACGCCGAATAGACGGCTGGGATCGATGCCCGACGGTCAGGCGGCACGGCCTGGTGGGCCGCCGAAAAGGGCTTGCAGCGAGGAACGGCCTGTGTTAGCGTGGCAATCAGCGGTGTGGCATATCGAGAACCCCTACCGTGCGCGTGATGCGGTAACTTTTTTTGAGCCAACACCCTCAGAACGGGGATCCCTCCGAGAACGCCGTGTGCAGGCCTATCCGCAGTGGTGGAAGGGAAGCCTAAAGCGTTTGCGGGATGCCCACCTGGTGAACCAGGTTCAAACAGGGTCCAGCACACGGCACAATGGTAGGGGTTCCTTTTTGTCGCGTCCCTAGTGACCCCGCTGGCCTCTCCCGCACGCTGACTCCGCGCCGCTCCTGACAGCGCCCGCCCGATCGTCTCACAGCCGGATCCTGGTTTGCCGTCCTCTCGGGACGCTCGGCTCCCGTCACGTCTTGTACTTCGCCAGGTCAGCGCAACCGGGTCGTCCGTCCGGGGCGGCGACGGGTGGGGAGGATTGTCAACGGCAGCTCGGGTTCCGCACCGGGTGCGCGGCGCCGATCGTCGGAGGTGCCGAGCCGCGCGGCAAGCGGACGGCTGCGTGGGAACAGGTCGGGCCGCGGTGGCGGCGCCGGTCTCGTGAAGCGACACGGAGGTGGGAGGGAATCCCGTGGAAATCTGGATTGTGGCAGCGGTGGCGCTGGGGATGGCGCTGGTCGGCCTGATCGTCGGCCGCGCCCTCGAACAGCGGCGACAGAATCGACTCAAGCAAGAGGCGGGGGAGGAGGCCAAGCGGATCATCCGCGAGGCCGAGCGCGAGGTCGAGGCGCGGCGCAAGGAGGCCGAGCTCGAGATCAAGGACAAGACGCTCCAGGCCCGGACCGAGTTCGAGCAGGAGTCCCGGACGCGACGGGAGGAGATCCAGAACTTCGAGAAACGGCTGAACCAGCGGGAGGAGATCCTGGACCGGAAGCTGGAGGTCATGGATCGGCGCGAGCGCGAGCTGGCCGGCCGGGAACAGGAGCTCCGCGCCCGGGATCAGGCGGTGACCAAGCAGGAGGCGCACTGGTCCCAGCTGGTCGCGGAGGCGCAGCGGAAGCTGGAAGCAGGTGGCCGGTCTCACGGCGGAGGAGGCCAAGGCCCAGCTGATGCAGTCGCTGGAGGAGGAGGCGAAGCTGCACGCCGCCTCGCTCGTCAAGCGCATCGAGGACACGGCCAACGAAACCGGTGAGGAGCGCGCCAAGCAGATCATCGGGCGCGCCATCTGCCGGATCGCCTCCGAGTACGTCGCCGAGGCGGCGGTGTCGGTGGTGGATCTGCCCAGCGACGACATGAAGGGGCGGATCATCGGACGGGAAGGCCGGAACATCCGGGCGCTGGAGAAGGCGACGGGGATCGACATCATCGTGGACGACACGCCCGAGACGATCATCCTCTCCGGGTTCGACTCCATCCGGCGGGAGATCGCGCGGGTGGCCATCCAGCGCCTGATCCAGGACGGCCGCATCCACCCGGCCCGGATCGAGGAGACGGTGGAGAAGGTCACCAAGGAGGTCGAGAAGGACATCCGGGAGGCCGGAGAGCAGGCCTGCTTCGAGCTGGGGATCACCGGGATGCATCCCGAGCTGGTCCGGATGGTCGGGCGACTCAAGTACCGGTACAGCTACTCCCAGAACCAGCTGGCGCACACCAAGGAGGTGGCCACGCTGGCCGGGCTCCTGGCGGCGGAGCTCAAGCTGGACGTCAAGGCGGTCAAGCGCGCCGCCCTGCTCCACGACATCGGGAAGGCGGCGGACCAGGGGACCGAGACCTCGCACGCGCTCCTGTCGGCGGAGCTGGCCAAGAAGTACAACGAGGATCCCCGGGTCATCAACATCATCGCCGCCCATCACGAGGAGGTGGCCCCGCAGTATCCGGAGGCCGTCCTGCTGCAGGCGGCCGACACGCTGTCGGCGGCGCGCCCCGGCGCCCGGCGCGAGATCATGGAGACCTACGTCCGCCGGCTGGCCAAGCTGGAGGAGATCGCGACGTCGTTCAAGGGGGTCGAGAAGTGCTTCGCCATCCAGGCCGGGCGCGAGGTCCGCGTGGTGGTGGAGAGCGAGCAGATCAACGACCAAGCGGCCTACGTCATGGCCCGGGACATCGCCAAGCGGATCGAGGATGAGATGGAGTACCCGGGGCAGATCAAGGTGACGGTCATCCGGGAAACCCGGGCGGTGGAATACGCGCGATAGAATTCGAATTTCGAATTTCGAATTTCGAATTTCGAATTCTTGAGATGCGCATTCTCTTCATCGGGGACATCGTGGGGCAGCCGGGCCGCAAGATGGTGGCGCGGCACGTCCAGCGGCTGGTGGCGGTGCACGGCGTGGATGCGGTCATCGCCAACGCCGAGAATGCGGCCGCCGGCTTCGGGATCACGCCCAATGTCGCCAGGGAGTTGTTCGACACGGGCATGGCGCTGCTCACCTCGGGGAACCACGTCTGGGACAAGAAGGAGGCGGAGGCCTACCTGGCGACGGAGGGTCGGATCCTGCGCCCCGCCAACTACCCGGACGAGGTCCCGGGTAGCGGTAAGAGCATCCTGCGAGTGGGCGAGCGGCTGGTGGGGGTGGTGAACCTCCAGGGGCGGGCCTTCCTTCCCCCGATCGATTGCCCCTTCCGGGCGGCCGACCGCGAGCTCGCCGAGCTCACGCGCAGTCACCGACATCGTCCTGGTGGATTTCCACGCGGAGGCCACGGCCGAGAAGCAGGCGTTCGGCTGGTACGTGGACGGTCGGGTCTCGGCCGTGCTCGGCACCCACACCCACGTCCAGACCGCCGACGAGCGGATTCTGCCGGGGCGGACGGCCTACATCACCGACGTGGGCATGACCGGCCCGCGCGACTCGGTGATCGGGATGCGACCGGAGGATGCCATCCCGAAGTTCCTCACGCAGATGCCCAGGCGATTCACCGTGGCGGACGGCCCGGCGCAGCTCAACGCCGTCCTGGTGGACATCGGGGATGGGGGCCGGGCCAGCGCCATCCAGCGGCTCCAGATCGTGGACGAGTAGTCGGTCACCGACCAGAGACCCCAGACGGTCATGCAGCGTCGCGAGGCCATTCGTTATGACCCACGACCGCGCGGATCATCGACGGGAGGCGGATCGCGGCAGCCGTTCGCGAGGAGGTCCGCGAGCGGGTACGGCAACTCCGTGAGACGCATGCCGGAGCGCCCGGTCTGGCGGTGATCCTGGTCGGCGACGACGCGGCCTCCGCCACCTACGTGCGCAGCAAGACTAGAGCCTGCGAGGAGGCCGGCATCGCCTCGCGACAGGTCAACTTCCCCCGCTACATCTCGCAGGACGAGCTGACGAGCGCCATCCGGAGCCTGAATCGGGACTCCGGCATCCACGGCATCCTGATTCAGCTTCCCCTCCCGGCGCATCTCGACGAGCGGGCCGCCTTGGAGGTGGTAGATCCCGGCAAGGACGTCGACGGCTTCACCTTCGCCAATATTGGTCGCCTGGTGGAGAATCGGGCGCGGTTCGTCCCTTGCACGCCCGCCGGCGTCCTGGAGCTCCTGGATCGGGAGAAGATCGAGATCGCGGGCAAGCACGCCGTGGTGGTCGGGCGGAGCGAGATCGTGGGGAAGCCCGTCGCGATGCTGTTGCTTCACCGGCACGCCACCGTGACCCTCTGCCACTCGCGCACCGCGGACCTGGCGGCGGAGACCCGGCGGGCCGACATTCTGGTCGCTGCCGCGGGCCGTCCGCGCCTGATCACGGGCGGCATGGTCAAGCCCGGCGCGGTCGTGGTGGATGTGGGGATCAATCGCGTGGAAGGCGCGCTCGTCGGCGACGTGGACGTCGCCTCCGTCCTGCCCGTCGCCTCCGCCCTCACCCCCGTCCCCGGCGGCGTCGGCCCGATGACGGTGGCCATGCTGCTTGCCAACACCGTTCGCGCCTTCGAATTGGCGTCCCAATAACCGGCGGGGGCGCGGTCCCCTACGACGTTCGGCGTCGATAGCTCAGGCAGAAGCCGTCGTCCATGGTGGCGCTCACGGTGACCGTGTCGAAATCGGGGTGCCTGCGGATCAGGTCGAGGTAATCCCGCATGGCGGCCGCCTGCCGGATAGCGTTGTGGACGGCGAGCAGGCCGCCGGGCGCGAGCTTCCGTGGGTAGAGCTTGTGAAAGTAGTCGACCTGCCCTTCCTTGTCGGCATCCAGGAAGACGAAGTCGAACGGGCCCGTGAGTGTGTGTACCTTCGCATGCGCGTCGCCAAGGATCAGCGTGACCCGCTCGGAAAGCCCCGCCTCGCTCAGGTGCCGTCGCGCCAGGTCATGTCGGGCCGAATCGATCTCGATCGTGGTCAAGCCGTCCGCCGGTCTCCTCCAGTGCGAGTCCCGTCCAGACCGCCGAGTATCCATGGGAGGTGCCTACCTCGAGGACGCTCCGCGCGCGAGTCGCTTTGACCAGAAAGTGCAGGAGTTCGCCATCCGCGCGGGGCACGCTCCAGTAGCGGCCCCCTTGCGCTTCCATGGTGCGCAGCAACCGCCGGAGCTGCGCTGGGTCGCGCTCTGACCGGCCTGGCGCCGCCGTCTGCCGCGTCCGCCGCCGATTGCTGTCGACCGCCGAGCGCACAGAAGCCCAGCGCTGTGCCGGCAGTCGCCAGGAACACCCGACGCGTGGATCGTCGTGGGGTCGCCATGAACTGTCCTTTCCCCAGGCGGTCTTCGCCTCCCGGCAGTCAACGGCCGCCTATCGTGTGCCTGCCTGCGGAGGAAGGACGGCGATGGGCGGCGGAGCCGCTCTGGGGGTTGGCGGCCGCCGGGGTCCGGCGCGCGGTGGCGCCTGCGGGGTGCACCGGGCGAGGGGACGGATCGGTCGGAGGGGCGAGCGTCAGGGCGGTCGCCGGCGACCCTGCGGGTTCGGCGCCCGGACCGGGCTGGTTCCGGTGCGGAGGCGCGGTTTCCGGGAGGCGCCGGGCGGCCGAGCTGCAGGTCCTCGTTGCCGGGCACCGCGCCCTCGGGCGCGGGGAAGTCCTCGGGCTCCGCTCCCGCCAGTGCCTTCTGCATGAAGTGGATCCAGATGGGGAGGGCGAGGCGTCCGCCGGTCTCGGCGGAGCCCAGGGAGCGCTTGACGTCGTACCCGATCCAGACCCCCGCCACCAGGCTGGGGCTGAAGCCGACAAACCAGAGGTCGGTGGCGTCGTCCGTGGTTCCGGTCTTGCCGGCCAGCGGTCGCTGCAGGACCTTGGCGCGGGCGCCCGTGCCGCGCTCGATCACGCCCTTCATGACATCGACCAGGACGTGGGCCGTCTGTGGCCGCATCACCTCCTGGGTCTCCGTGACGTGCTGCTCCAGGATCCGCCCCTGCTGGTCGGTCACCTTGCGGATGGCGAACGGCTCTGCCCGGACGCCCCCGTTGGCGAAGACGCCGTAGGCGGAGACCAGCTCCAGCGGGGTGACCTCGGACACGCCCAGCGCCAGGGCCATCTCGCGGCGCAGTTCGCTCTCGATCCCCACCTGGTGGGCCATCTTGATGACCGGATCCACGCCGACCTGCTGGAGGAGCTTGACCGTGACGACGTTGATCGAGTTCTCCAGCGCGCGTCGCAGCGTCGTGGGGCCATGAAACTTTCGATCGAAGTTCCGGGGAGACCACTCGACGACCTGGCCGCCGACCCGGGTGTGGAAGCTGATGGGCGAGTCGTCAATGACGGTGGACGGTGTGAGTCCGCGGTCAAACGCCGCGGCATAGATGAACGGCTTGAAGGCGGAGCCGGGCTGCCGCTTCGCCTGGGTGGCCCGGTTGAACTTGCTGCGCTCGAAGTCGTAGCCGCCGATGAGGGCCTTGATGGCCCCGTCCCGCGGGTCCAGGGCGATGAGGGCGCCCTCCAGCTCGGGATGCTGTTCGAGGCCGAGGTCGACCGTCTTGCGCTGCTCGTTCACCGCGAGCACCTGGACGAGGATCGGACCGCCCTCCCGGAACGCCTCGCCGGGGTTGGCGAGCTTGGTCCACTTCAGGCTGTCGAGCGGAATCTCCCCGCGGTACCGACCGAGCTGGACCTCCACGGACTTCGGTTTGACCTTGAGCACGGTCCCCGGCAGGATCTCGCCCGCCCGGGGGGTATAGGGGCCCATGCGACCGCGCAGGCCCTCGGCCTTGACCGGGCGGTATCCGTGACCCTTGTCCAGGTCGCGGAGGCCGCCGACCAGCGCCTCCTCCGCGGCTCGGTACATCTGCAGGTTGAGCGTCGTGTAGACCTTGAGCCCGGTGTTGTAGAGGGCGTACGCCCCGTAGGTCTCCTCCAGGATCTGCCGGACGTGCTCCACGAAGTAGGGGGCGACGGTGGCGCTCCGCGTGAAGAGGGTCTCGTTGAACGGCGTGCGGCCGGCCTCGTCCGCGTCGCCGCGGGTGATGAACTTCTCGTCGACCATGCGGGTGAGCACGTGATCGCGCCGGCGGCGCGCGCGCTGCGGATCCACGATCGGGGAGAACCGGTTGGGCGCGCTGGGCAGGCCAGCCAGCATGGCGGCCTCGGCCAGGTTGAGGTCGCCGACCGACTTCTTGAAGTAGGTCTGCGCGGCAGCCTCCACCCCGTAGGCCCCGTGACCGAAGTAGACCAGATTGAAGTAGAGCTCCAGGATCTTCTCCTTGGAAAACTGCTTTTCGATCTCGACGGCGAGGAGGGCCTCCTTGACCTTGCGGGAGATGTTCTTCTCGGGGGTGAGGAAGAGGCCGCGGGCGAGCTGCTGGGTGATCGTGCTGCCGCCCTGCGCCTTGCGCCGGGCCAGCAGGTTCATGACCAGGGCCCGGCCGATGCCCCGCGCCGACAGGCCGTGATGCTCGAAGAAGCGGGAATCCTCGACGGCCAGCACCGCCTGCTTCAGGTGGGCGGGGATCTGGTCGAGCGGGACCAGGATGCGCCGCTGCTCGTAGAACGAGTGGAAGGGCTCGTCCTGGTCGGTGTAGAGCGTGGTGGCGATGCTGGGCTGGTACTCTTCGAGGCCGTCCAGGCTGGGCAGATCGCGGAGGAACGCGGCAAAGATGCCGGCCGCGGCACCGAACCCGATGACCATCGCCAGGATGAGGCACCAGAAAGCCGGTGACGATGACCCGGCGCCAGAACCCCTGTCGGCGGGCGTGAATCGTTGGCCGTGCACGCTCCGGAGACGCCATGGCGCGAAATATAACACACGGTCGGCGGCGTGCCTAGCGCTCAATGGGCGCGCCGCGCGGCGTCCGACGGGCGATCGGCGCGGTCTTTTCGGTTGCGGGGCTGACCCTCCTGTGGTAGAAAGCGCGCCTGTCGCGGAAAGGATTCGCGGCATGACCGGGACCGCCATCGAGCAGGAAGCGCAGCGCCAGCTGGCCATCCTCAAGGCCAGGTGCGTGGATCTCTTGGTCGAGGAGGAGCTGCACCGGAAGCTCTGCCGGTCGCTGGCGACCCGGACGCCGCTCCGGGTCAAGCTGGGTTTGGACCCGACGGCGCCCGACCTCCACATCGGCCACACCGTGGTCATCCACAAGCTGCGCGAGTTTCAGCTGCTGGGCCACGAGGTCATCTTCCTGATCGGCGACTTCACCGGACGCATCGGCGATCCGACCGGCCGCTCCGAGACGCGCAAGCCGCTCACCGAGGCGCAGATCGCACAGAATGCCGAGACCTACAAGCGGCAGATCTTCAAGATCCTGGACCCGCACGCAGACGGTGATCGACTACAACAGCCGGTGGGGCAAGACCCTCGGCTCGGAAGGGATCATCAAGCTGGCCGCCCAGTACACGGTGGCCCGCATGCTGGAGCGGGACGATTTCCAGAAGCGCTTCGCCGAGGGCCGTCCCATCAGCATCCACGAGTTCCTGTACCCGCTGCTCCAGGGGTACGACTCCGTGGCGCTCAAGGCCGACGTGGAGCTCGGAGGGACCGACCAGAAGTTCAATCTGCTGGTCGGGCGCGAGCTGCAGCGCGAGGCCGGCCAGGAGCCACAGGTCATCATGACGCTGCCGATCCTGGAAGGGCTCGACGGCGCGCAGAAGATGAGCAAGAGCCTGGGGAACTACATCGGTATCGACGAGCCCCCGCAGGCCATTTTCGGGAAGGCGATGTCCATCCCCGACGCGCTGATCGTGCGGTACATGGAGTTGGCGACCGCCATCGCGCGCGACGAGATCGCGGCGATCGCGAACGGGCCTGGCGAGCGAGGCGACGAATCCGCGCGACGCCAAGGTGCGCCTGGCCAAGGCGCTGGTGACGCAGTACCATTCGGCCGAGGCCGCCGAGGAGGCGGCACGCTGGTTCGCGCAGACCTTCAGCGCCCGGCAGTTCCCCGAGGACGCGGAGGTCGTGCGCGTGGACCCGGACGCCCTCGAAGCCGACGGGCAGGTGGGGATTGTCCGCTTGATCACCGTGTGCGGCAAGGGGGCGATCAGCAGCTCGGAGGCCGGCCGGCTGGTCGCGCAGGGCGGGGTGAAGGTGGACGGCGAAGCGATCTCCGACCGGGAGTCTCGCGTGTCTCTCGACCGCGAGCGGCGCCTGCAGGTCGGAAAGCGCCGTTTCTACAGGGTTTCCAGGGCGTAGGCGACGTCGCGGGATTTTCTCGAAAGTTTCTTTTAAAAAGTAGTTGACAACGGTTCGTGCACACGAGTATAAAAAGAATCCCACGGCGGGGGGTTCCACGGCTGATGGGAACCGAGAATCCCGCGGGGACGTTCTAGAAGTGAAGCGGCGGGAGGTTTTCGAGCCCGCCCCTTTTTGTTCTCTGACAACAGAATATCATTGCTACGAGCTTGTGGGTGGACACACGAGTAATTCCACCTCCGTCCGCCAGGACGGGGTGTCCGAGATCTCTCGTAAGAGAGACCGTATAATCTCGGAGAGTTTGATCCTGGCTCAGAACGAACGCTGGCGGCGTGCCTAACACATGCAAGTCGAGCGAGAAAGTCCCCGCAAGGGGATGAGTAAAGCGGCGAACGGGTGAGTAACACGTGGGCAACCTGCCCTTCAGTCAGGAATAACCCACGCGAAAGGGGGCTAATACCGGATAATGTCCTTTGGGGGCATCTTCGGGGGACCAAAGGGGGCGAGCGAAAGCGGCTCCCGCTGAGGGATGGGCCTGCGGCTGATTAGCTAGTTGGTGGGGTAACGGCCTACCAAGGCAACGATCAGTAGCCGACCTGAGAGGGTGACCGGCCACACTGGGACTGAGACACGGCCCAGACTCCTACGGGAGGCAGCAGTGGGGAATATTGCGCAATGGGCGAAAGCCTGACGCAGCGACGCCGCGTGGGTGATGAAGGCCTTCGGGTCGTAAAACCCTGTCGGGTGGAACGAATCTCCTCTCCTCTAATACAGGAGAGGATTGACGGTACCACCGAAGGAAGCCCCGGCTAACTACGTGCCAGCAGCCGCGGTAATACGTAGGGGGCGAGCGTTGTTCGGATTTACTGGGCGTAAAGAGCGCGTAGGTGGTTCGATAAGTCGGAGGTGAAATCCCTCGGCTCAACCGAGGACCCGCGTCCGATACTGTCGAACTTGAGTGCAGGAGAGGAGAGCGGAATTCCCGGTGTAGCGGTGAAATGCGTAGATATTGGGAGGAACACCGGTGGCGAAGGCGGCTCTCTGGACTGTCACTGACACTGAGGCGCGAAAGCTAGGGGAGCAAACGGGATTAGATACCCCGGTAGTCCTAGCCGTAAACGATGGGCACTAGGTGTGGGAGGTATCGACCCCTTCCGTGCCGCAGCTAACGCATTAAGTGCCCCGCCTGGGGAGTACGGCCGCAAGGTTGAAACTCAAAGGAATTGACGGGGGCCCGCACAAGCGGTGGAGCATGTGGTTTAATTCGACGCAACGCGAAGAACCTTACCAGGGCTTGACATCCCGCGAATCCTGCTGAAAGGCAGGAGTGCCCGCAAGGGAGCGCGGAGACAGGTGGTGCATGGCTGTCGTCAGCTCGTGTCGTGAGATGTTGGGTTAAGTCCCGCAACGAGCGCAACCCTCACCCCTTGTTGCCAGCAGGTAAAGCTGGGCACTCTAGGGGAACTGCCCCGGTCAACGGGGAGGAAGGCGGGGATGACGTCAAGTCAGCATGCCCCTTACGTCCTGGGCTACACACGTGCTACAATGGCCGGTACAAAGGGATGCAAGACCGCGAGGTGGAGCTAATCCCAAAAAGCCGGTCTCAGTTCAGATTGGAGTCTGCAACTCGACTCCATGAAGGCGGAATCGCTAGTAATCGCGGATCAGCACGACGCGGTGAATACGTTCCCGGGCCTTGTACACACCGCCCGTCACACCACGAAAGCCAGTTGTACCCGAAGTCGCTGAGCTAACCCGCAAGGGAGGGAGGCGCCGAAGGTATGACTGGTGATTGGGGCGAAGTCGTAACAAGGTAGCCGTATCGGAAGGTGCGGCTGGATCACCTCCTTTCTAAGGAGCTTGGCCAGTCCCTCGAAAGTTGGACTGTACGGCTTCTGGTCGATTTACCCCAAGTTGGTAGCAATGATATCTAATACACGCGCGCATCTCTGGTGCGACACCGGCGGGGCAGGGAACACTGCTGCCCCGTTGTCTGTCTGGAGGCAAGGCCGAACCGTTGCGCGGCCCGAAGGGTTGCCGCGGCTATTGCCGTGGCGCTTCGATGGTCGCGGGGGCCTTTAGCTCAGCTGGCTAGAGCGCACGCTTGATAAGCGTGAGGTCCCTGGTTCGATCCCAGGAAGGCCCACCACAGGAATTGACGATTGACGATTGACGATTTTCGATTGGTCGCATTCGACGATCGCAGATCCATGATCGGCAATTTGCTGTGGGGATGTAGCTCAGACGGGAGAGCACCTGCTTTGCAAGCAGGGGGTCAGCGGTTCGATTCCGCTCATCTCCAC
>CAVOIV010000029.1:0-135469 GCA_963695995.1 uncultured Methylomirabilota bacterium
CCTGACAGTTGACGCGTCAGGTGGGTTGAAGTCCCACTCGGCCCGAGGCCCCGGGCCGATATCCGAAGGTGGGGGTAATGCCTCACCGGCCAGAGAAGATGGAAGGTATGGAGAGGCTAATGAGGCACCACGGCGAAAGCCGGGAAACAGATAGGCCGACCTGGAGCCACCATCGACGATTCTTTGGAGGGCAGGGCGTCTACCGCGAGGTGGAGTCTGAAAGGCTTGAGGAGAACCACCGGGTCGTAATCAACGGGAGCTATCCCGACAGATGAACCGGTCGGCCAAAGACGGAGCGAGGTCGAGCCCGCAGTATGGGGGCGAAGGCATTTGGGTTCCACTCCGTCGCACCAAGGTGTGTGCGGGCGACACGGTGGGGAAGATGCGTCGATGACTCAGGGAGGCCTGGTATCGTCCGGCGGAGAGGTATGGCTGGAATAGTGCGACACTCGCAGACGAAAGGGCGAGCAACGGAGAAAGCAAAGCCCAGCCTGAAGCCATCCGACGGTAGGCGCGGATATAAGCGCGAGCGAAATTCCGGCCGAGGCGGTGCCAGGAGTTGGATCGGGGCGCGGTACTCTTGAACGAGATCAGAGCAAAAGGTCTCGGATCGTCATCGTTGAATGGCGACGCCGGACGGACCCAAAAGGCCGTGCGGAGGGGGAAGGCCCCGTACTGTGGGACAGAGCCGAATGACGAGGAACGGGCGAGTACATGACGGAAGTGCGGATAAGTTCGCGTTGCGAAAGACCCTGCGCCGGCATCGAGGATACCCCGGAGGCGTCGATTGGCACTGGAGGACGAGGACACCAGAGGCACAGGAAAGTCCATTCGTTGATCGACAAGGTCTATGATCGGAGCAATCTGACCGAAGCCTGGAAGCATGTCAGGGAGAACAAGGGCAGTGCCGGTATTGATGGCCTGACGATTGCCGCGTTCACGGAACGAGAGGATGAACTGCTCGCAAGACTGCATGAGCAGTTGCGCGATCGCACCTATCGGCCGCGAGCGGTGAAGCGGGTCGCGATACCGAAGGCGGGGGGAGGAACCAGAAATTTAGGTATCCCCTCTGTCATCGATCGTGTGGTTCAGCAGGCCCTGGTACAGAAGATGACATCCATCTTCGAACCGTTGTTTGCGGACTGCTCGTTCGGATATCGCCCCGGCCGGTCGCCGCATATGGCGATGCGGAAGGTGTGGCGTGAGATCAACGAGGGCAACCTGTGGATCTTAGACGCCGACTTGCGATCCTATTTTGACAAAATCGACCAGGAGCGATTGGTTGATCTGATCGCCAAGGAAATCAGCGACGGACGAGTTCTGCAACTGATCCGTAGTTTTCTCGAAGCCGGAGTGATTGTTGACGGCGCGTGGGAGCCGACCAAGACCGGCGTTCCGCAAGGCGGAGTTGCCAGTCCGTTGTGGTCGAACATCTATCTCACGCCGTTTGATCACGCGATGACCGAAGCCGGCTATCGGCTGACGCGCTGGGCGGACGACTTCGTCGTCGTTTGTCGCACGCGTCAAGAAGCCGAGGCCGCGCTGGCGACGGCGCGCGCGTTCCTGCACGAGAGGCTCGGTGTCAGTCTGCATCCGGAAAAGACCCGCATCGTGCACATCACGAACGGGTTTGAGTTTCTCGGCTACAAGATCAAACGGGGCAAAGGGCTCAAGCTGCCCGCACACAAGCGCACAGCTCGAACCAATCCGATGGGTCTTTATGCCGTTCCGAGGCAAAAATCGGTGGATCGGTTCAAGGATCAAATCCGCGGTCTGACTCGCCGAAATGCTCCGGTCCGGCTTCGCGAGGTGATCGAGGCGATCAACCCGGTCATCCGCGGCTGGGGGAACTATTACCGGAAGGCGCACGTACGAAAACTGTTCCATCGAATGGATGGTTGGATTGAACGTCGGCTACGCTCATTCCTCGCCAAGAAATGGCGAAACACGGTGTGGCGACGATATCCGCTTCCACGGCTGGTGCAGGAGTTCGGACTTGTGCGGCTGATCTACCTCGTGCCCGGCATCAATCCGTCTTCGACGCCGCAATGGCGTCCGCACAGGAAAGCGGCTTGCGGGAAAACTGCACGAGCCGTTTGAGCGAGCGGGCGGAGGCAGGGCGAAAGCTCCACCTCTCCCGACTCTACAGTGATGAAGGCCCTGTAATGGGGGTGGAGCGAAGGGAGCAGGCCATCGCAGTTGCGTTGGGCCAACCGGCAACGGGAGGAGCCTGACAATGCAACGGAAGGTGAGATGCCTTCTTGCGATGGCACGAGCCGGAAGGCGAGAGTATCATATCCGGTTCTGTGAGGGGCTCGGGGTGAAATTCCCCGGGTCTACTCGGTCGCCGATCGAATGGCCCAGGACCTTCAACAAACCAATCTGTTCTCTTTCGTCATCTGACAAATGCGAATAGCCGCGCATGGCAACACTCCCTGAGGTCTCGATCCTGCCGATACCAAATCGGCGGGGGTGTTGCACCTCGCGTCGGAACTCAGGCTCTCGAGCTCACGCGATATCCCGTTCAACCGGCTGGTGCTGAGTCAGGCGAATGTCCGCCGCATCAAGGCGGGCGTATCGATCGAGGAGCTCGCCGAGGCCATCGCCCGGCGGACGCTTCTGCAGATGGCAGGCCCGTTTATCCCCGCATTCGCCGGATGACGCATAATATTGCTCCAGAGGACCGGCTTGCATTTGCCCGATCGGGCGCATGATCTCGGCGGCGCCGAAGCCATCGGCGGTGGCGAGAATGATATTGGCGCGCCAGACATGCTTCTGCGGCGCGCTCCGATCCGCAACGATTGCTTCGAGCCGACGACGATCGTCGCGGGTAACGTTGACCGCAATTCCTCCTCTCATCTTGAGAGTTTGCTGCTTCGAGCGTTCTGGGAATCCTCAGAATGCGGCAGACCACTAGAAAATTCCTCGTCCGGAAAAGCTTATCATTCGTTCGGTCGACACTTGGCGGCGCGCAGTCACTGAAGTCAAAGCGGGAGTTTGTTGGAAGGTCTTGAATTGATTATATTGCTCACTCAATCAACATGCTGCCCACCTTGCAGAGCGCGCGTCGTGGCGAGCAATCTTTCGGGGAGAAATCATGAGCGCAAACCGAGCCAACGCCGCAAAATCGAAGTTGAATCGCAAGACCTACGAAAAGGAGCTGCGCAAGCTGCAAGTCCAGCTCTGTCGGCTGCAGGACTGGGTGAAGCACAAAGGATTGCGCGTCATCATCGTGTTCGAGGGGCGCGATGCGGCCGGTAAGGGTGGCACCATCAAGGCGATCACCGAGCGGGTGAGCCCGCGCGTGTTTCGCGTTGTCGCACTGCCGGCACCCTCGGATCGAGAAAAGACGCAGATGTACTTTCAGCGCTACATCCCGCACTTTCCCGCCGCCGGCGAGGTCGTCATCTTCGATCGCAGCTGGTACAACCGGGCCGGGGTCGAGTACGTGATGGGATTTTGCACCGAGGAGCAGCATCGGCAATTTTTAATTCTGTGCCCGGAAGTCGAGCAGTATATCGTCGATGGCGGCATTGTGCTGATCAAGTTCTGGCTGGAGGTCGGCAAGGAAGAGCAGGAGCGACGTTTCTTGGCTCGCATTCACGATCCCTTGCGACAATGGAAGCTCAGCCCAATGGATCTCGAATCGTACGGGCGATGGTACCAATACTCGAAGGCCCGCGACGTGATGCTAAAAGCGACGAATACCAAGTTTGCGCCCTGGCACATCGTGCGTTCGGACGACAAGCGCCGAGCCCGACTCAATTGCATTTCGCATATCCTGAAAACGATTCCGCAAGGCAAGGCGCCGCGGTCGAAAGTTAAACTGCCCAAGCGCTCGAATTCAGGGCAGATATGATGATCAAGCAAGTCTCAGGCAGCAGAATTTCGTTGGTGAGATTTTCTAATCTAACGCGCGCTACCGCAATTAGCTCGCGGCCGCGATGCTCGCCACCGTTTTTGTGGGGGCCCGCTGCTCGCCCACTGGACGCAGACCTTTATGGGCAGCGCGGTGGGCATTCTCGTGTCAGTTTCTTCCCTATACTTCTGCTCGGCGCACTATTTGGCAAGCTGGACGAAAGCCGCTTGGTCTGGGCCATCGCCGACTTTTTGACCAAGCCGAGAACGCCTAGCTATCCTCGCTGACGAAAAAAAAGAAACCGGGATGTCGAGTAGCTCAGGTATCGATGTATCTCAGATCGGCACGACGATCGTGCGGCTAATAGCATCCCGATCTTGACCGAGGTTCGGATTCGATTGCCGTCAGCTCATGTCCGGACGCGGAAAGCCCATGTGATGAGTGCAATACCCTGAACGAGCAGGAGCACACCAAATACAAGCGGCACTGCCAACGCGGCTGCCACTGACGAGCTGAGCAATAGCAATCCGACTACGACATTGATCGACCCCAGTATAAACGAACCTATTCCTCCGCCTGTGAAGCTGCCAATAATATCCGACACGCCCATGATCAATCCATCTACGCCAAGGATCCTGACGAGCACGGTAGGCGCCGTCACCGCGGCGAGTAGCGGGTGTTTCAATACAAGGATCCCGGACGCCACTCCGACGACGCCAACGAGGAGCGACCAGATCCATGGGACGGCGCGATCCGTGAAGACGCGTACTAGCGCCAGCACTCCGGTGATCAGCCAGTAGAAACCTAGAAATGTTGTCAGTGCGACTAGAGTTGCGCCAGGCTGAGTGATGAGCATTGCGCCCAAAACAAGCCCAGCGGACCCTTGGAGTAGGAACACCCACCAGATTGTTGCGGCTCATTCCACGTCCCTGACACGAGCAACCGGACCGTGCCAACGCGCGGCGGATTGGTCGGCAGCGTGACGTCGTCGCCGACCGACTTGCCCAGGAGGGCCTTGGCCACAGGCGTCCCCGGCGTCACCACGCGGACCGAGCGGTCGCTGCCCGCGACCGGAATCTCCATCCCCCCGCACACCGGGAGGACGAGATAGAACGCCTCCACGGCGCCATCCGACGCACCCACACCCACGAGGCATCCGAGGGCCACGCGCTGCGGGTTCTCCGGCAGACGCATCCCCCGCAGGGTGCGCAGCTCGTGCTCCCGCTCCTGGATGTTCAAGGCCAGGGCATTCGCCAGGTACGCGGACTCCTGGCCGAAGACCTCCCGCTTGCTCTTCATGACGTGCGGCGTGCTCAGCACCGCGTCCCGCGCCGCCCCGTACCCCGCCCGCAGCTCCTCGAGCTTCGCCTCCACCTGGGCGATGAGCGTGGTCACAAGCTTCCGCTTGTCGAGTCCTGCATCCAGCATCTGCTATCCCGTGCCAGACCGGACAACCGATCATGGTGTGAATCTGCCCGACCCGACCCGCAGCGCGAATCGGCAGACTATAGAGCCTCTCATCTAGATCGGCAAGTCCGGTCAGCCCTTGCTGGCGAACCGTGATCAGCGGCAACGATTCCGCAGTGATCATGGCTCCGTTCGCAAGACAGGACACGCCTGAAGATGCCCTTGACAATAGCCTGGAGTATCGGGTAGAGCCTCTTGGGTGAAAGGCGAACCTGCCGGGCGTACGCGCAGTGTATGAGCGCCACCGCCTTTGGCGGCGGTGTATGCCGCGGCCCCGATGTGTCCTTTTGGGGCCGGGTGCATCGGTCGGTGCGCGGCGGTGGATCTCCTCCCGAAAGGAGGTGCGTTCTCGAAGAGCGTTGCCTCATCGACGCTGCGGAACCAATGGCGGATTGATTTCGGTGGCAAACGGGCAATGAGCCTTGGCGCACTGTAGACTGGTCACAGGAGGAATACGATGACACGGCGATCCGTACTTTCGGTCGGTCTCACCCTGACCATCTTGTTGGTCGGCACGATCCTCGCCCCCCGCGAGAGCGTCTCCGGTACAGCCAACTTCCCCAAGATGGATATCAAGCTGGCCCATGTGATCCCTGCCGAAACCTCCGTGAACAAGGGCGCACTGAAGTTCGCGGAACTGATGAAGGAGCGCACCGGCGGGGCCATTAATGTCCAGGTGTTCCCGAATGGCCAGTTGGGCAGCGAGAAGGACATCGTCGAGCAGGTGCGGAACGGCCTCATCCATATGGCCACCATCGGAGGGACGTTTCTGGCCAACATTGACGGATGGGGGGCCATGGGGGTGTTTGCCATGCCGTACATCCTCAAGGCGGCCACCGAAGAAGAGCAGCTGGCCGTCATGAATCGGCTGGCCCGGGGACCCATCATGCAGGAGGCCACGGCGAAGGCCCCGGCGATCAGCGGCCTGCGCGCGCTGGACACGAACTGGTTCTACGGAATGCGGCACCTGACCACCGGGAAGAAGCAGGTGACCAAGGCGGACGATCTCAAGGGGATGAAGATCCGCACGCCGGATGCGCCTCTGGCGCGTCTCCCCATGGCCGCGCTCGGCGCCGCCGTGACGCCGTTGTCCATGCAGGAAGTCTACTCGGCGCTCCAGATGGGGGTCGTGGACGGGCAGGAGAACCCGATCAACACCATCTACACGGCGAAGCTCTACGAAGTCCAAAAGTACATCACCCTCACCGGCCACCAGACGCAGAACCTCTGCGCGATCATCAACGAGAAGTTCTACCAAAGCCTGTCGCCGGAGCTACGGGCGCTGTTCGAGAAGACGGCGATGGAGGCCGGGGATTTCCAGAGCAATCTCCAGATCAAGGTGAATAAGGAGAATCTGGAGGATATGAAGAAGAAGGGCGTGGTCGTAAACACGGTGAACCGGCCCGAGTTTGCGGAGAAGACGAAGAACGCCTGGAAGGACTTCGAGGGGAAGCTCGGCAAGGGACTGTACGAGAAGATCCTCGCAGCGCAGAACTAGGATACTCGACACGCGCAGGTGGGAGGGGGAGTCCGCCTCCCATCTGCCGGCACCATCCGCCTACCACGGTGGGCCGTCCCGGTCCATTGGAGGGAATCTGCGTGAGAGCCCTACGCCTCCTGGTTTCCAACGGCGAGGAGATCGCCTCCGGGTCGCTCCTTCGTCCTCATGTCGCTCGCCACCTTCGGAAACGTTGTGGCGCGGTACTTCTTCAATAGCCCGATCGAGTGGGCTGAGGAATTCTCCCGCTACGCCTTCATCTGGATCGTCTTCCTGGGGGCTGCCGTGTGCACCAAGCATGGGCGTCACATCGTGATTGACGGCCTTGCGCTCGCCCTCCCCCCCGGGTGCAGGCCGGTCTGCGGTGGCTCGTGGACGTCCTCACCTTCGCACTGATGGTCGTGTTGGCGTACTACGGCTGGCTCCTGACGATCTTCACGACGCAGCCCACGTCGACCCTGTACGTGCCGATGTCGGTCGTCTACGTGGTCGTGCCCGTGTCCGCGCTCATCGCGCTACGCTCCCTGGGGAGCCTCGGACGGCGCATCCGCAGAGCCGCGGCAGGGAGGCGGGCGATGATCACGCTGTTTCTCCTGATGCTGGCCCTCTTCGCCATCGCCATGCCCGTCGCCTGGTCCATGGCCATGGCCAGCACCGTCTACATGGTCCTCGGCCCGAAGATCCCCTTGCAGGCTGTCATACAGCGGATGATCGGCGGGATCGACACGTTCCCGCTGCTGGCGATCCCCTTCTTCATTCTGGCCGGCAACCTGATGAACACGGGAGGCGTCACCGACCGACTGGTGCGTTTCTCGAAGGCCCTGGTCGGCCACATCCGGGGCGGACTGGCGCACGTGGTCGTGGTCACCAACATGATCATGGCCGGCATGTCCGGTTCGGGGATCGCGGACGCGGCGGGCTCCGGAGCGGTGCTCATCCCCGCGATGCAGCGGGCGGGGTACGGCGTGCCCTTTGCGGCAGCCGTCGTCGCCGCGGCCGGCACCATCGGTCCCATCATCCCCCCCAGCATTCCCTTCGTCATTTACGGCTCCCTGGCGAATACCTCCATCGGACGGCTCCTCTTGGCCGGCGCGGTGCCCGGCGTCCTGATGGGTATCATGCTCATGGCGTACATCTGCGTGGTCGCCAGGCGGCGCGGTTATCCGGCCGAGATGCGCGCAAGCCGCCGCGAGCTTGCAGGCGGCGCTCCAGGCCATTCCGCCCATGGGGATGCCGATCATCATCCTGGGCGGCATCATCGTCGGCGTCATGACGCCGACGGAGGCGGCGGCGGCCGGCGCGACGTATGCCTTCGTGCTCGGCTTCTTCGTCTACGGCGAACTGCGGCTCCGCGACCTCCCCAAGATTCTGACCGAGTCGGTTGGGAACGGCCGCCGTCGCCATCATCATTTCGGCGGCCCAGCCGATGAGCTGGATTCTCACCTACGAGCAGGCGCCCATGAAGGTGCTCGCCCTCTTCCAGGACGCGCAGTTGTCGAAGGCGGTGCTGCTGCTGATCTTCAACGTGATTCTGCTGATGCTCGGCTGCTTCATGGAAGGGTTGGCGGTGATGGTGATGGCGGTCCCCGTGTTGATGCCGCTCCTCCAGTCGGCCGGGATCGATCCGCTCCACTTCGGGGTGGTGTTCGTCCTCAACGCCATGATCGGCACCATCACCCCGCCCGTCGGCACCATCATGTACGTGGTCTGCGCCTTGGGCAAGATCTCGATCGGGCAGTTCAGCCGGGAGGCCTGGCCGTTGATCGTCACCCTCATTCTCTGCCTGGGGATTGTGACCTACGTGCCGATTCTCTCGACGTGGCTTCCGGATCTCTTGATGCCGCTGCGCTGAGGCGCAAGGAATTTCGCTTTGCGTCGGCGTAGACACCGCATTCTCGCCCACGCGCGTGTCGTCTGCCCTCACCAGGCGGTCCCATGTGGCCGCACGCACGCCCTCGATACGCACCGTCCCAGCAACTCTCAGGATGGGCTGCCCAGAATCTCGCCGGCCGTGTGGCGCGAAGCGCGGCCCATGCCAGAGACGAGGCCTGACGACGGGCCTTCGTCGCCGCCCGAACGAGCCTCCAGTGGCCTCCAAGCGCCTATTGCACACCGGAGCTTTCTCGCTTGACACTCCTCGTCGCCGGTGTTAGCGTCCCCGCCAGTTCTGATTTCCCCCGTATCGTCTCCCCCGGTTCGGCCCTGCCCTGGCCGATCGCGCTCCGTCGGCCGTGGCGCCGGCCGGTTGTCTAGCTTCCTAGTCTTGTTCTTGTCTATCCGGTTCCGGTGGGACGGCTTCGCCAGCGAATGGCCGGAGGGGCATGAGGCGGCATAGGAGGGTCATGCCATGCGGAACCGATCGGCTCACGGGACCAAGGGGTTGACGCGGCGGCAGGTCCTGAAGGGCTGCCGCCGGCGTCGGTGCGGGGGTTGGCTTCATCGGCAACTGGCGCTGGGCGCGGGCGCAGGCCAAGAAGCCGATCCTCATCGGCCTCACCTGCGATGCCACGGGCACTTTCGCCGATAGCGGCCAGGCCGAGCGGCGTGGGATGATCCTGGCCATCGAGGAGTTCAACGCCAAGGGCGGCGTCCTGGGCCGGCCCATCGAGCACAAATGGGAGGACACCGAAACCGACGCCTCCGTGGCCGTGCGCAAGGCGCAGCGGCTCATCGAGCGGGACAAGATCGACTTCATGATGGGCGCCCTCTCGAGCGGCGTGGCCGCCCCGCTGTCGGAGCTGGCCCAGCGGTACGGGATCATCTACTTCAACAGCAACTCGAGCTCCGATACGGTCACCAACGAGAAGTGCCAGCGGGTGAATTTCGTCTGGGACGCCAACAACTGGATGTTCGCCAACGCCCTCGGCCCGCTGGTCGCCAAGGACCTGGGCAAGAAGTGGTTCCTCCTGACACACGACTATGTCTGGGGAAAGAACGCGACGGCCGTCACCCGGGACGTCATGAAGAAGGTGGGCGCGGAGGAGATGGGCGAGCTGTTCATCCCGCAGGGCGCGCGCGATTTCAGCGCCCAGCTCCTCCGGATCCGGAGCGTCAAGCCCCAGGTGGTGATCGCCAACATGGCGGGCATTGAGCAGACGGCCCTGCGGGAGCAGGCGGCCGAGTTCGGGGCCGAGAAGGACGCCGCCTGGGTCTTCCCACAGCAGGATTTCCCCGACATGGTGACGCTGGGACCGAAGAAGTCATTCGGGTATTTCTGCACCACGTGGCACTACACGCTGAACGAGCCCGGTGTGAAGGAGTTCACCGAGCGCTTCCGGAAGCGCTGGGCCAACGCGCCGATCCCCGTCCCGGACAACGTCTCCTGCAACGGGTACCTCGCCGCGCGGGAGCTGCTGCGCGCCGTCGAGCGGGCCGGCACGACGAAGAGCCATGACGTCATCAAGGCGCTGGAAGGGCACGTGATCAAGGATAACTTCCGGAAGTATCCGTCGGTGATCCGGGAATGGGACCACCTGGTGGGGCAGATGCTCTACCTGGCCCGCACCAAGAAGGAAAGCGAGATGAAAGAGAAGTACGACATGATCGATATGATGTCCGCCGTCCCACCCGAGGTCGCGTCGCCGCCGCGGGAGGTCTCCACGTGCAAGATGCAGTCGTACGCCGAGACCCCGGTCTACGGCGGATAGCCGTCCCGGTCGCCACCACCGCGGCATGTACGGCGCGGCGGCGGTGGACCACCTCCCCTCGCCGTCCAGTGTGAGGATTCCCGCGTGCCTCCGGTAACCGAGCTGATCACGCACCTGCTCAACGGCCTCGTCCTCGGCCTCCTCTACGCCGTCATCGCCCTGGGCTTCATGCTCATCCTGGGCACCATGGAGGTGATCAACTTCAGCCACGGCGCCCTCTTCGCCTTGGGAGGCTACTTGGCCCTCGCGCTCCAGCCGCACGTGGGCTGGTGGGCCGCGCTGGCACTGGCGCCCGTGGGGGTGGGGCTCGTCGGGCTGCTCATGGAGTTCGGCGTGCGCCGGACCTACGGCAGGGACCCTCTCTTCGGGCTGCTCTTCACGTTCGGCGCTGCCTTGGCGCTGGAGGAGCTGATCCGGATCGTCTGGGGATCACGGGATACACCATCTCGGCCCCGGCCTTCGTCGCGGGGCCGTTCCAGGCGGGTTTCTTCTTTACTCCAAGTACCGGGTCCTGGTCGCTGTGCTCGCCGTGCTCCTGCTGGGCGCCGTCTGGTAGTTCCTTGACCGGACCCCGTACGGCGCGATCGTCAAGGCCGGCGCCTACGACAGCGAGATGGTTCGCGCCCTGGGGATCGATCTGGCCCGCGTGCGGAACCTGGTGTTCGCGCTCGGCACCTTCATGGCAGGCATCGCCGGCGTCATCGCGGCGCCCATGTGGAGCCTGAAGCCGACCATCGGCGCCGAGGCGGTGATGCCCGCCTTCATCGTCGTGGTGATCGGCGGGATCGGCTCCTTCTGGGGAGCCATCCTCGGCGGACTCATGGTGGGGCTGGCCAGCGGCCTGTCCAACCTGGTCGTGCCACGGGGTCTGTTCTGGTCATGTACCTGCTGCTGGCGGTCGTCCTGCTCTGGCGCCCCCGGGGACTGATGGGCCAGAAGAGCATGCTGGAGCTCTAATGCGATCAGTTCCTCGCCGAGTGGACCCCGCTGCCGATGCTGGGCATGTTCGCCCTGTTCCTCGTCCTGCCGGCAATTCTTCCCTGGATCGGCGGCTACACCTACCTGGGCACGGAGGTCATGATCTGGGCCATCTTCGCCCTGGGCTACAACCTGCTGCTCGGCCATACCGGCCTCCCGGCGTTCGGCCACGGCGCGTTCTTCGGATTGGGCGGCTACTTCCTGGGCATGAGCCAGAAGTGGGTGGACCGGGGGGCTCTGGCTGCCCCTGCTGATCGGCACGCTGGGGCGGCCGTTTGCGGCGCCGCGGTGGCGCTGTTCGTCGCTCGGAAGCGAGGAATCTATTTCGCGCTGCTGACCATCGCCTTCGGGACCATGTTCTGGTTCGCGGTCTTCGTCCTGGATGCCTGGACGGGGGGCGAGGACGGGCTGACCGGCATCAGGCGGCTCGCCGTGGGCATCCCCGGGCTCTTCGAGATCCCGCTGCAGGATAACCTCGCCTTCTACTATTTCGTCTACGCCCTCTTCGTCGCCCTCACGGTCGTCCTCTGGCGCATCGTCCGCTCCCCCTTCGGCCAGGTCATCCAGGCGATCAAGCAGAGCGAGAGCCGGGCCTCCGCGCTGGGCTACGACACCGCCCGCTACAAGTGGGCGGTCTTCACCCTGAGCTGCGCCTTCGCGGGATTCGCCGGCGGGCTCTACAGCCTCGCCCGGTTCGGGGCGTTCCCGGAGCCGATGAGCCTGCACCAGTCGGGCAATGTGGTCCTCATGTGCCTCGTCGGCGGCGGGTTCGCCAGCTTCTACGGCCCCGTCCTGGGCGTCGCGGTCTTCCTGGTGCTGCGCGACCTCTTCTCCACCCTGACGGATCACTGGATGCTCCTGTACGGCCTCCTGTTCATGGCCATCATCCTGTTCTTGCCCGAGGGGATCCTCGGATTGACGCAGCGGAAGCGGCGGCCGGCGTCCTCCCACGACACCGGCGCGAGCCCAGGCGGCCCGCGGCGAGGGTGCCGCCTCCGGCGGACCCCGATGAGCGCCAGCGAGGCGACCGCTCCCCTCCTGGAGGCCCGCGGCCTGCGGAAGGCCTTCGGCGGCAACGTCGTCCTGGACGATGTCAATCTCCAGTTCCAGGCGAGGCGCGTCTCGGCCCTCATCGGGCCCAACGGGGCGGGCAAGACCACGTGCTTCAACCTCCTCACCGGCGTCCTGGCCCCGGATCGAGGTGAGATCCGTTACCGTGGGCAGGACATCACGGGCCTGTCCCCCGACCGGCGCGCCCGCCTGGGGATGTGCCGTTCGTTCCAGATCCTGAACCTCTTCAACGACTACACCGTCCTGCAGAACGTCCGGGTGGCGGTGCCGGCCATGCGGCAGCGCGGCTTCAACCTCTGGACGCCCGCCGGCGCCGTGCGCGAGGCGGAGGACAAGGCCGCCGGCGTCATCCGACTGATCGGTCTGGCAGGGCGCGAACACGTCGAGGCGAAGTATCTGTCCTACGGCCAGCGCCGCCTCCTGGAGATCGGCGTGGCCCTGGCCGGCGAGCCCGACCTGCTCCTGATGGACGAACCGACGAGCGGCCTGGGCGGCCGCCCCCTGGAGACCCTTCGGGAGCTGGTCCAGCGCCTCTCGGAGGCGCTCACCATCGTGGTCATCGAACACGACATGAGCTTCGTCCTTTCCCTGTCCCACCACATCAGCGTGCTCCACCAGGGCGCCGTGATCGCCGAGGGACCTCCCGCCGCGATCCGGGAAAACGCCGAGGTCCGCGAATGCTATCTGGGAACCCTCAAGTACGCCCGGCGGACGTGATGTCGACGGAGCGGCCCCTGCTGGTCGTCGAAGGCATCGACACCTTCTACGGGGATGCCCAGGCGCTGAACGGCCTGTCGCTCACCATCGGGTCCGGCGAGACGGTCTGCCTCCTGGGCCGGAACGGCCAGGGCAAGACCACCACCATCAAGAGCATCCTGGGCCTGGTCCCGCCGCGGAGAGGCCGCATCACCTTCGACGGCGCGGACATCACGCACCTGCCGACCCACCGGATCGCCAGCCGGGGGATCGCCTGGGTGCCGGACAACCGGCGGATCTTTCCGACGCTGACGGTGGAACGGAACCTGGAGATGGGGCTGCATCGGGCGCTGCCCTGGGCGGGAGACGGGGCGGAGTGGACGCTGGATCGGATCTACGCGCGCTTTCCCGATCCTCGGCGGACTGAGACACCGGAGCGGTGAGCACCTGAGCGGCGGCGAGGCTCAACTGGTCGCCATCGCCCGCGCCCTGCTCATGGGTCCCAAGCTGGTCCTCCTGGACGAGCCCTCGCAGGGCCTCGCGCCCAAGATCGTGGAGGACCTCATGGCCGTGATCGAGGAGATACGCGAGGAGGGTATCGCCATGCTCCTGGTGGAGCAGAACTCCTCGCTGGCGCTCGGCATCGCCCATCGCGCCTACGTCGTCGACGACGGCCACATCGTCCACACCTCAGGCGCGGCGGACCTCGACAATAACCCCGAGTTGAAGACCCGCCTCCTGGCCGTGTAACAGGGCTCCGCCCCCACTTCCACCGACCCTCCCGGGGTCCTGCGCACGTCCGAGCCCACAGTGTCCGTCTCAGGTTCCCCAAGATGGGTACCCGGCAGATGGGCTGTTTTCAGCAGCCCGCCAAGCGACGCGGAGGTGAAACATGACGGAAGCACGCACACCGCAAGGGACGCCCATCGCCGTCATCGGGGCCGGCACCATGGGGGCGGGGATCGCGCAGATCTTCGCCCAGGCCGGATACCCCGTGCGCCTGCAGGCGCGGAAGCGCGAGACGCTGGAGGCGGCGCTTCGCCGGGTCCGCGTGAACCAGGACGAGCTGATCCGGCACGACCTCCTCGCTGCGACGGATGCCGAGGCGGCGCGCGGGCGGATCACGGTGACGCAGGATCTCAAGGAGGCCCTGGCTGGTGCCGCCTTCGTCAGCGAGAACATCCCCGAGCGGCTCGACGCTCAAGCAACCCCTCTTCGCCGAGCTGGATCGGCTGACGCCGCCCGAGACGATCCTTTCCACCAACACTTCCAGTCTGCCCATTACCCAGGTCGCCCGCGACACGAAGCATCCGGAACGCGTGGTCGGCTTCCACTGGTTCAATCCGCCGCACCTGATTCCGTTGGTCGAGGTCATCCGCGGCGACCGGACGGCGGATGCGACCATGGACGAGACCTATCGCCTGGCCCAGGCCATCGGCAAGTCCCCCATCCGGGTGCAGAAGGACATCCCGGGCTTCGTCGGGAATCGGCTCCAGCGCTCTCTGGAGCGAGAGTTCTTCTATCTGGAGCGGATCGGCGCCTGCAGCGGCGCGGACCTGGAGGTCGCGCTGAAGCAGGGTCTGGGCTTCCGCTGGTCGGTGGTGGGTCCGCTGGAGCACGCCGACCTGGCTGGCGTCGATACGCACTCGGCCACCGTGTCGCTGCTCTTCCCGCTCCTCTCCACCGACACCGAGCCGCCGCCCCTGTTCGCGGACCTGGTGGCCAAGGGCCGTCTGGGCGCGAAGACGGGCGCGGGCGTGTACGAGTACGGCCCGGGCGAGGTCGAGCGCATCCTGGCCCGACGGAACACCATGCTGATTGACTTCATCAAGGTGCTGAAGAAGCACCCACCGCTGCGCGGGCCGAGCCTCCACGCCGAATAGCAGACTTTCTCAACAGAACGATCGAGGTGCGGACCAGCCGCACCCACGGGGTCGCTGACCTGGAGGCCAACACCGCCCTCACGCATCGCCTGTTCGCCCGGGTAAACGACCTACCTCGTCCGAAACAACCTGCGAAAAAGGGCCTCTGCGCCGAACAACTGCATACTTCTTTGTGCGCGTTCCGGGCGCCTCCTGATAGGATGTATCCGACTGATCGTACTCCCGAACCTTCATCTTATGTCTGCCCATTGAGAGGAGCAAACGATGCAAACTGCGCTGTGGCTGATCCTGGGTGTCTGTGTTGCTATGATGGGAACCGGAGGAGCCGCGACGGCTGCCGACTTTCCGAACAAGCCCATCCAGCTCGTCGTCCCCTACGCGGCGGGTGGATCCACCGATCTCCTGGCCCGCGCCGTAGGTCAGGTGGCCCCGAAGCACTTTCCGGTCCCGGTGGTCGTGGTGAACAAGGCTGGCGGCGGCGGGATCCCGGGACGGGTAGACGTCGTCCGCGCCAGGCCGGATGGGTACAACGTCCTCTTTGGTTACGGTTCGGGCGAGGACATTGTCGTCCCCCATCAGCGGCAACTCCCCTTCGACGTCTTCAAGGACTGGGAACCGGTCTGCCGGATCTCCATCCACTCGGTAGTCATGGTGGTACCTGCCACTTCGCCGCACAAGACCGCTCAGGAATTCGTGGCCTGGGCGAAAACCAAGGACAACGTGGTGGGAGCCGTCGGCACCAAGGGCGGCGCGGCGGACATCAGCATGCACGCGTTCGCCACGGCCGGGGGGTTCAAGCTGACCACCGTTCCCGGGTCCGGAGGCGGTGAAGCGGTCACTCGCCTGGTGGGCGGCCATGCCGACATGGGCGGCTTCCATCCCAGCGAGGTCTTACCGCACATCAAGGCGGGGCGGCTGCGGGCCATCGGTGTGGCCCTCGACAAGCGCGACCCCTCGATCGAGACGCCGACGCTCCGGGAGGCTGGATACGACGTGGTGACGGCGGGTTCGGTCAAAGGCATGGCCGTGGCCAAGGGGACCCCGAAAGAGGTCATCACGTACTTGGCCGAGAAATGCAAAGCGGTCACCGAGGATCCGGAGTTCGCCAAGGTCATGAAGGATCTGGGGCAGCCCATCAACTTCCAGGGGCCGGAGGAGTACCGAACATGGCTGAAGCAAGCTTCGGACACCTACGCAACGCTCCTGAAGACGCTGGGGATCGAAACGAAATAGTCTTCACCAAACCCAAAAAGGAGAGTGCCGATGCCAGGCGTTGATGACGGAATCCGATTTCCCGCACCGAAGCTGCGCGCGTGGACGGAGCAGGTGTTCCAGAAGGTCGGCGTGAGCAAGGAGGATGCGGCCCTCCTCACCGACTCCTTGATCGAGGCCAATCTCCGCGGCGTGGACACGCACGGCATCACGCGAATGCTCTGCGTGTACGTCAAGCGGATGCAGGTGGGTGTGGTGAATCCCAAGACGGAGCTCAAGGTGCTTCGCGAGCACCCGTCGACGGCCCTCATCGACTGCAAGAACAGCATCGGCCAGGTGGCCTCCAATGTCGCCATGCGGATGACCATCGAGAAGGCCAAGAAGACGGGCGTGGCCTTCGTGGCCACCACCCACTCCAACCACTACGGCGCGGCCGCCTACTGGGCCATGATGGCTCTCGATCACGGCATGATCGGCCTCAGCTCCACCAATGCGCCTGCCGTCGTTGCCCCGACGGGCGGCCGGACGCCCATGCTCGGCACCAATCCGTTCGCCGTCGCCATCCCCGCGGGGCAGGAACAGCCGATGGTGCTCGACCTCGCCACGACGGTGGTGGCCCGCGGTCGGATCCTGCTCTACGCCAAGCAGAACAAGCCCCTGGAGCCCGGCTGGGCCTTCGACGAGCTCGGCCGACCCACGGTTGACCCGCAGGCCGCCGTGAAGGGACTCCTGGCCCCCATCGGCGGCTACAAGGGGTACGGCATCGCGCTGGCCATCGACCTCCTCTGCGGCGTGATGACCGGCTCGAGTTACGGGACGCACTTCCCCGGCTTCCTGGCGGACAACCTGAAGGATCCGACGGATGTCGGCAGCATCTTCGCCGCGCTCAACGTCGAGAGCTTCATGGATCTCTCCGAGTTCAAGGCGGCGATGGACAAGGCGATCCGGGAGATCAAGACGTCCACGAAAGCCGAGGGCGTGAAGCGGATCTACATCCCGGGCGAGATCGAGCTGGAGACCAAGGCCGACCGGTTGAAGAACGGGATCCCGATTCCGGATGCGGTGGTCAAGGACTTCGCGGCGTTGGGGAAAGAGCTGGCGGTGGCGTTCCCGACGGCCTAAGCCCGACATTCATTCGCGAACAGGACTCGCGAATCCTCGCGGGCGAGACCCCCTCCTGCGATTGGTCCTTGGAAATTCGTCATTGGTCATTAGACCCGGCTTATTCACGAATCCTTCGTGAATAAGCCGGGCTAGCGGGTCACGCGTACAGGGGAACCGGCAACCGCCGGACCGAATCACCGGGCACAAACGAGAGGCAGGTTCATGAGCGTTCAGGCAGAACTGGTGGCGATCGGCTCGGAGCTCCTCCTGGGGCAGATCATCGACACGAACACGGCATTCATCGCGAAGCGCCTGGCGGAAATCGGCGTCGAGGTGGTCCGCACCGCCACCGTGGGGGATTCGCTCGAGCGGATGGAGGGCGTGCTCCGGGACGCGATCCGGCGGTCGCAGATCGTCATCACCACGGGCGGGATCGGCCCCACGGAGGACGACCTCACCCGCGAGGCGATTGCCAACGTGACCGGGCGGCCATTGACGTTTCAGCCGCACCTCATGGAGCAGATCAGGGCCCTCATCGAGCGACGAGGGTTCAAGATGGCCGAGAACAACCGCGTCCAGGCCTTCATCCCCGAGGGGTCGATCGCGATTGAGAACCCCAAAGGAACCGCCCCGGGCTTCATCGTGGAAGGAGACGGGTACTGTACCGCCACGCTCCCCGGCGTCCCATCGGAGATGTATTTCCTCCTGGACGCGACCGTGATCCCCTACCTCCGGACCCGATTCGGATCTAACGCAGGGAAGTATTGCGGTACAAGGTCCTCCGCGTCTGCGGACTCGGGGAGAGCGCCATCGGGCTCCAGATCAAGGATCTGATGAAGGAGAGCAAAAATCCGATCGTGGGGACGCTCGCGGCCATCGGCGACGTCCGCATCCGGATCGCCGCACGCGCGGACAGCCCCGAGGAAGCCGACACCCTGATCGGCGCCATGGAGAGCGAGATCCGTCGGCGCCTCGGCATCCTGATTTACGGCGTGGACGATGAGACGCTCCAGGGAAACACGGCGGCTCTTCTCGCGCGAAATGGGTTTCGCCTGGCCGTCGTCGAGACGTTCACGGGAGGCGCCATCGCCCATCGGTTTGCTGGAACGGGGAGCGCTGCGTTTTCCGAGGGAATCGTCCTTCCCGGCGTGGACGCGCAGCGGGGGTTCCTGGGGTGCTCGCCGGACGGTTACGAGACGCTCGTCAAGGAACCTGCCCGTCTCGCCGCTGCGCTGGCCGACACGGCACGATCCCGATTCGGCGTCGACGTGGCCCTGGCGAACGTCGGGGTGTTCCGGCCCGAGGAGGGCAGGCCCGAGCACAAGGGTGAGAGCCACACCGCGCTGGCGACGGCACGGGGTTCCGTTCCGAACAACCAGGTCCTCGGCGGGGAGCTTCCCATGGTCCGCGAACGCGCGACGATCCTGGCCATCGACCTGCTCAGGAAGACGCTCTTGGCGGAATCGTAGCCCCCGCGACCTTACTCGCCAGCACCAGCTTTGGCGCTCCGGGTACGCAACGTTGGCGTTGGGTGATCTTGGCGAGAGGCGGTTGTCCTGGTTCCATAGGTAAATGTGCCCCAAACCCGAGGGGACGACCCTCGGGCTCGGGGGGCCGCCGGCAGGTTCAGCCGGCTACTTCCGCGTCGCCTCGATCGCCTTGAAGAGGCTGTCCACGTACTCCTTGCCGATCTCCTTCTCCGCCCACGCCTTGACCGGCGGCTGGGCGAGGTTGCGGAATTTCGCGAGCTCGGCGGGTGTGATCTCCGTGACCTCCATGCCGAGCTTCCCGAGGATCTCCTTGGCGTTCTTGTCCTGATCGCTCGTCATCTTGCGGTGGATAGCCGTGGCCTTCTGCGTGCCCTCCTCCACCGCCTTCCGCTCGACGGCCGAGAGGCCCTGGTAGTACTTCTCGTTGATCGTGTAGCCATGGACGCTCCAGACGTGGCCGTCCAGGGTGATGTACTTCTGGTACTGGTACAGGCTGGCGGCCAGGATGTTGGTCACGCCGTTTTCCTGCCCGTCCACGACCTTCTGCTGCAGGGCCGTCGGCAGCTCCGCCCAGGGGATCGCCGAGGGGCTGGCGCCGAGGGAATTGACGAGGGTTTGGAACACGGGGCTGGGCATGACGCGCATCTTGAGCCCCTTCATGTCGTCAGGGGTGTGGATGGGCCGCTTGCTGTTGGTGAAGTGGCGTACCCCGTTGTCGGCGAACGACAGCAGCCGCACCCCGGTCTTCTTGATCATGTCGTCGGAGAACTCCTTCAGCCAGGGGCTGTCGTACACCCGCCACGCGTGCTCGTGGTTCTCGTAAAGGAACGGGATGCCGAGAACTCCGACGGGCTTGTAGATCACGGCGATGGCGCCGTCATGGGCCACGGCCATGTCCAGCGTGCCGAGCCGGAGCCCCGACATGGTGTCGGCGTCGTTTCCGAACTGGCCGGCCGGAAAGATCTCGACCTTGATGGAGCCGTTGGTCGCCTTCTCGACGTGCTCCTTGAACGCGAGTGCGGCGGCATGCTTCGGCTGGTCGGGCCGGGCAGGCTGGAAATGGGCATACTTGAGCACCTTTTGCTGCGCGAACGCGTTCACCGGAAGGGCGAGCAATACGACCGCCAGGACTATGAGATACCCGCTTCTCCGCTTCATGGCACCTCCTCCTTCTCTCTTCAGGGTTAACGAGCGAACCCGAACCATCTGGGCAGGGTCACGCTGATCGCCGGGATGTACACAACCATCGCAAGCACCACCATGAGCGCAAATATCATGGGCAGGATGGCCCGCGAGAGCTTCGCGAAGTTCAGTTGGCCGACGGCCGTGATGATGAAGAGGACGGCACCCACGGGGGGCGTCACCATGCCGATCGTGATGTTGAGTACGAAGGCCATGGCGAAGTGCAGCGGATCGATCCCCACCTGGTCCGCCACGGGGGCGAGCACGGGCACCAGGATGATCACGGCGGGGAGAGTATCGATGAACAGCCCGCAGATCAACACGAAGATCGCGACGAGCGTTATGATGATGGTTGGGTTGCGGCTCAGGCCGGTGATGTACGCCGCGACGGTCTGCGGGACCTGGACCAGCGTCAGGATATTGGCGAACAGGGATGCCATGGAGACGATCACCAGGGCCGCCGAGCTGACGAGCGCGCTCTGCACCACGACCTTGGGAAGAATCCGCAGAGTCAGTTTCTTGGTGACGAAGAATCCGATGAAGAGGGCGTAGAACACCCCCACGGCGGAGGCCTCGGTAGCCGTGAAGATGCCGCCCAGGATCCCGCCGATGATGATCACCGGCATGAGCAAGGCCGGGACGGCCCGCCACATACTGAGCAGCCGCTCCCGCCAGCCCACCAGGGGCGAGCGGAACAGGTAGTTGCGTCGGACCGCCGTCACGTGGTTCACCAGACAGAGGGCCAGGCCCATGAGGATGCCGGGAACCACGCCGGCCAGAAACAGCCCCGCCACGGTCACCTTGCTGTCGGTGATGGCGTAGATCACCATGATGATGCTGGGGGGAATGATGGGCCCGATGGTGGCGTTGGCGGCGGTCAGGGCCGCGGAGTAATACTCGTCGTACCCCGCCTTCTTCATCATGCGCATGACCAACGCGCCGGGGCCCGCGGCGTCTGCCAGCGCGGAGCCGCTGATCCCGGAGAAGATCATCTCCGTCAGCACGTTGACATGCCCGAGGCCGCCCCGGATGTGGCCGACCAGGTTGTTGGTGAAGCGGAGCAGGGACATGGTGATGCCGCTCGCACTCATGAGGTCGGCCGCCAGGATGAAGAACGGGACCGCCATCAGGGGGAAGGAGTTGATCCCGTTGAAGAACCGCTGGGGCACGGTCAGGAGCGACAGCTTGCCGTCCGCCAGCAGGGCCAGGAATCCCGACCCACCCATGCTGATGGCGACGGGAAAGCCGATCGCCATACCCAGGAAGAAGGTGACGATGAGTGTGATCCCCATGAACTACGCCTCCTCCCCCGAGAGGTCTTCCAGGACGTGCCCCGGTGTGAACCGCCTGTCCGCGTAGTTGCGGAACATGAGCACGAGGTGCACGGCGAAGAGGAGGGTGCCGATGGGGATCGCCAGGGACGGGATGCCGAGGGAGATGTTCAGGACGGGGGTCTCCTGGTTCCAGACGAAGACGGCGAACTGGAAGCCGAGAACTGTCACCGCCCCGAGAAAAGCGAGTACGAGGCCCCCAACCACCATCCTCAGCTTCCGGCCCAGCGCAACGGGCAGGCCGTCGTGCAACATCTCCAGGGCCACGTGACGACCCTCGCGCAAGGCGAGGCCGGCGCCAAGGTAGGCGATCCAGATCATCAGGTACTGGGAGACCTCCTCTGCCCAGATGATCGAGAAGTTGAACACGTACCGGGTGATGACGTTGACGAAGACCAAGGTCGCCATCACGGCCATCATGAGGAAGATGACCGCCCGGTTGGCCGCGACGAGGTACCGCTCGAATCGACTCTCGGGCATGGGGAACCTCCGAAGAAATGAGGTACCGGACAGCTTTCAGAGTCCAAGAGCGCGAAATTGGGGCGACACGGAGACAACTCTCCGGCGCATCGCCGCAAGGTGGGCGAGCAAAGCCTCGAAGTCCGCCGCGCTCGTGAAAAACGCCCGGTTGTTGCACCGGGCGACCACGTGCACCCTACTGCCTGGGGCCACGATTCGCAGCGCGCGGGGCATCGAGACTCGACGGACGGGGCGTACGAGATCATCCGCCAACAAATACGATGTCACAGCGATCCCCCCTGCTCGACGCGCGCCCAAGATTTCAATTTCTCTATCCGTACAACCAAGTAGTGACGCACCAAGAGGTGTCCGGTACCTTTACTGCGCACCGCACCGGCTGCCGCGCAAGTGCAGGCACGGTATCACGAGTCGCCCATCGTCTCAAGCGAACGCCGTACTGTAACATGACCGGTGGAATTCTGGGGACGCCATACTGATTTGAGGAATGGATCGGGGGGTGAAGCCATGGCGCGCATTGCCCGGGCGGTCGCCCCCGGCATCCCGCGCCGCACCACCCAGCGGGGGAACCGGCGGCACGGCAGCGGAGCGGGCGGGGAATCGAATTGACACCCGGAGACCGCCATGTTAACCATCTCGTCACGCAGGAGAGATGCGGCAGTCCCGTTTCGCGATGCCTTCGGGGAATCGAACGCGAACCCGCTCACGGCACGACAAGCGAGGGTCGGAGCAGTGGCAGGCCAGGGGGATCGCTCTGCCAGGATCTCCTGGGCCGACGCGCATCACGAACGCCGTCACGTTTCCTCCGTCTTCCTCATCGCGCAGCACACTCACCTCGACCCTCCTCGGGGCGACGAGACGCCGGGGTACCGGGTATGGCATTCAATCGACGCAGAGTATTGGCTCGGGTTCTGGGGCTCACGCTGCTCTGGCTGGCCCTGGCGTCTCCCGGTCCGGCGCGGGCGCAAGATGCGGCGAGTCCCATCCCGGCCGCAGAGATCGCGTCGCGGGCCGCTGAGGTCGCTGCCCTGCTGGCGAATGTGGACAGCCTGTCCGCTCCGGGCCCCGAAATGCAGGCGATCGAGCAAGAGTTGCCCGAGATGAGCAAGCGCCTCCAGGAGCGATGGGAGCGTCTCCCGCGACGCTTGGCAAGCGATCCGTCCGCGCCCGCACTCCAGGGGCTGGCCGTCGTCTGGCAAGGGATGCGGACGGAGCTGAACGAGTGGACCGACACGCTTGGCGCAACGAGGGACGAATCTCCAGCGCGAGCTCAAGCGTCTGTCCGACCTGGATGACACGTGGGCGCGGTCCCTCAAGGAGATCCAGAGCGCTCAGGTCCCGCCGCAACTGATCGCGGAGATTCATGCCATGCGCGACGGGATCAACTCGGCGCGGACGCGGGTGAACTCGCGCCTGGCCGAGGTGCTGGTGTTGGAGTATCGCGTCTCCCTGGAGCAGCGGCGCGCCGATCAGGCGCTGGCGCGGATCGCACGGGCGCGGTCGGAGCTGTTCAGTCGTCTGGGCGTGCGGAATGCGCTGCCCATCTGGAGTCCCGATCTCTGGGCCAGAGCCCAGGGGCAATTCGTCACGGGTCTCCGTGACGCCGGCCTGCGCTGGTGGAATACCCTGGCGGGTGAAGGGGAGGATCAGGCGAAACGGGTCGCCCTGCATATTCTGGGATGTCTTCTCCTGTTCGCCCTTCTGCTGCGGGCCCGTCGCCTGGTCGCGCTGTGGACCGCCTCGGATCGGCGCGCAGGCGTCAACTGGATGCTGCAGCGGCCGGCCTCCGCGGCGCTCGCCCTCGCCATCTTCGCCTCGCCGTGGATCTATCCGACCTACTCGTTTGCACTCTTTGCCACCTCGCGGTTCATTTCCATCTTCCCGGCGATTCGCCTCCTCCTCGCTCTCGTTCCGGCCGGGGTGTCCCGCGGCCTGTATGCCTTCGGGGTGGTCCTCGCGCTGGAGGCGTTCCGACCGCTGCTCTTTCCGGCACGGGATCTCGAGCACGTGCTCTTCCTGGCTGACCTCCTGGCCGGAGGCCTGCTGGTCGGCTGGATGTGGCGGGCGACACGCCGCGTCGCTCCAACGGGTGACACGCGGACCGGCGAGGGCGGCCCCCCTGATCGCGCTCTGGCCTTGATCCTGTCGTTGACCTTCATCCTGGCGTTCCTGGCGGGAATGGCGGGCTATCTGCAACTGGCCCGTCTACTGGCCACCGCCGCGGTGCGGAGCGCGTACGCGTGGCTGACCATCCGCGTGGTGGTCTGGCTGGTCCAGTTGCTGGTCGCCTGTTTCCTCTGGGCGCGCCCGCTCGGGGCGCTCGCGTCGGTGCAGCGGAATCGGACCTATGTCGAGGGACGAGCCGGTCTCGTCCTGACCTGGATCGGGTTTGCGACCTGGCTCTTGGTCCCATTGAGCGCGCTGACGATTTCCGACAACGCGATCGCGGTGGCTCGGACCGTGCTGGACACTGGATTCGGGTGGGGAACGATCCAGATCACCCTCGGCGATGTCCTGCTCTTTGGCGCGACGGCGTGGGCGGCGTTTACCCTGTCCGCCGTCGTTCGCGCCATGCTCGAAGGGGATGTCTTTCCGCGCGTTCGTCTCGCCGAAGGCGTGCCCCTCGCCTTGGCGAACCTGGCGCACTACGCGATCCTGTTCGTCGGGTTCGTCGTGGCACGTGACGTTCTTGGGCGTCGACCTGACGAAGGTCACCATCCTGGTGGGGGCCTTCGGCGTCGGCGTCGGGTTCGGCTTGCAGACGGTCGTGAACAATTTCGCCTCGGGGCTGATCCTCCTGTTTGAGCGGCCCATTCGCGTGGGAGACGTGGTGCAGGTCGGGGATATCCAGGGCGAGGTCCGTCACATCGGGATCCGGGCCAGTACCGTGCGAACCTGGAAGGGCGCGGACGTGTTCATACCCAATGCGCAGCTGGTGACCGAGAAAGTCACGAACTGGACCTACACGGATCGCAGGCTCCGGATTGACCTCCGCATCGTTGCGGCTGCGGCCAGCGATCCTGGGCGGGTGAAGGAGTTGGTGTGCGGGATTGCGCGCAGCCACCCAGACGTCTTGCGCGAGCCGCCCCCGGCGGCCTTCTCCATCGGTTTCGGAGACAGCGGGCTCACGTTTGAGCTCCGGGTATGGACGAATCGGTTCGAGCGATCTGATGCGATCCGGAGTGAGTTGGCTGAGACCGTATCCGCTGCCCTGACCGAGGCGAAGATCGCTCACACCACGGTGGGATGAGCGACGACCAGCGGCTGACACAACGGCCGGGGAGAAGGCGCCACCCGGTCCCGATGGAAGTGACACCTGCCGGGTTGAGCCAGCATCTGCTCGATCGGCGGGATCGTCGGGTCCAACCTGGGCGATTGGGAGACGAGAGGCGGCAGAGCCACACGGGCGCGGGGCGTCGGGATGCGAAGGGGCCAGGGCGCACACTCGCGACCGCGAGGACCCAAGGCGATGGACGATCCTCAGTCCGCACCGGCGGCCGCGAGGGCCGGGAGCCGCCGGATCTTTCGGATCGCCTTGGCAGCCGGCGAACGCGTGGCATGGTACAGGTCCCAGGCCAGCTGCAGGTTGAGCCAGAATTGGGCCTCCATCCCGAACAGACGCTCCAGCCGGAGGGCCGTGTCGGGCGTCATGCCCCGCTTCCCGTGGACGAGTTCGTTCACCCGGGGGAACGAGACCCCGATCCGGTCGGCCAGCTCCATCTGCGATATTCCCAGCGGCGTCAGGAACTCCTCGAGGAGCATCCTGCCAGGATGCGTCGGCGGTCCATGGGTTGGAATGCGTACCATCGTCGTCCCCTCCTCACTGCGCCAGCGCGGCGGACGACCACGCATACCACTGGGTGTCCTCGGTGAGCACGTCCAGGAAGCGTTTGAGGAAGATCGATTTGTTCCTCGGACCCACTCCGGCACTGTCGCTGCTTCCCAATATTCTCAGCGCGTGATCCCCTGCGACGGTTTCGTCGGCCGGCCCAAGACGCCCTGACCCATTACAGGGGTAGCCTCGGCCTGGATTGACCTGCGCGTGGAGGGCCGGAACGCCTGAGTGGTCCACGGCGAAACGGACGGCGGCGGCGGACCGCCCGCCGCGTCGGGGAAGCCCGGCGCCGGCGTAGGGTCCGGATCCCAATCGCCAGCAAGGCCACAGCGGCAACCCCACCCAGGCCGAGTCCGAACTTCTTCCCAAGTTGCATGAAGCGCGGATTCTTGTCCACCTGCATCTGTGCGTCGGCTCGCAGGCGATCGATATCCGGGAAGCCGGCCATGATCCGGAGGGCGGCGTCCGTGTGCGCAAGGCTCCGCCGGTACTCCCCGGCAAAGTAGGCGTTCACTCCCTGGCTCCACTCTCGCATGAAGAGGGTGTCCGGCTCCGGCACGACGCCGATCTGCCGGGTGAATTCGCGGACCGAGTCCACCGGAATCAGAAAGTTGAAGCCCTGGATCGCCTGATCGCCCTCGATCGTGGTCGAGATGAAGGTCGCCACGCCGATCACGTCGCCCTGGAGATTGAACGCCGGCCCGCCGCTGTTCCCCCACGTGATGGACGCATCGGTCTGGATCACCCGCCGATTGGTCAGGTCGATTTTGAATCCGGAGACGCGCCCCACCGTCACCGACGCCTCCAACTGCGAGTGCCGGCTCAGGAAGTCATGGTTCAGGACCACCCCCGGGTACCCGAGCACGAAGACCTGCTCGCCCAATCTGAGGTTCGCGCTGCTCGGCGCCAGGCGGACCGTGGGCAGGTCGTGCGCATCGATCTTGAGGAGCGCGACGTCCTTCCCCGAGCGCTCCGGCTCGAGCCCGGCGCCCGCGGATGCGCGCGTGCTCGCGGACGGCGCCTCTGCCGGCTTGATCGCGGGGCTATACGCCTTGATCTCGGCCGCGTAGGTCTCCCCCGTCGACAGGTGCACCTGGAGCCGCTTGAATAACTGCACCTTCCCGCGGTTGACGGGGTCTGCCGCAATGGCCCGCAGCCGGATCTTCCGGGCGCCATCCGGGACCATCGCCAGCGCCGGTCCGCAGGCCTGGTCGACCGCCCGCTTCAGGAAATCCTGGGTCAGCCTCGCCTCGTTCATGTCGTAATACTGGGTGACGACGTGACCGTTGGTGGCGATGTACCCGTCCGGGTGCACAATGAAGCCGCTCCCGGTCTCGTAGGTGGGATCCGGCCGCACACGCCGGACGGGACCGGTGCCGCAGTTCACCGTGACGTCGGCGGCGATCTCGTTGCTGATCAGGATGACCGCCGGCTTCACCCGCAGGATGCTCGCCTCGAAGCTGGATGTCGTCCGCGCCGACAGCGACGCCGCCTCCGGGCAACGGCCAGAGGCCGACGAGAAAGAGCCCGAGGGTACGGCGTCCGGTCCGGAAGAGCCGATGCCGGAAGCTGGGATGCACCAGGGGATCGTCATGGTGGCACCAGCGTATCCGGGCTACCGGTCAAAGGCAAGAGGCGAAGAGCGCCCACCACGGAATGGCGATCGGAAGGGGCCCACGGACGTGCGCCGTCCGGTGGAGGGGTGCGGTGACCACAGCCCCGCTGGCACACGCCCGCTCGATCGTGGCCGTCGCCCCGCACGTCGGCGCCGGATTCCAGGCGCCAGGGCAAATCCCCTTGACGGGCGACTTTTACCAGCCTACATAGGAAGCGGGAGCGCCGTGCTGTGCTACGCGCTGCCACCACGACACAGGGCATGGCACAAGGTGGCTCCGAGCCGGGCGAAGGAGGCCCTCGATTCCCGCAAACGCGGCGAGGCGAGGGTGGGAGGGCTTGCCCGAGGCACGCGGAGGCCGCGCCTACAGCCTGTGGAAACCTCGGGTGAGGAGGAGGTGGACCATGAAGCGGACACGGTCGGGCGGGCGGAGCCGGGTGGGGATCGGTATCTTTCTCGCGGGCGCTGCAATGTGGATGCTCGCGCAGTCCGCCCCGGTGACGGCGGCCGGGGATCCCTCGGCCGAGCTCAAGACCGCGGTCACGCACGCCGGGTTTGCCGCCAAGTATGAGTCCATGAAGGAGGTCACACTGCACCTCCACCATGCGCTCAACTGCCTGGTGGGCCCGCAAGACAAGCTGTTCGACGCTGCGGCGGGCAATCCGTGCCAAGGCCAGGGTAACGGGTACCTGCCAGACCAGAAGGCGGCGAAACGGGAAAACAACCAGTACTACGAAGTGTGGTGGGCGGCGCAAATCGCGGGGCAGGCCCTCGCGTCTGACAACCTGGGAGCGGCGAAGGCTGCGGCGCGTATCGTGAACATGGTGCTCGACAATGCCGCAAAGGCGCAGTAGGTCGGGCCCATCTGCCCCGAGGTGAACGGGGATGCTCTTTCATCCCTTCGCGGTCCATTTCCCCCTGGCGCTCTGGCTCACGAGTACCTTTTTTGATCTCCTGGCCTGGCGCCACGAGGACCCCGTCTACCGGCGCACCGCGTACTGGCTGGTGGGGCTCGGACTCCTGGGCGCGCTTGTTAGCATTGTCTCGGGGTGGATCGACCTGTTGGAGCAAGAGCGGCAAGGCGTCGGACCCGGATTGCTTCTGCGACACCGCCTGCACAGCGGAGTGGCCTATGCCGCGACGGTGGTGTACGCGGTCAACCTCGGGTGGCGGTTCCGGTCAGAGAACCGCCTCGCCGGCACGCTGCTCGTGCTCTCGCTGGTCGGGGCGGTGCTGACCGCGATCGCCGGGTACTTGGGCGCGGATTTGCGGACCGTGATGTGACGGCGAAGAGCGGAAGAGGGCAAAACACTTTCCATCTTCCTCGGACTGCCACGCTTCTCTGATCGAGTCCGAATCCAGCGGCCGAAACCGAAGCCGCGCGTTGCCTCGGGGTCCGCGCAGCCGCTGCGGAACACAAAGGGCCCAAAGGCCGGCTCGGTCTCTGACAAAGACCCGACCAGGTGAATCGGCCCCCGGTTTGAAACGCTCTCCAATGGAGGGAATGACGATGCGGATCCGCCTCAGCGTAATGGCCGTGGCCCTGATCGCGGTGCCCGTGGCAGCCGCCCAGGTCAGCGTGCCTATGGCCCTGGTGACCGAGCAGGGGGTTGGGGCCACGATCGGCACGGTGGCGTTGATGGATAGCCCTGGCGGGTTGGTCATGACGCCCGAACTCGCCGGCCTGCCCCCCGGCGGTCATGGCTTTCATGTCCACGCGCGCGGCGACTGCGGGGTGACCCTGACCGAGGGCAAACCCGTTCCGGCCGGCGCCGCGGGCGGCCACTTCGATCCCCACGGGACCGGCACGCATCTCGGCCCGACCGGCACCGGCCATCTCGGGGACCTGCCGGTCCTGGAGGTCGTCTACCGATGGTCGCGGTACCACGGCGGTAATTGCCCCACGCCTCACGGTCGCCCAGGTCCGGGGGCTCGCGCTCGTGATCCACGCCGGGGGCGACAACTACGCCGACCAGCCGGCCCCACTGGGCGGCGGCGGCCTGCGCATCGCCTGCGGCACCATTCCGCGGTGACCCCGGCGCCCCGGGCGCCACGAGGCGCCGGACGACACGACGGGCCGGGGAATAGAAGGGGACGTTCCGCCCTCAGCCACGTTGCGGCGACGTGGAGAATCGGCTACCGGAAAAACCGGCTGAGATCCCGGCTAGCGGCGCGGGTTGCAGGTTGAGGCGGGGAACACGACGGCCTCGGGTTAGGACCCGAGGCCGTCGTGGTGTCTGGGAAGCCGGGCGCTCGGCGGCGGTGCGGTCTTCGCCGCTCAGATCTTGCTTCTGGTCCCCTTGTGCGTTTTGTGCGTCTTTTGGGGAACCCTTCGCTCTCAGTGGAAGGTCATGGCGCCGTTGATGCCCAGAACCTCGCCGCTCACGAAGCTGGCGGCGGGGGACGCGAGATAGGCCACCGCGCCGGCGATCTCCTCCGCGGCGCCTTCGCGGCCGAGGGGAATGGTTCTCACCGTATTGGCGCGCCCCTCGGGGGTGCTGAAGCGCTCGTGGAACTGCGTGGCGATCTGGCCGGGGGCCACGGCGTTGACGCGGATGCCCTTGGGGCCCACTTCCTTGGCCAGCGCCCGGGTGAATCCGACGATGGCGGCCTTGCTGGTGGCGTACACCGTCGCGCCGCCTCCGCCACCAGTGAAGGCGGCGGCCGACGCCATGTTCACGATGTTCCCCGACTGCTGGGGAAGCATGTGGCGCAGGGCGGCGCGGCACATCCAGAATGTCGAGGTCAGGTTCACGTCCATGATGGTGCGGAATAGCTCGTCGGGCATCTCGGCGATGGGGCAGCGCTGCACCAGGAAGCCGGCGTTGTTCACCAGGATGTCGAGCCCTCCCAGCGCCTTCAGCGTTGCCGCGACCACCCGGTCCGGTTCGCCGGCCTTGGCCAGATCCGCCTGGATGCCGACGGCCCTCGAGCCACCGATCTTGACGGCGGCCACCACCGCCTCCGCGCTGGTGGCACTGTTGAAGTAGTGGACCGCGACCGACGCGCCCTGCTCGGCCAACGCCAGGGAGATGGCTCTCCCGATCCCCGAGGCCCCGCCTGTCACCAGGGCCACTTTCCCATCCAGCCGGAAGTTGCTCATGGCCGCTCCTCTCTCGGTGTCTTTGTCCGACCCGTGTCACCCGTTCTGCATGCCGCGGCACCATCAGTGGGGTTCCGGTGCTATACCGCGACCGCCTGGCCGCTCTGCAGCGAGCGCTCGAGCGGCATCCAGCATGCGCATCACGTTCAGCACCTCGCGTCCGGAGGCCACAGGCGTTCGCCCCTCTCGCAGCGCGCCCGCGAACTCGGCGAGCTGGCGCGTGTAGAGGCTCGGTGCCTGCAACCCTTCCAGGAGCACCTCGCCGTTCTTTTCCAGCCGGTACACGTTCTCGAACGGCGGACCCGCGGGGCGCTCGACAAGCCGGAATTGCCCCTTGGTGCCAACCACCAACGCCTCATGGACGGCGGGGCTGGTGCTGAGCGACAGATGTACGCTGGCGACTTTTCCGTCCGCAAACCGGCAGAGAATGTCCGCCTCATCCTCACCTTCCCACGCGGAGTTGGTGCGGGCGCCGGTCGCGTAGACGGTCTGCGGCGTCTTGCCGAACCACCAGAAGACGCTGTCGAGGGAATGACTGCCCTGGAGAAAGATGACCAGCCCGCCGGCCTGGGCCGCCGAGCGCCACCAGTCGGTGGGCGGTTGCGCGAAGGAGACGAGAAAAGTGATATGGACCCGGATGAGATCCCCGATCTCCGGCAGGCGCCGCACCATGGTCTCGACGGCGTCCGAGAAGCGGCGGCTCTGGGCCACCATCAAGGTCACGCCGGCGGCATCGGCGGCTCGCACCATGGCCTCGGCGGACGCGGTGTCGAGCGCCATCGGCTTCTCGACCAGGATGTGCTTCCCCGCCTTGGCGGCATCGCAAACGATCGCGGCGTGGGAATCGTTCGGCGTCGTGACGACCACCGCCTGGACGGCGGGATCGCGGAGGAGTTGCCGGTAATCGTCATAGACGCCGGCGACGCCGAACTCTCGCGCCGTCGCCTCGGCCCGATCACGCCGACGACCGGCAATCGCCACGACGCGAACCTGATCCGACAGGTTCGCCGCGGCCTTCAGGTGCGCCTGCGCGATGCGTCCGCAGCCGATGAAACCCAATTGAAGCGGCGCTCTGCCATCTGCCATTATGCGCCTCCCAGGAATCGCTAGGACCCGAGCCCCGAAACATCCTCGAGGGCTCTCGGTTCAGTTCTGTCGACTTACCCCCTGATCCCCAATCCCTAGCCCCCAGCCCCTGTCTAGGCCTTTGAGCAGCGGCTCTTTTCCACGAAGCTTCGAGCCCTGTGTACACATCCGGGTTCACCGGAGAGTACGGCCGCTGTCCGCGGAGAACGGCGATCGCCGCCTCGGCCGTCTTGCGCTTCAGGTCCGTGACGGATTGATCCGAGTACCAGCCCGCGTGAGGTCCCAGGATCACGTTCGGGAACGAAAGCAGCGGAGAGTCGGCCGGGATCGGTTCTTGTTCGAGCGTGTCCAGCGCCGCACCGCCGAGCTGGCCATCTTGCAGCGCGCCGCAGAGGGCTTTGGTGTCCACGAGGCCGCCGCGTGCGGTGTTTACCAACAGGGCGGTCGGCTTCATCAGCCGCAGGGCGGCCTCGTTGATGAGGTGCTTGGTCGCGGCGCTCAGGGGGAGGTGAAGCGAGATCAGGTCGGCCTCCCTGAGGAGCGTCTCGAACGACACGGACCGCACCCCCTCCGGAAGCGTCGTCAGGTACGGATCGTACCCGATCGCCGTCATCCCGACGCCCATCGCTTTCCGCGCGAAGCACGCGCCGATGCGCCCCAACCCGATCACGCCCACCACTTTCTTGTGCAGGCGGTACATGGGGGTCTTCATCGTGGCATTCCAGGTTCCGCCGCGGATGGCCCGATCGTACAGGACGACCCCGCGCCAGAGGGCCAGCCCCATCGCCAAGGCGTGATCCGAAACCTCCTCCATGCAGTAATCCGGGACGTTGGCGACCACCACGCCCCGCTCGGTGGCCGCTTGCAGGTCCACGGTGTCCACCCCCACGCCGTACCGGACCGCGACCCGGCAGCGGGGAAGTCCGTCGAGCACCCGTCCGGTGATGGGCGCGTACTGGAGGATGATGGCGTCGGCGTCCCGCGCGACGGCCACGACGTCGTCCTCGGTCTTGGCCTGGTGCAACCGGTACTCCACGCCGGCGGCGCGCAGCACCGCCTCCTCGGGAGCGATGGTCCCATGATCACAATCCGTGATGACGACCAGTGGCATGAGTCCTCTCCTTCAATAAATCGGATGAACAGCGGTTCGGCGGCGCGGAGTGTCACGCAGTTCCGGCTCCGTTCGATCGCGCATAGTGGTCGAGAATGAACCGGGCAATACTGTGCTTGCCGGGAAGGTCCGGGAGATCCGTGAGGGGGAACCAGCGCGCGTCTTCGAGCTCCGTGTGGTCGGGGCGGACTACGCCGCCGGCGTAGGTGGCCACGAATCCGACCATGAGCTGGCTCGGAAACGGCCAGTACTGGCTGGCGACGTATTGGAGATCGCGGACCTCCACGCCGACCTCTTCGCGGATCTCGCGGCGGGCGGCGGCCTCCAGCGACTCGCCGATGTCCACGAACCCCGCCACCAGTCCATATCGGCCTTTCGCCCAGAACGACTTCCGGGTGAGGAGGATACGGTCGCCGTCCCGGATCAGGACGATCACGGCCGGGTGCAGGTGCGGGTAATGGTCGTACTTGCAGCGAAGGCAACGCTTCCCCCGCTCCCCTTTGATGGCGACCGTCGGCTCGCCGCAGCGGGGGCAGTGCCAACTGGTCTCCTCCCAGTACGTCGCCTGCTGCGCCAGGCCGCAGAGCGAGAGCAGGTCATCGCTCAGCTCGATCTGTCCCGGCGCCAGCTTTTCGCGACGGAAACCCGGCGGCGGCTCCAGGCCCGGCTCCACCGCCCCCGCCCAGCATGGCACGCCGAGATAGGTGCCGAAGTGGACGATGCTCTCCACTTTGCCCGTGAAGCCCGCAGGGATTGCGCCCACCGGAATCCGGTCGGCGCCCTGACGCTGCTCCAACAGGAAGATGTTTTGATTCTGAGTCAGGAACCAGCGGCCCTCCCGATCCGAGGGCGCGGCGCTGATGTCGGCCGGAACGAAGCGGCCCTGGAAGCTCTCTAGGTTGAACGGCAAGTTGTCTGCGGATGGACGCATCGGTACCTCGGCTGTCCTATCGGTTGTCGGCGGCCGCCCGGGCGGTCGCCATGCGGGAGGCCAATCGCACCGCCTGCTGGAAGGCGCCCGGGTTCGCGACACCCTTTCCGGCGATGTCGAAGGCAGTCCCGTGCGCCGGTGTGGTGGTGACCACGGACAGGCCGCCCTGGATCGTCACCCCCTGATCGAATCCCAGGAGCTTCGTGGCGATCTGCCCCTGGTCATGATACATGATCACGACGCCCTGAAACTCCCCTTTTCTGGCGCGGAGGAAGATGGTGTCGGCCGGGAAGGGACCGATGGCGGGTATCCCCTCTGCCCGGGCCCGGGCCACCGTCGGCTCGATGATCTCGATCTCCTCGGTGCCGCAGAGGCCATGCTCGCCGCCGTGCGGATTCAAGGCCGCGACTCCGATCTTCCCGTCCGGGACCCCGGTCTCTTTCAAGGTCTGGTGCAGCATCCGGATCGCCAGCATGATCCGGTCCGGGCGGATACTCGCGGCGACGTCCTTGAGGGGAATGTGCGACGTGACCCGGGTGGTGACCAGCCCGGCGGCGGCGTTGATCTCGCTCACGTCGCGGTCGCCCAGCCACTCCGCAAAGAGGTGCAACTCGTCCTTGTGCGGGTTGCCCCCCTTGTTCAGGGCCTCCTTGTTGAGCGGGCCGAAAACGACCCCCTCCACATGCTTGGCCCGCGCCATGTCCATCGCGACCTTCAGCATCTCGATGGTCAGCGTCCCCGCCGCAGCGCTGAGAACCCCGTGCGGAAACGCCTGCTCGGGCCACCCCGGGTCCACCACCGGAACGGTGCCCGCCGGAACGTTGCCGGCTTTGTCGGCGTCGCAGCGGGCCGCCGGCACGCTCACCTTGGCCACCTGCATCCCACGCTGCAAGAGCCACATCGGGCCGACCACCACGGGCTGGCAGGCCGCCGTCATGTCGGCAGCGGCCAGGCTCTTCGCGATCAGTTCCGGTCCGATTCCTGCCGGATCACCCAGCACCCACGCCAATCTTGGTTTCATCCCTGACTCCGTTTCTCCGTTCCACCCAAAATGAAAACCGTAGAATGTACGCGATCGCACAGATCTCAACGCGGCTCGCGGCTCGCGGCTCGCGGCTCTTGACGAACGATCCGCCCGGCCTGCATGACGAGCAGGACATCGGCGACGCAGCCTACGTCCTGCAGGGCATTGCCTCGGACAACCACCAGGTCGGCCGCTGCACCCTCGCGGACCGCCCCGCGGTCCCCTGCGAGGCCCAAAGCTTGCGCCGCACTGGCCGTCGCGGCCTTCAAGAGGATCGGCGGCGCTCCCCCGAGGTCTTGAAGCGTCTTGAGTTCGTAGGCCAGTCGGCCATGCATCGCATCGGTCCCGACCAGCAGCGGCACCCCGACCCGCAGAGCCTTCCGGACGACCTCGCACACCTCGTCAATCCGCCGCTTCGCGTCCTCGCGCGCGGGTCCCGGCGGGAGGTGCCCCAGGACACCTTCCGGGTGGGTCAGGACGCCCACCGTGGGGCATAGCCACGTCCCTCGTTTTGCCATCGCCTCCAGCTGCCAGTCCGTGAGCAGCCACCCGTGATCGATCACGTCCACGCCTGCCGCGATACAGGCGTCGGCGGCTTCCCCCCCGAAGCAGTGGGAGCTCATGCGCTTGCCCGCGGCATGGGCCTTCGACGCCGCAGCAGAGAGCTGTGCGAGCCCATAGAAAGGCTGGAGCACGTCCGCGAGCCCGCCGAAGACGCTCCCGGAGGAGAACAGCTTGATCCAATCTGCGCCGGCGGCAAGATTCTGCTCCACGCACCGACCGATCGCCTCGACGTCATCCACGATGCAGGTCGCCACCACGCCGCCCGTGCAGCGGGAGGACTTGATGCCCCGCCCGGATACGGCGAGCCGCGGTCCTTGCAGCACTCCGTCGCGAATGGCATCCCGCACCTGGACGTCGAAGAACTCCCGATCCCCGTTGAGCTTCGCCGTCGTGACCCCGGATTCCAGGTCCGCACGGAGGCCCTGCACGCCGGCCAGGACGTGCCGCACGGCCGGGTCCCGCATCTGCGCCTTGATGTCCCCGGTCTGGTGGTTGATCCCGAGGTGCGTGTGCAGATCGAACAGACCGGGCAGGATCGTCGCCTCGCCGAAATCGAGGACCTCGACGGCGTCCGCGGCGAGGGGGGCGCATTCCCTCTCGATCCGCGCGATGCGATCGCCGTCCACCCGCACGGCCACCGGCCGGGCGCCCCAGCCAGCATCGCCGTCCCACAGGCAGGACGCCCGGATCAGGAATCCCATCGCGCGCCTCCCCCCCCGTCGTGCCTCACCGTGGGTCACTCCCGGTGGTTCCGCCACAAAGGTGCGGGGGACTATATCACAGCCGTCGCGCCGGCTCCACGCAGGAGCGCCGTCTGCAGAACCAAGAGGACATTCGGAGGGGTCGGCACCGGAACGCCGTCGCGATCGAGGGATGGCAGACAGAGTTCACCGGCAGAAAGAGCGGACGCATCGTCGGCTACTCGACGACTCGCATCGCCCGCAGCACGTAACGCGCGCCCCCGTCGACTGCTTCCCCCTCGAGGCGGCCGGCGGCGACCCGGAGGGTGAACTGCAGCGGGGGCGAATCGGGCATCCACGGCGACCGTTCCAGGACCAGGGACAGGGTGTCCCCGCGCAGGCGGCCGGCGCCGGCAAGGCCCCAGCGTCGCAGCCATACGGTCGCCGAGGCGGTCTGGAAGCGCTGCACGACGTCGATCGCCACGGACTCCTCGCCGCCCGGCCCGGTCAGCGTCCCGCGCCAGTATCCCGCGATCCGGGCCGGCACCGTCCAGAGAAAGACCGTGCTCTCCTTCCTGAGTCCGATGGTCTTCTCCGGCGCCGCGACCACCAGGCGGCGATCGGGCTCCCAATCGCCCATGTCCCAGTCGTGCGACACCACGCGGGTGCCGGGCTTGAGATCGAACAGGATGCGCGGCCGGAGCTCCAGGTTGACTTCCGGCAGCAGGTACATGGTCACCACCGTGGCATGCCGAAAGTCCGCCAGAAAGATGTCCTGGTGGAGAAACTCCACCTTGTCGGACACGCCCGCGCGCGCCGCGTTCGCCCGGCTCTCCGCGATCAGGGTGGGGTCGTAATCGATCCCCAGGCCGCGCGCCTGGTGCTGCGTGGCCGCGGCGATGACGATGCGGCCGTCGCCCGAGCCGAGGTCCACCACGTAGTCCTGCGGCCCCACCTCGGCAATCGCGAGCATCGCCTCCACGACGCTGGTCGGCGTTTGAATGTAGGGCACCTCGTCCGCATGTGCCGTCAACATCCCGGCCAGCACCGCCCCGAAGAGAAGCCCACCCAGGATCGCGGGCCACGGCGACCGCATCACGTTCCCCTTGTCCTTCGGCTCCGCGCGCGGCACGGTGTCGCGTCCCGCGGCCGGAAGCCCGGCTGCTCGGCGCTTATTCGAGGGCGAACCCTTGCCTCTTGAGGACGTCCCGCAGTTCCGTCCGCGCCGGCTGCGCGGCCCGTCGCGCCGAGTGTTCCAGCCATCCGTACGACTCCATCTGACCCGGCTTGCCCGGAACGGGCACTTGCCGCCCTTCGTAGATCCCGGTCGCGATCATGGTCTGGTCGTACTCGGCCAGCGCCGCATCCCGGTGCGCTGGATCGTACGTCTCCCGGTACAGGATCGCCGAAGTGGGGAGGCGCGGCCGGACGACCGGCGGGGCGACGGGCCAGCCCAGGGTCATGCCTACCACGGGAAACACCAGGCGCGGAAGCGTGAGGAGGTCGATCACCTTTTGCGCGTCGTTACGGATGCTTCCCAGGTAGCAGATCCCGAGCCCCAGGGATTCCGCGGCCAGCACGGCGCTCTGGGCGGCAATGCCGACGTCCACGGCACACATGAGGAAGTTCTCGACGTAGTCCGTCACCTGCGTATAGCCCCGCAACTCGCACGCCCGGTCGAGTCGCCGGAGATCCGCGCACCACACCAGCACGACCGGCGCCCGGCCGACGTGCTCCTGCCCGCAGATCTCGGCCAGACCCGCCCGCGTCGCCGCCTCCGTCACGGCCACGACGCTCACCATCTGGAGATTCGAGGAGGTGGAGGCCCGCTGGGCGGCGTGGACCACCGTTTCGATCGTCTCCAGCGAAACGGGGTCGGCCTTGTGCTTTCGGACGGACCCGTGGCGATGCATGAGTTCAAGCGTCGGCGTGGTCATACGCTCTCCTTGTGTGTAGCGACGGTCGCCCGATTGCCCACTCGATACGCCCCTGCCCAGGCGAACAGATAGGCGCAGACGGTTATCCTGTCAAGTGGAAATGCCGCTCGATCGTCCGGGACGGACATTGGTACCGGCGGGCGACGAACGGTCGGACGCGGAACACTGACGCGGATCGGGTTGACCGGGGTGAAGAGACCCAGGAGGCAGTCGGAGGAAAGAAGGAAGGGCATCCGTTCAGCCAAGGCGCGAGTGCTGGGGTGGCCGTCCAGCTCGCTGTCACCGTCTCCGGGGCCCTGGCGTCGAATGCCCTGGGTGTACGGTAGGCCGCTAAGCAGGAGGAGGCAAGCGAAAAGATGACCCGCGGGACAGCGGCGCTGGGGGCCTGATGCCGATTGGGGTGTCCGGCTGCGACGTCCGCGGGTTTGCGGTAACAGTCCGGCCGTTGGGCTCGCTCAGTCGTTCCCGCCCCGCCGCAGAACATCGCAAGCCCGAGATACGTGGGCGTTATGCCATATGGGCCGATGACGTGCCGCGTGCGATGTCCTATATTTATTGTAAGGGGCTGTGTTGTCGCGTCTGGTGTCCGCTTGGTAGAGGCTCCCATGCAGAGCCGGTCGGTCCTGTTTGCGGCCATCCGGATCGTGGACGAACCGGGCGCCTGCATCCACGTGACGGGAAAGGAGCCGCAGAGGAGGAGAGCGTGAGACGTTAGCGTGAAACGTGAGGCGGAAGGCGTATGGCGGGACATGGCCCCGGAGCCCTGGTGGGGGTGGTCCAAGGGCGTCGCAGCAGCATCATGGCCCGCCGAGCGCAGAAGGGCGAGGCCCACAGGGAGGTGCGCGATGAAATGGATCACGTTCTCTCGGAAAATGGGAACCAATGGAACCGAAGTGGCCAAGCGGGTGGCCAGCGGCCTCGGGTATCCGCTCTACGACACGAAAGCGATCAACCACATGGCCGAGGAGCTGGGCATCCTGGGGAGCGTGCGCGAGGTCGACGAGAAGGTGCCTTCCATGCTTCACAGAGTTTTTTCCCATGCCCCCATGGTCTATCTCGAACGACTCTACTCGGTGATCTATGAATTGGCCAGACAGGGAAATGCCGTCTTCCTGGGCAGGGGAAGTCACATCCTCTTGCGCGACTTTCCCTGTGCCCTGCACGTTCGGGTGACCGCATCGCCGGAGACCTGCATTCGGACCTTGATGAACCAAGGACTCAACCGGGACGCGGCTGCCCGGGCGATCAAGCACGGCGATGACGAACGGAGCGCGTTCGTCAAATTCGCCTTCGGGGTGGACTGGGAGATTCCCGAGCGCTATGACCTCGTCCTCAACATGGACAAGCTGACCGTGAACCTGGCGGTCGCCACGGTGCTCCACATGGCTCGTTCCTCGGAAATCTCCGAGGCCTCCGCAGAAGCCGTCACGTCCCTGGAAATCATGGCCCTGACCAGTAGGGCGGAGGCCGCCCTGGTCGAGGCAGGTTTCGGACGCGGACTCTATGCCTCTCTGTCCGTTTCCGTGGTGGAGCCGCAGAAGGTCCGCGTGAGCGGCAACGTGGACATGCCGGAGCGGAAAGTCAAGGCCGAGACCGTCTTGAGGTCGGTCAAGGGCGTTGAATCGGTCGAGAACGCCATCCAAGTGGTGAGGGTCCCGATCGGAGTATGAAGTCCTCGCGCGAGGCAGGCCAGGTTTGCGCAGGGAGCGCGCCTGACGCGAGGCACACGAATGGTCGTGGGCCTGGCGGATGTCCGCGGACTCAGCCGGGCAGCCGAACGCCGAGGGCCCAGCAGAGGGTGGAGAACGTCACGAAGGCACACGCCGTCGAGACGAGAATCGCCGCCGCGATACGTTCCGCGTTGGCACCCTGTCGTTCGGCGAACAAAAATACCGAACCGCCCACGGGCAGCGCGGCGGCCAGAACCAGCGTGTGCACTTCGAGCGGCGTGAGGTGGAACACAAACACCGCCAGCAGACCCGCGAGACCCGGATGAAGCAGCAGCTTGGCGCTGGCGATCACCAGAACGTCGGCGCCCCAGGCGCCGGCGGCCGGCCGGTACAGTGACACCCCGATGGTGAAAAGCGCCACCGGCCCCGCTGCCTGACCCAGCAGGCGGGCGAACTGGTCCACGGGGCCCGGCAGGCGCAACTCCCCGGCAGAAAACGCACTCCCCGCAATCACCGCCCACGCGAGCGGGTTCTGGGCGGCGTGGATCAGCGCTCCCGCTAGTGCGGCGCGCACGCCACCCGCGCCCCGATTCCCCAGCGACGCGCACGCCAGCGCTGCCGAAGTCACCACGAGCAGGTCAGCCATACCCGCCGCAATCAGCGGCGGCAGCGCGGCCTGGCCCAGGAGTGCCGGCAGCAGCGGGATGCCCATGTAGCCCCAATTCGACCACGCCACCGCGAGTGCCGCAAAGGTGGCGTCGCGCACCCCTTCACCGGCCACGAAGCGCATCGCCGCCGCAAAGAGCGCAAGCACCGTGAGGCCGGTCACCATGTAGGCCAGGAATACCGGAACATTGACGATATCCTGGAACGGCGCCCCAGCGGCAAAGCGAAACAGCATGCACGGGAGCGCGAAATACAGGACGAAGGTGTTGAGGGCGGGCACTGCGTTGTCCGGCAGCAGGCGATACCGCGCGGCGAGGTACCCGCACAGCACGAGCGCAAAGAAGGGGGCGGTGACGTTGAGGATGGCGATCATGCGTTACCGGCAGAGATGAGGAGCGAGCGACCGGTGCGTGCGGGGTGCGGTGCCCCAAGCGGGCGCGAGGCTATCGCCCGCGCGGCCGGGTGTCAATGGGAAAGCACCCCGTCCTCGGCCGGACGCAGGCCAATTTGCGGTCGGAATGGGCGAAATGCGGCGCGCCACCCGGGACCACGGGACGTCTCGGCCCCACGTGGACCGGATGATCGTGGCGATACGAACCCTCCTTCGTTCCACGGGCGGCCATCGCCGACCCGTCACTTCACGCCGACGGCCTTGAAGAACGTGTAACAGAAGGTCCCATCCGGCTCCGCTGTCCGTTCCAGATCCCGGATGCCCTTGCCCCAGGACTCCGCGTCGATCATTTTCCGCCGAATCGCTTCCGCGCCCGCCCCTTCCACCATGGCCGTGAAGGTCTTCCGGATGAAACCGTCCACCAGCGCCGGTCGGGTTGCATCGACGTAGACCATGCGTGGGGAGACGCGCACGTCGCGGACACCGGCCTCGACGAGCAGCGGGTAGAGGCGGCGGCCGATCAACGCATCGCCGCCGGCTTGCCGCTGCAACTCTACCAGGCATTGAACGGCGCGCCGGGCGGAGGCGCTCTCCGGGTGGAAATAGGCCGACCCGTGATCCCCCTCGATGACGGTGAGGGTTCCTCCCGGCTTCAGGACGCGCCCCAGGTGCGCCAGCGCCTTCCCGGGGTCCGCCAGGTGCTCCAGGACGAAGCAGACGAAGACGTGGTCGAAATGCGCCAGGGGGAATGGGAGCGAGAAGATGTCCCCCTGCCGGAAGGTGACGTTCGTCAGGCCGGCCGCGCCCACCCGCTCCTTCGCCTGCGCCAGGGAGTCCGGCGAGATGTCCACCGAGACGAAGCTCGCACCCGGGCTCTTCCCGGCCAGCGTGACCGTCTGGGCGCCGACGCCGCAGCCCGCTTCGAGCACGAGACTGCCGGCGGGATAGCTGGTGTCGCAATGGAGGAGGTCGGTCGAGCGCCGAGGCCTGATCCGTCAGTCGCCCGCCTCGGTTGCGGAATAGCCGTGCACGTACTCAGTGGTCATCCGCACACCTCACGATTCCATCGCGGCTTGCCGATTCTGGGCCCGGTCGCTGTCGCTGTCTCCCCGGAGCGTCTGCGTCATGAGGCCGAGGACCTGGTCGAGACGCTCGGGGTCCTTCGTGCGCAGATCGGTGATGATCAGGTGGGACGCGCCGGGGGCCACGTACACGGCGCGCTCCTTGGTATTCGCGGCGGACTCGTAGATCCTTTGGATCACGCCGGGCGGGATCACCGGGTCACGCTCTCCCGCCACCACGAGAAGCCGTCCGGCGAAACCGGAGAGGATGTCCCAGGCGTCCGACGCCTCCCAGCTCTTCGGGCGCCGGATGATCTCGGTGAAGCCGCCGTTGAACGGCACCGCGTACGCCTCGGCCGCGTACATGGCCGGGCCGATGAGAACCAGGTTGGCGATGTCGTAGCGCCGCAGCAGCGTGACTGCGGTGTAGCCGCCCATGCTGGCGGCCAGGATGGAGAACGGCTGCGGCAGGGATGTGGCCTCGAGTACGGCGCAGGCCTGCTCGGTTCGGCTCCGGAGGCTGGTGGACCTCAGGTCGCCTCCGGTGTCGCCGTGGCCGATGCAATCGAAGGCCACCGAGCCGATGCCGTGCGCCCAGAAGTGCTCTCGGAGCTCCCGAAAGCGCTCTCGACAGCCAGCGGCCGGCGCCGTGCAACACCAGGAGGCGCGGCGGTTCCGCTGCCGGCCAGGACGTCTCCGACGAGCAGGTGGCCGTCGAACGAAACGCGGAAGCCGCGCATCACCCGGTCCCCCACAGGGCATCGCGCAGCCCGGAGGAGCGGGTGAGGCAACGGGAGACAGCGGCGGCGAAGACCTCGGCGCTGCCCCAGATCTCGACGCGGGAGCGGGCGCGCGTGAGGCCGGTGTAGACAAGCTCGCGCGTCATGACCGGCGTGAGCTCGTCCGGGAGGATCAGCAGGATCTCGTCCGCTTCGGAGCCCTGGCTCTTGTGGACCGTGGCGGCATAGGCAGTCTCGTGCTCGGGCAGCCGGGCGGGCGGCGAGCCGTCGCAGGCCGCCCTCGGCCGTGCGGAAGAAGACGCGGAACCTGCCGCTCCGCCGCCGGGTCGGCCAGCGTGATGCCCAGGTCCCCGTTGAAGAGGCGAAGGTTGTAGTCGTTCGCCGTGACCAGCACCGGTCGGCCGTGGTACCAGGGCGTCCGCGGGCGAATCGCGCGTCGCGACTCCAGGCAGCTCGCGATGAGCGTGTTCAGGGCCTCGACGCCGTAGGGACCGGTGCGGTGGGCGCACAGGACGCGGAACCGCTCCAGGGCCGTCAGGGCCGCCTCGGGGGTCTCGGCAGCCAGGTACGCCCCCAGCCTTTCCGCGATCTCGGCGAGCCGCGACGCGAGATCCCGGGGCGACTCCAATGGACGCCAGACGATATCCTCGCACTCGCCTCGCGTCGAGGAGGTCCAGGGCCGATCGGCCGTCCCCCCGGTTCACGAGGTGCGCCAGTCGGCCGATGCCGCTGTCCTGGCCGAAGCGGTAGCTCCGCGTGAGCTGGACGATGGCGTCGCGGATCGGCGGCCCCGATTCGTCCGCCGATCCATCGCGGGACGCTGCGCCGCCCGCGTCCGCCGGATCGTGTCCGGTCACCTCGATCAATCGCCGCCGAAAGGCCGGCGAGAATCCCGGCGAGTCGCCGCAGATGTCGCCCAGCACCGCGCCGGCCTCGACCGAGGCGAGCTGGTCCTTGTCCCCGAGCAGGATCAGGCGCGCCGTTCTCGGCACGGCCCGGACCAGCTTCGCCATGAGGGCCAGGTCCACCATGGAGGCCTCGTCCACGACCAGGACGTCCACCGGCAAGGGATTGTCCCGATCGTGCCGGAAGTCGACCGACCCCGGCCGGAAACCCAGCAGCCGGTGGATCGTCGTCGCCTCGACGGGGATGGCATCGCGAATGCGGGCATCCACCGGCAGCGTCTCCCGGCTGGCGCGGATGGCCTCCTGCATCCTCGCCGCCGCCTTGCCCGGTGGGGGCCGCGAGGGCGATGCGGAGGGGGGCCGCGCGCCTGCTCCAGCAGCAGGGCGAGGATGCGCACCACGGTGGTGGTCTTGCCCGTCCCCGGACCGCCGGAGATGACGCAGAAGCGCTTCAGCGCGGCCACGGCGGCGGCCAGGCGCTGCCGGTCCGCTTCGCCTCGGCCGCAGGCGGGAAGAGCCGATCGAGCGCCGTCCCGCAGGCGCCGCGGGTCCACATCGGCCGGATCGTCGGCGATGCGGGCCTGGAGGTCCGAGCGACGAGCTCGTGCTCGTAGGCCCAGTAGCGATACAGATACAGGCGGCCGGCCTCGTCCAGGATGAGCGGCGCGTAGTCGCCCGGCCGGCCCACCACCTGGTGTCGTCGCAGGGCCTCGCACCAGACGCGCGAGCGGCGGGGCGAGCCCCGGCTCGCCCTCGCCCAGCGCGGCGAGCGGCTGCCCGGCGGCGTCGGCCAGGCTCACGCAGATGTGCTCCCTGGCTCGTCGCGCGGCAGACCAGGCGCGCGGCGAGCGCGAGGAGGGGATCCTCGCTGCCCGGCCAGCCGCGACAGCAGCCGGGCCATGTGCGCGTCCAGGCCGCCGGTCTCGGCGATCGCCTGCGCGTTCGCCCAGATCTTCATGCCACATCTCCTGGCAGAGCGACAAGAGACTCGTCTTCACCCAGGCTGCTCAAAAAGGTCCAGATGCAAGGCGGCACGCCGGAGGCCGAGCGAGGCGTACTGGAGGTACGCCGCAGCGAGTGCCGAGGCGGGCCAACGCCGCAGATGGGCCTTTTTCAGCAGCCTGAGGCCAGGTACCGATCCAGCGCGACGATCAACGCCTCGGAGGGCCGGTCGCGATAGACGCCGAAGTCCGGGCCTCGCGCCGGATCCATCCCCCGCACGAACAGGTAGAACACGCCGCCGAAGTCCCGCTCGTACCGGTACTCCGGCAGCCGCTGCGAGAGATACCGGGTGAGCGCGACGGTGTAGATCAGGTACTGCAGGTCGTAGGCTTCCCGGGCCATCACCTGGGGCAGCCGCTCCGCCCGGTAGGCGTCCGGTCCCTCGCCCAGCCAGTTCGACTTGTAGTCCGCGAGGTAATAGCGGCCTCCCGCCTCGAAGACCAGGTCCATGGAGCCGGTCATGTAGCCTCGCACCGGGTCGAATGCTCAGCTCCTGGATCCGGCCCTCGGATGGCTCCGTCGTGGCCGTGCTGCGCGGAGCAGGGCGGTCAGCCGTCGCGGATCGAGGCGGGCCACCGGATAGTGGAACATCAGCTCGTCCAGCCGCTCCGCGCGCGCCACGCGGGCCAGGCAGAGACCGGTGGCGGCATCCAGCGGCGTCCGCAGGACGCTTCTCCACCATGTCCGCCACGGCGGTCTGCCAGGCCACATCGAAGCCGTGCTCGCGGAGCGCGTCGCCGCGCGGCCGCCTCGATGCACGGTCCCGGTCGGCCCGCGCGAAATCCAGCGAGGCGAAGAGGGCGTGCATGAAGATTCCCGCCCGGACGCCGCGCGGGAAGTCGGCGATGTCGGACGGGGCGCCTGGCCCGGCAGGACCGTCCGTCCGCCTCGCTCCGGCGAGGGGGCGGCATCGTAATCCGGCGCCTCCCGATGGCTGCCCGCCGTGAGCCCCGAGAAGCTGGTGACCTGCCAGCCCTTCGGGATCCGTCCCGGCGAAGGGCCGCGCCTGGAGCGACTCCGGGACGGGTGCCGAGGGGACGGGCGCCGGCGGCTCCGCCGGGGAGACGCTCTCGACCGCGATCACGCCCCCGGCGCTCTGCGCCAGCCGCATGAGATCCGCCAGGACCTCCCGGTCGCTCGAGGCCCTTGGCCCGCTCGCGGACGGAGGCCGCCCGGTCCGCCCCCGCGCGCCAGCTCCGCCGGCTGATGCAGCAGGTAGGCCAGCCCCGACAGCTCCCCCCCGTTGATGTTCCCCCACACGACCGTGCAGCGATGCTCGGCGCGCGTCAGGGCAACGTACGCGAGCCGCAGATGCTCCGCCAGCGCCTCGCGCTCGGCCAGCGCCCGCGCCTCGTCGAACCGGTCCGATCCCGCGTCCAGCGTGGGCGCGATTCTCGGCGGCCGGGTCGTGGAACAGCACGCCGAGCTCCTTCGTCCTTGCCGCGCAGCGAGCACGTCCCACAGGAACGGGCAGAAGACCACCGGGTACTGCAGGCCCTTGCTCTTGTGGATGGTGGCGATCTTCACCAGGTTCTCGTCGCTCTCCAGGCGAAGCTGGGCCTCCTCGGGCGCCGTCTCTCCATTCTGCCGGTGGGCCGCCAGCCAGTCGATCAGGCCTTCCATCCCCAGGTGGTCCGCGGCGGCCGCAGCCTGCAGCAGTTCCGTGAGGTGCAGGACGTTGGTGAGCCGCCGCTCGCCGTCCTCGAATCGCCAGGAGGCGCGCCGCCACACCCTCCGCCTTCATCAGCCGGCGGAACATCTGGACGAATCCCTGGTCCCGCCAGAGCGTCTGGTACTCCAGGAACGCGTTCGCCCGCGCCTCCCAGGCCGCCTCGTCCTCGCCGAGCGACCTCCAGCGCGTTCCCGCCGAGGCCGAAGAGATCCGTGGCCAGGGCGGCCCGGACCAGCGACTCGCGCCCCGGCTGCGCCACGGCCAGGAGGACGCGCTCGATCTCCGCCGCCTCGTGCGTCTCGAAGACGCTCGCCTCGCCGAGCTGGACGCTGGCGACGCCCCGCGCGAGGAGCGCCGCCCGCACCCGGTCGGCCTGGGCGTTGGTCCGCACCAGGACCGCGATGTCCCCGCCGCGGAGCGCCGTCTCCCCGATCCGGGCCTCGCCCCGGCCGGCCGCCGCGAGAAGCCGCGCGATCTCGGCCGCCGTGGCCTGGATCGCCGCGTCCGCGGCCTTCCCCTTGGGCAGCGGCTCGCGCTCGTCCGCGCGGGAGAGGCACCAGATCCGGAGCGGCGCATCGGCGTCCCCCGCCACCGAGAGGACGTTGCGCTCCTTCTCGGCCGGCCGCACCGGGAGGAACTCGATCTCGTCGAACAGGAACGGGCTCGCCCGCACCGCCGAACACGGCGTTCACCGCCCGGACCAGCCCGGGGGCGGAGCGCCAGTTCCGATCCAGCGTTCGCCTCGCCTCCGCGTCGCGGCCCGCCGCCAGATAGGCGAAGATGTCCGCACCCCGGAAGCCGAAGATGGCCTGCTTGGGATCCCCCACCAGGAAGACCGGGAGCCGGCTTGCGCCGTAGATCCGCCTGAAGATCGAGTACTGGACGGGATCGGTGTCCTGGAACTCGTCGATCAGCGCCGCGGAGTAACGCCGGCGCAGGCCCGCGGCCAGCGCCGCGCCGTGCGGGGCCTCGAGCGCGCTGGTCCAGGCGCAGCAGGAGATCCTGGTACGCGGTGAGCTGCCGGCGCTCCTTCCGCACGGCCAGCTCTCGCCGGCAGTAGTCGAGGAGCTCCAGCTTGAGCGTCTTGGCCCGGAACGCGAGGTACTCCACCAGCGACTGCCAGGCCTCCGTCAGCCGCTCGCAGGCCGCGAAGAACGGGTGGGCCGGCGGGGCGCACCCCTTCTTGGCGGCCGGACCGCAACGCGCCCGACCGTGAACTTCTCGACGCGGGCACACCAGGCGGCGTGCGCCTCGGCCGGCCGCAGGAAGGCATCGATCTCGTCCAGCCAGACCGGGAGGGATCTCGGCGGGTACTTGGAGGCGTTCAGCGAGGTCTGGCTGCGAAGCAGCGTCTCGATCGCCGCCCGGTCCGCGTCCCAGAGACCCCGTGCCTCGCGGTAGCGGGTCTCGTAGAGCGCCTCGGCCTCGGAAGAATCGGCCGGCGGCGTTGGGGGTCGGACGGTAAGCGACATCCTCCGCAGGTACGGCCGCACGCTCCTGGCGAGCTCCTCCGGGCTCCACCCCCGCCGCAGCAGATACCCCACCAGGAGCCGTGATCCCCGGTAGAGGCGCTTCCGCCAGAAATCGTCCACGACCTCTTGCAGGATCTCCCCCTCGTCCGGGACCAGCTCGGCCTCGAACGGCTGGCCGCTCTCGAAGGCACCCTCCTTGAGCACACGCTGGCAGAAACCGTGGATGGTGAGGATCGCCGCCTCGTCGAACCCCTGGACCGCCTGGGCGAGCCGGCGTGCGGCCGCGGCGCGCTCCGGGATGCGGGCCAGCAATCCGGCCAGGACCCCGTCCCTGGGATTCGCCAGGACCCCGCGTTCAAACGCCCCGCGTGCCGCTTCCAGTCTGGCGCGGATCCGGTCGCGCAGCTCCGCCGTGGCGGCCACCGTGAAGGTGACGACCAGGATCTGATCCACCGGCCGGCCGCCCTCCAGCACCAGCCGCAGGTAGAGATCCGCCAGAGTGTGGGTCTTCCCCGTCCCGGCGCTGGCCTCGATGAGGTGGAGACCTTCCAGGGGCTCCGCCAGGATGTCCAGCGGTCGGGTCCGGCCGTGCGCCCGCCCGCTCATGGCCGTCGGTGCTCCAGCATGGGCAAGAACACCTCCCGCGCCAGCCGCTCGAAGTCGGCGTCCAGCGGGTCCTGGCTCCGAAACACCAGGCGGTGGTACGGGTCCTGTCCTTCCGGGGTCTTCTTCGAGAAGTCGTTTCCGACCCAGACCGTGCGGGCGGCCGCCAGCGCCCGCTCTTCGCCCTGGCCCTTCTGCAGGCGCTCGGCGTAGGCGAAACTCGCCTCCGGAAAGAGATGCAGGGGCTGCGAGAGTCCCGCCCAATAGATCCCGGCCAGCGCCGCGAGACGCGGCAGCGGATCCTCGACCGGTCCCAACAGGATCGTCTCCTCCTCGCCGACCCAGCAGCTCTCGCGGGCCACCCCCGGCGGCCGAAGGCTATTCAGGAGCAGGTGCCGGAGCCAGAGCGCGATCCAATCTTTCGGCTTGGCCGTGGTCAGCCGGTAATCCAGGAGACCCTGCCCGCTCACGCCCGTCAGCCAGCCGGTCAGCCGGATGGGGCCGAGGTCGCAGTCCACGGGGATCGGGTCCGGCCGCTCGGCGGGTCGCCGCTCTTCGAGGCGCCTGGCGAAGGCCTCGACCTTCTCCGCCTCCCCGGCGAAGAGCACCTCTCCCACGCGGCCCTGCGGCAGTCGCCCGCCGCCTCGGGCGACCTCCCAGGCGTCGGCCGGCGAGCCACCGGCGAGCCGGAGGTCGAGCAGCTCCTGTCGCAGCTCGTAGGCGGCCAGCCCGTCGAGGGTGAACGGCTCACGACTCTCCAGCAGCCCTTCCTGCTCCTCCAGGTGGATCCGCAGCCGCTCGCGGACCAGGTACTTCACCGGCTGCCGAAAGAAACGGATGAAGCGGGCCACATCCACCGTGCGCCACTCGCCCGGCGGCTCCGCCAGGGGGTGCGCCAGGAACGGCTGCGGGCCGGGGGAGGTCCGCCACCGCCGGCTGGCCTCGCAGAATTCCTCCGAGTAGCTGAAGAGCTGCGACCCGGCCCCGCCGCCCCGGAAGTAGCGCGGGCTGAAGGCGTGCAGCGGATGGCGCGTGACCAGCCGGTCGCGGAGCGTGCCTTCACCCTCCGGAGGAGCGAACCCGCGCTCCGCGTAGTCCAGGAGCTCGCTCACCAGAACCGAGGGCGGGAGTTTCGCGTTGTCCCGGTTGCTCTGCCCCACGTAGCTCAGGTACAGGACGCGGCGTGCCGAGACGACGGCCTCCAGGAACAGATAGCGGTCGTCGTCGCGGCGGGACCGGTCGCCGGTGCGGACGTTCTCGCTCATCAGGTCGAAGCCCGGCGCACGCCGGCTGCGCGGATAGCTCCCGTCGTTCAGCCCGATGAGGCAGACCACCTGGAAGGGGACGCTCCGCATCGGGAGCATGGCACAGAACGTCACCCGCCCCGCCAGGAAGCGCCCGCCGCCCCGCGGATCTCCCAGCGCGGCCTGGAGCGCGGACCGGACGACGGCGAGCGAGACCGGAGTGCCGAAGTCGGCCTGGGCCGCCTCCGCAGCAAGCGCCGCGGCCGCCCGGCGGATGTCGGCGACCTGCTCCTCCTCGTCCTCGTCGGCATCCAGGAAGCGGCCGAGGAGGCGCACGAGGAGGTCCGCCCATCCTGCGACCGGGCGGGCGCGCGACAGCTCTTCCCGCGCGGCGAAGAGGGCCTCGGCGAAGGAGCAGAGCCGACCCAGAATCCGGCTGGCCGCCCCCTCGATCTCGTCGTAGGGCAGGATGCCCTCGAAGAGCCGCCGCCCGCCCGCGGGCAGGGCGTAGCCCAGCAGCAGCCGGTCCAGGCCGGCGCGCCAGGTGTGCTCCGCGGTCGCAGGCAGGTCGAGGGCCGCGCGGCTCTCCCCGTCCACCCCCCAGCGCACCCCCGTGGCCCGGACCCAGTCCTGGATCTGCGGCCAGGTCGCCCTCCGCGATGCCGAACCGCCGGCGCACCGGCTCGATCTCCAGCAGGCCCAGCACCTGCTCCGCCCCGAAGCGGCCCTCCGCGATTTCCAGCAGCGAGAAGAAGGCAGTTACCACCGGGCTCTCCGCCCGCTGACGGCGATCCGCGATGCTGAAGGGAATCCGCCGGTCCGGCTCCGCGGTGCCGAAGACTGCCTCGATGAACGGGGCGTAGGCCTCGATGTCCGGGGTCATGACGGCGACATCCCCCGGCTCGAGCCCTGGGTCCGCCTCGAACAGGGCCAGGAGCTGATCGTAGAGGACCTCCACCTCGCGCATGGGGCCGTGACAGGAGTGGACCTGGACCGAACAGTCATCGGAGCGGAGGCGGGTGCGGGGAGCGCCGTCCTCCCCCCGGTTCCGCAGGGTGAGGATGTCGGTCTGGAGACAGTGGAGCAGGGTGTCCTCGCCGGGCTCCTCGAACTCCCCCAGCTCGTGCGGGTCGTAATCCAGGAGCAGCCCGAGGAAATCCCGCCCCTGCTTGCCGCAGGCGGCCAGCAGGCTGTTGCCGGTCTCTAGGTATAGCTCGCGCGGATCCCGGTCTTTGACGCGCCGGGCGATCTCGCGCGCGGATCGAATCTCGGCCCAGAACTGCCGGCAGGGGTTGAGCAGGAAGAGATGGACGTCCAGGCGCTCGGCCAACCGGGCGAAGACCTCGAGCTGCGCCGGCGGCAGCGTCGGGATGCCGAAGAGGCTGAGCCGGGAGGGGAGCCCGAACGGTTCGGACGGCACACCGTCGAGCGCGGCCAGGAAACGCGCCTGCACCCGCACCCGGTGGATGCCCCCGACCGACCGGACCAGCTCGCGCCAGAGGGGCGCGTGCCAGGACTCCCCGCCCCCCCGCTCCCAGTCCAGGATCCAGTCCGGCCGGTAGACCAGATACTGGTCGAACAGGTCGGCGATCCGCGAGGCGAGCTGATGGCGGCGGAGGTCGTCCTCGGCATCCGCGAGATAGGCGCGGAGCGGGGCGAAGACCTCTCCGCCGGCGATGGTGGGGAGCAGTCCCATCAGACGCCAGACCAGGACCTCCCGATCGTAGGGGGAGTGGTCCGGCACGTCGAAGAGGATCCGGCCGAAGAGCTTCCAGACCAGGCTGGAGGGGAGGGGGAAGTCGATGTTGGCGGAGACGCCGAGGCGGTCCGCCAGCCGCATCCGGAGCCAGCGGGCCATCCCGTTGCTCTGGACCGCGATGGTCTCGGGCGTGAGCGGCGGAGCGAGGGGGACGCGCAGGACCTCGGCCAGGTCGTCCGCCAGCCGCTCCAGGCGGTTACTCTGATGGAGGATCAGCATCCGGCGCACCCCAGAGCCATCAGGACCGTCCCTAGCAGGATGCTGACAAAACTCGTTTTCACTCAGGCTGCTCAAAAGGTCCAGCCGCAAGGCGGACGCCCATCGAGCGGGCGTACTAGCGGTACGTCGCAGCGCCGCGCGAGCGCGAGCAACGCAGCAGATGGGCCTTTTCAGCGACCTGCTAGATGATCTGGCTGTGGTAGCTGGCCTGAACGTCCTCGCACCAGTTCCCCACGTTCCAGACGCCGTAGGCGCCGAGGCCGCCCAGCGGATCGGGTCCGTAGTAGACCGGCACGTGCACCAGCGAGAGCCCCTCGTGCCGGGACGCCTCCGTCAGGGCGACCCACAGCGCGTCCGGGGTGTCGCCGCCCGAGAGCGCCTTCACCCCGGGCACCGCCGAGGCCAGGCGGACGTAATCCACCGGCACCGCGTCATGCGTCCGGAACGCCTCGCCGTACTGCGCCTCCTGCAAGCCCGAGATGGCCGCCATCCGACGATTGTCCAGCAGGAGGATCGTCCCGCGGGCGCCGTGCAGGACGCCGTCCACCAGGACCTGCGGATTCATGAAGAACGACCCGTCCCCGCTGAAGGCGATCCCGTACTGCGGCCGGTCCGCCACGCCCGACGCGAGGAGTGCGCTCACCGCAAACCCCATGTGCGAGGCCCCTGTCTCCGTGATCGTCTGGTTCGGCTCGTCGTCCTCCGCCACCTGGAATCCGACCGCCTGCACATCGCCGGCGTCGAAGAACTTCACGGCGCGAATGCTGTTGGCGAAGTCGCAGGCGATCTTGATCGCTGCGGGCTGCGTCAGGACGGGCCGCCCCCACATCGGCGTCGCGCAGGACCGGGTGGGCGTAGCGCTCGGCCTTGAGGGCTTGCCATTCCCGCTTCTTCGCCGCCGTGGCGTCGAGCCAGGCCTCGGCCCGTCCCAGGTCGACCCCGCCCTGCTTCTGGAGCGCCTCCCGGAGCTGACCGATCACGACCCCGATATCCCCCGCCAGGGCCACGGTCCGGTTGTAGTGGGTGACGTCGCCGAGGTCCGCGTTGATGTTGATCACGGCGGACGCCGACGCGTAGCCCGTCCCCGAGCAATCCGCCTGACACACCCCCCGCGACCCGATGACGATCAGGAGGTCGGCGTGGCTGGTCGCATAGTTGCCGGAGAGCGACCCCTTGCTCCCCATCACGCCCATGTTCCGCGGGTGCTCGTCGGGCAGCACCCCGAGCGCGCCGGGCGACAGCACGGCGACGCGCACCGATCGCCTCGACGAGGGCCCGCACCTGCCGGGCAAAGGCGCGGGCGCCACCGCCCACCTTGACGACGATCCGGCGATGCGTCTGGATGAGCCCGAGCGCTGCGGCCACGATCGCCGGATCCCCGACCGCCATGGGTGGCGGCGCGAGCGGCCCGGGAAGCGCCTCCAGGTTCAGGCGCGCGATCCGCGCCGGCTGGGTATTGAGCGGCAGGAGCAGAAAGAACGGACCGGCCCGGAACGAGCGGTGGACGGCCAGGCTCCCGCGGCGCAGCGCCGCGCGCAGGGCCTCGGGCGTGTGCAGGACGTAGGACTCGCCCATCAGGGCCGTGAGCTGGCCGAAGAGGCCCTGCGCGTGCTTGGGGATGGCCTGCATGTTCGGCCCCTCCCCGTGGGTCGTCTCGTCCCCGTAGATGTGGTAGACGCCGATCCCGTTGGACGCGGCGGCGAGCGAGCCCGCAAAGGCATGCAGCGCCCCCGGCCCGATGGAGGTCACCACCGCGGCCGTCTCGCCGTAGTGCCACTTCAGCGCGGTGGCCGCGTGGGCCATGGCGGTCTCGTGGCGGAAGTTGTAGGTCCGCGTGAGGCCGGCGGCCTCATAGACCCGGAGCACCTCCGCGAGATCCGTGGAGCCGTGCCCGAAGACCGCCAGGTACTTCCGCACGCCTTGCTTCAGGAGGCCCAGGACCAGACCTTCCGCCAGCGTCGTGTCGATCGGATTGGGGAGCGTGCCGCCCGCCAGCGCCGCCTCGAGGCCGCCCGCCTCCGCGATCGTCTGCGCCCGCCGCTCCATGGCGATCAGCCGCGCGACGTGCTGCTTCGGAATCTGCCCCATAGTTGCGACCTCCCTCACGTCCCTACCCCGATGCGGTTGCCGGCTCGGAGAGCGTAGTCTACACTGACCCGCCAAGGTGGACGCAAGCGCTTTCTGTCGGCCCGCCGCGACCGGCCCGGTGTGCGTACCAGGGCGCCCCGGGTCGCCGCGAGACCGAATGCGTGCGGGGGGCTGGCACGCCTTCCGCCGCCCCCCGCAGATCGGTGGCTCCCGTGAATCCCCGGCCGCGCTCTCAGTGTGCCTTCCCGGCAGCCGTGTAGGCCTGATCCAGGATCTGGCTCACGTGGCGCACCTGGACGGGCAGGCCCTTGCGGCGCGCGCCGTAGCTCAGATGCATCATGCAGGCCGGGCATTCGGTGGCCAGGATGGCCGCGCCGGTCTTCTCCACATTGCCCATCTTCCGATCCAGGACCCCCGTGGCCTCTTCGTGGTGGAGGAAGGTGTAGCTCCCCGCCGCGCCGCAGCACCAGTCGGCCTCCGGCAGCTCCTTGTACGTCATGCCCGGCACGGACTTCAGGAGCTTTCGCGGTTGCGCGGTGATCTTGGCGAATCGGTTGGATAGGTGGCACGGGTCGTGGTAGGTGACCGTCCCCGAGAGCGTCCCGAGGCTCCCGTTCGCCCCGACCCCCACCAGGAACTCGCTGAAGCTCTGGATCTTCTTGGACAGGGCCGCGGCCTTCTCGGCATGGACCGGGTCGCCCTTGAGCAGATCGCCGTAGTCCTTCAGGTGCGCGCTGCAGCTCCCGCACTCCGAGACGATGGCGTCCAGTTCCATGGCCGGCGCCAGGCGATCCACGTTCTTCCGGGCGATGTCGCGGGCGGCGTCGAGATCGCCGTAGGAGTGCGCCGGCCGGCCGCAGCAGGTGTTGTTCGAGGACGGTGACGCGCAGCCGTTCCTGCGCCAGGACGCGCAGCGTGGCCTCGACCACCTCGGGAAACTGGAAGCTGAGCCCGCAGGAGACGAAGTAGCCGATCCGGTGCTTCACCGTGGCGGGCGCCGGCACCTGCGCGCGCTCCCCGCGCAGGAACGGCTTCGCGATGGACGGGGGCGCCACCTGGTTGGCCGACCGCCAAGTCGCTTGTCCACGAGGCCCAGGAGGCCGGTCTTCTCCGCCAGCGTCGGCCAGCCCGTGGCGTTTCGCCCAGAGCGCCATTCGGCCGCCCAACTCGATCTTCTTGCTGTCCGACAGGATCGTCCGGAACAGGATGCGCTGCCACACCGGCTGTCCGTGGCGGGTGATGTAGGCGTGCCGGATCGCGGTCACGACCTCGTCGGTCTTGAGCGCCGGGAAGCAGTGCGCCGTGCAGCCCCGACAGAGCAGGCAGTCCTCCAGCGCGTGTACCACCTCAGGCGTGAGCTCGAGGTTGCCCAGCATCAGGCCGCGGGCGATGGCCATACGGCCGCGGGAGAGGGAGTGCTCCTCGCCCGTCACCCGGAACACCGGGCAGCCGGCCTGGCAGAATCCGCACCGATTGCACTTCGCGATGGCCTCGTGCAGGGGAAGCAGTTCCGCGATCGCCATGGCCACACTCCCTGATAGGCTTAGGGTTCCTGTAAACCCGATTCCCCAGGCTGCTCAAAAAGGCTCAGATGCAAGGCGGCATGCCGTAGACCGAGCGAGGCGTACTGGAGGTACGCCGCAGCGAGTGGCGAGGCGGGCCAACGCCGCAGATGGGCCGTTTTCAGCGAACTGCTAGAGCCCGCCGAGGAATCGTCCCGGGTTGCAAAGTCCCCGAGGATCGAATTCCGTCTTGAGTCGCCGCATCACGCCGAAACCGTCGCCCGGCTTTCCCCACGCGTCCATGCGCGCCTTGAGAGAGGCGGGGGCGTCCTGCAGGATCAGGCTCCCCTCCACCGCCTCCGCCTCGCGCCGCAAGCCTTCCAGCGCATCGGCCAGTACCTCGTCCGGCGGCGCCTTCGGGCCGAGCAGGTAGCACGCCCAGACGACGCCGTTGCCGGCGTGCGCGATCACGGTCGCGTGCATCCCGTGGCGGCGGCCCAGCGCCCCGGCGGACGCCAGCAGCTCGCCGGTCCGTCCGATGGGGACCGCGATCTTGCAGAGAGCGCGGGTGGCCGGGGGGACCGGAAGAAGGCCGAAGACGTTGCGGATGGCGTCCCAGGCCAGGACCGTCTTCCCGTCCGGGAGAGGCGTCGCGCGGCCGCCCCGGTCCCGGAAAATCGTGGCGAAATCCCGCGCCTGTCGCTCGACCGTCGCTGCGCTCCCGGCCAACGCCACGGCGAGGCCGTAGGCGCCGGCGGGCGCCTCCAGACCGAGACGCGGCGCCAGCAGTGCCACCGCTGCGGGATCCAGGAGATCCAAGGCCTCCGGAAGCAGCACCGATTCCAGTGTCGTCGCCACGACGGCGGTCGCCTGCGAAAGCTCCGGGAACCACCCGACGACGCCGGCCCGCACTGCGGGCACGGGTAAGAGCTTGAAGGTGACCTCCGTGACGATGCCCAGCGTGCCCAGGCTTCCGATGAACAGCTTGTTCATGTCGTAGCCCGAGACGTTCTTGATGACCTTGCCGCCGCAGTGGATACGCTCCCCGTCGGGCAGGGCCACCCGCATGCCCAGCACCCAGTCCCGCGCGGTCCCGTAGAGGAGCCGGCGACGGCCCGCTCAGGTTGGTCGCCACCAGGCCGCCGACGGTGACCTTGCCGTCGGCCGGCGGGTCGAGCGGGAGGATCTCGCTCTTCTGGGCGAGCGTCGCCTGGAGGCCGGCGAGCTTCACGCCCGCCTCGACCGTCACGCAGAGGTTGGCGGCGTCGAACTCGACGATCCGGTCGAGTCGGTCGAGCGGCATCGCCACGTCCGCGCGGGCCGGGCGGTTCCCCAGCCCGATGGCGGTCCCGCCCCCCCAGGGGATGACCGCCGCGTTGGCGGCGGCGCAGGCTGCCAGGACCTTGGACACCTCGTCCTGCGTCCCCGGCCGAACCACGACCCCCGGCAGCACGCCGTCCACGCCGAGCTTGACCGTGGCGGCGGGACCGACGCCCACGTGCTCGGCGCCGACGATCTTCTCCAGTTGCCCGCGGAGTCCTGCGAGGTCAGGCTGCACGGCGCACCTCCTCCGGAAGCGGGAACATCTTCCCGGGATTGGCGAGGTTCTTCGGGTCGAAGGCCTGCTTGACTCGCACCTGGCTGCGGATGTCGGCCTCGGTGAAGACCAGGCGCATGGCGTCGATCTTCTCCAGACCCACGCCGTGCTCCCCGCTGATGGTGCCGCCCATCTCCACGCAGAGCTGCAGGATCTCCATCCCGGCCTTCATGACTCGGGCCTTCTGGTCCGCGTCCCGCCAGTCGAACAGGATCAGGGGATGCAGATTACCGTCGCCGGCGTGGAACACGTTGGGGATCTGGAGATTGTACTTCTGGCCCACCTCGGCCACCTTGCGGAGTACTTTGGGCAAGGCGGTGCGGGGGACCGTGCCGTCGCAGACCAGGTAGCTCGGCGTGATCCGCGCCACCGCCCCGAAAGCGCCGCGCCGGCCGGCCCAGAGCAAGGCCCGCTCGGCGTCGTCCTTGGCGACCCGGACCTCGCGCGCGCCGTGCGTCGTGCACAGATCCACGATGGCCTGTGTCTGGGCTTCCAGGTCGTCCGTCGAGCCCGTCCACCTCGATGATGAGCACCGTCGCGCAGTCCAGGGGCAGACCGCAGTGGATCGACTCTTCCACCGCCTTGATGACCAGCTGGTCCATCATCTCCAGCGTGGCCGGGACCATACCGGCGGCCACGATGGCCGAGACGGTCTCGCTGCCTTCTTCGATGCCGTCGTAGATCGCCAGCATCGTCTTCACCCCTTCGGCGAGCCGCACGATGCGCACCACCACCTCGGTGCAGATCCCGAGCGTGCCCTCGCTGCCCACGAAGACCCCGGTGAGATCGTAGCCCGGCGTGTCGGCAGCCTTGCCGCCGATCGTCGCCACCTCGCCGTCCGGCAGGACCACGGTCAGCCCCAGCACGTGGTTGGTGGTCACGCCGTACTTGAAGCAGTGGGGGCCGCCGGAGTTCTCGGCCACGTTGCCGCCCAGGGTGGCCGCCTTCTGGCTGGCGGGATCGGGAAGGTACTGGTAGCCGAGGGGCGCCAGCGCGGTGCCCAGCTCCAGATTGAAGAGCCCGGGTTGCACCCGGGCCCGCAGATTGGAGCGGTCCACCTCCAGGATCCGGTTCATCCGGATCATCTCGAGGACGATCCCGCCCTTGAAGGGAATGGTGCCGCCACTGAGGTTCGTTCCCCCGCCGCGCGGCACGAAGGGGACGTCGTACTTGTTGCAGGCCCGCACGACGCCGGCCACCTCGTCCGTCGAGGCGACGAAGACGACCGCATCCGGCCGCCGCTCCTCGAGATAGGCATCGTACTGGTAGAGCTGAAGATCGACACCGGAGTCCTTGACGTTCGCCTTGCCCACGATCTGTCGGAGTTCATCCACGAATGGTCTGGGAACCATCGCTTGCCCTCCTTTGCTCGCGAATCAGGAAAGGCATGACGGAAGTGGTTAAGGGAACGGACAAGTCGGCCCATGGCGCCTCCCGCCGGAACGGAACAGGCCGCGCGTGGCGCCAGCTTCAACCTGACGCTACGGCTACCTCGGGCTGCCGTCAAGGAGCATCCGGAGAGGTTGTCGGGCAGACCGGACAAGGGTTCGGCATGCGGTGTCGCGCGGCCCCCGAAGGCGCGGGGCGGCCGACATGACAACCGAGACCTGAAGGAGTATCCTGCTTCGGGGTGTCCGGCCGCGCGCCGTGCGCGCCGCCGGTCCCTGTCAGGGGGACTCGACGACACCATGCGATTGCCCGCCGGCCTGCGCGCGCTCCACCATCGCGACTTTCGCCTGTTCATCTCCGGCCAGCTCGTCTCGCTGATCGGGACCTGGATGCAGAGCGTCGCCCAATCCTGGCTGGTCCTGGAATTGACCAACTCTCCATTCAAGCTCGGCCTGATCGGCACGCTGCAGTTCGGGCCGATGCTGGGCTTTTCCTTCGTGGCCGGTGCCATCGCCGACCGATTGCCCAAGCGCCGCTTGATCATCGGCACCCAGACCGCGCTCATGCTCCAGGCGTTTACACTGGCGCTCCTGGCCCGGACGGGCCACGTGCAGTACTGGCACGTGGCCGTCCTGGCCGTGTGCTATGGACTCGCCAACACGCTCGACATGCCCACCCGGCAGTCCTTCATCGTGGAGATGGTCGGCAAGGACGACCTCGCCGAGCGCCATCGCCCTCAACTCCGCCATGTTCAACGGGGCGCGGATGATCGGGCCGGCCGTCGCCGGCCTGCTGGTGGATCGGTTCGGCGTGGCCCCCGCCTTCGGGCTGAACGGGCTGAGCTTCGTGGCCGTGATCCTCGCCCTGGCGGCGATGCGGACCGAGGGCTTGCCGCGCGAGCGGGAGGGCACGACCGTCCGGCAGGACATCGCGGCGGGCCTCCGCTACGCCGTCGGGACGCCCCTCGTCGCGCTGATCCTGAGCCTGCTCCTGGTCGTCAGTCTCTTCGTGATCAACCACAACGTCCTCGTGCCGCTCTTGGCGCGCGACGTCCTCCACGAAGGGGCGCACGGGTTCGGCCTGCTCATGGCCGCCCTGGGAATCGGCGCGGTAGTCGGGGCGCTCGCCCTGGCCATGCTGGGTCGAAGCCGGCCGCCCCTGCCCCTCCTCATCATCGCCGCGGCCATGGCCTCGGCGCTCACGCTCGGGCTGGCGGTGATCCGCCACTTCCCGTCCGCCGTCGTCCTCCTGGCCCTGACCGGCCTCTCCCAGATCGTGTTCATGGCCAGTTGCAACACCACGCTGCAGATGGTGGTCCCGGACAGGCTGCGAGGGCGGATCATGAGCCTGTACGCCTTCGTGTTTGTCGGTGTGACACCGATCGGCTCGTTTTTCGTGGGGGCGCTGGCGGAGTGGTTCGGGACGCCGATGGCGTACGCGGCGGGCGGCGGCCTGGGGCTGCTCTCCGTCCTGGCGCTCACCCTCCTGTGGTGGCGCGGCTGGGGACGCGCCGCCTCGCGTCCGGAGGTCTAGAAGCACCTTCGCGAGCGCCTTCCCGTGTTCGGCCGGGTAACCAGGATCGTCTTCGAGTGGTCGTCGTTCGCACTCGGAAACTCCTTGCGGAGGCCCGCTCCATTCCCTATACTAGGCTTCCACCCCGAATCCTCTGATCTGCCCGCATTTTTCGTGGTTTTCTCCTGCGAGGCGGGGTTGCCGTGGACTCGGAGGCGAGCCGGGGGAGCGGCTTGCCCGCCCGCAACGTTCGAGGCGACATGAAGCGACTGGCGATTCTGGGTTCGACGGGATCCATCGGGACGCACACGCTGGATGTGGTGGCGAGCCATCCGGACCAGTTCGAGGTCGTGGCGCTGGCGGCCGGCAACAACGTGGACCTGCTGGAGCGGCAGGTCCGCCGGTTCCGCCCCCGGTTTGTCGCGCTGGCCGACGAAACGCGAGCGCGGGAGCTGGCCCGACGCCTGGACTCCCTGACGACCGAGGTGGGTTGGGGGAGCGACGGGGTGCTGCCAGGCGGCCGCCGACACCGGGGCGGACATGGTCGTGTCGGCCATCGTGGGCGGGGCCGGCCTGGTGCCGACCATGGCGGCGCTTCGCGCCGGGAAGACGCTGGCGCTGGCCAACAAGGAAACCCTGGTGATGGCGGGAGCCTTGGTGACCGCCGAGGCCCGGGCCCGCGGGACGCGGATCCTGCCCGTGGACAGCGAGCACTCCGCCATCTTCCAGTGCCTGGACAATGGCGACACCGGCTCGGTCCGGCGGATCGTCCTCACGGCCTCCGGCGGGCCGTTCCGGACGCTGCCCCAGAAGGCGTTTGCCGCCATCACGCCCGAGGACGCCCTGCGGCACCCCACCTGGTCCATGGGGAAGAAGATCACCATCGACTCGGCCACGCTGGTCAACAAGGGGCTGGAGGTGATCGAGGCCCAGTGGCTGTTCGGGCTGCCGGTGGACCAGGTGGACGTCATCGTGCATCCCCAGAGCGTCGTCCACTCCATGGTGGAATACGTGGACGGCTCGTTCCTGGCCCAGCTCGGGGTGCCGGACATGCGGCTGCCGATCCAGTACGCCCTGACGTACCCCGAGCGGCGGGTCTGCCCCGCCGCGCGACTGGCCCTGGAAGAGCTGCGCGTGTTGACGTTCGAGGCGGTGGACCGGGAGAAATTCCCCTGTCTGGACCTGGCGTACGAGGCGGCGCAGGGCGGGCGGCTCGTGGCCGGCGGTCCTGAACGCCGCCAACGAGGTGGCCGTCCAGTGGTTCCTGGATCGCCGCATCGGCTTCGACGAGATTCCCGCGGTCATCCGGAAGGCCCTGGATGCCCACCCCCATCGCGCCATCTCCAGCGTGGAGGACGTCCTGGAGGTGGACCGGAAGGTGCGAGAGCGAGACTCGAGCAGCGAGCCTAGAGCCGCGATGCAGGATCGGCGCTCATCTAGGCTCGTGGCTCGGCACTGGCTCGAACAGTGGAGTTCGCATGACGATACAGACGATCGTGGCAGCGGTGGTGGTCCTCGGGGCGCTGATCTTCTTCCACGAGCTCGGCCACTTCCTGGTGGCCAAGCGGGCGAAGGTCGGGGTCCTGAAGTTCTCCCTGGGTTTCGGCCCGAAGCTCGTGGGCGTGAAGCGCGGCGAGACGGAGTACCTGCTGTCCGCCCTCCCGCTCGGCGGCTACGTCAAGATGATCGGCGAGGACCCGGGCGACGAGTCGCCCGAGGCGACCGACCCGGCGCGCTCCTTTTCGAAGAAGAGCGTCGGCACCCGGTCGCTCATCATCCTGGCCGGGCCGCTGGCCAACCTCATCCTCCCCGTCCTGATCTTCTGGGGCATCTTCATGTTCGTCGGCCAGTCCTACTTCCTGCCGGTGGCGGGCTCGCCGGAGAAGGATTCGCCGGCGGCCAAGGCGGGCCTCACCGTGGGGGACCGAGTCCAGGCGATCGACGGACAACCCATCGAGCGGTGGGACGAGGTCGAGACGGCCCTGCGGACGTCGGCGGGCCGGCCGCTGACGCTGACGATTCTTCGCGACGGGCGGACCACGGATGTCCAGGTGGAGCCGCGGGTACAGAAGACGCGGGACCTCTTCGGTCAGGACGATCGAGGTGTGGGATCTTGGGCTGCACCCGCTGGTGTCCACCCGGATCGGGCAGGTCCTGCCGGGCCAGGCGGCGCAGCAGGCCGGCATCCGCAGCGGCGATCGCGTCGTGGCGGTGAACGGCAACCCCGTGGGCGAGTGGGACCAGCTCGCCAAGATCATCCACGGCAGCCCCGGCACGCCGCTCACGCTCACGCTCGAGCGGGAGGGGCAGCGCCACGAGGTCGAGGTGACCCCGCGGAGCACCAAGCAGCAGGGGCCCAGCCGGCGAGGAGGAGATCGGCCTGATCGGGATCGGGCCGGCGCCGGAATCCCAGCTTCGCCGCCTGAATCCCGTCTCTGCTGCGTGGGCGGGCGTGACGAAGACGGTGGATCTCTCGGTCCTGGTCGTGACCGGGCTTCGTGAAGCTGGTCCAGGCGAAGATCTCGCCCAAGACCATCGGCGGGCCGATCCTCATCGCCCAGATGGCCGGCGAGGTGGCCCAGCGGGGCATCGATGGATCTGCTCTCGTTCACGGCGCTCCTGTCCATCAACCTGGCGATCCTCAATCTCCTGCCGATTCCCGATTCTGGACGGCGGGCACCTGCTCTTTTCGCTTGATCGAGTGGCTGCGGGGCAAGCCGGTCAGCCTGCGCAAGCGGGAGATCGCCCAGCAGGTGGGCATGGTGCTCCTCGTGGGGCTCATGGTCTTCGCGTTCTACAACGACATCTTCCGCTGGCTGGGCCAGCCATGAGTCGGGCCATGGAGTATCGCGCCGATCCGTCGCGAGGCGACGGACTTCGGCCCGTTCACCGAGGTCGCCCCCCTCCGCATCGCGTCCGCCCGCTCCTACGGCCGGCGGCCGACGCGCCAGATCCAGCGTGGGCAAGGTGCCGGTCGGCGGGAATGCGCCCATCTCGGTCCAGTCCATGACCAAGACCGACACGCGCGACGTCCAGGCGACCGTGGACCAGATCTGGGCGCTGGAGGCGGCGGGGTGCGAGATCGTGCGGGTGGCGGTCCCGGACGCCGACGCGGCGGCGGCGATCGGCCGGATCCGATCCCAGATCCGCATTCCCGCTCATCGTGGACATCCACTTCGATTACCGGCTGGCCCTCCAGTGCCTGGAGGCCGGCGTGGATTGCCTGCGGATCAACCCCGGCAACATCGGGGCCACCTGGCGGGTGCAAGAAGTGACCAAGGCGGCGGCCGAGCGCAAGGTGCCCATCCGGATCGGCGTGAACGCGGGGTCGCTGGAGAAGCATCTCCTGCAGCGGTTCGGCGAGCCGACGCCGGAAGCCCTGGTGGAGAGCGCGCTCTTCCACATCCGGATCCTGGAGGAGCTGAACTACCCCGAGATGAAGATCTCGCTCAAGTCGTCCGACCCGCGGATGATGATCGAGGCCTACCGGCTGCTGGCCGACAAGGTCCCGTACCCGTTCCACCTGGGGGTGACGGAGGCCGGGACCGCCTTCACGGGGGCGATCAAGTCGGCGGTCGGGATCGGGACGCTGCTGGCCGAGGGGATCGGCGACACCATCCGGGTGAGCCTGACGGAGGATCCGACCGAGGAGATCCGGGCCGGCTTCGAGATCCTGAAGGCCCTCGGACTCCGGAAGCGGGGACTCAACGTGATCGCCTGTCCCTCCTGCGGCCGGGTGGAGATCGACCTGGTCGGGCTGACCAAAGAGGTCGAGAAGCGGCTGGAGGCGCTCAACATCCAGCGGACGCTGAACGTGGCGGTGATGGGCTGCGCGGTCAACGGCCCGGGCGAGGCCCGCGGGGCGGACATCGGGATCGCCGGCGGCCACGGGGTCGGGATCCTGATCAAGAAGGGGCAGATCGTCCGGAAGGTCAAGGAGTCGGAGCTGGCCGACGTCCTGGTGGAAGAGGTGCAACGGTTGGCCGCCCAGAGCCGGCGGACGTAGCGACGTCAAGCGCGCCGGCGGTCTGTCCGGCAGCCGAGGAGGGAGGATCCGCACGGCGTCCTCCTCCTTTCTGTTTTCCGTCGTTCATTCTGTGGGGCCGGTTTCGCTTGGCCCCGCCGCCGGGGCCGCCGGTGGGCCGCGGCCACTCTACGACTCCCCTCACGAGGAGGGCGCGATGCGCTGGTCACGTTCGCTGATCCCGACACTGAAGGAAGACCCGGCGGACGCCGAGGCCGTCAGCCACAAGTTGATGGTCCGGGCGGGCCTGGTCCGGCAGCTGGCGGCCGGGATCTACGTGTACCTCCCGCTGGGACAGCGGGTGATGGAGAAGATCATCGCCATCATCCGGGAGGAGATGAACGCCATCGGCGGGCAGGAGATCACCATGCCGGTCATCCACCCGGCGGAGCTTTGGCAGCAGTCGGGCCGCTGGGACACCATCGGCGGCGAGATGTTCCGGCTCAAGGACCGGAACCAGCGCGACATGTGCCTGGGCATGACCCACGAAGAGGTCATCGCCTGGCTGGCGGCCCGCGAGATCCGCTCCTACCGGGACCTGCCGCAGATCTGGTATCAGATCCAGACGAAAGAGCGCGACGAGGCCCGGCCCAAGAGCGGCGTGCTCCGGACGCGGGAGTTCGTCATGAAGGACTCCTACAGCCTGGACCGGGACGTCGCCGGCCTGGAGGTGCAGTACGAGGCCCACCGGCAAGCCTACTGCGCGATCTACGACCGCTGCGGCGTGAAGTACTTCGTGGTGGAGAGCGATCCCGGCATGATGGGCGGGGCGGGCTCGCACGAGTTCATGGCGCCCAGCCAGGCCGGAGAGGACCGGGTGGCCATCTGCGCGGCGTGCGGGTACGCGGCCAACGTGGAGCTGGCAGTCTCCCGCGCCCCGTCCCGAGCGTTCCCCGCCTGGCCGCTGGAGGAGGTGGCCACGCCCAACGCCAAGACGATCGCCGAGGTCTGCACGCTTCCTCGGGATCGAGCCGGCCCTGACCATCAAGTCGCTGGTGGTGACGACGGACAGCGGGCCCGTCCTGGCGCTGGTGCGAGGCGATCACCAGTTGCACGAGCGCAAGCTCCAGCGGGTGCTGGGCGCCTTCCGGCCGGCCCACCCGGAGGAGATCGTGGCCGCCACGGGGGGCGAGGCGGGCTTCGTGGGACCGGTGGGCCTGCGACTGCGCATCATCGCGGACGAGACGCTCCGGACCGGCTGCTACGTGGCCGGGGCGAACAAGCCGGACACGCATCTGCGGGGCGTGGTGCCCGGGACCGCATTTCCAGGCGGAGTTCGCCGACCTCCGGGAGGCCGATCCCGGCGATGCCTGCGCGAAATGCGGGGCGCCGTTGGCGGTGGAGCGCGTGATCGAGATCGGGAACATCTTCAAGCTGGGGACCAAGTACTCGGTGCCCCTGGGGGCGCTCTATCTGGACGAGCAGGGGCAGGAGCGACCCATCGTCATGGGCAGCTACGGCATCGGCCCGGCCCGCATCGCGGCGGCGGCCATCGAGCAGAACCACGACAAGGACGGGATGATCTGGCCGGAGACGATCGCCCCGTTCGACGTCCACCTGCTGGTGGTCAACGTCAAGGACGCGAAGATGGCCGGGATGGCCGAGGAGCTGTACGCGGGCCCTGACGGCGGCCGGCCTGGAGGTCCTGTACGACGACCGGGACGAGCGGGGCGGCGTGAAGTTCAAGGACGCCGACCTCCTCGGGCTGCCCGCTGCGCGTCACGGTGGGAAGCCGGGCCCTGAAAGACGGCGTGGTGGAGGTCCGCCGCCGCCGCACGGGCGAGGTCAGCACCGGTCGCCCCGGCGGATCTCGTGGCCCACGTCCGGAGGCCTGCTGGGGCGGCCCGCGTGAGCCCGGGCGGCACCGTCCGGTCCTCGTCTCTGGCGCTGGGGGCCGCTCATCGTCTGGATGGCGGTGATCAGCATCTTCTCCACCGATGCCTTCTCCGCCGAGGAGACGGGCGGACTCCTCGAGCCCGTCCTGCGCTGGTTGTTCCCGACGATTTCCGCCGCAGGGGTGGAGCCGGTGCACGTCGTCATCCGGAAGGGGACGCACGTCACCGAGTTCGCCCTCCTGGCGCGTGCTCTGGTACCGAGGTCTGGCCTGGGGCAGGCCCGGCTGGCAGCCGCGCACGGCCCTGGCGGCCTTCGGTCTCAGCGTGCTGTGCGCCGGGCTGGATGAGGTGCATCAGGCGTTCGTGGCGACGCGGACGGCCCGCCTCCTCGACGTGGCCTGGGACAGCTGCGGGCGCCCTGTGCGGCGTCGCCGGGAGCGGCGTGCTGTGGGGAGGGCGTATGGTCCGGGAGAAAGCGACGCCCCGAGGGAGGCTCCCCGGGGCGTATCGAGGCAACTGAGCGCGATTAGGCGTCGGTCTTGGCGGCGGCCGTGCTCGTGCCGTGCTGGAGGCGGTCGAGGACGACTCGGTCGCCTTGGTGCCGTTCGCCTTCCGTCTCCGTCGGCCTTTTGGGCCTTCTTCCGTTCCGCGCTGGCGTAGTCCGTGACGTACCAGCCGGATCCCTTGAAGACGAGCGCCGGCGCGGAGAGCACCTTGTGGACCGCCCCCCCGCACTTGGGGCACTTCTTCACGGGCTTGTCGCTGAACTTCTGCATGAGTTCGAATCGCTCGTCGCAGGAGTCGCACTCATATTCGTAGATCGGCACGTAGATCACCCTCCTTTGCCGGACAACACCTGAGTTGGACGATATGGGACAAGCCGGAATTTGTCAAGGCATTTGACGTTGACAAGCGGTCCGGTTCAGGTAATATAAGTCTGTTCTTTCCGGAGGTTGGGAGGCCGTACGAGCACCAGCGGATCGAGTCCACGGCAGAGCATGACCGGCTTCGGCCGGGGGGAGGCGGCGCGGCAGGGTCGAGCCTTCACGGTCGAGGTCCAGTCCGTCAACCACCGATTCCTGGAGGTACGCTGCCGTCTGCCGAAGCGGCTGGCCGGGCTGGAGCCGCGCGTCCAGCGGGCGGTGCAGCAGCGGTTTGCCCGCGGCCACTTCGAGGTCTCGGTCCAGGAGAAGGATCTGGAGGGGCGGGCCCGGACGCTGAAGGTGGATCTGCCCCTGGCGCGGCAGTACGTGGAGCTGCTGCGTACACTCCAGCGGGAAATGGATCTCCCCGGAGAGGTCACGCTCGAGATGCTGGCAGGCCAGCGGGAATTGATCTCGGTCGAGGAGTCCGAGGAGACCGTCGAGGAGGTCTGGGCGGAGCTGGAGCCCGCCCTGACCACCGCCCTGGATGGCCTGGCAGCCATGCGGTGCCAGGAGGGCGCCGCCCTCGTCGAGGCGCTCCGGCGCCACCTGGACGAGATCGAGGAGGTCCTCGGCGGGGTGCTGGGGCGGACCGCCGACCTCGTGACGACCCACCGGACCCGCCTGCGAGAGCGGGTGGCGGATCTCCTGGACGGGCGCCTGCCGGACCCGCTCCGGCTGGAGCAGGAGGTGGCCCTGCTGGCCGAGCGGGGCGATGTCGCGGAGGAGTGCGATCGGCTGCGGAGCCACCTGCAGCAGTTTCGGGATACCCTGGGGCAGGCCGGCCCGCAGGGACGACGCCTGGACTTTCTCCTCCAGGAAATGAACCGCGAAGCGAACACCATCGGGTCGAAGGCCGCCGACGCCGGCCTGGCCCAAGACGTGGTGGAACTGAAGACCGCCATCGAGCGATTGCGGGAGCAGGTGCAGAATCTGGAATAGCCTCCGAGCCGCGGCCGCGCGCCGACCGGCCGACGAGGGATGGCCGTGAGCACGGTGCCCATCGAGATTCTGAATGTCGGGTTCGGCAACGTCGTCCTGCGCGCCCGGATCGTGGCGATCCTGAGCGCCCGATCCTCCAAGGATTCGAAGGCCGTGTTCTCGGAGCCGATGAAGCGGCTGCGGGACGAGGCGAAGGAGGCGGGACGCCTGGTGGACGCCACCTGCGGCCGCCGGACCCAGACCCTGATCGTGACCGACAGCGGCCACGTGGTCCTGTCCGCCGTCCAGTCCGGCACGCTGGCCCAGCGGCTCGGCGGATCCGAGGAGGCTCGATCCGTTCCGTGAGTCCGTCCGACGCAGTCGCCGCCGTTCCCGGAACCGCCTCGCGGCGGATGCTGCTGGTGGTGTCGGCGCCGTCCGGGGCCGGGAAGACCTCCTTGTGCGAGTGGGCGGTGTCGGCGGTCCCGGACCTGGTCCACTCGGTCTCGCACACGACCCGGGCGCCGCGCGCCCACGAAATCCCGGGTCGCGATTATCACTTCGTGGACGAGCCGACCTTCCGGGCCATGGTCGAGCGGGGCGAGTTTGCGGAATGGGCCGAGGTGCACGGCAATCTGTACGGGACGTCCCGGGCGGTCCTGGAGGAATACTTCGCGGCGGGCCAGGATGCGATCCTGGACATCGACACCCGCGGGGCGTCGATCCTGCGGGCAAGCCATCCGGCGGGGGTCTTCGTCTTCATCGTCCCCCCGTCCTGGGCGGTTCTGGAACAACGGCTGCGGCAGCGACACAGCGACGCCGAAGCGGACATCCGGCGGCGCCTCGCTCGCGCACGGGAGGAGGTCCGGCATTACGCGGAGTATCAGTACGTCATCGTGAACGATGATCTTTGCCCGGGCCGCCGAGGAACTCCGGGCCATCATTCTGGCCGAGCGCCGGCGGAGCACCCGGGTCGAGATGGGATTCTTGGAAACCTGAGGCGGCGCGGCAGCCGAGGATCGGGTAGAGAGGAGTCGGGGAGATGGCGCAGGTGCCGATCGAGGACATCATGGAGCACGTGGACAGCAAGTACCGGCTGGTGATCGTGGCCGCCAAGCGGGCGAAGCAGCTCAACCGCGGCGCCGCGGGGCTGACCCAGGCGCGCAGCGTCAAGTCGACGTATCAGGCGCTGGAAGAGATGGCCACCGGCAAGCTGGGTTACGAGATGGAGAACCTGACCGGCGAGGTGGCGCGCGAGATCGAGCCCGGGGCGAAGCCGACCTGGTACCGCAGTCTGAGCGCCGAAGAGGTGGTGCCGGACGAGGCGGTGGCCGAGGCCGAGGAGCAGTTCGAGGAAGAGGAGGCTCCGGTGGAGGCCCCGATCGCCGGCGCCGCCGCCGAGGACCTGCTCATGAACGAGTTCGAGGAGGAGAGCCTGGAAGAACTGGGCGACCTCGAGGTGATCGAGCCCGAAGACGGGGAAGAATAGGTCCGGAACCACAGGTGACCCGTGATCCCCATCCTGTCCGTGGTTGGCCGGTCGAACAGCGGCAAGACCACGCTGCTGGAAAAACTGATCCGCGAGCTGGCGAGGCGCGGACGGCACGTCGGGACGATCAAGCACCACTTCCATGGCCCCGTGACGGTGGACGTCCCGGGGAAGGATTCCTGGCGGCACCGGGAGGCCGGGGCGCGGGCGGTCGCCCTGGTGTCGTCGGAGACGTTCTTCGTCGTCCGTGACACCCCCGGGGGGCTTTCCCCGGAGGCCATCACCCACCTGGCCCTGTTCGGGGTGGATCTCGTCCTCACCGAAGGGTTCAAGGCCGGCGCCCTGCCCAAGATCGAAGTCAACCGCCAGGCCCAGCAGTCCTCCCTCTTGTGCGGCCCGGCGGATCGCCTGGTGGCGGTGGCAGCGGATTGGGACACCGGAGCACCCGTGCCGCACTTCGGGCTCGAGGAGATCGCGCCCCTGGCCGATTTCATCGAGCGCGAGTACCTGGCACCAAACGCCGGCCCGACGCTGGAGCTGCTCGTCGGCGGACGCCGGATCGGCCTGCCTGCCGAGGCCGCGCAGGCGCTGGCCCGCGCGGTTCACGGCCTGGTCGGAGACTTCCAGGACCTGTCCGACGGACCGACGATCGAGCTGCGGATTCCCGGCCGGTCGCGTCCCACCGGCCGGCGATGACCGGGGCGATCCTGGCGGGTGGCCGCTCGCAGCGGATGGGACGCGACAAGGGGCTGCTTCCGGTCGGCGGTCGCACGCTCATCGAGGTGGCGCTGGACGCGATCCGTCCGCTGTTCCCGCGCGTCCTGATCGTCGCCAACGATCCGGTCGCCTACGGGCGCTTCGGCGTTCCGGTGGAGCGCGACCGCATCCCCGATCGGGGTCCGCTGGGCGGCATTCACGCCGCACTCTCCGCGAGCCGCACGGTTTACACCTTCTGCCTCGCCTGCGACATGCCCCTGGTGAATCCTGCGGTGGTCGCCCATCTGTGCGCGCTCGCGCGCGGGCACGACGTGGTGGTGCCGGTCACCGCCGCCGGCTTCGAGCCGCTGCACGCGGTCTACAGCCGATCCTGCCTTCCGCAACTGGAGCGGATGCTCCAGGAGGGCCGCCTCCGCGTGGATACGCTGTTCTCGACCGTGCGGACGCATCGCGTCGAGGCGGACGCCCTGCGCTCGCTGGACCCCTCCCTCCGGTCCTTCTTCAACGTGAACACCCCGGCGGATCTGGAAACCGTCCGACGACTCCTCGACCGCGGCGGGGAGGCGCCATGCGCATCCTGACGGCTCGCTGGGTCTTTCCCGTCGCCACGCCCCCGATCGAGGACGGGGCGGTGGCGATCGACGCGGGCCGGATCGCCGGCGTGGGTCCGCGTCCGGGGGTGGAAGCCGCCTGGCCCGACGCGCCGGGGTGGGACCTGGGGGAGGCGGCCCTCCTGCCCGGTCTGGTGAATTGCCACACGCATCTGGAGATCGGTCCCCTCCCGCCGGAGGCATCGCCGGAATCGTTCGTGCCCTGGGTGGTCCGCCTGATCGAGTCCCGGCGGACGACGTCGGAAACGGCCCAGGCACGGACGGCAGAGGCAGGCGTGCAGGGGCTGCTTCGCTCCGGCACGACGACGGTGGGCGAGGTGAGCACGGCGGGGCAGAGCCTGTTCCCGCTCCTCCGGGCTGGGCTGCGAGGGGTTGTCTACCGGGAAATCCTGGGTCTGGCGCCCGAGACCGCGGCGGACCGGCTGGAGGGCGCGCGGGCCGACCTGCAGGCCATGCGGGCAACCGCGGACGGGAGCCATCTTACCATCGGGCTCTCGCCGCATAGCCCTTACGCCCTCTCGGAGGAGCTGCTCTGCGGCTGCGCGGGATTGGCGGCGCAGACCGGCGTCGCCCCGACGATCCATGCCGCGGAATCGCCGGAGGAGTCGGAGTTTCTGGCGACGGGCGAGGGGCCGATCCGCCGGTCCCTCTATCCGGCCGTCGGGTGTCTCGACCCGCCGCCGCGCGGCCGCGCCCGGAGCGCCGTGGCCTACCTGGCCGGCCTGGGAGTCCTGGCGTGGAGGCCGCTCCTCGTCCACGCGGTGCACGTGGACGAGGCCGACTGCCGGACGATGGCCGGTGCCGGCGTCCGGGTGGCGCATTGCCCGCGCAGCAACGCGCGGCTGTCGCGCGGGGTGGCGCCGGTCCCGCGCCTGCTGGCGCACGGCATCCCGGTCGGGCTCGGGACCGACTCCCTGGCCAGCGCATCCAGCCTGGACCTGTGGGACGAGATGCGCGCGGCCCTGGCGGCGCACGCGGGCCAGCTGGACCCGCCGGCGGCACTGGAGATGGGGACGCTGGGCGGGGCCCGGGCCCTCGGCATGGCGGATCGCGTGGGCAGCCTGGAGGCGGGCAAGGACGCCGACCTCATCGCGGTGGCCGCCGGGGGCGTCCGCGCGGGCGATCCGGTCGGGTCGCTGTTGGCACGGGTACGGGGAGAGGATGTGCTCCTCTCCCTGGTCGCCGGGGAGATCCGGTACAACCGAACCGAGGTGGCCGCATGCGCCTGAAACTGGGTCGCGTTCGCTACATCAACTGTGAGCCGGTGTACTATGCCCTGGAGCACGGGCAAGTATCCGCCGACTGCGACATCACCGACGGGACCCCGGCGGACCTGAACGCCCGTCTGCGCGCGGGCGACCTGGACGTCTCGGTCGTCTCCGCGATGGAGCCGGCCCTCCGGCCCGAGGCCTACCGGCTCCTGCCCGATCTGGCGATCGCCTGCGACGGGGCCGTGGAGAGCGTGCTCTTGGTGAGCCGGCGCGCGCCCGAGGAGCTGGACGGCCGGCTGGTGGCCCTGAGCCGCCACTCGCTCACCTCCGTCTATCTGGTGAAGCTCCTGCTGGAGAAGGCGTACCGGGTCCATCCGCACTACGTCCAGGACGACCGGGCCGCGGAGGCCGAGGCGCGGCTCGTCATCGGAGACGAGGCGCTCCGCCTGGGGCCGCAGTTCCCCCACAGCGTGGACCTGGGGAAGGCGTGGTACACGCTCACGGGGCTGCCGTTCGTCTTCGCCGTCTGGGCGGTGCGCGAAGAGGTCTGGGCGTCGGCCGCGCCGGCGGTCCGCGCGCTCCACGGCGCGCTCCTGGCGGCCAAGGCCTACACCCGGGCGCACCCCGAGACGATGCTGGCCCTGGCGCAGGCGCGCGTCGGCCTGCCGGCCGAGGCGTGCCGCCGCTATCTGCGCGAGCGGCTCTGTTTCGACCTGGGGCCCCGCCACCTGGAGGGGCTGCGCACGTTCCTGGCCATGCTGACGGAGGCCGGGGTGCTGGCGCACCCGCCGCGGCTGCGGTTCATCGAGGCCTGACGCCCAGGGGAGGACGGTGATGGCCGACACGGATCTCCGCTTCATTCACGTCTCCGACCTGCACATCCTGGCGAATGGGGAGCGGCGGCAATACGGGGTGGACACCGGCGCCGTGCTCCGGCAGGCGATCCCCATCATCAACCGGTTGCGGCCGGATTTCGTGGTGGCCAGCGGCGATCTGGTCGGCGACGAGTCGGTGGAGTCGTATCGCCGGCTCCAGGCGCTGCTCCAGCCGCTGGAGGCGCCGATCCACCTGGGGATGGGGAATCACGATTCGCGCGCGGCCTTCCGGCGGGTCTTTCGGCCGAAAGTCCCGGCCACGGCCGAACCGGTGTGCGAGGCCTTCGAGAGCGGCGGCATGCGGTTTCTCCTCCTGGATTCGACGCTTCCCGGCAGAGAGGAAGGGCGACTCTCCCCGGAGCAACTCGACTGGCTGGCGGCGGAGCTCGCCGACCACCCTGCGCGACCGACCTGGATCTTCCTGCACCATCAGCCGTTGCCGATCTACATCCGCTGGCTGGATCGGATCGGCTTGCAGAACCCCGACCCGTTGCTGGCCCTCCTGGCGCGGCACCCGCAGGTGCAGGCCGTGGCGTACGGCCACGTCCACCAGGCGCGGTGCTGGCGCCATGGGAAGACCCTCTTCGTCGGCACGCCCGCCCTGGCGTTCCAGTTCTCTCCCATCAACCAGGACATGGAGATCGCGCCGGAGGCACCGGGATTCCGGTTGGTGGAGGTGGTCGGCCGGGAGACGCGCCAGTGGCTGCACTACCTCGACGGCCGCGTGGTGCCGGAGCCCCACCTGAAGGCCCTCCCCGTCTATGTGCGGGGATAGGAGCCGGACGCGCGCGAGGGACACGGAGACGGCAATGTGCGAAGGCCTGCTCAGGTACCTGCCGGGACTAGCCGTCGTCGCGGCGATCGGCGCCCCCGCGCTGATGCTGCAGAGCCAGCTCACGGTCAGCGGCAAGACGGTGGTGAGCGCCGTGGCGGTGGCCATCGTCCTGGGCGTGCTGGTCCGGAATCTCTGGGGGCTCGCGGAGGTGTGCAAGCCGGGTGTGAGCTTCGCCGTCAAGCGGCTGCTCCGGGTCGGCATCGCCCTCCTCGGGGCGCAGTTGAGCCTGGGCCAGGTGCTGCGGACCGGGGCGACGGCGGTGTTCGTGGTCGCGACCTGCATCGTCCTGGCGATCCTGGTGGTGCGATTTCTGAGCACCCGCATGGGCCTGTCGGACCGGCTCGGGACGCTGCTGGGCGTCGGCACGTCCATCTGCGGGGTGTCCGCCATCGTGGCCACGGCCCCGGCGATCGAGGCCAAGCAGGAGGAGACGTCGATGGCCGTGGCCACCATCACCGTCTTCGGTCTCCTGGCGGTGGTCGTCTATCCGCTCCTCGGGAGAGCGCTCGGCCTCTCGGACGTCGTCTTCGGGACCTGGGCCGGCACGGCGGTCAACGATACCAGCCAGGTGGTCGCCGCGGGGCTGATCTATAGCCAGACGGCCGGCGAGGTTGCGACGGTCGTGAAGCTCACCCGCAACCTCTTCATGGCGCCGGTGATCGTCGTGCTGAGCTCCTGGTATCTGCGGAAAGGTCAGGGGTCACGGGTCCGGGGTCAGAAAGGGATCTCGCTGAAGAGCGCGGTGCCGGGGTTCGTCCTGGGGTTCGTGGCCATGGCCGTTCTGAATTCGCTCGGCGTCTTCCCGCCGATGGCTCTGGACCCCATCAAGACCGCCTCGTCCTGGCTCATCGTCGTCGCCCTGGCCGGGGTCGGCCTGGAGACCAACCTGGCGAGCCTCAAGGCCATCGGGTTTCGGCCGTTCTACGCGGGGCTGTGCGCCGCGAGCTTCATGGCCGCGGTGAGCTTCGGCCTCATCCGGATCTTCGGCATCGGCTGAGCCGTTGTCAAAGAATAACTTGACCGGAGAAATTCCGGGAACGGCATAAGGAGCCGTAACGAAATTACAAAACATGGACAAGTTATTTCGTAACGGCTCCTAAGGCTGCGACGGGGCGAGCGGCCGGGCCGGGTGGGCACGCGCGGGGCGACTCGCGCCCGAAAAGGAGAGAGACTGTGGCGACACACCTGACGTTCTCGGGGATCCTGCCGGCCAACCTCCTGCCGTTCACACCCGAGTACGCCATTCACGAGGCGGACTATCGCCGCCACCTGCACTGGCTGGCGAGCGTGCAGGGCGTCACGGGGATCGTCTGTAACGGACACGCCGCCGAGGTCTCCTCGCTCAACCGGGAGGAGCGGCGGCGCGCCCTCGCCGTCGCCACCGAGGCGGTCGGGGCGCGGCTGCCGGTGATCGCCGGGGTGTATGCGGAGAGCACGCGCGAGGCGGTGGCGCTGGCGCGCGACGCCGAGGTCGAAGGCGCAAGCGGGCTGCTGATCTTCCCCCCGACGCTCTTCATGTGGGGAGGGCGAGAGCACCCGGAGATGGTCCATCGGCACATCGCGACCATCGCGGAAGCGGTCCCCCTGCCGCTGGTGATCTTCCAGTATCCCCTGGCGTCCGGCCTCGGCTACACGACCGAGATCCTGGTGCGCCTGGTGGAGATTCCGACCGTGGTGGCGGTCAAGGAATGGAGCAACGACATCGTGGCCTTCGAGCGCAACCTGCGCGCCATCCGGGCGACGGGCCGGCCGGTGGCGGTCCTGTCCTCGTTCACCATGTCGCTCTTGGCCAGTTTCCTCCTGGGGGCGGACGGAGCCATCTCCGGGATGGGGAGCGTGACGGCGGACTTCCAGGCCGAGATGTTCGCGCAGGTCCAGCAGGGCGATCTCGAGGCGGCACGGAAGATCCACGATCGACTGGACCCCCTGGTGCGGGCGTTCTATGCGCCGCCCTTCCTCGACATGCACAACCGGATGAAGGAGGCCCTGGCGATGCTGGGACGGATCGAGCGCGCCGTGGTCCGGCCGCCGCTCTGTCCCATCGGCGATGCGGAGCGTGCGGCGATCCGGACCGCGCTGACGGCCGCCGGCCTCCTCCCGGCCGTGCCGGCGTGAGGCCGCCGGAACGGCAACCAGACCGCCGTCCAGGCGCCCGTCCGGAGCGGGAGCGGAAACCGCGGGCGGACAGGTGCCGCCACGCATTCCATCGGCCGTTTTCCCTTGACACTTTCGGGCGGTTCCAGTTAATTGAGTCGCCAAGCGGGGCTGTGTTGCCCCTCCCCCCGGTCCGTTCAAACACGGTGTCCACACGAGGAGGTTTCCCGATGAAGCGAGGCATGGTGTTCATGTTAGCTCTGGCCCTGGTCCTGGCCGGCTTGGTCGGGATCGCCCAGGCCCAGCAGAAATTCACGGCCAAGATCGCCGACATCCTGTCACCGGATCACCCGCACTCCCTGACGATGAAGTTCTTCGCCGACCGGGTGAAGGAGCGCACCAAGGGCCGGATGGAGATCCAGGTCTTCCCCGCGGCGCAGCTCGGCCAGACCAAGGACCTGTTCATGGGCGTCCAGACCGGCAGCATCGAGATGGCCAAGATGCCCATGTCGTTCTCGGGCGAGTGGATCCCCGAGTCCAAGGTGTGGGACCTGCCCTACCTCTTCAACAGCCGGGACGAGCTCTGGAAGGTCATCCGCAGCGACGTGGGCAAGAAGTTCTTCAGCGATTTCTACCCCAAGCAGGGCCTGGCGGGGCTCTTCTGGGTGGATGACGGCGGCCGGAGCATCTACGCCAGCAAGGCCGTGCGGAAGCCCGAGGACCTGAAGGGGATGAAGATCCGCGTCCAGCCCAGCGACATCCAGATCCAGGCCATCAACGAGATGGGGGGCATCGGTACGCCGCTGGCGTTCGGCGAGGTCTATCTGGCCATCCAGCAGAAGGTGCTGGACGGCGCCGAGAACTCCCCGGCCCTCTTCTGGACCTCCAAGCACTGGGAGGTGGCCAAGGTCTACTCTCTGACCGAACAGTTCTGGTCGGTGAGCGGCTTCATCGCCAACAAGAAGTGGTGGGACGGGCTGCCCAAGGACATCCAGGCCGAGATGGCCGCGGCCGGGCCGGAGACGGAGAAGTACTTCCTCGACACCTATATCGCGCTGGAGAGCAAGGCCATCGGGTTCCTGAAGGAGAAGGGGGTCCAGGTCGTCACCGACGTGGACAAGGCCACCTTCGAGAAGCGCATCCAGCCGGTGTACGAAAACTTCGTGAAGAAGTACGCCTTCGGCAAGGCCCTCCTGGATCAGGCGCGCGCGGCCAAGAAGTAGGCGCGTCGGGACGGGGTTCGTTCGCGGGGGCGGTGCCGAATAGCGCACCGCCCCCGTTATTGTCTGCGCAGGGAGGCCGGCCGTGAACAAGCTCTTGGATCGACTCATCGAGGCGGCGTGCGCGACCACGGTGGTCGCGCTGACCGTCATCGTCAGCCTGCAGGTCTTCAACCGTTTCGTCCTGAAGACGCCCCTGGCCTGGTCGGAGGACCTGGCCATGCTTCTCTTCCAGTGGGTGGTCTTCCTGGGGGCCGCCCTGGGAGTGAAGCGGCTGCGGCACTTCGGGATCGAGCTGGTCGTCCGAAGGTTTCCGGAGCGGGTGCGGCATCGGGTCGAGCTGCTCACCCCGGCCGTGATGGCCATCGTGGCCTTGGTCATGATCGTCCAGGGCTGGACGCTGCTGACCTTCAACCGGACCCGGACGTTCCCGACCATGGATCTCACTTACACCTGGGCGTTCTTGCCGATCCCGCTGGCCGGGGTGCTCATCCTGTTCTATCTGGCGCAGCTCGAAGTCCGTCGCTGGCGCGGCGACCCGCCAGCCGAGGGAGGGCACGGGCGATGAGCATGGCCTTGATCGGCATCCTCCTCGGCGGGTTCATCCTCCTGCTCGCCCTGAACGTTCCCGTCGCCTTCTCTATGGTCCTGGCCTGCATTGTCACCTTGTGGTGGCAGGGCACGATCCCGATCTCGACGGTGACCATGAAGCTGTACTCGGGCATCGACACCTTTCCCTTCCTCGCCATCCCGCTCTTCATCCTGGCCGGCGCGCTGATGGAGCAGGGAGGCATCTCGGCGCGGCTGGTGCGATTGGCCACCAATCTGGTCGGCCACATCCGCGGCGGGTTGGGGTTCGTCGTGGTGGTCTCGGAGATCTTCTTCTCGGGCATCTCCGGCTCTTCCATCGCCGATGCCTCGGCCATCGGCTCCCTGCTCTTGCCGTCCATGGTGCGGTCGGGCTACACGGCCGCGCGGGCCACTGCCATCGTGGCGGCGGCAACCGGCATGGGCATGATGATTCCTCCGTGCCTCAACATGGTCGTCCTGGGAGCGGTCGCCAACATCTCCATCGCGGGGTTGTTCATGGGCGGGTTCCTTCCCGGCTTCCTGATGGCGCTGACCCTGATGGTGGTCATCTACATCCAGTCCTGCCGCGGAACCCTGCCGGCGGCGACCTCGGCCAAGCCGACCCTGCAGGAAGTGCTGGCCTCCATCAAGGAGAGCGTCATCCCCCTGCTCACGCCGGTGATCATCTTCGGGGGGATCTTCGCCGGGGTGTTCACCGCCACCGAGGCCGCCGCCGTGGCCACGCTGTATGCGTTCATCGTGTCGTTCTTCCTGTACAAGGAGATCGGCAGGAAGGAGCTGTACAAGATTCTCGTCGATACGGCGGTGATGACGGGAGTCGTCTCCCTCTTGGTCGGGGCCGCCACCGGCTTCTCCTGGATTCTGGCGACCTACCAGGTGCCGCGCATGATCGGGGACTTCATCACGGCCGTGGGAGGCGGCCAGTACACGTTCATGCTGCTCAGCATCGCCGTGTTCCTCTTCTTCGGGATGATTCTGGATGGGTTGCCGGCCATCCTGATCTTTTTCCCGATCCTCATGCCGATCGCGCTGTCGCTCGGGGTGCAGCCGCTCCACTACGGGGTCCTGGTGATCGCCATCGTGGGCATCGCCATCGTGGCGCCCCCCATCGGGCTGTGCCTGGTGATCCTGTGCAGCTTGGCCAAGATCAAGCTGACGGACACCATCGGGCCGCTGATCCCCTACATCAGCATCCTGATCGCGGACCTGGTGATCATGGCCTTCTGGCCCTGGCTGGTGATGTTCCTGCCCACGTTCTTCAAGCTGTGAGGGGACCTGCGGGAGAGGCGCCCATGGATATGGTTGGGATCGGTTTTATCGGTTCGCGGTTCGCGGCGGAGTTGCACGCTCACGCGCTCAGCAAGATCCGGGGCAGCAAGTGCGAGATCGTTGCGGTCTGCTCCAAGACCAAGGAGAGCGCCGAGACGTTTGCCGCGAAAGTTCAACATTCCCCACGCGTACACCGACCATCGGGCGATGCTGGAACGCAAGGATATTCACCTCGTGACGCTGCCCGTGGTGACGAGCCTCCACCACACGCTGGCCATCGACGCCGCCAACGCCGGCAAGCACCTCATCATGGAGAAGCCGCTCACCGGCTGCTTCGCCGAGGCGAGCTCCATGTCTCGGCAGGCGATGTTCGCCGAGGCGATGAAGAACGCCGACGCCGTGGTCGACGCGTGTCGCCGGAACAAGGTACGCATGGGGTACGCCGAGAACTTCGTGTACGCGCCACCGGTGGCGAAGCTTCGGCGGCTGATGGACGCCAGCGGGGGGACATTGCTCGACCTGCGCGCCGAGGAGAGCCACTCCGGCTCCCACGCCGCGTACTCGCGGCGCTGGCTGACCGCGGGCGGCGGCTCCATGTTGCGGATGGGCTCCCATCCCATCGGGGCGGTGATCCACCTCAAGCACTACGAAGGAATGAAGAGGTCCGGGAAGCCGATCCGGGTGAAGTCCGTCCTGGCGGACGTGGCGCAGCTCAGCAAGCACCCCGCCGTTCAGGCCGCGCCAAAGAAGTAGCTGGTGACCTCCTGGGAGGACGTCGAGGACTGGTCGGCTGCCATTCTCACCTTCGAGGACGGCACCAAGGCGTCGGTCTTTTCCACGGATGTGAGCCTCGGGCGGGGTGAAGAACCTGGTGACGGCCTACCTCGACAACGCCGTGGTCCAGGTGAACATCAACCCCAACACCAGCCTCCAGGTGTACGCACCAGACGGAGCAGATCTGGGGAGACGAGTACATCACGGAGAAGGTGGAGACGAAGGGCGGCTGGCAGTTCCCCAGCCCCGACGAAGACTGGATGCGCGGCTATCCCGCAGGAGATGGAGGACTTCGTGGACGCCGTCCGCGAGGGGCGCGAACCGCTGTCGGGCCTCCTCCTGGCGCACGAGACCGTCGAGGTCATCTACGCCGGGTACGTCTCCGCGCAGGAGGGCCGCCGGGTGGAGTTGACGCGGTAAGGCGCCGCTCCGGTCGGGGGTGGGCTGGTTGTGTTCCGCCGGATCGGGCGGGCGGCTCGGACACGAACCGAGGAACGGGAGAGTCGACATGGACAGCGCGTGGGAGGGGGCACACTGGTCCGTCAGTCCCCACAATTTCGCGCCGGAGATCCGCGTCCCGCCGCGGTCGGTGGCGCTCCACGACATCACCCTGCGCGACGGGGAGGAGTGCGCCGACGTGGCCCTCGGCCCCGAGGAGAAACTCGCCATCGCCGAGGCGTTGTGCGCGGTTGGCCTCCGGCGGATCGAACTCTTCCTCACCGTGCCGGGCTGGTTGGAGGTGGTGCGGCAATACATGGCGCGGCAGCTCCCTGCGGCGCTCTACGTCACCTGGCGGCCGGGCCGCATCGAGCGGGCCCTGGAACTGGGGGTCAAGCATGTCATGGTCTGGTTCCGCGCCAGCGATCAGTTCCAGCAGCACGTCCTCCAGCGCACGCGACAGGCGCTGCTGGAGGAGGCGCTCGAGGCCATCGCGCAAGCGAAACAGGCCGGGCTGCACGTGAACTTCTTCATGCCGGAGTCAACGCGCACCACGCTCGATCAGTTACGGGAGGCGGTCCAGGCGGCCGAGCGGGCGGGGGCGGACGCCGTGACGCTCGTCGACAGCCTCAGCATCGCGCGCCCCGCCGCCATCGGGTATCTGGTCCGGAAGCTGACGGAATGGGTGCGCGTCCCCATCGAGGTCCACTGCCACAACGATTTCGGTCTGGCCACGGCGAGCGTCCTGGCGGGATACGAGGCCGGCGCCAGCGTGATCCACACCGCCGTCAACGGGCTGGGGTATCGGGCCGGGAACTCGTCGCTGGACGAGGTGGCGATCTCGCTGCGGGCGCTGTACGGGGTAGAGACTGGGATCGCCTACGAGCGATTGCCCTGGCTGGCCGATCTCGTCCAGCGGATCACGGGCCTGGCCAACGGCTATTTCAAGCCGGTGGTGGGAGTGGGGGCGTTCCGGTACGAGCAGTGGGGGGCGACCTCGGCCTTGGAGCGAGCGGGGCTGCGACCGGGGGCCTTCCCCTTCGAGCCGGAGATGGTCGGGCGCGGCATGAGCCTGGTGATCGGCAAGTGGAGCGACCTGGCGGCCGTGGAGCGGAAACTCGCGGAGCTGGGTATGAGCGCGTCGACCGATCAGATACAAGCGATCTACCGGCGGGCCGTGACGGCGGCCCTGGCCCACCGTCGGCCGCTGGCGGATGCGGAGTTCCTGGACATTGCCTCGGGCGAAGGGGCGACCTTTGCCAAATGACGCGGCGCGGTGGACTCGCCCTGTGCGGTGGGCGTCTGGGTCGTGAGGGAAGAGCTAACTGCCATGCCCCAGGATGCGGAGAACCGACGGCCGACGCTCGTTGCGCCTCCTGGTGCCTGCGATTGCCACATTCACATCTTCGGGCCGCGGGAGCGGTTTGCGCTCGCAGCCGAGGTGGCCTACACGCCCGCTGAGGCGTCGGTGGAGGCCTACCAGGAGATCCGGCGCCGTCTGGGGATCCAACGGACCGTCGTCATCCAACCCAGCGCCTACGGCACCGACAACGCCTGCACGCTGGACGCGATCGCCCGCCTTCAGCCCCACGCCCGCGGAATCGCCGTGGTCGACCCGACGGTTCCCGATGCGGAACTAGCCCGGCTCAACGCGGCGGGCTTTCGCGGACTTCGATTCTCGCTGACCGTCAAGAACGCGCTGCGGCCCGAACACCTCGAGCCGATCGCCCGCCGGATCCAGCCCTTCGGCTGGCACATCCAGTTCCGGTCGACTCTCCGGGACCTACCGGACGTGGAGCCGCAGCTCCGGCGTTTGCCGGTGGATGTCTGCCTCGACCACATGAGCAGCATTCCCCCCGAAGCGCCGTTGGATCACCCGGCGTGGGGAGCGCTGTTCCGCCTGCTCGACACGGGCCGCTGCTGGGTCAAGCTTCTCGGCCCCCTACCAACTCTCGCGGATGCCGGGGCCGCGCTATGCCGACTTCGGCATCCAGGTGGCCGCCCTGGTGAAAGCGGCGCCGCAGCGCATGGTCTGGGGGACGAACTGGCCGCACCCCATGGTGGAGACCAAACCCGATGACGCGGGGCTCCTGGACTGGATTGGGGAATGGGTGTCGGAGGGCGCGCTGCGCCGGGCGATCCTGGTGGAAAATCCCGCCACGCTGTACGATTTTCGTTAGCGCCACAGCCAGGGGTCGACCCGGCCGCGGCCAGACGAGGAGGTGTGCGCATGCCGAAAGATCTGGTCGTCCTCGTCACCGGATCGTCACGCGGGATCGGAGCCGCCCTGGTGGCGGGTTTTGCGCGGGCGGGACACCGTGTCGTCGTGAACTACGCCCACGCCGCGGCCGAGGCCGCAGCGCTGGCGGCATCCCTGGCCGCCGATGTCGGAGACCGGGTGGTCTGTGTGAAGGCCGACGTGGCCCGGCGCGCGGAGGTGCGGGCCATGTTCGATGTCGTCGTGGAGCGTTTCGGTCGAGTGGACGTGCTGGTGAACAACGCCGGCCTGAACCGCGACGGGCCGTTTCTCGGGATGGCCGACGACGACTGGGACCGCGTCATCGCCACCAACCTCACGGGGGTCTTCATCTGCGCGCAGGAGTTCGCCCGCCGGTTCGCCGGAGGGGTAGGGCACATCATCAATCTCAGCGCTTCCACGGCGATCCAAGGACGGAGGAATGGGGCCAATTACTGTAGCGCCAAAGCGGGGGTGCTGGCCCTGACCAAGTGCCTGGCCCTGGAGCTGGCGCCGAAGATCCGCGTCAACTGTCTGGCACCGGGGCGGATCGACACGGCGGAGGTCATGGAGCGCTTCAACCTGCACGACCCGGCGACCTACGAGGCCGCCGTCCGAGGCGATACCGGCCGGCCGGCTGGGCACCCCCGAGGACGTGGTGCGGGTGGCCCGGTTCCTCGTGGAGGAGTCGGACTACATCACGGGACAGAACTTCTTCGTGAATGGCGGGAATTTCATGGGCTGAGCTGGGGCTGCGGCGGTGCGGTCGTGCGGTGGGAGGAACATTCGGGAACCCCAAACTTGCATGGAGGAGAGACTCCGATGAGACACGCGAAAGGGTTCGATGGTGCCGCGGTAGCCTTCCTCGCCGTTCTGGTCATCCTCGGCCTGGCCCTGCCGGCCGTGGCGCCGGGGCGAGCTTCCCCGACAAGGCGCGGACACTCACCCACATCGTCGCGTACCCGCCGGGCGGGGGGACCGACGTCACGGCCCGGCTGCTGGCCCCCATGCTGGAGAAGGAGCTGGGAATCCAGGCCCAGGTCCTCAACAAGCCGGGCGCCGGCGGACAGATCGGCTTCACGGAGATTGCCCGCTCCCGGCCGGACGGGTACACGATCGGGAACCTGATCCTGCCGACGGTCATCACCACCTACCTGGACCCGCAGCGCAAGGCGGTCTTCTCGCGCAAGAGCTTCGAGCTCCTGGCGCTCCAGGATAACGACCCCGGCATCATCGCCGTCAAGGCCGACGGCCCCTACAAGAACCTGAACGACCTCATCGACGCCGCCAAGGCCAAGCCGGGCACGATCCGGACCACCACCTCCGGCATCCTGAGCGATGACCACATCGCCGCCATGCTCACCGAGGAGGTTGCCGGAGTAAAGTTCGCCATCGTGCACTTCGACGGCAGCGCTCCCGGCCGCAACGCGGTGCTGGGGGGGCACGTGGAGGCCTTCTACGGCAACGTGAGCGAGATGAAAGCGCAGGTGGACGCCGGCGAGGTGCGCCTGCTGGCCGTCATGGATCGGAAGCGGAGCAAATTCTACCCTGACGTCAAGACCGCCGAGGAGCAGGGGTACAAGATCTACTCCGGCGTCCACCGGGGGATCGGAATGCCGGCGGGGGCACCCAAGGAGGTGCGGGATACCCTGGCCCAGGCGCTGAAGAACGTGATCAACAGCGCCGAGTTCGTGCAGCGGATGGAGAAGCTCACCTACGCCCCGCTGTACATGGACCCGGAGAGCTACGCGAAGTTCTGGACGGACTACGAAGGGCAGGCCAAGCAGTGGGTGGAGTGGTCCAAGGCCAGAGAGAAGTAAGCGGGGAGCGAGCGATGCGATTCACGAAAATGCACGGGGCGGGGAACGACTACGTCTACGTGAACGGATTCGAAGAGCGCGTGGAGCACCCCGAGCAGGTGGCCAGGCAGGTTTCCAGCCGGCACTTCGGCATCGGTTCGGACGGCCTGATCCTGATCCTACCGTCGGACCGGGCGGACGTCCGAATGCGGATGTGGAACGCGGACGGCTCCGAGGCGGAGATGTGCGGGAACGGCATCCGCTGTGTGGCCAAGTACGCGTACGATCACGGCATTGCCCGAAAGCCGACGATCACCGCCGAGACCGGCGCCGGCATCCTGACCCTGCAGCTCTTCACCGGGGCGGATGGCGCGGTCGATCGGGTGCGGGTCGACATGGGGCGGCCGCGCCTGACCCGGGCCGAGATCCCCATGCTGGGCGACCCCCAGGACGGGCGGGCGATCGACCAGCCGCTCGCGGTGCCGGGCGAGGTGTTTCACATCACCTGCATCTCCATGGGGAATCCCCACTGCGTCCTCTTCGTGGAGGACGTGGCCCGGTACCCAGTGGAGCGGCACGGCCCACGCATCGAGACGCACCCCGCCTTCCCCCGCCGTACCAACGTGGAGTTCGTCCAGGTCATCTCCCGGACCGAGGTGCGCCAGCGGACCTGGGAGCGGGGCAGCGGCGAGACCCTGGCCTGCGGAACCGGGGCCAGCGCTGTGTGTGTCGCCGGCGTGCTCACCGGACGGACCGAGCGGCGGATCGTCAACCATCTCTCCGGCGGCGATCTGGAGCTGGAGTGGGCGGACGACGGCCAGCTCTACATGACCGGGCCCGCCGTGGAAGTCTTCTCCGGCTCGATCGAGGTGTAGCGGCCGGGGAGGCCGCGCACCCGCCGCCCGGGCGTCTGCGGGCGAGCCCGGCCGGCACCTTGACAGCCCCTACCGCATCTGATAGAAACCCGACAGCCGAGGTGAGAATGCCGCTTCGGTTTTTTCTGTAGCGGTAGGTGTCGACAATCGACAATACCCGACGCCGACCCCGCGGTCCCAACCTCCGGCGACTCGCCACGCCCCGCGCACGCCCCGGAAAGGAGGACCCCATGCGCGCCCGCGATGTCTTCGAGTACAACAAGCTCACCTGGCCGGAGATGAACGACGCCATCGAGATGCAGAAGGTGGTGATCTTGCCGACCGGCTCGACCGAGCAGCACGGGCCCCACATGCCCCTGGACGTGGACCTGTTCCTGGTCCGGGAGGTCTGCCACGAGCTGGGCCGCCGCGCCCCCGACCAGGTGCTGATCCTGCCCGCCATCCCGTGCGGGCTCAACCTGCATCACATCGACTTCCCCGGGACCATCCACATCCAGCCGGATCACTTCATCAACTTCTGCGTGGACGTGACCAAGAGCGTCGCCTATCACGGGTTCAAGCGGATCGCGGTGGTGAACGGCCACGGCTCGAACGGCCCGATGGTGGATCTGGTGGCCCGGCGCACGGTCCTGGAGACGCCGTCCATCTGCTGCGCCTTCGGCTACTTCGCCATGGGGAAAGCCGAGTACGAGCCGCTGCTGGAGAGTACCGTCCATGCCCACGCCGACGAGATGGAGACCTCGCTCTATCTGCATTTCGCCAAGGAGCGAGTCCAACTGGACAAGGCGGTCTTCGGGAACGATCATGTCGGGCAGTACATGACCTCGGATTCCACCAAGGCGGTCCGCTTCAACGACTTCTGGGGACGCTGGACGACGACGGGGATTCACGGCGATCCCACCAAGGCGACGGCCGAGAAGGGGAAGCAGATCCTCGAGATCATCATGAAGCACATGCTGGCCTGGCTGGAGGAGTACCGGACCTGGCCGATCGAGACCGCGGCAGGACCAGCATCGGCTCCCGGCCCAGAAGGGCATTCGCTGGTAGTGAGCGTTCAGCCACTCAGAGGGTACCCGGCAGTCAGCGTTCAGTAAGAACAAGAAACGACGTGTTGAAGCGCGTTGTGGGCGTCCGTCGTGGCTGAATGCTGATCGCTGACTGCTACCGCTGACCGGTTGGGGACGCAACTGTGGAGCAACGACTCTCAACGAAGGAGGACCGACCATGATACGCCGTGGGTGGATGGGATGGTTCGCAGCGGGTCTCCTGGGTCTCGCGCTCCTGCTCGGGGCGCCGGGCCCGGCGCCGGCGGGCACGGTCCTGAAGATCGCCGCCGACGGGGACATCTCCGACGTCGATCTCCACATGACGACCCATTACCTGAACCGGGTCGTCCTGCTCAACGTGTACGACATGCTGTTCGCCTTGGGCGAGGACATGGGGCCGCGGCCGTCGCTGGTGGACAAGTACACGCGTCAGCCCGGACGGCCTGGTCTACACGCTGACGCTGCGCCGCGGCGTGAAGTTCCACAGCGGCAAGACGCTGGACGCCAAGGACGTCGTGTACTCCTCACCAAGATGCAGGCCAAGGGGCCGCGGTCCGGCCAGCTCAAGAGGCTCATCAAGTCCGTCGAGGCCGCCGATCCGCTGACCGTGAAGATCGCGCTCCACGAGGTGAACGCCGGGTTCGTCGCCACGCTGGCGAACCCCATCGCCCCGGCGGTCATCTACCCGGACGGCGAGGCGGAGCGGCAGGGGGGCACGATCACCAAGCCGGTGGGGACGGGCCCGTTCGAGTTCGTGGAGTGGAAGAAGGACAGCGTCATCCGGCTGAAGAAGTTCGCCGGCTACACGGTGGATGATCGGCCCACCTCCGGGTTCACGGGGAAGCGGCTGGCGCTGGTGGATCAGGTGGACTTCATCCCCATCCGGGACTCCTCGGTCCGCGCGGCGGCGCTGGAGCGGGGCGACGTGGACGTGGCCCTCTCCCTCACGCAGCAGGACGTGGAGCGGTACAAGGGGAAGCCGGGTCTCACCGTTGGCGCCAAGCCGGGGGTCTCCTTCGCCGATCTCCGCTTCGGGTTCAAGAAGGGGATCTTCATGAACAACCCGAAGCTCCGCCAGGCGGTCGGGTACGCCATCGACAAGGAGGAGATCGTCAAGGCGGTGACCTTCGGGCTGGGCAAGGCCGCGCCGGCCGGCATCCCGATCGGGACCCCGTACTTCGGGTCGGTGCACGGGAACGACCCCTATGGCAAACCGAATCCGGAAAAGGCCAAGCAGCTCCTGAAAGAGGCCGGCTACAAAGGGGAGGAGATCATCCTGGATTCGCACCTGCAGCCCAGCGTCTATCCGGAAATCGCCGTGGTGCTCCAGGCGCAGTTCCAGGCCGTGGGGATGAACGTGCGGGTGCGCACGCTGGAGTCGGCGGCCCTGCAGACGACCTGGGACGGGGGCGAGTTCGCCTTCTTCCTCTCGGGCCTCAGCCCGCGCCCGGACGCCGAGATCTACTACTGCCAGTTCTGGGAAAGCACCAGCACCTCGACCGGGTACAAGAATGCCGAGTACGACCGGCTGTGCGGCGCCGCCCGGACAGACCATCAAGGACGACGATCGCAAGAAGGTCTTCGCGGACCTCGAGAACCTGCTCCGCACCGACGTGCCGTGGATTCCGCTCATCTACCTGGCGCAGGTCGAGGGCTGGCGCAGCACCGTCCAGGGGTGGCAGCACTGGTCGGCCGGGTACGCCCGGGCCTGGAACGTGACGGTCGGGAAGTAGGGAGGTCGCGCGCAGCGCCGAACGGTGACGCCGGGGCCGAGGGCGTGATGTCCTCGGCCCCGGACTTGCCTTGCCCCGGCGCGATCCCCATGCCGCCCCTACTCCGGAACATATCTCACGCGGGTGGTCGCGCTCGTCCCGATGCTCTTCGCGCTGTCCATCGCCTCGTTCGCCCTGGTGCACGTCATCCCGGGCGATCCGGCGCTGGTGATGCTGGGGGGCGAGGGGACGCCCCAGCAGGTCGCGGAGCTCCGCAAGCAGCTCGGCCTGGACCGGCCGCTCCACGTCCGCTACCTGGGAATGGCTCGGCCGGGTGGTCCGGGGCGACCTCGGCGAGTCGCTCTACAACAAGACGCGGGTCGTCGACGAGCTCATCTGGCGGTTTCCCACCACGCTGTCGCTGGTCTGCCTCGCGCTCCTGATCTCCGTCCTGATCGGGGTCCCCGCCGGATTGCTGTCGGCGGTCTACCGGAACTCGTGGGTGGACCACGTGGCCCGCCTCCTCACGCTCGTCAGCCTCTCCATGCCCAGCTTCTGGCTGGGGCTCATGCTGATCATCCTGTTCTCGCTCAAGCTGAACCTGCTGCCCGTCGTCGGATACACCTCCGTGGTCACCGATCTCTGGAGCGGGCTGCGGTTTCTCATCCTGCCGAGCTGCGCGCTGGGCACGTATCTCACGGCCCTCCTGGCGCGCCTGGTCCGGAGCAGCGTCCTGGAGGTGCTGGGGCAGGACTACATCCGGACGGCGCGGGCCAAGGGGCTTGCGCGAGCGGGTCGTCCTGTTCCGCCACGCCCTGCGGAACGCCCTCATTCCCGCCGTGACCGTGATGGGGATCAACATGGGGATTCTCCTCGGCGGCAGCGCCGTCATCGAGACGCTCTTCGTCTTGCCGGGGGTCGGGCAGCTCGTGATCACGGCGCTGTACAACCGGGACCTCCCGGTGATCCAGGGGCTGATCCTGTACATCTCGGTGCTGTACGTCCTGATCAATCTGGTCGTGGACCTGCTCTACACGTACCTGGACCCGAGACTCCGCTTCGGGTAGGGGCGCGGTCCGGATCCCGGCGAACGCCATGGCACCTGCGGTCTCCGTGACGACGTCGCACAGCATCCCGCCGCCGCCCCGCCGCGCTCGAGCGGCTCGGACGGGTGTGGCGACAGCTCCGACGAAATCGGCTCTCCCTCGTCGGCAGCCTGATCGTGGTGAGCCTGCTCCTCGCTGGCGCTGGCGGCGCCGCTCCTCGGGCTGGCCAGCCCGGTGAAGCTGAACATCGCGCAGCGGTTCCTGCCGCCGGGTCCGGGCCACTGGTTCGGGACGGACCAGCTCGGTCGCGACGTCCTGAGCCGGGTGGTCTACGGCGCGCGCGTCAGCCTCATGGCCTCGCTCTTGACCATGCTCGGCGCGGCGCTGCCCGGGGTGCTGCTCGGGATCGTGGCGGGTGTGAGCTCGGCGCGGATCTCCGGACGTCATCATGCGCCTGATGGATCTCCTGATGTCGTTCCCGCCGCTCTTGCTCGCGGTGGCGGTGGCCGCGGCACTGGGGACCGGGACGCGCAGCATCATCATCGCGCTCGGCGTGGTGTACCTGCCGCGCATCGTGCGCGTCACGCGCGGCGATCGCGCTCACGCGTGGTCGCGCAGGAGTACGTCATGGCGGCCCAGGCGCTGGGCAGCCCGCGCTGGCGTCTGGTCCTCCGGACGGTGCTGCCCAACTGCCTGTCGGTGGTCGTGGTGCAGCTCAGCCTGTACTTCGCCGAGGTCCTGCTGGCCGAGGCGGCGCTCTCGTTCCTGGGGTTGGGCGAGCCGCCGCCCACGCCGACCTGGGGCAACATCCTGCACGATTCCCAGAAGTACATCCGCAACGCCCCCTGGATCGCGTTCTTTCCCGGGCTGCGCCATCGCCCTATCGGTGCTCGGGCTGAACCTCTTCGGGGACGCCGTCCGGGACGCCATGGATCCCCGCCTGCGGACGTGACGCCGGGCCGGCCTCCCCCGGTGCGGCACTCCCTGCGACTACGTTGCGGCTCGTCACGCGCGAACCTGCAGAGGTGCAGGGCGGTCTGGGAAAGGCCCGCCGCGTCGAAACCTGTGACCAGTTTGTGCTGATTTGCGGTATCGGTTGTGATAGGCTTTTGCCCGCGCGGCCCGTGAGGGCGCCCGGCACTTGGGCCTGCGGGCTACTTGCGGGACGTCCGGGCGACCCGGTCCTTGGAGTTTCCGGCGCTGGGTTTCGGCTCGGTTTTCAGCCGCAGGACCGCCGAGATCAGGTTGATCAGATCCCGAGGTCGGGCCGGTTTCTGGACGTAGCCGACGCAGCGCCGCGAGATGGCCCTGGCCTGGTCACCCACGACGTCGTAGGCGGTCATCGCCACGATGGGGATGCGTTGCGTGACCGGATCCTGCTTCGAGCGTCTCCGCCGCCGACAGCCCGTCCAGATCGGGGAGCTGGATGTCCATGAGGATGAGATCCGGGCGATGCTCGCTGGCGAACTGGAGTCCCTGCACGGCGTTGTAGGCTTGGAGGGTGCCGAAGCCGGCGAACCGGAGCGCATCGGCGATCACTGGGAGATGTCCGGGTTGTCCTCGACGATCAGGATGGTCGGCTTTGGCCATGGGCGGGTGCTCCTTGTGGCTGCGAGGCGGAGCGGGATCCCGGGGTGAGGGCCCGATGCTACTCCGGGCCTTCCTCGATTTTCAAGGGGTTTTTTGGTCCGCGTCCCAGGGTGATTTTTCGGTTGCGTGTCTTGTGAGATGGGAGGTCAATGATGGGGATCCTGGATCGTTTCTCGCTGGCAGGAAAGACGGCGCTTGTCACCGGCGCCGGCCGCGGGTTGGGGCAGGGCATGGCGCTGGCGCTGGCCGAGGCGGGCGCCGACATCGCCATCGCGGAGCTGGATCTGCCGGCGGCCGAGGAGACGGCGGCCGAGGTCCGGAAGCGCGGGCGCAAGGCCTTGCCCTTCAAGGCGGACGTGACGGACTTCGACGGCGTCACGGCGATGTTCGACAGCGTGATCCAGGAATGGGGGCACCTCGACATCCTGGTGAACAACGCCGGGTACGCGCAACCGATCTCGGCCCTGGAGATGAGCGTCCAGGACTGGGAGCGGATGCTGGCGGTGGACCTCAAGGGGGTGTTTCTCTGCTGCAAGGCCGTGGCCCCGCACATGATCAAGCAAGGGGGCGGCAAGATCGTCAACATCGCCTCCATGTCCTCGTTCCACGTGAACCGGGACGCCGACTACTGCCACTACAACGCGGCCAAGGCCGGCGTGGTGATGCTCACCAAGTCGCTGGCGGTGGAGTGGGCCCGGCACAAGATCTACGTGAACGCCATCAGCCCGGGGTACTGCCGGACGCCGGGCAATGCGGCGCGCTCCGACAACCCGGCCATCCGGGCCATCCGGGTGGACCAGGGGATGATCAAGCGGTACGGCCAGGCATACGAGGATCTGGGCGGCGCCGTCGTCTATCTGGCGTCGGAGGCCTCCAACTTCACGACCGGCTGCAATCTGGTGGTGGACGGCGGCTACAGTCTCTAGGGTCGGGCGGACGCTGCCGAATCGTCGAGGGCGGCGCAAGGAGGACGTCATGAAACGGCTGAGTGTGGCGGTGATCGCAGTCGCGCTGATCGTTGCTTCGGGGGCGTGGCGGTGGCCGGCGAGAAGTTGATGGTGTACACCTCGATGAAGGAGAGCCTGATCGGCAAGCTCCGGGACGCCTTCGCGAAGAAGCACCCCGAGGTCTCCTTCGACTACTACTCGGCCGGGGCGGGCAAGCTCATGGCCAAGGTGGCAGCGGAGCGGCAGGCCGGGAAGCTCACGGTGGACGTGCTCTGGCACAGCGAGGTGCCGGACTTCTTCCAATTGAAGAAGGAAGGGGCCTGGGAGAAGTACGTGTCGCCCGAGGCCGCGGCGGTGCAGAGCACCGTCAAGGACCCCGACGGCTTCTTCACGCCGGCGCGCCTGGGCACCCTGGGCATCGCCTACAACACCAAGAAGATCACCGCCGCGCCCAAGGCGTGGAGTGACATGCTCGATCCCCGCTTCAAGGACGGCTTCGCCATCGCCAACCCCGCCCTGTCGGGCACGGCCATGATGAGCGTGGCGCTCCTCACGAACACCTTCGGCTGGGAGTACATCCAGAAGCTGAAGGCGAACGGCGCCAAGATCGGCGCCGGCTCGGGGCAGGTGGTGGACGACACGGCCTCCGGCGACTTCAAGGCGTCGCTGGCGCCCGACTACATCGCCATCGACAAGATCAAGAAGGGGGCCACCATGGGCCTGGCCTACCCGCCCGAGATGCTGGTGGTCCCGAGCCCGATCGCCATCTTCAAGGGGACCCCGAACCTGAAGGCGGCGCAGAAGTTCGTGGACTTCCTGCTCTCCAAGGACGGCCAGACGATCGTGGCCAGCGAGGGCACGCTCCCGGTCCGCGCCGACGTGGTGGTGGACACGACGCACGGCCTGGTGAAGGCGGACGAGGCGGTGAAGCGCGCCATGAAGGCGGACTACCTGAAGGTGATGGCCGAGAAGGAGCGATCATCCAGAAGTTCACGCAGACCATGCGGTAGCGCCGCTGCGGCGCGGAGCACATCGGGCGGGGCGGTGGGGCGCGAGGCGCCTCGCCGCCCCGCCGAGCATGGGGGCGGTTGGTCTGGTCGGGAGCGATCATGGCTGACGTGCGGTTGGAGAAGCTGGGCGCGGTCTTCGGGACCCACCGAGTCTTTGAAGGCTTCACGCTGACGATCCGGGACGGGGAGTGCTTCTCTCTGCTGGGGCCCTCGGGGTGCGGGAAGACCGTGGTCCTGCGGATGATCGCGGGGTTCGAGCACCCCAGCGCGGGCGAGGTGTTCATCGGAGACCAGTTGGTCTCCAGCGCGGCCCGGAAGGTCCACGTGCCCACGGAATTCCGGAACATCGGGGTCGTCTTCCAGGACTACGCGGTGTGGCCGCACAAGACGGTCTTCGACAACGTGGTCTACCCGCTGCAGATCCAGAAGGTGGCCGCGGCGGAGGCCAAGACGCGGACGCTGGAGGCGATTGCTCAGGTGCACCTGGCAGGGTTGGACGACCGCTACCCGTCGCAGCTCTCCGGCGGGCAGCAGCAACGCGTGGCCCTGGCGCGCGCCCTGGTCTCGCGGCCGAAGATCATGCTCCTGGACGAGCCGCTCACCAATCTGGACGCGAACCTCCGCGAGGAGATGCGGTTCGAGATCAAGGACCTGCAGCGGCGGACCGGCGTCACGATCCTGTACGTCACCCACGACCAGGAGGTGGCGCTGGCCATCTCGGATCGGATCGGGATCATGGGGCCGGACGGGTCGCTCCGCCAGATCGGCGATCCGCACTCGATCTACACCGACCCGGATGACGGCTTCGTCTTCAATTTTCTGGGGGTGGCGAACTTCATCCCGGTGGAGCGGCGGAACGGCGCGGTCCACATCCAGGGGAGCGACCTGCCGCTCCGGGCCGAGATCTCGCCGGCCGCGCGGGAGCGCATCGCGAAGGACGAGGTGGTGGCCGCCTGCCGCCCCTTCGAGATCGATCTGGTTCGGGACGGCGGGGCGACCCGCGGCGTGGTACGGCGGCGGGTCTTTCTGGGGCCGATCGTGACCTATTTCATCACGGTCGGTGCGGTCGAGATCCGCGCGCAGCAGGAGGCGGCGGAGGCCTTCCGGGAGCGGGCGCCCCTTGGAGGAGGGGGAGGCGTGCGGTCTCACCTTCCAGGCCTTGCGGTGGTACGACAAGGCCGGCATCGGGAAGGAGGCCCTCGCATGACCGGCACCGATCGCAGGTTCGGCCTGGCGGAACTGCTGCTCCTGTTCTCGGTCCTGGTCCTGGTCGTGGTGGTGGCCGTTCCGATCCTGCTCATCATCTGGAACGCCTTCGTGGTGGACGGCGGGCTGAACATCGTGGGGGTGGCCCAGGTCCTGAGCCAGCCCGACGTGTTCCAGGCGGTCGTGAACTCCCTGGTGATCGCCGGCGCGGTCACCGTGCTGAGCACCATCCTGGGCGTCTTCTTCGCCTGGCTGGTCTCGCGGACCGACCTGCCCTTCAAGGAGACGATGAAGCTGCTGTTCCTCGTCCCCTTCATGCTCCCCTCCTTCATCGGGGCGATCGCCTGGAAGATCCTGCTGTCGCCGCGGGCCGGTCTCGTCAACAAGGGGTTCATGAGCCTCTTCGGCACCGAGCAGGTGCTCTTCAACATCTATAGCCTGACCGGCATCATCGCCGTGGAGAGCATGTACCTCTTTCCCTTCGTCTTCATCCAGGTGTCGGGCGCGCTGGAGCGGATGGACCCGACGCTGGAGGAGTCGGCGCGGATCTCCGGGGCGGGGCTGCTCACCATCACGCGCCGGATCACGCTACCGCTGATGCTGCCCAGCATCGCGGCCGGGGCGCTGCTGGTCGCGCTCTACTCGCTGGCCCACTTCGGCGTCCCCGCGGTCCTGGGGACGGAGGCCGGCATCTTCAACATCCCGACGCTGATCTACCAGAAGATCTACGCCAGCGGCGGCCGGTTCGAGGCGATCCGGGCGGGGACGATCCTGTCCTCCATCCTGGTGGTGTCGGCCGCGCTCATTCTCTATTCGCAGAACCGGATCCTGACGGCGGGCCGGTTCCAGGTCATCGCGGGGAAGAGCGTGCGGCCGATGCTCCTGAAGCTCCGCGGCCTCAAGTACCCGCTGCTCATCCTGAGCATCGTCTACATCGCGGTGACCGTGCTTCTGCCCACCGTCACGATCTTCCTGGTGGCGCTGCTCCGGACGTATGGCCTCAGCTTTGCGCTGGAGAACATGACGCTGCACAACTTCACGTACATCCTGTTCACCATGAAACTGACCAGGGACGCCATCTGGAACAGCTTCTACCTGTCCCTGGCGGCGGCGCTGGTGACGATGCTGGTGGGCACGCTCATCTCCTACGTGATCGTGAAGATGCGGGTGCGCGGGAAGTTCCTGCTGGAGTTCCTGGGGCTGTTGCCCTTCTCGGTGCCCGGGACGGTCATCGCGCTGGGCGTGATCCTGATGTGGAGCGGGAAGTTCGGCGTGAACCTCTACAATACGGCCTGGATCATCTTCGTGGCCTACATCGCCCGCTACATGGCCTTCGCGCTGAAATCCACCTCGGCCGCGCTGGAGCAGGTCGGCGACTCGCTGGAGGAGGCGGCCCGCGCCTGCGGTGCCAGCCACTGGCAGGCGATGAAGGATGTCGTGTTGCCCCTGATCAAGCCCGGCATGGTGGCGGCGTTCTTTCTGATCTTCCTGCCGGCCTTGCGCGAGCTGACCACCTCCGTGCTGCTCTACGGACCCGACCACCCGGACCATCGGGGTGGCGATCTACGCGCTGAACGAGGACGGCGAGACGGTGTACGCCGCCGCGCTCTCGGCCGTGGCGCTGATCATCATCGTGATCGGACAGTGGGTCATCAAGAAGGTCACCGGCACGACCAAGATCGCCGGGGGAGGATCCTGACCATGGCGCACGTGATCCTCCAGGACATCACCAAGCGGTTCGGCAGCGTGGTGGCCGTGGACAAGCTCAACCTCGAGATCGCGCGCGGCGAGTGCATCTCCTTCCTCGGCCCGTCCGGCTGCGGCAAGACGACGACGCTCCGCATGCTGGCCGGCTTCGAGGACCTGGACGAGGGGGAGATCCTGGTCGGAGACCGCGTCATCTCCTCCAGCTTCAAGAATTACTACCTGCCGCCGGAGAAGCGGGACTTCGGGATGGTGTTCCAGGCCTTCGCGGTCTGGCCGCACCTCTCGGTGTTCGACAACGTGGCCTTCCCGCTGCAGATCCGCGGCCTTTCGCGGTCGGAGATCCGGGAGAAGACGACCACGGCCCTCAAGTACACCGGCCTGCTCGAAGCCAAGGACAGCTATCCGAACGCAGCTGTCGGGCGGACAGAAGCAGCGGATCGCGCTGGCCCGCTCCATCTCGTTCAATCCGACGGTCATGCTCCTGGACGAGCCGCTCTCGAATCTCGATCCGAAGATGCGCGAGGTGATGCGGTTCGAGATCAAGGAGCTGCAGAAGCGGTTCAACTTCACCATCATCTACGTCACCCACGACCAGGCCGAGGCCATGGCGCTCTCCGACCGGATCGTGGTGATGGATTTCGGGGCGTTGGTCCAGCAGGACGACACGCCGGTCAACGTGTACCTCAAACCGGCGAACAAGTTCGTCTTCGGCTTCATCGGCCTGTCGAACTTCCTGGAGGTGGAGGTGGCGGACGGGCAGGTCTACCTCAAGGGCGCCCGGGAGGCGGGGCCGGTGACGGCCGCCGTCCCCGCGCATGCGCCGGGGAACCCGCCCACGCTGGCCTGCCGCCCCGGAGAGATCGACCTGATGCGCGACGGGGGCGTCCGCGGCGTGGTGGCGCGCCGGGTCCTCCTGGGGGACATCATCGACTACCGGGTGACGGTCGGCGCGACCGAGGTCCGGGTGCAGCGGAACGTGCGCAAGCCGGTGTTCCGCGAAGGGGATCCGTGCGGGCTGACGTTCTCGACGCTGCACTGGTACGACGAGACCGGAGCCCGGGTGAACGGTTGATCGCCCTGCCCCGGCGAGGGGGGGTGATCCGAGAGAGGACGGACGACGCGGTCATGGCGCGGTACGTGTTGATCCGGCACGGGGAATCCGTGTGGAACGGGGAGCGGCGGATCCAGGGGAACCAGGATCCGCCGCTGTCGCCACGGGGGCGGCAACAAGCGGCACGGCTGGCGGCTCGGGTGGCCCACCGTTTGCGCACGGCGGCGGCCATCTACACGAGCCCCCTGCGCCGGGCGGCGGAGACCGCTGAGGCCCTCGGGGCCGCGACGGGTCTGCCGGTCCTGCCGGAGCCGGGCCTCCAAGAGATGCGGCTCGGGCGGTGGGAGGGGATGCGGGTGCCCGAGATTCAGGCCGCCTTCCCCGGCAGTTACGAGCGGTGGCTGGCCGATCCGCTGACGCACCCGGCGCCTGACGGCGAGCGACTGGAAGATTTCGTACGCCGCGTGGTGGACGCCTGGACGCGACTCTGCGCCGCCCGCCCCGAGCAGGACCTGGTCCTGGTGTCCCACGGGGGGCCCATCAAGGCCATCGTCTGCCACGTCCTGGGGGTGCCGCCGCGCCGGCTCTTCCGGATCAAGCAGGACAACACGGCGGTCAGCGTGGTAGAGGCCGACACCACCACCGCGCGGGTCGTCCTGCTGAACGACACCTGCCATCTCGCCGAGGCGGGCGCCGACCTGATGCCGCGGGACGTCCTTACGGATCCCGGCGAGGCCGTCTAGCAGGCTGCTGAAAAAGGCCCATCTGCCGCGTTGGCGTGCTCGGGCGCTCGCTGCGGCGTACCTGGAGTACGCCTCACTCGGCCCTGCGCCCGCCGCCTGGCATCTGGACCTTTTTGAGCAGCCTGGGGAAAAGGGGTTTTTCCGCATCCTGCTCATCCGCCCTTGTGCGTAGAGGAGTCCCGTCGCATGGATCTGGCATCGTGTCGCGCGTTCATCTTCGATCTCGACGGCTGCGTCTATCACGGCAACACGCTGCTGCCGCAGGTGGAGACCCTGCTCGCCGTGCTGCGCCGAACCGGCCGCCACGTGCTCTTCCTCACCAACAATTCTCGGGAGGGGACCGACGATCTGCTGGCGAAGCTCCACCGGCTCGGCATCGCGGCCGCGCCGGAAGAGATCGTTTCAGCGGCCGAGGCGACCGGGCCGTTCGTTCGGGAGCGTTACGGGCCGGCGCGCCTCCTGGCGGTGGGATCCCCGCGGCTGCTCGGGCTGCTTCAGGCGGCGGGCCATCGCTTGCTGCCGCCGGAGGCCTGCCGCGAGGCTCAGGTCGTGGTGATGGGGCACGACGACGCATTCGACTATCCGAAGCTCACGGCGCTGACGCGCGCGGTACGATCGCGAGCGGCGTTCGTGGCGGTGAATCTGGACCCCCGGCTTCCCGTCGAGGGCGGGGAATTCTTTCCGGGGTGCGGGGCGCTGGTGGAGGCGGTCGCGACGGCCGCCGGGTTCCGGCCCGTGGTGGTGGGGAAGCCAGAGCCGCACCTGTTCCAGGTGGCGCTGGCGCGCCTCCAGCTCCCCCCGAGCGCGGTGGTCATGGTCGGGGATAGTCCCCTCTCCGACATCCGCGGCGCCCAGGGGGCGTCGCTCCGGACCATCTGGATCGCCCCCCCGGATGCCGAGGCCGGCGACCTGCGCCCGGACCTGACGATCCATAGCTACGCCGAGCTCCTGCCCGCGCTCTGACCCCGGGCGGTTAATACATGAACCGTCGCATGTGGATGTTGAGGAGGAGGCCGAGGCTCAGCATGGTCGTCAGCATGGAGGAGCCGCCGTAGCTCAGGAGGGGGAGCGGGATGCCCACGACGGGGAGCATGCCCGAGTACCATGGCCACGTTGATGAAGACCTGGATCGCCAAGCGTGATGGTGATCCCCGTGGCCAGCAGACTGGCGAAGAAGTCGGTGGAGTCGCCGGCGATCTGGAAACCCCGGGTGATCACATAGACAAACACCAGCAGGACCAGCAGGCAGCCCAGAAAGCCCCACTGCTCCGCCAGGACGGCGAACAGGAAATCGGTGTGGTTCATGGGGAGGAAGTTCAGCTGGCTCTGCGAGGCGGCCATCCACCCCTTGCCGAACGCCCCACCCGAGCCCGACGGCGATCTTCGACTGAGCGATGTGATAGCTGGCCCCGAGCGGGTCCAGGTCGGGATTGAGATACACCAGGATGCGCCGCCGCTGGTAGTCCTTGAGGAACGACCAGAGGAGCGGCGCGAGGACGCCGCCCGTGATGCCGAGCGGCAGCAGGTATTTCCAGTGGAGGCCGAGCAAGAGCATGAGGGCGGTGGCGTTGAACACGAGGAGGAGTGCCGTCCCGAGATCGGGCTGCTTGAGTACCAGCGCCGCACAGGCCAGGGTGAGGCCGGCCGGGACCAGCATGGTCTTGGGCTGGTGCAGGATCTCCCGCCGGTCATCGAAGTAGCGCGCCAGGAAGAGCACCAGGCTGAGCTTCATGAATTCCGACGGTTGGAATGCGATCGGTCCGATCCGGATCCAGCGCTGGGCCCCCAGGCCCGTCTTGCCCAGGACGAGCACGACCAGGAGCAGGAACACGTTCAGCCCGAAGATGACGTAGGCGAAGCGCGCCAGATTGCGATAGCTCACCGTGCACGCCAGGACGAGGACGCACAGCCCGATCGCCAGCCAGGTGAGCTGCCGCAGGTGCAGGGTCTGGCGAAAGGGGGAGGCGGTCAAGGCGTTGGCGCTGTAAATCGACAGCACCCCGAGACACGCCATCCCCAGGATGGCGGCGGCGAAGCTCCAGTCGAAGTAGGTCAGCAATCGGCGATCGAACATAGCGAGCGCTCAGCTTTCAGCGTTCAGCGATCCGCAAAGAATTTCCGATAGCGACCGCGGTGTTCCCCCCGTCGCTGTCGCTATCCCTGTCGACCCTCCAGGCTTCTCAATCTTCCAGATCCGCCTCCTTGGGCTCGACGACGGGCGGACGCGCGGGAGGCTGGGGCTCCGCGAAGGCGGCCTGGTAGACCGCCTTGGCCACCGGGGCGGCGACCAGCCCGCCGAACCCCCCGTTCTCCACCAGGACCACCACGGCGAGCCGGGGGTTGTCCACGGGGGCGAACGACGCGAACCAGCCATGGTCCTTCACGTCCGCACTCCGCTTCTCCTCCCCCTTCTTCACCACCTGCGCGGTCCCGGTCTTGCCCCCGATCGGCACGCCGGGCACCTTGGAGCGAGCGCCGGTGCCCTCCGTCCACGACGCCGAGCATGGCCTGCCGCATGAATGCGAGCGTCTCCGGCTTCACGTTCACCTGGCGGAGCGCCTCCGGCTCGTACGATTCCAGGAGCTCGCCCGAGAGGGCCACGATCTTCTTGACCACCCACGGCCGGTAGATGGTCCCGCCGTTGGCGATGGCGGAGACCATGGCCAGGAGCTGCATGGGCGAGGTCACCACGGCGCCCTGGCCGATGCTGGCGTTCACCGTGTTGCCGGCGGTCCAGGGTGGCTCGCCGCGCCGTCGCGGTTGGGGGTTGGGGAGGTTCCCCTTGGCCTCGTCGCCCAGCCCGAGGCCGGGAGCCTCGCCCAGGCCGAAGGCGCGGGAGACGCGGACGATTTCGTCGATGCCGACGCGCAGGCCCGCCTGATAGAAATACACATTGCAGGAGTTGACGATGGCGCCGCGCAGATCGAGCGCGCCGTGTCCGCCCTTCTTCCAGTCGTCGAACTTGACGTTCCCGAGGTAGAACTGTCCCGCGCAGTTGAACTTGGTCTCCGGGGTGAGGGCGCCGCTCTCCAGGCCGGCGATGGCCACGATCAGCTTGAAGATGGAGCCGGGCGGATACTGCGCCTGGAAGGCGCGGTTCTGCAGCGGGTGACTGGCGTCGGTGGCGATGCGCTGCCACTCGTCGCCCGAAAGGCGCTGGGCGAAGAGGTTGGGGTCGAAGGAGGGCCGACTCACCATGGCCACGATCTCGCCCGTGGTCGGATTCATGGCGACGACCGTCCCCTTCTTCCCGGCGAAGGCCGCCTCGGCCGCTTCCTGGACTTTCCGGTCGATGGTCAGGAAGACGTTGGCGCCGGACCGCGGGTCGATCCGGCTGACCAGGCGCAGGGCGCGGCCGCGGGCGTCCACTTCGATCTGCTCGCCGCCGTCCACCCCGCGGATGAAGGCGTCGAAGCGCCGCTCGACCCCCGACTGCCCCAGGCTCTCGCCCGGGCGGAAGTCGCGGAACTCCTCGCGCTGGAGCTGCGCCTGGTTCACCTCACTCACGTAGCCGAGCAGATTGGCCGCCGTCCCGCCGCTGGGGTACGCGCGGATCGGGCGGATGCGGAGGTTGACCCCGGGAAGGTCCAGGCGGCGCTCCTCCACGGAGACCATCATGGCTTCGTCCAGGTCCTTGCGGATCAGGAGCGGCTGGTACGGGCGCGTCCGTCCCTCCGCCAGCCGGGCCTCGATGTCCCCGGGGGCCACCTTGAGAATCCCGGCCAAGGTGGCGGCCACCTCCTGGGGGTTCTTGACGTCCTCCGGCGTGGCGTAGAGGTCGAAGGTGGGCCGATTCTCGACCAGGACCTCGCCGTGCCGATCCAGGATGAAGCCGCGCGGCGCCTCCACCACCCGCAGCCGAAGGCGGTTGTTGGTCGACAGGGTGAAGTAGCGATCGCCTTCCAGGATCTGGAGATACCAGAGACGGAGGAGCAGCACCAGGCAGCCGATGCCGACGCAGAGCAGAGCCTTGCGGAGGCGCACGGGCAATGCCTGGACGGGGGACAGATGCCGAAACGTTCCTCTCATATGGCTCGCATGAGGGCTGCGCGCATCTGGGGCAGCCGCAGCAGCAGGAAACCGACCACGGCAGTGTACAGCGCCTCGGGCACGACCACCCCAAGGGCCGGCAGGAGCGGGGAGACGCCCAGGAAGAAGACCAGGAGGGTCAACGTCACAACGCCCGCGCCGGCCGCACCGGCCAGGAGCAGCCAGAACTGCGCCAGGGGTTTCTCGGTGTGCAGATCATGACTCAGCCAGGCCGTCGTGCAACCGATCAGGCTATACGTGAAGGCCCGCAGCCCCAGGGGACCGCCGGACAGCGCGTCCTGACAGAGGCCGACCAGGAACCCTTGGATCGTGGCGGCCTCCGGGCTGACGCGGGGGCTGAGCAGGAAGACCAGCAGCAGGAAGAGGTCGGGCCGGATGCCGCCCAGGCTGAAGGGTCCGAGCAGCACCGCCTGGACCGAGGCGCAGGCGAGCAGGCCGAGGACGAACAGCTTCATGGCTGCGGCCGGCTCCCGGCCTCGAAGCCGTCGCGCTGCTCCGCCTCCGTCAGGATCAGCACCTCTTCCAGCCGGCCGAGGTCCACCTTGGGCTGCAGGACGGCCTCCTGGAACAAGGCGCCGCTCTTGCGCTCGACGGCGGTGACCCGACCCACCGGGATGCCCTTGGGGAAGACGCCGCCCATGCCCGAGGTCACCACCTCGTCCCCGACGACGACGTCCGCCAGGAGGGGGAGGTAGCGCACTCTCAAGCCGGCGCCCAGGTTGCCGGACACGATCCCGGTGACCCGCGTCCGCTGCAGCAGGCCGCCGCTGGCGCTCACCGGGTCGGTGATGAGCTGGACCTTGGCCGTGTACGGCGTCACCTCGACCACGCGGCCGACCAGGCCGTCCGGCGCCACCACCGGCAAGTTCCGCCGCAGACCGGCTTGGCTCCCCCGGTCGATGAGGATGGTCTTGAACCAGTTGGTGGCGTCCTTGCCCACGATCCGGGCCGCCAGGTAGTTCGCCCGGGAGGTCTCCCGCATGGCCAGCAGGCCCTGCAGGCGCTGGGTCTCCAGGGCGTGCTCTTCGAGTTGGCTGATGCGCCGCTGCAGGATGGCCGACTCCTGCTGCAGGCGCTGGTTCTCCTCGCGCAGAGCGCGGAGGTCCACGTAGTCGTGCCACACGCGGCCCACGCTGCCCGCGGTGACGGCGGTGACCTTGATGAACGGGGAGACGACGAACAGGATGGCCTGGCGCGCGAACGAGAGCGCGGCGCGATCGTGTCGGACCTGCAGGGTCATGAGCACGAATGCGACCAGCAGGGCGAGGGCCAGAATGAGGACCCGGCGATAGCGGGACAATAACCGCCAGACGATGCTCACAGAATCCGCCTCGGCCGCCGCCTGGCCGCCCCGGCGGCGGCGATCGTTCTCCCGGATCGCGCCCGCCCGGCGGGACGGTCTACGACTCCAAGCAGACGGTCTTCAGCAGATCCAGCTCGTCCAGGACCTTGCCGGTCCCCAGCACCACGCAGGACAGGGGATCGTCGGCGACCCGCACCTTGAGGTGCGTCTCCAGGGAGATCAGGGTGTCCAGGCCGTGCAGCAGGGCGCCGCCGCCCGCCAGGACGATGCCCTTCTCGGCGATGTCGGCCGACAGTTCGGGCGGGGTCCGCTCCAGCGCCGTCTTGACCGCGTCGACGATGGCGAACACCGGGTCGTGCAGGGCCTCGCGGATGTCGCTGTCGTTGATCGTGAGGGTCTTGGGAATGCCGTCCACCAGGTCGCGGCCCTTGATCTCCATCTTGCGCGGCTCGTCGAAGGGATAGGCGGAGCCGATCTGGATCTTGATGTTCTCCGAGGTGCGCTCGCCGATCAGCAGGTTGTACTTGCGCTTGAGGTACTGCGTGATGGCCTCGTCCATCTCGTCGCCGGCGATGCGGACCGACTGGCTGTAGACGATGCCCGACAGCGAGATGACGGCCACCTCGGTGGTGCCGCCGCCGATGTCCACGATCATGCTGCCGCTGGGCTCCTGGACGGGCAGCCCGGCGCCGATGGCGGCGGCCATGGGCTCCTCGATCAGGTACACCTCGCGGGCGCCCGCCTGATCGGCGGAATCGCGGATGGCCCGCTTCTCCACCTGGGTGATGCCCGACGGCACGCCGACGATGACGCGGGGCCGGACCAGCGCCTTCCGGTTGTGCGATCTTCAGGATGAAGGCGCGGATCATCTGCTCCGTCACGTCGAAGTCGGCGATGACCCCGTCCTTCAAGGGGCGGATGGCCACGATGCTGCCGGGGGTGCGCCCCAGCATCTCCTTGGCCTCCCTGCCCACTTTCAGCACCTGGTTCGTGCCCTTCTTGATGGCGACAACCGACGGCTCGCTCAGGATGATTCCCTTGCCCTTGACGTAGATCAGGGTGTTGGCCGTTCCGAGATCAATCGCGAGATCGTTGGAGAACATCCCGAAGAGCCAATCAAAAAGCATGCTCTCTCCTTTCCGGCTCGTCTGATGGGGAGAACCGCCGTGCACCCCTCCAACACCAACGGGGTGTCTCTTTAGCACACGGGATGGGAAAACACAAGCAGTATTGCGACGTTGGACCGTCGGAAAGCCCTTGCCAACCCCGCGCCGGATGCGGTATGGTGACCCCTGGACTTTTCAGACAAAGGGAACGCGGCATGCTGAAAACGATGCGGGAAGGCAGTGCGTTCTTCGTCAAGGGCGTCATGGCGTTCGTGGTCGTGACGTTCGTCGGCACCATCTTCGTGGTGTGGGGGGTCAAATCCACCCCGGGAGAGCTCGGGCGGCGCGGGGTCGTCGCCGCGGTCGGGAGCACCGAGATCATGGCCGACGAGTATCAGCAGGCCTACCGCCGGCAGGTGGAGATGTACAAGCAGCTCTTCGGCGACAAGCTGGACGACAAGCTGCTGGAATCCATGAACCTGAAGCAGCAGGTGCTGGATCGGCTGATCCGGCGCACCCTGGTCCTGCAGTATGCCGAGCGCCTGCAGCTCGCGGTGGGACCGGAGGAGCTGGTCGCCGAGATCCAGCGCATCCCGGCCTTCGCCGGCCAGGACGGGTTCAACCGGCAGCGCTACCTCGATGTCCTGCGGGCCAATCGGCTCACCCCGGAGCGATTCGAGGCGGAGATGCGCCGGGACCTCACGGAGCGCAAGATCGAGGGGTTGGTGCGGGATTCGGTCAAGGTGTCGGAGGCCGAGGCGCGCGAGGTGTTTTCTCGGGTCCGTCGCCAGGTGACCGTCGAGGTCGTGCAGCTCCCCGCGGGTGACGAGGGAAAGAAGGTCGCGGAGACGATCACGCTGGCCATGGGGAAGGGGAAGACGCTGGCGGCGGCGGGGCGCGAGGCCGGCGCGGCGGTCAAGGCGTACGGCCCGTTCCCGGTCACGACGCCGCCCAAAGAGATCCCCGATCCGGAGGTCTTCCGGCAGGCCGTCGTCCTGCTCAAGCCCGACGAGATGAGCCCTCTGGTGCCCGGGGAGAAGGCCTCCTACCTCTTGCGCCTGGTGTCACAGCAGTATCCGCCCGCCGAGGAGTTCGAGAAGGACAAGGGGGCGTTCCAGATGCAGCTCCTCATGACGAAGCGAGAAGCTGTTCTGGGCGACTGGATCCGGCAGCTCCGGCAGACGGCCAAGGTCACGGTCGAGGCGGACAGTCTCTAGCCCCGGATCTCATGACCAATGACCAATTTCCAATGACCAATTGCGGAAGAGGCGCCCTACGCCCCGAAACCGTCTATGCCTCATGCCGTATCCGCTCTTGGTCATTGTCCATGGGGAGTTGGTCATTCCCGCAGGTTTCGCGAGTCCGTGTAGTGCAGGTTAGGGTCGTAGCGTTCCGGCCGTCCCGGGCAGGCCGCCGACTTCCAGCATGGTGGATCGAATGGGGCGGGGATAGATGCGCTGCCAGGCCTCGTGCTTCGTGATGATGATTTTGGAGAGCGCCGACGGCTCCGCCCGCAGGTCCCGCACCCGCTGGAAATCCTGGACCATACCCACGAGATAGGTGAGCAGCAGGCCACCCAGGACGAACTGGGTCATGCCCCACCAGGCGCGCGGCGAGACCGCCACATTGGCAGGGGCGTCCGGGAGCTTGACAAGACCCGTCTCGACCTGAGTCAAAGCAAATTCAATGGACATGGCTTACCTTCTCCTGTCCGTCCGGAAAAGGGCACCCGCCCAGTGGGCTGGCGCTCCATCGGGAAATCGGTTGTTCAGCTATGTGGAAGCCTCACACGAGTCGAGTGCCGGAATGGGCCAACCCGTGGGACGTCCGCCTCTGGGGGATGAAGGATAGGATAAGTCCGGATACTGAGAAGATTCGGCGAGGCGGCCGAAAGAGGCACAAAGAATGTCTGTGCTTTCTGTAAGGTGGGCGAAGGGTACCCGGATCAGTCCCCCTTGTCAATCGAATTCTTGGGGGTGTGTTTGCCATGACAACTAGCCCTGGGGGCGAGGCGTCCGGGCGCGGCCGGGAGCGCCGGCGGAGGCGGGGCGAGGGATCAGAGGGATAAGCTGATGAGTGGTCCCACCGACGGCATCCCGGAGTACCCCCGCCTGCGTCCGGTGGAGGGGTTTCCGGCCACCATCCGCGGGCAGGACGTGTTCTGCCTGCGCGACCCCATGCATTACAGCGACATGGTGGTGTCCGTGCCCCCCCAGACGGCCGCCATCCTGGAGTTGTTCGACGGACGGCACTCCCTTCAGGACATCCAGGAGGCGATCAGCCGGCGGTTCGGGATGCTCCTCCGCCGAGAGCAACTCCTGGAGGTGGTGCGGTCGCTGGACGAGTGCCTCCTGCTGGAGAGCCCGCACTTCGCCGGCCACCGGGACGCGCTGGAACGGGACTTCCGCCAGGCGCCGTGCCGCCCGGCGCGGCTGGCCGGGATGAGCTACCCGGCCGAGCCGGACGCCCTTCGGCGAGCGCTGGACGGCTACTTCGGCGCGGCCGAAGGCCCCGGAGACACGCCCCCCAGCTCGGCGGCGGCCCGGCTGAGCGGCCTCGGTCGTCCCCCACATCGATTTCCCCCGCGGCGGGCCCTGCTACGCCTGGGGCTACCGGGAGCTGGCGGGGTCCCCTCCGGTGGACCGCTGCGTCATCCTGGGCACGGTGCACGTCCCCATCGCCCAGCCCTTCGCGCTCACCCGCAAAGATTTCGAGACGCCCCTGGGACCGGCGGAGGCGGACCAGGAGTTCCTGGACGCGCTGCTGGCGCGGGTCGGCCCCGGGTACCTCGAGGACGAGTTCGCCCACCGCGGGGAGCATTCCATCGAGTTCCAGGCCGTGTTCCTCCGGCACGTGATCCCCGCCGGGCGGCCGGTGCGGATCGTGCCGGTGCTCTGCGGGTCGTTCCATCAGCAGGTGGAGGCGCGACGCGCGCCGGCGCCGGGGGACGGGACGGAGGCGTTTCTCGGGGCCCTGCGGGACACCATGGCGGCCGTGGGCGGACGCACCCTGGTCCTCGCGAGCGCCGACCTCGCCCACGTCGGACCCCAGTTCGGCGATCCGCGGCCGCTGACGCCTGGGCAGCTCCGCGAGCTCGAGACGGCGGATCGCCGGATGCTGTCGTCCGCGGAGGCCGGCGACGCCGGGGGCTTCTTCCAGGCGGTGGCCGCGGACGGGGACCGCCGCCACATCTGCGGCCTGCCCCCCATCTATGCGGCGCTCCGGATTCTGGGCGGCCAGCCCGGCCGGCTCCTCCGGTACGGCCAGTGGCCGGATCCGAACGGCACGGTCACGTTTGCCGCGCTCGCCTGGTACGCGCCGACGGCGGGCAGCGGTCAGCCGTCGGCTGTCGGCGATCAGCCATGACGACGGAGAATCCACCGCCTCGCGCCTCACCCGGGTACACTGTGGATGCCGCGCACGACTGCCTGCCGCAGCTTGTCGATGCGCTGGGGCGCTGGGGGGAGCTGTTTCTCCGCATGGCGGATGAGGACCGCGTGCCCGCGGCGGAGCAGGCGCTGGGCGGTCTGGTGGACTGGATGGGGAACGGCCTCCTGGACGGCTGGCTACACCTGCCCATCGCACGCTTCGAGGCGATCAGCGATCTGGCGGAGGATCTGCTCCAGGCGTGTCAGGCGTACCTGACGCGATTGCGGCAGGCGACGCCCTCCTGCTCTGCCGCGGACCGGACGTCGCACAGGGCGGCCATTCGCACGATCATGGCCCGCACCCAGGCACTCGCCGTTCCGGACCCTCAACCCCCAACCCCTGACCCCAAAGGGTGACCCATGACCCTTCGCCGGTGGATCGAGCGACGTTTCTGGGGCCGCGGCCGCACGGTGCAGTACGTGTTCATCCATCCGACCTGCGGCCAGGCGGACGTCGAGGCGGGGTACCTACCCGAGTGGGGCCGGCCGAAGTTCCTCTGCCGCCGCTGCGGGGTCGCCTTCGAGGAGGCGACGGTCCGCCTGCAATGGCAAGGCGATCCGGCGCCCGGTGCCGGGCTGGCCGCCGCCGCTGACCGCTGATGGCTGACCGCTGACCGCCGATTGCCGAGCGCAGGAGGTCACATGTACGATCTCGTGATCAGAAACGGGGTGCTCGTCGATCCCGCGCAGGGGCTGTCCGAGAAGCGCGACCTGGCGATCCAGGCGGGCCGGATCGTGTCGGTCGCCGCGGAGATCGCCCCGGACGCGGCCTGGGATTCGCTGGACGCGTCGGGCCACCTGGTGACGCCGGGCCTGATCGACATCCACGTCCACGTGTATCCCGGGGTGAGCCATTACGGGGTCGCGCCGGACGCCACCTGCCTGGCCCGAGGGGTGACCACCGTCTGCGACGCGGGCTCCGCCGGGGCGGACACCTTCGACGGATTGCGGCGGTACGTCATCGACGTCTCCGAGACGCGGGTGCTGGCGTTCCTGAACATCTCCGCCATCGGAATGGTGAGCCCGCTGGACAACGAATTGGAGGACCTCCGCCACGCCAGCCCGGAGCGGGCGATCGGGGTCGTCGAGCGGAACCGGGACCTGATCCAGGGGATCAAGGTCCGTCTGTCGCGCCGCCACGTGGGCAGCAACGGTCTGGAGCCGCTGCGGCTCGCCCGACGAGCCGCCGAGGCCGTGGGGATGCCGATCATGGTCCACGTGGGCGACACGGACCCGTCGCTCGCCGAGATCCTCGCGCAGCTCCGGCCTCAAGACATCGTGACACATTGCTTCCACGGCCGGTCCCACGGCATCCTGGACGAAGCGGGCGTCGTGCGACCGGAGGTGGCGGAGGCGGCCCGGAAGGGGATCGTGTTCGATGTGGGCCATGGGGTCGGCAGCTTCAGCTTCGACGTGGCGCGGAAGGCCCTGGCGCAGGGGCTGACGCCGGCCACGATCAGCAGCGACCTGCACCATTACAACGTGAACGGTCCGGTCTTCGACCTGGCCACCACCATGTCCAAGTTCCTCCTGCTCGGATTGCCGCTGCATGAGGTGCTGGCCAAGACCACGTCCGTCCCGTCACGCCTGTTGGGGCTCGACGATCGGCTGGGCGCCATCCGCGAAGGGTTCCTGGCGGACATCACGGTCTTCAGGCTGGCCGAGGGGGAGTTCGAGTTCGAGGACAGCATGAAACTGAAGGTGGCGGGGCGGCAGAAGCTGGAGCCCGTCGCCGTGATCCGCCGCGGGCGCATCTACCGCAGCGATCTCCGCGTGCAACGGAGAATCGGCCACAGGTTCTGACGCGCCACGCGATCGGTCAACGGGATCCCTCTCGGCGACGGCCGTCTTCGCTTGCGTCCCGTCCCAGTCTCCGTACTCCCGCTCGACGTACCCGCGCACACGACGCTCTGGCGTTCATCTTGCGGGCTCCCCTACCCTGCGGCCTGCTCTCCCGTACATGGCTCACTTCTTGCCTTGACACACCTCATCGGCGTCATAGAGTGTTGACGCGCTTGCGTCTGCTTTTCGGGGCACTTCTGCGGCGCCAGACGCTCGCCGCGTAGGTTGGATCCGGTCCATGTTGCCCGATCCACCTGATCCAGCGCCTGTCCCTGGAGGAGCCATGAGAAAGACACGCCACTTCAGCTTAAGCGCCTGGCTCGCGCTCCTCGTCCTCGGCGCCGTGGTGCCGTTGCTCTTATTCGCCGGGCTCACGTTGCGCGGCATCTTGCAGACGTCGCGGGCGCTGGCGGATCGGGGGCAGGTCGACACGACCCGGGCCCTCGCCCTGGCCGTGGACGGGGAGGTGCGATCGTGGAAGGCGGCCCTGGCGGCTCTCGCCGAATCGAAGAGCAACCGAGCCGGGCCGGTTGGCCGAGTTCTACGAGGAGGCCCGCCAGGTCGGCGCGCAGCACGACGGGTGGGTCGTGCTCACCGTGGCCTCGGGCGAGCAGCTCTTCAACACCCTCCTGCCCTATGGGGCCCCGCTCCAGAAGACCAGCTCGCCCGAGACGATCGACGCGATCTTCCGGGAGGGCAAGCCCATCGTGAGCGACTTGATCTGGGGGAAGAATGCCCAGCGGTACCTCGTGGCGGTCGCCGTCCCCGTGAGGCGCGGCGGGAAGGTGGTCCACTGCCTCACCCTGAATTTCTCACCGGACCGCCTCACCCAGCTCCTCCTCCGCCAGCAGGTCCCCGCCTCCTGGGTGGCCGCCATCAACGACACGCAGCGGCGAGTGGTCGCCCGATCCGTCCTCGCCGAGGCGCGCGTCGGGAAGCCGGTGGCGGAGTGGTTCGCGGCAGCCACGCGGGCCGCAGAGAGCGGGGTCGTGACCGGCCCGCTGATGGACGGCCGGCTGGGGCAACTCGCCTTCCAGCGACTCCACGAAGTCCCTTGGGTCGTGGCGCTTGGTGTGCCGGTGGCGGAGCTGCAGTCGGCGGCGCCGATTTGGGGGTTCCTCTCGGTCGGGTTGATCCTGGGGTCGGTCGCCGTCGGAATGGCCGTCTACATGGGCCGCAAGATCGTGCTGCCGGTGAGGCACCTGGCGCGGACCAGCGCGCGCCTGCTTCGCGGCGAGGCGGGCGACCTGGGTCCGCCGACCAGGGTGCGCGAGGTGCAGGAACTTCAGCACGCGCTTATCGACGCTTCAGCCGCGGCCCGAGCGCACGCTGAGGAACGCGAGCGGGCGGCGGAGGAGCTCCGCCGCGCCAACGAGATGCTGGAGGCGCGCGTCCAGGAGCGCACGGCGGCCCTGCGCGAGAGCCAGGCGGACCTGAGCCACGCCCAGGCCGTGGCCCACTGGGGAGCTGGCGCCTGAACGTCCAGCGCAACGAGCTGCTCTGGTCCGACGAGAACTGGCGGATCTTGGGGTCCCCAAGGGTTCACACCGCTCAACTCGTGGCATGGTCGGTCGCGAACTGCGTATGATCGAGTTGAAGAAAGAAATCAACGAACTGTGCGCCTTGGGCGGACAGCCGCCGCGCTACCCGGGTGATGTCGATACGGAACAGCGATGACGACGACGACACATCCTGAGGTACAACGTCAAGCGCCCGGCTGGTGGCACCGGTTGGCCTGGCTGCCGGTTCCCCTGTTTCTGGCGGCCATCGCGATCCTGTTCTTTCTCGATCCCGGCCGGTCCTACGAGCGGCCCCACCTGCTGATGGCCTTGATCTTCGTCTGTTCGGGGCTGCCGGCCGCGTTCGTCGCCTACCTGTGCGCGCGGAGTTACCTTGCCCACGGCGCGCCTGGCCTGTTGCTGTTGGGCTGCGGCGTGCTGCTGTGGGGCACTGCCGGCATGGTGGGCGTCGTCGCGGGCCTGATCGAAACCCCGGGTCCGAGACGCCGCCAACGTCGCCATCACCATCCATAATAGTAGTGTCTGGTTGTCGGCCGTGTGCCAACTCGCCGGCGCCGTCCTGTTGCTTTACCCGCGGCGGGCAATGCGGACGCCGGGCCTGTGGCTCTCGGCCGCCTGCGCGATCATCCTGGGACTGGTCGGGCTGCTCACACTGGCGGCCCTGGGTCAGTGGACGCCGACGTTTTTCGTTCAGGGCCGGGGCGGGACACCGCTGCGGCAGTTCGTGTTGGGCTCGGGCACCGGCATGTTCGTTCTCAGCTCTGTCCTGCTCTGGCTGACCGGCCGCAGGGTTGCGTCCTCCTTTACGTACTGGTTCTCTTTGGCCCTGGCCCTGATCGCCCTCGGCCTGTTGGCGGTGATGGGCCAGTCGGTCCAAGGAGGCATTCTGGGCTGGACGGGGCGTGCGGCGCAGTTCCTCGGCAGCGCCTACATGCTGGTTGCGGCGCTCATCTCGGCGCGCGAGTCCCGCGTGTGGGGCATACCACTGGCGGAGGCGTTGAGTGCGGCGCAAGAGCAATACCGTGCACTTGTGGAAGATGTCTCCCGACGCCACTCGTTGTGCATGCCGACGGCAAGTGGGTGTTCGCCAACTCGGCGGCCCTGCGGCTTCGGCGCGACCCGCGAGGAAGACATCCTGGGGCGTGAGGCGCTCGACCTCGTCCACGTCGACGACCGTGAGGTCGCGGCGGGCCATATTCTCCTCCTCGACCAGAGAGGTCAGGCAACGCGGGCCCGGGTGTTCAAGGCGCGCCGCCTGGATGGCCAGCTTCTGGACGTGGAATCGTCCGCTAGCTCGATCGAGTTCCAAGGCCGCCCGGCCGTGCTGGTGGTCCTGCACGACATCACCGTGCGCGAGCAGGCGGAAGAGGCGCTGCGCGAGAGCGAAGCGAAGTACCGCAATCTGTTCGAGAACATGACCGAGGAGGTTCATTTCTGGCAACTGGTCCGGGATGAGGAGGGTCGGATCAAGACCTGGAGGCTCGTGGACGCCAACCCGCCACGCTGAGAACCTGGGGAAGGACGCTCGACGAGATCAAGGGAAAGACCACGGACGAGATCTTCGGCCAGGGCGCCACGGAACATTACATGCCTGTCGTGCAAAAGATCATGACCGACGGCGTTCCGCATGTGTTCGAGGACTACTTCCCCAACCTGGGGAAGCACTTTCGGTTCACCAGCGTCCCGCTTGGCGATTACTTCATCACCACGGGCGCCGACATCACCCAGCACAAACGGGCCGAGGACGAACTCCGGAAATTCAGCGCCGAGCTGCAGGCCGCCAACGTTTCCCTAGGCGAGTCCCGCCGGGCTGCCCTCAACCTGATGGAGGACGCGCATCGCCGCTCGCCAGCGGGCCGAACAGGCCAGCGCCGAGCTGCGGCAGGAAGTCGCCGAGCGCCAGCGGGCCGAGGAGGAAATCCAATACCTCGCCCGATTCCCCGCCGAGAATCCCAGCCCAGTTCTCCGCCTGGATGCCGACGGTCGCATCCTCTTTGCCAACGAGATCGGCGCGTTCGTGCTGGAGCAGTGGGATGCTGCGATCGGCTGACCAGGCACCCGCCCCGTGGCCCGACACCGTTCGGGACGCACTGGCCAGCCGGTCCGGGATCACGGTCGATCTCGGGTGCGGGGACCGCACCTATTCGTGTTTGTCGACGCCGATCCCCGACGCCGGCTACGTCAATCTGTACACGAGCGACATCACCGAACGCAAGGAGGCCGAGGAGCGGCTCAAGGCCTCCTTGCGCGAGAAGGAGGTGCTCCTGAAGGAGATCCATCACCGGGTGAAGAACAACCTGCAGGTCATCTCCAGCCTGGTGAGGCTGCAGGCCGACGCCCTCGACGACCCGGCCCTGCGCGATCTGTTCAGGGACGTGCACGACCGGGTGCGGTCCATGGCGCTGGTGCACGAGAAGCTGTACGAGTCCGCTAACCTGGCTGAGGTGGACTTTGCCGACTACGCGCAGAGCCTGCTCGCCTACCTCTGGCGCGCCCACGGCGCCGCCGCGGCACGTATCCGGCTCACACTGGAACTGGACCCGGTGGCGCTCTCGGTGGAGACGGCCGTGCCGTGCGGGCTGATCCTCAACGAGTTGGCCGGCAATGCCCTCAAGCACGCCTTCGCGGGCCGGACGGAAGGCGACGTGACCGTGGCACTGCGCAACGACGCGGCCGGCCGGGTGAGCCTCGGCGTGGGCGATAACGGCGTCGGCCTGCCGGCGGGGACGGACTGGCGACAATCGCGCTCCCTCGGCCTGCGGCTGGTGCAGATGTTGGCCGGCCAATTGAATGCCACGTTGGAGGCGCGGGGCGGGGACGGGACGGTATTCGAGATCTCCTTCACTCCGCCGGTCGCGCACGGAGGCGCGGACGGGCGGGCGCTGAACCCTGGGAAGGAAGTCCATGAGTAAAGCCAGCATTCTCATCGTCGAGGACGAGGCGATCATCGCCGACGATCTTGCCAACAAACTGCGCGACCGCGACTACGAAGTCGTCGGCATCACCGCGCGAGGCGAGGAAGCCGTCGCCCTGGCGCAGTCCCGGCGTCCGGACCTGGTGCTGATGGACATCCAGCTGGCAGGCGCCATGGACGGCGTGGCGGCAGCGGAGGTCATTCGCCAGCAATGCGACCTGCCGGTGGTCTACCTGACGGCGCACTCGGACCGCATCACCCTGCAGCGCGCCAAGCTCACCGAGCCGTTCGGCTACATCCTCAAGCCGTTCGAGGAGCGGGAGCTGGAAGCCCACATCGAGATGGCGCTCTACAAGCATCAGACCGACCGGAAGCTGCGCGAGCAACGCGAATGGCTGCGCATAACGCTGACCAGCATCGGGGATGCCGTCATCGCCACCGACACCGCCGGCCGAATCACCTTCCTCAACCCGGTCGCCGAGTCGGTCACCGGCTGGAAAGAGAGAGACGCGCTCGGCCGGCCGATCACGCGAGCGTCTTCCGGATCATCAACGAACAGACCCGCGAGACAGCCGAGGACATCGTTGAGCGCGTACTGCGGGAAGGGCACGTCGTCAACTTGGCCAACCACACCGCGCTGATCACCCGCGACGGTGGTGAGACTCCTCATCGAGGACAGCGCGGCGCCGATCAGGGACGGCGTCGGCCGGGTGGCGGGCGTGGTATTGGTGTTCCACGACGTCACCGAGAAACGGCGCGCGCAGGAGGTGCAGCGGCGGTACCAGCTCATCGTGCCGCGGGCGGAGGAGGCGCTGCGGGAGGCCCACGACAACCTGGAAGAGCAGGTACAGGCGCGGACGGCGGAGTTGTCCGAGGCCATCGTGGCCCTCGAACGGCAGGCGGAACAACTCCGGGCCCTCGCGGCGGAGCTGACCTTGGCGGAGCAGCGGGAGCGCCGCCGCCTGGCCGAGGTGCTCCACGACGGCTTGCAGCAACTCCTGGTGGCGGCGCGCGTCCGGGCGCACATGCTGGGGCGGTCCACTGACCCGGGGGTCCGGCACGGCTGTCAGGAGATGGTCGCCCTCCTCGAGGAGGCCCTCGCCGAGGCGCGGACGCTCACCGGGGAGCTCAGCCCGCCTACCCTGCAGAAGGGCGGCTTGCTTCCGGCCCTGGAGTGGCTGACCCGTTGGATGGGGGAGAAGCACCACCTCACGGTACGCTTGCGCCCTCCCGCGGCCCCGCTGCCGGCTCTTGCGGAGGACGTCTCCGTGCTCCTGTACCAGGCCGTGCGGGAGCTCTTGCTCAACACCGTCAAGTACGCCCAGGTGACCGTGGCCGAGGTGGCGCTCACCCAGGAGGACGATGCCCTCACGCTCACGGTGGCCGATGCGGGCGTCGGTTTCGACCCCACCCGGCTCCGCGTCTTGGGCGGGACCGAGGGCGGGTTCGGCCTCTTCGGAATCCGCGAGCGCTTGGAACTCATGGGCGGCCGGCTCAAGGTCGAGAGCGCCCCTGGTCGGGGCAGCCGGTTCACGTTGGTCGTCCCGCTGCGCCTGGTCTCGGGGGAGGAATCGGCGATCCGACCGCGGGAGGTCCCCGCGGTCGTGCCAGGCGGGGTACCCGCGGGGCGCCGAACGCGCGTCTTGGTGGTGGACGATCATGCGTTGGTGCGCCGGGGCTTCGCCACCTTGCTCGCGGGGGAACCGGACCTGGAAGTGGTGGGCGAGGCGGCCGATGGGAAGGTCGCCATCGAGCTGACACGCCAGCTCCGGCCGGATGTCATCCTGATGGACGTCAATATGCCCGTCCTCGACGGGATCGAGGCCACCCGGGCCATCCATGTGGAGTTCCCCGCGTTGCGGGTGATCGGCCTCTCGGTGTTGGATGCCACCGACCAGCCGGCCGCGATGAAAGAGGCCGGGGCGGTGGCCTATCTTTCCAAGAGCGACTCCGCCGAGGCCCTGCTCGCCGTGGTTCGGGGTGGTGGCGCCTCCCCGACGTGAGCGCCGGGGCGGTCGCCCCGATGCTGTTCACCGAGATTGTCGGCCGGCCGACATCCCTCCGTGGTCGTCGTTGACACCACGCCGGTCGTTCGATAACCTTCCGTCGACGGTGCGACGGTATGGACGCCAAACACCAGACGGTTGGTGTGGATTGGCTTGACGGATCAGAGCCATCCCAGGGAAACCGGAGAGCCAAAGGACGCAGCAGAGGACATGGGTCGGACGACCGTCGTGCTGGCGGATGACCACCACATCCTGCGACAGGGCCTCCGGGCCTTGCTGGAGGCCGAGGCCGAGTTCGCCGTCATCGGCGAGGAGGCCGATGGTTTGAAAGTGGTCGCGTTGGTCGACCGGTTGAGGCCGGACGTGCTGATGCTGGACGTGATGATGCCCGGCTTGAACGGGCTGGAGATCACACGCCAGATCGTCCAGCGGGGCTTCAAGACCCGGATCGTCATTCTTTCTATGCACGCCAACGAGACCTACGTGCGAGAAGCCCTGCGCAATGGCGCTGCGGGTTATGTCCTCAAGGATGCCAACCCCACCGAGATGGTCCAAGCCGTCCGCGAAGTGAGTGCCGGCCGCCGATATTTGAGTGCGTCCCTGTCCGAACGCGCCATCGAGGCCTACGCCCACCAAGCCCAGGACGCCCCCGCGAATCTGTACGAAACGCTCACCACCCGGGAGCGGGAGATCCTCCAGTTGGCCGCCGAGAGCTCCAGCATCGCCGAGATCGCCGCCCGGCTGGGCATCAGCCCCCGGACGGTGGAGACCCACCGGGAAAACCTGATGCGGAAACTCGGACTCCAGAGCCAGACCGACCTGATCCGATACGCTCTCCGACGAGGGATCCTGCCGCTGGAGGATTGAAGTTACGGCCACTTGCCGCGCATTGGCAGGTCCGCCTCGCCTGGTTTCTCGGCCCATACCCCCACAAACCGCCCGAGATTTTGCGCATTTTTCCCGCCGCAATCTCCGGAAACTTCCCTCGAAAATTCCGGGAATCCACGGATAGGCAGAACCAGGTTGGTAGCCCATATTACGGGTAGAGAGGGGAAATGGAGCAGTGAGGCTGGGTGGCCGTTGGAGGAAGACTGAAGTGAGGCGACTTAGCGTGCTCTTGGTGGACGACAACCCGACCTTCCTGCGCATTCTCGCCCGCTTTCTCGAGGACCAGGGCGAAGACGATCTGCGGGTGGTGGGGTCGGTCGTCGGCGGTCGGGATGCGTTGGCCGAGGCGGAACGGCTGAAGCCGGATGTCCTGCTGCTGGATCTGGAGATGCCGGATGTCCCCGGCCTGGACCTTCTCCCGCGGCTCCGTGAGACCTTGCCCGATGCGATTCTCGTCGCGTTGACCCTCATGGACCCGGACAGTTTTCGGCCATCCGTGCTGGCGGCCGGCGCGGACGCGTTCGTCTCAAAAGCGAGCCTTGAGCATGACCTGGTGCCGGTCATCCGGCGCCTCGCCCCGCTCGAGGCTCGGCGCGGCCATTGTCTTTGCTGAGTTGCGGACCAGGGAGACCTGACCGGCGAATTACAATCGCACGGCGAAGCTCCAAGGAGGCCCCCATGACGTTCGTTTCCGTGCCGCCCCTCCGGCTCTTGCTCATCGATGACTCCTCCCCGTTCCGCCAGACCCTGGCCCGATTGCTCCGGGTGGCTGGCCATACGGTCTTTGAGGCCGAGGCAGGCTCTGCCGGCCTCGCGATCCTCCGCACAAATCCGGTGGATCTCGTGCTCACGGATCGGGATATGCCGGGTTTGAGCGGGTGGGACGTCGCGCGGCTCGTCAAGACGACGGACCCCCGATTGCCCGTGGTGCTCGTGACTGGCGGAGCCGGAAGCGGTCCGCTTGACCAGAGGACCTCGGCTCCAGTCGATGCCATCCTCTGGAAGCCATTCCCGTTCGCCGAGCTGCTGACAATCATCGGCCGCTTGACGACGGGCGCCACCGCCGGTCCCGTCGGTGGCGCGACCGGCCTGCCGACGGGCGTGACAGAGACAGAACTCAACCAGGAAGGGCATCAGCCTGGCGCACCGGTTGGCGCGGGCGTCGCAACCGGCCACTCGTATCGGCGGATGCGGAGCAGCATGGCCACAAGCGGGAGGTGAGTCATGGCGACGATCTTGATCGTGGACGATGAAGAGTCGATGGCCTGGGTTCTGGCGCACTTGCTGCGCACGGACGGGCACACGCCCATCATCGCCTCGAACGGCGAGGCGGCGATCCGCGAGGCGCGCGCGCACCCCGACCTGATCCTGCTCGACCTGGGGTTGCCGGACATCCCCGGCGAGGAAGTCCTCACGCGTCTCAAGCGACAGCCGGAGACCGCCCGAATCCCGGTCGTGGTCGTTTCCGGCCAACCGGACGCCGCGGCCATCGTCGCCGAGAGCGGGGCCAACGCGCGTGGCGGCCATCCTGAGGAAGCCGGTGTCGTTCCCGGAGCTCCGCGCGGTGGTGGACGCCGTGCTGGACGCGCCCGCGGGGTGGGAGGAGGGGACGGGACCCGCAATCCAGGATCAGCGCGTCCGGCTTATCTATCGCCTCGTTACCGAGGGCTCCAATGCCCTGGTCCGCAAGGTCTGCCTGCGTCTCGACGCGGACCGGACGCAGCCGCGGAGGTCCGCAGCGCCGGAAATCCCCAGCTGGACGGACCTGGCGCGCCTCGCCAAGCGGGAGGGCCTCCTGAGCGATGCGGAGGCGACCCTCCTGGCTCCGGAACCCGCGGGCCTGGTCGCGGCCCACTACGCCTGAAGAAGCCCTGGCGCCGCGTGGCGCACGGGCAGCGCACCGCATGAGCGTTACCGAGGAGACCGGTATGGCGACGATCGTGACGTACACCGACCACGAGCCCGTGAGCAACCAGTATCCGGAACGGATCGTCTCTCCCTGTCGGCCTGGCGCCTGTTGCTTCACCGATATGGAGGAGGTCGGGACAGCCCAGCAAGACGGGCGCTGGATATTCCAATACCGGCGCTGTCGCAAGTGCGGGTTCTCGGTCCGTCTGATTCTTCGGGAGATTCCCGACACCGCTCTGGCGGAGGAATTGCGTCGAATCCTGGCCAACTCTTTCGTTCGGAACGTCCCGGATATGTAGACGGGGGAGACCCAAGCCGCCTGCCGGTGCGAAATCCGCCATGGTGCAGCCAGACCGGCAGGCGCTGTAGACGTTGTCGAGCACGTCGGGAGATCTTATGAGTGATTCCGCCCGCATTCGCGTCATGCTGGTAGACGACCATGCCCTCGTGCGAAAGGGACTCGCCAATCTCCTCCGCGCCGAGCCGGACTTCGAGGTGGTGGGCGAGGCCGGTGACGGCGTGGAGGCCATCGCGAAGGCGCCCGCCTTTCGGCCGGACATCATCCTCATGGATGTGCGGATGCCCCGGATGAACGGACTCGACGCGACCCCGCGCATTCTCGAGACGCTCCCGGCCGTGAAGATCGTGATGCTCACCGTCACGGAGGACGAGGACGCCGTGTTTGACGCGGTGAAGAGGGGGGCGCAGGGGTACCTGCTGAAATCGATCGAGCCCCAGACGCTCTTTGACTTGCTGCGGGGCGTCCTGCGCGGTGAGGCCGCCCTGTCCAGCGGCCTGGCAACCAAGATCCTGCTGGAGTTTGCTCGCCAATCGCGGCGTCCAGCGGAGACGGTTTCCCCGCTGGCCCAACTGAGCAGCCGCGAGCAGGACGTCCTGGCGTTGGTCGCGGATGGGAGGAGTAACAAGGAGATCGCGACGGTCCTCGACCTCGCCGACAACACGGTCAAGAACTACGTCAAGAACATTCTCGAGAAGCTTCACCTGGAGAATCGCGTGCAGGCCGCGGTCTTCGCCTTCGAAGAAGACCGGGCGAGCACCTCGAACGGCAAGCCCCCCAGAACCGCGGCGCCTCCTACCCCCTCCTCCGCGGGCCGCGGTTGACGGCGGGGTGTGTACCCGGAGCGCACATGGTCCGGACCGGTCGGAGCAAGAGCGGCATTCGTGCGTCCGCACACCCCGCGGGTGACCCTTCCGAACCCAGGAGGTGATCATATGCCTATCGGTGAGTCGGTGATGCATGAGAGTAATGTCCGCCTGAGCCACATCCGGCGATCCCCTGGTACGCCGGGGCGTCTCCTCAAGCATCTGCTTCATTGGGGCGCATGGCTGAATTACCTCATCAGCGTCGTCGCCCTGACCGCGGGGATCACTGCTGGTTGGCGCTTCGCCGAAATCGGCTTCGACCTCATGTTGAGGAATGTGTCCGGGGAGGCGGTCCAGGAGCAGGTCATCAAGAAGATTCCCGCCTGGATCTTCGTGTACAAGGGGGTCAAAACGTGGTGAGCGGTGCCGGACCGGTGCACGGCGCGGGGACGGCTGGCGCGCGCGTTGCCCGCGGGGAGGTTTCCCCAGTCCGACGATGAGGTTCAGGTGAAAGAAAACGGGTTGCGGCCTTCGCCGCAACCCTTTTTAGGAACTTGGTGGAGCTGAGGGGATTCGAACCCCTGACCTCCTGACTGCCAGTCAGGCGCGCTCCCAACTGCGCCACAGCCCCAGACCCTTCCCAACGTTGGGGACGTAATAAAACCATGCGGGCGCACAGGCGTCAAGCGAAAAATCCCCCCGCCTGCTCATCACCCCGCCCGTCCTGTGCACCTGTCCTCTGTCTGTTCTGCCTGCTGCAACCTGCCAGCTTTTCATCACCCGTCTTTCCCCAATTGACCAGGTGCCCCTCCTCCCTGCGCCTTCCGGTCGGGGTTCGGCTGACCGCTGAACGCTGACTGCTGACCGCTGTTCTCTGCTGTGTGCCCCCTGCCAACTGTCATGCTGCCAGCTGCCAGCTATTCATCATCCGTCTTCCCCAATTGACCAATTGCCTAATCGACCAATCGCCCCCCGCTTCCCTTCGCTTGCCGCTCGCTGCCAGCTGCCAGCTGCCGCCTGCCAGCTAGCCTCTCCCCGGTGTCTCCATTCTCGTTGCCCAGCGTCTCCTTTCGGCGACAGCAGCGGTGCCATCGGCGCCAGGCTCGTCGAGGCCCGCGGTCGATCCTCGCGCTCCGTAAACGGGTCGTGGCGCGAGGTTTCGGAGACGAGGCTCGGCGGAATCGTGGTCGGGTAGCAGACGGTACGGCAATTGCCTCGTCTTTCGGAAGGCGCGCCACGCACAGGAGGAGCTTACAGGTGTTGGCCACGGCGGACCTTGTGGTCCTGGTCCTACGGGTGTTGCCCGGGAAGATCCGCGAGTGGCTGAACGCGGAGCGGAACCTCCCTGGGAAAAGAAAGGACGAGGCGGGCACGTCTGACTCGGCGCGCGAGCATTGGGGATCTGGATAAGCACGGTGGCCGGCGGGAAACGCTTGCTCTTTCGCGGCCTGCGAAACGACGGTGCGTGACGAAATGCTGGAGAGGAGGTGAGGTGTCTGGGGGGACCAAGGAGGCTGATTCCTCGGAAAGGCGAAACGGCACGGATGAAGCGATCTCAAAGAGTAGATGGAAGGAGGCTTCACATGAAGAAGCTGGCCGTGTTGATGATTATACCCGCCTTGGTCATGTTAATGGTTCCGGCGCTGGCATCGGCGAATTGGTACTACTGGTGGGGCATCCAGGGGAACTGGGAGATGAGCGCTTCGGGCAGCTGTCTCCATTCATCGTTGGCGTACACAAAAGAGAATGGTAAGTGGACCGCTCCCAGTGATTCTAGCGTCTATGCCGGTGTTACCGTGGCCAACGGTACGTGGATTTTCAAGATACTAACGGTGGGGGAACGTATTCACAGAGGATCTACGCCACGATCTTGCCGGGCGGCGCCGCTTCCATGAATGGCGTCGCCGTACCTCTCGAAGTGCGTGTAATCCCTCCACTATCGGTCGCGGAGCCACCGCCCGTGGAGTTCACCTACGAAATCACGTCTTCCGGGGATATCACAGTGACTGAGACTGTTAGCGGTATCAAGCATTACGGAAATATTTCAAAGGACATGAACAGCATGACACTCCTCACTGCCAATAATGTTCAGCTTTTTGGGAGCAACTTCTTGTATACGATCTGTAATACCGCGCGCACCCTGATCAAGGTGGGCCATTAGAGGCAACGCGGACGAGCGGCGATTGTTAGGGCCTGTCACGAGCGCCAAGGAAACTTGGCGCTCGTGCATCTCCGCCGAGTGCGTGGAGACGGCGTCTGACGAACTGTTGGAAAAGACGTGACGTCCGGTGGGCTAATCGCATCGGAACCGAGGAGGCGCATTCTTCGGAAAGGCGACACCACACGTAGTAAAGCGGTCTCATAGAGCAGGAAGGAGGCTTCAGATGAAAAAGTTGTCTGTGTTCCTGATGATACCCCTCCTAGCCATGTTTATGGCGGCGGCCCTGGCCGGCCTAACTGTCTCGGCAGCATCAGCCGATGAGAAGCGATTCTCGGACTGGTCCGCGCCAGTTAGTCTTGGCGATATCGTCAACTCCGCGTACTACGATGCCTGCCCGACCATTTCAAAAAGTGGACTGAGCCTCTACTTTCGATCGAACCGGCCTAACCCTAACGGCGCCCAGGGCAACTTCGACATCTGGGTGTCCCAGCGCGACAGCCTTGAGGACCCATGGGAAGAACCGATCAATCTTGGTCCGACGATCAATGGGCCATCCAACGAGTTCTGCCAGCACCTTCTCGGCCGACGGACACTGGCTGGTCTTCGTAAGTGACCGCCCGGGAGGATGCGGTGGGCAGGACCTGTGGATTTCGCACCGGAAAGACAAGCGCGACGATTTCGGTTGGGAGCCACCAAAGAACCTCGGATGCACCGTCAATAGCTCCGCGCCTGAGAGCGGCCCGTTTCTCTTTGAAGACGAGGCCAGCGGCAAGACTCTGCTCTATTTCAACAGTGCCCGTTCAGGCACAAGCGTCGATATCTATGCCAGCGCGGCGGTCTTTGGGACGAAGGATACCTTCGGGCCGCCCAGTCCCGTCGCGGAACTCAATAGCAGCGCGAACGATTTTCAGCCGGTCCTCCGTAGAGACGGCTTGGAGGTCATCTTCGCGTCGAACCGCACCGGGACAATCGGGTTGGCAGATCTGTGGGTTTCGACGCGCAACAGCACCCCGGGATCCATGGTCCGTACCTGTGAACCTGGGACCGGTGGTGAACTCAGCCGGTGAGGAATTTCACCCGACGCTGTCCTCTGACGGAACTACCCTGATCTTCGCGCATTCTGACTTAGTGATACCGCTTGGCAACGCGGACCTGTTCATGTGCACCCGAAACAAGCTTCACGGTCACAAGTGATCGGTTATTCCGCTGGCGGCATCTCAGAACGGTGTCGCCAGAGTGCATTGCAAGAAACAACTCTTCGGTCCTCTGGACCTCCTCGCCGAGGTCAGTGCCAGAGGGGGGATTGCCTAGGACATTCATCCTTGACAATGCGGCCAGGTGAGGACTAACGTCCCGCTCGGAGACCCCCTCCTCACACACGTCCGGCCCTGCGCGAGGCGAGAGCGGTGATGAATGGGCCTCGGACAGCCTCTAGCGCCCCCGTCGGCCATCTCCATGGCCAGCGGGGGCGCTTTGTCTTTGCGGAGTGTACGAAAGGGGCGTGTTGCGAAAGATTCTCGAAACGAATGGATGTCGGCGGGAAGCTCCGCCAAGCGGTGCTAGGCATTCTCCTCGTCCTCAGTCTCCTCGCGGTTCCGGTACTCTCCCTTGGACAACAGCCGGCGAAGGTCTATCGGATCGGGTGGCTCGCGACGGGCACTTATGGAACAGACCCGCGGAGTTGCCCGCCCAAGGGCAATGCATTCTGGCAGACATGGATCGAGGCATTGCGGGAGCGCGGGTATATCCAGGGCCAGAACCTCGTCGTCGAGTGCCGGTATACGGAGGGGCGGGACGAGCGAGCCCAAGCCTTCGCGGCTGAGCTCGTGAGTCTCAAGGTCGACCTCATCGTCGCCAGCGGTACCAACCAGGTCCGTGCGGCCAAGCAAGCCACCAGCGCGATCCCCATCGTCATGCATAGTGTCATGGAACCCGTCAGGAGAGGGCTTGTCGCCGGCCTCGCACGCCCAGGCGGCAACGTCACGGGGCTGACGGAGAGTGCCGGGATGGAAATCTATGGGAAGTATCTCCAGCTCCTCAAGGAGGCCGTCCCCACTGTCTCCCGCGTCGCTGCCCTCAGGTATTCGGGCGCCTCGTATGATCTTGACTTTGGGAGGGAGACCTACAGAGAGATGGAGGCAGAGGCGCGAGCGGCTCGGCGTGCTGCTGCAGTCCTACGGCGTCCAGCAGTCCCGAGGAGCTGGAGGGCGCCTTTGCCGCGATGACCAAGGCGAGGGCGGAGGCACTCCTCGTGGTGCCGCACCCCTCTTTCGCGACTCATGCTCAACGGATCGTCGATCTCGCCGCACGGAGCCGGCTGCCGGCCATGTACCCCGACAAAACGCACGTCGAGATCGGGGGGCTCATGGCTTATGCGGTGGACCTCCTTGACACCCCGCGGCGCCTGGCTGAGTACGCGGACCGAATCCTCAAAGGGGCCAAGCCGGGCGATCTTCCCGTGGAGCAGCCGACCAAGTTCGAGTTGATTCTCAATCTCAAGACCGCCAAGGCCCTCGGACTGACGATCCCTCCAACGCTGCTCATCCAAGCGGAGGAGGTGATCCGGTAGTAGGCTGCTGAAAAAGGCCCATCGATTGACAAATTCGAAGTTCGAATTTCGAAATCCGAATTTGAGCGACGGATGAAGATCAAGCACCAGGACCTTTTTGAGCAGCCTGGACAAGGGAAGCTTTTCAACAGCCTGACGCAGCGGATTGTCGAGGAGTCGCCATGAATGCCGCTGGCCCGTTGGTCTTGGTCGTTGACGATGATCCGACCGCGCGGCGGATGCTGGATGTCCGCATGCGTGCGCTGGGATGCCAGGTGGCCATGGCGGAGACGGGTCGGGAGGCCCTCGCCGCCATGGAACGCGACCTGCCGGCCGTCATGCTGCTCGATCTCCAGATGCCGCAGATGGACGGCATGGAAGTCCTCCGGGCCCTGAACCGCGAGGGCGTGGACGTTCCCACGATCGTGATCACCGCGCACGGCACCATCGACACCGCCGTCGAGGCCATGAAGGAGGGGGCGGTTGATTTCATCCTGAAGCCCTTCGATCCGCAGTATCTGGAGATTGCGGTGCGCCGCGCCCTGGAGCGGCGGCAGCTCCTCGATTCCAATCGGCTCTTCCGCGACGCGCTGGCGGCCCGGTCCGCGAACATCCTCGGAGAGGGCCCGCTGATCCGGGCGGCCATCCAGACGGCGCAAAAGGCGTCCGGCACGAATTCCACCGTGCTGCTCCTTGGCGAGAGCGGCACCGGCAAGGAGGTCTTCGCCCACACGATCCACCAGTGGAGTCCGAGGCGGGACAAGCCGTTTGTCGTGGTCAACTGCGTCGCGCTGTCCGAGCACCTGCTGGAGAGCGAGCTGTTCGGCCACGAGAAGGGCGCGTTCACCGGAGCCCACCAGGCGAAGAAGGGGAAGTTCGAGGCGGCGAACGGGGGGACGGTCTTCCTCGACGAGATCGGGGACATGCCGCTGAGCCTGCAGACCAAGCTGCTGCGGGTCCTGCAAGACCACGAATTCGAGCGCGTCGGCGGCACCCGGCCCCTCTCGTCGGATATCCGCGTCCTGGCCGCCACCAATCGCGATCTCGACGAGACGGTGCGGGCGGGGCGGTTTCGGGCCGATCTCTTCTATCGGTTGAACGTGATCCGGATCGTGCTCCCACCGCTCCGCGACCGCCGGGAGGACATCCCGGCGCTCGCCCAGCACTTCATGGCGCGGTACGCCGCGGAGACGAAGCGACCCGTGCGCCGGATCGCGGCAGAGGCCATGGATCTTCTCACGCGGTATCACTGGCCCGGCAACGTCCGGGAGCTTGCGAATACGATGGAACGCGCCGTGGTCCTGTGCGCGGGCGACGACGATCACCGCCGCCGATCTCGCCTTGCCGGGGACCTCAGCCGCCCTCCCGGTCCCACGACTCCGTTCCCGTAGAAGACGGCCGACGGATTCCACGATCAAATCAATAGCCTACCGGCGGCAGGTCCTGGTGGGCGCCCTGCGACGAGCGAACGGGAATCACACCCAGGCCGCCAAGCTTTTGGGGCTGAATCGCACCTACCTCTTGCGGCTCCTGCAAAAACTCCATATCCCCGGGGAGCTGGAAAACGGGACCCTGACGCCTTCCCGGGATGCAGAGGCTCCCGCGCCTGCGCCATCCGACGCGCGCTAACAGGATGCTGAAAAACTCGATTTCCCCAGGCTGCTCAAAAAGGTCCAGATGCAAGGCGGCACGCCGACGCTCGAGCGAGGCGTACTGGAAGTACGTCGCAGCGAGTGTCGAGACGGGCCAACGCTGCGATGGGCCTTTTTCAGCAGTCGGCCAGGTGATTCCGTGAGCGTGCAGCATCGCCTGTTCCGAAAATACGTCGTCATCTTCTTCGGCCTCGTCAGCAGCGTGCTGATCGCCAGCGGCGCGATGGAGATCTATTTCTCGTATCAGGCCAATAAGGCGACGCTGGTCCGCGTGCAGAGCGAAAAGGCGGAAACCGCGGCGACGCGCATCGAGGAATTCATTCACGAAATCGTCACCGCGATCGCGTGGACGGCGCATTCCGCCTACCTGCCGGCCGGCGAGGCCCCGACGGCAGCGATACCTGGACTACTTGTGGCTCCTCCGCCAGGTGCCCTCCATCACCGAGGCGATGCATCTCGATGCGTCCGGGCGGGAAACGCTGCGGGTCTCGCGCCTGGCCCGCAATGTGGTCGGCAGCGGGACGGATTATTCGCAGGATCCCCGCTTCCTGGCGGCCCAGGCCGGCGCGATCTATTTCGGTCCGGTCTATTTTCGCAGGGAGTCCGAACCCTACATGACCATCGCGCTGCCGCTGAAAGGCCCCGACGCGGGGATCGCGGTCGCCGAGGTGAACCTGAAGCTCTTCTGGGGCGTCATCTCGCAGGTCCAGGTCGGCGGGGCCGGGTACGCCTACGTCGTGGATTCAGGCGGCATCCTCATCGCGCATCCGGACATCGGCCTCGTCCTGCAGAAGACCGCGCTGGGCGCGCTCCCGCAGGTGCGCGCGGCCCTCGCCGCCTCGCCGCGCCCCGCGGGCCGAGGAGGCTCCGGGGCGGCGATCGGTGCGGACCTGGGCGGCCGCGAGGTGCTGACCGCACACGCCGCCGTCTCGCCGGTGGGCTGGCATGTGTTCGTGGAGCAGCCGGTCCGCGAGGCGTTTTCTCCCCTGTACGCGGCCATCCTGCGGACCGGCGTCTTGCTCCTGGTGGGCCTCGCGCTCTCCACGGTGGCCAGCCTGTTTCTTGCCCGGAGAATGCTCCGCCCGATTCAGGCGCTGCAGCAGGGGGCGGCGCGCATCGGGGCGGGATCGCTGGACGAGCGCATCACCTTGCGGACGGGCGACGAGCTGGAAGCCCTGGCAGAGCAATTCAACCAGACGGCCGCCCAGTTGCAGGAGTCGTATGCGAGCCTGGAGCGCAAGGTCCAGGAACGCACGGCGGACCTCACCGAGGCGCTCCGCGCGTTGCAGGAGAAGACCCAACAGCTCGAAATTGCCAGTCGTCACAAGTCCATCTTCCTCGCCAACATGTCCCACGAACTCCGCACCCCGATGCACGCCATCATCGGCTGCTCCGAAATCCTCCTGGACCCCTCCCTGCCCGTCACGGAGCAGGAGCGGCCGCAGTTCCTCCGGGACATTCTCGCCAGCGGCCGGCATCTCCTCGCGCTGATCAACGAGGTCCTCGACCTGTCCCGGATCGAGGCGGGCCGCCTGGACCTCCGGATCGAGCCGACCGCGGTCCGGGAGGTGCTCGACGCCGTGCACGGGACGATGCGGCCGTTGGCCGCGAAGAAGCATATCCGGTTGGACCTGGAGTGCGCGGAGGACCTGGGGCTGGTTCCCATGGATGGCGTGCGGGTGCGGCAGGCCCTGCTCAATCTGGTCGGCAATGCCCTCAAGTTCACCCCCGAGGGGGGGCGCGTGTGGGTGCGGGGCTTCCTGTCCCACCCCGACGGCGGACTCCGGATCGAAGTCGAAGACACGGGCCCGGGCATCCCGGCGGAGGAGCACGAGCGCATCTTCGTCGAGTTCCAGCAGGCCCCGGTCGCGCACGCGGCCGGTCGCCCCGAAGGCGCGGGCTTGGGGCTGACCCTGGCGCGCCGCTTCGTCGAGATGCACGGCGGCCGCCTCTGGGTCGAGAGCGAGGTGGGGCGGGGCAGCACGTTCATCGTCACGCTGCCGGCGGGCACGGCGGCGAGCACAAGCGATCCGCCGACGCCGTCGCGGGCGTTCGTGTGATCGCCGGGCCTGCCGGGACACTGCAGTGCGTGGCGGCGAGCCCATCCCGTCGCCCGGCGTCACTCGCCTGTCCACGACCCGGCCCTTGAGGACCGCCCGCGCTTCCGCCAGGGCAGCCCGCCAGTCCCCAGCCGGTGCCGTCAGGGCGGTGGTCGTCCGGCCCGCGTCGCCCCCCCGCGGCGCCGGCACCTCGCAGCGCCAGCCGGGATGCGCGGGGTCGCTGACCGCGTCCCACCACACGAGGGCGGCGCCCCCGTCCCTCAGCGGAATCGCATAGGTCGGCGCACTGACCTGGACGGCCACGGCGGTTTGCCCGGCGGCGCCGGCAGCGTGGAGCGCCGCCGCCGCGAGGAGCGTCCCGCCCACCACCATGCTGCGCCACGTCGTGTGCCGGGTCATCGGAGGGCCCTTCCGTTGTCGTCCGCGCTGCGAGGGGCCGTGGGCCGATCACGCGCCAGCGGCCCTGTGGCGGGATGCGCCCAGGGAATCGTGCCCCTTGTGCCTCTTGTGGTGAACCTTGTCGGCTCAAGCGGTAGACAGAGCATCCGGCGTGCCGGAGGAGGCTCCGTCGGCGGCCGGTCCGGCATCGCCGGAGAAATCAAGGGTTTCCACCGCCGGGCCCGGGGCGGTCGGCGAGCGTGTCTCCACGCGGCACGGCACGAGAGGAGACAGGGTGTCTCTCCTCTGTTAGCCCCAAGTTCCCCACCAATCTGGGGCAGGAGTCCCGCTGCCGTGGCCACCCAAGTCGCGTAGTTGCGAACCCGGCCAGCGCTGTGATATGAAGGACCTGGAACGTGGGGCGGAATTCCGCGCGGCCACCGCCGCGGGGTTAATGCTGAAAACGAGAACGACATGACCCTGAGTTCGGAGGAACGCGAACGGCTCAAGCGTGAGGTGGCAGATTGCCTGCGCGCCGAGCCGGAGGTGCGTCGGATCGTGGTGTTCGGATCCTTTGTGACGAGTCCAGCACCGCACGACCTCGACGTCGCGGTCTATCAGGAAAGTGACGAGGACTACCTTCCCCTGGCCCTTAAGTATCGTCGCCTGCTGCGGAAGGTGGCGGCCACGATACCGGTGGACGTCCTTCCGCTCCGAGCCCATGCGGCGGTTGGGGAATTCCTGAAAGAAGTGGAGCGGGGTGAGGTCGTCTATGCCCGGTGAGGGCAACCGATGGCTGGCCTATGCGCATTTCCCGCTCGCCTGCTTTCTGCCAGTCGCCCGCTGCCAACTGCCAGCTATTCATCATCCGTCTTTCCCAATTGCCCAGTTGCCCAATTGCCCATTCTCCCCGATCCCCTGACGCGGTTCAGCTGCCCGCTGCCTACTGCCTCCTGCCCGCTGCCTGCTGTCTTTTACTCCTTTCACCTTGACAGTCGGAGAGGGCTGGCTTAAAAAGAGAACGCACGAAACGCCGGGGTGGTGAAACTGGTAGACGCACGGGACTCAAAATCCCGCGGGCTTCGGCTCATGAGGGTTCGATTCCCTCCCCCGGCACCCCAATGGGACAGTGGTTTCGTCCAATCCAAGCAGTCCTTCCGGCCTCGCTTCAGCGTCAACGTCTCATCCATGGCCACCACAATGCGTCCCACGGTCGCCTGGATCGCTTCTCGCACCCGTCCGGGTTTCCTCTGCTGCGGAATCCGTCGATCAGCCTCTGCAGGCGGTGGTGGAGGGCCACAGGGGTCAGTTGTAGGACGGCCGGGGTTGTGTTGCCTCCAGCCGGGTGAGGTCGGCCTGCAGCGTGGTGTGGCGGCGCTCCGCTGCGGCCAACGCGGCTTCGAGCGACGTGAAGTCGCCTCGCCCGATCGCCCGCGTGTAGTTCGCGATCTCCCGCTCCACCGCCGTGAGCGCCTTCTTGATCTCCTTGAGCTGGGGGCGGGCCTGCGCCGCCTGGGAGCGGAACCGGGCGTTCAGGATGGTGACCAGCCGCTCCAAGTCTTGGGGGGTCAGCACCATCCCCAACAGGACCTCGAGGAAATCCTGCTCGATGCGGGCCTGGGGGAGGTGGGTTCGGTTCGCACACACGGCAGCCCCGCGGTTGGTGTGCCGCCCGCAGGCGTAGTGACGGGACGGGCCCGCCTTGGTCTTGTACCCGCCTCGGATGACGAAGTGCCCCTCGCATTCTGCGCAGTGGATGATCCCACTCAACAGGTACCGCGAGTGCACCAGTTGCGCCTGGGCCATCCCGTGGTGTCGAGAGATTTCGGCGATCTGTCTATCGACCAACCAGCACGCTATGAGCTCGGTTCTCCATAAGCGGGAAAGGAGGCTCTCATGTTGCGGCTCCTTGCGTGTTTCGCCGGAACGGTCATCCTTGTCCTGGCGCTGGCCTGGCCCCCCAGTCCGGCCCGCGCGGCGTTCCCCGAGCGGGACATCACCGTGGTCGTGCCCTGGGCCGCGGGCGGCGGCACCGATACCCTGGCCCGGACCCTCGCGAAGAACGGCAAGAAGTATTTTGGCGTCAACCTGAACGTCGTGAACTTCAGCCTCCATCCAGGCGGTTTGACGAGCCGGCAGCGATTGAGAATCGCCAACGCAGGATGATGTCGCAAACCCGAGCCTTGCTTGGAATATGGTTGCGATGCGGCGAGACCTTGGAGGAAAATCCTTCCCGCATTCCACGCACCAGGAGAGGCACGTATTGATGTTACGAATCAGCCGAAACAGGCGAAAAGGATTCTGGCTCGCTCTGTTCGTCCTTGTCCTTTTCGTCTGCGGTCCTTCCCGCGCTCTGGCCCAGGTGCAGCTGCAAGGCGCGTCAGCCGAAAAGAGCATGCTATTCCTGTACGCCTTTGAAGCCCATCTGCCAGTATTCGAGAAGACCAACCAAGGGATCTTGGCGGCTCTCGAAACCGGCGGCGTAAGCATCCGGAGCGTGTTCTTCGAATATCTGGACCTGGCGCGCAATACAGGCCCAGAACACAGGCAGCGTCTAGCCGAATTAATGCGGCAACGCTATAGCCAGCGCAAGATCGACATGATCGTCACCCTCTACCCGGAGGCCCTGCGATTCGTCATCAACGAGGGTCGAGCCATCTCTCCCGCTGCCCCGATCTTGGCCCTTTACCTGCCACAGGGCTTTCAACTTCCGAAGAGGCAGCATCCGATCGTTGCACACAGCGCCCATGACTCGTACGATTTGGTTGGTACGCTGGAAGCCGCGCTGAAACTCGTTCCCGGCGTAAAGCACGTCTATGTGGTGTGCGGGGCCCACGAAAACGACAGGGCGTTGGAGAAACGGATTCGACGGGACCTCAAACTATGGGAAGATCATCTGGAATTTCGGTACCTGAGCGACATGCCTTTGGAGACGATTCTGGCCACGGTGTCCAGCACGCCGCCCGAGACTATTGTCTTCTTTGGTACGTTCAGTGCTGACGTGAGTGGCAGGAATTATACGTCTAGAGAGGTAGTTCAACAGCTGAGTCGGATCTCCAACGTCCCGGTTTTTGGGTTGCACGATGTCCTCCTCGGGTACGGTATCGTTGGCGGATCGCTGCTCAGCTTCGAGCGGACGGGCGCTGAAGCAGGCAAAATGATCTTGAGTGGCCTTCAGACTACGCAAGGCTCCATGAATCCCGTCTCCTTGGCCGTACCCGCTGTCCCCATGTTCGACTGGCGACAGCTCAGACGCTGGAACTTGAGTATGGACGCACTGCCATCGGGGAGCGTGGTCATCAACCGGGAGTACACGCTCTGGGAGCGGTACCGCACGGCGGTGCTCGCTGCCCTGTTTGCGCTCGTGGTGCAGGCGCTGCTGATCGTGGGCCTGGTGGTGAACCGGGCGCAGCGCCAGGAGGCCGAACGGCAACTCGCGGAGCAACTTCGGCTCGAGACCCTCCTCGCCGAGCTGTCGGCCCGGTTTGTCCACCTGCCCGCCAGCCAGATCGAGAGCGAAATCCAGGACGCGCAGCGCCACATTTGCGCGGGGCTCGCCCTCGAGCGCTCCACGCTCTGGCAAGTGCCGTCGGACGCGCCCGGGACGTTGCGGCTCACGCACGTGCACGCGCCGCTAGAAACCGCGCCACTCCTCCCTGGGATCGACGCGAGCGACCTCTTCCCCTGGGCGACCCAACAGCTGCTGCGCGGGGAGTCGCTCACCCTCTCGACGCTGGCGGCCCTCCCGCCCGAGGCCGCCCGGGACCGAGCGACCTTCCAGCGGTACGGGACGAAGTCCACCGTGGTCCTGCCGCTCTTCGCCGACGGCGCCGTCGTGGGTGCGCTGTCCTTCGCGACGATACGCGCCGAACGGGCGTGGCACGACGACGTCGTGAACGGCTTCCGCATGGTCGCAGAAATGATGGCTAATGCGATCGTGCGGGGTCGTGCGGATCAGGCGCTGCGGGATAGCGAGGCGCGCCTGACCCTGGCGGCGGCCAGCGCGGACGCGCGCCTGTGGGAGGTGGAGGCTGACACCGAGCGCGTGTGGCTGATGGAGCCGGGCCGGGCGTTCTTTGGTGTTGCGCCGGATGAGACGCCCACGCTCGACCGGCTGACCGAGTTCATCCACCCCGACGATCGCGAGGCGTGGCGTAGCAGCATCCGGCAGGCGCTGGCAGACGGCGAGGCTCTGCGCGCCGAATTCCGCGTCGTGCGTCCGGACGGCAGCGTGCGGTGGTTCATTGCGCAAGGGCGGCTCCAGGGCGGCGGGGCCGGGAGACCGAGCCGCGTGCTGGGTGTCACGATCGACATCACGGAGCGCAAGCACGCGGAGGACGTACTGCGGGAAAGCGAAGCGCGGTTCCGGAACATGGCGGACACGGCTCCGGTGCTGGTGTGGATGTCCGGCGTGGACAAACTCTGCACGTATTTCAACCGCCAGTGGCTGGACTTCACCGGCCGCACGCTGGCGCAGGAGGTGGGCAACGGCTGGACCGAGGGGGTGCACCCGGAGGATCGCGAGCGCTGTCTTGAGGCCTATGCGACAGCTTTCGACGCCCGGCAAGCCTTCGACATGGAATACCGCCTCCGCCGGGCCGACGGCGAATACCGATGGCTCGCTGACCGGGGGGTACCCCGCATCTCTCCGGCGGGGGAGTTCCTTGGTTACATCGGATCGTGTATCGACATCACGGGGCGCAAGCACACGGAGGAGCGCCTGCGCACGAGCCGCGACCAGTTGCGGGCCCTTGCGGCGGAGCTGACCCGCGCCGAACAGCGGGAGCGCCGCCGACTGGCCGAGTTCCTCCACGACGGCCTGCAGCAGATTCTGGTGGCAGCCCGCCTCCGGGCGACCATGCTGGGCCAGTCGCGCGACCCGCAGGTCCAGCACGAGAGCGAGGAGGTCGTGGCGCTCCTCCAGGAGGCCGTCACCCAGGCCCGGACCCTGACGGGAGAGCTCAGCCCGCCCACGCTCCGCCGGGGCGGCCTCCCGCCGGCCCTGGCGTGGTTGAGCGGCTGGATGAAAGAGAAGCACCGGCTCACGATGCGGCTGCATACCCCCGCGACTCCGCTCCCCACCCTCCCGGAGGACCTGGCCGGGCTGCTCTACCAGGCTGTCCGGGAGCTCCTGTTCAATGTGGTGAAGCACGCCCAGACGCCGGCTGCCGACGTGACGCTCGCACAGGTCGGAGCCACCATGCAAGTCACGGTCGCCGATGCGGGGATCGGGTTCGACCCGAGCCGGCTCCGCCTGAGAGGCTTTGGCCTCCTCAGTATCCGCGAGCGCCTCGAACTGCTCGGCGGCCGCTTGGACATCGCGAGCACCCCAGGTCAGGGGAGCCAATTTACCCTCTGGGTGCCCCTCCAGTCTGCGGGCCGAGAGTTCCCGGATTCGACCGCCGCTTCAGTCCCCCCGTCGCCAGCCCCTCGGGTCGCGCCGCCTGCCGCGAGGCGCAAGCTGCGGATCCTCCTGGTGGACGATCACGCGATGGTGCGGAAGGGGTTCACCCGGCTATTGAGCTTCGAGCCCGACCTCGAGGTTGTCGGGGAAGCGGCCGATGGCCAGGCCGCCGTGGAGCTTGCTTATCAGCTGCAGCCGGATGTGGTCACGATCGATGTGAACCTGCCCGTGCTGGACGGCATCGAGGCCACCAGACAGATCCGCGCCCAGTGCCCCGCCGTCCGCGTGATCGGGCTCTCCCTGTTCGACAGAACTGAGCAGGCCCGGGCCATGCTGGAGGCGGGAGCGGCAGCGTGCGTGACGAAGGGTGGCCCCGTTGAGGAGCTGCTGACGGCCATTCGCGGGGAGTAATCGTCCAGTGCGGATGGGTTCAGCCCAACGCCCGCCCACTGCCACGCGGCCCTATCGGAAAGCCAATATGGCTGATCTCTCCCGCGGGGTCGCTCCTCCCGCGGAGGCGGAGGGTTCGCAACTGCGAGCCCCTCGACGGTCGTCGTCGCACCTTTTTGGGGGCGACGTTTGTCTTCGTTCGTCCATTAGCCATCTCGGAATCGCCTAACCCCATGCGGCTAAAGTGATTCTCCAAAACCGGCCGCTGGGGGAAGTGATCCACTGTTCCTTTTTGGGTCCGTTCCCCCGGCACCCTTCGGAACGTCAGGATCTCCGAAACCGAGGATGGGGAAAGACCGGAGCCGATCCGCCAAAAGAAAGCCCCTGGAGGCCGTGAGGAAGCCATCCAGGGGCTATGTGAGGGCTGGCTTCGCTCGACTTGTGGCGCTCCATCCCGGCGACTATGATCCCGCACCGCTCACGCTCTTGTCTTGCGAGAAGCTGGAGGACCTCGTGCATGGTGGCCCGCCGACGAGTTCCGACCGTGAACGCGAGAAGATCCCGGGAATCGTCAGATCTGTTGTGGCTGCGCTCCAATGTGGCGATGGTGTCGTGGTCCATTGCGTCGGAGGGCGGGGGAGGACCGGCACGGTGCTCGGATGTGTTTTGCGCGACCTCGGATATGGCTCTCGGGAAGTCGTCGAGTTCTTGGATCGGGTACACAAGGCACGCGGCAAGGCGGGGTGGCCAGAGTCTCCTTGGCAAGGCCAACTCGTCCGGGGTTGGCCTTCTGATGTCTAACGTGACTGCACATGACGGTCTCGCGGTATCGAAAGCCTGCAGGCGAGAGGGGATGCGTTGTCTCCCCTCCGGAAATCCTAGCCTGCGGCGATCACGCGCCCAGATGCTGCTAAGAGACCTCCTCGGCTTCCAGGGTGCTCGGGGGACGGAGCCGGAGGGCTGGCCTCTCCGGCTCTTTCGATTGCCCGTGACGCGCCGCGATAGATGCGACGACCCGGGCGAGTTCATCCTCCGGGAAGGGCGGGTCGCACCGTTCGCGTGCCCAGAGCGTGAGGATTGCGCGAACATCCGCCTCACGTATGCCGATGCGGAAGAGACGCCCGGCCAGCCGTGTGGCTGTGTCGTTCCGCACGCCTTCGTCGGCGGTCCCGAGCAACGCCGCCGGGAACCAATCCGACTCCGGAGTTCGCGTGTCGTGGGATCCGACGCGTCTTTGCCCCCACACCCACGCGGGCGCGGGCGGGAGCCTCGATAGGTCGAGACCGCCAGCCGCGATGTACCCCGGAGTCGGTGGGGCTACGATGAGTCCGCCGTCTCCTCGGACGTCAACCCCCGGGCGAACCCCGCTCCGGTTCGGAACGGGCTCGCCGGGATGCTTCAGATACAGATGAACGCCCCCGCGCGGTGTCTGGACCCGCCACGCCCCAGCCGGAATCTCCAGCCCGTTCTCGCTTCCGCCGTGCCGGGGGTCCACGTCCACCACGACGACGCCCGACAGGGCGCCGGTGACGAGGCCTTGACGGTGATGACGTGTTCAATCGGGCACTGGGGGGAGAAGAGGTCGATGCCGTCGAGTTCGCGTTCGGTACCGGTGGCGACGGCAATTTTCTCGCGCTCGGCCGCGCACCCGCTTCGGGAGGTCGGGGGCCACTTCAGCCTCGATGTTGTCGAGTATGGTCAATACTCCCAGCATTAGCCACCAGGCAGCGGCAATTCGTTGATCGTAGAGGGCGGGCGAAGAGTCGCGGTGTAGGCGGATTGCTTTGACGATGGCCCGCTTCACCTCCTCTACGGCGTCGTTGAGTCGCTTTAGCTCGAGTCGTTGGCGACCCGAATGTTCCTAAATGGCAGCAAGCCGGGCAAATTGAGATTACAATTGCGTGGTGTCGAATTGGCGACTTGGTCCGAGGCATACAGAAACCAGCCTGTGAGGCTGTATGTCTGGCGACATTCGTCGCAGCAACGGGGGCGTGCGGTACGTTTTCCGGCCCTGCCTATCTTGCCTGTATGGCAGTAGCTACAAAGGCGTACGATGCGTGCAGGAGGGGTTGCTAGTTGCTCTTGGCGCGCACCGATTTGCCGTGCCACCAATTGGTAAGGCCCGTGGTTGCTTTTCTGTATCTTTGCATTGGCGGTGATTGCGATTGTGGGCTGGTGAGTTGTCAGCCAAGCGAACCCATAGACTGCTGATATTCTCTGGCTAACGATCACTGGCCTCGATTGAGCAAAAAAAGGCAATCACCACTCCTTGGCGCACACTAGTGCACGGGAACCTCCAAGATTGGCCACACTCGGCTGGAGTGAGGAGAAATGGGAAGACACATCACTCATTGATTCTCCAGACAATTTTGGATAGACGTACAGCGACCAAGAAGCGGCGATTCCACCTTCCAAATTGGGGTGTTGTGGTTCGAAACCACTTTCGCCAACCAGGTACTATGTTGGAAACAAAGGCTCCGACAGAACGCATGTTGGAGCCTTTGGCTTCTGGGCCTTGGCTAACATCTGGCTAAAACACACCCCTTCACCCGCGCCTCCCCTGATTCGCACTTCGAGACGTAGCTCTGCGGGCGGCGGAGCTTCTTCGCGACCTCCCCTTGCGTGGGTCCCGCCGTGATCCGGGCCTGCCGGAGGCGGGTGAGGAAGAGTCTGTACGCCGCGGAGCGTCCGGCCAGTGGAGACACATCTTTCTGAGTGAATGGAAAACCGCCCGCGAAC
>CAVOIV010000030.1:0-50210 GCA_963695995.1 uncultured Methylomirabilota bacterium
ATCCGGAGAGATGGAGGAGGAAGTAATGGAACGGGACGTCCCCGCACGAGACCATGGGGTACCCCTCGCCCCCCACCGCGGCCTCGTACGCCAGGTAGTCGTCGTAGCAGGGGTCGTAGTAGGTATGCTCGGCGATGTACTCCAGGACCTTGTAGTCCTCGACCGAATGGATCGGGTGCTCCAACGGCAGTCCTTGATCCGTCGTCCCCGACACTTTCTCGCTCAGGATCCGCCCGAAGGTGACCTCGCCGTACGGCGTGACGAAGCGCTGGCGCGCCACGCCGGGTGCCCGCTCCGCGCGGACCTCCAGGCCCTCGTAGCGCGACGTTGAAGATCTGTGCCGTCCCGCGCCGGGTTGCCCGTCCGAAGCGCCCGCCCAACCTCCACCAGGTTCATGCCCCGAAACCGGGCCGGCATGTTCCCTTCCGCCATCCGGGCGTGGTACCAGAGGTCCAGCCGGGCGATCCAGGGGACGCGGTCCGGGCTCTTCCTGTCGAGGACGGCGAGGATGCGCTCGCGGTTGGTCATGCCTGCACCCCAACTGGTTTCTCGTTTTTCCCCGCGGAGCCCGCCGGGGTCCGCACCGACGAAGGGCGTTTCGCGGACCAGGTCGGGGAAGTCTAGTCTGGAAGCACCCGTTCGGCAAGCGCGGAATGCGATTCGGCGAGCGGGCGCGTCCTAATTCGAGGCCGTCGCGCCTCCCGCCGGGAACCGGATTCCCGAAACGCCACCAGCATGGCCTCGGCATTCTCGATGGGCACGTCGGTGTTGATCTGGCCGTAGCCGATGTAGCCGCCCCGTTGTGGAGCCGAAGGCGGTCGTAGAGGCGCTCCACCAAGGCGGTCACGTCCTCCGGCGTGCCGAACGGCAGGACGTACTGCCGGTCCATGTCCGCCCGGAAGCAGACCCGCCCGCCGAAGCGGCGCCCCACCGACTCGATGTCCATGCAGGACATCTGCGGATTCAGCTCGTCAAAGCCGATCTCGATGAGGTCGTCCATGATCGCATCGGTGACGCCGTCCGAATGGAGGTGGGCGAAGCAGCCACCGCTCTTGATGGCCGCCACGATCTTCGCGTACGCAGGCTTGTACACCTTCCGCCAGTACTCGGGGCGAATCATCAGGGTCTCCTGGGTTCCCCAGTCGTCGTTCACCAGGATGCCGTCGATGTGCTCCCGATGCCGGAGCAGGATCTCGACCCGCTTCAGCAGGAAATCGGTGATCCGGTCGCGCAGCGCATACATCTCGGGCCGGTCCTCGACCACATCCACGAGCGAGTTCTCGAAACCGCGCAGCCAGTTGGTCAGGTGCCACAGGGTGCCGACCTCGATCAGGCAGTAGTGCTGGTGCCCGTCCGCCTTCACCGCCTCCACCATCTCATGGACGCCCTCGATGCCCACCGTGGGTTCCGGCGACTTGAAGCCGGGCCACTTCTCCCAGTCGTCCAACGGGTGACCGAATACCTGCCCCAGGTAGTCGTCGTTCAGGCTGTCCCAGACGCAGCCCCACTCATCGGTCACGCCCTTGAGCGCTCCGCTCGACTCCACGACGCCGCGCTTGAAGGCGAACCAGGCACGCGTGGACGGAGAGAGGAGCACGTCGCTGGGATACCGCTCGTACAACGCCTCCAGCCTTCCGCCGTGGCGGCGGAAGGCGCCCGGGATCGTGCGATGCATGACGGGGACCCGGTCCGGTCCGGAGAAGGTGATCGCCCGCGTGTAACGCTCGCGACTGTTCATGTCCGGCTCCTCGCTCTGCGACCGGCCACAAGAGCAGCGGACTTCCGCAAAGGAGATAGGAGGCCGCATGCTCACTCGTGGTCAAGATCTGATCGGACCGGTCGTTGATGTTCGTCGTGATTTCCCGGAAAGCCCTGACTTCACGTGCCGCCAAAGTGCCCACACCTTTGGGTTGCGCCATCCTCCTGCCGTTGTCGGCGATACCCCTCCTGGCGCTGGTGAAGATCTCGCCCACTGGAATCGGTATCGGAGGAGCGCCCCACAACCTTACCGGATCAAGAGATTCGGCAGAGTCATCGTCACGGCCGGGAAAAAGGCCGAGATGAGCAGCACAATCACGAGGGGGATCAGATACGGCGCGGTCACGCGCGACATCTCCTCGAAAGAGATCTTGGCGATGCTCGAGGTAATGTACAGCACTACCCCCACCGGCGGGGTCAGGAGGCCGATCATCAGAGCGAGGACCATCACCAGGCCGAAGTGGACCGGATCGATGCCGAGTTGGATGACGGGCGGAACCAGGATGGGCGTGAGCAGAATCAGTGCGGCCGTGGTCTCCATGACACAGCCGATGATCAGCAGGAAGATGATAATGATAAGCAAGATGACATTGGGGTCCTTTGAGATCGAGAAGAGCAGTTGGGCCACACTCTGCGGGACCTGCTCGCGGCCGAGCAGCCAGCCGAAGATGGCGGCGGCCGAGATGATGTAGACCACCATGCTGGTAGTCTTGATGGTGTCCATGACAACGGGGATGAGGTCCCGGAACTTGATCTCCCTGTACACCAGCATGCCAAGGACAAGCGCCCAGGTCGAAGCCACGATGGCCGCCTCAGTCGGACTGAATACGCCGCCCAGGATGCCCGCCCAGGATGATCACCGGGGTGAGCAGCGGCAGGAAACCGTCGACGAAGGAGAAGGCGGCCTCCTTGACGCTGAACTGCGGCGTGCACCGGATAACTCCGCTTCTTGGCCACGAAGTAGATCATGATCATGAGCGCCAAGCCCATCAGGATACCCGGCACGGCACCGGCAAGGAAGAGCTTGCCGACCGACACGCTGGCGATCGAGGCGTAGATGACCATGGGGATGCTGGGCGGAATGATCGGACCGATGGTCGATGACGCGGCCGTGACCGCAGCCGAGAAGCCGATGTCGAAGCCTTCGTCGCGCATGGCCTTGATCTCGATGGTTCCCAGGCCGCCCGCGTCGGCGATGGCCGCGCCGGACATGCCGGCGAAGATCATGCTGGCCAGGACGTTGGCGTGCCCCAGGCCGCCCGGGATGTGGCCGACCATGGCCGAGGCGAAACGGAAGAGCCGCCGGGTGACGCCCCCGGTGTTCATCAGATTGCCGGCCAGGATGAAGAACGGCACCGCCAGCAGGGCGTACGTGTCGATGCCGGAGATCATCTTCTGGGCCATGGTGATGACCGGAATGTCGAACACGGCCAGATAGAGCAGCGAGGTGATGGCGAGCGAAAACACGATCGGGAATCCCAGGACGACCAACAGCAGGAATCCTCCGATGAGAAACAGCATGGCGAGATCCCTCTTACAGCGTTTTGAGTTCCCGCGCCTTGGCGGCGATGAGCCTGAGTGTCGTGAGGATCAAGCAGCAGCGAGCCGACCGGAAGCGCCATGTAGATGTATGACCAGGAGATGTCCAGAGCCGCGGAGTGGACCGTGTTCATCTTAATCGAGAGGGCGACGCCGTAATAGATCAGCGCCGCCAGTAGGAGCAGGATGGCAATCTGGCGGCCGATATACAACCATCCCTGGGCACGCTTCGACAGGAACGTGGTGAAGTAGTTGACGCTGGTGTGCTCATCCATTCGATTGACGACCGAAGCCCCGAGCATGCACGCCCATATGAAGCAGTAGCGAGCCAGCTCCTCGGAGTAGAAAATCGGCGCCTTGAGGATGTATCGCCCGATGATGTGGAAAAAGGTGATCACGAAACCGACGCTCATGAGGACGAGGCAGAGGACGTCGGTCGCCCGGTCGGTGGCATCCAAGATCTTTTTCACGTCGAGTCCCTGCCGGCCTGAGCCGAAAAACCGCGGGGCGGGACCCATGTCCCGTCCCGCGGTCGAGTGAATCCGTCGGGAAACGCCCTACTTCGCCGCTTTGAGCCGGTCGAAGGTTCCCTTGCCCCACTTGTCCTCGAACTTGGCCGGAATGCCCTTGGCAGCCTCGCGGAAGGCCTCGACGTCGGGCTGCACGACCTCCATGCCGAGCTTCTTGAGCTCCTCCAACATGTCCTTTTCCTGCTTGAGCGTCAGCTCGTTGTTCAGCTTGACGGCCTCGTCCAGGGCCTTGCGGATGATCCCTTTGAGCTCGGGGGAGAGCTTGTTGTACCAGGATGCGTCGGCGCCGACGACGTTGACGCGGAGCATGTGGCCGGTCAGCATCAGGTACTTCTGCGCCTCATAGTACTTGTAGGTGTAGATCGTCGGAATGGGATTCTCCTGCCCATCGACCACACCCTGCTTTAGGGCCATGTACAGGTCCGAAAACGCGACCGGCGTCGGTGTGGCGCCCATCGCGCGCACGGCCTCCAGATAGATCGGCTGATCTGGCGCCCGAACCAGCATCCCCTTGAGATCGGCCGGGGTTTTGATCGGCTTGTTGCGGGTGGTGAGATGCCGGGCACCGTAGTAGATCTCGGCGGTCAGGAGCTTGACCCCGCGGTTCTTCTCCAGCTTGGCGCCCATCTCTTTCACCACATCGCTCTTGGCGCCCTTCATGAGGTGATCGTAGTCGCGGAACAGGTAGGGGGCGTCCATGACCGCGAATTCCGGCTGGAACAGGCTGGTCTCAGACGTGCCCCCCATGTACATGTGCACGCTGCCCGTCATGACGTTCTCGATCACGTCCTTGACGTTGCCGAGCTGGTTGGCCGGGAACACCTCGACCTTCAGTTTCCCGCGCCGCATTCCTTGTTGACGATCTCGGCGAATTTCAGAGCCGCGATGTTGTTCGGATGGTCGGGGGCCACGGGCGTGGAGAACTTCACGACCTGCACGGTCGTCCCGGCCGCGGCGTCCTCCGTCAGGCCACCTCCGAACACGCCCAGGGCCAGTACGAGAAGCAGCAACATCCTACCAATGGTACGGTCACACAATTTCATGGTGCCTCCTCGAAATGGGTTTGCGGCATTCGATGCGGGGTGAGAGGTGGGTATCTGCTTTTGCAGACTACCGGAGTCGCGCCACGTCGAGGCAGTACAATCCGGCCCCGAACACCCGAAGGATTCCTCGCACAGTCCCACAAAGTTTCCGTAACGGCGACTATCCTGTCGCACACGACGTCCGGCTGTCAAGGCGCAAATCGCGCACGGCATAATGGATCGGAGACTTTGTTCGCACCTTGAATCAGGCGCATTCGGCCAGCGCCCACAACGAAGGGGTCCGCTGCCCGTGGGCTTCTGTGGGGGACGGATGTGAGCCTCACCGGGGGCGACGCCACCCATGTCCCAGGGCGACCGCCCTGTCGGTTGAGCGCGGTCGCCCTGTGGTGGTTCTTGCGCCTGACACGGTGAGCGTTGATCGGGGAGGGGCGAAGCGCTGTGTCGATTCACTTCTCGTCTCGTGTGGGAGATCGCCGGCAAGGAGACCGCCGCGAGCGAATGCCCAGCGTGAGGCTACGGTGTCACGCGGTAGGATTCTCTTGTCGCGTGCTGAAGAGCGACCACAGTCGAAACGGGACCGACTCGGCACGACCGACCGAATAGTTCCTCGCCTGCCTGGTCGGACTCCGGGGCCCACGGCTTCGCGCACGACCAGCGGAGACGTCACGGCTCAATTCATCCTTGACGGATGGCAGGTGGCTGGTAAATAATCACGCCTACCGTATGCCGTATACGGGCGACAGAACACTCGAAAGAGGACCTGATGGCGCTCAACACACTCGAATTCACGCGGATGGGCAATCTGGCCTACCAAGCCATCCGGGATGCGATCTTTTCCGGCGAGTTCGAGTCGGGGACCAGACTCAATCAGGACGACTTGGCTCGCCGGCTCGGTGTCTCTCGCGCCCCGATTCGCGACGCCCTCAATCGCCTGGAGACCGAAGGGTTGGTCCAGACCCTGTCGCGCGCCGGCGGCGTGGTGGTCGCGGAGGCGACAGAGCAAGAGATGGCGAACATCTATGAGCTCCGCGCCATCCTGGACACCGCGTGTACGCGCCTGGCCTGCGAGCGAATAGGCGAGGACGATCTCAAGCGCCTGCAGCAGATTGTGGATGAGACCGAGCGGGTCACGACGGCGAATGACCTGCAAGGCATCGTACAGGCGCACGCCGAATTCCATTACCTCATCTATGCCGCGTCCGCGAATCCGGAGCTGACCAGGGTTGCCAAGAACTTATGGGATCGCTCTTACCGATACCGCGTCCTGGCTTTGAGCAACGTCGAGAACGCCCGGCGGGGCTTGGCGCAGCACCGAGCCATCCTAGGAGCGCTCCAAGCGAGAGACGCCGACCAGGCCGTGGCACTTGCGGCGGAGCACGATCAGTCGAGCATCCGACATCTCCGCAGCCGAATTAAGCCACCCGAGGATCGCGCGCGCGCCGGAGTCGCGACCGCAGCCGGATCGTGACGTCACCGGGCCGTTTTGCGTCCGACACCTGACAGAGAAAACCCGCGAACCCGAAACCCGAGGAGCACAGAGGAGGATCACATGCGAAAACTCGTATTAGCCCTGACCGTCGCGGCGACGCTGCTACCCATCGTCGCCTCCGCCGCCGATTGGCAGCCCAACCGGCCGGTGGAGTTCGTGGTGGCGTCGGGCGCCGGCGGCGGCACCGACATCTTCGCCCGGACGGTGCAGTCCATCGTCCTCAAGCACAAGCTCATGACCCAGGCCACTGTCGTGCTCAACAAGGGGGGCGGCTCCGGCGCCGAGGGTTTCGTGTACGTCAAGTCGGCCACGGGCGATCCGCACAAGATGGTGTTCGGTACCAACAACGAGTGGATGCTGCCGCTGGTGGCCAAGGTCGGCTGGAAGTACGACGAGCTGAACCCCGTCGCCGCCATGGCCTTCGACGAGTTCCTGCTCTGGGTGCGGCCCAACGCCCCCTGGAAAACGGCGACCGAGTACATCGCTGACGCCAAGAAGCGGCCCGGCGACATGCGGATGGGCGGCAGCCAGTCGAAGGATACGGATGAGATCCTGACGCGCATGCTCGAGAAGGCTGCCGGTATCAAGGTGATGTACGTGCCCTTCAAGTCCGGCGGCGAGGCGGCGGTGCAGTTGGCCGGCGGGCACATCGATTCCAACACCAACAACCCGGCGGAGAACGTCGGCCAGTGGAAGGGCGGGCAGGCAACACCGGTCTGCGTCTTCAGCAAGACGCGGCTGCCGGCAGGGCCCAAGGTGACGGCGACGATGGGGTGGAGCGACATCCCGACCTGCAAGGAGCAGGGGGTTCCCATCGACGAGTACAAGATGCCGCGGGACGTGTTCCTTCCGCCCGGCGTTCCAGAGGGCGCAGTGGCCTACTACGCGCAGGTGTTCAAGAAGGTGAGCGAGACGCCGGAGTGGGCCGAGTATATCGCCAAGACGTCGCAGAGCTCTCACTACATGGCAGGCGCCGAGTTCAAAGCCTTCATCAAGACCGACGAAGAGCGGGGTCGAAAGATCTTCGAGGAGCAAGGCTGGCTGGTGAAGTAGCGGCCTAGCCCGTGACTCCGCCCCGCCCCCGAGGGTGTCCTCCGGGGCGGGGCGAGGAGCTTGGGAATGGAACAGGACTCGACCCCCTTCATTTCGCGCTTCACGGTCGAGAGCGCATTTGCGCTGCTTACCTTGGCCTTCGGGGCCCTCATCATCAAGGGCGCGCTGGAGTTCAGCATCGGCTGGGGGGACATTGGCCCCGAGGCGGGCTATTTCCCGTTCCGCGTCGGCACCCTGATCGTTCTGGCCTCGCTTGTCAACCTCGTCCGGGCCATCCTCCGGCGCAAGGTGCTGGCGGCGGACGTCTTCCTGACCCGGGAACAGACGCGCCATGTTGTCGCCTTCGCCGTCCCCGTGATCGCACTCGTCGGCGTGACCATCGGTCTCGGTATTTATGTCGCCGCGGCGCTCTACCTCTTGTTCACGGTTGGGTTCGCCGGCCGGCATCGGTCATGGGTGACGATCGTGGTTTCGCTCGGCACTCCGTTGGTCCTCTTCCTGCTGTTCGAGTACGTGTTTCTCACGCCGCTCCTCAAGGGCCCGCTGGAAAACTGGCTCGGCTGGTACTGAGGAGGGAGGGCCCATGTTCGAGAACCTCCCGCTCCTTGCTAACGGATTCGCCCTCGCTGTGAGCCCGTACAACATCCTGTTGATGATCGTGGGCGTGTTCCTGGGCATCCTGGTCGGCGTGCTGCCCGGGCTGGGGGCGCCCAACGGCGTCACGCTGCTCATGCCGCTCACCTTCGGCATGAATCCGGTGTCCGCAATCATCCTGCTCACCAGCATGTACTGGGGGGCCCTCTACGGCGGCTCGACCACCTCGATCCTCTTCAACATTCCGGGCGAGCCGTCGTCGGTGGCCACGACCTTCGACGGGCACCCGATGGCCAAGGCGGGGCGGGCTACCGAGGCGCTGACGACGGCCTTCCTGTCGTCCGGCTTCGGCGCCCTGTTCGGGGTGGCGACGGTCACGATCCTCTCCTCGTGGGCCACCCGCTTCGCCCTCCAGTTCTCGCCGGTCGAGTATTTCACCGTCTTCATGCTGGCGTTCGGGAGCTTCGTCGCCTTCGGCGGCGGCTCCCCGATCAAGACGATCGTCTCGATCGGGCTCGGGTTCGCCTGGGCGTCCATCGGCATGGACACCGTGTCCGGCTCGATGCGGCTGACGTACGGGTTCCCCGAACTGAGCCGCGGCATCAGCCTGCTCGTGGTCGTCATCGGGCTCTACGGAATCGGGGAGCTATGCCAGACGATGCAGGAGCCGGCGGGAACGGTGGAGCCGGTTGCCTCGCGCCTGAGCCCGCGGGAGGTCCTCAGGGCCGCCCTCATCTGGCCGCGATACTGGATCGCGCTCCTGCGCAGCGCCCTCATCGGCGTCTGGATGGGAATCACGCCCGGCGGGCCGACTGCCGCGACCTTCATGAGCTACGGAATCGGCCGGCGCTTCTCCAGGGCCGGGGCCCGCTTCGGCAAGGGGGAACCCGAGGGGCTGGTGTGCTCCGAGGTGTCCGACCAGGCGGCAGGGTGCGCGGCCATGCTACCCATGCTAGCGCTCGGGGTTCCCAGTTCCGCGACGGCAGCGGTGCTCCTGGGCGGCCTCATGATCTGGGGGCTTACGCCGGGCCCGGCGCTCTTCGCCGAACGGCCGGACTTCGTCTGGGGCCTGATCGCCTCGATGTACGTCTCGAATGTGGTCTGCGTGATCATGGTTCTAATCACGGTCCCGCTCTTCGCGGCGATCCTGCGCGCGCCGTTCACCATCACGGGGCCGCTCATCGTCATCGTCTGCCTGGTCGGCACCTGGACCGTGGGGTCCTCCACCATCGACCTCTGGATGATGCTCGGCTTCGGAGTCATCGGCTATTTCATGAGCCGACTACAGTACCCGGTCGCGCCGTTGGTCCTGGCCATGGTCCTGGGCGATCGGGCAGAGGATGCGTTCCGCCAGTCCATGATTCTGTCCAAGGGGTCCCTCTTGGTGTTCTGGTCGAATCCCCTCGCCGGGACAATCGCCACGCTGGCGCTCTTCTGTTTCGCGCTGCCCGGTCTCACGGCCTTGTGGCGACTCGCAGGACGCCACTTGGTGCGCGGCGAACGATCGTGAAGGCGCACGCAGATCGGTGAAGGGCACGATGGGTAGAGGTTGCGAAAACAGCAACGCCCACCAGAGCACATCTGGTGGGCGGCTATCCCCTCTCGGGGGCTAGAAGTCGCAGGCGTCTCTTGCCCTGCGATCGGTGCTGCCAATATTCAATTTTTGGAAATAGCTCCGGCGGAGTTTCTACTGGTTACCTCCTCTCCTTTGCCAGCGGGTTGACGGTCGCTGAGTTCTTCGTGGTCTCGTGCCCTATAGCTAAAGCAAGGGCGATGCCATCTCTGGCTTTGGGCGCATCGGGCCGCCAACCCCTCAAGTAATCACTTGTTGTCGGTGGCGCCATGCTTCGGCGCGCGCGGAGGGAACGAGCAAGGATTGCGCCGGTGTGGCAAATTTTGCTTGCCTACTGACGCGCCGTGTTCAAACGAGCAGACGGAGGTCCGCATGTACCTGGAGACACTGCAGTGCTCAGCCAAAGATCGCACCGTCCGCGTCCTGTTGATGGGGGCCGGGGAGTACGGCCTGTCGTTCCTGGCACAGTCGTGCCGCACGCCGGGCCTCGTCGTGTCCGCCGTCTACGCCCGGCGGGAGGAGCGGGGGGTGGCGGCCTTCCGGCACGCAGGCCTGCCCGAGGACGCGATCCGGATCTGCGACAACCTGGCGGCCGCCCAGGCGGCGCTGGCCGCCGGGAAGGTCGTGGTGTCGAACGACGCTCTTATGCTGGTGCAACTGCCAATTGACATCGTGGTAGAGTCGACAGGCGCTCCCGAAGCCGCGGCTGTTCATGCCGATGCAGCCCTCAAGAACGGGAAGCACGTCGCCATGGTCTCGAAAGAGCCCGATTCCGTCGTCGGGCCGCTGTTCCACCGCCGGGCGAAGGCGGCCGGACTCGTCTATACGCCGGTGGACGGGGACCAGCCGAGCCTGCTGATGCAGCTCGTTGTGTGGGCGCGGGTCCTCGGGCTGGAGATTCTCTGCGCCGGCAAGACCAGCGAATACGACTTCGTGTACGACTCTGCCAAGAAACGGGTGACAAGCCTGGACCGGGTCGCCGATGGTACAGCGGTGGATGCCCTCTGGGAGTTCGGCGCGCGGGATGTGAGGAGTGTGCTCCAGGCGCGGGCCGAAGCGCTGACGGCGATCCCCCAGCACACGGTCCCGGACCTCATAGAGATGGGACTGGTGGCCAACGCCACGGGACTTGCCCCGGATGTGCCGACCTTCCACGCGCCCATCGCACGCACACCGGAGATCGCGGACGTGCTCGTCCCGACCGAGATGGGTGGAATTCTCCACGGGACGGGGCGTGTGGACGTGGTCAACTCGCTCCGGCGTCCGGACGAGGCAGGCTTTGCCGGTGGCGTGTTCGTGGTGGTCCGGTGCGAGGACAAGAAGACCTGGGAGGTCCTGCGGGCAAAGGGGCACGTCGTGAGCCGGTCCGGCGGCGCGGCGATGATCTACCGGCCGTCACACTTGCTGGGGGTCGAGTCGGCGACGACGGTGCTGTCTGCCGTGCTCCACGGCAGATCTTCGGGGCCGGACGACATGCAGCCTCGCTTCGACGTGGTCGGGAGGACCAACAAGCCGCTCAAGACGGGGACCGTCCTCGAGGCCACGGGGCACCATCACCAGATCGATGGCATTGACGGCCTCTTGGTTCCCGCCCGAGCGGCGACCGGAGCCAGCCCGATTCCCTTCTACCTGATGGCCGGCAACCGCCTGCTCCGGGACGTCCCGGCCGGCACCGTGATCGCAGCAGAGATGGTCGAGCCACCAACGGACTCGGTGCTGTGGCGGCTGCGGCGGGAGATGGAAGAGACTTTCGGGTTGAGTTGAGACCATTGGCGGGCTACCGTTCCGCGATCGCTGGCGTGTCGGACCAGCTCACGGCAGCACCCAATCCCGGGCACAGATCCGAAACAGAGGAGGACGACTATGCGAAGCGTGAAGCGTTGGTTCGGATTGTTTCTCGTGTGTGTTGCCGTAGCAGGTTTCGCCGGGGTGGCGGACGCCCAGATGAAGCTTCGTTTCGCGCACACGATCGGGCTCGGAGACGCCCAGACGCTGGCGGCGGAGGAGTTCGCGAAGAAGGTGACGCAGAAGACCGGCAACGCGATTCAGATCGACCTCTTCCCGGCAGGCCAGCTCGGGAACGACCCCAAGGTGATGGAGGGCGTGAAGCTTGGCACCATTGACATGGGCATGACGGGGAACCCGTTCTTCACGAGCTTCTCGCCGGAATTGAATGTGTTCGATCTACCATACCTCTTCCGCGATTTCGATCATGTCTACAAGGTGCTCGACGGTCCGATCGGGGCCGAGATGCGGCGGCATCTCGAGAAACACGGTTTCAAGGTCCTGGGCGGGTTGGAGATCGGCTTTCGGAATGTGACGAACAACAAGCGCCCGATCAAGACGCCCGAGGATCTCAAGGGCCTGAAGCTGCGGACGACCCCGAATCCGGCGCACCTCCAGGCCTTCCGGCTGCTGGGCGCCAATCCGGTCCCGATGCCCTTCACGGAGGTCTACCTGGCGCTCAAGACGGGGGCGGTGGACGGCCAGGAGAACCCCATCGCCCACATCTACTCATCCAAGTTCCATGAGGTCCAGAAGTACATGTCCCTGACGTATCACGCGTACACGACGAACGTCGTCGTGATGAACCTCAAGAAGTTCCAGGACCTGAAGCCGGACCACCAGAAGGTGCTCTTCGAGGCCCTGCAGGAAGCGACGGTGTGGGAGCGAAAGCTGAATCGTCAGTTCGACGTGGAGGCCCTTGCGAAGATGAAGGCGGCCGGCATGCAGATCGAGGAAAACCCCGACCGGGAGGCCCTCCAGAAGATCGTGGCGGACGCCACGGCCGAGGAGTATGTGAAGAAATTCGGCAAGGACGTTCTGGAGCGTATCAAGAACACCCGGTGAGGGGGCCAATGCGCTGGCTTCGAGTGCTCTTGGAGTGGACGGCTGGCTTTCTCCTGTTCGTGCTGCTTGTGGTGGGAGTCCTCCAGGTGACGAGCCGGTATACGGGGTTGATGTTCGTGCCCTGGACCGAAGAGGTGGCACGCCTGCTGTTTGTCTGGGTTGTCTGGATCGGGGCTGCCGCGGCCGTCGTCCGCGGCAGCCACATCCGGTTTGATTTTTTGGTCGAGCGCCTTCCGCGCCCGGTGCAAGTCGGGACTGGCGCGGCCGTTACCTTGGGTGTGGCCGGATTCCTGATCCTTCTCGTCTATCATGCGTACGAAATCGTCCACTCCACCAGCTCAACCTTCATCACTATCAATCTCTCGGTCAAATACACGTACCTCTCCGTGGTTGTGGGGGCATCTTTGATGCTCCTGGGCCTCGTCGGCGGGCTGCTGGTGCGCTCGGAGCGACCGCAGAAAAAGGGGGAAGGCAATCCGTGAGCCTTGTGTTTCTCTTTGGCACATTCTTCGTCCTCCTCCTGGCGGGAATGCCCATCGTCTTTGCGATGGGGCTCGCATCCGCGGGCTTCCTGGTGTTCGCGGGCGGCGGCATCCCGCTCATGGTCATCCCGCACCAGATGGTCGCGGGCGTCGACAATTTCCCGCTACTCGCCATCCCGTTCTTCTTCCTGGCGGGCGAGTTGATGAACGCGGCGGGAATCACTCAGCGGCTGGTCGCCTTCGCCACGGCGGTGGTCGGCCACATCCGGGGCGGGCTGGCGTATGTGGTCATCGTGACGAACGTGATCATGGCCGGATTTTCCGGGACCGCGCTGGCCGATGCGAGTGCAACCGGCTCCGTCCTGATTCCCGCCATGAAGCGCCAGGGGTACGGTGCCGACTTCGCGGCCGCCGTCACCGCGGCCGCCGCCACGATCGGCCCGATCATCCCGCCCAGTATTCCCATGATCATCTATGCGGTCGTGGCCGAGGTGTCCGTCGGATCGTTATTCCTTGCCGGGGTGATCCCCGGTCTGCTGATGGGGGTGTATCTCTTTGCGGTGACGTACATCATCAGCCGTCGCAGGGGCTATCCCGTCCAGATGCGCAGCACCTGGCGGGAGTTGGTGACGGCCACGCGCCGCGCGTCCTGGGCCCTGATGGCGCCGGTCATCATCCTGGGGGGCATCGTCACCGGGGTCGTGACGCCGACGGAGGCCGGTGTCCTGGCGGTGGTTTACAGTCTCGTGGTGGGTTTTGGCATCCACCGCGAACTCAAAGTGCGCGACCTTCCTGGTATCTTCTGCCGGACGGCCGTGGGCACGGCGGTCATCATGATCATCGTGGGGGCCAGCGGTGTCATGGGCTGGCTGGTGGCCAACCTCCGCATCGGCGAGGTGGTGGTGTCGGGGGTCACGGCCCTCACGCAGAGTCCCTGGATGATCCTGCTGCTGCTGAATCTGTTCTTCTTGGTCGTCGGATGTCTGATGGATCCGCTGGCCGGAATGCTGATCTTCATCCCGGTCTTCATGCCGCTGATCAAGCACGTTCATATCGACCCAGTCCACTTCGGACTCGTTGTGGTGCTCAACCTGATGATCGGACTCCTGACACCTCCGGTCGGTTATCTGTTGTTCATGTCGGCAGAGATGGCAGCGGTCCCGATCGACGCGGTAATTCGAGAGGTCACGCCGCTCTTGATCGCTCTGCTCGCGGTCCTGGCCCTTTCGACATACTGGCCGGGAATGGTGATGGCGATTCCCAACCTCTTCCAGTCGGTTCGCTGATCGCTGGAAGGCAATTTCATGCGGAGCCTCGACTATGCGTGTCATTGACCTGACTTTTCCAATCAAACCGCACTTTCGCTGGAAGGTTGCCACAGAACTGAAGGCCGCCCACGCCAGGGGTGATCTGTTCAACGTGACGGTCCTCACGATCCACTGCCATGCGTTCACGCACGTGGATGCCCCGCTCCACTTCCTCCCCGGTGCGAAGCACATCACCCAGATGCCGGTGGATCAGTGGGTGGGCGAGGCGGCGGTCGTGGATCTGACGCACGTCCCCGAGAACGGCGAGGTGACGGCGGCGGACCTGGAGCTACAGGGGCAACACGTGAAAGCCGGGGACATCGTGCTCCTTCGCACCGACTGGCCCAAGCGGGTGAGTGTGGAGACGGAGAAGTTCTGGCGCGACGCTCCTTATACCGGACAGAGCGCCTGCGACTGGCTGATTCAACGCAAGGTGAAGGCGGTCGGGTACGATTACCCGCCGGATTACTGCGTCCGGACGATGACGTTCGAACCGCAGAAGAGGCTGACGCGCGAGGACAACACGACACATCAGGCGTTCTTCCCGGCCGGGATCACCGTCGTGGAGTACCTGACCAACCTCGACCAGATCGGCGCTCCGCGGTGCCGGTTCGTGGCCCTGCCGCTTCCCGTCGAAGGCGCCGACGGCTCGCCTGTGCGCGCCGTGGCGATGGTGGATTAGGAACGAGCCGAGACGCGAACCTGCTCGATGGGTGCGGTCTGGGGTTTCCACGAATCCTCCGGGAGAATTGGTCCCTGGAAGCAGACCTGATGCGGTTTCGTCTTGTCCCCGGACCGTAAAGAGCGCATAGTCAGATCAAGCTATGGAACCCGGCGATAGCAGACTTCGTCTTGGGAATCGAGTTGTTTCGCCCTGCCGCTTTGCGAGAAAGGAGAAGCAGATGAAGGCGCCGTACCACGAGATCGGTGTGGTGAACACCAAGGAAGTCTTCAAGAAGGCCATGGAGGGCGGCTACGCCGTCCCCGCGTACAACTTCAACAACATGGAGCAGCTCCAGGCGATCATCATCGGCTGCGTCGAGTCCAAATCGCCGGTGATCCTCCAGGTGTCCAAGGGGGCGCGGGACTACGCCAACCAGACCCTCCTTCGCTACATGGCGATGGGCGCGGTGCAGATGGCCAAGGAGATGGGCTCCAAGATCCCCATCACCCTCCACCTGGACCACGGCGACTCCTTCGAGCTGTGCAAGTCGTGTATCGAGTCCGGTTTCTCCTCGGTGATGATCGACGGCTCGCATCTGCCGTACGAGGGGAACATCAAGCTCACCAAGCAGGTGGTGGATTACGCAAATCAGTATGACGTCAGCGTCGAGGGCGAGCTGGGCGTCCTGGCCGGCATCGAGGACGACGTGGTGGCCGAGAAGTCCAATTACACCGACCCAAAGCAGGTTCAGGACTTCGTGGGCCGGACCGGCGTGCACAGCCTGGCGATCTCCATCGGGACCTCGCACGGGGCCTACAAGTTCAAGCTGAAACCCGGCGAGACCGTCCCGCCGCTACGCTTCGACATCTTGAAGGAGGTCGAGAAGAAGCTGCCCGGCTTCCCCATCGTGCTCCACGGGGCCTCCTCCGTGCTCCAGAAGTACGTGGCCATGATCAACGAATTCGGCGGCAAGCTCGAGGGCGCCGCAGGCGTGCCGGAAGAGCAGCTCCGCGACGCCGCCCGCTCGGCGGTCTGCAAGATCAACATCGACACCGACGGCCGGATGGTGGTCACCGCCATCATCCGCAAGGTGTTCATCGAGAACCCGAAGGAGTTCGACCCGCGCAAGTACCTCGGCCCGGCGCGAAAGGAGTTGATGGAGGTCATCAAGCACAAGAACACGAACGTGCTGGGATCGGCGGGGAGGTATTAGGAGCAGCGGTCAGCGATCAGCTTTCAGCGGTCAGCGAGAACGAAACGGGGGCATGTCCACGACGGGCATGCCCCCGTTGCCTTTTCCGCTATTCGCCGAAGCTCCCGGGAAAACTCTTGTCTTTGCGCTTTGCAAGACCGTAGAATGCGCGAAGCGCCAAGAAAACGGTTTCGCGTTGTTGAGAGGGCGTCGTGGGCGTGAAAGAAAGGGACGTGGACGGAACTTTCGTCCTCATCGGGGCCGTACTCGGAGCCGTTGGGGTTGCCGCCGGGGCCTTCGGGGCACATGCGTTGAAGGCACGGCTCGCCCCAGAGATGCTCGCGGTCTTCGAGACGGGGGTCCGGTATCAGCTCTTCCATGCGCTTGGCCTCTTGGCCGTCGGCTGGGCGGCGGGTCGCTGGACGTCGCGCGCTGTTCGAGCGGCGGGCTGGCTGTTCGTGGTCGGCGTGTTTTTGTTCTCCGGCAGCTTGTACGCCATGTGCCTGACAGGGGTGCGGGCGCTCGGTGCCATCACGCCGATCGGCGGCGCGGCGTTCATCGCGGGCTGGCTCCTCTTGGCCTGGGGAGCTTGGCGGGGCGATGAGTGATCTCCAGGGGCGGCCGGCGCCACAGTCCCCGCAACCCAGGCGGCCCGTCACGCCGTTCAGATCGCCGCTCCGCCCGACGCCACCGGCTATCCGCCCGCGACTCAATTATTTCAAGGCCGGCCTCATCGGGCTCGTCGGCCTCTACGGGGTCGTCTGCGCCGTCAATCCCAAGACCTACCGGTTTCTGGACGGGGTGGACCTCGTCTTTCACGAGGCGGGCCATGTGATCTTCGGGTTCTTCGGGGAATTCATCGGTATCCTGGGTGGTAGCTTGTTGCAGGTCCTGATCCCCGCCCTCGTCACGGGCTATTTCCTCTGGCATCACCAGCGCTGGTCCGGAATGGTGACGCTGTTCTGGGTGGGCCAGAGTCTGTTCAATGTTTCGGTGTACGTCAAGGACGCACGCGCCCGGGCCCTGCCACTCCTGGGCGGCGCGGACGTGCTCCATGACTGGACCTGGCTGCTGGGCAAGCTCCACCTGCTGAGTTGGGACCAAGCCATCGGAGCTTTGATCTACATGGCGGGCCTGCTCGCGGTCGTGGCGTCCGTCGTGGGCGGCCTCTACTATTCCCTCGAAGACCAAGCGGTGGAAGAATAGTGGAGCGCGCGCGCACTCCCGGCTACCTGTACGTGCTCGGCGGTAGCCTGGCTGCCGTGTTCGTCTGGTCCCGGATCAATCCGCGGGAGGTCGCCACCTGGTGGCTCGAGGTGATGCCGGTGATCGTCGGCGTTCCTCTGCTTGTCGTGAGCTATCGCCGCTTCCCGTTCACGCCGCTTGCCTATGTGCTGATCTGGCTGCACGCCATCATCCTTGTGATCGGCGGGCACTACACCTATGCAGAGGTGCCCCTGTTCAACTGGCTCCGCGACACGCTGACTTTGTCCCGCAACCACTACGACCGCGTCGGACACTTCGCCCAGGGGTTCGTGCCGGCGATCCTGGCCCGGGAAATCCTGCTCCGAATGTCTCCGCTGCGGCCGGGAAAGTGGTTGTTCTTTCTGGTCTGTTGCGTCTGCATCGCAATCAGTGCATGCTACGAGCTGATCGAATGGTGGGCGGCGCTGCTGACGTCCCCCGAGACCGGAACCGCGTTCCTCGGGACGCAGGGCGACGCCTGGGACACCCAGTGGGATATGTTCCTCGCGCTGGTGGGGAGCCTCGCCGCGCAGCTCACACTCGGCCGCTACCATCAAGCCCAACTCGACCGGGTGAGCGATTCGTCGGTATAATGCGGTCCGGGGGACTGGCGATACGTCACCGTAATTAGGGTCAGCATCACGAAGCGGGATGGAAACCAACCGCCGGACGCGGGTGTTGCTTCGCACGAGGAGACGCGCATGCGTATCACCGCCAACGGAATCAGCATCCACTACACGCTGAACGGCCCCGCCTCGGCGCCGGTCGTCACGCTGAGCCATTCCCTGGCGACGAACCTGGCCATGTGGGAGCCGCAGGCGGCCGCCCTGGCGGCCCGCTACCGGGTCCTGCGATACGACACGCGCGGACACGGTGGGACCGATGCGCCGGCCGGCCCGTACTCGCTCGACCAATTGGCGGACGACGCGGTGGCGTTCCTCCGCGGGCTGGGGATCGAGCGGACCCATTTCGTCGGCCTCTCGATGGGCGGCATGATCGGCCAGGTGCTGGCCCTGAAGCAGCCGGCAATGCTCCGGAGCCTCGTCCTGTGCGACACCTCCAGCCGCATTCCCGCGGAGGCCCGCCCGGTATGGGACGAGCGGATCCGGTTGGCCGCGGCCGAGGGCATGCTACCTCATGTCGAGCCGACCATCAGCCGCTGGTTCACGGCACCGTTCCTCGCCCAGCAACCCGAGGTCGTCGAGCCGGTGCGCGCCATGATCCGGGGGACGAAGCCGGAGGGGTATATCGGTTGCTGCCATGCGATCAAGGCGCTCGACCTGACCGATCGCCTGACGGCGCTGTCCGTCCCCACCTTGATCATCGTGGGCGAAGACGACCCCGGGACGCCCGTGGCCGCCGCCCGGGCGATCCACGAGCGGATCGCGGGGTCGGAGCTCGTCGTCCTGAAATCCGCCTCGCACCTGTCCAACCTGGAACAGGCAGCGGCGTTTAGCCGGGCGATGACGGCTTTCCTGGCGGCCCACGATCACCGCCCGCAAGCATAGGGGTCGCAGCGGCGCGCCTCGACACGGCTCGACACGGGAGAGGGGGAGGACACATGGGCACGGCACCACGCATTCTTGCCTTCGCCGGGAGCGCGCGCTCCGGCTCCTTCAACAAGCGGCTGGTGGCCATCGCCGCCGCCGGCGCACGGGCTGCCGGCGCCGACGTGACGCTGATCGACCTCCGAGACTACCCGCTGCCGCTCTATGACGGCGACCTGGAGGAGCGGGACGGCTTGCCCGCCCATGCGCGAAAGCTCAAGGATTTGTTCCTGGCAAACCAGGGGTTGCTGATCTCGGCGCCGGAGCATAACAGCTCGATCACTCCTCTTCTCAAGAACACGATCGACTGGGTCTCGCGGCCGGTGGCGGGCGAGGCGCCGCTCAACTGTTTCGACGGCAAGGTGGCCGCGCTGATGAGCGCCTCCCCCGGCGCCCTGGGCGGCCTGCGGGGGCTGGTGCACGTGCGGGCCATCCTGCAGAACATCCGAGTGCTCACGATTCCCGAGCAGGTCGCGGTGCCCAACGCGGCCGAGGCGTTCGCGCCCGACGGCTCGCTCAAGGATGCGAAACAGCATGCCGCGGTCCAGGGGTGCGGCGCAGCGCTGGCTCGGACGATTGTCGAAGCTGTCTAGCTAACCCGTGACCCGCCGCCCGTTGATTGGTGGCGGATCGCTTCACCAGGAGGTGTCCATGCGGTTCACGAACAAGGTGGCCTTGATCACCGGGGCGGGAAGCGGAATCGGCGCGGCCTCCGCGCGGTTGATGGCGCGGGAAGGCGCCGCGGTCGGCGTGATGGGACGCACGGCGGCAACCGTGGAACGGACCGTCCGGGAGATCCGCGACGCCCAGGGGCGCGCCCTCGCGATCTGCGGGGACGTGTCGAGGGAGGCGGATGCGGACCGAGCCGTGGCGGAGACGGTCAAGGCGTTCGGCCGTCTCGACATCGTGGTGTCGAATGCGGGGACACAACTCCATGCGCTCGATAAGCCGATCCACGAGCAGGAGCTCTCTACTTGGGAAGACACGCACGCGATCAATCTTCGCGGTGCCTTCCTGGTGTGCCGGGCGGGAATCCGACAGATGCTGACGCAGGGCCGTGGCGGAGCCGTGGTGATCACCGGATCAATCGTGGCCCTCGTCGGGTCTGCGTTTCAGAACCCCGCCTACACCTCCAGCAAGGGGGGCCTTCACGCCTTCGCGCGCTCCCTTGCGGTGCAGTACGCTCCGCGCGGCATCCGTGTCAACGTCGTGGCGCCGGGGGCCATGGAGACGCCGCCCGACAGCGAGGCGGTCGATCTCGCGGCGCGCCAGCAGCGCCTCACGCCCAAGATTCCCCTGGGGCGCATCGGTCGCTTCGACGAGGTCGCGCCGATGGTGGCGTTCCTCGCCTCGGATGAGGCGAGCTACTGCACCGGCGGTGTGTTCGTGGTGGACGGCGGGTTCACGGCTCTGTAGCCCACGGCCGATCGAGGAGGGTACTCCGCGATGGACAGCCATGAGATCCTGACGGCGCTTCTCAAAAAGGCCGAGGCCGGGGAGCTTCCCAAGAAGAAGGCCGATATGCTGATCCACCTCCAGTCGAAGGTCGCCTCCGGCCTGCCGATCACCGAGATGCAAGCCGAACTGCTGGAAGACCTGGGCGTGCAATACGGGGTCTGCGGGTAACCCGCCGACGTGGGCCGAGGCACCGGTCCCTGGTCAGCGGCGTCACGCGGTTGCGGCCCGGTATCGGCTGGGGTTGCGACGCGTTGACATTATATATAATACATCATATAGTGCCGCCACCTTGCGGGACCGAACGGGGACCAAGCGTCCCTCGCCACCGAAGGAGCCGGCACAGCCGCCATGCCCACCGCGCAGATTTCCACCGAGCCGATCGCCCCTCTCACGCTTGTGGATCGCGTCCATCAACGCATCTGGGATTGGATTCAAACCGATAGGCTGAAGCCCGGGGACTGGCTGCGCATCCAGGACCTTGCCCGGACGCTCGAGGTCAGCGACACGCCCGTGCGCGAGGCCCTGATCCGGCTTCAGCAGAATGGCCTGGTGGACACGATCCCCCACGTGGGGACGCGCGTCCGGCGGTTCACCCGGCAAGACATCGAAGAACTCTTCGACCTCCGGGAAGCGCTGGAGTGCTACGCGCTGCAGTGCGGCGCGGCCCACCTCTCGACGGAGACGCTGCGCGGCCTCGAGCGCCAGCTCGAGCAGGCCGGAGTGGCGTTGGAGGGCGGTGATGTGGGTCCGGCGGTCGCTGCGGACGTGGCGCTGCACACCGAGCTGATCCGGGCGGCGGGGAATGCGCGTATCCTGTCCCTGTTCGAAAACTTGCGGGATCAGTTCAAGATGTTCGCCGGGTTCGGCAATCGTACGGCGGGCGGCCCGCAGCGTTTCCTGGCGATCCACCTCCGGTTGGTCGGGCTCCTCCTCAAGGGGGAGATCGAGCGCGCCACCGGTCTGATGCGCGAGCACATGCGGCTGGCGAAGGCGCAGTCGCTCCGGGGTTACTTCGGCCCTGCAGGGGCGGGGGTCGAGACCAACACGCCGGGCCGGCGACAGGCCGGAACCGGACCACCTCCGGGCGGGCGGAGGGCCGGGAAGGCGTCGACACCGACGCTGGGAGGCGAAGGCGGACGACCCGCGAGGGGCGGGGGGCGTCGCCAACTCACCACATCGCGGTCGCAAGCGTTGCGGCGTGGTCGCAGTTAACCGACAAGTTGCAGCAGGAGAGGAGGACAACATGTCCAGGGGCTGGCGGAACAAATTGATGGTGATCGGTGTCGTGGCGATGGTGGTCGCAGTGGCAGGGTGGATCGCCCCGGTGTCCGCGGGGACCGCATTTCCCAAGATGGACGTCAAGCTGGGCCACTCGGGCGTCGTGGACATGTCCTATCATAAGGGGAGCGTGAAGTTCGCCGAGCTGATGAAAGAGCGCACGGGCGGGGCAGTCACGGTGCACGTCTTTCCCGCCAACCAGTTGGGCAGCGAGAAGGACATGTTGGAGCAGGTGCGGAACGGGGTCATTCACATCTCGCTCACCGGCCCCAGCATGCTCGCCCAGTTCAAGGGATGGGGACCCATCGGGGTGCTCAGCATGCCTTATGTCCTGAAAGGGAGCACCGAGGACGAACTCAACCCCAAGCTCATCAAGCTGGCGCGCGGGCCCCTCATGGCCGAGCTGAACGAGCAGGCCGCCAAGGAGAGTGGCATCCGCATCCTGGACATGGGCTGGTGGTACGGCGAGCGGCACCTGACCAGCAAGACCAAGCAGGTGGTGAAGCCGGAGGACGTCAAGGGGTTGAAGATCCGGACGATGGACTCGCCGGTGGCCAAGGCCGCCCTGGCCTCCCTTGGCGCCGCGACGACCCCGATGGCGGTCTCGGAGCTGTACACCGCGCTCCAACTCGGCGTGGTGGAAGGACAGGAGAATCCGCTCAACACGATCTACTCCCATAAGTTCTACGAGGTCCAGAAGTACGTGGCGCTCACCGGCCACATGGCCATGAATCTGATCCTGGTGACCAACGAGAAGTTCTTCCAGGGCCTCTCGCCCGAACTGCGCGAGATCTTCGTGAAGAGCATGCGGGACGCGGGCGATTTCCAGAGCGACATCCAGATCGGGATGAACAAGAAGAACATGCAGGACCTGAAGGACAAGGGGATGGTCATCACCGTCGTCAACAAGGCCGAGTTCGCCGAGCGGACGAAGGACGCCTGGAAGGAGTTCGAGCCGATGTTCGGCAAGGGCTTCTACGAGAAGGTGGTCGAGGCCGCGAAATAGCGGAACAACTGGGGCGGGGCGGCTTCGGCCGCCTCGCCCTGTCCGGTTAGGGGGGTGGCGGTGGGCGTCTTGCGACTTGCGACGCAGTACTTCGAGGAGATCGTGGCGGGTACCTTCATGGTCCTGATGTCCGTCACCACGTTCGCCAACGTGCTGGCGCGCTATTTCTTCAACAGTCCGATCCAGTGGGCCGAAGAGCTGGCGCGGTACTCGTTCATCTGGGTGGTTTTCATGGGGGCGGTGGTGTGTACCAAGCGCAAGCGACACATCGCCATCGACTTCCTGCTGCAATCGCTCCCCCCCCGCGCCTCGGCGTGGCTGCGGCTGCTGGCCGACCTCTGCACGCTCGGAATCGCGCTGGTCATTGCCTACTATGGCTGGAGGCTGACCGCTGCCGCCACCCAGATCACCGCCACGCTGCAGGTGCCCCACTCCGTCGTGTACGTCGTCGTGCCGGCCTCCGCCGCTCTGATCTTCCTGCATACGCTCCGCGATTTCTTCGGCAACCTCCGCGCCGCAACGGGAAGAGGGAAATAGCGTCGATGATCTGGCTCTTCGTCGTCATGCTGGTCCTGTTCGTCCTCAGTGTGCCCATCGGGTGGTCCATGGCCATCGCGGCCGCCGCCTACATGGCCTTCGGCCCCGGCATTCCCCTCGAGGGATTCGTCCAGCGGCTGATCGGCGGGATAGACACCTTCCCCCTCCTGGCCATCCCGTTCTTCATTCTGGCCGGCAACCTGATGAATACCGGTGGGATCACCGACCGGCTGGTGAGCTTCGCGAGGACCTTGGTGGGCCACATTCGCGGCGGCCTCGCCCACGTCGTCGTGGTGACGAATATGATCATGGCCGGCATGTCCGGCTCCGGCGTGGCCGACGCGGCGGGGAGCGGCACCGTGCTGATCCCCGCCATGAAGAAGGCCGGCTACGGGGTGCCCTTCGCAGCGGCCATCGTGGGGGCGGCGGGGACGATCGGGCCGATCATCCCCCCCAGCATTCCGTTCGTGATCTACGGCTCAATCGCCAGCGCGTCCATCGGCCGCCTGCTCTTGGGCGGGGCGATCCCAGGCGTCCTCATGGGCATCGTCCTGATGGTGTTCGTCTACTTCATCGCCAAGCGGCGGGGTTACCCGAGCGAGGCGCGGGCGAGCTGGCGGGAACTGCTCCGGGCTACCGTGGACGCGATCCCGCCCATGGGCATGCCCGCCATCATCCTGGGCGGCATCATCGGCGGAATCATGACCCCGACCGAGGCGGCGGCAGCCGGCGCGGCCTATGCCCTCTGCCTCGGCTGCTTCGTGTATCGGGAGATCGGCTGGCGCGATCTGACCGGCATCATCACCGAGTCGGTCGTCGGGACGGCCTCCATCCTGATCATCATGTCCGCCGCCCAGCCGTTCAGCTGGGTGCTGACCTACGAGCTGGCCCCACAGAAGGTCCTGGCCCTAGTCGAGAACGCCAACCTCGCGCAGTGGGAGCTGTACCTGCTCATCAACATCGCCATGCTCATCCTGGGCTGCTTCATGGAGGGATTGGCCGTCATGATCATGGCCGTCCCGGTCCTTCTTCCGATCCTGGAGCACGCCGGCATCGACCTGGTCCACTTCGGCATCGTCTTCGTCCTCAACATCATGATCGGGACCATCACCCCACCAGTCGGGACGATCATGTACGTGGTCTGCGCCCTGAGCCATATCTCTATCGCCGAATTTTCTCGGGAGGTGTGGCCGTTTGTGGCGGCATTGATCATCGCACTTGCGGTGGTGACCTACGTGCCCAGTTTGGCCCTCTGGCTGCCCAATCTCGTCCTGGCAGCGAAATAGTCGTCGGCGGGCGCCGCGTCAGAAGGTGAGGTTGACACTCGGCCAATGATCCTTTAGGCTGTATTTCGTAAAGAGCAGGCGACCCCGGTCATCCCGGGGTGCAGCCGGGCCTTCGTGGAGAGGCAGCGGGGGTTGTGATCCCGTGGGACGAACCGTTCCGCGGGTTCTTTTTTTGGCGAATCCCGAGGGACGCGCCGGCGTTCCGCGGGTTTCCGTCAAGCAGGGGGATCGGATGGACGCACAGCGGCAGAAGTCGGCGGTGGCCTGGTTGTCGGTCATCTCCAACACCACGCTGGTGGCGGGGAAGCTGATCGTCGGGCTCGCCATCGGCTCGGTGTCGGTGATCTCCGAGGCCATCCACTCCGGCGTGGACCTGCTGGCGGCCGTCATCGCCCTGTTTGCGGTCAAGACCTCCAACAAGCGTGCGGACGCGGAGCATCCGTTCGGCCACGGGAAGGTCGAGAACATCTCGGGAACGGTCGAGGCGCTCCTCATCTTCCTGGCGGCGGGCTGGATCGTCTACGAGGCCGTTCACAAGCTGCTCGCCCCCGAGCCGATTGGGGGCCGTCGGGTGGGGCGTGGCCGTCATGTTCGTGTCGTCCGTGGTCAACATCGGCGTCTCGGAGCTGCTCTTCAAGGTCGGCCGGGAGACGGACTCCGTCGCGCTCCAGGCCGATGCCTGGCATCTGCGCACCGACGTCTACACGTCCGCGGGCGTGATGGTCGGGTTGGCGCTGATCCTGGTGGGGAAACGGGTCCTTCCGGGGACCGATCTGCTCTGGCTGGATCCGGTGGCCGCCATCGCGGTGGCGCTGCTCATCGTCCGCGCCGCCTGGAAGCTCACCAGGGAGTCCGGGCGGGACCTGCTGGATGCCAGCCTGCCGCCAGAGGAGATCGCCTGGATCCGGGAGCGCGTGAGCGCCCTGACCCCGACCGTGCGCGGCTTCCACCACTTGCGCACACGAAAGGCGGGCGCCGCCCGCTTCATCGAACTTCACGTGGTGGTGGACAAGGACCTGACGGTCGAGCGGGCGCACCGCCTCGCCGATGCCATCACCCGCGACCTCAAGGCACATCTGTCCGAGGCGACGGTCACCATCCACGTGGAGCCGTGCGATGGCAGTTGCCGTCCGGCCTGCCTGGAGGGGTGCCTTCTCGCCGCGCAAGAGCAGGAGGCGGTCCGGGCGCACAGGAGCGCCGACACCCCGGCCGAGGGCAGGGACTAATCCACTCGGCCGCGAGCGAGGCGTCGTTCGCCGCCCCACCCCGGAACCTCTCCGTCGCCAGAAGGACCCCACGGCGGATCGGGGGAGGTGGACGGAGTTGCGAGGTCAGCGGGGCGTCGCCTTCTCCGGTTGTGACCGGAGCACATCGTGACGAGCCAGGATGGCCCGGATCGCCCGCCGCTGCTCTTCGGTGGCCGGAAGCAGGGGCGGGGACGGGACGCCATTCCCCAGACCCAGCATGGCGCAGGCGGCCTTGAGGGCGGGCAGCCAGTGGCCGTGGGTGTGCAGGGTGCACAGGTCGGTGATCGGCTTCCTGCAGTCGTGCGCAGGCCGGCGGCGTCGCCTTTCGCCGCAGCGCGGTGCAGTGCCACGAAGAGGGCCGGCGCGAAATTCGCCATGCCGGGGACCAGCCCGTCGCCGCCCAGGAGCAGGCTGGCCGACGCGAAGTGCTCGTTCCCCTGCAAAACCCGGAAGGCGGCCCGCCGCTTCTTGATGGCCAGGAACCCCTGGAACGCCTCGAAGTCCCCCGCCGAGTCCTTGATCCCCAGGATCCGCGGATCCTCGGCCAGCCGGGTGACGGTTTCGGGCGCCAGGGGGTTGTGCGTCGCTTGCGGGATGTTGTACAGCAAGACCGGAAGGGAGACGGCACCCAGGATCGCCTCCACGTGGCGCTGCTGCGCGGCGGCATCCACGCCCAGGTAATACGGCGAGCCCACGACGAGGGCGTCGGCGCCCTCGTCCGCCGCCTGGCGCGCCGCCTCCACGGCGGGGCCCGTCGCCGGAAGCATGACCCCGACCAGCACGGGCACCCGTCCGGCGGCGGCCCACACGGCGCCGCGGACCACGGAGGCCCGCTGCCCGCTCGTCAGCCAGGCACCCTCCCCGCAGCCTCCCAGGATGAACAGGCCGCTACACCCGCCGCCCAGGATATGTTCTATCAAAACCTTCAGGGCGTCCCCGTCGAGTTCGCCGGTCTCGTTCAGCGGAGAGATCATCGGCGGGACGATCCCGCAGAGCGCCGCGTCCCAGGTCCAGCCCTGGGTCTTGCTGCCGTCGGAAGGCTTCAATTCCCCGCTCCTTTGCTCGCACGCGCCGCCGGGCCAATCCGACGGGCGTCGTCATCCATTCTTCTAACCACCGGCGAGTTTCACGGGATGGCCCGAGGGCCCGCAGCCGTTCGGCCAGCCGCTCGCGATGATCCCCCTGAATCTCCAGGGTGCCCCATCTTTCACGGCGCCGCCGGCACCACAGAGCCGCTTCAGGTCGGCGGCCAGGGTGAGAAGCGCCGCGACCCGACGGCAGACCCCGGATGACGGTCACCACCTTGCCGTTCCGCCCACCCCGCTCCCGGAAGATGCGAATCACGCCGTCGTTGGGGACTCCGCGGTTTGGCCGCCGGGCGATCGGACCGGGTGGTGCGTTCGTCGGGCGGCCGGACACGCCCGCCGCTGGTGGAGTACACCAGCCGGCTTCCACTCACGCCACGATACCCTTCAGGTTGAGGTCGGCGGCCCGATGGCAGCTGACGAAGTGGCCGGGCTGGATCTCTTGGAGCTGCGGGGTCTCGGTCCGGCAGGCGTCCACGGCGTACCGGCAGCGGGGATGGAAGTAGCAGCCGGAGGGGGGATTGGCCGGGTCGGCGACCTCGCCCTCCAGGACGATCCGCTGCGAGCGGAGCCGCGGGTCCGGCTTGGGGACGGCCGACATCAGCGCCTCGGTGTAGGGGTGCTTGGGCGTGGCGAAGAGCGGCGCGGTGGGCGCCATCTCCACGATGCGGCCGACGTACATGACGGCCACCCGGTCGCTCACATGCTTCACGACGGAGAGGTCGTGGGCCACGAAGAGGTAGGTGAGGCCGAGCTGATCCTGCAGGCGAAGCATGAGGTTCAGGATCTGCGCCTGCACCGAGACGTCGAGGGCGGAGACCGGCTCGTCGGCCACGACCAGGCTGGGGTTCAGGGCCAGGGCGCGCGCGATGCCGATGCGCTGGCGCTGGCCGCCCGAGAAGGCATGCGGGTAGCGGCGCATGTACTCGGGCCGGAGGCCCACCAGCTTGAGCAGTTCCGCCACGCGGTCGAGCCGCTCCTGGCGGCTGCCGATCCCGTTGGCCACCAGGGGCTCGGCCACGATGTCGAGGAGCGTGCGCCGCGGATTGAGGGACGAGAAGGGATCCTGGAAGATCATCTGCATCTGGCGGCGGAGCGGCCGGAGCTCCCCCTTGGACAGCTTCGCCACGTCCACCACCGTCCCGCTCTCCGGGCGGAAGAGGATCTCGCCCGCCGTGGGAGGGATCGCCCGCAGGATGCAGCGGGAGGTCGTGGTCTTGCCGCAGCCGCTCTCGCCCACGAGCGACAGGCACTCGCCCTTCTCCACGAAGAAGCTCACGTCATCCACGGCGCGGACGTGGCCGACCACGCGCTGCATGACCCCGCGGCGGATGGGGAAGAACTTCTTCAGGCCCTTGACCTCGAGCAAACGCACCGGCGATCCCATCATCACGTCCGTTCGTAGAGGAAGCAGCTCACCGCCTGCCCATCGCCCACGACCGTGAGCCCGGGCTCGGCCTTGTCGCACACCCCTGGCATGAAATCCGGACAGCGCGGATGGAACGGACAGCCGGCCGGCCGGTTGTAGGGGTGCGGGATGGAGCCGGCGATGGTCGGCAGCTCCGTCCGGGCGATGGAACGGATGCTGGGGATGGAGCGGAGGAGCGCCTGGGTGTAGGGGTGCTTGGCGTTGTGGAAGATGGCGTCCACCGGGCCCTCCTCCACCACGCGCCCCAGGTACATGACCACCACCGTGTCGCACATCTCGGCCACCACGCCCAGGTTGTGCGTGATCAGGATGATGGTCATCCCCTCCCGCTCCTGCAGGGAGCGCAGGAGGTCCAGGATCTGCGCCTGCGTGGTGACGTCCAGCGCCGTCGTCGGCTCGTCGGCGATGAGGATGCGCGGGCCGCAGGACAGGGCCATGGCAATCATGGCGCGCTGGCGCAGGCCGCCGCTGAGCTCGAAGGCGAACTCGTCGATGCGCCGCTCCGGCTTGGGGATGCCCACGGAGCGGAACGCGGCGATGGCCCGCTCCCGAGCTTCCTGCTTGCTGACGGGGTGATGCAGCCGGATCGTCTCGATGATCTGGTTGCCGACGGTGTGCACGGGGCTGAAGGAGGTCATCGGCTCCTGGAAGACCAGCCCGATGTCCCCGCCGCGAATCTGGCGCATCTCGGGGCTGGCCGGATCGAGCTGGGCCAGATCCACCTGGGCGCCGTTCTTCTGCAGCAGGATCTCGCCGCCGACGATCCGGCCGGGGCGCTCCACGATGCGCAGGATGGAGCGGGCCGTGACGCTCTTGCCGCAGCCGCTCTCGCCCACGATGCCGAGCGTCTTCCGCGGTAGAGGTCGAAGCTGGCGCCGTCCACCGCCTTGACGATGCCTTCGTCCGGGAAGAAGTAGGTCTTCAGGTCGCGCACCGACAGGATCGGCGCTGGCTGTTCCGTCGCCAGTTCATTGCTCGTCGACGTCGTTCAGGTCGACGTCATCGCGCTCGAACCGCATCGACAGGACAGGGATGCGAGCGGTCCGACGGGCCAGTGGCTATCGCTGTCCAGCTGTCGCTGTCGCCCGTCGGATCACCGCTGTCGACGTCTTCAGCTCATTGTCCGTACGGATCCGCGGCGTCGCGCAGGCCGTCGCCCATGAAGTTGAAGGCCAGGATCACGATGGTCACCGGGATCGAGGGAATCAGCAGCCAGGGCGAGATCGCCAGCGCCTGGATGTTCTGCGCCTGCTGCAGCAGGACGCCCCAGCTGATGGCCGGCGGCCGCAGCCCCAGGCCCAGGAAGCTCAGCGAGGTCTCGCTGATGATCATGGCCGGGATGGCCAGCGTCGTCGCGGCGATGATGTGGCTCAGGAACGACGGCACCATGTGCGTGAAGATGATCCGCATCTGGCTGCAGCCGGCCAGCTCCGCCGCCATCACGAAGTCTTCCTCGCGGAGGGAGAGGAAGCGGCCGCGCACGACGCGGGCCAGCTCGGTCCAGCCGATCAGCGAGATGATGATGGTGATGGCGAAGTAGACCTGGATGACGCTCCAGTCGTTGGGAAGGGCGGCCGCCAGGCCCATCCACAGCGGGATGGTCGGGATGGAGCGCAGGATCTCGATGACGCGCTGGATGACGGTGTCGAGGATGCCGCCGTAGAGCCCGAGATGCCTCCCAGGAAGACGCCCAGGAGCAGGCTGAGGCTGACGCCGACCAGGCCGATGATGAGCGAGGTCTGCGTCCCGTACATGAGCCGCGACCAGAGGTCGCGGCCCTGCTCGTCGGTGCCGAGCAGGAACAGCGACTCCTCGGGGGTCGTGCCCTCGACCCCGATGAGGTGGAGGTTCATCGGGATCAGGCCGAACAGGTGGTACTCGAAGCCCGCGCCGAAGAACCGGACGGGGATCTTCTTGCTGGGGTCCGGGCGTGTAGACGCGCTTGAAGGTCTTCGGGTCGCGCATGCCGGTGAGGCCGTAGACGTAAGGGGGAGAACCGCCCCTCGTCGAACCAGTGGATCCGCTGCGGCGGCAGCAGGGAGCGCTGCGCCTCGGAGGCCAGCGGATTCGAGTAGGCCAGAAAGTCGGCGAAGACCACCACCAGGTAGAAGAGGAGCACCACGACGGTGCTCGCCATGGCCAGGCGATGCTTCTTGAAGCGCCACCACATGAGCTGCCACTGGGTGGCGACGGAGATGCGCTCCTCGGCGGCGGAGGTCGCCAGCGGGCGCTCCTCGTCGATCAGCGGGGCGGGGCGGGCCGCGGGCTCGGTCATTGCTTCCCCTCGAACCGGATGCGGGGATCAATCCACATCAGGAGGAGGTCCGAGACGAACGTCCCGATGACCGTCATGACGCCCAGCAGCAGGACGATGGTCCCGGCCAGGAACATGTCCTGGGCCACCAGCGACTTGAGCAGGAGCGGCCCCACCGTGGGCAGGCTCAGGACCAGCGAGACGATGATGCTGCCCGATACCACATACGGGAGCAGGTAGCCGATGGTGCTGGCGAACGGGTTCAGGGCCACCCGGACCGGGTACTTGAGGATCAGCCGGGCCTCGGACAGGCCGCGGGCGCGGGCGGTCACGACGTAGGGCTTGCCCAGCTCGTCCAGCAGGTTCGCGCGCATGATGCGAATGAGCTGCGCCGTCCCGGCCAGACCCAGGATCACGGCCGGCAGGGGCAGGTGCTTCGTCAGGTCCCAGAGCTTGGCGAGCGACCAGGAGGCCTCGGCGAACTCGTCGGAGAAGAGGCCCCCGATGTTGGCGTTGAAGAACGTGAAGCCGAAGTACATCAGGATCAGGGCCAGCATGAAGCTGGGGATGGCCAGGCCGATGAAGCCGATGAAGGTGGCCACGTAGTCCCCGAACGAGTACTGGCGCACCGCCGAATAGACGCCGATGGGCAAGGCCGCGCACCAGGTGAAGATGATCGCCGCCACGGAGACCACCATGGTGAGATAGATGCGGTCCCCGATGACCTCCGAGACGGGCCGGCCGTACTCCAGGGCCATGCCGAAGTTCCCCTGGAGCACCATCTTCATCCACCGGATGTACTGGATGTACTGCGGCTGATCCAGGCCGTACTGCTGGCGGAGGGCATTCGCCTCCTGCTCGGAGACGAAGCTGCCCGAGGACGACATCTGGGCGATGTAGGAGGTGATGTAGTCACCCGGCGGAAGCTGGATGACGACGAAGGAGAGGACGGAGACCGCCCACATCGTCAGGACGGCGAGGATCAGTCGGCGAACCAGATAGGCAAGCATACCCTAGCCCCTCTGTCACGAGGGACGGCGCACCGCCCGACGGGCGTCGGGCGGCCGCCTCACGACGGCGCACGTCGTGCCGGCTTACGACTTGAAGAAGAACGTGGTCGGATGCGAGCTACACGGGGTCCGGGCGTGCTGGGCGTTGACCTGGCGCGACGGGATGTTGCCGAGCTTCTTGCTCACGATCCGCACGCCCATGGTGGCCGGCGACTGGCCGACCGTCCCGATGCTGAACTGCTCGTCCACGATGATCTTCCAGATCTCCTGGGCGATCTTGTAGCGCTCCTGGCCGTCTTCTTGCCGGCCGCGGAGCGGAACATCTCCAGGGCCTTCGAGAGCTGCGGGTCCTTCGGCGCCTTCCCCTGCTGTCCCGTTGCTGGCGTACCAGCGGGCGATGGGGTGGCCCAGCAGCGCCTCCACCGGGTCCACCGGCAGGGCGTGGCGCGGGAAGAGGTAGAGCACCTCGGTGCCGTCGTTCGGCCAGATGGCGATCTGATGCTCGTTGTTGTTGATGCGGGTGAAGAAGAGGCTCCGCTCCACCTCCTTGACGTCCGCCTGGATGCCGATCTTCTTCCACTGCTCCTTGATCATCTCGGCGATCTGGGTGTGGGGGATGAAGGCGCCCGCCGACGGTCTGCAGCTCGATGCGCAGCCGCCCCTTGCCGTCGGTCCGCAGCCGGTAGCCCTCGCCGTCCTTCTTGGTCAGGCCGATCTTGTCCAGCAGCTCGTTGGCCTGCTTCGGGTTGTACGTGGACCACTTCTTCCGCCACTCGGGACCGGGGCTGTAGGGCGATGCTCTCCGCCGGGACGACGGAGCCGGGCGTGCCGACGCCGAGCCAGAAGGTCTCGTTGAGCTGGTCGCGGTCGATGCCGAGCGACAGCGCCCGGCGGAAGTCCCGGTTGTGCAGCCACTTCGCGATCTCGGGGTCCGCCTCGTAGGCCTGGTTGATCTGCAGCGTGGCGTCGCGAGCCGTTCAGGGCCGGGTCGAGGTGGACGTCGTAGTTGCCCTTGGCTGCGGTTCTCCAGGAAGACGGGCAGCTTCGCCATGGCGGTGTGCCGCTCCTGCAGGTCGTACTGCCCGGCGATGGCGCGGAGGTTCAGCACCTCCAGGTTCTCGGCCAGCGCCCATGGTGATCTGGTCGATGTAGGGGAGCTGGTTTCCCTCGGTGTCGACGCCGTAGTAGTAGGGGTTGCGCTCCAGCCCCCAGGTCGGGGTGTTGATCGGGCTGACCGTCTTCCAGGGGCCGAGCGACCGGCAGCTCCGGGTTCAGGCGCCAGTCCCAGCGGTTCTTGATGTAGCTCAGCCAGCCGTCGAAGCCCGCCGCCTTGGCCTTCCGGTCCAGCTCGTCCTCGCGACGAGTACTTCGGGCAGGAACTGCTTCAGGTAGTGGGCCGGCATGTAGGCGCCCATGGTGCGGCCGCAGTGCTGCTGGGTGGCCTGGCCGCCGCCCATGGCGGTGCTCCCCGCCAGGATGTCCACGAAGAGGTAGTTCGGCTCGGGGAACTCGAAGACGACCGTGTAGTCGTCGCGCTTGGTACAGGCGCCCGGGCTTGCCGTTCACCATGAAGTCGGGATGCGGGCTCGGCTGGATGTCCTTGTTCAGGTAGACGTCTTCGTACCAGAAGACGAAGTCGTCCGCGGTGAAGGGCTGGCCGTCGGACCACTTGTGCCCCTTGCGCAGCGATGATGACGACGACCCGGCCGTCGTCGCTCACCTTCCAGTCCTTGGCGACGCACGGCATGATCTTGGTGCCGGTGTAGTCCCAGAAGAGGATCTTGTCCGTGGAGACGATGCGGTTCCCGTTCTCGCCGTCGCCGGGCCCGGTGAAGCCGCGCCGCCACGTCCCGCCGTACTTGCCGACGCTGTGCAGCGGCTTCACGACCATCGGCTCCTCGGGGATGCGCTTCTCCACCGGCGGGAGCTTGCCGGCCTTGACCAGCTCGGCCAGCATGGGGGCCTCGGCGAACTTCTTGGGCCACTTGGCGGGATCCAGGATCAAGCTCGGGCCCCTCCAGCTTCCCGATGAGCTGGGCGCCGATCTTCTGCTCGCCCGCCTGGGCGGCCAGCGCTGCCGTGGGGACGAGGCCGGTCAGGGCCACGGCGCCGGAGGCCAGCGCCGCGTGCTGCAGGAACTCGCGCCGTGTCACACCTGTTCGCTTCTTCGCCATGGTCGTTTCCTCCTCAGGCTTCGCTGGATGCACGCCACGCCTCCACGGCGGAGGCCGGTCGGTCCCACGAGGTCGGCTCGCGAATCGGCACCTCATCTCCTGCGCGTTCAAGGCCGGATTTTCGAGCCGTGGCGGGAGTCTAGTCGGCGCCCGCACTCGATGTCAACGGCATTCTGGGAGCAGAACGCGAACGGGCCATCGGCCCGTCATCGCCCTGCGGACAGGCACCCCGAAAAGAGAACACCCGCCCTCGCGGTCGCGAGGGCGGGTGTCGGGTTGCGCGAGGGCGCGCTACGACTTGAAGAAGAACGTCGCCGGATGCGAGGTGTTCGGCGTCCGGGCGTGCTGCGCGTTGGTTTGCCGCGTGGGAATGTTCCCCATGTTGTTCTTGGTGATCCGCACGCCCATGAAGGCCGGCGAGACGCCGACGATGCCGATGGCCCAGCACTCCTCCACCAGGATCTTCCAGATCTCCTTGGCGATCTTGACCCGCTCGGCCTCTTTCTTCCCCGCCGCCGAGCGGAGCAGCTCGAAGGCCCGGAGCATCTCCGGGTTGTCCGGCTTCTTGCCCTGGGCGCCGTTGCTGGCATACCAGCGGGCGAAGGGCATTCCGAGGTGGCACTCGGCCGGGTCCACCGGCAGGACGTGGCGCGGGAAGAGGTAGAGGTTCTCCGACCCGCCCACGCTCCAGAACATGACCTGGTGTTCGGCGTTGGCGGTCTTGGTGAAGGCCAGGCTGCGCTCCGTCTCCTTCACGTCGGCGTCGATCCCGATCTTCTTCCACTGCTGCTTGATCATCTCGGCGACCTGGGTGTACGGGATGAACTGGCCGCCCACCGTCATCAGCTCGATCCGGAGGCGCCCCTTGCCGTCGGTCCGCAGCCGGTAGCCCTCGCCGTCCTTCTTGCTCAGGCCGATCTTGTCCAGCATGGCATTGGCCTGCTTGGGGTCCGGGGTGGCCCACTTCTTGCGATACTCCTTGCCCGGATTGATGGCCACGTCGTCGGCCGGGGCCGCCGAACCGGCAGTCCCGATTCCGAGCCAGAACGCCTCGTTGATCTGGTCGCGGTCAACCCCCATGGACAGGGCCCGGCGGAAGTCCCGGTTCTTGAGCCACTTGGAGACCTCGGCATCCGCCTCGTAGGCGGTGTTGACCAGCATTGCCGCATCGGCGCCGCTCTGAGAGGTATCCAGGCGCACGGTGTAATTGCCCTTCTTCTGGTTCTCGATGAAGACCGGCAGCTTGGAGAGGCTGATGTGGCGCTCCTGCAGGTCGTACTCGCCGGCGATGGCTCGGAGGTTCAGGACCTCCAGGTTCTCCGCCAGGTTCATCACGAGCCGGTCGATGTACGGGAGCTGGTTGCCCGCCGTGTCGACGGCCCAGTAGTAGGGATTCCGCTCCATCCCCCAGGTGGGAGTGTTGATCGGGCTCACCGTCCTCCAGGGGCCGAGCGTCGGCAGGTCGGGGTTGAGCGCCCAGTTGGTCCGGTTGCGGATGTAGCTCACCCAACTGTCGAAGCCCACGGCTTTGGCCTTGCGCGTCACCTCGTCCTCCGAGGAGAACTTGGGAAGGAACTGCTTGAGATAGTGAGCCGGCGCATATCCTCCCATGAATGACGCTCGCGCACTCCCCGTTGCCTGGCCGCCGCCGATGAGCGTGTCCCCCGCCAGGATATCCACGAACAGGAAGTAGGGCTCGGGAAACTCAAACACCACGGTGTAGTCGTCGCGCTTGGTTATGCGCGCCGGCTTGCCGCCGACCTGGAGCTCCGGGATCGGGGTCGCCACCAACGCCTTGTTCTGATAGATCTCTTCGTACCAGAAAAGGATGTCATCGGCGGTGAAGGGCTTCCCATCCGACCACTTCAGGCCCGTGCGAAGGAAAAGCGTGCACACCTTCCCGTCGTCGCTGAGTCGCCAGTCCTTGGCGAGCGCGGGGGTTACCTTGTTGCCCGTGTAGTCCCACATCAGGAACTTGTCCGTGGAGACGATCCGGTTCCCGTTCTCGGTGTCGGCGGGTCCCGTGAAGCCGCGGCGCCAGCGCCCGCCGTACTTTCCGACTTCCTTCAGGGGCTTGATGACCATCACGTCCGCCGCCTCGGGCAACCGCTGTTCCACCGGCGGCAGCTTGCCGGCCTTCACCATCTCCGCCAGCATGGGGGCTTCCTTGAACGCCTTGGGAAACTTGGCGACATCTCGGATGATCTCGGGTCCTTCCAGTTTGCCGATGAACTGGGCGCCGAGCTTGGGCTCGGCCTGCCCCGCCAGCGACGTCGTGGGCACCAGGCCCGTGAGGGCCAGGGCGCCCGAGGCGAGCGCGGTGTCCAGCAAGAACTCGCGGCGGGTGACGCCTTTTGCCTTCTTCGACATGACGAAAGCCTCCTTCCTCTGTTACGGGGAATTCCGGGACAGAACAGTCAGCCCACTCCCTTCTGGAAGTCTAGTCAGTATGGGAAAGCGAAGTCAACGGCAATCTAGGCGCAGAGCGGTCGTTCGCCATCGGCCGCTGGCCGTCATGGGGGATGGGGCGAATCGGGTGCGAAAAAACGGCCGCCCCCGCAAACGGGGGCGGCCGGCGTGGCGCCGAAGGCTCCTGCCTACGCCTTGAAGAAGAAGGTCGCCGGATGGGAGCTGCACGGGGTCCGGGCGTGCTGGGCGTTGACCTGACGCGCGGGGATGTTCCCCATCCGCTTGCTCACGATCCGGACGCCCATGACGGCCGGCGAGAGGCCGACGGTGCCGATGCTGAACTGGCCGTCCACCAGGATCTTCCAGATCTCCTGCGCGATCTTCCGCCGCTCCGCCGCCTTCTTGCCGGGCGCGGACTTGAACAGTTCGAGCGCCCGCAGAAGCTCCGGGTCCTTGGGCGGCTTGCCCTGCTTGCCGTCGCTGGCGTACCAGCGGGCGATGGGGTGACCCAGGGGACACTGGATCGGGTCCACCGGTAGGGCGTAGCGGGGGTAGAGGTAGATCTGCTCGGAGCCGTCGTTGATGAAGATCGCGATCTGGTGCTCGTTGTTGGCGATCTTGGTGAAAAAGAGGTTGCGCTCCAGGTCCTTCACATCCGTCTGGATGCCGATCTTCTTCCACTGCTCCTTGATCATCTCGGCGACCTGGGCGAAGTTGATGAAGGCCCCCGCGATCGTCTGGAGCTCGATGCGGAGCCGCCCCTTGCCGTCGGTCCGCAACCGGTAGCCCTCCCCGTCCTTCTTGCTCAGGCCAATCTTGTCCAGGAGCTGGTTGGCCTGCTTCACATCCAGGGTGGACCATTTTTTGCGCCACTCGGGCCCGGGATTCTCCGGCGCGCTCTCCGAGGGCGCGACGGACCCCGGGGTCCCCACGCCCAGCCAGAACGTCTCGTTGAGCTGGTCCCGGTCGATGCCCATGGACAGGGCCCGGCGGAAGTCCCGGGCGAGGATCCACTTCTGGATCTCCGGGTCGCCCTCGTACGCCTGGTTGGTGTGGAGCACAGCGTCACCGCCGTTCAGGGCCGGATCCAGGTGCACGGTGTAATTCCCCTTTTCCCGGTTCTCCAGGAAGACGGGGAGCTTGCCGAGGCTGGTGTGGCGCTCCATGAAGTCGTACTGGCCGGCGATGGCGCGCAGATTCACGACCTCCAGGTTCTCGGCCAGACCCATGGTGATCCGGTCGATGTACGGGAGCTGATTCCCCTCGGAGTCCACCCCGTAGTAGAAGGGATTTCGCTCCAATGCCCAGGTGGGTGTGTTGATCGGCGTGACGGTCTTCCAGGGGCCCAGGACCGGCAGGTCGGTGTTGAGGCGCCAGTCCCAGCGGTTCTTCAGGTAGCTCAGCCATCCGTCGAATCCCGCCGCTTTGGCCTTCCGGTCGGCCTCTTCCTTCCCGACGTGTTTCGGGTGAAACTGCTTCAGGTAGTGGGCGGGCATATAGGCGCCCATGGTGCGGCCCAGGTGCTGCTCGCGCGCCTGGCCGCCACCCATGGTGGTGCTTCCGGCAAGGACGTCCACGAACATGAAGTTGGGCTCGGGGAACTCGAAGACGACCGTGTAGTCGTCGCGCTTGGAGAGGCGCCCAGGCTTGCCGTTGACCATGAAGAACGGGTCCGGCGTCGGCTGCAGGTCCTTGTTGGAGTAAATGTCCTCGAACCAGAAGACGAAATCATCCGCGGTGAAGGGGTGGCCGTCGGACCACTTGTGCCCCTTGCGCAGGAAGATGGTGCAGATCTTCCCGTCGTCGCTGAGGCGCCAGTCGCGGGCAAGGCACGGCATGATCTTGGTCCCGGTGTAATCCCAGAACAAGATCTTGTCCGTGGCCACGATCCGGTTGCCGTTCTCGCCGTCGCCCGGCCCGGTGAAGGCGCGCCGCCAGTTTCCGCCGTACTTGCCGTTGGAGTGGAGCGGCTTCACCACCATCGGCTCCTCGGGGATGCGCTGGGTCACCGGAGGGAGCTTGCCGGCCTTGACCAGCTCGGCCAGCGCCGGCGCCTCGCCGAACTTCTTGGGCCACTTCGCCGGATCGAGGACCAGCGAGGGGCCTTCCAGCTTCCCGATGAGCTGGGCGCCGATCTTTGGCTCCGCCTGGCCGGCCAGCGCGCCGGAGATCGGCACTCCCGCCAAGGCGACGGCGCCCGAGGCCAGCGCCGTCCGCTGTAAGAACTCCCGCCGCGTCACTCCGGTTCGATTGCGAGCCATCTGCCTACCTCCCGGTTTGAAGGGTTCGCCTCGTGATGGGTCCGCCGCTGCGGCAGTCTAGGCAGGGCGGCCCGGGACTGTCAACGTGATTCCGGAAGGCGCGAGCCGGAGGGCGGCTCTTGGTCGCGGTTGTCCTCTTCACCCACCCCTCAGCCCGAACCCCGCACAAGCCGTCGGTTTCGTCTTGACACCAGCAACATCAATGGTACCGTCTGGCCGACACGGGCCACTCTCGCACCGCGCGGAGGCGGACGACTATGCTGATCCCGATCGGCCACGAAGATCAACAGGTACGGCGTCTGCCCTGGATGACCATCCTGCTGGTCGCCGCCAACGTCCTGGTCTTTCTCTTCACCAACCAGATCGCCCAGCAGCAGGCCTCCGAGACGCGCCAGCGGGTCCAGGAGGTCGTGCGCTACGCGGCCGAGCGGCCCTATCTGAGAGTTTCGGACGAACTCCGCCGCGTGGTCCCGCCCGCCCCGCCGCGCGCCGATCTGTCCCCCGAGACCGTCGCCCGGGAACAGGCGCGGCTCGACGAGATGATGGCCGAGCTCCGGTCGGGAACGAAGGGTAATTTCTACCGGACCTACGGCTATGTCCCGGCAGAGCCCCGGCTGCTGACGCTCTTCACCTCCATGTTTCTGCATGGAGGGTGGATGCACCTTCTCGGCAACATGCTGTTCCTGTGGCTTGCCGGCGGCAGCCTCGAGGACCGCTGGGGCCGCCTCGTCTTCTTGTTATTCTATCTGGCAAGCGGGGTGGTCGCCGCGTTGATCCACGGTGCCATTGCGCCCCACAAGACCCTGCCCATGGTGGGGGCCTCGGGGGCGATCGCGGGCCTGATGGGCGCGTTTCTGGTCCGCCTCGCCCGGACGCGGATCCGGTTCTTCTACTGGTTCCTCGTCGTCCGGGGCACCTTCGCCATGCCGGCCTTCGTGGCGCTGCCGCTCTGGCTCCTCCAGCAGTTCGCCGTGGCCCGGTCGGGCGCGGGCGGCGGCGTCGCGGTCTGGGCGCACATCGGCGGCTTCGTCTTCGGCGTTCTGGTCGCGCTCGTGGTCCGGCTGGCGGACTTCGAGAAGAAGGTCCTGGCGCCTGCCATCGCGCGGAAGACCACCTGGAGCCCCTCCGAGCAGCTCACCGGCGCCCTGGAGAAGCTGGATCGCGGGGGTGCGGAAGCGGGCATCCGTGAGTTGGTGGCGCTCTTGAAACAGACCCCGAACAGCATCGAGGCCCGCGCGGCCTTGGTGGCGGCCTACACACAGGTGGGAGATACCGCCTCCGCCGGGCGGGAATCGGCGAGGCTGGTGAGCGCTTACGTGGTGGCGCGGGATATGGACGGGGGGCTGGCGGCGCTCGACGAGCACCGCCGCGCCCATCCGGACGTGGCGGTTCCCCTGCGAAGTCTCCTGACCCTGGCGGCCCACCGGGAGAAGCAGGAGCGACCCGCGGAGGCCGCCGACCTCTATCAGCGGGGTCTCGCGGCCTGGCCCGTCGATCCGCTCCGCCCAAAGGCCCTGGTCGCCTACGGTCGGCTGATGCTGGAGGTTTTCAAGCAGCCTGACGCCGCCGCGGCTCTCCTGGAGGACGCGCTCCGGGATCCTACGGCGACGCTGGAGTTCCGGCGGGCCGCCGAGGACTTGATGGTCGCCGCCCGCCGCGACCTCCCGGCGGCCCCGCCGCCCGCCGCCAAACCGGCGGAGTCGGGGTTCGAGCCAACGTCGCTCACCGCATCGGTGCCGCCCCTCGGAGAAGAGCCGGCCTCCTCGCCGGACGCGGAGGCACCGGCCGTCGAGGCGGCGTCTCCTGGATTCATCGTCCGGCATGGCTTCGCGCCAGAATCCGCACCCGAGCCGACCCAGGCGGAACCGGCGGGCGGCGCCCAGACGTTCGAAGCGTCGACGCCCGAGCCGGCGCGCGAGGAGTTGGTGGAACCCGCGCCCGCCTGGAAGCTGGTCCCGGTTGCGATGCGGGCCGTCGCGATCGACGCGCGCGGCTTGCGTCTGCAGAATCGGGAGGGGAAGACCGGCCACCTGCCCTGGCAGGGCATCACGGGGGTCTCCGTGGCGCGGATCGACGATCCCTCCCGGACAGAGCCGCGTGGAGACGGTCTCATCCTGGACCTTCTGATGGCGCCGAAGGCGACGCCCGAAGGCGACGTGGTGCGGTCTGTCCGCTTGACCGACCAGGACCTGGCCATTCCGCAGCTTCAGGGCGAGCCGTCCGCCGTCCGCGGTTTCCAGCGCCTGGTGGCGACGGTTCTGAAGACCACGGGGGCGACCCCGTACCCCAGCCGGGATGACTGCTTGGGCCTGCGCGGTTTCCCGATGTTTCCCGATGTCGGTGCCTACGAGACCGCGTTGCTCGCGTGCCTGCGTCTGGCAGGGAACTGACGCCGGCTCTCCGCGGCGGTATGGTTCTGCGGTCATGTGCCGGGGACTCGTTGACACGGGTTTCGCGGTGCTGGTAGGGTGCCGATACATTCTCATCACGGCCCATCCGGCGGTCGGGGCTCCGGCGAATGGGGAATCCGGCCGCTGCCGATCACTGGTCTGGGAGGCGTCTCTGGCGGGGATAACAGGATAACAAAGGAGGGGGACCATGGGCGCATCACCGAGGAAGTCCAAGTCGTTCGCTCGGCCCGATAACCGGCTGTCTCGACGCCGCTTTCTTGCGCTGACGGGTGCCGCCGCCGCGTTGCCGCTGCTGCCCGCACGACCGGCCCGTGCCGCCAAGGTGACGATGAAGGTCGCCCACGTTCTCACCGAGGCGGACATCATCCACCGCGCGACGGCCAAGTTCAAGGAGACTCGCCGAGAAGAAGGCGGGCGGAGAGCTGGAAGTGCAGATCTACCCGAACTCGGCCCTGGGAAGCCTCCGCGTCACCTGGGAGAGCATGCAGCTCGGCAACCTGGAGGGCGGGAACTGGGATACCGTGACGCCGGCCATGATGGTGCCCGCAGTACGCCGGCACCGAGCTGCCCTTCATCTTCCGCGACCTGGACCACGTCCACAAGGTCTTCGACGGCCCCATCGGCCAGGACCTGGAGAAGCAGCTCCTGGACAAGGCCAAGGTGCGGACCGTCGCCGTCTACGACACCACCTTCCGGAAGATCTTCACCAAGTCGAAGGCCATCAACAGCCTGGCCGACATGAAGGGGCTGAAGATCCGCGTCCCCGAGGCCCAGAACTACGTCCGCTGCATGCAGTTCCTGGGCGCCAACCCCACCCCGGTCGCCTGGGGCGAGCTGTACACGGCGCTCCAGATGGGCGTGGTGGAGGGCTTCGAGAACAAGTGCGAGGCGGCCTTCAACGCCAAGCTGCACGAGCAGACGAAGTTCGCCGCCTACACGGGCCACATCTTCTGCCCCAACCCGTTCCTGTGCAGCGAGCGGTGGTTCGCCAAGCTCTCCAAGAACGTCCAGCAGGCCATCGTCGAGGCGGGCAAGGAGTCCTTGGAGTGGCAGCGCAACGAGGCGCCGGCCAGCGAGAAGGCCTTCGAGCAGAAGCTGAAGGACGCCGGCGTGACCTTCACCAGCCCCGATCGCGTCCCGTTCGCGAAGGCCGTCGAGCCCTTCTACAAGGAGTGGGGGGACAAGTACGCGGGGAACGACCTGATCAAGAAGATCCGCGAGGCGTAACGCCGCGCGGCAACCCCAGACGCGATGCGGGCGGCCAAGCCGCCCGCATCGCCGCATCAGGCGGGCACATGGGACAGCGCGTCTGGCCGATCTACGAAGGCATCGTCAACTGGACGGCCGTGGCGCTTTTCGGCGCCATGGTGACGGTCACGACGCTCGGCGTCTTCTTCCGCTACGTGCTGAACAACGCCTTGCCGTGGGCGGAGGAAGCCGACCGGTATCTGTTCATCTGGCTGTCCTTCGTGGGGGCCTCGATCACCATGCGCCACAAGGCCCACATCGCCGTGGACCTGCTCCTGCGCTACGTGTCTCCCGCCTGGCACCACCGGCTGGCGCTGATGGCGCAGGGCTGCGTGCTCGTCTTTCTGGGCGTGGTCTTCTGGGCCAGCCTCCCCGTCATCGAGTTGACCAGCGAGACGCGGGCCACCGCCACCGACATCCCGATGAGCTGGGTCTACATCGCCGCCCCGGTCGGCTGCGTCCTCATCGCCATCGAGACGCTCAGACTCGTCGCCCGCACCTGGGCCGAGATGCGGCAAGGAGGCGCGGCATGATCGTCCCACTGGTCGTGGCGTTCGTCGTCCTCTTGGCCGTCGCCACCCCCGTCTCGATCGCCATGGGCCTGGCCGCCGCCGTCGCCATCCTCTGGGGCGGGAAGGCGCCCATCAACGCGGTCGTCACCCAGATGGTCTCGGGCATGGACTCGTTCCCGCTCATGGCCATCCCCTTCTTCATCCTGGCGGGCGAATTGATGGAGCGGGCGGGCATCTCCGAGAAGCTGGTGCACCTGGCCAAGGTCCTGGTCGGGCACATCAAGGGCGGCCTGGGCCTGGTGGTGCTGGTGGGCGAGTACCTGTTCTCCGGCATCTCGGGCTCCACCGCGGCCGACATCTCGGCCATCGGGTCGCTCCTCATCGCGCCCATGGAGCGGGCGGGCTACAAGAAGGGGGAGGCCGTCGCCATCGTGAGCGCGGCCACGGCCATGGGCATCCTGGTGCCCCCCTGCATCTTCATGATCGTCCTGGCCAGCATGACCAACCAGTCCATCGGGGCCATGTTCGTGGCCGGGTTCCTGCCCGCGATCGTCATCGGGCTGGGGCTGGGGGGCTACATCTACTGGAAGGCCGGCCAGCTCGGCATCCCGCGGGAGGCGAAGGCGTCCTGGGGGGAGCGCTGGCGCGCCCTGGGCGACGGGGTCATCGCCATGGTGATGCCGGGGATCATCTTCGGCGCCATCTTCGGCGGGATCACCACCGTCACCGAGGCGGCCGTCATCGCCGTGCTCTATTCGGCCTTTGTCGGCATGGCCGTCTACAAGCGGATCGCGGTCAAGGACCTGCCCAAGATCGTCCTGGCCAGCACCATCAATACCGCCATGTGCATGCTCCTGATCGGCTGCGCCACGGTCTTTTCCTGGGTCATGACCGTGGAGCGGGTGCCGCAGATCATCGCCACGCTGGTGATGGGCATCTCCAGCTCGCCCTGGTTCTTCCTGCTCCTCAGCAACCTCATCTTCGTCGTCTTCGGGGCGGTCCTGGAGGGGCTCCCGGCGATGATCGTCTTCGTCCCCGTGATGTACCCCATCGCCATGCAGTTCGGGATCGACCCGCTGCACTACGGGATCCTGATCATTGCCTCGATCGGGATCGGGGTGTTCCTGCCGCCCATCGGCGTGGCGCTGTTCATCGCCTGCGCCATCGCCAAGCTCAGCATCGTGGAGTCCACGAAGTACATGGCCCCGTACCTCGTGATCCTGTTCCTGGGGCTTCTGGTGATCACCTACGTCCCCTGGTTCACCCTGGTCCTGCCGAAGCTGTTCCTGCACTAGGCGGATCGCGAGGCGGGGCGCCCCGAGCGGAGATTCGACCTCCTGTCCAGAGGACGCGACATGGAATTTGTGCTCATCCTCAGTGCCGTCGCGAACGTGGTGCTCCTCGGTCTGTTGCTGCGCAGGCGCGCTTGCCGCGAGACGCCGCGGCCGGAAGCCGGCCACCAGCCCCGGGACAAAGAGAACGCGCTGCTGCGCCAGTTGGCCGATGAGCTGGGCGTCTTCCAGAATTACTATTTCCTATGGCTGATCGCCGCCCGGATTGCCATGTGGACGCACGCGCCGCAAGAACTGGAGCAGGCGAGGGAGATGATGGGCCAGAGCCGCCAGGGGCTCGACCGCACGCTGGGCTTCTTGCGCCAGAACCGGGGTGATCTCCCGCCCGCGGTGAAGGCACTGGTGGACGATCTGCTGGGTGAGGCCCAGGTGGACGGCCTCCAACCCACCGCGGAGGTTTTCAACCGAAAGGCGGAAGAGGTCAACCGGATTACCCAGCGGCTCCGAGAGACGATCCCGACCGCGCTGGGCTAACCCGGCCGAGCGGCCCGGTCCGGCCCTCCGGCTTGGAGTCCACCGCCAAACACGAGGGCGCCACGAGCGGTTCGACGGCCGTGCCCCCCTCGAAGCGCTCCGCCGCACCGCCGGAATTCTTAGGTTTGTGCCGTTGGCCACGGGTTCCCGGCCAGAAATCCGCCATCCACCGGGATGGTTTGGCCGGTGATGTAGTCCGAGGCCGGGCTGGCGAGGAACACCGCGAGGCCGGCCACGTCGCGCGGTTGGCCGAACTTCCCCTGGGGGACGTGCTCGCATACCCACTGTCTCCGGTCGTCCCCCATCTGCGCGGTCATCGGCGTGGTGATCCAGCCGGGGGCGATGGCATTGGCCTGGATGTTGTACGGGGCCCACTCCACGGCGAGGTACTTGGTGAAGTTCGCCAGGCTGGCCTTGCTGAGGCCGTAGGGCGAGACCATGTGGAAGCCGCGGTAGGCGGTCATGGAGGCGATGCTGATGACCTTGCCCCGGCCCTGCTCCACCATCCGCTTGCCCACGGCCTGCGTCATGAAGTAGGCGCTGCGGAGATTGGTGTTGATCACCTGTTCCCAGCCCTCGACGGTGGCCTCGAGAACGGTCATGCGCCTTTGGATGCCGGCGCAGTTGACCAGAATGTCGATTTGGCCGAAGGCGTCCACGACCCGCTGAACCGCGGGCGGAATGGCGGCCACGTCTCCCACGTCGCAGGGGACGACCATGGCCCGACGGCCCAGGGCCCGGACGGCCTCGGCCACGCGCTCCAGCTCCGATTGCGTGCGCGAGACCAGGGCCAGGTCGGCCCCCGCCTCGGCCAGGCCCAGGGCGATGCCCTCCCCGATGCCCCGGCCCGCCCCCGTGACCAGCGCCACCCGCCCGTCCAGCCGAAAGCTGTCAATGATGTTCACCGATGCCTCCTTGCGGATTCCGCTTGCTCTTGGTGGAATTCAATAGTCCGCCATATATGAATGCATTCGGCGCGGCGAATTGAACGTCGCCGCACCGTGGTGTCAGTCGGCGTTCCGGAAGTATAGCCGGGGCGCGGGCACAAGGGAAGCGGCCGCCGTCCGTTCCGAGCCGGGCCGACGCACTCGCAGCGGCGGGCGAGCGATACCCGGCGGCCATGCTAAAGCGCGGCGGCCTGTGACTGGTTCTCTGGCGGGGGCGCTGACCGGGCCCACATTGCAGGGGTTGGCCTGGCGAGGCATTGCGGCATGGACGCGACCACAACTTGCTGATACTGCCGGGTGCCCTTTTACATCTGCTCCCCCACAAGGACACGCAGTTCGTCCTCGCGGCGGGCCAAGCCCACATCGGACCCGTGGGAACCAGCCGGCACCGCTTCTTCCACGTCATCCAGGCGTTCCGCAGCATTCCGCCGCGCAAGGATGCAGACGCCGAGACACCTGGAGGGTACTGAGGCTGCGAAAGAGCCGTTGGCTGTCCGTCGCCACGGGCTCCAAATCAGACGCGAATCCTTAGGATCGGTGCCGGGGGAACGGACCCATAATGGAACAGGTAAAACATTTCTGTCTCCGACAGGCAGCTGCCAGCTCACCCCCTGCCGCCCTGGAGCGGCACCTCCAGGGAATGACCGAGAAGCTCCGCAGCGGGGAGAACGGGAAGCTCAGGGAGGCGATCGAGCAGTCAGTGGCCCGAATCGTGGTGGGGGGGGATGGGAGCCTGACGATCGAGGCGAAACCGGGGGGTTACTCGGGGGGGACGGCGGTCAATAGGAGTCTCGCAGGAGTGGTTTCCATCGGGAAGAATGGTTCCGGTGGTCCGTGAAGGGTGGTACCTGGAGAGATTACACTTTAGGGATTTGCAAGTTATTGTGTGTAAATTCAATGGGTTATAACCAGTAATGGGGCGGATCGTCCTCGGGATGTTCGGGAAGTTGTCAAATTCAAATAATGTTCAACTTCCGCTATCAGTTCATATACTTACACCTTTTCTTATGCTCCGTGTCTGGGCAGCCGTCAGTTTTCTCAACACTCCTAGTTCCACAAACCCGGTCTGTCAAGTCTCGCATTGGGAGGGCATTAGTTGCTGAACGTTTTGGAAACGATAAGTTACCGAGGTATTGGAACTCACATGCCTGCCATGGCACGGCGATTGTCAAGCACGGTATGACGTAGCGTTCGTCAACCGGTCGCGACCAGGTTACAGCTCCCTATCTGGTGGGGTGCCCCATGCGCTATATCGTGGTCCTCGCTGCGCTGCTTGTCGCTCCTATCGCTGCCGATGCCGACTCTTGTAGAAGACTCCAGCGGCTTCGACGGCGTGGTGACGATCTCGGTCGCCGGCAGGGTGCCGCTCGCGGGCGGCGATCTGGTGCTCGACGATACCTTCGTCCTGAGGGGCGGAGGAAGCGCCTTCATTCGGGTGGCCCCGCCTGGTCCCTATTTGTTTCGAAGCCAGCGGGAAGCAACTTTCAACGTCTCCGGCGGTGGTACTTCGGCCTCTGGCAGCGTCTTCGCGTTTGAATCCATTGACATCGGATACTTTTCCGACGGCTGGTTAATTGCTCGACACACCGCTTTACAGCCTGGAGTTTGGGGAGCGGTCGGAGCGGACATTTCCATGGACGTTCCGATTGAGGTGGTATCGTTTTCCGCTCAGAGCAACGACGCGGACGTCACGGTCGGCGGGGAGAACTCCTTCCTCGTCGGCACGGCGTCCTACAGCGGGACCGGGTTCGCGGTACCGGAGCCCGTACCGGAGCCCGGGGCCACCATCCTCCTGCTCGTCCTCGGAGTAACGTCGATAGCCGTGTGGCGAAGGCGCGGTGAATAGCCTCCGGCGTCGCGGCCAGCCACGCCGCCTGCTGCCCGGCCGTAGCGGCACGTTCGTGCTCGCTCTCGCCCTGGCCGGTTGACCTGTCCACTGTGGCCGGGCGACTCCCGCATGCACTTCCGCGGCAGCGCGGCCCGCAACACGATCGCCAGCCCGACGAGAGCCGCTCCCAGCCGCCGAGCGCCTTCACGACCGCTGCGACCTTCTAGCCTTGGCCCAGGAGGAGGTCGGCGTGGCGGAGTTTCCCGATGCTCTCTTCCGGGCGAAAGCATTTCTTGGACATGCCCTCAGCAGGGCAGAGTCGGTAGGCGCTTACGGAGCCGTTTCACCCGTCGGCGTGTTTTGCACAATTTGGCGTGCCGGGGGAGCGGCACCCACGGTGTCCGCCTGGGCTGTAATGGGCGGGCTTATTGGGCTGCGCAAGACGTAGTTCCGCGGTGTTTCTGTGACGTTACCCAGGTGTCACCCCGGGCGGAGAGGCGTCAGTTCCGTCATCGGAAACCAGGGGGGCACTCATTGAAGAGAGCACCGATCTGGAAATTTCCCCTTCCGTTGCCCCTGGGTCTCGTGGTCCACCTCGTGACCGGCGGTTTCCACATGACGTGTCTTGCGGACCACTGGCGGTCAGGGCGCGGCGACGAGGTCGAAGGCGATGCGCACGCGGTCCTGGTTCCGGACGGCACCAAGGAAGAGGGAGACCGGGGTGATGCCGAAGTCGCTCTGGTCGACATCGAAAGTGCCAGTGGCGCGCAGGGTCCCCCCGGAGAGCTGGGCGGCAACGGGGACGCTGATGCGGCGGGTGGTACCGTGGAGAGTGAAGTCCCCGGTGACGAGAAAACCGGCGGGCGCCCTGGGCTCGACCGCCACGGACCTGAAGCTGATGTCTGGATACGCCGCCACGCGTAGTTGGGTCTCGCCCAGCATCGTGGCCTGGATCTCGCGCCGGTCGGCGTCGCTGAGCGTCCCCGCCAGGCCGTGCCGCTGCCGCACGGCGGGTTCGTCCACAACGAGCGCGGCTGCGGGGACCGTCACCTGGATGACCGCGGTGGCCGGATCGGTCGGATCGCCGCTGATGGAACCGACGACCCGCGTCGCACGCACGACGTGGTCGTGGGCCAGCACCGAGGCGAACCCCGTCTTGAAGACGAGCACGACCAACTCGCTCTGCTCTGACCGGAGCCGATACTCGGCGGCCCGGGCGCCCGGGGGCGCCAGCGTCAGGACGACGAGCGCGACAAGAAGGCACTTCCGCTTCATGCCAATGATGCTCCCTCGGAATGCTCCGGAAGAGGCCGATACGGGGCCCCGTCGCCTCGGTGAGGGTGGCGTCCAGCCGATCGACGGTGGGGGGTTGGCCGGGGGCATGGCAACCCCTAGCCCGGCGTATTCGCGAATGTCTTCGCGAAGACGCCCAGGATTGACCAAAGCCCAATGCTCGACGACCACTCCCGAAGGAAGTCTCCCCTTATCCCTCTGTCAGCGCGCCGGAGGCGCGTTCCTCCACTGGTCATTGGATTCGCAGGATTCACGTTACTGTTCGTGAATAATACGGATTAGTCGGGACCGGGTGGTGGCACCCCGACTGGCTGCCGGACAGGGATGTCAGTCCGTCCCGAAACCCTGCCGCTCCCTCGAATGCGCTCGCCTGGCACCACGATCGCGCGGTCATGGGAGCGGAAACCTCCAATGACGGGGACGACCACCCCGTGATTCCGACGGGCCTCCACCGGTTGGAGACCGACGCCCGGCAGCCCGGATCCCTCAGCCGCACCGGCCGGTCACCGGGCATGGCCTCACGCCGGAGCCAGGAACACGGCGGGCGATGACCGAGACGGCTCCGGCCCGTGTTAACGCGGCGCCGTCGGCGACAGCCGGAGGATCCGCCCGTCGCTCTTGTCGGTCAGGAGATAGAGCAGCCCGTCCGGGCCCTGCCGCACATCGCGGATGCGCTCCCCCAGGTCGGCGAGATGACGCTCCTCGTGGACGACTCGCCCGGCCTCGAGCCGCAGCCGCACCAAGAGCCCCGGTCGCAGCGAGCCGATGAGGAGGCTGCCCTTCCAGTCCGGGAACGCCTCGCCCGTGTAGAAGACCATGCCGGAGGGCGCGATCACGGGATCCCAGTAATAGAGCGGCTGTTCCATGCCCGCCTTCGCCGTGCCTTCCCCGATCTTTGCCCCCGAGTAGTCGACGCCGTAGGTGATCACGGGCCAGCCGTAGTTTTTGCCCGCCTCCGGCCGGTTCACCTCGTCCCCGCCGCGCGCCCCATGCTCCACCGTCCAGAGCTGTCCCGTCCCCGGATGCAGTGCGGCGCCCTGCACGTTGCGATGGCCGTACGACCAGATCTCGGGTTGCACGCCGGCACGGCCGAGGAACGGGTTGTCGGCGGGCACCGTGCCGTCCGGACGGATCCGCATGATCTTGCCGAACCCGACCGACAGGTCCTGCGCCCCGTCGCGGTGCGCGAACCGGTCCCCCTGGGTGACGAAGAGGGTACCGTCGCGGGCGAAGACGAGCCGGGACCCGAAATGGTTTGAGCCCGCGACCTTCGGGCGCTGCCGGTAGATGACCTGGACCTCCTCGAGCCCGCCCTCGCCCAACCGGCCCCGTGCCACGGCCGTCCCGGCGTCCCCCCGCTCGCCGGGCTCCGCGTAGGAAACGTAGATGACGCGGTCATCGGCAAACCGCGGGCTGAGCGCGACGTCGAGCAGACCCCCCTGCCCCCGCGCTTGGACCGCGGGCACGCCCGCGAGGGGCGTGGAGACGCGCCCGCCCCGCTCGACTGTCCGGAGCCGCCCCGGCCGCTCGGTGACGAGCAGGCGCCCATCCGGAAGGAACGCCAGCGCCCAGGGATGCTCGAGCCCGCGGGCGAGGGTCTCGACGCGAACGGCCCCGGCGACCGGGCTCGGCGTCGGTGACCGCGGGGCCTGGCCCTGCGCCCACCCGGGGGCGTGCCCCAGCAGACCAACAACGATGGCAATCCTCAAGAGTCCGCCCGACATCTCGGCCTCCTTCTCGGTCGGTCCCGCCCCGTGCAGTGCGGCAACGCCACTCATCGTAGGCGGTTAGTCGCATCGAGGCAAGGACCCGTGGGCGGGGACGGGACGAGCCACGCGCGCACGG
>CAVOIV010000031.1:0-115715 GCA_963695995.1 uncultured Methylomirabilota bacterium
CATCGGGGATAAGCTGCGAAGCTCCATCGCTTGCGCCGGCTTCGTCTGCTTCATAACCTTGTTCGGCGACGCCGTGATTTCCCGAACCGTGTCAGTCCCACCATGCTGCCCACACTCTATTAGGTGGCGTGGTCTCGGGTGCGACGGCAGGTCGCCCGGCGGCGTAGTCCTCCTCGATCGCGTCAGGTTGAAGCTCGGCTACCCACTCAGCAACAGTATCCGAATCTGCTGACGTGAGAATGTACACGCGCTCGGAAAAGGGCCACATGCTTGGGTCCGACTCCTCGACCTCGTAGATTTCGACAAGAACCTCCTGCACGTCGGGACGGGCTCGAATCGCCGCGAGGATCTCAAAGAAGCGCGCCACGCCAGGATGCTCTGACAGGTTGCATCCGATGGACCCTGGATCCTCGTTCCCCGTAAAGAAGGCCTCGAGCGAGACGACCGGTAGGGGTGTAGCGCCGTCAGGTGAGGGCAGACCTTGCTTACGAATCAGCTCGATCAATTGTTGCCGGTGATCCATCCATCTCTCACAGTCCGCCCAACACCGGGGATAAGCTGCGAAGCTCCATCGCTTGCGCCGGCTTCGTCTGCTTCATCCCCTTGTTAGGCGACGCGGTCCATCCTACGCCTTGACGCGCGTATACTGATACTTGTATACTGTGGCAAATGACCAAGCGCCTGCTGTGGCTGGGGTCGTCACGGCGCGACATCAGAGGCTTCCCAAGAGCAGCGAAGCGGATAGCGGGCTTCCAACTCCTTCGTGTGCAGCACGGCCTGGAGCCCAATGACTGGAAGCCGATGGCCAGCATTGGGACGGGCGTCCAGGAGGTGCGAATCCACACCGAGGCTGAACACCGGGTCTGCTACGTCGCTCGGTTCCTCGAGGGTATCTACGTGCTGCACGCCTTCGAGAAGCGGACTGGGAAGACCTCCCGCTCCGACATCGAGTTGGCGCGAACGCGATATCGGAAGTTGCTGGAGCATCGGCGGAGAGAAGGCTATGGAAAAGGCTAGGGGCAAGATCACCCGTTCGAGCGGGAACGTATTTAGAGATCTGGGATTCGGACGCGAGGAGGCAGAACACCTGATGGTCCGCGCGGAGCTCATGATCAAGATCGAGAAGCTGCTGAAGGCCCGCGGCCTCACGCAGTCCGAAGCAGCTAGGATCATCCGCGTATCTCAGCCACGCGTCAGCGACCTCCTGCGAGGAAGGCTTGATCTATTCAGCACCGATGCCTTGATCGACATGCTTGCAAGATTGGGCGTCAGCGTGCGGCTCGCGTTTGCCTCGTCGAAATCGCGGAAAGTCGCCTAACACTGGGGATAAGCTGCGAAGCTCCAATACGCTTGCCCGGCTTCGTCTGCTTCATCCCCTTGTTAGGCGACGCGCGTCCATCCTACGCCTTGACGGGAGCATACTGGTACTTGTATATCGAGCGGATGGCCAAGCGCCTGCTGTGGCTGGGGTCGGCACGACGCGACATCCGAGGCTTCCCCGAACCGGCGAGGCGAGCAGCGGGCTTCCAACTCTTTCGCGTCCAGCAGGGACTGGAGCCCAACGATTGGAAGCCGATGGCCAGCATAGGGGCAGGGGTCCAGGAGATTCGAATCCACACCGAGACAGAGCACAGGGTCTGCTATGTGGCCCGGTTCCTCGAGGGCATCTACGTACTGCACGCCTTCGAGAAGCGCACGCAGGAAGACATCCCGTTCGGACCTCGAACTGGCGCGAACGCGATATCGGGAGTTGCTGGAGCATCGGCGGAGACAAGGCTATGGAAAGGGCTAGGAGCAAGATCACCCGCTCGAGCGGGAACGTGTTCAGGGATCTGGGGTTCGGACGCGAGGAGGCGGAGCACCTGGCTGATTCGCTCGGAACTCATGATCAAGATCGAGAAGCTGCTGAAGGCCCGTGGCCTCACGCAGTCCGAAGCAGCCAAGATCATGCGCGTGTCTCAGCCACGCGTCAGCGACCTCCTGCGCGGGAGGCTCGACCTGTTCAGCACCGATGCCTCTGATCGACATGCTTGCCAGACTGGGCGTCAGCGTGCGGCTCGCGTTCGCCTCGTCGAAATCGCGGAAAGTCGCCTAACACCGGGGATAAGCTGCGAGCGTCCAATACGCTCAACGCTCGTCTGCTTCATCCCCTTGTTCGGCGGCCCGTCGCTCCTACGAGCTCCGTCGCCTACTCGACCGTGTACGAGCTGAGGCCGTCGTCCACAGCCAGCTGGACGCTGCACGTAGCGCAGTCGGCGATGAGTCCGACTCGCTTCGTCGCAGCCGAACGCCACTTGATACGCCTCGTCTTGAAGCTAGCGACTGCGAGACCTCGACGCGAGTAGTCCGCTACGGCTCGATGCCAGATTCGGCATCCGCCCGGACGCCGCGTCGATGCTGCGCCGTCGAGAGCGACGCTTGCAGCTCGCCGCCAGCACGGCCACTCGAGCGCCGAGAATCGCGGAGCCACAGCGCATCGACGCACTCGGACGACCAGGCGCAGGACGGTCCAGCGGCGCGCGACGGTGCTGGCTCACAACCGGTGGCGGCGCTCGGCATCGAGCAGGAGCACTGCGAGCCGGTTCACCGTAGCGCCTCGCGATCAGGCCGTGGCCGGCGTAGCAGCTGCAGTCTCGCCGCGCTCCAGCCGACGGTCCGCCGAACACCGGGGATAAGCTGCGAGCGTCCAATACGCTCAACGCTCGTCTGCTTCATCCCCTTGTTCGACGGCGCCGTCCGCTCGCTGACCTTACGCCGCGCAGCTCCGCCGGCATCAGCCCAGGCAGTCGCGCAGCCATGCCCGCTCGTCGGCGCGCCATTACGGAGAACGACCAGGAGTGCTGCCGCGCTCCGTCACGTGCACGAGCGTGCTCGCGCCATGCACGTCGCCGCTAACGAGCGATGGCATCGGAGACCAGTGTCGCTCGCCGCTGCGACGCATTGGGCACTGCGCGCCAGCTTCGCGAATCCGAGCATCGATGCCCGCTAGCTGGTCCTGACCGATCACCGCTCAGCAGCGCATCCGAGCGCGTAGACGCGCAACTCCGCAGCGCACGTCTCGCGCGAACCGCAGCTCGTCTGCAGTGCTCGATGCAAGAGCGCTGGCAGATGGCTCCGCACGGCTGCTCGCGCACATCGCACCGACTAGCGACGCACACGCTCGCGTCATGTCCGCATCGGTCACCATCGCGTCCTGCCATCCTCCCCGCACTAGTCCGCCGAACACCGGGGATAAGCTGCGAAGCTCCGAAGTTGACCAGGCTTCGTCTGCTTCATCCCCTTGTTCGGCGGCTCCGCTCCCTTCCCGAGCCGCTGGCAGCGGATTCCGCACCAGCCGCGGCGATGCGACAGCGCCGGTGGGCGACGGACTCTCCCGGATGAGCTGGACGGGCGGCTGCAGTGATCCCGCAGGCCTCGGAGCCCCCTTCCCTCGGCCGGCCAGACTCATCGTCACGGCCGTCATGGCTTCCGACATCGGTACGACCCGAGCCAAGGCTACGCCGTACTGACATCCCCGCCGCGAACGAGCAACAGGGCGTCGACGGCACGGAATGGTCGCCAGGGCTTCGACCGAGCCAGAACCCCGACGTCGCACTGATGCAGACAAGAACCGCCACGGCAATTGGTGTGCGTGCACGCTGCCACCGCCACCCGCCAGTTTCGACAAGCCTTACCGGACGTCCATCGGCGCTACTCTGCGTCGCCACGAGTCTGTGCGCTCAGCGCCGTGCACTGTCGAGCAGCGTTGCCCCGCCCATGTCTCGCGCCTCCTCATGTCCGCCGAACACCGGGGATAAGCTGCGAGCGTCCAATATGCTCAACGCTCGTCTGCTTCATCCCCTTGTTCGACGGCCTCGTGTTCTTACGCTGACGCGCGCCACTCCATCGCAAGCTTCCGCCGCTGTATCGCGCAATCGCGAAGATACAGATTGATCAGCGTCTGGTAGCGGATGCCCGTGGCATCGGATAGGGACCGAAAGTACAGGATGGTTGGTTCATCGATCCGCAGGGTGATCTGCTTCTTCAGACGACGCGCGTAGGGGTTCTTCTTCGCCTTCGAGAAGTCGTACTGCTTCCTCATTTTCGCAACCTCTCGGTGTACTGCTTCTGTTCGAAACGGTTGGCGCGTCGCGCACTGATGATCCGGATTACCGATCCACTCTCGCGCACGCAATGGCAGACGAAGAGCACCCGGAGCGCCGCGCTCAGGCCCAACAGGATGAAGCGATCCTCGGTGTCAGAATGGTCGGGATCCTCGATGACCAGGGCATCTTCGTCAAGAAACGAGGTCTGAGCCTCGTCGAAGGACACCTTGTGCTTCTTGACGTTGGCAGCAGCCTTGTCGGTGTCCCATTCGAACCGCAGCTCAGACATCAACTACATCGTAGTTACACCGCGTGGACTTGGCAAGCCCTCGTTCTCGTGACCCCGCGGTCGGTCCGTCGAACACTGGGGATAAGCTGCGAGCGTCCAATACGCTCACCGCTCGTCAGCTTCATCCCCTTGTTAGGCGGCACGGCGCCTTCCCCACCGTCACGCGCTCGCCGTCTTCATCCGTCCCCTGGACACTTCCATAGCCAGACCCACGGCAAGTAGAACCAGTTGCGCGCGATCGGATGTGCGGCGCTTGCCGAAGAGCCATGCGACCGCGATCCCGAGTAGATACAAAGCCACGATGGGAGCTGCCAGCATCGTCTGGTTCACCACATCGGCCGAAGGCGTGATGATGGCGGACACGATGAAGGCAGCTAGGACCGCGAACTTCAGGTTCCGAATAAGGAATCCGGGAGTCACGAGGCCGATCCGCGAAAGCACGAAGATCACCACGGGCATCCAGCGATGGCGACACGCAGTCCAGAGACCTCCCCCTGCGGGTCCCCTGGACCTTCCCGTAGAGCGCCGGAGCCCCCTCCGTTGCTCGACATGTACCGTGCGTGCGAAGGTTCTGGTGTGACCGACCGGCACCGCGCGGGCGGTGCCGGTCGCGGAACGGTCCGGCCTAGGCGATGGCCGAGAGCACGATGTGGCCGCTCGCTTCGAGCCGTTTCACGAGCGGATCCAGCGCCACGCCTTCCAGGCGAAAGAGCATGACCTTCTTCTGCTCCCCGCGGTGCGAAGCCGTAGCACTGACGACGCTGGCGATGTCTCCCCCTTGGTCCTGGATGACCCGGCAGACGTCCAGGAAGGCGTCGGCGCGGTCTTCCAAGATCAACTCCAACCGGGTCTGCTCGGCCTGGATCCCCATCACGTCCACGAAGGCGCTGAGGACGTCGGTCTCGGTGATGATCCCGACGAGCGCCGTTCCCCGGAGGACCGGCAGGCCGCCGATGCGATGGGTGAGCATCAAGCGGGCGGCTGCCTCGATGGGCATCTCGGGCGTTGCCGTCACGACCTGGGAGGTCATGATATCACGGACCTTGACCTTCTCCAGCAAGTAGTGCAACTCGTGAATCTCGAGGCTGGTTGCGGGAGAAGGAGAGGCCTGGCGTAGGTCGCGGTCGGTGACGATCCCGACCAGCCGGTCCCCCTCCACCACGGGAAGGTGACGAATCCCGCGCTGCCGGATGAGATTCATGGCGTGCCGGAACGAATCCTGGGGGCCGACCGTGATTGGATTCCCCTTCATCCGCTTCTCGACAAGCATGGCCCCTCCGAGGTCTCGGCGTTGCCTTCCGCCGGTGCGGGGTTGTGCGGCCGGATGCGACTCAAGCGGCCGCGCGGATGCTGAGGACCGGACAGGGGGCGGTGCGGACGACCTGTTCCGCGGTGCTCCCCATGAGGAAATGGTCCAGTCCTGTCAGGCCCTTGGTGCCCATGACGATCAGGTCCACCGCGTGCTCCCGCGCGAAGCGGTTGATTTGCTGAAACGGTGGGCCGGCGACCACGACCACGGCGGTCCGCGGGGCCCCGCGAAGCGCCCGCCGGACCTCGTGTCGCAAGGTGTCCTCGGCGACCCGGATCATCTCTTCCCGCAGTTGTTCCAGCGGGGCGTGGGGGATATGCGAGCAGGCGACGTCCCACGGATCGTAGACGGCATGCAGGACCGTCAGGTCGGCGTCGAATCTCTGCGCCATGGCGCCGGCGCTCTGCAGGACCTCCCGGTCCAGGGGCGAGAGGTCCACCGGACACAGGATGTGGCGGATGCGCACGGGCGGCGCGGCGTCCAGGGACTGAGCCGGCAACGGCGGCTCGTGGGCGCGGTCCTGTTCGGGAGCGGCGACACGGCCTCTGGCGTGCAGTAGCATGACCGGGACAGGCGCGCGGCGGGCCACGGTTTCTGCCACGCTGCCCAGAACCCAGCGCCGGATTCCGCTCCGGCCATGGGTAGACATGGCGATCAGATCTATGCCGCCGGTCCGGGCGTGATCCAGGATCTCCTCGGCGGCGTGGCCGTACCGGACGACGCCCTTGGCCGCGATTCCCTGGGTGGCAAGGTCCGCTTCGATCTTGGTCAGGTATCGCTGTGCGCTCTCGACGGCGCGCACCTGCGCGTCCGCCTGGTTCGCGCCGGGGAGAGTGTGAGCCAGGGCCACCCGCACGAGCACGACCTCGGCCTTCCGGAGGGTGGCCAGTTCGACAACCTGGGGCAGGACCGATTCAGCGAGAGGCGATCCGTCCAACGGAACCAGGATGCGGGACAACATGGCATCCCCTCCCGTGCCCAGTCTAGGGCATCTCGAACTGCATGGCGGGATGCTTGACGGTCAGAACCGGGCAAGGCGCCTTGCGTACGACCTTCTCGGCCACGCTGCCGACGAGGGCGTGGGCTAAACCGGTCCGCCCGTGGGTCGCCATGACGATCAGGTCGATCTGGTGTTTCCGAGCGTAATCGATGATCTCGTGAAAGTCCACCCCGATGCGCACCTCGCGTTGAAACGCGAGGTTGCGGGGCTTGGCCCCCTCGACCAGGCGGTCCAGGGACGTCTGCGCCTCGGCGGTAAGCGCCGCGGCGAACTTCTCGGGGTCGATGTTCAAGGAATACGCCTCGGTGAGGCGGGGCGGGGGTGCCACCACATGGAGGACGTGCACCTCCGCCGCGAAGTCCTGGGCGAACTGCAGCGCGAACAACCAGGCGTGTTCTGCGGATTCCGAGAAATCGGTCGGAAAGAGGATCCGTCGGATCGGCACCATGGCGCCCTCCTTCCTCGATGAGGCGCCCGCCGGTCAGGGCGACGCGATGGCGCCCCGCCCGGCCAAGGCGGCGTGCACGGCGGCGATCAGCTCGGCCATGCGCAACGGCTTGCTGATGAACGCCGCCGCCCCCAGCTCCAGGGCTCGACTGTAGCTGTGCCAGTCTCCGAAGGCAGTCACGATGATGACAGGGAGGGACGGATGCATGCGGTGGACGGTCTCGAGCAGTTCCAGTCCCCCGTCGCAGGGCATGAGCATATCCGTCACGACGAGGTCGAAGGTCTCGCGGTCGAACGCGATCAGGGCCTGGTGCCCGTCGCCGGCGACGGAAACCCGGTAGCCCTCTTTCTCGAGGACTTTCCGCAGGAGGTCACGCATCTCCGGATCGTCTTCGACGATCAAGAGATGTTCGCCAGAGCGTTCCATGGCCAGCATACCGTGTTGGGTGTGACCCCCTCACACTTCAGGTTTTGCATACCGAGTGCCATGGGTGGGTGGGGCGGCCTCATGACCGACGACAAGGCCGAAGCGAGACCGGCACGTCAACGCGAACAGTGACATCGGGTTCGGCAGCGAAGGTGGGGCGGTGGAGAGGAAGGCGGCCCGCCGGGCCGGGGCGCCCCACGTCTGGACGCCGGAGTGTCACAGTCCTGTGGGAGGCTGAGACCCTTTGTCTCAAGCCGAAGACGCCGCCGCCGGGCGCCCGAGAGAGGCGCCGGGCGCTCGGACTGCCGACGGTGAACGCCGCTGGCCTAGGTGGCACCCACCAGGGAGAACCCCGCTTCCAGGGCGCGGCGATTCAGGTCTTCGGTGCCTTTCGGGACGCGCGCGAGGATGGCCCGTTCGATGGACTGGCGGGAGACCACCTTGGAGAGCCCGACGATGGCGCCCAGCGACACGATGTTGGCCACCATGGTCTTCCCGACGGCTTCTTTCGCGGTCTCGATGATGGGGAGGAGATGCACGGCGAATGACCCACGTGGTGGGGTCACGACCTTCGACGAATCCAGGATGACGATCCCGGACGGGCGCACCTCGTGGCCGTACTTGTCGGCGGCCGCTTGGGTCAGGGCCAGGAGGAGATCCACCGACATGGCCTTGGGGTAATCGATCTCTTCGTCGCTGATGATCACCTCGGCCTTGCTGGCGCCGCCGCGCGATTCCGGACCGTACACCTGGGTCTGCGTCGCGTTCTTCCCGTCGTAGATGGCGGCGGCCTCCGCCAGGATCACGCCCGCCAGGACGATGCCCTGCCCACCTTCCCCGGACAGCCGGATTTCGTAGCGATAGCTCATGAGATGGCACTCCGATGTGCTGCGGGGCGGCCGGCGCTTCGCAACAGTCGGGTTGCCGCCGGCTCCTGCCTCGCGTCCGCGATCAAGCGGTCGCCCCGGTCTTGGCCTGCGCACGGGTGACGAGGTTCTCGTACTGGGCCACGTACTCCTGCCGGTCGGATTCGTGGAGCAAACCGGTCAGGATCTTTCCCTCCAGTTGCTCCGGAGTCATGCGTTCCGCCGCTTTGGTGTTCACCGTGTTGCCCTTCTCCCACTGGAGCAGGTCGAGAAGGCCGATCTTGTTGGGGCGGCCGTAATAGGTGTTGCAGTTCTCCAGGATCTCGACCAGGGCAAAGCCCTTGTGCTTGATGCCCCCCTCGATCAGACGGTCGAGCTGCTGCGTGTGGTACGAGGTGCCGCGGGCGACATAGGTGGCGCCGGCGGCGGTGGCGAGCCGGCAGGCGTCGAAGGGCGGGTCGATACTTCCCTGCCGAGCCGTGCTGGCCACCTTCCCGGTCGGCGTGGTGGGGGCGAGTTGCCCGCCGGTCATGCCGTAGGTTGCGTTGTTGAACAGCAGGACGGTCAGGTCGATGTTGCGCCGGGCGGCATGGATGAAGTGATTGCCGCCGATGGCCAGCGCGTCGCCGTCGCCCGTGACCACGATCACCGAGAGCGACGGCTTGGCCAGCTTCACCCCCGTGGCGAAGGCGATCGGGCGGCCGTGGGTGGTGTGGAGGGTGTTGAAGTCCACGTACCCCGTCAGCCGACTGGAGCAGCCGATTCCCGAGACCATGCAGACGTCGTCCTTCTGCAGGCCCAGCCGGTCAATGGCCCGGATCAGGCTCTTCATCACGATGCCGTCACCCGCACCCCGGGCACCAGATGTGCGGGAACATCTCCAGTCGCAGGTACTTGTCGTAGTCGAACACGCGCGATCCTCCTGCCCGGGCGGGGTCAGCTCCGGGCCAGTTCCTCGATCTTTTCCAGGATCTGCTCGGGCGGAATCGGCTCGCCGGTCACCCGGTTCACCCGGTGGACCGGACAGAGTCCGTGCACCACCCGCTCGACCTCCAGGGCGAGCTGGCCCAGGTTCATCTCCACCACCAGGATGTGGCGCACGCGCTTGGCCAGGTCCTCCACCGGGCCTTCGGGGAAGGGCCAGATGGTCACGGGCCGGAGGAGCCCGACCGGAATCCCCTTGGCGCGCGCCAGGCGAACGGCCGCCTTGGCGGACCGGGCGGACGAGCCGTAGGCCACGATGCCCAGTCGGGCGTCCTTCAGCGCCAGCGAGAGTTGCTCGTACTTCTGGATCTCGTGAAGCCCCATCTCGATCTTGCGCATCAAGCGCCGCTGCAGGGCATCCACGATGTCCGGGCTGTCCTTGGGGAGGCCGCGCGCGTCGTGGTAGAGACCGGTCACGTGGTACCGGTAACCCGGTGCCGAAATCCGCCATCGGCGGAACGCCGGAGGGGGTCTCGCCGTAGGGCAGATACTGCGTCCGGCGGACCCGTGGGGCGCGGCCGCTCCCAGAGCGTGATCTCGCTTTGGTCCGGGATGACGATCCGCTCTCGCATGTGGGCGATGATCTCGTCCACCAGGAGCGTCACGGGGATGCGATAGCGCTCGGCGATGTTGAAGGCCCGGATGGTCTCGTCGTAGACCTCCCGGACCGAGGCCGGGACCAGGGCCACCGCCGGGTGGTCACCGTGGGTCCCCCAGCGCGCCTGCATCACGTCGGCCTGGGCCGGCATGGTGGGCAGGCCGGTGCTGGGTCCCCCGCGCATGACGTTCACGATGACGCAGGGGATCTCGGCCATGATGGCGTAGCCGATGTTCTCTTGCTTGAGCGAATAGCCGGGACCGCTGGTCGCGGTCATCGCCTTGGCCCCCGTCATGGCGGCCCCCAGGATGCAGCCCATGGCGGCGATCTCGTCCTCCATCTGGATGAACCGACCGCCGACCTGCGGCATCCGGACCGACATGTGCTCGGCGATCTCGGACGAGGGGGAGATGGGGTAGCCGCCGAAGAACCGGCACCCGGCGGCGATCGCCGCCTCGGCGCAGGCCTCGTTTCCCTGGAGCAGCTTGACGACGGGAGACTTCGGTTGGACGCTCACGCTGTCTCACCTCGGGTGGCCGGCTCCTGGGGCGCGTCGAGATCACGCACGCGCCGGCGGCGATCCGGCCGTCCAGTTTGCGGAAGGGTTAGGAGCCGTTACGAAACAACTTGTCCACTTTTTGTAATTTCGTTACGGCTCCTTATGCCGTTTTCGAAATTTCTCCGGTCAATTTATTCTTTGACAACGGCTTAGCTGTTGGACTTTCCGGGCTCGCCGTGTACGACGATGGCGAAGTCGGGGCACAGTTGTTCGCAGCGCAGGCACTTGGTGCACGCCTCGAGCGCCTTGACCTCCACCTTGTCCAGCGGAGTCATCTGCAAAACGTCCTTGGGGCAAAACTCCACGCAGATCGCGCAGCCCTTGCACCAGGCATCGTTGATCTCGATGGTGACACCGGCACTGACGTAACTCTTGGTGGCTTGGCGAGCCGCCTCCAATACGTCCTCGCGACTACGAAGCTTGGTGATCGTGGCCATGGCCATGGGCCTTTCTCTTGGAATGAGCCGGCCGTGAACTCAGCCGAGCCGACGGTGAGAGGTTTCGATAGCGGTTTTGAGAAGAGCAATGAGTGTGCCACGAGCATGAACCAGGCAGGAGAAATAGGCCATCGTCCCGAGTCACTGTTATCCTCTTGAATTCATGGGAGATTGCGGTGACGACAAAATCGTCTTGTTCGGTCGACAGCGTCTTTCTCGGCGTTCCGTCTCGTCTCGGTAGGATTCCGGACCCATTTCTGTGGCAAATGGCGCAGGGCTCTCGTGGTGGGTCAATCGGGAGTGCCGCGTGGATGGATTTTACGTCGTGCCAGGAAACCTACACGTGGGAACTGGCTGGCGCTCGGCCGATCGCCCGGCAGGTCTTTGGCGGGGCGAGGTGCGCAAAGACAAAGCGGGGACCCGTGTGGCGGGTCCCCGCTTGAACGATGAAGGCGGTTTGTGGTTCCTACTTCTGGACCGGATACCCCGCCTTCTCCCAGCCTGCAACGAACCCGGCGGCGAGGTGCTTCACGTTGGTGTAGCCCTTGAAGCTCAAGGCCTCGGCGACGTAGCCCGAACGAACGGCCGACGCGCACACGACCACGATCTGCGCGTTCTTGTCCTGGGGGAGCTTGGCCAGGCTCTTGGGCACCTCGCGCACCGGAACGTTGAGGGCCCCTTCGATCCGGCCCCCCGCGAACTCGTTCGGCTCGCGCACGTCGAGCAGGAAGACCTGCTCGCCGGAATCGAGCTTGGCCTTCAGGGCCTCGCCCCGGATTCCGTTGAATCCCTGCGGAAGAGTCTCAAGGTACTTGGCGGCCGCCTCCCAGGCGGCGGGGTTTTCGGCGGCGACGGAGGTGGTAACCACGGCGGCCACGACCAGGATCGCGGCCAGAACGACGAGCGACAGTTTCCGAATCATCAGGCGTCTCTCCTTTCTTGATGCATGTTCATGGCGATTCAGGGCGTCCCATCCGGAACGCGCTCCTCTGCACGACAGCGCCGGTCTCTTCCCGGCAGGGTTACAGGGTACAAGTCCGAAGCCGATACCTTCAAGCGACTTCTTCCCCACGGCCCGTTAACGGCGGGGCGGGATATTCGGCACGACGACCTTGCTGTTGGCCGCGGCCTCCGCCGGGTTGAGATCACCCGGCTTCAGGAAGATCCGGGCATTCCCGTGACAATTGTTGCAGCTTGCCGTCCGCGGCGTCTTCCGCTGGATGTTGTGGGGCACCGTGTCCTTCCAGGTCGGGACCGCGTCGTAGTTCGGCAACGCGTCCTTCACCTTCGGGTCCAGCATCGTCCGGACGGTCGGCGTGTGCCGGAGCAGGGTGTACTGATACGGGGAGCCGGGATGCGCGGTCTTTCCGATCTTGAACTGGAGCGAGGATTTCGCCCCCGTACCCAAGTGGCAGTTTTCGCAGCCCCGATACACGGTCGAATGGCATACCACGCAGTTGATCTTGTCGCCGTGGACCGCGTGCTGCTCGATGGACGATCCGGCCGCCTTGGCGTTCGGGTGGCAACTCAGGCAGGACGGCTTGCTCTTGACCGCATGCCGGTTCGGATAGGCGGTGCCGTCCCCGTGGAGCTGGGTGGCCGGATGGCAGGCCACGCAATCCATCTTGGCTTTCTGCCAGTGGATGTCCGGCGGGAAGCCTTCGTTCTTCCCGGTGTATTCGGGGAATACCCGGCCGCCGTGACAGGTCCCGCAGGCGTCCTCCATCGGGGGTCGCTTCGCAAAGACGTGCCCATCCATCAGGCCGCCGCGCGCCGACTTCGCCTTGCTGACGTGGCAGTCGCCGCAGCTCGCATGGCAACCCTGACAGGCCTGCTTGAACACGGGCTGGACGTCCGGCCAGCGGTGGGCCGAGACCAGCTTGAGGAAATTCTCGTCGCCACGCACGGTGAAGTGCAGGCTGGTCTTGACGTTCGCCACTTCCTTCTCATGGCAGGCGGCACAGACGGAATCCGGGTCTCGCGAGGGGCGCGCCACCAGTCCCTTGTGCGCGGCCTCCTTGCCGCCGGCCTTGGGATCGCCCTGGTGGCACGTCTCGCAGCCATCCATGGCGTGCGTGCTGGTCAGGAACGCCGGCTTCACCAGGTAGCGCTGGTACGGTTCCCCCGACGGGGGCGGAGGGCCGCTTCACCCTTCGCCTTCTTCCGTGGCGGGGGATCGGGCGGGGTGAGCGGTTTCAGTTTGGCCGCGTCGGTGTGGCAGGCGACGCATTGCGAGGGGGCCGAATCGGCCGCGGCGGTCGAACCGATCCCGCCGAGGACTAACGCCGACGCCAGGGCAAGAATGAGAACCACGACTGACCCGCCTCTGCCCAGGGGCGCGGTCCGCGTTGATGCGCGATGGATTCATGAAGATGACTCCGATCTTGGGTTCGCCTGGGATTCCCGGTGAGCACCCCACCGAGGTGCGACGGATGATAACCGTCGACTCGAGTACAGCAAGTCATGTTCCATCAGTGCCGAGATGCGCGTCCGTTGTCTCGTAACCTATTGTCAATGCGAGGTTACCAGGAACTCAGCGGCCGACTTGAAGAGCAAACCATCGGTGTTGCATGCAACACGAATACGGACACTAGATTATCGACTGATAGTCTGAAACACTATCACAATCAGTTAATTAGATTCGATGCGATGTTGCAAGCAGATGTTGCACGGGTCATGGGCCGAGGAACTGGAGGAGCAGATGGCAAGGGCGGGGTTTGACGCTCGGTCGCGATACATCGCAAGGGGCCGACCGGCCCCGCGGTGTCAGTGTCAGCCGCAGTCCGACCACGAGGGATCCCAGGGGACGATCTCGTCGGGGGGGTGGGTCGCTTGCCCCTCGCCTCGCGGGTCCGGGTAGATCAGCGTCAGGCCGCAGAGCGGGCACCGGACGTCGAGCTGATTCGGATTCTCGGCCGAGATCAGAAACGCACGCTGGCAGGCGCGACACGTGACGGTCGTCTGCAACATACAGGTTCCCCGGGTCCGCTCAGGGGCCGACTGGCGTGGCTGGGACCACGATACCCCAGCGGCGCATCTTCCGCCAGAGCGTGGTTCGATCCATTCCCAACCGCGCCGCCGCGAGGCCGCGATTCCACCGGCTGGACTTCCAGTGCGCGGAGCAGATGCGTCCTTTTCGTCTCGCCGCGGGAACCGGAGTCCTGGATGGGTCTCGGGCCCTGTCGGGTGGCTCTTGTGGGCTCGCGAGGATCGAGCCGGGCAGGGCGTCCGGCTCGATCATGCCACCCCGCGAGCAGACCATAGCATGCTCCAGGGCGTTCTCCAATTCGCGGACGTTTCCCGGCCAGTCATGGTCCAGGAGAACGGACATGGTGCGCGGCGAGACGGCCAGGGCCCTCCCCTTGCCCTTGGCGGCGAAGCGATCCAGCAGGAACTCGACCAGCGCGGGGATGTCGGCCTTGCGTTCCCGCAAGGCGGGGATGTGGATCGGGATCACGTTCAGACGATAGTACAGGTCCTCGCGAAACCTCCGTTCGCGCATCAGTTGGGGCAGGTCGCGATGCGTGGCGGCGATCACGCGGACGTCGACCTGGATGGTCTCGTTGCCGCCGAGCCGCTCGAACTGCTGCTCCTGGAGCACCCGCAGCAGCTTGACCTGGACGGTGGGGCTGAGATCGCCGATCTCGTCGAGGAAGATGGTGCCCTTGTCCGCCAGCTCGAAGCGCCCCTTCCGCTCCTTGATGGCGCCCGTGAAGGCGCCCTTTTCGTGGCCGAACAGCTCGCTCTCCAGGAGCGTCTCGGGGAGCGCGGCGCAGCTCACCTTGACGAACGGGTGGCGCTCCCGCGGGCTGAGACAGTGCAGGGCGTGGGCGAAGAGGCCCTTGCCCGTTCCGCTCTCGCCCTGGAGCAGGACCGTGGAGTCGCTGTCCTTGATCATCTCCACCAGTCGAAGATCTCGCGCATCCGGGGATGCGTCCCGATGATTCCGAGGAAGGGCGTTCGCCGTGCGGCGCTCGTCCACGATCTGCTCGATCTCCCGGAGGTCGCGAAAGGTGCAGACCGCGCCCGAGCGTGGTCCCGGCCTCGTCGCGGAACGGGCCGGTGCAGACGCTGAGCGGGATCGCCTTCCCGCTCGACGAACGGTGACGACGAGCTCCCGGTTGCGGATGACCCGGCCGGTCTGCAGCGTCTCCTGGAGCGGCGAGGCCGCGCCGCAGATCTCGGCCGGGAAGCAGGTCCGCGCTCCGTCTTGCCCAGGACCGTCCTCGGCCCCGCAGTCCAGGATGCGCTCGGCCGTGCGGTTCAAGCTGGTGATCCATGCCGTCGCGATCCACGGTGAAGACGCCTTCGGCGATGGAGTCGAGGACGGCCTGCACCTTGTTGCGCTGCTCGCGCAGCTCGTCGATCAGGCGATTGATGTGGGTGACGACGCGGATGGTCTCCACCACGCCGACCACGTCGCCCTTGGCGTTCTTGAGGGGGGAGGTGTTGATGCAGATGGGGGTGTCCGTCCCGGAGGCGTCCTTGGCCAGGACGTTGAACGTGGTCACGGTCTCGCCGCCGCGGAAGGAGCGCTCGAAGGGGCAGCGCGCCGTGCCGCAGATCTCGCTCTGGAGGATCTGGCCGCACGGCCGGCCGACCGCGGCGGTCTCGACACGTCCCGTGAGGGCCTCGGCCGGTGCGTTCAGGGCCACGAGTCGCTGCTCGGCGTCAATCGTCAGGACGGAGTCAGGGATGCTCCGCAGGATGTCCAGGACGTTGAGGGGTTCGATCGAAATGGGCATCGCGCACCTCGGGTTCACGCCTCGGCTCGGACGATCCGGGACGGGCCTCGCGGATCGTCGCGGGGCTGACGGGGTCGTATCGGAGGGAGTGTAGCACGCTACCGCAAGATGGCAATCGGTCCGGAAGGTGTCGTCCGGGTCGGCGGACAGGCGGCGGTTCGGAGTCGGTTGCGACATCGGCACCAGGCTCCGGGCGGCTGCCGGAGCCTGGTGCCGCGAATGCGTCGCTCAGTCCACCTTGATCCCGAACTTCTTGAACTTCTCGGTCTTGCTCTTGTCGAAGGCGAGAGCGTTTTCCTTGGTGATCACGGTGGCCATGCCCGAGCCGACCAGCGTGTCCTTGGGCGGCTTCTGATCCTTCAGCAGGTACTTGGCCGTCAGATCCACGGCCACGAAGCCCTGGTCGAAGCCGTTGCTGTCCACGGTGCCGGCCATTTCACCCTTCTGAATGGCCTCCAGGGTCTCAGGAATGGCATCGATGCCCACCACCATCATCTTGCGCCGGGCATCCTTGATGGCCTCTTTGGCACCCAGCGCCATGGCGTCGTTGGCGCAGAGGACCATATCGATCTCCGGGAAGCGGGTCAGGAGATCCTCCATGACCTTCATGGCCTGCTGGCGATTGTACTTGGCCGTGGTCGAGGCCAGGACCTTTATCCCCGAGGCCTTCTTGAGCGTCTCCGTCACCCCCTGCTGGCGCTCGATGGCGGAGGAGGCACCCGTCGTTCCTTCCAAGATCACCACGTTGCCTTTGCCTTTCAGCGTGTCCACCGCCCACTGACCCTGGATGCGGCCGAGCTGCACATGGTCGATGCCGGCGAAACCGATCACCTCGCCGCCGGTCGCCAGGGTGTTCAGGTTGAAGACGGGGATGCGAGCCTTGTTGGCCCGCTCGATACCCGAGACGATGCCCGCGCCGTCGATGGGCACGATGACGATGGCGTCCACCTTCTTTTGAATCAGGTCTTCCATGATTCGGATCTGGTTGTCCACGGCGTACTTCTCCGGGGCCAGGACGGTGACCCTGATGCCATGCTGCTTCCCCGCGGACTCGCCGCCCCACTTCATCTCCACGAAGAAGCGGTTGGTGAGGTCTTTGACCACCAGGGCCACGTGGACATCCTTGGGATCCTTGGCCGCCAGCGCGACCCCGGCAAGGGCCACGACGCCGACCAGCGCCAGACATGCGAACCGCACAAACCGTTTCATGATGCGTCCTCCTCTCCGACAGGGTGTGAGTGCACTGCGAGCAGGCTGCTGAAAAAGGCCCATCTGCCGCGTTGGCGCGCTCGCGCGGCGCTGCGGCGTACGGCTTCAGTACGCCTCGCACCTCGCATCACGCGCCGCCTTGCATCTGAACCTTTTTGAGCAGCCTTGACAAGTGCCGGTTTTCCAGCATCCTGGGGCGGTTTAGGAATTCGCCAACACGTTCCAAACTAATCACTTGGCAACCTTCCCGCGCTTCTGAGTGAGGTGGTCGATGAGGACCGCCAGGATGATGACAAAACCGATGAAGAAGTCCTGGAAGCGGGCCGGCAAGCCCAGGAGGTTCACGCAGTTCCCCACGACGGCCATGACGATCCCGCCCAGGACGAGACCCAGGATGTTCCCCTCGCCGCCGGAGAAGGCGATGCCGCCGATGACGGCCACCGCGATCCCCTCCAGGGGCCACATCATCCCCAGGTCGGCGTCGGCGGCGTTCAGCCGGGCGATGTAGATCAGCCCGGACAGGCTCGCCAGGAGGCCCGAGAGAGCATACACGTGAATGATGTTCCGATCGGCGGCCAGGCCCGAGAAGCGGGCGGCTTCCGCGTTGGCCCCCACGGCATAGGTGATCCGCCCGAAGGTGGTCTTGGTCAGGACCAGGTGCAGCAAACCCAGGACGGCGGCGCCGACCACCACCGGCATGGGGACGGGGCCGACGAAGCTCTTGCCGAGCCACGTGAAGCTGGCGGGGAAGCCATGGATGGAGGTGCCTTGCGTATAGGTCAGGGCCAGGCCGCGGACGATGAACATCATGCTGAAGGTCATGATGAAGAAGGGGAGCTTCAGCTTGGCGATCATCACCCCGTTCATCAGTCCGCCCAGGGCGCCAACCGCGAGGCCGACGAGGACGCCCAACGCACACGTGTCCCTGGACGATCAGGGTCGCCGCCAGGCAAGAGGAGAGGGCGGCCACGGCGCCGATGGACAAGTCCAGCCCGGCCACCAGCATACTCAGGGAGACGCCCGTGGCGACCAGGGCCAGGAGAAAAGCTTGGCGCAGGAGATTGATCAGGTTGGACTCCGTCCCGAACCGCGGCACGAGAATCCACGCGGCGGCCAGAATCACGGCCACGGCACCCAATCGGTAGAGGCCGCGAGTCGAGAGCTTCACTCAGGCCTCCTCAGCGGAGTCGGGCGCCCCGAAGAGGCGTCGCTTCAGATCACGGAGGAACTCGAACAGACTCTGGTTCTCCGTGACGTAGGCCAGGATCAGGACCACGCCGATGAAGACGAGCTGCAGATAGAGATTGACCCCGACCATGTTGAGCCCGTTGCGGAGCATCGCGATCAGCGTCACGCCGACGAGGGTCTGGGCCACGCCCCCCTTGCCGCCCATGAGCGACGTCCCGCCCACGACCACGGCCGCGATGGAATCGAACTCATAACCGATGGTGTCGATGGCCTGGGCGGCATTGGAGCGGGCCAAGAAGAGCACGCCCGCCAGCCCGGCCATGAACCCCGAGAACGCGTAGATCAGGGTCTTGTGGAGTCGGACCCGGATGCCCGAGAGGTGCGCCGCGCCCTCGTTGCCGCCGATGGCGTAGGTGGCGATGCCGTGGGGGGTGGCCTTGAGGAACGTGTGAAGGACCAGGAGAACTGCGGCCACCAGGAGGAGCGGCGCCGGCAGCCCCAGGAACTCCCCGTCATGGAGAACCCGCAGGGTGGCGGGGAACCCGGTCAGGACCCGTTCCTCGGTGATGATGAGGGCGGCACCCAGCGCCATGCCCCACATGCCGAAGGTGGGCACGAAGGGGTTGAGCCCCAGGAAGCTGTGCACGAGGCCGTTCACCAGCCCGCAGAGGGCCGCCACCCCGACACCGACGGCGGCGGCCAGGACGGGCGCCAGGTGGGCCTTGAGCATCAACGTGGCGGTGACGCACGAGGTGAGGCCCATGACCGCGCCCACCGAGAGATCGATGCCGGCAAGCAGGATGACGAACGTCTGACCGAAGGCCACCAGGGCCAGGACACTGGCCTGGCGGATGATGTTGACCGCGTTCGAGAGCGAGAAGAAGTTCTCGGAGAGCAGCGAGAACACCCCGATCATCCCCAGGCAGATGATGATCGGCCCGGAGACCAGCGATCTGAGTCGAACGATCAGGCGCGCCACGACGCTCAGCCCCCCACCGCGCACTTGAGGATGCGCTCTTGACTCGCCTCGTGGTGGGTGAACTCGCCGCCGATCCGGCCATCCCTCATGACGTAGATACGATCGCTCATGCCCAGGATCTCCGGCATCTCCGAGGAGATCATGACGATGGGCGTGCCCTGGGCCACCAATTCGTCCATGAGACGGTGGATTTCCAGCTTGGCGCCCACGTCGATGCCCCGGGTGGGCTCGTCCAGGATGAAGAGCTTGGCGTGGGTGGCCAGCCACTTGGCCAGGACCACCTTCTGCTGGTTTCCGCCGGACAGGTACTGGACGAGCTGGCTCAGGCTGGGGGTCTGGATCCGGAGGCGCGTGACGAACTCCTGCGCCACGGCCCGCTCGCGGCCTGCGTCGATCCAGAAGCGCGGGAAGAGGCGTTGGATGGCCGCCAGGATGATGTTGTCCGAGACCGGCCGAATCTGGAACAGGCCGAGGGCCTTGCGGTCCTCGGTCAGGAAGGCCAGCCCGAGTTTGCTGGCCGTGAGGGGTGAATCCACGCGTACAGGCCGGCCGAACACGCGGATCTCCCCCGAGTCGGGCCGGTCGATGCCGAAGATGACCCGGGCCAGGGCGGTCCGGCCAGACCCGACCAGCCCGGAGAGGCCGACGATCTCGCCCCGATGGACCGTGAGGCTGACATCGTGGAGGATGCCGTGCAGGGAGACGTGGCTGAGCTCCAGCGCCACCTCGCCCCGGGGTTGCCGGCGGCGTGGGAACTGGTCTTTGAGCTCTCGCCCGACCATCAGCGTGATCAGTTCGTCGATGCTGGCCTCGGCCACGGACAGCGTTCGGATGTGGTGCCCGTCCCGCAGGACGGTGACCCGGTCGCCGATCTCCTTGATCTCCTCGAGGCGGTGGGAGATGTAGATGATGCCCATCCCCTTCGCCTTGAGCAGGCGGATCGTCGTTGAAGAGCGCCTCGGTCTCTTTCTCGGCCAACGTGCCGGTGGGCTCGTCGAAGATGACGATGCGGGCGGCCATGGACAGCGCCTTCGCCACCTCGACCATCTGCTGCTGGGGCACCGAGAGGGTCTTGACCTGGGCGTCCGGGTCGAGGTGCTGGCCCAGGGAGGCGAGGAGCTCCGCACTGCGGCGGCGGGCCGCCTCGGCGTCCACCAACAGCCCGCCGCACCGCCGGGGCTCGCGCCCCAGGAGGATATTCTGGGCCACGGTCAGCTCGGGGATGAGGTTCATCTCCTGGTAGATCGTGGCCACGCCGAGTTCCTGGGCGGCGCGCACGGACCCGATGGCGACGTCCTGACCGTCCAGGAGAAACCGTCCCCCGTCTTTCGGATAGACGCCGGAGAGGAGCTTGATCAGCGTGGACTTGCCGGCCCCGTTTTCCCCGATGAGGACGTGGACCTCGCCGGCATAGAGGTCGAAGTCCACCTGGTGGAGGGCCGTCACACCGGGGAACGACTTGGAGACGCCTTCGACTCGGAGGAACGGCTCGGCCATGTTCCTCTCGGGGACCCGGATGGCGTTCTGCACTACACCGCGTCAGGAGGGCGCGGCGGAACGCAACGCAGCACGCCGGAATGTGGCGGAGCATGTCGAAGGCGTCGCCCCGTGTCAAGCGGACACGCCGGCTTTGTACAGCGAAGCCGACCGCCGGATGCTCGTTGCGCACGTGGGGGGTTTGTGATGCACGCGGCGAGATTGCGCGTGGCGTCGTCGTGAATCCTGGAGGTCGGTGTCTTTTCGTGGCGCGCGTCGCATGGGCACCTACGGTCACATCATCGCGGCAGGGGCCACGGCGCGCCGCAGGCCATCCGCCAAACGCACCTGCGGGTGGCCGAGCAGGACGAATTCAGTTGAAAGTGACGAACGTGGCAACGTCCTTTTCCGTCCCGTCCCCTTTCCGTCCCCTTTCGTCCCTTTTCCCGTCTTCTTTTTCCGTCGTTGCTTCGGAACGAACGCCCCCATCACGGTGCCCTGGAGGGCCCCGCAGTTCGTGGCTGGCGCGGGCTGATTGAAAGTTAATGTAGGCAACACCCCGAGCTTCCCGTCTCCCCACTCATACAGTGCTCGAACTTGCATGACTTGTCTTGCTTGGCAACGTCCCCAATTATTGCTTGGCAACGTCCCCAATTACGTCCCACAAGGTGGGAGTACTGAGCGTCTGGGCGTCGTGTAAAGCCAGAGAGCGATACTCGTCTTCTCGGTGAAGCACTCACGGCCATTTTTGCTCTAATGGCGACTCCGGCAGCTCCTCGCGACTCTCGTAGTAGGGGGATCGTGAAGCCCGACCATGCTACGAACCCTGTTATCCGCAGACTGGTTCAACCTGAGCCCGATCGGTGCAGTGCCGCGCTCGGCGCATACGGCGGGGTGCTCATGGTTGGCCAGTCCCGGGTCGTGGTGGATCTCCGCGGTCCGTCGTGGGAGGCGGCCGGTCATCAAGGGGACGCGCATCCGGTGGAGTGTCGTGATCGATCTCAGGGACGCGGGTGGACCACGGAGGAGATCCTAAGGGAATACGATCATCTGACCATACAGGACATCCGCGCCTGCCTGGCGTATGCCAGCGAGATCCTGAAGGCCGAGCAGGTTCACCTCCTACCGGCGTGAGCACCTTGTAACGGCCATGCGGCTTCTTGCGAACGAAAACCTCTCGCGCTCGGTGATTCAAGACCTGCGAAGGAGTGGGCACGACGTCCTCTCGGTCAAGGAAGCGATGCGCGCGGCGGACGACGCCGCGATTCTTGCCCGCGCCCAGGCCGACCACCGGATCGTCGTGACCCACGACAAAGGCTTGGGAGAGATGGCCTTCCGCTACGGGTTGCCAGCCGACGGCGGGGTGGTCTTGCTCCGGCTCACCGGGGCGAGCCCCGAGGCGGACAACCGACGGGCGGTAGAAGCGCTCTCCCGCGGTGTGGAGTTCGGAGAGCACTTCAGCGTCGTAACGGACGACCGGATCCGGACCCGTCGCCTTCCCTCTGCCGCTCGCTCAAGCGGAACAGCCCCCTGAGACTCCGATCCATGGCCTCGTAGTCCCCTTGTTGTCCGCCCCGATCGACACGCCACGAGGTATCGCGGGGTTATTGCCGGGTCGGCGCGCAGAGCGCCTTGGGAGCCGAATGGTGACACGGGGACGATCAAAGAGTTCCAGCGTGGGGACCCCGGCGGCGACGTCGCCGCTCAGCGGGCTCATCGAGCGGCAAAACCTGCGTCGGATGGCGGGAGGCCGCGTCGTTCGAGCGGGGCGCAGACTACTTCGCCGGTGGGCGGGTCGGCGATCTCGCCGAGGATCGCGGGAAGATCGTCGCCGAGGTCCAGCGGGACGCGGACGTACCGTGTCACGCTCTGGGCGGAGGACGGCGCGCTAGAGTATTCGTGCACCTGTCCCGTGGGTCAGGATGGAGACTTCTGCAAGCACTGCGTTGCGGTTGGGCTGACGTGGCTTGACCCGGGGCGGGATGCGCCGAAGTCGCTCAGGAAACGCGAGAAGCCCTCGGTTACCATGCAGGATGTCCGGGGATGGCTCGCGAACCAGGACCCGCAGACGCTGGTCGACCTGCTCGTGGAGCAGGCGATGGCGGACGGCCGGTTGCGGCAGCGCCTGGTCCTGGAGGTGGCGAGGCGCGGGGGCAAGGGGCTCGACCTCCGCACCTACCGTCGGGCCATCGATGCGGCGGTGAACGTGGCGGACTTCGTCGACTACGAGGACACCTTTGATTGTGCCGAAGGAATTGAAGACGCCGTCAAGAGCATCGAGGCCCTCCTGAGAGACGGCCACGCCGTCGAGGTGATCGAGCTGGCCGAGTACGCCCTGGAGCGGGTGGAGGGCGCGATCGAGCACATGGACGACTCGGACGGCCACATGAGCGGGATTCTGGAGCAGCTCCAAACTCTTCACCTGACGGCCTGCAAGCAGGCCAAGCCGGACCCCGAGGCACTGGCCAAGCGGCTCTTCGCCTGGGAGTTGCGGGCAGAGTGGGACACTTTCTACGGGGCGGCGGCGACATACGCCGACGTCCTGGGGACGTCGGGCTTGGCCATGTACCGGAAGCTGGCGGAGGCCGAGTGGGCCCGTGTGCCGGCCCGCGGGCCGGCCGACCAACTCCGCGACGATTTCGGTAAGCGTTTCCGGATCACCCACATCATGGAGACGCTGGCCGCGCAGACCGGCGACGTGGAGGCACGGGTGGCCGTCAAGCAGCGCGATCTTTCGTCGCCCTATGCCCACCTTCAGATCGCCGAGATCTACAAAGGGGCCAAGCAGCCCGACCGTGCCTTGGAGTGGGCCGAGCGAGGCATCCGGGCGTTTCCGAAGAACCCGGACCCGCGGCTCCAGGACTTCCTGGCGGAGGAATACCATCGCCGGAAGCGGCACGACGAGGCCATGGCCATGATCTGGGCGCAGTATGCCGCGCAACCGTGCCTGGAGACCTACCAGAAGCTCAAACAGCATGCGGATCGGATCGGCCAGTGGACGCCCTGGCGGGAGAAGGCGCTGGCGGCCGTGCGCCAGGTGATCGCCGCGGCGAAGCAGCAGGCCTCGCGGGGCTCTTGGGCGTGGGCGGGGCGAGGGGATCATTCGGAGCTGGTGCGGATCTTCCTGTGGGAGAAAGACGTCGACGCGGCATGGGCCGAGGCCAGAGCTGGGGGATGCGCGCGCGATCTCTGGCTGGAGCTCGCCGCCAAACGGGAAAAGGATCATCCGGAAGATGCGCTGACGGTTTACCAGACACAGGTCGAGCCGACACTGAACAGGAAAAACAATGATGCGTATCGGGAGGCGATCGGTCTCCTGCGAAAAGCGCGCACCCTCTTGGTCCGTATGGATCGGGAGAAGGAATTCGGAGACTTCTTGGCTACCCTTCGCCTGACGCACAAGCCCAAACGGAACTTCATGAAGTTGCTCGATCACGCCAGGTGGTAGGCCGATAAGCCGCGGGACGCCCAGCAAGCGGGGGAGTCTCGGCAGGAGATACGACTCCAGCCAACATCGCGCCAGGGTTAAGCCGTTGTCAAAGAATAACTTGACCGGAGAAATTTTGAAACGGCATAAGGAGCCGTAACGAAATTAAAAATTGGCCAAGTAATTTCGTAACGGCTCCTAATCGATCGCTGCCGGCTCTTCTAGGCCCTTCTCGGCTTCCTTGAGGAGGAGGACTCGCTCTGCGCTCTCTTCGAGGTGCTGGAGGCCGAGGCGTTCTTCCGCCAGCGTGAAGCCCACCTCTTCTTCCAGGAACATGTGGTGAAGGAATTCCTTCACGAGGGCAACGCCCTTCTCGCGCACCAGTGGGGCGAGCTCGGCGCCGATCGGGTTCCTGGTCAGCGCCTTGAACTCGTGCAGGCGAGCGTCCAGGTCCCGGTGTTCCTGCTCCATCTGGCCGACGACGCCCGCCGCATCCGGGCCGGTCTGTGCCAGCGGCGCGAAGATCAAGCGCTCCTCGGAACCCCAATATTCCCGGAGCTCGATCTCCAGGTAATTGCCGAGGTTCTTGGCGACGATGCCCCAGTTCGGGGTCTCCATGAGAAGCGCCCGGTCCAGCGACACCAGGGCCTTGCGGATGGTACGATGATTTCTCCGGAAGATCTCGGTGGCGGTCATGCGAGACTCCTGTTTGGGACGGCGAGCCACGAACCGAGAGCCGAGAACCGAGAACCGAGAACCGAGAACCGAGAACCGAGGAATCAAACAGGAGTCTATCACCAAATTGAGGTGCGCGCACGTGGAACGACGGCGTCCGGCGATCAGTCCCCGTTGAGCTTTAGGCCGTACCGCCGGATCTTCCGATACAGCGTCCGGCGATCGATCCCCAGGATGGTGGCCGCGCGGATCTGGTGACCCTTGGTGCGCTGCAGGATCATGGCGATGTAGTCTCGTTCCAGGTCTTCCAGCGTGGCCTCCCTGGCCAGCGCCCGCTCCAGGGGGTTGGCCCCGCCCGCCAGATGCGGCGGCAGGTCGGTGGGCAGCACGGCGGGGCCATGCCCCAGCGTGACGGCGCGCTCGATCACGTTTTCCAGTTCGCGCACGTTGCCGGGCCAGGCGTGGCTCATCAGGACGGCCATGGCCTCCTTCGAGATCTCGCGGATGGCCGGGTTGGACTCCTGGGCGAACTTCTGGACAAAGTGGTTGGCCAGGAGGGGGATATCCTCCTGCCGGTCCTTGAGGTCGGGCAGCGTGATCGGCACCACGTTCAGCCGGTAGTAGAGGTCCTCCCGGAAGGCCTCCTCCTCGACGGCCTTCTTGAGATCTCGATTGGTGGCGGCGATGACCCGGACGTCGATCTTGATGGTCCGGGTGCCGCCGACCCGCTCCACCTCGCGCTCTTGGAGGGCCCGGAGGATCTTCGCCTGGAGGTCCAGGCGCATGGAGCCCACCTCGTCCAGGAAGAGGCTTCCCCCGGTGGCGAGCTCGAACTTTCCCACCTTGGTGGCGATGGCCCCGGTGAAGGATCCCTTCTCGTGGCCGAAGAGCTCCGACTCCAGGAGCTCGGCGGGGATGGCGGCGCAGTTGACGGCGACGAACGCCCTGGAGGCGCGCGGGCTGTTGTAGTGGATGGCCTTGGCGACCAACTCCTTGCCCGTCCCGCTCTTGCCATAGACCATCACCGTGCTGCGGCTGCCCGCCACCTGTTCGATGAGGCCGAAGATTTCCTGCATGGCCCGGCTCTTTCCGATCAAGTTCTCGAAGTGATACCGGGTGCGCAGCTCCTGCCGCAGGGCGCTGACCTCGTGGCGCAGACGCCGCTCTTCCAGCGCCTTCTCGATGGTGAGCAGCATCTCGTCGATCTTGAAGGGTTTGTTGATGTAATCGTAGGCCCCCTCCTTGACCGCCTGAACCGCCTGATCGATGGAGCCGAACGCCGTCATGATGATGACCACGATCTCGGGGTTCAGCTCTTTGATCGCTCGCAAGGCCTCCATGCCGCTTAGGCCGGGCATCCGGACATCGGTGACAACGAGATCCACCGGCTCCCGTTCCAGGAAGGCGAGGGCGTCCGCGCCGTTCCCGCAGACGGACACCTGGTAGCCTTTGCGCTCCAGGACCTTGACCAGCAGGTCTCGCATCTGTTCTTCGTCGTCCACCACCAGGATTCGCTCGTGCGGTGTCATACCGTCCCTCTCCCTGCCGGAAGCCAGATTGTGAAGGTGGTCCCGCGCCCCACGGCGCTGTCGACCTCGATGATGCCGTGATGATCCTCGACGATCCGACGGCTGATGGCCAAGCCCAGGCCGGTGCCCTTGCCGACGCCCTTGGTGCTGAAGAAGGGATCGAAGATCCGGGGCATGTGCTCGGGCGCGATGCCCGTCCCGGTATCCGCGATGACGACGTCCACGCCGGCCTGCGCGGCTCGCCCGACGCGACGGGGACGGTCGGACGCCGGTATGGCCCGCGTGCGTAGGGCCAGGCGGCCCCCCTCGGGCATGGCGTGCCAGGCGTTGATGACGATGTTGAGGAAGGCCTGCTCCAGTTGGTTGGCATCCCCCCGGATGGGGGGCAGACCGCCCTGGAAATCGGTCTCGACGCTGATCCGTTCCTTGGCGATCTGGTGCTCGGTCAGCGACAGGATCGCCCGGAGCAACTCATTCAGGTCGAGCGCCGCCAGCTCCATGCGGGCCGGTCGGGCGAAGTTCAACAATTGCTGGATGAGCTTCGTGATGCGGTCGGTCTGGGCGATGATGATCTCCAGCTCCTGGGGGCGAGGCTTCTCGTCGCCCCATTCCATCATCAGGTACTCGGCGGAGCCGGAGATGACGTTGAGCGGGGTGCCGATCTGGTGGGCGATCCCCGCGGCAAGCTGCCCTACCACGGCCAGCTTCTCGGCCTGCTGGACTTCCTGGGCCAGGGTGACCCGATCCGTGACGTCCTCGATTGCCAGGACCGCCCCCGCAATGTCCCCCGTCGCTCTGCGGAGCGAGCTCCCACGGAGGTTTAGGACCACCCGGCCGCGGTGGCGCGTCTCGTGCTCGAAAAGCCGCAGGAGGACCGTGGGTGTGGCGCCGGACAGCAGGCCTTCCACCGCCGGCCGCAGCCCCTCCCATTCGAGGGGCGGGAAGGCATCGAAGAGATTCCGGCCCAGGACCTCGGCGTCGGTAACGCCGTACCGGTCCGTCAGGGCGCGGTTCCAGGTGCGGATCCGACAGTCGGCGTCGATCCCGATGATGCCGTCGGTGATGCTCTGGATCGACGTTCCGGGCGTGCTCACCCTCCTCGACGATCCGGCGGCGGGCCTCCGTCCAGATTCCGCCCCAGCGCGTTGAACGCCCCGGAAAGATGCGCCACCTCATCCCGGCCGGAAACCGCCACCTCCTCGAAGGGCTGCCCGCTGGACAAGGCCGCGATGCGTTCTGTGAGTCGTGCCAGCGGCTGGCTGACGGTCCGATGGATCAGGGCGGAGATCAGTACGATCAGGATCAAGGTAATGGCGGCCAGCGTCGCCAGGAAGGCGTTCCGTTCGCGCGTCAAGAGTGCCTGGATCTCCTGCAACCCCATGGTGATCTTGAGGCCGCCCACGACCGTCTCGCCGGCGCGCAGCGCGAGGAGATGGCTCTGGACCGGGGTGCCGCCGATCTCCTCCGACTTGCCCACGCCGCGCGGGAGCCCCAGGACGGGCGCGAGATCCTCGCGCCGAAGGGATCGGTTGTCGGAAAATAACCCCCAGGTGAAGAAGGGATGTCCGGCGCGGTCATAGAGCGCCAGCCCGAATCGGCCCCCCTCCAGGGTGGATCGTCGGACGATCTCGGACACGTCGGCCGGGGCGTTCCGCCGAAGCGCGTCGGCCATCGGGATTGCGAGGGCGTTGACGATCCGCTCTGCCTCCGTCGCGGCCTGACGGTAGTGGGCGTCCCGCTCGCGTCGCAGCGTGATGGTGGCCAGGACGATCAGGACCGCCAGGAGTGGGACCAGCAGCCAGAGGGTGAGCTTGGAGCCCAGGCTCATACCTCTACTCCACGCGAGAGGCAGCGCGAGCGCACGGCAGGTGTTGCGGGTGGTGAGCTCGGCGACCGCCTCGAGCGCGGCGCCCCAGACCGCAGCCAACTGCGAGGCAACCAGGGGGAGATAGGCCGGCTCGTTCCGCTTCCCGCGATGCGGGGTGGGCGGAAGGTAGGGGGCATCGGTCTCCAGCAAGATCCGATCTCGCCGGGCGTCCTGGAGCAGGTCCCGCAAGCCGCGGGCGTTCGGATAGGTGACGGGACCGGCCACGGCGGTATAGTACCCGCGTTTCCACGCCTCGGCGGCCATGGCGCGATCCCCGCTGAAGCAATGGAGGATGACGGCCGGAAGGCCGTCCGCCCCGTCGGACAGGATCCGCATGGTGTCCGCGTGGGCGTCCCGGTCGTGAATGCTCACCGGTAATCGGAGGCTCTGCGCCAGACCGAGCTGGGCCCGGAATGCGGCCTCCTGCATCTCGCGGGGGGCCCGGTTCCGGTAGAAATCGAGGCCGATCTCTCCGATGGCGACGACCCGGGGGTGGGCGGCCAGCGTCTGCAATCGTGCGAGGGCGTCGCCGGTGGCGTCCGCCGCATGGTGGGGATGGATGGCGACGCAGGCGTACACGTCCGGCTCCCGGTCCGCCAAGGCGACGGCTTGCCGGCTGGAGGCCAGATCGTATCCAATCGCGACGAAGGCCGTCAGGCCCGCGGTCCGGGCGCGCGCGAGGGCTCCGTCTCGGTCGGCATCGAAATCGGGCATATACAGATGGCAGTGGGAGTCAATGAGCACCGGCGTACGCCCCTTTTCGGCGCATTCTATCCGATGTGTCGCGGTCTGGCAAACCAGTAGCAGAGGTGTCCCATCCTGGCCACAATGTCCCGTTATCTCTGCGACGAACGCCAGGGGATTGACCGCATCGCCTCTTGATTTCGACATCACCGGCGTCCTGAAAGGGGTTCGGCAGGACGGGCGGATCGCGGTCGCGGGGTGGGCGAGGCGGCGACCAAGACTCCGCGTCAAGACGGAACTCCTCGGGGCGGATCTGGTGGCCCTGCAGCCCTATCTCGGCACGGCCGCGGAGGCGCGCGTGCAACGAGGGAATCTGGGTTCGAAACGTTCTGGCAGGCCGGGAAGGGTCTCGACGGCGCGATCGGCGGCCTGGTCGGCGGTCAGAAGAGGAAGTAACCTGCGTGGGACCGGGCGATTCGCATGCCAGGCGGCGATCGCCCGGTCCCGGACGGCTGTGCCCGTGCAAACTCTTCCACGCCGGACCGCCGGTGCAGGTCAGGGTGCGTCGGACCGAGGGTTCACTTCCCGCCGGTGGCCTTGGTCACAGCCTCGATCAATCCGGCGGCGTGGGGGTTCGATACCTCTCGCGAGATGAGGATCGACGAGGGACTGACGTCCTTATTGTAATACGCCTGATTCAACGACCCCCGCACCGCCACCACCGCGCCATTGACCGAGATTCCGGCGTACAAGCCCTTGGTCCGCGAGAAGCTCAGGATATCCACGCTGAGGTTGGCGGTGGCGGCTTCCGCCGCACCGCCGATCGGTCCCGCCGTCACGCCCACATCGGCGCCCAGCTTGCTGCTGGTGGACAGAAATGCGGAGAGCCCGCGCTCGGTCAATGCGACGAGGACCACCTCGGCGGCGTCTGCGCCCCACTGCAGGCCGAAGCTGAACTGCCCGATGGTGTAGAAGGCCGGCCCGGCCCAGGTGTTGGTCTTCTCGTCGCGGGCCAGCAGGACTCCGCTTCCGCCGGAGCCGCCGAAGAAGAAGGCGCCCCGCAGGATCTGCGGATAGATCAAGACGGCCTTGGCGCGCCGTCACGATGGAGCGCAGGCTGCCGCCCATCTGGGGGTCGGCGAGGAAGCCCTCGAATGCGATGCGTGCTCTCTCGACCAGTTGCTGGGCGGCCAGGGTGTCGTCCGCGAAAGCCGGCGCCACGGTGCCAGGCATGGGGGCGACCAGAACGCCTCCGACGAGGAGGCTCACGGCGATTAGGGTGGTGACAAACCGTCCTCGCTGTCCGCTCATCGCGCGCTCCTTTCGTGGGCGGGTCGGCCGCGATGGAGGCCGCGCCGCCGCTCGGGATCTTCCAGGAAAAAGCCAGCCGTCGCTCGACACACTCGATACGCGATAGTGTACTCGGAGAATGGGGCGACGTCCAGCGGGCCGTCATTCAGCGGATAGCGCTCGGCTGTCCCGGCGTGCGGAGAACGTCGATGGCGCTTTGCTTGATCGTCGCGCCGTGCTAGACTTCTTCCCGCTCTTCACGGCGGCCTGCCGCCTTCTCGCTCACCGAACGGGAGGATCATCCGGTATGGACACACAGGCTCTCGCAGAGATCGTGGCCGATCTTCGGACTCTGGGGTTGTCGGCCGGCCCCGCCCCGCGGCTGCCGGCGGGCGCGCGCCCATCGGCCGAACTGCTGGATCGCTGGGCCCGCGCGGCGGCGCTGGCCGAGCCGGACGTCCGGCAAGCGGCCATCTGGGCGATCCGGGAGGCGGCGCACGCGCTCGGGCGTCATCCCGGCCTCCGATCCAGGGGCTCTACGTGGCCCGGGGCAAGGACCAGTGGAGCGACCGGACCGTGCCGGCCATGAACCTGCGCGGCTGGACCTATCAGACCTGCCGGGCGGCCTTCCGCGCGGCGCGCAAGATGGGGTCGTCCCTGCTGATCTTCGAGCAGGCCCTGGCGGAGGCGATCTACGCCGCGCAGCCGCCGGCGGAGTACACGGCGGCGGTCCTGGCCGCGGCGATGCGCGAAGGGCACCGCGGGCCGATGTTCCTCCAGGCGGACCACGACCAGGTCAACGCCGGCAACTACGCCAAGGATCCGGCGAAGGAGACGGAGCGGCTGTCGGACGTCATCCGCGAGCAGATCGCGGCCAGCTTCTTCAACATCGACGTCGACGCCTCGACGGTGGTGGACCTCGCGCTCGCCGACGCTGGTCGAGCAGCAGCGGCTGAACGCCGAGCTGACGGCGAAGTTCACCCGGCTGGTGCGGACGCTGGAGCCGGCGGGCGTCACCATCTCGGTCGGGGCGGAGATCGGCGAGGTGGGCGCTCACAACACCACGCCGGACGAGCTCCGCGCCTTCATGGCGACGTACCCGACGGCGCTGGCCGCGGCCGGCGGCGGCGCCGGGATCACCAAGGTCAGCGTGAACTCCGGCACCTATCATGGCGGAAAGGTGCTGCCCGGACGGGACGCTCGCCAAGGTTCCGGTGGCCTTCGACACCCTGGCCGAGATCTCCCGCGTCTGCCGCGACGGAGTTCGGCCTGGCGGGCGCGGTGCAGCACGGCGCCTCGACGCTCCCCATGGACTTCTTCGGCAAGTTCCCGGAGAGCGGCACGGTGGAGATCCACCTGGCGCTCGGGTTCAACAACCTCATCTTCGACCACCCGCGGCTGCCGCAGGCGGTCAAGGACGAGATCCGGGCCTACTGTTTCACGCATCACGCGCAGCGAGCGGAAGCCCGACCAGACCGAGGCCCAGTTCATCTACACGACGCGGAAGAAGGCCTGGGCGGGGATGAAGCAGCGGTTCTGGGATCTGCCGGCCGACATCCAGGACGACTCTCATGGCGTCGCTGGAGGAGATGTTCCGGGACATGTTCGACGCGGATGAAGGTCGGGGGAACCGACGAGCTGGTGGCCCGGTTCACCCAGGCGCCGGTGATTCCGGTTCCCGTGCCCGCCGCGCTGGCGAAGGCGCTCTCCCGATAGCGCGCCATCCCCGCCTTGACACCGACGGCGGGTTACGCGGATAATCCCGTAAGAACCGCACCGGAACCGGGGATCGGATTGCGTAACGACGAGGCTCAACACCAGTAGAAAGGAGTCGGTCCATGTCACGTGTCGCGCGGATACTGACCGTTCTTGCCCTGGCCGTTGCTGTGGTCGTCGCGTTTGCGCCGGCGAGCCAGGCCGGCCAGAAGGCCGAGGTGCGATGGTTCCAGTGGAAGACCACGGAGGTGGGCGAGAAGCTCATGAACGAGCTGAAGGCCGCCTTCGAGAAGGAGCACCCGGACATCACGCTCACCCTGGTGGACAACCCGTTCCAGGGGTTCCACGACAAGGCCCTCACGCTGTTCCAGGCCCAGAAGCTGGCGGACGTGCTGATGGTCCAGGTGGACTGGGTGGCGGAGTTCGCCGATCTGGGCATGCTGGAGCCACTCGACGCCTGGATCGCCAAAGAGCCCAAGGAGTTCATGGGGAACATCTCGGAGGCCTTCCAGCAGAAATGGAAGGGGAAGCAGTACTACCTGCCGCTCCACTCGGGCTGCGTGGCGCTTTACTGGAACACCGAGATCTTCAAGAACGCCGGGATCGCCGGACCGCCCAAGACCTGGGACGAGTACGTCCAGATCGCCAAGAAGGTGACCAACCCCGAGAAGAAGATCTTCGCCACCACGGCCACGCTGCAGATCGAGCCTCCGACCAACATGACCTATGACATCTACCCGCTGATCCTGCAGGCGGGCGGCAGACATCATCGACACGAAGGTCAACAAGGCCGTCTTCAACAGCCCGGCGGGTGTGAAGGCCATCGAGTGGTACGTGGACCTGGTCAACAAGCACAAGGTGGCGGTGCCCGGCGTCCTGTCCAATGGCGAAAAGGAGAAGCGGGCGAACTTCGCTACGGGCAATATCGCCATGATGTTCGAGGGACCCTGGGGTGTCGCCATCCAGAGAAATTTGAACAAGGACCTCAAGTACGACATCGCGCCCCTGCCCAAAGGGATGACCAGCGGGACGGTGGTCCGCGGCGCCCTCAATACCGTGACCAGCCAGGCCCAGAACAAGGAAGCGGCTTGGAAGTTCGTGCGCTGGATCTCGGGCCCGGTGGGAAACGAGATGTGGGCCAAGGGGACGGGCGATTTCCCGGGCCGGAAGGACGTGTCGGAGAAGCCGTTCTTCAAGGAGAACAAGCTCCTCCAGGCCTTCGTGCAGCAGATGCAGCAGCCGAACGCCAATTCGCCGTTCCTCGGGATGCCGAACGCGGTGCAGATGAACAAGATCATGACCACCGAGGTGCAGAACGTGGTCCAGGGCAAGAAGAACGCCAAGCAGGCTCTGGACGACGCGGCGGCGGAGTGGAACAAGATCCTGGCGAAGTAGCCAGCGTTCTCGTCAATTGACCAGCAGGCATTGAGCCGCTCTGGTTCGCCCCTGGCGCGCCGGAGCGGCTCGGTCTTCGCGCCCATGACCCTGCGCCACCGCTTTCGCCACGAAGTCCAGGCCTACGGTTTCCTGGGGCCGGCCCTCCTGCTCCTCGGCCTGCTCATGGTCTATCCGCTGCTCCAGGTCCTCCGGATGAGTCTCTACGAAGTCAACCTCCGGAGAGGAGGTCTGGGTCGGGTTGGGCAACTACACGGCGCTGCTCCGGACCGCGCTCTTCTGGCAGGTCCTCTGGCAGACCACCCTCTTCACGGTGGGCAGTGTGGTGATGCACCTCGTGATCGGGATGGGGCTCGCGCTCCTGCTCCACACCAAGATCAACGTCCGGATCCGGAACTTCCTGCGGGGCCTGCTGATCATCCCGTGGCTGTTCGCACCGACCGTGGCCGGCATGATCTGGGTCCTGATGCTCGCCCCTTTCGGCGTCCTGAACGGCCTGCTCACCACCCTGGGGCTCCTGGATCCCAACGCCACCATCAACTGGCTGGGGAGTCCACAGACGTCGCTCCTCTCGGTCACGGCGATGAACATCTGGCGTGCCTTCCCGTTCTTCATGGTGATGCTCCTGGCGGGGCTCCAGGCGATCCCCGAGGATGTCTACGAGGCGGCGGATATTGACGGCACCACGGCGCGCCAGAAGTTCTGGTACATCACCCTGCCGGCGCTTCGCGGCATCATCCTGACGGTCGTGCTCCTCGATTCCATCTGGACGTTTCGGGCCTTCGACCCGGTGTACGTCATGACCGGCGGGGGCCCGATCAACTCGTCCCAGGTGCTCGCGACGGTGATCTACTTTGACGCCTTTCAAAAGCTGCAGTTCGGCTACGCGTCGGCCGAGGCGGTGATCATGTTCCTGATCCTCTTTGCCTTCAGCGTGGTGTACGTGCGCCGCGCCGTGCGGGAGATCGCGTAGCATGGCGCGCGAGAGCTGGGGAATGCGGACCCGCCGGCAAGTCGCCCATGCGGCCATCTATAGCCTCTTGGTAGCGGTGACGGCGATCATGCTCTTCCCGGTGGCCTGGATGCTGACCATCTCCGTGCGGCCGAACGTGGAGGTCATGAAGATCCCGCCCCAGTGGATCCCGACCGTCTTCACGCTGGAGCCCTATCTGAAGGTGCTCAGCAGTCCCCGCTATATGTGGACGTTCGTGAACAGCTATTTCATCGCCGGGGTCGTGACCGCCTTCTCGCTGTTCGTGGGAGCGCTGGCGGCCTACGCCCTGGCCCGCTTCCGCTTCAAGGGGCAGCGAGCGGTGATCATGTTCCTGATCATCACCCAGATGTTCCCGCTGGTGCTCCTCTGTATCCCGTACTTCCGGGTGGTGGTCCGGCTGGGCCTCTACGACACGCTCACGGCCCTGATCGTCGTGTACACCACCTTCACGCTGCCCTTCTGCATCCTGATGCTCCGGAGCTACTTCGCCCAGATCCCCAAGGACATGGAAGAGGCGGCCATGGTGGACGGGTGCACGCGACTGGGGGCGATCGCCCGCACGCTCGTGCCGATGTCCTTCCCGGCGCTGGTGGGGGCGGGGCTCTACACGTTCCTGCTGGCCTGGAACGAGTTCCTCTTCGCCGTGGTGCTGATCGAATCCTGGGGCAAGCGGGTCCTCACCATCGCCATCTACAGCCTCCTGGCCGAGTTCGTCACCGAGTGGAGCATGATGATGGCCTTCTCGGTCCTGGCCAGCGCGCCGTTGGTGGTCGCCTTCATTTTCCTGCAACGCTACGTGGTCCAGGGCATGACGGCGGGGGCGATCAAGTCATGAGCGCGGGCACCCCGGCCAGCCGGCCCTGGGACGTCGTAGGGTTCGGCGTCAACGCGCTGGATCTGATCGCCATCATTGACGGCTACCCCGAACCCGACACCAAGGCGCAGTTCCAGACCTTCGACGTGCAGGGGGGCGGGGTGACGGCCACGGCGATGGCCGCCGCGGCCCGCCTGGGCTTGCGGACCCGGTACATCGGGAAGGTGGGGGGCGACTTCTGGTCGCGCCTATCGCTCAAGACGCTGTCCCGCGAAGGCGTGGACGTCCGACACGTCATCCGCGTCAAGGACAGCCCGGGCCACGTCAGCCTGGTGCTGGCGGATCGCGCCACCGGGCAGCGGACGCTGTTCTTTCGTCGGCCGCCGGCTTACGCCATCCGCCCGGACGAGCTGGATCGAGAGACGATCACCTCGGGGCGGCTCCTGCATGTGGATGGCATCGACTCCGACGCCGCGGTCCGGGCCGTCGAGTGGGCCCGCCACGCCGGCATGCGGGTGACCATGGACGGGGAGCGCATCGTGCCCGGGATCGAGCGGGTCTGGCCGCAGGTGGATCTCCTGGTGTGCAACCCCCGGTTCATCCGGGGGACGACGGGCCACGCCGCGGTGGAGGACGGCCTCCGCGAGCTGGCGGAACGCGGGCCGGCCCGCGTTGCGGTGACGCTGGCCGAGAAGGGAGTGCTGGGGTACGAGCGCGGCCAGTGGGTCCGGGTGCTCGGCTTCCGGATCGAACCCGTGGACACCAACGGGGCCGGCGATGTGTTCCACGGGGCCTGCACCGTGGGTGAGCTCCGCGGCTGGCCCCTGGAGTGGACGCTCACCTTTGCCAACGCTGTGGCCGCCATGAAGTGCCGGTTCCTGGGCGGCCGGCGCGGCATTCCCCGCCTGCCCGAGGTGGCCGAGTTCCTCGCGGCACACGGGCACCGGGAGCTCGCGGCTGCGATCAGCTGACCAGGCGGTCGCCGTTTTCGGCGGCAGGCCAGTCGGTACCCACCCTCACCTGTTGCAGCACGCGCCTGCAGACCTCGTCGCACAGCACGTAGCCCTTCGCGGTCAATCGCAGTATGCCGCCCTTCGCACAGGCGAGGCCCGCTTCGGTCATCCACCGGAGCATCTCGGGTTGGCGGGTTGCGAGATCGTACCCCAGGTCCGCGGCGAGGCCTGCCAGATCGAGGCCGCTGCTCCGGAGCCCCAGGAAGATCCGCTCGCTGACCATCTCGCGGGTCCCGATCCGTTCCCTGCCGGCGACGGGCAGCGTGTTGCTCTGCAGTCGCGCCTCATAGAGGAACAGGTCGGCGACGTTCCACCAACGCTCGCCGATCGTCCCGCCGGCGCTCCGTCCGAAACGAATGCGCCGAGGGGCCGAGGCCGAGATAGTCCTGGTGGCTCCAGTAGGCGCCGTTGTGCCGGCAGCGGAATCCCGGGAGGGCGTAGTTCGACACCTCGTAATGGTCATATCCATGAGCGGCGAACAATTCCATTGTCCGTTCGTACATTCGCGCTTCGTGATCGGTCGGATTGGCGTGGACTTCGCCGGTCTGGACCATGCGGGCCAGCGGGGTGTGTTCCTCGACGATCAGGCTGTAGGCGGCAATATGCTGGGGGGCCAGATCCACGGCCATGTGGAGGTTCTCCTCCCAATGATCCAGCGTTTGGCCCGGGATCGAGTAGATCAGGTCAATGCCGAGATTGTCGAAACCGGCGGTGCGGCTGAGGTCAATACATCGTAACGCTTCGGCTTCGTTGTGAATGCGGCCGAGAAAACCGAGATCGTCGCCACGAAACGACTGTATCCCGATGCTCACTCTGTTGACGCCGAGGGAGCGGAAGGCTCGCAGAGACTCCTCGTTGACCGTGCCGGGGTTTGCCTCCAGCGTGATCTCGGCGTTTGTCGCAATCCGAAAAGTGTTCCGCAGGCGGGAGAGAATCCCTTCAAGCTGTCGGGGGGCAAGCAGCGACGGGGTGCCGCCGCCGAAGAAGACGGTCTGGAAGGTTCGCGAACCGTACTCGTGACCCCGGAACGCGATCTCCTGCGCCAGCGCCGCCAGGAAGCCCTCGATCAGTTCGGGGCGGTCAACCGAATAGAAGTCGCAGTAGAGGCACTTGCGCTCGCAGAAGGGGATGTGGATGTAGAGAGATGGCAGCGGGCACCTCCCACCTCGTAAATGGACTCGGACTACGATCTGCGGACCGTGATTCTACGCCCACGGGCGTTCCAGCATCTCCCGAGTTTCCTGCACGGCCACCGTCCAGATGGCGTCCATCTCGGCGTCCGGACGCTGGTGGTAACCGCCGTAGTTGCCGTCACCAAGCAGGGCACGCAGCGCCGGCGGGTCCGAGAGGCGCACACGATCCAGGTCCACCATGGGCTTCCGATCCTGCGGCAGGGCGACGCCGGCGAGCCGCGTCCAGGGGAAATTCTCCATCCACGAGCCGTGCGAGGCAACCGGATCGATCTCCAGAACCTTGGCCCAGGTGCGCGGGGCTCTCCACCAATCGTGGAAACGTACCCGTACGCCCGGGTGGTCCGCCATCCATTCGCCGGCGAGGGCCTGCGCGGGGGCGTTCCCGCCGTGGCCGTTCACCAGCAGGATCCGTCGGAATCCGCTGTGTGCCAGGCTGTCGAGGAGGTCGCGGACCACCGCGAGATAGGTCTCGACCCGCAGGGACACCGAGCCCGGGTAGGCACGGAAATACGGGCTGATCCCGTAGGGGAGAGCCGGAAACACCGGCACCCCCAGTGACTCCGCCGCCTCGACCGCCACCCGCTCGGCCAGGATGGCGTCGGTCCCCAGGCTGAGATGGGCGTGCTGTTCCGTGCTGCCCAGCGGGAGCACGGCCCGGTCCTCGTGCCGAAGGCCTTCTTCGACCTGCATCCAGTTCCGCTGGTAGATTCGCATCCGGCCTCCCCTCGACCCGGGCGCGGCAACGCCGTCGCCAGGAATCGCCCCGCCGAGGCGCTACCATTCGACGGCAGACAGAATGGCCCGGCGGAACAGCGTTGTCAAGGATGGAGAGGATTCCGACTTTGCCCTTGACAGTCCCGCTCCTGAGCGGGCATCCTGCCCCGGTCCCGAGGGAGCGCACGCCGGTCGCGACCTCGGGGTGCATGACGCTGCGGCGTCCTTCCACACCACACCCATCATGGAGCCCGAGATGGAAAAGGGAAAGGTGCCTTCACGACTGTCCTTTGAAGCGTTGCTCGAGCTGAAGCGCTGGAATACTCCGAGTGTGTACAACGGCTGGGAAGCCATCACGAAGAAGAATCGCGCGAAGGGGCATTTCAACCTGGAAGAGACGCGGGACTACATGCCGCAGATGGGGCCGATGGTCGGTTATGCGGTGACCGTGGTCATCGAGCCGAGCAATCCGCGCCATCCGCAGGTGAACCCGAACGTGTGGAGTGAGTACCGCCGCTATGTCGGCGGCGTGCCCGGGCCAAAGATCGTGGTCGTCCAGGATCTGGACAAGCCGGAATTCGTCGGCGCGTACTGGGGCGAGGTCAACAGCAACACCCACCGGGCGCTGGGGTGCGTGGGGACGATCATCGACGGGGTCATCCGCGACGTGGACGAGATGTGCAACGCCGGGTTCAAAGCCATCGCCAAGCGCACCAGTATCGGCCACGCGTATTCCGTGCCGGTCCGATGGAACTGCGACGTGGAGGTGTTCGGGTGTCCGGTGAGACCGGGCCAGCTGGTTCACGCCGATAAACATGGATTCCTGGTCGTGCCTGACGAGGACGAGGCCGGCTTGCTCGACGCCTGCCGTTTCATGGACGCCAACGAGTGCCGCACGCTGATCCCGGCGGCCCGGGCGACGGCGGGCAAGAGTATGGACGAGATCCTGCGGGGCATGGACGAGGCCGGGCGGCAGTTCGACGACGCGACGCGCGCCCGGTTCGGAGCCAAGGGGGAGTGGTAAGCGCCGACGCCGAACTCTTTTTTGACGAAGCGGATGAGCTCGTCGAGACGCACGACAGCAGGGAGAGGGGGGGGCGCGATGCGACAATCGCGGATGATCGGGGTGCTGGCCGGATTGCTCCTTGCGGCGATGGTAGGCGCTGCCGTTCCGGCGGGTTCGGCCGAGATCCAGATCCTGAGCGCAGGCGCGGTGAAGGCGGCGGTCGTGGACCTCGCGAAAGACTTCGAGCGAGACACCGGCCACACGGTCCGGTTCACCTTTGCCACGGTGGGCGTCCTGCAGAAGAAGATCGCCGGGGGAGAGACCGCCGACCTCTTCATCATGACCGACACGGCGCTTGAGGAGCAGATGCGAAAGGGCACGGTCGCGGCGGGAAGCCGCACCGACATCGCACGGGTGGGGGTGGGGGTCGCGGTGCGGGCGGGGTCGCGCCTGCCGGACATCTCCACGACGGAGGCGTTCACACAGGCGGTGCTGGCGGCGAAGTCAATTGTCTACATGGATCCGGCCAAGGGGGGCACCAGCGGGATCCATTTCGCGGCTGTGCTGCAACGGCTGGGGATTGCCGACCAGGTGCGGGGGAAGACGACGCTCTGGCCCGAGGGGTACGCCGCCGAGGCGGTGGCCAAGGGCGACGTCGAGCTCTGCATCCACCAGATCAGCGAGATCCTGGCCGTCAAAGGGGTCACGCTGGCAGGACCCCTCCCGCGGGAACTGCAGAAGGTGAGCGTCTATTCCGCGGGAGTGGCCGCTCGGGCGAGCGCACCGGACGCGGCAAAGATGTTTCTCGCCTTCCTCCAGACCCCGTCGTCCCGGGCCAAGTTCACGCAGGTCGGGCTCGACTACGCGGAATAAACCGGCCCACGCAGAGGGCGCGCTCTCTACTGTGTCGGGCCTCCTGGCGGCGGCGTGCGGGCGGCCACGATCTTGGTCAGGACTTCCCTGGCGTGGCTCTCCAGGGCCAGCCACCGGACGCTGTGGCGGTATCCGCTTTCGTCCGCCGCCCGCCCGTGTCCGATATCGGCCGCCACGACCTCCGCGCGCCCACGAAAGACCAGCCCGTCCACCACCATGAAGACCTCCACCTGGGCGAAGCGCGGGAGCCTCTTGGCGACGCACACCTGCGCGCCGCCTAGGCTCACATCTTTGATCTCGCCGTTCACGGGCGGGCTCGGCCAGAAATCCTTGGCATCCAGGAGGCGGCACTCCACCCGGACGTTGAGGGTCACCCGCGGATGCTGGCGAGCGGCCTGCGTCCCACCCCGTCCCTCCGTGCCGAGGGTGAGGTTGCTCCCCTGCTCCATATGGGTGATCTTGGGAGACGGCGGCACGTAGATCACGCCCCGGCTGATCAGCGTCTTCTCCACGTGGGAGAGCGCCCGGACGAGGATCGGCAGCAGGCTGGCCGGAATGGCGATGGCTTCCGCGGCGCGCACGGGTTCCGCGCCGGCGGGGGCGGTGCGCCCGTACATCCGTAACTCTACCTGCGGGTCACCCTCCTCGGTCCGGAGCGAGATCCACATCTCCTCCGTCTGGTTGCACAGTAGCCGCTCGAGTCTCTCAGTCATGGTCAGATCTCCAACACAACGGGAACAAGCGACCGAGGCCCACGGCGACCACAGCCAGCGCGTGCCCCGAGCCCTCGACGATCCAGAACGAGAACGCCCCAGTGACGGCGATGACCGGAACCGCCCACCCGGCGACCCGGTCCTTGTGGAACCTACCGAACGGAATGCCGAATGTCAATCCGGAGAGGGCCCCACCGAGGCGAAATCTTCTGTGGACCTCCCCGCGCACGACGGTAGCCGCTTGGGCGCGGTGTTCCCCGGCTAGCGGGCCAGCAGGGCCAGGATCGCGCCGCCGGCCATCACCGAGCCGATCTGGCCGGCCGTGTTCGATCCCATGGCATGCATGAGGAGGAAGTTGTTCGGGTTGGCCTCCAGGCCGACCCGGTTGACGACCCGGGCCGACATGGGGAACGCGGAGATGCCCGAGGCGCCGATCAGCGGGTTCACCTTGCCGCGGGAGACGAGGCAGAGCAGCTTGCCGAAACCCGAGGCCCGCCACGGTGTCCAGGGCGAACGCGACCAGACCCATGCCGAGGATGAACAGGGTTTGCGCCGTGAGGAACTTGTCGGCGGACATGGTGGAGCCGATGGTCAATCCCAGGAAGATGGTGACCACGTTGATCAGTTCGTTCTGGGCGGCATTGGACAGCCGCTCCACGACCCCGGCCTCACGCAGGAGATTCCCGAACATCAGCATCCCGATGAGGGGGGTCGACATCGGGGCGATCAGGCCGCAGACGAGGGTGGTCACGATGGGAAAGAGGACCCGGGTGGCCTTCGAGACCGGCCTCTCGGTGTAGGGCATCACGATGGCCCGCTCTGCCGGCGTGGTGAGCGCCCGCATGATGGGCGGCTGGATGATGGGAACCAGCGACATATACGAATACGCCGCCACGGCGATGGGCGCGAGCAGATCGGGCGCCAGGATGGCGGCCACGTAGATGGACGTCGGTCCGTCGGCGGAGCCGATGATGCCGATCGAGGCCGCCTGGTTGATGTTGAACCCGAGGAGGGTCGCCATGAGCAGGGTGCCGAAGATCCCGAACTGGGCCGCGGCGCCGAGGATTACCGTATAAGGCCGCTCCAGGAGCGGGCCGAAATCGGTCATGGCCCCGACACCGATGAAGATCAGAAGCGGGAACAACTCGTTCTTGATGCCCATGGCGTAGAGGACGCCGAAGAGACCCTCGACCTCCGTCATCCCGGTGACGGGGATGTTCGCCATGATACAGCCGATTCCGATCGGGAGCAGCAGGACCGGCTCGTACTCCTTGACGATGGCCAGGTAGATCAGGATCCCACCGACCAGGATCATGACCAGGTGGCCCCATCCGAAATTGGCGAAGCCCTCAACCAGCTTGGCGGTGACCTTCGGATCAATCATGCCCGTTCACCTGTCGGCCGAAGAGTTAGCGAAGTAGCCGGCCGCCGCGTACCGCGACCGGCGTGGCCACCGGTTTACTCGAGCACCAGCAGCGGTGCCCCGAAGGCCACGGCTTGGCCCGGGGCGACCAGGACCTCCCGGACCGTCCCCTCTCGCTGTGCCTTGACGCTGTTCCCCATCTTCATGGCTTCGATGACGCAGAGCTCGTCCCCCTTGCTGCACCCGGTCGCCCGCCTTCACCGCGACCGACAAGACCTTGCCGGGGAGCGGGGCGGTGACCGATTGCCCGGCTCTGGCCGCGGGGGCGGTCGGAGCGGGCGTCGGGGCGACCGCTGCGGCTGAGGCCGACGGCGTCGCCGCGCTCGCGGGCGATCTCTACGCGCTCGGTCCTCCCGTCGATCACGACGGTGGCCGTGCTTCCGGCGACCTCCTTCACCTCGACGGTATGGGCCTGGCCGTTCACGAGAAAACGGGCGGCGTCTGTCTTGTCCCGCTCCACCCGGTAGCTCGTCCCGTCGAGGGACACCGTGGCGGCACCGTCACTGCCGGCCACCTCGACCGCGTGGAGCGTCCCGCCGGAGGTGAGGTGAAACGCCCGCGGCGTCGGGGGTGCGTGCCGCGCGACGTCCACCTTCTGCGTCACGCCGTCGATCACGACGGTGGCCGTGCTTCCGGCGACCTCCTTCACCTCGACGGTATGGGCCTGGCCGTTTACCACCAGCTTGGCGCGGTCGCCGGCGTCACGCCGCACCTCGTAGCGCTTGCCGTCGAACAGCACGGCGAGCGCCCCGGCGCCTGTGGGCACAAGCTCCACCGCATGGGTCTTCCCGGCGAAGCCGAGGGTGAAGGCCGATGGCTCTGCGGTCTCCACAGGGGTCGGCGCCGCAGGCGCGGCGACCGGCATGGACGGCCGGGAGGCCGCCGCCGCGGTGGAGGCCAGGAACACCAGAGGCGCGCCAAATGCCACGGTGTTCCCCTGGGCGACGCACACCTCCGCGACGAAGCCCTCTCGCGGAGCCTTGACGCTGTTCCCCATCTTCATGGCTTCGATGACGCAGAGCTCGTCCCCCTTCTGCACCCGGTCGCCCGCCTTCACCGCGACCGACAAGACCTTGCCGGGGAGCGGGGCGTTGACCGCCTCGGCCGCTGCTGCGGGGACCGGCGCCGGCGCCGCCGCGGCGCGGTGACCGCCAGGCTGGCCGGCACGGCCACGGTCGGGCTCGGTGCCGGCGCCGCCGACAGGAGATCCTTGCCGGTGACCACGGCGAAGACCTTGGTGAGGAGCATGATCGCCACCATGAGCACGAGCAGGGCGAGAAACACGATGCCCAACCCGTAGATCGTGACATTCAAGGCTAGCATGAAGTCCATGCCGTCATTCCTCCATCGTGCGCTGTGGAATGTCGATCACGCTACTTCGCGCCCACGGCGACGGCGATCGCGGCCAACTGGTCCCCGCTCAGGCCGGCGGGCGGCTTGCCGCGGCCGGCGAGGAACTCCTTGGCCACCTGCGGGAACAGGACGTAGGAGAGTACGTCCTCTTCGTTCTTGGCCAGCGCGCCGATCTCGGCCTTGGCCTTTTCCATCTCCGGCTCGAGCAGGTCGGCGGGGCGGCAGGTGATGGGGGCCTCGTCGCCCAGGATCTGTTTCTGGAAGGCCGGGGTGATGGGGGCCGGGGTCCGTCCGTACATCCCCTTCACGATGTTCCGGACTTCCTTGGGCACCATCTTGTAGCGCTCGCCCGTGAGCACGTTCAGGACCGCCTGCGACCCGCAGATCTGGCTGGAGGGGGTGACCAGTGGCGGAAACCCCAGATCCGCCCGCACGCGGGGGATCTCCTTCAACACCTCGGGAAGCTTGTCTTCCTGATTTTGCTCCCGCAATTGATTCACGAGGTTGGAGATCATCCCGCCTGGAACCTGGAACTGGAGGACGTTGGTGTCCACCCCGTAGCTCTTCATCTCCAGATGCGCGTAGCCCCGGCGCACCGAGGCGAAATGCTTCCCGATGGCCGACAGCTTGGCCAGGTCCAACGCGGTGGCGCGAGGGGTTCCCGCCACCGCCGCCACGACACTCTCGGTCGGGGGCTGGGACGTGCCCAGCGACATGCTGGAGATGGCGCAGTCCACGATGTCCACGCCGGCCTCCGCCGCCTTGAAGTACGCCATGGAAGCCATGCCGCTGGTGTAGTGGGAGTGCAGCGAGATGGGCACGGCGGTGACGGCCTTGAGCCGACCGACCAGGTCGGCGGCGTCGGTGGGGGAGATCAGGCCCCCCATGTCCTTGATGCACAGCGAGTCCGCGCCGTACTGGAGGAGTTCCGTGAAGGTCTTTACGAAGCCTTCGTTACTGTGGACGGGGCTCAGGGTGTAGCAGACGGAGGCCTGCAGGTGTCCCCCGTACTTCTTGACCGCCCGCATGGCGGCTTCCATGTTGCGGATGTCGTTGAAGGCGTCGAAGATGCGGAAGACCTGCATGCCGTTCTCGACCGAGCGGGCGACGAATCGCTCCACCACGTCGTCGGCATAATGGCGGTAGCCCACGACGTTCTGCCCGCGCAGCAGCATCTGGAGCTGCGTCTTGGGCATCCGTTTCCGCATGACCCGCAACCGCTCCCAGGGGTCCTCGTTCAGGAAGCGCATGCAGGCGTCGAAGGTAGCGCCACCCCAGACTTCCAGCGACCAGTAGCCGACGTCGTCGAGCATTTCCATGGCCGGGATCATGTCCTCGGTCCGCATCCGGGTGGCCAGGAGCGATTGGTGACTGTCGCGCAGGACGGTGTCGCAGATACCAAGCGGGTGCTTCATCTGACTCTGGGTCACGGTCCCACCTCCATGTTCGCGACGAAATCTCGGACCGTCGCGTTGAACGCCCGGGCGCCCTCCGCCCGCATGATGTGAACGTGCCTTCAACGACGCACGGAAACCTCCGCCGACGCCCCTGAACATGGCCCCGAGTCGCAGGGGATGTCAAGTGCAAATCAAACAGAGGCTCGGCCGAGTGCACATTTAGGCCCCTCGACGGGTTCTCCCAACCAACTGGAAGCGGTCACCCGACCACAGGTTGGACCACACGCGAATGGGCCAGAGACCCACCGCCGGGGGGGGCAGCCACAGAAAGAAGGTCTTGGTGTGCGCGAATGGGGGGCGGGTGTCCGTTTCCAAAAAAATCGGCGCCTCCGCCCCTTGATTTCGCAGCATTTCTTGGCAATAATCACCGCATACGTTCAACTGTACGGGGAGTGGTATCAGTTGCCCGCGCTGACGCCGGAGGTCTGCAAGATCAGTGTGACGCTCAACGCCAACTCGCACGAGGATCTCACGGGCACGGGCACGGTGGTCTCCGATACCAAGGAGGAGGAGCCATGGAGCGCAGGTACTGGGTTGCGTTCGTCGTGATCGCCTTCGTGATCGGACTCGTGATCGGCTTCGGCTCGGCCTTCAAGGCATCCCGGGTTGCCGAACTGGAGAAGCAAGTACAACAACTGACCCAGGACAACGCCGACCTCAGGGGAAAGCTCGCAACGGCGGCCGTGCCAATAACCCCCACCCCGGGAGCGGCCGGCCCGCCTGCGAAACCGTAATGTTCCGGGCTGCCTTAGCCACTGGTTTCGGGTTGGACGCGCGGTCCTTCGTGCGGACATTGGGGCCCTGCCCAGATTTCCGGGATGAAAGTCTGGGATTATCGTGTATGATACAGGGCCGCTAAGATATGCGGGCCGTCGGCGACGGTCGTGAGCGCGTTGCCATCCCCGGCGGCGGTCTCGGCTGAGCCGCTTTGGTCCGCAGCGGTCGGCAAGCCACACGGGTGGAGGGTGGGCCCGGCGAAGGAAGAAGGTCAGGGAATCGTGAACCGAGGCGGGGTCGCGGTGACCGCGCCTCAACGTGCATGGAGGAGACTGGTGATGATCGGATGTTGTGAGGGAAGGCATGGGGTGCGACGCGCCGGGTTCCTGGCGGGGATCCTGGTAGCGCTGCTGGTCGTTGTCGGGCCCGTCGCGGCGGGGACGGCGGACGAGCAGGCCAAACGGGATAACCGGCCGGATCGTGGGATCGGGGTCTACACCGAGTACTCCGGCGTGGTGATCCCGATCGGCGAGAGCGTCCGGATGGATCTGACGGTGGAGAACAAGGGCAAGCAGGATGAGGTGGTGTCCCTGAAGCTGGCCACCGTTCCCAAGGGGTGGAAAGCATCGCTCAAGGGCGGGAGCTTCACCGTGACCGGTGTAGCGGTCCCGGACGGAAAGACCCGGAACCTGGCCTTCACGGCCGAGCCGGACAAGGGATTGGCGGCCGGGACGTACGATTTCCTGATCGAAGGGGTGACGACGGACGGCAAGCTGAAAGCCACGCACGCGATCGCCGTCACGACCCGCGACCGGAGCCGGATGGGGGCCGAGGAGATCCAGATCACCACGTCCTACCCGGTCCTGCGCGGCCAGACGGACGCCACCTTCGAGTTCTCGCTGGATGTGGCCAACAAGAGCGAGGCCGATCGCACGGTCAATCTCGCCGCCCAGGCCCCCGAGAAGTGGGAGGTCAATTTCAAGCCCGGGTACGAGCAGAAGCAGATCTCCAGCCTGCGGATCCGCGGAAGCGGCAACCAGACCGTGGCGGTCTCGGTGACGCCTCCCAAGGACACCGCCGCGGGAGAGTATCCGGTCCTGGTGCGGATCACCTCGGGCGAGTCGAAGGCCGAAGCGAAGCTGATGGTCGTGCTGACGGGCATCTACAAGCTGGACGCGGCGACGCCGAGCGGGATCCTGTCCGTGGAAGCCGTGACCGGGAAGCCCACCACGGTCTCGCTCTTGGTCAAGAACACCGGTTCTGCGGTGAACCGCAACGTCAACCTCTCCTCGTTCAAGCCCGAGAACTGGAAGGTCGAGTTCAAGCCGGAGAAGCTCGAGGCGCTGGAGCCGGGGCAACTGAAGCAGATCGAGGCGACCATCACGCCCGGCGCGACGGCGCTGGTGGGAGACTACTCGGTGGGTCTGATGGTGGACGGCGAGAAGTCTTCCAGCAAGACCGTCGAGATGCGGGTGACGGTCAAGGCGCCCACCGCCTGGGGGTGGATCGGCGTGGGGTTGATCGCCCTGGTGATCGGCGGCATGGGCGGCCTGTTTGCCTGGCTGGGGCGGCGGTGAGGCGGCCATGGCACTCGCGATCGAGACACACGAACTGACGAAGCGGTACGGCACCCAGGTGGCGGTCAACGGCCTCACCCTCCAGGTCCCGCAGGGAGAGATCTTCGGCTTCCTGGGGCCGAACGGGGCGGGCAAGACGACCACGCTCCTGATGCTCCTGGGGTTGAGCGAGCCCACCTCCGGCACGGCACGGGTCTGCGGCCACGACCCCACCCGCGATCCGCTGCAAGTCAAGCGGCTGGTCGGCTACCTGCCGGAAAGCGTCGGGTTCTACGAGGACATGACCGCCGTCCAGAATTTGACCTACGTGGCGCGGCTGAACGGGATCCAGGATGACGGCCTGCCCCGGAAGATCGAGGGACTGCTGGAGCAGGTCGGGTTGCTCGGCGAGGCGCGGAAGCGAGTCGGAGCGTACTCGCGCGGCATGCGACAGCGGCTCGGCATCGCGGAGGTGCTCCTGAAGGATCCCCAGGTCGTTTTTCTGGACGAGCCCACGCTGGGCCTGGATCCCGATGGCACGCAGAAGATGCTGGACTTCATCGTGGGACTGGGGCGGGAGAAGAACATCACGGTCTTCTTCTCCTCCCACCTGCTGGATCAGGTGCAGCGGGTGAGCGACCGGGTCGGCATCATGCTGAAGGGCAACCTGGTCGCGGCCGGACCCATCCAGGAGTTGGCGAAGCAGAAGCTCGGGGTGGACCAGGAGCGGTACACCCTGGAAGAGATCTACATGCGGTATTTCCGGGAGGGCGTGCCGGCGCAGTCGTGAGACCGGGGCGCCGCCCTGTGAGGGATTTCCGTGCACGGACTATGGGCGGTCTATCGGAAGGAACTCGAGGATCATTTCAGCAGCACGCGCTCCATCCTGCTCCTCACCGTGATCATGATGGTCGGTCTGGTGACGGCCTACATGGTGGGAAGCGGCCTCCGGAAAGAGCTGGAGGGGATGGCCAAGCCGTCGCTGGTCTTCCTGCTGCTCTTCACCTCCACCGGGGCGCTCTTCTCCCTGGCGCAGTTCATCGCCTTCTTCGGTCCGCTGATCGGGATGGTACTGGGCTTTGACGCCATCAACCGGGAGCGGGCCGCCCGGACCCTGAGCAAGCTCTTGTCCCAGCCGATCTATCGCGATGCGGTCATCAACGGGAAGTTCCTGGCGGGCCTGACCACCATCGCGATCATGCTGCTGGCCATCGTGGTGCTGATCTCGGGGATCGGCCTCCTGGTGCTGGGCGTCGTGCCGGGCTGGGAGGAGATCGGGCGGATGGCCGTCTACCTGCTGGTGAGCATCGTCTATATCGGCTTCTGGCTGGCGCTGTCCATCCTCTGCTCGGTGCTGTTCCGCGGGATGGCCACCTCGGCGCTGGCGACCCTGGCGCTGTGGATCTTCTTCGCCTTCTTCATGGCGCTGGGGGCCCGGTTGGCAGCGGACGTGATCGCGCCCCTGCCGTCGGGCTCGTCGATGAACGCCGAAGCGGTGCTGCAGAACGACAAGGTCCGGTCCATCGTCGCGACCCTCTCGCCCATCACGCTCTACAGCGAGGCGACGGGGATCGTCCTGGATCCGCTGCGCAAGACGACGCGGTCGCTGGTCCTGATGGGGCCCATGGAACAGCTCTCCATCAGCCGGTTCCAGAGCCCGTTGTCGCTGTTTCAGAGCGCGCTCATCGTGGCGCCGCACCTGGTGTCCCTGGTGGCGATCACGGTGGTCTGTTTCGGGATCTGCTATGCCTGCTTCATGCGGCAGGAGGTCCGCTCCACCTAGCAGCGACGCCGCGCACGGTGCACGGTCGGCGGTTTGGCCGTGGCATCCGCCGACCGTGCCAGTTCTCGGGGGCCCCGCGAGTCGCGGGGCCCCCTTTTTGTCGCGGGGCCGTCGCGCGGGCAGCCGAACGAAAAGGTCCCCTTGACAGAGAGGGGACGCTCAGTCTATGAGAGTATCGGCACCGGACGGAGCGGTGCGGCCGGAGCTGCCCCGCCGCCCCCCAGGCAGGGACATGCCCCCAAACGGCACCGGAGAAGCGGAGTACAGACGGCTCGGGAAGCGCGCACGGCAAACGTCCGTGCGGCGGGCGGACCCCACATGGCGGGCGAGACGATTCTGTTGGTGGATGACGATCCGCTGATCTTGCAGATGTGCCGGCACATCCTGGAGACGGCAGGGTACCAGGCGGTCTGTCTGGAAGAGGGCAGCGCCCTGCACGCCACGGTCGCCTCGGTCGAGCCCTCGCTGATCCTCCTCGACATCATGCTGCCCGGCACCGACGGTCTCACCCTGTGTCGGCAGCTGCGCGCCGGCCGCACCCCCTACCGCGGTCCGATCATCGTGTTCTCCGCCAAGCACTACGATGCCGACAAGCAGTTGGCGGGCGAGGTGGGGGCGAACGCGTACCTCGAGAAGCCGTTTTCGCCCGAGCGGCTCGTCACGCTGGTGCGCGAATTTCTCGCGCGCCGGATCACCATCCGATTCTGGGGGGTGCGCGGGTCGATCCCTACGGCGTCCCGCGAGACGGTGCGGTACGGAGGAAACACCCCCTGCATCGAGGTGCGAGTGTCGGGCGTCGAGGACGCTTTCATCTGGGACGGGGGGACCGGGCTTCGGGAGCTGGGGCGGTCGCTCCGGGTGCCGGGCGGTCCGACCCGGGGATATCTGTGTTTTTCCCATTTTCACTGGGATCACATCCAGGGGCTTCCGTTTTTCGGGCCGGCCTACATGGCAGGCAACACCTTCAGCTTGGTGGGACCGGCCCAGCCTACGGCGGACCTCCTCCAGATCCTATCCGGTCAGATGGCGTCGGTCTATTTCCCGGTCGGGCTGGAGCAATTTGGGGCCCGGCTCACGTTCCAGGAGATCGACGAAGGGACCTTCACGCTGGGCGGTGTGCAGTTCGACACCCTCTCCGCGCTGCACCCCGGCCGGGCGTTGATCTACCGGCTGTCGCATGGCGGGAAGCGGGTCGTCTATGCCACCGACAACGAGCTGCCGGTCGGCTGGAAGACGGTCGGAGGCTCGGCGGCGCACGAAGTGGAACGGTTCCTCCGATTTTTCGAGGGGGCGGACCTTCTCATCCACGACGCCCAGTACACCCCGGAGGAGCTGGAGCGGCGCCGCGGGTGGGGGCACTCGGCGTGGCCGGATGTCCTGGATATCGCCATCGAGGCCGGGGTGAAGAGTCTACTCTTGTTCCACCACGACCCGGACCACTCCGACCAGTTCCTGGACGAGATCCACACGGCGGTCCAGCAGCGCGTCGCGCTGATCGGGGCGCCCATTGCCTGCGGGTTGGCGCGGGAGGGGGACCAGCGGGTCCTCTGATGGAGGGGCGCCGCGTTCGACCTAAGCGCGGCCCGCTGCTCGGGGCGACCGAGGCGGAGCGTTATGCGATGAGGTTTGGAAATTGACGGCGCCGACCGAATCCACCACGCCCCTGGTGCTGGCGACCGGCCGGGTCGCTCCGGAAGAGGTGGAGGACCGCACCGTCGGCGGGGGCGAGGGGAGCAAGGTCTTCCTCTTCAACTGCGAGTGTCACACCTTCGACGAGGTCATCGCGCAGCTTCTGAAGGCCGTGCCCGGCATGACGCAGACCCTGGCGGAGGAGCTGGCCTGGCGCGTTCACACCTCGGGCCTGGCGGAAGTGTACCGGGGCGGCGCGTCGGATTGCGACCGCGTGGCGAAGATCCTGGGCGAGACGGGGTTGATCGTCCAGGTGATGTGACGGTGTTCCTTCAGCGGAACGCTCCGGACGTGACGATCCTGTTCTGCAGTTCGAGGAAGGCCTCCTTGATCGCCTCCTTCCCGGCCCGCGAGTGATCCCGATATACCTCCGGCAATGGAAAGGGCGCCTCGGCTTTGAGTCTGGTCTCCCAGATCACCTTCCCCGTGCCGTCGGTCGCTCGGCAGTCGAGGGAGACCGTGAAGTCGCTGGGGGGCCAGATGCAGCCGCTGCGGGACGAGGAGTCCGTGGTGATGGTCGGGACGAAGATGTACGCAATATTCCTGGCGGCGATGAGTTCCGCGCACACCATGGAAACGTGACAAGAGCCGCCGCCTGGCGATCCGCCCCCCCTCTGACCTGGCGTGGTCATCCTTGACACCGTAGGGCTATCTCCGGATAATACGCCGCCATGCACATCACCGTCTGGGGTGCCGGAGCGATCGGCGGGATCACCGGGGGGGCATTGACCCGCGCCGGGCATGACGTCCTGCTGGTGGACGCTCACGAGGCGCACGTCGCTGCGCTGAAGCGCGACGGCCTGACGGTGGAGGATACCCGCGGCAACTGGCGTGTTGCCGTCAAGGCGGCGACCCCGGCCGAGGTGGAGGGGCCGCTCGGGCTCGTTCTTCTCGCCGTCAAGGCGCAGGCCACGCCCGATGCCATCGAGCAGATCGTCCCCCACCTGACGGACGCCTCGGTCGTCGTCTCGGTTCAGAACGGGTTGAACGAGGAGCTGATTGCGGAGCGGATCGGCGCGGCGCGCACCGTCGGATGCCTGGTCAACTGGGCGGCGGACTGGGTCGCGCCGGGGCGGATCCAGTTCGGGGGCCCGGGGAGCTTCCTGGTCGGAGAGTTGGATGGCGCCATGACGCCCCGCGTGCGCGACCTGGCCGACCTCCTGTCGGTCGTCATGCCCAGCGGGACGACCGACAATATCTGGGGCTGTCTCTGGGCGAAAACCTGTTACGCGGCGCTCCTCGTCGCCACGGCCCTCACTGACGAGACGATCTGCGACGTGGTGGAGCGGCCGTTCCCGACCCAGCGGATGCTGGTCCTGCTGGTGGCCGAAGCGATGGCGGTGGCCGAGGCGTCCGGCGTGCGCCTGGTGGCCTTCGACGAATACGACCCCGCGCTGTACCGGAAAGGCGCGGCAGGAGATGCGACGGCGGCCGGTGAGGCCATGGCGGCGGTCTCGCGTTTCTACCGCAGACACACCAAGGTGAAGACCGGCGTCTGGCGCGATCTGGTGGTCCGCAAACGCAAGACCGAGGTGGACTCGCAGATCGGCGCGGTGACAGCCAGGGGCCGACGTCTCGGCGTGCCCACGCCGCTCTTGGACCGGGTGGTCATGATGATTCACGAATTGGAGGACGGCCGGCGCGGCATGAGTTGGGCCAACCTGGACGAGCTGGTGGCCCTGACCTAGGCAGGCAGGGCGTGTCCGTCGGGGGCGACCCCGGCTTTGCGGAAGGAGAGGTCCATGAGGAAGGTGACGCACGCCGTGCGGATGCTGTTGGCCGCGACGCTCCTGCTGGCGGCACTCGGCTGGGTGTCGGACGTCCTGGCGGGCGAGAAGCGGGGTGGGACGCTGACGATCGTCCGGCCGACCGACCCGGTGTCCCTGGATTCCAACCTGGAGACGACCGGGCCCGGCGCCTGGGTGTACTACAACATTACCGAGCCGCTCCTCGTCCTGGACGAAGAGGGGAAGCTCCAGCCCCGGCTGGCCACGAGCTGGCAGCAGCTCTCCCCGACCAAGGTCCGGTTCAAGCTGCGGCCCAACGTGAAGTTCCACGACGGGATGCCGCTGAATGCCGCGGCCGTGAAGTTCACCATTGATCGAGCCTTCAACGAGAAGCCGGGGGCGCGCTGGGCGAGTCTCGCCGGGCCGTTCACCGGAGCCGAGGTGGTGGACGACCTGACCGTGGACATCGGAACGAAGGAGCCCTACGGGCCGGCCCTGCGCTCGCTGGCCATGGCCTACGTCGGTATCCTGTCCCCTGCGGCGGTGAAGAAGCACGGCGAGAACTACGGCCGCAATCCCGTTGGGACAGGACCCTTCAAATTCGTGGAGTGGCGGACCAACACCAGCATCACCATCGAGAAGAACGCCGACTACTGGGGCGACAAGGCCCTGGTGGACCGGGTGGTCTTCCGAGTGGTACCCGAGGAAGGCGCCCGCATGATCTCCTTGCGGACGGGCGAGGCGGACATGGTCCTGATCCCGTCGCCGGCCGAACTCCCCAACGTCAAGCGCGAGGGCAAGTTCAACATCTACGAAGTGGTCGGCGGCCGCATCATCTTCGTCGGATTCAATCTGGTCAAGCCGCCCATGGACGACGTGCTGCTGCGCCAGGCCATGTCCCACGCGGTCAACGTGACCCAGATCCTGGACAACATTTACGAGGGGGCGGCCGCGCGCCCGCGGGGCTACCTGGCCCCGACGGTCTTCGGCTTCAAGGACATGGGGCTGGACAAGTTGTATCCCTACGACAAGGCCAAAGCAAAGGCGCTCTTCGCCAAGGCGGGCTGGACGCCGGGCCCGGATGGGACCCTGCAAAAGGCCGGGCAGAAGCTGACCCTCTCCTGGCTGGCCTCCCGGGGCCGGTATCTGAAGGACGCCGAGATGGCCGAGGCCGTGCAGGCGCAGCTCAAGGAAGTCGGTGTGGACGCCCGCATCCAGTTCCTGGAATGGGGGGCCGTGTTCAGCCAGATGCGTTCGCCGAACCTGGACCACCACATGTACACCTTCGGCTGGATCACCACCAACAACGACGCCGACTACACCATGCACTCCTCCTTCCTGTGCAAGAACGTGCCGCCGACCGGCTGGAACCGGGCACGGTACTGTAACCCGAAGGTGGACGAGCTGATCGAGAAGGCGCGCGGCACCGTGGACCAGAAGGCCCGAGAAAAGATGTACGCGGACGCGCAGACCATCATGGCCAAGGAGCCGGTCTGGATCCCCATCGCCAACACCAAGGAGGTGGCGGTCACCCAGCGGTACGTCCGCGGCTTCGCAATCCATCCGGTCGAGTACAACCTGGACCTGAGCAAGGTCTGGCTGGACAAGTAACCGACCGGTCAATCTCGATTCGCCAGGATGCCCCCGGGGCAGGGCGCCCGGGGGCATCCACCTTTTTGCGATGCTCTTCTACCTGTTGCGCCGATTGCTCCAGTCCGTCCCGGTGGTCCTCGGCGTGATCTTTGCGGTCATGCTGACGATCGAGCTGATCCCGGGCGATCCGGTCACCCTCATGCTGGGCGAGCACGCCACGCAGGAGTCGGTGGCGGCCGTCCGCGAGGCGCTCGGTCTGGACAAGCCGCTGCTCGTCCGGTACGTCCAGTACGTCGGCAACCTCTTCCGCGGCGACCTGGGCCGATCGCTGCGCGAGCGGCGGCTGGTCAGTGAGGAGCTCGCCGACGTGTGGCCGGCCACGCTGGAGCTGACGACGGCGGCGCTCGCGATCGCCGTGATCTTCGGGGTGCTGGCGGGCGTGGTCTCGGCGGTCTGGCCGAACTCCTTCTTCGACGGGGTGATGCGGCTCGGCTCGCTCTTCGGTCTCTCCATGCCCGTCTTCTGGACGGGCCTCACGCTGATCATCTTCTTCAGCCTCTGGCTCCCCTGGCTGCCGGTGGGGGGGAGCGGATCGCTACGCCATCTCATCATGCCCGCCGTGACACTAGCGCTGCCCTCGCTGGCGATGGTGGCGCGCATGACCCGCTCCAGCGTGCTGGAGGTGCTGCACGAGGACTACATCCGGACGGCGCGGGCGAAAGGGGTGCGGGAGCAGGTGGTGGTGCTGAAGCACGGCCTGCGCAATGCCTGCATCCCGATCGTGACCCTGCTGGGGTTGCAGGTGGGGCAGCTCCTGGGCGGTGCGGTCCTGACGGAGACGGTGTTCGCGTGGCCGGGGATGGGTCGGCTGATCGTGCGGGCCATCTTCGCCCGCGACTATATCCTGCTGCAGGGCGCCATCCTGGTCTTTGCGCTGGCGTTCGTGCTCATCAACCTGATCGTGGACATCTCGTATGCGATGTTCGATCCGCGGGTGAGTAGACGATGAGACGGCGATGAGACGGTTCGATCGTTCGGCGGTTCGGCTGTTCGGCGGTACTGCCGAACCATCGAACTGCCGAACTGCCGAACAGGCCCTTGTGATCTATGAGTAAACAGTTCTCCGACAAGTCCGGCCGGGCGGATGCGTGGCGGCGTTTCCGGCGAAATCGGCTGGCCGTGGCGGGCCTCGTGATCGTTGCGGGCTTGTTGCTCGCGGCGATCCTGGCGCCGCTCCTCGCACCCCACGATCCGGGCCTCCAGGATCTGGCTGCCAAACGCACCCCGCCTGGCGCGCGTTTTCTCTTGGGGGCGGACGAGTTCGGCCGGGACATCTTGAGCCGGATCATCTACGGGACGCGCGTCGCCCTGCTGGTCGGGACCGTCTCGGTCGGGATCGCGCTCTTGCTGGGACTGTTCTTCGGGATCGTCTCGGGATATGTGGGCGGAGTCCTGGACAGCCTGGTCAGCCGGGGGATGGAGATCTTCTTGGCGTTCCCCTATCTGCTGCTGGCCATCGCCGTGGTGAGCGCCCTGGGTCCGGGCGTCCTCAATACCACGCTGGCCGTGGGAATCTGGGCCATGCCGGCCTTCACCCGGATCGTCCGGGCCTCGGTTCTGTCCCTTCGGGAGATGGACTACATCCAGGCGGCCCGCGCCATGGGCGCGCCCACCCGGGCCATCCTCTTGCGGCACCTGCTGCCGAATTTCCTGCCGACGCTGATCGTGTACTCCACGCTCTACATGGCCAACGCCATCCTGGTGGAGGCGGCGCTATCGTTCCTGGGCCTGGGCGTGCAGCCCCCGACCGCCTCCTGGGGATTGATGGTGGCCACGGGCCGCGACTTCCTGTTGCTGGCACCCCACATCACCACGATCCCCGGCCTCGCCATCATGCTCGCCGTTCTCGGGTTCAACCTCCTGGGCGACGGCCTGCGCGACGCCCTCGACCCCAGATTGCGCACATAAGATTTCATGCCGATTGACCAAATCCCCACGACCGATGGCGGAGCGGTTCGCCGTCGGAAATTGGTCATCGGCTTGACATGGCCGACATGGCTGGGCTAGGGTTGGGCCGTTCTGAAGGAGATCTTGTGGGCGACGTACCGGCCGTCCCGCATCGGGCGCAATCCCGCGGGGAGGAACTTGCCAACAGCATCAGCCACGGCACGGGATTCCTCGCCGCGCTGATCGCCCTGCCGGTGCTCGTGGTAGGCGCTGTCCAGCACGGCGCGGCCGCCATCGTGGGCGCAGGGGTCTTTGCCGCGACGATGGTCCTCCTCTACCTCATCTCGACGCTCTACCACGCGCTGACCCCGACCCGCGCCAAGCGCGTGTTCCAGATCCTCGACCACGGCGCGATCTACCTCCTCATCGCCGGGACCTACACGCCGTTCACCCTGGGGGTCCTCCGGGGCCCCTGGGGGTGGACGCTCTTCGGGCTCATCTGGGCCCTCGCCGTGGTCGGAATTGTCCTCAAGTCGGTCGGGGAAGTGCGACACCCTCGGCTTTCGACCGGGCTGTACGTGGCCATGGGCTGGCTGGTTCTAGTCGCGGCACAGCCGTTGTGGCACGCGATGCCAGGGTGGGGGCTCTTCTGGCTCGCGGCCGGTGGGGTCGCGTACACGGCGGGGGTGGGGTTCTATGCGGCTCCCCGGATGCGGTACGCCCACTTCGTGTGGCACCTGTTCGTCCTCGCGGGCACGGCGTGTCATGTCATTGCGGTGCTCCGGTACGCGACCTGATCCGCGCGTGCCACCGGTGCCCGCGGGCGAGTGTGTGTGACGCTAAGGCCCGAGGAACTGGGGTCGGCCGGTGCTCCCGTCCACGGCAGCGCGGCCACCGCAGAAGCGTAAAACGTTCGGCCCCTCGGGGGATGATATGAAGAGCTTACTTCCAATTGTCTTCGCGGCCATCGCAGCCATAGGCAACGCCATGTTTGCCCTCGGACAAAAGAAGTCTGCCGGCATAGAAAATGGTTTATTGTTCGTTGGCGTATCTGCTTTGGTTGCGGTTCTCTTGGCTCTTCTCTTCGCGCCTCTGGTTGGGGCGTTCGATGTCGGGTGCACGCTGCGGGGCAATTGGAAAGCTGTGCTCTTGAGTGGGCTCGGGCTGTTCTTGACATATCTTGGCTTCAATCTTCTGTATTCCAGGTTCGGTGCCTCTCAATACGTCCTCTATGCAGTGCTATCCATCATCACGACAACAATCGTTGTTGGTATTTGGTGGTTGAAGGAGCCGGTGAATCTCTATCATAAGGTCGCTATCGCGCTGGCCATTGCGGCCGTGGTCCTTTTCTCGATTGGTCAGTCAAAGGCTTAGTAGTCACGGACGCAACTTCGATGACGTATTTATTGGTCGCACAAGCCCAGGTCCCCCGGGCCGACCCGAGACGCCGCGCCCGCGGGCGAGCCCGTCCCCGGCACGAAGGCCGCCGGTCTGTGGCGGCCGACCCGGGGTAAGGGCGAGCCGGCATCGACGAGGCGCCAGGCGTCCGAGGGGCGGTCCGGGGGACCGGCGATACGTCACCGTAATTACGGTCAGCACCACTTAGCACACGAATTGACCGGACGGCTTTCGGCCGCCGGGGGTCTGCGGCGTTGAGGTATTGGATTCAACACTTGAAAGGAGAAGCACATGAACAAGTATGGTGCAGAGTTCTTCGGGACATTCTGGCTGGTTCTTGGCGGGTGCGGCAGTGCGGTGTTGGCCGCTGCCTTTCCCAACGTGGGCATCGGTCTGCTTGGTGTTTCGCTGGCCTTCGGTCTGACAGTACTGACGATGGCCTACGCGATCGGGCACATATCCGGCTGTCACCTCAATCCGGCAGTTTCTATCGGGCTCTGGGCTGGTGGTCGTTTTCCAGCGAACCAACTCGTGCCTTACATCATCGCGCAGGTCTTGGGCGCGGATTGTCGCGGGCGGCGTCCTCTATCTCATTGCCAGCGGCAAGGCCGGCTTCGATGTATCCGCCGGCTTCGCTTCCAATGGCTACGGCGCCCATTCGCCTGGAGGGTACTCCTTGCTGGCCGCTCTGGTCTGCTGAAGTTGTCATGACCATGATGTTCCTGCTCATCATTCTCGGTGCAACCGACAAGCGGGCGCCGCAAGGCTTCGCCCCACTAGCCATAGGCTTGGGTCTTACCTTGATTCACCTGATCAGCATTCCTGTCACCAACACATCGGTGAACCCGGCACGCAGTACGGGCGTTGCCTTGTTTGTCGGCGATTGGGCGACAGCTCAGCTGTGGCTCTTCTGGGTTGCTCCGATTGTTGGTGCTCTCCTTGGCGCGGCCATCTATCGGTTCATCGGCAGCACAGAGGACTGATCGACTATCGTGCCTGACCACCGGTTGTCGCAGACGGCTCACGGCCGCCGCTGAAACGTAGCGTAGGGCGGACACGGAATTGTGAGCGAGGGTAAGGATGGAGCAAATCATATGATTGAGCTTGCTGCGGCGTTGCGAACCGAGGTCGAAGAAGCCACGGTGCGTCTTCGACACCTCACGGAGACCGATGTCGGCCGGGACCGGGGAGCCGGCAAATGGGTGAAGAAGGAGATCCTGGGCCACCTCATCGATTCCGCCGCGAACAACCACCAGCGGTTCGTGCGCGCGCAAACGGTGGACCCGTTCGTCTGGCCCGGGTACGATCAGCAGTTCTGGGTCTCGGCCCACCGGTACCGCGATCGTCCGTGGGCCGAGCTCGTCGAGTTGTGGGTCGGCCTCAATCGTCATGTGGCCCAGATCATCGAGGGGGTGCCGCCGGTGCGGCCAGACACACGCTGCGTCATCGGCGACAGCGAGCCGGCGACGCTCGAGTGGTGGATGCGGGACTACCTGCGGCATCTGCGGCACCATCTGGCGCAGATAAAGGGCGACTGAGCGTGTGCTGGGCCTGGATGCGTCTCACCGTCGTGGCTGGTTCGCGCACGAACCAGTTCATCGGGGGTCTTGAAGGTTATCGAACCGGCGGATAGAGGGGCATCCGTCCGAGTCGACGAGGGGTGGTATTCTCAGGCGCTCGATCCGGCTTGCGGCCTGGTTGCCTGGCGGTGTCGTCAATTCCACAACGAGAGGAGAAACGGGATGTCCACGAAACCCATTGCGGTTGGAGAGATCACAGCCGCACCAGGGCAGGTTGCGCGCGGCTTCCTGACCACGGAGGTCGGACGGGGCGTCAGCGTGCGAATGCCGGTGGTCGTCATCAACGGCAAGGCGGACGGACCGGTGTTCGCGGTGACGGCGGGCGTGCACGGCGCGGAGTATCCGGGGATCGAGGCAGCCATCCGGCTGTCCCGGACGCTGGATCCCGCCGAGGTGCGAGGCGCGGTGATCGTCGTCCCCGTGGTGAGCGTTCCCGCCTATCAGCGGCGAGCGATCTACGTGAACCCCCTGGACGGGATCAACTTCAATCGCGTCTGTCCCGGCAATCCGGTGGGGACGATCACCGAGATCATGGCCGACCTGCTGTTCAAGAATGTGATCGCGCAGGCCGACCATTACATTGACCTGCACGGCGGCGACATGATCGAGGCGCTGGTCCCGTTCACCCTGTATTACAAGTCCGGAAACGAGACGGTGGACGCCGCATCCAAGGCGCTGGCCGAGGCGTACGGCATCCCGATCATCCTGGGGACGACGGTCTTGCGGGGTGGGACCTACGGGGCGGCGGCGGCGATGGGGAAGCCGGCGATCCTGACGGAGGCGGGCGGCCAGGGGATCCTGGACGAGCCGTCGACGCAGACCCACATCCGCGGGGTGCTGAACGTCCTCAAGAAATTCGGCGGGCTGCCGGGCGCGCCCGAGCCCGGGCCGACGCCCGTCTACTACAACAAGTTCGTCTGGCTGGCGGCCGACCAGGACTGCGTGTACTACCCGAAGGTCACGGTCGGGCAGCAGGTGAAGGAGGGGCAATTGATCGCCGAGTTCACCGATCTGTTCGGGGAGAAGATCGGCGAGCTGCATGTCCCCCGCTACCGGCCCCGTGCTGTTTCTGGTCACGTCGCCCGCCATCAACAAGAACGATCCCCTGATGGCGATCGGCGCCTAGTGTCCTGGCTCAGAGATTCGGCGAGGCACAATCCGGGCGCCCCTGAGCCAGGTGCCGAAGACGTCGCGCCTCGCGGGCCGCAGCCTGACGCCCGGCACGAAGGCCGCCGAGGTTGGCGGCCGACCCGGGCAGGGCACGCAGGGCGAGCGTTCGGCATCGACAGGCAGGCACGTTCGATAGGCGTCGGCAGGCACGGCGTCAGGGGCGCCGGAGTCATCTTGCTGGAGGGATGGCGGATGACGATGGGAGTGCAGTGTCCGAAGTGCGGGTTGCTGCAGTTGCCGGGGCCGACCTGCACGTCCTGCCAGGCGCCGCTACGCAGTTCGTCCCCGCCAGCCTCCGCCACCACCCGCAGCAGAGACCGCCCGCGGGCGGAACGGGGCCCGGACCCGGCACGCACCCGACGCACCGGCTATCGTTCCACGGTGCGGGCGGCTCCCTGCTGGGCATCCACATCGTCAACGTGCTTCTCACCATCGTCACGCTCGGTATCTACTACTTCTGGGCGAAAGTGCGGGTGCGGAGCTATATCCTCAGCCAGACGGAGTGTGCGGGAGACCGCTTCGCCTACCACGGGACGGGTAAGGAGCTAATGTTCGGTTTCCTCAAGGCGGTGCTGCTGATCGGCATACCGTTCTTGCTGCTGGACCTGGGCATCGACCTGGTCGCCCGTGGCCCGGTTGCGCAGGCCGTAGGCGGTCTCCTTTCCTACGTGGCGATTCTCGCCTTCTTCGCCTTCGCAACGGTCGGCGCCCGCCGTTATCGCCTGAGCCGCACATCCTGGCGGGGCGTCCGCTTCTCGTTCAGAGGGCGGTTGCTGGAATTCCTCAAGCTCTTCGTCGGCAGGGTCGCTGCTCACCACGATCACGCTCGGCCTGTACTACCCCTTCTTCGATACGCGGCGGCATGGGTTTCTGGTGTCTCACTCGTACTTCGGCAATCAGACGTTCTCCTTCGATGGCCGCGGAAAGGACCTCTTCGGCCGGTATCTGCTGACCTTGCTGCTCTTGGTGCCGACCTTGGGCATGTGCTGGTTCTGGTTCCTCGCGAGGAAACAGCGCTATTTCTGGGACCACACCTCGTTCGGCGTCGCTCGGTTTCGTTCCACGGTGACCGGGGGTCGGCTCTTGTTGCTCAGTGCGGGGAACGCGCTGCTCCTGATCCTGACGCTCGGATTCGCCTGGCCGTGGGTCGTGGTGCGTAACGCGCGATTTGCGTGTACCTATCTGACCATCGAGGGTCCCCTCGATCTGGCGACCGTCCAACAGGAGGCGCAGGCGGTCTCCACGACGGGCGAGGGGTTGGCCGGGATTCTGGACGCGGGTTTCGATATCGGCACCGTAGCAGGCTGCTGAAAACGGCCCATCTGCGGCGTTGGCGTGCTCGGGCACTCGCTGCGGCGTACCTGGAGTACGCCTCGCTCGGCCCTTCACGCGCCGCCTTGCAACTGGACCTTTTTGAGCAGCCTGGGCGAAAACGCGTTTTTCGGCACCGTGCGAGTCCGGAGTCCGTGCCTCGGCCGCCCTGCTCACAGTCCGTGCGGCCGCTCGACAGGCGCGGCCGGGGATTTCGGATCGGCAACCGGAACCATGCAGACCGACTGGACAGGAGTATTACCTGGACGGCCAGACCGCCATCCGGCGGGCGGCGGCGGTCCGCCTCTTGCGGAGCGGGCTGGAGATCGCCATCGAGACCGGCCACACGGCCTGGTGGCCGTACGGGGAGAGTGCGCCAGACCCAAGGCTTCTACGAAGGCCAGGAGGTCCGCCTGGAGCGCGGCGGGCAGCTTCCGGAGGTGTTGCTGATCCGCGATGCCGCGTTCCTGAGCGCCCTGCATCGGGCGGCACCGGAGATGGCGGGGCGGTTCCACGATCCCAGCCGCCGGCGAAGGCGCATCGCGCTCACGGCTCTCGCGGCGCTCGCCGCCGTCGGGATCACGACGGCGCTCTATCTCTGGGGAATCCCCGGGATGGCGTCCGTCGTTGCGCCGCACGTTCCGCCGTCATGGGAGGAGCGCCTGGGAAGGAGCGTGAGCGAGCATCTGGCGCCCGAGGCGAGGCGGTGCATCGAGACGACCCGTGCGCAGGCGATTCAGGAGATCGCCGACGCCCTTCTCTCGACCGTGCGGGATTCCCCCTACACGTTCAGGGTCATGGTCGTGAACAACCCATCGGTGAATGCCCTGGCGGCCCCTGGGGGTTACGTCGTCGTCTTCCGTGGGTTGCTCGAGCGGACCCAGACTGCCGAGGAGTTGGCGGGCGTCCTCGCACACGAGTTCCAGCACATCCTCTTCCGGCACACGACACGCGCACTGCTCCGACACGCCTCGACCGGGTTGCTGCTTGCCGCCGTCACCGGCGATCTGACCGGGCCGATGGCGTACGGACTGGAGAGCGCTCGGATTCTCGGAGAGCTTCGCTATAGCAGGCTGGATGAGGACGAGGCGGACCGGGCGGGCTTCCGAATGCTGGTGGACGCGGGCGTGGACACCGCCGGCATGATTGCCTTCTTTGAGACGCTCGCGACGGAACGACCCAAGACGCTCACGCTTCCGCCGTATCTATCCACACACCCGACCGCCGAGGGGCGAATCGAGCGGCTCCGATCGCTTGCTTCGGGGCCGCGACCCGTCACGACCAGACTGCTTCCCGGTGTTGACTGGCAGGACGTCCGAAGCATCTGCGGGGCCACCAACCCGCTTGTCCGCTAAGCCGTTGTCAAAGAATAACTTGACCGGAGAAATTCCGGAAACGGCATAAGGAGCCGTAACGAAATTTCAAAAAATGGATAAATATTTCGTAACGGCTCCTAACCGGCCGGAGCGCGCGGATCCGGCTTCTCCCGATATCCCGGCCACCCGTCTTCAGGATGGGTGCGGCCCCCGCCGACGCGCCGGTCCGGTGTCGGCGGCTCGCGACCTGGGCAGCGCCGCCAGCGTGTCCGCGGGGGTGTGCCACCACTCAGGCGCCTTGCATGCGGTTCGTGTGCCTGGGGCCAGAGGTTTGCCTACGGCTTCCTTCTCGTGCCGCCTCGCGACGACGCAATTGCCGTTCAAGTAGGGTTTCCTGCCACCAAGGTCCCCAGGGGGCTTGCGCCTCCGAGTTACGCGCCATACCTGGCGCACGGAAAGAAAGAGGGTGGAGGGATATAATCCCTCCACCCTCTCCACGATCGAAGGACACCTTTGAAGCCGGTCAGCGGCTTCTCAACTTCGCTTGCGGTCGCTGTGCTCCCTTTCTTCTCTGTCTTCCCCTTCAACCTCTGTAGTTGCCGTTGCCGTGTTGCGCGCAGGACCCTGGTCCTGAATGGTCACGGTCCACTTGATCTTTCCTGCCGCTGTCGGGGTGTACGGTGGGAACGTAAAAGTGGCCGCCTTCCCCGCCGGGGCAGACACGTCGAGGGCTTGACGGTATACCTGTACTCCATTCCGTATTCCAACCAGTGTGGCAGGCGCTGATCCAGTCACCTTACTCACATTCTTGACTACAAGCTGGAATCTCACCGTTTTGCCTTCACCCAGTTCAACTTCCTCCGTAGCTCTGAACCTGACTATGTTGAGGTCAACGGCTCCTCCGGTTCCTCCCGTCGGCGGTGTCACCGTCACGCCCGTGCCGGAGAGGCTAACCACCGCGCTGCCGATGGTGAGGCTGCCGCTGGCCGCGCCAGCGACCGTGGGTGTGAAGTTCACGGGCACGCTGACGTTGGCACTCGGAGCGATCGTGATCGGCACGGAGGGCGCGCCGGACCCGAGCGCGAAGCCGGCACCGCTGACGGTGCGGCTCGACACCGTGCAGTTCGCGGTGCCGCTGTTGCCGATGGTGGTCGTCATCGTCTTGCTGCTGCCCACGTTCACCGACCCGAAGGCCAGCGCCGTCGGGCTGACGGTCATGGTGCAGACGGGCGTCGGGGTGGACGCCTGCACCGTGATGGTGAAGGTACCGGAGCGCTCGTGAGCGCCGGGGTCCCGTTGTCGGTGGCGGTGACCGTCACCGAGTAGGGCGTCGCAGCTGACCTGCGCTGCCGTCGGCGTCCAGGCGAAGGCGCCGCTCGCGCTCAGGGTGGCGCCGGCCGGCAAGGTCGTGCCGGCGGAGAAGGTCCGTGTCTGGCCGGCATTCGGATCAGTCGCGGTGATCGCGAACGGGAGCGGGCTGCCCGCGGTCACGGTCTTGTTGCCGGGGTTCGTCACCGTCGGCGCCAGGTTCACGGGTGCTGCAGTGCTCACCGTGATGGTGAAGGTTTCCGGGTCACTCAGCGCCCCGTCGCTGACGGCGACGGTCACGGAGTAGGGATTGGCACTGGCCTGCGCTGCCGTCGGCGTCCAGCTGAAGGTGGCGATGCCGTTGGCGCCGGGCGTCAGGGTGGCTCCGCTCGGCAGGCCTGTCGCCGTGAAGGTCAACGTGCCGCCGTCCGGATCGCTCGCGGTGATCGTGAACGTCAGCAACTGGCCCGCGGTCACCGTCCGGTTGCCGATCGGGTCGGGCCAGCACCGGCGGCCGGTTGACGTTGCCGACGGTGATCGTGAATGTCTCCGAATCAGTCACGCCGGGCTGCCCATCGTCGGTCACGGTGATCGTCACTGGGTAGTTGCCGGCCTGACGGGAAGTCCGGCGTCCAACTGAAGGCGCCGGTCGGCGTTCAGGGTCGGCCGGCCGGGCAGGCTGCGGCCGAGAAGGTCAGCGTGCCGCCGTCCGGATCGGTCGCGGTGGCCGTGAACGTGAGCGTGCCCCTTCGTTCACCGTCTTGGCGCCGATCGGCGGCCAGCACCGGCGGCCGGTTGACGTGTGCCGGTGCCCACCGTGATGGTGAAGGTCTCCTGGTCCGTTCAGCGCCGGCCCATCGTCGGTCACGGTGACCGTCACGCTAGGAGTTCGCCGCGCCTGACGAAGTCGGCGTCCAACTGAAGGCGCCGGCCGAAGTCAGGGTCGCGCCGGCGGGCAGGTTGCCGCCCGAGAAGGTCAGCGGCGTTGCCGTCCGGATCGGTCGCGGTGGCCGTGAACGTGAGCAGTTGCCCCACGGTCGCCGTCTTGGCACCGATCGGGGCCAGCACCGGCGGCCGGTTGACGTTCGCCGACGGTGATGGTGATGGTTTCAGAGTCGCTCGCCGCCGGGCTTCCATTGTCGGTCACGGTGATGGTCACCGATTCGGAAAGCTGGTCCGGCCTGCGTTAAGCTCGGCGTCCAGCAGAAGGTGCCGGCCGCGGTCACCGTCGCCCCAGTCGGCAGGTTCCCGCCCGAGAAGGTCACGCGTGTCTCCGTCCGGATCGGTCGCGGTGGCCGTGAACGTGAGGAGCTGGCCTTCGGTCGCCGTCTTGGTGCCGATCGCGGTCAGCACCGGTGGCCGGTTGACGTTGCCGACGGTGATGGTGACGACCTCAGAGTCGCTCGCCGCCGCCGGGCTCCCGTTGTCGGTCACGGTGATGGTCACGTTGTAATTGCGCCGCCTGAGCGAAGGTCGGCGTCCAGGTGAAGATGCCGGTCGGGCTCAGGGTCGCCCCGCTCGGCAGGTTGCCCGCCGAGAAGGTCAGGGCGTTGCCGTTCGGATCGCTCGCGGTGGCCGTGAACGTGAGCGCGCTGATTTTCGTTCACTCTCTTGGCGCCGATCGCGGCCAGCACCGGCGGCGGGTTCTGGTCCGGACGGCCCGAGTGGCAACTTGAGCAGGTATAGCCGCGCGAGCCATCCGGGAGCGCGGATGCCTCCCCGGCGTAAATAGAAAGGAGCATGAGAAGGGAGATCGCTCCACCGGCTAGCATTCTCAGCGTCACTTTCGTCGTGATCGTCTTCAAAGCCAAAACCACTGCAACCTGCTTGCGCATCTTCATTTATTCCCCCCTCGTTTGTGGCTCTCCCGTGACATAAAAATGCCGCACTCTGTTTATTTTCTTACTCCGACGCGCTACCTCTTACTTACCATCCCGCTCTGTTGCTCTCCCCCCTTTCCTGGCTGGCCTAATCTTCCCTATGTGTTCCGCTCCGGAGTGCGATCGTCGGTACGGACATTTGTGTCAGTGAGCTTGACCAGACGACCTGTTCAAAAGAAGCGCTGCAACGCAATCGCGCGGCGTTGCGAAATGCATGTTCGATGTCCATTCGACGGAAAACCACATCAATTTCGGGAATTCACCGGACTCATTCTGCACGCGTCCACCTGCACAGAGCAAGCTCCATGCCCGCACGTGACCTCTCTCGGATGGTTAGGACGTTCTGGCGGGAACTGCGTGAAAGCAGTGAACGCGGCGTGGAGTTACCGAACTAGACCGGCCGGTCAGTTGGTTATTCCGCATCCCTTGGGGAGACCGCAGATCTTACAAGAGGGAGGTGTAGGAATTACAAATCTATCAGTATGGAAAGGGCTGGATACAACCAGTCAGTGGCGGAGAATCGCTCTTCGTCTCTTGCCTTGCGCCGGTGGGATCATACACGAAGGACGCCTTCGCGCCGCGGCTCGCTCGAGCGTCCTGCGTGCACCTCGGTCAGGACGGTCGTACATTCCGGTGAGCCCGGTTGGGTCTGCGCGTTCTTGGCGGCGCGGCCAGCGCTGCCTGAACCGTGACTGGGGCCTCGCTCAGGTGGTAACAGATCTTGTTCCGCTGGCGCACCAGGCCCACACGGCGAACTGGTGAGCCTCGTCGCTATTCGGCGAAACCACGCCAAGGCGACGGATCGACTCCGCGCCCGGTCCGTGACGCGAAGCAGGGCGGCGGCTCGGAAGTGATGAGGCGCGGCGTGGTAGGGCGAGGAGGGCACGCCTACCGGATCCGGTACGTCTTGGTCAGGGGCTGCCCCTGCCGCTGCAGGTTGAGTTCGATGACCGCGATCCCCTGGTCGCGCTTGGCCTGCATGGTAGAGCTGGAACAGATCGCTGAAGCCGTTGATCGGCTGCCCGTTCACCGCCACCACCACATCCCCGGTCTCGATCCCGGCCCGTTTGGCCAGATTGGGGCTGTCCACGCGAAACCCGCGGGGCCCCAGGACCCCGTCCGCGACCGGCGACTGGACGCGGAAGGCCATGCCCTGATCGAGTGAGAGCATCGGCCGGATCGTGGCCATCGCGTCCATCAGAATCGTCCCGCCGTGGTCGAGGGCCATCTGCGCGTCGGCCGCGCTAATCTCGTAGGTATCTGGGCCGGCCGGTTTCACCCGCACCTTGTCCAGGATCGTCTTATCCAGCCGCCGCGCCAAGTGCAGCGGGCGGTCGGCGACCGGCGGCGGCCCTGGTGGCGGGGCTGGAGACGGGCGCGGTCGCGATCTGGGGACCGGTGGCATCGACGTCCAGCTGGGCGCGCCGCTCCCGGATGTGCCGCAGGCGGGGCTCGGGATCCGGGGCACCGCCCGTGGGGACATAGCGGTACTCCACCCCGTCGAGCAGGACCGTCCCGGCCAGGGACCGCCCGCCCGAGCCGGGAATCACGCCCCCCACCTCCACCCGCACGACCTGCTGGCTCCGGGGATCGCGGACCAGCAGGCGGTCTGGTTCGAGCGTGTCCACGAGGAACCCGTGTCCCGCCGCGTTCGGATCCGGCAGGAGATCCCCCCGGGTATACAGGCGCCGGGTATTGGCGCGCGGGTCGCTGACGATGGCGAACCGTTGTGGCGTCGCGAAGGTCACCTCCGCGGTGGGCGCGGGGTCCGGCGCCGGCGCCTCGCTGGGCGGACGCGCCACGGGCGTGACGGGGCCTCGATTGAGCGGCCGGTCGGCTGGCTCGCGGCGGCCGCCGGGGCCGTCCAGGCGAGCAGGACACTCGCGAGCAGCACGGGTGTCAGGGCAACGCCGACACGCGCGCTGGCGCCCGAGGGAAGATGGGCTCGCATGCTCGCCTCCGTCAGCGCCGGCGGGACCGGCGGCCGACCAGCCAGACGCCCACGAGGGGCAGGAGCGGTACCCCTAACCCCAGGGCCGGCGACCACAACGCCAGCGTCGCCCAGCCCACCAGCGGCAGCAGGGCGCCCCGCACCACCGCCCGGAGGGTCTCGGAGCGGCCGATGACGTCGGCCAGCGCCGGGCTCACGGCATAGTACCCCTGCACCAGCACGCGCCCCGGCGCGTACGGGAGGAGGTAGGTATCGCGGATCGCGCGCAAGGTTTGGACCTGCGGGGCCAGGGGCGACCCGAACGCCGCCGTGGCGATGAAGCAGCCGCCGCCGACCGTCCGAAAAGGCCTGGGCCGTGATAACCACGTTCGTCTGCGTGCTGTCCAGCGTGCCATCGTTCACGACAAGTCCCACCACATAGCTGCCAACCAAGGCGGGCGTGAAGAACGGTTTCGCCGTCGTGGGGTTCTCGAGCACCGCCGGGCTGCCCGCGGGCTGGGAGACGAAAAACCAACGGTAGGTCAGCGGACGCCCTTCAGGATCGCTCGAGGCGCTGCCATCGAGCGTGACCGTGGTCGCCACGGTAACCGTCTGATCCGGCCCAGCATTCGCCGTCGGCGGCAGATTGCTTGCAGTCGCCGCGATGATCACGGTATCCGGCGGGCTGTTCACCTGCCCGTCGTTGACGATCAACTGCACCGTGTAGCTGCCCGCCACATCGGCCACGAAGGTCGGATTCACCGCCGCGACATTCGAGAGCGCCGCCGCGCTCCCCGTGGGCCGGGAGACGAACGACCAGGCGTAGGTCAGCGGATTTGCGTTGGGATCACTCGAGCCGCTGCCATTCAACGTGACCGTCTGCCCCACATTGACTGCCTGATCCGGCCCGGCATTCGCCACCGGCGGGAGATTTCCCGTGGTCACCACCACGGTATCCGGCGGGCTGTTCGCCTGCCCGTCGTTGACGATCAACTGCACCGTGTAGCTGCCCGCCGCATCGGCCACGAAGGTCGGATTCACCGTCGTCGCACCCGCTAGTGCCGCCGCGCTCCCCGTGGGCCGGGAGACGAACGACCAGGCGTAGGTCAGCGGATCTGCGTTGGGATCACTCGAGCCGCTGCCATTCAACGTGACCGTCTGCCCCACATTGACTGCCTGATCCGGCCCGGCATTCGCCACCGGCGGGAGATTTCCCGTGGTCACCACCACGGTATCCGGCGGGCTGTTCGCCTGCCCGTCGTTGACGATCAACTGCACCGTGTAGCTGCCCGCCGCATCGGCCACGAAGGTCGGATTCACCGTCGTCGCACCCGCTAGTGCCGCCGCGCTCCCCGTGGGCCGGGAGACGAACGACCAGGCGTAGGTCAGCGGCTGACTCTCGGGATCGGTCGAGCCGCTGCCATTCAACGCGACCGTCTGCCCCACATTGACTGCCTGATCCGGCCCGGCATTCGCCACCGGCGGGAGATTCTGGGCGGGGGTCGCCGCCGTGATGGTCACACTTGCCGGTGCGCTGTTCTGCGTGCCGTCGTTGACGACGAGTTGCGCGATGTAGGCGCCGGCCGCGTCAGGCGTGAACGTCGGATTGACCGTCGTGGGATTCGTGAGCGCCGCCGTGCTGCCGGCCGGCCGGGTTGGCAACGTCCAGCTGTATGTCAACAGGGCCCCTTCGGGATCGGTCGAGGCACTGCCGTTGAGCTGGACCGTCTGCCCCACGTTGACCGCCTGGTTTGCCCCGGCGTTCGCCACCGGCGGCTGGTTCGCGGCCGTCGGGTCCAGGAGGTCCGGCCGGCGGGGTGCCCGTCGTCTGTAAGCATCCGGACGCGGTCTGGACAGCACACCAGCCGGGCTGGGCGCCGGCCGTGATCTCCGCGAGGTTGTTGCCAGCGACGCCATCGGAGTTGAGGGCCTCAACGGCCGCGAAATTGTGCCCATTCGCAGCCGAAGGCTGTCCCGTAGACGTTCCTCGGACCTACGCTTGAATTGGTAGTGTGGCACACCTGGCACGACGCACTGGCCGTGGCGGAGGTGGGGTACATGGTTGTGAAGTCGCTAAGGTAGTTGGAAAAAGCATGCGCCATCCCCGGCGGACAGCGCCAGCGCCAGCAGGAAGAAGATGGCCCCGCCCGATACCGTTCGCGTCGTTGCTCGCATCTCGATTCCCCCCCGTCTCTGTTGAAAGCAAACAACAAGCTTGCGGACATGCAGCTCATATTTGAAAACGGCCCGGGCATCTCGGCCGTTTTTGTTTTCGCGTCTATCGCGAGAATAATCGGCCGCTAAGACCAAAATGGCAAGCACAGACGAACAACAAAGCCGTCGTGTCGGACGCCTCGGAAGCAACCAAGGCGTGAGAAGCCTACGTGAAGCGCAGCGTGTGGCCATCACGCGTCGCGAATGAGATCGCCCACCAGGATGCAAGCAGGCGGTCAGCAAGTCACCTGCGAGGGGTCGCCACGATGTGTCCGCGCTTGAGGAACAACACATATCCCGCGTGGGGGTTTGCCCACGCCACGCGACTCCCTATTTCGGATACTCCACACGGAGCACTTGAGCACTTGGGAGATGGACGCCCGTTCGACCGAACGCGGAACGGGTGTCCCGGATCCATCGGAAACGGCAGAACGACTCATACACGACGAAAGCAATCTCCATGCCCGCATGGGATCACTGTCGATTGGTTCAGAGGTCCCGGGCCGTAATCTCGCTGAGACTCAGGACGTGGCGGGGCGTCGCCACCGCGAGCTGACCGGTCAAGTCGGGTCCCCGGCGACACTACTGGGCTTCACCCAGACGCCGAGATAGTAGCTGCCGGCGGTACGCGGGGTCCAGGTGACGGTGTTGCTCCCCCAGTCGCGGAGCATGCTCCAGGCGCGCCCGTCGCAGAGCCAGAACCGGTACCGCGGGCTGGTCACCCCCGCTGCCGCGGCCGTCGCGGTGATGGGGGTCCCCACGGCCTGCGTGCCCCCGGGCTCGCGGCGAGGCTCACCGTGGCCGAAGCGATCGGCACCGGGAGCGCCGCGGCGGCAGTCCGAGACGTCCCCGGCGACACTACTGGGCTTCACCCAGACGCCGAGATAGTAGCTGCCAGCGGCAGGCGGGGTCCAGGTGACGGTGTTGCTCCCCCAGTCGCGGAGCATGCGCCAGGTGCGCCCGTCCCAGAGCCAGAACCGGTACCGCGGGCTGGTCACCCCCGTGGCCGTGGCCGTCGCGGTGATGGGGGTCCCCACGGCCTGCGCGCCCCCCGGGCTCGCGGCGAGGCTCACCGTGGCCGAAGCGATCGTCACCGGGAGCGCCGCGGCGACAGCCGGTACGTCTCCCGGCGACACTACTGGGCTTCACCCAGACGCCGAGATAGTAGCTGCCAGCGTTCGCTGTCGGGGTCCAGGTGTAGGTAGGGCTCGGTGTCCAGTCTTGGAGCAGGCTCCACGCGTTCCCGTTCCAGAGCCACCACTTGTACTGATAGGGGGCCGCGCCTCCGGTCGCGGTGGCGGTGACGATGATGGACCCGCGGGCTGGGTGCTCGCCTGGTTGGCGGTGACGCCGGTCACAGTCAGAGGGGATGCTGCGGGAGCGTTCACCCTGATGGTGAAGGTCACCGGAGCGCTCGTCAGCGCGGGGCTCCCGTTATCGGTGGCGATGACCGTCACCGAGTAAGGAGTAGCGCTGGCCTGACCCGTCGTCGGTGTCCAGGAGAAGGCGCCGGTCGCCGCGTTCAGAGTCGCGCCGCTCGGCAGGGTGCTCGTCGCGGCGAAGCGCAGCGTTTGGCCAGCGTCCGGATCACTCGCGGTGATCGTGAACGCCAGCACCTGGCCGGCGGTCACCGTCTTGTTGCCGGGGTTCGTCAGCACCGGAGGCCGGTTCACGGCGACAGTGTTGACCGTGATCGTGAAGATCTCCGCGTCGGTCAGCGCCGCCGTCGCTGACGGTGACGGTCACGTTCTGGTAGGTGCCGGCCTGCCCGGCCGCCGGCGTCCAGCTGAACGTGGCCGCGCCGGTGCCGGCGAGTCCGGGGTCAGGGTCGCGCCGCTCGGCAGGTTCGCGCTCGAGAAGGTCAACGCGCCGCCGTCCGGATCGCTCGCGGTGATTGCGATCGTGAGCATCTGCCCGTTCGGCGACCGTCCGGTTACCGATCGGGCTCGGGCTCAGCACCGGCGGCCGGTTGACGTTGCCGACGGTGATGGTGAACGTCTCCGAGTCGGTCAGCCCGCCCATTGTCGGTCACGGTGATCGGTCACATTATGGGTGCCGGCCTGGGCGAAGTCCGGCGTCCAACTGAAGGCGCCGGCCGGAGTCAAGGCCGGCTCCGCTGGGCAGGATGCCGCCCGAGAAGGTCAGCGGGCCGCCGTCCGGATCGGTCGCGGTGGCCGTGAACGTAAGCGGCTGCCCTTCGTTCACCGTCTTGGCGCCGATCGAGGCCAAGCACCGGCGGCCGGTTGCGGTGACGTTGCTCACCGTGATCGTGAACGGTCTCAGAGTCCGTCTGCGCCGGGCTCCCGTTGTCGGTCACGGTGACCGTCACGCTGGAGTTCCCGGCTGGCGCGTCGGCGTCCAGCTGAAGACGCCGGCCGGAGTCAGGGTCGCGCCGGTGGGCAGGTTGCCCGCCGAGAACGTCAGCGGCGTTGCCGTCCGGATCGGTCGCGGTGGCCGTAAACGTGAGCAGCTGGCCCACCGTCGCCGTCCTGGCGCCGATCGGCGCCAGCACCGGCGGCCGGTTGACGTTGCCGACGGTGATGGTGACGGACTGCGAGGCGGTCAGCACCGGGTCCCGTTGTCGGTCACGGTGACGGTCACGTTCGGGAAGCTGCCGGCCTGCGTGAAGCTCGGCGTCCAGCTGAAGGCGCCCGCCGGGGCTCACCGTCGCGCCGGTCGGGCAGGTTCGAGCCCGAGAAGGTCAGGCGTTCCCGTCCGGATCGGTCGCGGTGGCCGTGAACGTGAGCGACTGGCCTTCCGTCGCCGGCTGGGCCCGATCGCGCTCAGCACCGGCGGCCGGTTGACGTTGCCGACGGTGATGGTGACGACCTCAAAGTCACTCGCCGCCGGGCTCCCGTTGTCGGTCACGGTGATGGTCACGTTGGAGTTGCTGCCGCCCTGAGCGAAGCTCGGCGTCCAGCTGAAGGCGCCGGCCGGGCTCAGGGTCGCCCCGGTCGGCAGGTTGCCGGCCGAGAAGGTCAGGGCGTTGCCGTTCGGATCGGTCGCGGTGGCCGTGAACGCGAGCGGCTGGTCTTCGTTCACGGTCTTGGCGCCGATCGCGGCCAGCACGGGCGGCCTGGTTGCGCGGGGACGCCGCGTCGTCCAGGGAGTACCGGCCGGCGGCGTGCCCGTCGTCTGTAAGCACCCGGTCGTGGTCTGGACACACCAGCCGGGCTGGGTGCCGGCCGTGATCTCCGCGAGGTTGGTACCGCCGACGCCATCGGAGTTGAGGGCCTGAACGTTCACGAAATTATGCCCATTCGCAGCGCCCAGGCCGCCCCGTAGACGTTCCTCGGCGACGATGGGCTCCCAGAAGCAGGTGAGGTGGCACACCGCGCACGACGCGTTGCTCGTGGCGGAGTTGGGGTACGCGTTGGTGAAGTCGGTAAGGTAGCTGGGGACGGCGTGCGCCTCCCCGGTGGACAGCGCCAACGCCAACAGGAAGAAGATTGCTCCGGCAGATACCCTTAGTGTCTTTGCTCGCATCTCGATTCCCCCCCCCCCGTCCCGGTTTACAGCAGACAACAAAGCAAGTTGGTGGATGCACCCCTCACGATTACAGTTACATCGTCCCTTCTTCCCTTCTTCTTCCCTATGTGTTCCGCTCCGCCGCACGATCGTCGGTACGGACATATGCCGCAGTCAGCGCGCTACCACGAGCCACCCAAGAGAAGACCTGCAAAGCCATCACGCGGCGTGAATGAGATTGCCCATCAGGATGCAAGTAGTTGGTCAGCACGTCACGTAAGTTCGAGGGCCGGCCGCGATGCGTCCGTTCTCGAGGAAGCAGAAATATCGCAGGTGCGGATTTGCTCACGCCACGCGACCCACATTAATACACACTGCGCACTTGGGAGATGGACCGCCGTTCGACTGAACGCGGAACGGGTATCACGGATCCACCGGACCCGGCAGAGACTCATACTCTACCAAAGCAATCTCCATGCCTGCAGGGGATCACTGTCGATTGCTTCAGAGGTCTCGGCAGAAAGTTGTCTGGATTCAAGGACATTGGTGTGGCGTCACCACCGCAAACTGACCGGTCAGTCTGTTCGCCACGCCACGAGCCGAGCGAGCAAGTCTTACAAGAGGACCGTGTAAGAATTACAGGTCTGTCAGGATGGGAGGGCTGCTCCTGCGTGAGCAGTGATGACCGGGTCGCGCGCGTCGTGCGTGGACAGGCAAGTGTGTTCGCGATAGCGATAGAGGCGTTCGCGCTTCGGCTCTCGATCCCCCGCATGCGTGCTCGTCCGGCCTATCGGGCGCGCCCGCTGGCCTTGTTCCTTACCGAGGTTTTGGGCAGGCTCGCGAGCGTTGCTTGAACCGTGACCAGGGCATTGCTCAGGTGGTAGCAGATCTTGTTCCGCTGGCGGACCAGACCGACGGCGAGCTGCCGTGCCTCGTCGCTCTTCGCGGGAATGGCGCCCAGGCGGCGCATCGGCTCCAACCCGGGGAATGGCGGGACGGGCAGCGTCGTGTCGTGCTCGAACGGGCCGGAGCGGCAGTAGTTGATCGGGATGAGCTGCCGGCCAAGGCTCATCAGGCACAGATTCGGCCAGCTCGGCCACGGCGGGGGGAGCGTCGTGCACGCGAATCCTTCGTTCGAGCCGTTCGACGGCCTTCCCGAACTCCTCGAGCAGCCCGAAGACCGGCGCGAGATCGAAGCGTCCCTTCGCGTCCTTCGCGTACTGGGTCAGGATCGTCCGGGCTTCGGCGACCGCCGCGCGGTAGTCCAGCGGCAGGACGGGGTCTTCCAGCACGCGTTGCGCCGCCAGCACATAGATCTGCGCGTCGCGCACCAGGTGGGCCGGGTCCAGCTTGTCCAGCGTGTCGGCGGGGGTGTGCCACCACCAGCCCAGGCCGCCGCTCCGGGTCGCGCCGCCCATGAGCTGGGCGTAGGCCCGGGCGCCGTCCGAGTCATCCGCCGGCTGTTCCGACGGGCTCATGAAGAGCGAGGGGACGCCGTGGCCCCAGAAGGACTGGTCCGCCGCCCTCGGCGGCCGGACGCCCGACAGACGCTTGCCGCGCGATCTTCTCCACGATGTCCGAGCCGAGGTCGCGCGCCTCGGCCATGGCGATGGCCTCGGTCATCAGCGTCGCGCCCTTGGCGCCCACGCAATCCACGTTCAGGTGGAGCACGCAGTGCTGGTGGAGGTCCCGCCAGCAATGGTCCGCGTACCAGGCGGAGCCGCCGTACCGGGCGTGCGAATGGCCCGACCAGAAGGCCAGGCGCAAGTCGCGTCGCAGGCGCTTCTTCCTGGCGGCGAAGATGCGACCGACCTCCATCTGCGTCGCGTTGCCCGCCCCGTTGTCCATCGCCCCGTAATGCCAGGAGTCCACGTGGCCGCTCATCAGGACGAAGTCGCCGTTTCCCCGCGGGCGCGCGCAGGTGCGCGATGAGCAGCGGGAGGGCGCGCCAGCGCGTGTCCACCTGGGTGCGAAGGCGAACGCGCACGGGACCCCGGCCCAGCGCCTCACGGAGGAGGCGGCCACCCTCGCGATTTATGGAAACGATGGGGGTCTTGGGGAGCAGGCCGACGTTCTCGGGCGTGGGGGAGCCCCAGACGATGGAGGTGATCATCTCGTGCATCTGGTCGCCGCAGGCATGGATCTGCGCCGCCGCCCCCGCCTGCTCGACCCGAAAGACCTTGCCCGGCATCGCGTGACCGTCGCACAGGGCAGCCCGGCCGCCGATCGGGTGCCGCGCCAGCGTCGCGGGTTCGGCCCGGCCGACGTCCAGCAGTTCCAGGACGACCCCGTCGGGCGGCGTCGAGGCCGCCATGGAGTGGGTGATGCACGGAATGCTCGCTGGCGCGTCGCCCAGCAGTTCCAGGAGCGCTGCCACCGGCCAGCTCGTCCAGCACTCCGGCCGATGCTCCTCGATCTCGAACCCCCAGCCTCTCAATGTGCGGGCGATGTACCGGAACGCGGCCCGCTCTTCCGCCGATCCCGACAGACGCACCTGGCGGGTGAGGTGGATGAGAAGGTCCTCGAGGCGTTCCGCCGAGACCTGCCCGGTCAGCGCCCGCTCTGCCGCGGTGAGCTTTGCCATGGTTTCTCCTCGCTCCCGTCCGTGCGGGTGTCTTGTCGGCTCGCGCGGAGCGCGACGACTGCGATGTTCGCAGCGGGGCGATGATCGCTCTCCGCCCGGCCGATTTCAACCTCGTTTTCCAGGGGCGCCGGGGCGCCGCGGGAAGATTGTCCCACAAACTGGACAGGGCGACCCCGAAGACGTGGCAACGGGGAGCGGGTTGGACTATACTCCTCCCGGTATCTATCCGACCGAGCGCGCGCTGGTCTTCACAGGAGGAACGCCCATGGCACGCACCGCCAAGATCGCGACCCAGGAGCAGATCGAGACCCTCGTCGCCGCCAGCCGACCCGAGCGGTTATCGGATCCCGGCAAGCGGCCGATCACCGGACGATCACGCCGCCAACGTGGTGCAGCTCACCGCGCTGGGGCCAGACCACGCTGGCCGCCGACCACCTGCTGTTCCCCGAGCTGAACGGGTGCCTGCCGGGCAGTCGTGGCGGGGGTGATCCGGCAGCTCAACATCCGGTTCGTCGGGGCCGGCCTGCAGGCGGGCGACGCCGAGACGGAGGTGGCCCGCAAGGTCCGCGAGCGCCAGTACGCCTACGAGACGCTGCTGGAGATGGCCATCAACTTCTGCGGGCTGGAGAGCCGGTGGCTGGATGCCGCCGAGCGCTGCCAGGCCGTGGGGAGCATCCGGGGCGCCCTGGCCGAGTGGGAGGCCCGCGAGGCAGCGGAGGGCGCAGGGCTCGGTGGCCGTGGCCGTCGTGCGCCGGTTCCTGGATCGGATGAAGCTGGTCCAGAAGGGGGCCAGCATGGCCGCCAAGACGGCGCTCCGGATCGAGCAGGCCCTGGATTTCGGCAAGCCCGTTCTGCTTGGCCTTCCTGGACAAGGCGCAGGCCGAGATCGAGGCGAACATCTACACCCGGATGGTGCGCGAGGGCCGCTGCCGCTTCGGGAACGACTACGCGCTGGGCCTCCGCTGGCTGCGTCACCTGGGGTTCGAGCAGGTGTCCACCAACCCGGTCCTGGCCGCCCTGGCGTACTCGGACGATCCGTCCCTGCGCGCAGACCTTCCAGAGCCGAGGTGAAGTTTCATCCGAAGTTCGCCGCGTGGAAGGCCGCGCCGGAGAAGTTCGGCGACGAGATCGCGCTCTACGCGACGCTGCTGGCCCTCTGGGACAACCTGCACGTCTACCGGCCGATCTTCTTCAACCTGGCCGGCACGTCCGGCGGCGGCGTGGTCTCGTTCCAGCTGAACCCGAACATCGCCCACCTGGTGCAGGAGAGCGTCCGGGACGTCTTCGCCGCCTTCGCCGCGGCGACGGAGGACCTGCAGCGTCTACGACGACTACCTCCTGGCGGGCTATCCGGCCACGCGCGAGCGGTCCCGCCCCAACGTGGTGATCAAGGTGGCGGCCTCCTCGCCGGCCGCCCGGGAGATCGCCCGGACCATCAACACGTTCGGATTCGGCTCCAACATCACCGTGATCTACACGGTCGGCCAGGAAGTCACCATGGTCCTGGAGGAGCTGGCCGGCATGGCCGCCGCCATCAAGAAGGGCATCGTGCCCACCCAGCTCTACATGACCAACATGGGCGGCCGGTTCGAGAGCCACCTGCGGGAAGTGAAGCTGGAAAGCCTCTTCGGCGAGCTCAAGGAGCAGGTGGGAGAGGCCAAGGCGCTGGAGAAGGTGAACCAGCTCGCCGCCGCGAACGGGACCAAGGCGAAGGTGGACGAGGCCAAGGGGTACGAGGCCAAGGTCGTGGCGGCCACGCGGTTCGCCAGCCAGCGGACGATCGACGCGAACGTCGCCGCAGCCCTGGCGGACGTGGCCTCGGCCGACGAGCTGAAGACCTGGGAGGACGTCGATCGGCAAGTCGGGCACGCTGGTGGCGCGGCGCGCGTGGGGCATCTTCTGGTCGGAGGGGAACCGAGGCAAGTGGGTCGAGTATCTCTGCCGGAAGCACCAGATCACCAAGGAGCAGGCCGGCCTGATCCTGAGCCGCGTCTGCTACCTGCCGGCCTCCAAGCGGAAGCCGCAGGACACCTACTGGACGCTGACCGGGTCCAACATGGTGCACACCGAGTTCCCGAACCACCAGGAGAACGTGCGCAAGATGGCCGAGGAGCCGGGCTTCAAGCTGGCGGACTACGTCGAGTCGATCACGCAGCAGTTCCCCGCCGAGGTCGTGAAGCAAGCTCAACACGATTCCGGACTTCCGGCAAGGGCTACGAGCTGAACGGGGAGCTGAGCCAGATCCTGCGCCAGGTGGGCATCGACGGCGACTTCGGGATCGGCGGCCACACGCCCGAGCAGTGGCCCGAGTTCGGCTCGGTCCAGAAGACGCTGACCGAGTTCAAGGCGGCCTACGACAAGTTCCGGGGCGACATCCTGTCGCTCTTCAATGCGGCGGCGGGTCCGGCAGCGAAGGCCGCGGCCCGCGAAGAAGCCCGCGGCGAAAAAGCAGGTCGCGAAGAAGGCCACGGCAAAGCCGTCGGCCAAGAAAGTCGCGAAGAAGGCGCCCAAGGCGGCGGCCACCAAGCGCGGGGCGCGCCGCTAGTCTCTTCTTACCCGGATGTTCTCAGAGGAGGGATGACCATGGCCTGCGGATGTGGAACCAAGAAGGCGCCGAAGATCAAGGCGAGCCCGAAGCCGGCCAAGAAGAAGTAACGCGCGGACACGAAGGCGAGAACCCCCCGCGGAACACACCGCGGGGGGTTCGCTTTTTCGACGCATGAACGCGCCGCGCCGCGCCGAATGGCCCGTCGCTGCTGAAATCCGATGTACCCGGTCCGAAGAATCATGCCATTGGTTCTCGACGGTTGACAGCCACGGACGCGCCCGCTATGGTGTCGCCGTTTGTCGTGTGGTGTGGACGAGTGATGATCGGTCCGGCGGGGAGAGCCATGCAGCTTACCGTGCGAGACGTCGCGAGTCTCCTGAACGTGTCCGAGAAGACGATCTATCGGTGGATCAAGGAGGGGACCATCCCCGCCTACCGGATCAGCGAGCAGTATCGCTTCCACCGGGCGGAGCTCCTGGAGTGGGCGACGTCGCGCCGGATCGGCGTGTCGGCGGACATCTTCGAGGAGGCCGACGACGCCACGGATCGCCCGCCGGTCCTCGCGAGGCCTTGCAGGCGGGCGGGATCGTCTACCGGTTGGGCGGAACCGACAAGGAGTCGGCGCTACGCGCCGTGGTGGAGCCCATGCGCCTGCCGGACGAGGTGGACCGGGAACAGTTCCTCCGCGTGCTGCTGGCGCGCGAGGCGCTGGCCTCGACGGCCATCGGCGACGGCATCGCCATCCCGCACGTGCGCAACCCCATCGTGCTGCATGTCCCGCGCTCGATGATCACGCTCTGCTTCCTCGAGAAGCCGATCGACTTCGGGGCGCTGGACGGCCAACCGGTCCACTGTCTGTTCACCATGGTGAGCCCGACCGTGCGCGCCCACCTGCATCTGCTCTCCCGGCTGGCCTTCGCGCTGCGCGATCCGGGGTTCCAGGAGGCGATCCGGCGTCAGGGCCTGCGCGACGAGATCCTGACGGAGCTCGGCGGGTCGAGTCCGGCCTGAATGCCGCGCGGCCGAGCCGCCCGGCGGGCGAGTAGTCTCGATGGCGCTCTTCCTGTTCGCGCTGGGCGTGATCGTCCTGGGCGGTCTGGCGGCCCTGCTGGCCGGCCGTTCCGGCGACGCGCCTCGCTCTGCGGCGCGGGCGGCGCCGTGATCGGCTGCGTGCTGGCGCTGGGCCCGGCACTCCGGGCGCTCCTTGGGGGGCCGCTGGAGCGGCTGCGACGCCCCGTGGAGCATGCCCGGCGGGAGTTTCTCCGTCGCGCTCGACCCGCTGTCCGGCCTCTTTCTCGTCCCGACGCTGTTCCTCTCGGCGCTGGCCGCCGTCTACGGCGCAGGCTACCTGAAGCCATTCGGCGCGACGCAGGGCGCTCGGCGCGGCCTGGTTCTTCTTCAACCTCCTGGTCGCCAGCATGGCGCTGGTCGTGGTCGCGCGGAACGGCGTGCTGTTCCTGGTGGCCTGGGAGGTGATGTCGCTGGCCTCGTTCTTCCTGGTGACGTTCGACGACGAGACGGCAGAGCGTCCGCGACGCCGGCTGGACCTACCTGGTCGCCACGCACCTCGGCACGGCCTTCCTGCTGGCGCTGTTCGTGCTGCTCGGCCGGCGACGCCGGCTCGCTCGACTTCGACCGGCTTCGGCGGCGGTCGCCGGACGCCCGGCTGGCGGTCGCTGCTTTCTGCTGGCCGTGGTCGGCTTCGGCACCAAGGCCGGCTTCATGCCGCTGCACGTCTGGCTGCCCGAGGCGCACCCGGCCGCGCCCAGCCACGTCTCGGCCGTGATGTCGCGGCGTGATGATCAAGACCGGCATCTACGGCCTGCTGCGCGTCGCTGACCTTCCTCGGGCCGCCGCCGGCCGTGGTGGGGCTGGACTGCTGGTCGGCGATCGGGGCTGACCTCCGGCGTCCTCGGCGTGCTCTTCGCGCTGGCCCAGCACGACCTCAAGCGGCTGCTCGCCTACCACAGCGTCGAGAACATCGGCATCATCGCGCTCGGGCTCGGCCTCGGGCTGCTGGGCGTCGCCTACGGGCATCGCCGGCGCTGGCCGTGCTCGGGCTTCGCCGGCGGGCTGCTGCACGTCCTGAACCACGCGCTCTTCAAGGGCCTGCTCTTCCTCGGCGCCGGCGCGGTGCTGCACGCCACCGGGCACGCGCGAGATCGACCACCTCGGCGGCCTGCTGCAGCGCATGCCCTGGACCGGGCGCGACGCTTCCTGATCGGCGCGGCGGCCATCTCCGGCCTGCCGCCGCTGAACGGCTTCGTGAGCGAGTTCCTGATCTACCTCGGGCGCGTTCCGCGGCGTGATCGCCGCGCTCCGGCGCCGGCGGCGGGCCTGTCCCGGCGCCTGGTCGCGATCGGCTGGCGCTCGCGCTGATCGGCGGCCTGGCCGCGGCCTGCTTCACCAAGGCCTTCGGCATCGTCTTCCTGGGCGAGCCGCGCAGCGACGCATGCCGCGGCACGCGCACGAGGCCGGGCCGGCCATGCGGCTGCCGATGGTCGTCGCTGGCCGCGGCCTGCGTGGCGATCGGGCTCCTCGCGCGCGCTGGCGCTGCGGGCCATGGCGCCCGCGCTGCGCGCTCGTGACGCGCCAGCCGGCGGCGGCAGTCGCGGGCGCGCTCGCCGACGCGGCGAGCGCCGCTCTGGATGATCACGGCGGTGGCGCCGGTTCGTCCTGGCGGCGCTGGTCGCTGCTCCTGGCGGCCGTGCGCCGGCAGGCTGCTCGCCGGGCCGGCCGGTGGACGACGACGGTGACCTGGGACTGCGGCTACGCGCGCCCGACCGCCCGCATGCAGTACACGGCCTCGTCCTTCGCCCAGCCGCTGACGCGAGCTCTTCCGGCTGCTCCTGCGGACGCGAGCGCCGGCTGGTCGCGCCCGCAGGGCCTCTTCCCGCGCGCGGCGCCTGCTGGCCACGCGAGACGCCGGACGTGTTCCGCGAGCGCCGTCTTCCGGCCGGTCGTTCGCCGGGATCGGCGGGCTGCTCGACCGCCTGCGCTGGCTGCAGCACGGGCGCGTCCAGCTCTACGTCCTCTACATCGCCGCTGACGCTGCTCGCGCTGCTGGTCTGGAAGCTCGGGGTGAGCCGATGACGATCGCGCTCCGATCCTCCACGTGCTGCTGGCGCTGCTGCTCGCGCCCGCTGCTGCTCGGGCGTCATCAACCGGACCAAGGCCGTCTTCGCCGGCCGCACCGGGCCGCCGCTGCTGCAGCCCTACTACGACCTCGCGCAAGCTGCTGCGCAAGGGCGCGGTCTACAGCCGCACGACGACCTGGGTCTTCCGCGCCGGGCCGGTCGTCGGGCTGGCCGCGGTCGCTGGCCGCCCTGCCGCTCGTGCCGCTCGGGCGGCGTGCCGGCGCCCGCTGGCCTTCCCGGGCGACCTGCTCCTCTTCGCCTACCTGCTGGGGCTGATGCGCTTCTTCACGGTCCTCGCCGCGCTGGACACCGGCTCGAGCTTCGAGGGCATGGGCGCCAGCCGCGAGGTGCACGTTCTCCGCGCTGGCCGAGCCGGCGCTGCTCCTCGGCCTGGCGGCCCTGGCGCTGCGAGACGCGGCAGCCTCTCGCTGTCGGACATGCTCGGCATCGGTCACGGCCGGACCTGGCTGGCCGCAGGGGCCCGGCCCTCGGCGCTGGTGGCGGCGGCCCTCGGCCGTCGTCCTCCTGGCCGAGAACGCCCGCATCCCGGTCGACGATCCCGAACACGCACCTCGAGCTGACCATGATCCACGAGGTCATGGTGCTCGACCACGGCGGGCCGGACCTGGCCTTCATCCAGTACGGCGCGGCGCTGAAGCTGTGGGTGCTCGGCGCGCTGCTGGTCGGCCTCGCGGTGCCCGTGCGCACCGGGCAGTCCGCTGCTCGATCTGGCGCGGCGTTCCTCGCCGGCATGCTGGTCGCTGGCGGTGCTGATCGGCGTCGTCGAGTCGCTCGATGGCGCGGCTGCGGCTGCTGCGCGTGCCGCAAGCTGCTGGTCGGCGCCGTCGGCGCTGTCGGTGCTGGCCCTCGTGCTGGTCTTGAGGTGAAGCGCATGAGCGTCTGGCGTCGACGCCGTCCTCGTCCTGCTGGTCCTGACCAACCTGCTGCTGCTGGGCTCGAGCCGGCTGCGGCGCTGCATCCGCATCGTCGCGCTGCAGGGCGCCGTGCTCGGCCTGCTGCCCGTCCTGCTGCACGGCGACCGAGGGAGCTCGGTCGCGCGCGTGGCGCCTCGCCGTCGGCAGCATCGCTGCTCAAGGGCGTCGTCTTCCCCTGGCTGCTGCCGCGGGCCCTGCGCGAGGCCGACGTGCGCCGCGAGGTCGAGCCGTTCGTCGGCTACACGCTCTCGCTGCTGGTCGGGCGTGGCGCCGCTGGCGTCTGCGCTCTGGCTCGGCGCGCGGCTGGCCGCTGCCGGCCCCGGCGGCCGGTCGCTCGCTCGCTGATCCCGGTCGGCCTGTTCACCACTGCTGATCGGGCTCTTCCTGATCGTCAGCCGCCGCAAGGCGGTCACCCAGGTGCTCGGCTACCTCGTGCATGGAGAACGGCATCTACGCCTTCGGCGTGGCCTTGGTCGGCGGCGTGCCGCTGCTGGTCGAGCTGGGCGTCCTGCTGGACGTCTTCGTGGCCGTGTTCGTCATGGGCATCGCGATCTACCACATCAACCGCGAGTTCGACCACATCGACGCCGACCAGCTGGACCGGCTGAGGGGTTGACGCCGATGATGCCTGGCACGCTGCTCTGGTCGTCCTGCTCCTGCCCGCCGTGCTGGCGGCGGCGTGCCTCGTGGCGCGCTCGCGCCCGGCGGGATCCTGCTCCTCGTCTCGGCCGGGCGGCGCCGGCTGGGCCTGCCTCGCGGGCGCCGCCGCCTGGGCGTGCCTTCGCCTGCGGCCCGCTGGTGACCGCCGCGCGGCTGGCTGCGGCTGGACGCGCTGTCCGCCTACCACCTGGCGGTCCTCGCGGCCTCGTCTTCGGCGCGAGCTCGGTCTACGCCTGCGGCTACTTCCGGGCGCGAGACCGCCGACGGGGACGCTCTCCCGCCGCGTCGGCCCGACGGTTCGGCGCGCTGCTGGTTCGGCTCCGCGGCGGCGATGACCGCTGGTGCTGCTGTCCAACAACCTCGGCCTCATGTGGGTCGGCATCGAGGCCACCACGCTGCTGACCGCCTTCCTGATCTGCTTCCACGCCACCCCGCTGTCGCTCGAGGCGATGTGGAAGTACCTGCTGATCTGCTCGGTCGGCGTGGCCTTCGCGTTCGTCGGGACGCTGCTGGTCGCGGCCTCCGCGCAGCGGCTGGGGCTCGGCGCGTCCGAGATGCTGCTGCTGGACGCGCCTGCGCGACGTCGGCGGCGCGGCTCGGACCCGGCTCCATGAAGCTGGCCTTCCTCTTCCTGCTGGTCGGCTACGGCACGAAGACGGGGCTGGCGCCGCTGCACAGCTGGCTGCCGGACGCCCACAGCCAGGCCCCGGCGCCGGTCTCGGCGCTCTTCTCCGGCTTCCTGCTGAACACCGCGCTCTACTGCATCCTGCGCTACCTGCCGCTGGTGGAGGCGGCGACCGGCGACGCCGGCTGGGGGCGGCGAGCTGCTCGTGGCGTTCGGGCTCGCTCTCGATCCTGGTGGCGGCGGTCTTCATCGTCGTCCAGCACGACGGCAAGCGCCTGCTGGCCTACTCCAGCGTCGAGCACATGGGCATCATCGCCCTGGGCGCTGGGGCTCGGCGGCGTGGGCGCCTTCGCGGCGCTCTGCCACGCGCTCAACCACTCGCTCGTGCAAGGCGCTGGCCTTCTTCTCGGTCGGGCGGCTCGGGCCAGATGTACGGCACGCACGACCTGCGGCGCGATGTCCGGGGCCTGCGCGCGCTCGCCGGTCTGGGGCGTCGGCTTCTGTCGGCGGGGCTCCTCGCGCTCATCGGCGTCGCCGCCGTTCGCGCATCTTCCTGAGCGAGTTCCAGATCCTCCGGGCGGCCGCGGCCGACCGGGCGTTCGTGGCGCTGGCCCTCTTCCTGCTCGGCGCCGGCATCGTGTTCGTCGGGGCGCTGCGGCACGCGATGACGGCCGCCTGGGGCGACGCGATCTGCAAGCCCGCGCCGCAGACCGGCAGCGCGGCCGGCCGCCGTGCTGGTCTTCGGGGCGCTGGCGCTCCTCCTGGTGCTCGGCCTGTGGATGCCGGGCCCGCTCCGGCAGCGCGCTGGAAGCCGCGGCGCGCTCGTGGTCGGGGGCCGCCCATGAGCCAGGCGCCTCGTCTTGCGCGTCCACAACGGCGAGGCGCGTCCCTGCGGCGCGGTGCCGCTGCTCGCCGTCGGCGGAGTTCCGGGCGCACGCGCTGGCGGCGGTCGCGGCCGGCGCGCGGCTCGCCGCGCTCTTCGGGCTGCCGCGCGCCGACGAGCGCGATCCGGCTCCTGCTGGTGCTGGCGCACGGCGGAGACCGGGACGCTGTCGCGTCGCTCTCGACCGACGTGCGGGACGCCTACCCGGCGCTGACGCCCGACTGCCCGCAGGCCCACTGGTTCGAGCGGGAGATCGCCGAGCAGTGGGGCGTCCGCCCGGCGGGCCATCCCTGGCTCAAGCCGATCCGCTTCCACCGCTCGTACCGGCCCGGCCGGGACGCCTGGGGTCGCGCGGCCGCGGACGCGATCCTGCCCGGCGTGACCGACTTCTTCCGGGTCGAGGGCGAGGAGGTCCACGAGGTGGCCGTCGGGCCGGTGCACGCCGGCGTCATCGAGCCGGGCCACTTCCGCTTCCAGTGCCACGGCGAGCACGTGCTTCCACCTGGAGATCTCGCTGGGCTACCAGCACCGCGGCGTCGAGCGCGCCCTGGTCGGGCGGCCCGACGCCGCGGACGCATCCACTACATGGAGACGCTGGCCGGCGACACGACGATCGGCCACGCCACGGCCTACTGCCAGGCGGTGGAGGCGCTGGCCGGCTGCCGCGTCCCGGCGCGGGCCGAGGCGCTGCGCGGCATCGCCCTGGAGCTGGAGCGGCTGGCCAACCACACCGGCGACCTGGGCGCGCTGGCCGGCGACGTCGGCTTCCTGCCGACCGCGTCCTACTGCGGCCGGCTCCGCGGCGACTTCCTGAACCTGACCGCGCTGCTCTGCGGCAACCGCTTCGGCCGCGGCCTGGTGCGGCCCGGCGGCGTGGCGTTCGACCTCGACGCGGCCGCGCGCCGCCGAGCTGCGGCGACCGGCTCGACCGGACGCTCGCGCGACGTGGCCGAGCGCCGTCGACCTGCTGTGGGACACGCCGTCGGTGCTGGCCCGCTTCGAGGAGACCGGCGCCGTGTCGCCGCGAGGTCGCGCGAGGCGCTCGGCCTGGTCGGGCGTGGCCGCCCGGGCCTGCGGGCTCGAGCGCGACGTGCGCCACGACTTCCCGTCCGGCATCTACCGCTTCGCGCAGATCCCGGTCTCCACGTGGCAGACGCGGCGACGTGTTCGCCCGCGCCTACGTCCGCTGGCTGGAGATCCAGCGCTCGGCGGCGTTCGTCCGCGACCAGCTGCGGGCGCCTGCCGGACGGCCCGATCCGCGCCGCGGTGGGCCCGCTGCTCGCCGGATCAGCTGGTCGTCTCGCTGGTCGAGGGCTGGCGCGGCGAGATCTGCCACGTCGCCCTGACCGACGGCGACGGGCGGTTCGGCGCACTACAAGGTCGTCGACCCGTCGTTCCACAACTGGATCGGCCTGGCCATGGCCCTGCGCGACCAGCAGATCTCCGACTTCCCGCTGTGCAACAAGAGCTTCAACCTGTCCTACTGCGGACACGATCTGTGAGGGCGCGCGATGCTGAGAGAGCTTCGTCGCGCGCCTCCGGCAGGGCCACCGGACGATGCCGTATCCCGACGGGCGCGCCGGCCCTGCCGGACCGGTTCCGCGGGCCGGCCGGTCGTCGACGCCGCCGCGTGCGCCGCCGGACTGCCGGGCGTGCGCCGCCGCCTGCCCGACCGGCGCCATCGCGCGGCGACGGACGCGGCGCTGCGCGCTCGACCTGGGCCGCTGCCTCTTCTGCGCCGACTGCGCGGCGGCCTGCCCGGCGGGCGCGATCCGCTTCACGCCGCGACCACCGCCTGGCCGCCCGGCCGCGCGAGGACCTGGTCCTGCGGGACGCCGCAGCCGGCGCCGCAGGCGCCTCGACGACACGGCGCCGGCGCCTCGTTCGGCCGCTCGCTCAAGCTGCGCCAGGTCAGCGCCGGCGGCTGCAACGCCTGCGAGGCGGACGTCGAACGTGCTCGAGCACGGTCGTCTTCGACCTCGGCCGGTTCGGCATCCAGTTCGTCGCCTCGCCGCGGCACGCCGACGGCCTGCTCATCACCGGGCCCGGTCACCGAGAACATGCAGCTGGCGCTGGAGAAGACCTACGAGGCCGTGCCGCCGCCGCAAGATCGTGATCGCCGTCGGGCGCCTGCGCGATCTCCGGCGGGCCGTACATCGACCACCCCGAGGTGCACGAACGGCGCCGCCGGCGTCGTGCCCGGTCGACCTCTTCATCCCCGGCTGCCCGCCGCATCCCGCTGACGATCCTGGACGGGCTCCTCCGAATCACGTCGCTGGAGGCGTAGGCGGAGGACGTAGTTACGAAATTCCGTCGGCGGACGGATCACCCCTCCGGCGGAGAGCGCCGGAATCCTTTCCCAATCCGAGTTCGAATCCTTACTGCGGAAGCAGTCGGGACTCGAAGGGCCGCCCTCGGGTTATCAACCGCCGGCCCCACTCCGGCGGCGATCCGGTGGATGCCTCCCCTCATCCCTCCCTGCGCTTTCGTTTGCCCTGTTACTACAATACACTCGGTCCAGAGAGAGCGGAGTGGAGAGTCCGGCGATGGAAGAAATCGGTCTGGGCTTTTGTCCCGCAGGGCCTTTGCTGCCTTGGTGCCTTCACGATTCAACCGCCACGTTGGGGTTCAAGCCCGCCACAGGGAGGTCGAAGACATGGACAGAGATAAGACCGCCGCAACCCTGGAAGCTGTTCAGTGTTTCAATGCGGCGTTCAACCGCCACGACGTCGATGCCGTAATGGCCGCCATGACCGAGGATTGCCTCTTCGAGAACACCAATCCGCCTCCCGACGGGGCCCGGTACATCGGGCAAGCCGAGGTGCGGGCCGTCTGGGGAAAGTTCTTCCACGGCTCTCCGGATGCCGTGTTCGAGGCCGAGGAGGTCGTGGCGCTCGGCGATCGCTGCGTGGTGCGCTGGATCTACCGCAAGATGAAGGACGGCCAGCCTTGGCACCTGCGAGGCGTCGATGTGTTTCGCGTGCGGGATGGCAAGGTCGCGGAGAAGCTGGCCTACGTGAAGGGCTGACGGGAGGGAATTCGGCATGAGCCCGACCCTGGGCGCACTGGCGGCCCTCGCCACGGCCCTCGCGTGGGCGCTCTCCTCCGCGGAGCGTATCACCGTGAACCACGATAGCAGCCCCGCACCCCGTGGCCCGTTGCCTCCCGTCGTGCTCTTTACGGCGATGGCGATCATGGTCGCCGTTCACGTCGTCGTTCCGTTTGTTCACCTCCTTGCCTCCTTTTGGCGCGTCGCTGTCGGCGCCCTGATGCTTGGCGTCGGGGTCCTCCTCAATCTCTGGGCAGATAGCCTCGTCACGCGCGCCGGCACGGCAGTCAATCCGTTCGAGCCATCCAGCGCCCTCATCGAAGGCGGCCCTTTCGCCTTCAGTCGGCACCCCAGGTACCTCGGCATGGTGCTCATCCTCACGGGCATCGCCCTCGCGCTCGGCAGCCTGTTACCTTGGCTGGTCATCCCCGTTTCGTGTGGCGACCCGGCGACTCCCGCGGGGAACGCACTCGGCTGGGACTGCGAGGGATCGGCTGGGGACAAGCCTGATCCTCCCCGAGGACTCGTCCCGCACGCGCCGCCCCTGATTTGGTGTGGGGATAGCGAAAAACACAACCGCACTGGATCGGTAGTGATTACTGTGTTAGTTTGTTCCTGTTCCGGTCGACGATCGTATGTTCCCCGCTGAGGTGATCACAGCGCACCGGGGTGCCATGGGTGCCTCGGAATCATGAAGATCGGTACGGCTCAGCTCGACGGCTCGCGACCCCGACTCCAAGATGGTTGTTGAGACTCACACGGCAGGCGGGCCCGCCGGCGGCATTTCCTGCGTCTCGCTATTCACCTCTCCCGGGCTGCCTCGGTCGTGAACGGGAGTAACGAATCATGAGTGCGCACACCCAGCGCTCCTTTGGTTTCGAAACCCGGATGCTGCACGCGGGACACATCCCCGACGCGGTCGTCGGAGCGCGAGCGGTCCCGATCTACCAGACGACCTCGTACGTCTTCAACGACGCCGACTACGCCGCCCAACTCTTCGAACTGAAACAGTACGGCAACATCTACACGCGCATCAGCAACCCGACGACGGCCGTATTTGAAGAGCGGATCGCCTCCCTTGAGAACGGCACCGGGGCGGTGGCGGTGGCCAGCGGGATGGCGGCGCAGTTCGTAACGTTCATGACCCTGCTCGCCCCCGGCGATGAGATTGTTGCGTCGGCGCAGCTCTACGGCGGCTCCGTCACCCAGTTCACCCACACGCTGAAGAAGTTGTCGATCGCCGTGCGCTACGTCGATCCCACGCACGCGGACCATTGGGCGAGAGCCATCACACCGAAAACGAAGGCGCTGTACGGCGAGACGATCGGCAACCCGCGCGGAAGCGTCCTGGATCTCGAAGCGCTGGCGGGTTTGGCCGGAGCCCACCGGATTCCCCTGATCGTCGACAATACCTTCGGGACGCCGTACCTCTGCCGGCCGATCGACTGGGGCGCGTCCATCGTCGTTCACTCGGCCACGAAGTTCATCGGTGGCCACGGGAACAGCATCGGTGGCGTGGTGATCGACTCGGGCACGTTCGACTACGGCCGATTTCCGACTATCGCCGACCCGTCGCCGTCGTACCACGGCCTGCGCTTCTACGATACCTTCGGCCATTACGGCTTCCTCATGAAGGTGCGCGCCGAGACCGTGCGGGACACCGGCGCCTGCATCTCCCCCATGAACTCGTTCCTCTTGCTGCAAGGGCTCGAGACGCTGTCGCTCCGGATGGATCGCCATGTGGCGAATGCCCTCGCCGTCGCACGCTTCCTGCACGACCATCCGCGCGTGGCGTCGGTTTCGTACGCAGGGCTTCCCGACCATCCCGACTACGAACGCGCCAAGAAGTATCTCCCCAAGGGGCCGGGCGCCGTGTTCGCCTTCGACCTCCAACCCGGCGTCGGCGACCCGCGGGAGGCGGGCCGGAAGTTCATCGAGTCGCTGCAGCTCTTCTCCCATCTGGCCAACGTGGGCGACGCGCGGAGTCTCGTCATCCACCCGGCTTCGACCACGCACCAACAGCTTTCGGACGAGGAGTTACGGCTTGGCGGGGTCAGTCCCACCATGATCCGGCTCTCGATCGGCCTGGAGACCTTGGAGGACTTGGTATGGGATTTGGACCAGGCGCTGTCTGCAGTATCACGCTGAACACCGCGCTCACCCCCGAGCAGCGCGCCCAGTATCAGGATCCGGACGTCATCCGCGACCTACTCGAGTCGTGCCGAACGATCGCTATGGTCGGACTCTCGGGAGACCGCCAGAAGGCGAGCTACTTCGTCGCATCCTACCTCCGCTACGAAGGTTATCGCATCATCCCCGTGAATCCGCGCGGCGGAGAGATCCTGGGCGAGCGCGTGTACCCCGACCTCCTGAGCATTCCGGACATCGTGGACTTGGTGGACGTGTTCCGGCCAGCGCCGGAGTGCCCGACCATCGTGGACCAAGCCGCCGGCATCCGTGCCAAGGCGATCTGGACACAACTGCGGATCGTCAACTTCCAAGCCGCCGAGAAGGCACTCGCTGCAGGCCTCAAGGTGGTCATGGACAAGTGCGTCAAGATGGAGCACGGCCGCTACAACGGGAGTCTCCACTGGGCCGGCATGAACACCGAGATCATCACATCCAGGAAGCCCCGTCGCCTCCGTTGATTCGACGGGGGGCTCGTCGTCTCGCGCACCCGTAATTGCCCTTTCGTTCGATTCACCCCCGTGTTGACCCAATGGAGAACGTCACAGAAACGGGTCATCTTCCGACGTCGAATGTCCCTGCGGCGCCATGCCCAGTAGGAGAGTCCATCCGTTTCGCGGACGGTCACGAGATGCGGATCGGGCGGTTCGACCGCGGAACGGTGTCCACGCGGTGCCGCACCTCCGGGAAGCGTTCAGGAACAGTGTGGCTCTGCGCATCCCGAGGGGGAGCCTGCTCCTCAGTAAGCCTCGGCCTCTCCGCCTCCCAAGCACGGAAGTCGGATCCGCCACCCGATCCGATGGCCTGCCGCTCGCCGTTGGCCGTTCCGAGCGCCAGGCGGCTCAGCCCCACGCGAGCACCTCTCGCCAGTGCCCACATTTGGTCCGACTGGGGAACCAGCAAGGACTCGAACGCGGGACGTCGCGACGCGCACGCACAACACGGGGTGGTAGGCTTCTCTCCGCCCGGGATTGGACGGTACCTGGGCCTCGCCCGTCCGGAGCGTGGCCGCTGCGGGAAGGAGGATCACCGTGGCAACCATCCATCACCAGGTTTCGATCGACGGGCCCGTGGCCACGGTGTACAGGGCCCTTGCCACCGCGGAGGGTATCGGCACGTGGTGGGACAAACAAACCGCCAGTTCAACCGATCGCGGCGTGGTCCTCGAGCACAACCCGGGTCCGGAGCACGGTGTGGTGCGATTACGCGTGGTCGCACTCGTCCCGAACCAGCGCGTGGAATGGGAGTGCATCAGCATGCACCCCCGAAGCAGCCCCGCCTCCGCCTGGACGGGGACGCACTTCATGTTCGAGGTGACCGCGCACGGAACAATGGGCGGTGCGTCCTGGTCGGGGCGCGAGCCGTTCCCGAGATTTCTCCGGTCAAGTTATTCTTTGACAACGGCTTAGCTGCTACACAAGAGCCGACCACACTTGAGGAGCCAACCATATGCCGCTTGCCTCCCGAAGGCTCCTTCTAATCACCGCGTCGTCTCCGGAGATTCGCCGGGTCCGGCGGTCGCGCGTTCTGAACTTCCAGCAGGTCACCATGCCGTACCTTGCCGCCTACGCGCCCTCCCACTGGACGGTGCTCCATGTGGATGAAGCGGTGGAGCCGGTCGACCTTGAGGCCTCGGCCGACTTGGTCGCCATCACCTTTCACACGCCGAGTGCGCCTCACGCGTATGAGCTCGCGGCCCGGTTCCGACAGCGCGGTGTGACGGTGGCACTGGGCGGTCCTCACGTTACCTTGCTGCCAGATGAGGCGCAGGCGCACGCGGACGTGATCTTCATCGGGGAAGCCGAACACACATGGCCGCGATTCCTGGCTGAGCTTGAGGCCGGGAATCATCAGGAGCGGTACTCCTCTGAACCTCCTGCCCTCGACAAAGCGCCGATGCCACGACAAGACCTGTTTCATCGGCGGGACCACGCGGCCGGGGTCCTATTCGCCACCCGCGGCTGTGTCCATCGGTGCGATTTCTGCACGCTTGCCGTGATGTATCAGAGCCAAGTGCGCAAGCGACCCGTGGAGGCCGTCGTGCGGGAGTACGCGTCTTTTCGCGGAAAAGTCGTCATTCTGTGGGACGACGACATCGCGGGCGACATTGAATACGCCAAGGCTCTGTTTCACGCCCTCACTCCTCACCGTAAATGGTGGAGTAGCCAGGCAAGCATTCATGCAGCAAGCGACGATGAATTCTTGGAGTTGGCCGCGCGCAGTGGGTGCAAGCAGCTGTTCATCGGGCTCGAGTCCGTCTCGCAGGCGAGCGTGAACGAGGTCTCGAAAGCGTTCAACCGGGTTGACGGCTACGCGCGTGCGGTCGAGCGCATTCACTCGCACGGCATATCAGTGCAGGCGGGGATCGTCTTCGGGTTCGACAACGACACCGAGGCGGTCTTCGGGGAAACGCTGGACTTCCTGGAGGCTACCGGCGTGCAGAACGCGACGTTCAACATTCTGACGCCTTTTCCCGGGACTCGCCTCTATGAGCGATTGGAGGCTGAGGGCAGGATCCTGACCCGAGACTGGAGTAAGTACAACGGCAGGGCGGACGTCGTTTTTCAACCGCGGCAAATGAGCCCAGAGGCGCTGTTGGCCGGATACCGGTACGCGAATCGGCGATTCTACTCGTGGGGCAGCGCATACAAGCGATTGTCACGTTCTCCGGTCCAGTTATCGTGGACCTTGCCCTTGAACCTCGCCTATGCATTTGCCCTTCGCTACTGTCAGTAGCGCGAACCCACATACCGCCAACAACGGCTTCCAGTCGACTATCGCTTTGCGCTGCCGCTGAAGCCGTGGACGTCGCCCTTCACGCCAGCGACACGCACTCCCTCCAGTGCCCACCTTTGGTCCAACTGGGGAAGCAGTAGAGACTCGCACGCCCGCTGGTCGTTGGAGCGGTACGCGAGCCGTACGAGGGGAAACGGTGAGTGGTAGCGTGCTCGACGCCGAAGCCGTGGCCGTTTCCGAGCCCATCGAGAATGATGTGTCGATGATGGTACCGGCGGACCGGCACCCATGGTGTGCGCACGAGTCACCCTGGGAGGGCTCGTGCGCACAGCGGGAAGAGTTGCTGTTGTGTGTAAGGGGAAATTAATAGGTTGCGTCGTCTGGGAGACCCCGTCGCGGTCTCCTCTCGATTGTCGTCCACGTCGTCGGGGGCCGTTCCGTGTCAACGCAGAGGGCGATCGTGATCATTTCGATCCCCCGCGGCGAGGCCGCGCGGGCCGTCTGCTACCCGAAGATGCCGGCGTCGCGGGCAGGTTTCCCGTACTCCCACGACTCCTCTGGCCGGTAGAATTCGCGCCAGTCGGGATAGCGGTACCGACCGATGTCCCGATCCTTCGGGTACATGATCATGCCACCCGGCTGCATGATGATCGCCTTCAGGTTCGGATTCCGCTTGGCGAACACCCACTCGACCTCGCCGGGATCGGAGGCGACGTTGCCCCAGGTCTCCCAGTGGAAGGGAATGAACCGCTTGGCGCCCAGCGACTCCATGATCATGTAGGCGTCGTAGGGCGTGGGCTTGTCCTTCCCACCGGGGGCGTTGTTCCCGATGTTGAAGATGGCCAGGTCGATGTCGTACTTTTTGCCGATGGTCACGTAGGCGTTATGGTACAGAGTGTCTCCCAGGAACAGGATGTTCGCCCCCTCCGTCTTGAAGAGATAACCGACGGCCACCTCCCGGAACGGGCGGGTCTGCCCGGGCTTCTTGGCGAACGTGTAGGTCGCGATCACGTCGAAGTTCTCGGTTGCCTCGATCTCCACGTCATCCACTGTAATCTTCATTCCCGGCTCGGCGATGTCGATCCGGGACTCCGGCACGCCAAAGACCCGCATCCGCTCCACCGTCGACATGGGACCCACGAACCGGCAGTTCGTCGTCTGGGTGTAGGCCTTCAGACTGTAGAGGTCGCAGTGGTCGGCGTGCTGGTGGGTGCAGAGGGCGTAGTCAAGCCGCTCAAATCGCCACGGGTTGAAGACCTGCGGGTAGAGGCGGAACCAGTTGATGAAAGGGGCCCCCGTCGTCCGGCAGACGCCGCAGCTCCCCTCCTCGGTGTAGTGCGACGGCCCGGCGAAGCTGTCGACGACGAAGACCCGGCCGGTCGCACTCTTGATCAGAAAGGTACCGGCGCCGAACCACCAGAGGCCCACCTGCCCCTTCTCCACCGGAGTCGTTGCCACCTGTCGATTGAGGAAGTGTCCCCATTCCGGAAAGCACTCCTCGCGCCATCGGGTCTCGTCCATCGGGCGATCCTGCGTCAGCAGGTAGCCTCCCCGCATAATCCCGCGGCCATCGTTCCGCGGATCCGCCTGTACCATGGGATCGTCGGCCATCGTCTCTCTCCTCTTGTGAGCAACATGGGCGGGACGGACCGCCACCCGCAGATCACGAACCGGCGGCCCCTGTCCCGGCGGGGGCGCCCCGCCGCCCGGTGATGGAGCGATGTGCTATGTCGTGCTGTCCGTCGCGGCCGCCATAATCGCCTCTTCGGTGGTTGTCGCGCCGTCCAACTCCGCGGTGAGTCGGCCCTCGTGCATGACGAGGATCCGGTCCGCCATCCCCAGGATCTCGGGCAGCTCCGACGAGATCATCAGGATTGCCGTTCCCGACTCTGCGAGCTGCCGCATGATCCGGTAGACCTCCGCCTTCGCTCCCACGTCGATGCCGCGGGTCGGCTCGTCCAGGATGATCAGGCCCGGCTGACGGACCAGCCACTTGGCAAGCACAACCTTCTGCTGATTGCCGCCGCTCAGGCTGACGGCGAGCTGCTCCGGGCCGGCGGCGCGAACGTCCAGCTTGCGGAACCACTCGAGGCAGGCTTCGCGCTCCCGTCGCGCCCGCACGAAACCGAACCGCCCGAACCGGTCCAGGTTGGGCAGGCCGACGTTCCGGCGTATCGACAGGAGCTGGATCAGACCCTCCAGCTTTCGGTCCTCGGGGATCAGAGCCATCCCGGCCCGCACGGCATCGTGCGGCCCGCGGATCCGGACGGGCCTGCCGAACAGTTCGACCGTCCCGGAATCGATCGGGTCCGCCCCGAAGATGGCCCGGGCCAGCTCCGTCCGCCCGGCGCCCACCAGCCCGGCCAACCCCACGATCTCCCCGGCGCGCACCTCCAGGCTGATGTCGTGGAGCAGGTCCCGCCGCGAGAGGCGGTCCACACGCAGGACCGGGGAGTGCGCGCCGCCGCGCCGGAGCGGGAAGGTGTCCGCCAGCGTCCGACCGACCATCATCTGGACCAGGTCGTTCCGCGTGACCTTGCCAATGGCCCGGCTGCCCACCAGCGCGCCGTCCTTCAGGACGGTCACCCGGTCCGCGATGCGGAAGACCTCGTTCAGCCGGTGCGAGATGTAGATCACCGCGACGCCGCGCTGCTTCAGCTCGCCGATGATCCGGAAGAGAGAGTCCAACTCGTGCTCGGTGAGCGTGGAGGACGGCTCGTCCATGATGATCAGATCGGCCCCGAGCGACAATGCCTTGGCGATCTCGACGAACTGGCACTGCGCCACGGTGAGGTCGCCGACCTGCGCGTCGGGCTGCAGCCGCACGCCCAGACTGGCGATAAGCTCCTCCGAGCGGGCCCGCATCGCGCGCCCGTCGATGACCCCCCACCCCCGCAACGGCTCTCGCCCCAGCCAGATGTTCTCCTCGACGGTGAGATGGGGGAGCAGGTTGAACTCCTGCATGATGATCGCGATGCCGAGCTGCTGCGCCTGTCTGGGGCTGGCGAGGTGGATCTCTCGCCCCTGGAAAACGATCCGCCCGGCGTCGGGGCGATAGGCGCCGGAGAGGATCTTCATCAGGGTCGACTTGCCTGCGCCGTTCTCCCCCACCAGCGCCAACACCTCGCCCCGGTCGCAGGCCAGCGAGACCCCACCGAGGGCCGTCACGCCCGGGAAGCGCTTGGTAATCTGCTCCATTCGCAAGAGCGGAGCCGCCATGGTTTGCGTGCCGTCCCCGGCCTGACGCGTCACCGCGACCGCCGCAATTGATAGGTGCTGATGGCCAGCACGATGATGGCACCCTTCACCACAATCTGCGAGAACGGCATGATGTTCAGCAGGTTCATCAGGTTGCTGAGGAGGGCGTAGAGCAGCACGCCGCCCAGGGTGCCGGCAATGCTGCCGCGGCCGCCCATGATGTCGGTGCCGCCGATCACGACGGCCGAGATGGCATCCAGGTCGAACCCCGCCCCCACGAGCGGATCGCCGACATTCATTCGCGCGGCGAGGAACAGCCCGGTCGCGCCGGCGCCGGAGGCCGAGACGAAATAGGTCAGGACCTTGATGCGCGAGGTGGCAATGCCCGAGAGGCGAGCCACCTCCTCGTTGCCGCCCACGGCCAGCACGTACCGCCCGTACTGAGTGTGGTGCAGGATCCAGTGCGCGGCCGCGAAGGTGGCGAGGGCAAGGAGCACCGGGAGGGGCACGGGGCCCAGGTGGCCTTCCGCGAGGACCCGGAAGGCGGGCGCCGCCGAGCCCACGTGCTGCTCCTTGGTGTAGAGGAGCACGGCCCCGTTGATCACGGCCATGCTCCCCAGGGTGACGATGAACGGGTTGCCCTTTCGGTAGGCCACCGCCAGGCCGTTGATCAGCCCCACGCCCGCCACGGAGAGCGCAACCACGCCCAGGGCGGGCAGGATGCCCTCGGTCCGCCCATTCATGATCCCGGCGGCCAGGCAGGACGTAAGACTGATCATTGCCCCCACGGACAGATCGATACAATCGGCGGCGATGGCGAAGGTCTGGCCCACGCTCACGAAGCCGAGGACCGTCGCCTGCCGCAGCACGTTGAAGATATTGGCGGGCGTGAGAAATTCCGGGGCGAAGAGGCCGCCTACGCCCACCAAGAAGGCGAGCAGGATCCAGACCGTGTGGCGGCCCACGAACCCGACCGCCGCCGCACCGATGCCGGATCGCCTCCCGGCGACCATCGGCTCGCTTCCGCTCTGACTCATCCTGTCTGACTCATCGTGACCGCCCTTCGCGTCGGGTGCCGCGGCCCCCTAGCGGCCCTCGATCTTCCAGCTCGCGGGCAGGATGCTCGGGTACCACTCGTCCGAGCGGCCCGGAACCACGACCTTGTCGATGTTGCCGGCATCAAAGGTCTGGCTGGGGATGTCCCACCGCTTTGGCACCGGCTGCCCGTTCAGAATCATCAGCGCCCCGATGATGGACGCGCCGCTGCAGTAGGTCGGGTTGGTGGAGATCATCCCGGCCTTGTTCTTGGCGATCCACTTCATCCAGCCGTTGTAGTCATCCCCGGTGATGGGGAGACTGGTGGGCCTGACCCCGGCCTCTTCCAACGCCTCGACCACGCCCATCGACATCATGCCGGCCTGGCTTAGGATGCCGTCGACCTTCTTGAAGGACTGCAGGTAGTCCTCCATGGCGGTCTTGGCTTCCGAGCGGGACCAGTTGGTCGGTTTGCGGGCCAGGATCTCGATCCCCTTGAACTTGGACAGGGCCTCCTGGGCCCCCTGGAACCGCTCCACCTGCGGGCCGCTCCCAGCCGGCCCCTCGAACGAGAGGATCTTGCCCTTGCCGTCCAGCTGCTTGGCCAACCACAGACCCTGATTCCGGCCGATGTCGATGGCGGGGGTCGTGTTCTGGGTCACGTAGGCGGCCGCCTTGGTGCTGCGATTCGACACGATCACCGGGATGTTCTTGCTCATCGCCTTCTCGATCCCCGGCACCGCGGCGTCGAGCGTGCAGGGGCGGATGATCAGGGCGTCCACCCCCTTGGCGATCAAGTCCTCCACGTCGGAGAGCTGCTTGGCCGCGCTGTCCCCGGCGTCGGTGGTGTAGAACTGGGAAATCTGTTGCGGGTGCTTGGAGGCCTCCCACTTGGCGGTCTCCCAGAAGAGCACCGCCCAGGCATTGGTGGTGGAGCAGTTGGAGAAGCCGATCTTGTAGGGGCCGGGCTTCTTGTACTTGGCCGTGTCCACCATCTGCGGGGCGGATCCGGCCGGCCACTTGTACACGTCCGGCACCTCGATCTGCGTCCCCGCCAGCGCCGAGCCCGCCCAGAGCAGCATGCAGATCAGCGAGCCAATCACCGAGGTCGTAGCGATCGTTGCGTACGAGAACCGCGCGAGTCTCATCGTTCCTCCTCTGTTGCGTCGGCCACCTTCCATAAGACCTGACGCGCTGCACGTCCGCCGGCCGGCGATCAGGAGGAGCCCACACTCCCCGAAACGCCGCAGGCCGGACCGCATCTGCCCGTCTTGGCGGGGCGCGAGCCGTCGCTCCGGACGCGAATGCCTCTCGGCGGGACGCGTCCCGGAACCCGAGCGGTCGCTCGGTGCACGCGCCGGACTGGAACCCGGGATGCCACCTCCTTTCGCCGTCGCGGTCGAGCCGTCACGCTTGCCGGAGCGAGACCACCGCCGCGATGATCACGAGGCCCATGGCGATCAGGTAGGCGTGAGTGCTGACCCCCAAGATGTTCAGAAGGTTCTGCAGCACGGTCATCATGAGGACACCGCCCACCGTTCCGAGGACCCCGCCGCGTCCCCCGGCGAACGAGGTGCCCCCGATGACGACCGCCGCGATGGCATTCAGTTCGTACCCGTTTCCCATCACGTTGTCGGCGTTCCCCGACCGGGCGCCCAGCACCAGGCCGCCGAGGGCGGCGAGCATGCCCGAGATGGCGTAGGCGACGATCAGGACGCGGTCGGTCCGCACGCCGGCCAGTCGCGCTGCCTGGAGGTTGCCTCCCACCGCATAGAGGCGGCGACCGAAGGTCGTCGTTGTCAGCAGGAGCCAGCCGAGCGCCACGACCAGCCCCCAGATCACCACCTGGCCAGGGATCCCCAGCACATAGGTCTGGCCCAGGATGGCCCGGAAGAGCGGGGTCGTATGTCCCTGTGGCGCCCCCTTGGTGAACATAAGCGCCAACCCGAAGACCACCGTGCGCGTGCCGAGGGTCATGAGAAAGGGGGGGACCTTGACCTTGCTGACCATGAGTCCGTTACAGACCCCCACCATCCCACCCAAGGCCAGACACAGCAGGATGACGGGCGCGATCATCAGGTCGTCGCCGCCGAGGTACTTGAAGGCCACCACCGCGCTCAGCGTCATGACAGTAGCCTGGGAGAGATCCGCCCCCCCGGAGAGGAGGACGACCGTCTGCCCAACGGAGATGATTCCGAGGGTTGCCGCCTGGCGGAGCACATTCAGCAGGTTCCGGGTGCGGAGAAAGGCGGGCGAGAGGAACGAGGCGACGACGACGAGAACCAGGACCACGAGCCAGATGATGGCGGCTTGATTCAGGCGGAGGCGATTCCGCAGGGGGCCGAGACTGCCTGCCGGGTCGGAGGGAACCGCTCTCACATCCAAGAGAGGTCTCCATGCAAGAAGTCAGCAGATGTCTAAAGCCGATGGACTATATAACATGGATTCTTGCGGTGTCAAGTGGCGTGTCGCTTTCGATAGCCAGAAAGGCTCATTATAGAAGGCAACGTCAGTAACAGCCTGCGATTTGTGCATTATGGGTATTGCCTGGGCGAACCTGTGAGCCTCTTGACAAGTTTGGCGTCTGTGTTCATTATATCGACAGTCATCTGCTGACTATGCGGTGTCTAGATGGTGAAGATGGTGAAGAGCGCAAAACAAGAAAAGCACGGCAAGACAAGCGGGGCGGTCCTGTCGGGGGACTCGGCAGAGCGGCCGAAGAAGCTGAGCAGCGCGGTGATCGACAGAATCATCGGATCGCTGGCCGACGGGCTGTCCAAGCCAGGCGACCGGCTGCCCTCGATCGAGGCGCTGGCGCGGCAATACTCGGTGGGTCGGACATCCGTGCGCGAAGCCCTGATGGCGCTCGAGTTGGTGGGCGTGGTCGAGGTCCGGCACGGCGACGGGACGTTCATCCGGGAAGGGGCGTCCCGCTTCTGCCTCAAGCCGCTCAGTTGGAGCGCGCTCTTGGACAAGTCGAAGATCGCCGCGCTGGCCGAGACGCGGCGCTGCATGGAAAGCGAGTTGGCGGCCATGGCGGCGCAGCGCGCCACATCCGAAGAGATTGTCGAAATCGAGCAGCAACTGCTTCGCATGGAAGCACTCTGCCGCCAGCCCGACGAGTATATTCGGGTGGATCCTCAGTTCCACCTCGCGGTCTGGCGGTCGGCCCGCAACGAGGTCATGTTCAACATGTTGACCTCGATCCTCGACCTGCTCAAGACGGTCATCTCTGCGGCGGTCTCGAACGCTCCCGATTCCATCGCGGTGGGCCTCCAGGCCCACCGAGAGATCTACGAGGCGATCGCGGCGCGTGACGTGGAGGCCGCCCGATTCAGCATGCGGCGGCACTTGGACTTCGTGGCACGCCTCGCTCTCGCCTCGTCCGGGGTAGCCCCCGGCCCCGCCGCGCCGCGCTAGCTCCCCCGAATCCCAAATCCGAGAAAGGCACGAGCGGGCTGGAGGTTCCTCAAGCCGCAGGGGGATGCTCAGCGGCAGCCAGTGTGATCATGAGCCAGGCCCCACTCGTGGACCCGGGGCGGGGTGAAAGTCCGGCGCCCCGTGGAGGCCGTGCACCGAAGCGTCCGGCGGGAGAGGCGGAAACAGCCGATCATCCCACCCGCTGTCGTCCCGGATGGTACCTGGCGGACACGGTGGACCTCGCGCGGAGGCGGCGCGGGGGTGTTGGGCTGACAGACCGTGACATGTGGCGTGTTCGCCTGAAACAGCCCGATTCATGGTTCTGCAAGAGGAGAGTATTAAGTGCCAAGCGTACGAAGTCGTCTGCTGCTGTTCATCATGAAGCATCGCCATTGGTTGCGATTCCGACTTACGAGGGAGACCATTGACTGGAATAACAAGGAATCGATTCTCCAGTTTCGCAAAGAATGTGAAGATGGCGCCAAGCGGTTCGGTAAGATTCCTGCTGGGATTGACGTCATCCCTATGACGATCGACGGCCTTCCAGCGGAATGGATCTTGCCGTCGAATGCGACGAACGACAAAGTGATATTCTTCGTTCACGGTGGTGGATACGTTTCCGGTTCCTGTGCTGATCACCGGATTCATGTCTCCAAGTTTGTCAAAGGCACGAACATTGGTGCGCTGCTGTTTGAGTATCGTTTAGCCCCCGAACATTCGTACCCGGCCGCACTCGACGACGCAGTGACGGCGTATCGATGGTTACTTGCCCACGGTGTTTCATCGTCCAGCATTGTGTTTTCCGGAGACTCTGCGGGTGGAGGTCTCTGCCTAGCCTTGTTACTGGCCCTGAAAGATCACGGCATCCCCCTTCCCGCGGCAGCGGTGGCGCTGTCCCCCTGGACAGATCTGAAGTGTTCAGGGGAGTCGTACCAGCGCAATGCCAACAAATGTCTGTCCCCGGAGGGGACATGGACCGCTTTCAGCAAACACTACGTGGGGGACCATGATCCTGGCATGCCGTGGATTTCTCCTCTGTATGGTAATCTTCACGGTCTTCCCCCGGTGTTGATCTATGTCGGAAGTGATGAGATCCTTCGCGATGACTCGGTTCGTTTTGCGGAAAAAGCAAGAGCGGCCGGCGTGGATGTCACCTTGAGAGAAGGGAAGGGGCTGTTTCATTGTTATCCCGTATGTGCTCCTCTTTTTCCTGAAGCGACACATGCCATGGAGGAGATTTGTACGTTCATAAGAATGCACGTGATGGGTTAAGACATTTTGCACAACAACCGCATGAATTCGGACTGGCAATTCCGCTGCGCTCTATTGCCAGCCGGTCATGCGGGGCGCTCGGCGGCCCCGGAGGCACGAGGCGAGTGGAGCACGCGACGGTGGGGACGGTGAGATGAGTGGCGCGAGACGCATCGTCGCGGTGGACGTGTTGATCGCGCTGCTGCTCTTCCTGAGCGTGGGCGCCCTCGCGGGTGGTGGCGCGCTCCTGGCCGCGCCGGACGGGAGCGCCTTGGGGCTCCCCGTCGCCTTACTCGCGGGCACACCGTTCCCGGACTATTTCGTTCCCGGCGTGCTCCTCTTCACCTTCCTCGGGATCTATCCGGCGGTGGTGTCCTTCGCCCTGTGGCGCCGGCCGAGCTGGCGTTGGCCCGACACCCTCAACCCATGTCGGCGGCTGCACTGGGCGTGGGCGGCCGGATGGTCGGTCGGGGTTGTGTTGATCGTCTGGATCCTGTCCCAGATGGCACTGCTTGGGTGCTGCTACGCCTTGCAGTATCTGTACCTTGGGTGGGGCCTCTTGGTGCTGATCGTGGCGGTGGTTCCCGCGGTGCGGGGCCACTACCGGCGGGCGCGGGTTCCTGGTCGGGACGATCCGGCTCGGTCGAGGTGACGCCGCCGCAAGACAAGAGCGGATGCCGAGGACAAGGCGCGGAAGGCACGACGCCTTCGGCTCATCCGCCGCATTATTTTCACACCAGCCGCCCCCTCTCGGTTCAGTGCCCACCTTTGGTCCGCTTGGGGAAGCGGTCGGGACTCGAACCCTCTCCCTTCATCGTTAGGAGCCGTTACGAAATAACTTGTCCATTTTTTATAATTTCGTTACGGCTCCTTATGCCGTTCCCAGATTTCTCCGGTCAAGTTATTCTTTGATAACGGCGTAGCGTCGGGCGATGCTCCACGCGCCAGCGTCCCCGTGCGGTCGGGAGCGCTGCTCCGCGGAATTCTCCTGCTTCGCACCAGGATAATTGTGGAGACCGTCGCCCGCTGTAATCCCGGGAGGCGCACCAACGAGTTGAAGCAGCAGGGAGAAGCAGCGCTGCCGCTGGTACGCAACGGCCTCCTTGAAGGGCATCCCAGGGTCTGGTATAAGCAACAAGCTACAACGGGTACGCCCGGATACGACGGGAGAGGAGCGCTCGGCTCGTCTGGGGGGGACCCAGGATGCACATTGCGCCGATTCTCGTCCGCGAGTCGGCGTATTCGTTTCTGGATGAGGAGTGCCTGACGGGACCCGCGCACTCCGCCGGGGATGAGGCAACCAAAAGCGGCGAAGAAGTCGGGGCGACGAAACGCGCTCGGCTATCTCCGGCCAAGACCGACCGAGTCGAAAGTGATGAACGTGGTCACCTTCGCGAGAACAGGCGAGTGAACGGAGGCCCAGAATGCGCGGATTGAGACCGCTGCGGGGTCTCCGCTATCTGGTGCTCGTGCTATCCTTCGGCAGCGGGTGCGCGGCGCTCATCTACGAGATCGTCTGGTTCCAGCTGCTGCAACTCGTGATCGGCTCGACCGGAGTTTCACTCGGCATCCTGCTCGGGACGTTCATGGGCGGGATGTGCCTGGGCAGCCTGCTGCTCCCCCGCTACAGCTCCCCTGCGTGGCATCCGCTGCGGGTGTACGCCGTGCTTGAAGCGGGCATCGGCGCTACTGGGCGTTCTCGTGCTCCTCGGCGTGCCACTCGCTGGCCGCCTCTACGCCGCCCACGGGGCGACGGGCGTTCCCGGCCTCTTGCTGCGTGGGCTCACCTGCGCCGTGTGCCTCCTTCCCCCCACGCTGTTGATGGGGGCGACGCTCCCGGCCGTGGCGCGGTGGGTCGAAGCGACCCCGAACGGGGTGAGCTGGCTCGGATTCTTCTATGGCAGCAACATCGCTGGCGCGGTCTTCGGCTGTCTGCTCGCCGGCTTCTACTTGCTGCGCGTCCACGACATGGCGACGGCCACGTTCGTCGCCGTCGCGGTGAATGCGGCAGTGGCAATCGCGGGTTGGGCGCTGGGCGGCGGTCACGCCACACGCAACTCCCGACAGGACCGCGCGCCAGCACGGCCCCCAGCGCGCCGCAAGGCGCGATGACCGTGTATCTCGCCATCGCGTTGTCGGGCATGTGCGCCCTCGGGGCCGAGGTCGTGTGGACCCGGCTGCTGTCCCTGCTGCTCGGCGCCACGACGTATACCTTCTCCATCATCCTGGCCGTCGTGCTCATCGGGCTCGGGATCGGCAGTGCCGCCGGCGCGGCGCTGGTGCGCGGCGTGCGACGACCCCGCGTGGCCCTCGGCGCGGCGCAGCTCCTGCTGCCCGTGGCCATCGCGTGGACGGCCGGCATGCTCACGCGGTCGCTCCCGTACTGGCCCATCAACCCGAGCCTGTCGCAGAGCGTCTGGGTCGACTTCCAGATGGACTTCGTCCGCTGCCTGTGGGCGCTGTTCCCGGCCACCGTCCTCTGGGGCGCCAGCTTTCCGTTTGCGCTGGCGGCCGTCGCGTCACCGGGTCAGGACCCTGGCCGCCTGGTTGGCCGGGTGTACGCTGCCAACACGCTGGGGGCCATCGGTGGGGCACTCCTGTTCAGCGTGGTCCTGATTCCCGCCATCGGCACGCAGCAGGCACAGCGGGTCATGATCGCCTGCGCCGCGGCCGCGGGGCTGCTCGCGCTGGCGCCCATGATGACTTCCGTCGACAGCGCCGGCTCCCCGGCGCGGTGGCGCTCGCCGGGGCCGTGGCCCTGGCCATTGCACTCGCGCTGACCGTCGGCCCCGTGCCACCGGCCCTGATCGCGTTCGGCCGGGCGCTCCCCGCCCATCGCGACTTGCCGAAATTCCTCTACGTGGGGGAGGGGATGAACGCCTCGGTGGCCGTGACGCAGTTCCCGCTGCCGACCGCCCCCCGCATGTTCCACGTGAGCGGCAAGGTCGAGGCGTCGACCGAGCACGGGGACATGCGGCTCCAGCGGTTGCTCGGCCACCTCCCCGCCCTGGTGCACGGGAAGCCGAAATCGGTCTTGGTCGTGGGGTTCGGCGCCGGCGTGACGGCGGGCTCGTTCGTCCTCTACCCGGAGGTCGAGCGGATCGTGATCTGCGAGATCGAGCCGCTCATTCCGGCGAACGTCGCGGCGTATTTCCGAAAGGAGAACTACGACGTCCTGAACGATCCACGGGTGGAGGTCGTGTACGACGACGCACGGCACTTCATCCTCACCACGAAGGAGACGTTCGACGTCATCACCTCCGATCCGATCCACCCGTGGGTGAAAGGCGCTGCCACGCTCTACACGCAGGAATACCTGGAACTCGCCAAAGCGCATCTCAACCCCGGCGGCGTGATGGCCGAGTGGGTGCCGCTGTACGAGAGCCAGGCCGCTGCGGTGAAGAGTCTGGTGGCGACATTCTTGGAGGTCTATCCCGACGGGTCACTGTGGACGCACGTCATCCGAGGGAGTCGTGGCGACGACATCGTGATCATCGGCCAGCCCGGGCCGACCCGGGTGGACGTCGAGACGCTGAACGCGCGATTTGATGGGCCCGGCTACGCCCGGGTGAAGGCATCTCTGCGGGAGATCGGTATCAAGTCCACGATCGATCTCTTCGCGGGGTACAGCGGAAAGAAGGCCGAGCTTGCGCCGTGGCTCGCCGATGCCCAGATCAACCGCGATCGGAGCCTGCGTCTGCAGTATCTTGCCGGGATCGGCAAATACTCCTCCGAGGTGAATGACATCTACCTCGAACTCGATGGCCTCAGGAAGTTCCCGGCGGCGCTCTTCGAGGCCAGCGAGGCGTGGATGGAGGATTTGCGCCAAGTCCTCGACCTCTCACGGACCCCCAGAGGCCACCCCCATTGATCCGACACCGCTGGGGCGGTGAGCCGTTGTCAAAGAATAGCGTGACCGGAGAAATTCCGGAAACGGCATAAGGAGCCGTAACGAAATTACAAATAAATGGACAAGTTATTTCGTAAGGGCCCCTAGCAACACAACCACTGCGGAAACCAACCGGCAGGCGGTACTGATCCGCGCGGCCCCTTTGGGGAAGGACTTGCGGAAGGTGGAGGGTATCTTGGACATGGGGATTCCGCGGGAGTAGACCGATGTGACGTCGACAAAGACGATCGCGATCCGGCGCGGGGCCGGGGAGGTCGCGGATTGGGAAGGCGCTCGGGGTGCTGGCCGTGTCGTGCTGCGGCCTGTTCGCGGGGGCGGCGCTCTACATCAATCTCGTCGAGCATCCGGCGCGCATGCGCTGTGGCGTGGACCTCGCCCTCCGGGAGTGGGCGCCCAGCTATAAACGCGCCGCGGTCCTGCAGGCCGCCCTGGCCCTGCTCGGCAGCGGGGCCGGTGTGTTGGCGAGGAGGGTTGGATGCACCGGATCCTGTTCATGGCGGCGGCGGTGTTCCTCATCCTTCATGGCCTGATCCATCTCTTGGGCACGACGGCCTACTGGCAGCTCGGCAAGATCGCGGCGGTTCCCTATAAGACGACGCTCCTCGGGGGCGCCTGGGACGTCGGCGACACCGCCATCCTGGTCTTCGGGGCGCTCTGGCTGGTCCCGGCGGTCGGCTTCGTCGTGGGAGGCATCGCTATGCTGGCGGGCTGGCCGTGGTGGTCGCCCCTCGTCGCGCTCATGGCCGCGGGGTCGTTGGGGCTCACGCTGCTGGATTGGCGCGTGGCTTACGGCGGCGCGATCGTGAACGTGGTGATCCTGGGCGTCCTGTGGCTTCGGCCCGTGGTGTCCGCGTGGCTAAGCCCGTAGCGCACGACGCGATGGCATTCCAGGAGCGATAGACGCTGACGAGGCCGGCCCGGTTCGGCGCCGCGCCGCTTCTCCCTCCTGCGAGTCCTCACATCGGTCATATCCGCGCCCGCCAGTGCCCACTCTTGCTCCGACTGGGGAAGCGGTTGGGACTCGAACTGGATTCACCGAAGGCTGCCCGAGGTTTTCGCGGTGACGTGGGTTGTGGGCAGGATGTCGCAACGGGGAACTGGAGTGACTGGCCGCGCCGGCGAGGGCCAGGCTCGACGTGTCGAGCGTCCATTGCGTGAGCAGCGTCGCGCAGGACAACAGAAGGGGGAATGGAAGCGGCCGCCGGTCCCGAAGACCCGGCGGCCGCCGGATGGATGGGCTCGCGTTAGCTTACCTGAACGGTGATTTGCCGCGGCTTGGCCCTCTCTTTTTTCGGTAGGTGGAGGGCCAGCACGCCATGTTTGAGCTGGGCTGAAATCCGGTCCGCATCCACCGCATCGGGCAATTCGAATTGCCGGTAGAAATTGAGCAGTTCGTATTCCTGTGCGATCGGCGTCCCGGGCGCGATGTGTTTGGTGTTTCCCTGCAGCGTCAACACCCCGTCGACCACGCGAACATCGAGGGCCTGTTGCTCCACCCCGGGCAAGTCGGCGATCACGGTCAACCCATCCTTGGTTTCGAAGATGTCGACGGGCGGGGTGATGTACCGCTCCTGCGCGCGGGTTTCTTCCCGCCGCGCAGTCGTTTCCGGTTGCACGCTGGGGACCGTCTTCTCTGCCATCGTCGTCACCTCCTCTATCCGGCCACGTTCACCTGGATCTGTTTTGGTCTCGCCGCCTCCGCTTTGGGTATCGTCACCAGGAGCAACCCGTTCCGATAGTCCGCCTGGACACGGGTCGCGTCGACTTCCACGGGCAATTCAATGGTCCGTGTGAATCGTCCGGCCGCTCGCTCGTTCCGATGGTACGCATCCGCCGTCACCTGGGCCAGGCCGGGCTTCTCGCCCTTGATCGTGAGCGCGCCCTGGAGCACGGACAGGTCCAGCGACTTGGGGTCTACGCCGGGAGCCAAGGCTTCGACGTACAGGTTGCCCTCGTCTTCGCTGAGGTTCACCAACGGGTACTGGCGCGCGCCCTGTCCGGGCAAGAACGCCACGCGCCAGGATTGTGGGCGGCGATCGGACCAGAAGGTCTGAAACGTCCGATCGATCTCGTGCCGCAACGCATCCAACTCTCCCCAGGGATTTGCGATCGCCATCGCCCATCCTCCTTTCTTTGGACCTGAATGGTTTGTGACAGTCCGAGCGGAACGCCTACTCCACAAAACGACATCCACGCCGGATGCTTTATAGTATCTAACTAGGCAAATATATATTACATGAGTCGTATCATGTCAAGTCTATTTTTATTTTCAGTCCGAATTTCCCTACACGGACGGAGACATGGCGACGGAATATCGTTTGGACTGACAGTAACGCACTCGTTCCATTGCCCACTCTTGCTCCGACTGGGGAAGCGCCCGGGGACCCGAACGTTCCCCGCATGGTATCTAACCTCCGTCCCGTGATCGCACATTCCAGGGATTGCCGTTGACACCCCCCGACCGCTCCGCTAGGTTTCCCGCCGGGGTTCGTCGCCCTCCGACGTGACGGATGTCTCGCGCTTCGGGAGTTCTGTCCGCCGCGGCTGCGGGCGTTCCGACAGAAGGAGGAAGGTCATGGCCGTCATCCACAGCCGGTACCGGGATGCCGGGCTCGTCACCATCGACCGCACCACGTGCACGGACTGCGGCTGCTGCGCCCAGATCTGTCCCACCGATGTGCTCCGACTGGCCGCCGGCCACGTGGGGATCCACGCGGACAGCCCGCTCGGGTGCATCGCGTGCGGGCACTGCATGATGGTGTGCCCGGAGCAGAGCGTGACCGTGACGGGCCGCGGCCTGTCCCCGGCGGACCTGACGCCGCTGTCACCGCCGGGCCAGCGCGCCACGGCCGAGGCGTTCGCCGCCTTGCTGCAGGCGCGTCGCAGCGTGCGTCGCTTCACCGACCAGGAGGTGGATGCCGCGCTGCTGGAGCGGATTGTCGCTCTGGCGGCGTCCGGGCCGATGGGGATCCCTCCCTGGGATGTGGGTTGCGTCGTGGTCCGCGGCCGAGCAGAGGTGCGCCATCTCGCGGCCGCGATCATCCAGGGGTACGCCGGGTTCCTGAAGGTGGTCCGGCCGTGGCTGCTCACCGTGCTGCGCCCCTTCGTCCGGAAGACCACGTACGAGCGGTTCCGGTCATTCATCCGGCCGCTCGCCGAGATGTACGTCGAAGGCCACCGCCAGGGACGAGACCTCCTCTTCTACGACGCGCCGGCGGTCCTGCTGTTCCACCATTCCCCCTATGCCGACCTGGCCGACGCGACCATCGCGTGCACCTACGCCATGCTGGCGGCCGAGGCGCTGGGCCTGGGCACCACCATGATCGGCGGCGCAGCCCCCATGCTGCAGCGGAATCCGGCGCTCTGTCGGCACCTGGGCATCCCACCCAACCACACCCCCGCCATCGCGCTGATCCTGGGCCATCCGGCGACGCGCTTCCTGCGGGCGGTCCGCCGCCGCTTCGTCGACGTAACGATGGTCCCGTCCGGCGCGGAGGCGGGGCCCCGCTGACAATCCCGGCCGAGAGCCCGTGGGCAGCGGACGGATCCTGCCCGCGAGCGCAACGCCGCGCCTCCCAACTCTTCATGGTTCCGTGATCCCGCGAACCTGCGGTGTGTCGGGGATACACCGATCCTTCTCCGCTCAAGCCGGACGGAACCTAACCTTTTCATTTGACAACGAGTTCGCTCGCCCCGTAGCGTCGGCCCGCCATCGCCGCTCTGCCCTTTCGCCTGCGAAGGCGCTCCGAATGTCCCAGGGGTGGTAGTACACAATTCGTTCCTGTGGGCCGTCGGTGGCGAACCCGTCGGTAAGTCCGAGCAGCCTCACGGTTCGTTCGGTGTGGTGAGCTCCATGCGATTTCCACATCGGCGGTGCGTCTCACGCGTGTGAAAAAGGAGAAGCCATGAACCTGCAGAGACGTCGCCTTGTCGCCCTGTTGGTTGGTGTTGCGCTCGCCATGCTGGGGGAAGGAATGGTCGCTACGGCGGGGGCACAGGAGCAGATCGCCAATTTCAGCGCCGGGCAGGGCAATGGGCGCTACGCGTTTGCGAGCTGGACGCCGAAGACGCTGGGCGACCTCTTGAAGGGCAACGCGCAGACCGATCCCGTGAATATCGTCGGCCACCTGTTTGTCCCATCGGGAAATGAGAAAGTGCCCGCCGTCGTGTTGATGCACGGGTCGGGCGGGGTGTACAGCGCCATGCTGGATTTCTGGCCGAAGCAGTTCAATGCGGCGGGGTACGCGGTGCTGGCGGTCGATTCGTTCGGGCCGCGCGGGGTGAAGAGTACCGCTGACGATCAGTCGCAAGTCCCGTTCGCCGCGGACGTGGCCGACGCCTTTGCGGCGCTGAAGCTGGCGGCCTCGCATCCGCGCATTGACGCCGGGCGCATCGCGATCATGGGCTTTTCCCGCGGGGGGATCACCACCTGGCGCGCCGCGGTCGAGCGGGTGATCGCAGCGCAAGGGCTGCCGGATGGGTTGCGGTTTGCAGCGCATGTGCCGGTCTACTCGGGCGGCTGCGTCGGCGCCTTCCGCCTGATCGTCAAACCTGGGGTGTTCTCCAAGGCGCCGATGCTCTGGATCCACGGCGACGCCGACGACTATACGCCCATCGCCCCCTGCCAGGACTATGCGGAGCGAATCGGCAAGGCCGGGACACCGGTGGAATTCGCCGTGATCCCGGGGGCTCGGCACAAGTTTGACAGCGATGATCCGGGGCGTCACTACTTGAAGGGCGCCCAGCGCACGCTGGAAGCCTGCCCCGTGGAAATCGACATCGCCACCCTGGCCCCCTACGACCGCTTCACCGGCCAGCGCTTGTCAGGCGACGCCTACCAGGCCGCCTTGAAACGATCGTGCAGTGCGCTCGGCGCCAGCGTGGAAGGCGACCGCAGCGCGCGCGACAAGGCTGCCCAGGCGACCCTTGGTTTCTTGCGCAAAGTGTTTACGCGCTGACGGAGCATGCTGGCGGGGCGGGTGATCTATTCATGTCATGTCTGTCCTGCGCGCAGCACGCAATCACACCTCGCTCGGTCCGCCCGCCCCTTCCGCATCCGCTCGGTCCCGTCCCGTCCTCGGGTTGACACATCCGCAGCCGTTCGCTACGCTCCCGCTCGAGTGCGCACCCTAAGGATTTGCCTGAACCGTCGCACGACGTTGCCGCCCCCCCGCGATTTCGTCGCCGCGTCACAGGGCCGCAGAAAGGATGGCGTTTAGGATGGACGCGCACCCCGCCCTGGTCATCAGCAAGGAACTCACGTCGGGGGAGAAGCTCCTCTGGTCGGGCCGACCACAGCAGGGCGTGGTCTTCCGGGGAACGGACCTCTTCCTCATTCCCTTTAGCCTTCTGTGGTGTGGGTTCGCCGTCTTCTGGGAAGCGACCGTGCTCACCAGCAAGGCGCCGCTCCTCTTCCGCCTCTGGGGCATCCCGTTCGTGCTGGTCGGGTTGTATTTGGTATTCGGACGGTTCGTGGTCGAAGCCTACCAACGAGGGAAGACGGTCTACGGACTCACCGATCAGAACGTCATCATTGTGTCCGGGCTGCGCACCAGGAACGTGAAACGCCTCACGCTACGCACGCTTAGCGACGTATCACTCGAGGAGCGCACGGACCGACGGGGCACGATCACCTTCGGGCCGACGCCCCCGTCCTATGCCTGGTTTGCCGGTGGGAGTTGGCCCGGGATGGGGCGCACCATGGTGCCGTCGTTTGACCTGATCGAGAACGCCCGAGCGGTCTACGACCTCATCCTGACGACCCAGCGAGGCGCCTGATGCCGCCGCCCACGGCGCCCGCTCCCAAGCCGTGGATCGCGACCGTGAGGCACCGTAATACCGCCAAGGCGTGTTCCAACGCCGAAATCCAGCCCGACCCTCCAGAACCAAATCATCCCTGCGGCCACGTCTTCGCATCCCGCACTTGCGACAACCTCCGCCTCCGGTGCCCACGTCTGGTCTGCGTCGGGACGCAGGCGAGACTCGAACGCTCTGAATTATCGCGTGCGGTGAATGTGCCACCGTGTTTCAGCCGTGCCCATTTTTCTGCCCGAAACAGTCTTGTAACCCTTTGGCACTAAACGCGAAGACTGGTGACTGTAGCGATACTTTGACGCCGGGGATGAACGCGAAGGGCAACGGGTTGGTCGTGCTTTCCGCGTGCGCTCACCGGGGGATCGTCAACACGCTCAGGCATGCACAGGAGATGACGGGGATCGAGAAGGCGCACGCCGTGATCGGCGGATTCCACCTGAGGGGTGCCAAGCCGGAGGTGATCGCGAACACTATCGCCGATGTGAAGGCCATGCGGCCAGACTACATCGTGCCGACGCATTGCACGCGCTTCGAAGCGATCACGGCCTTTGCCAGGGAAATGCCCGAGCAGTTCATCCTGAACACGGCGGGGACACAATACTTCATTGAAGCATAGGCCGAAACCGCAACTCTCCCCCGCAGAGACGTGATCGTTATCGTAACTCGGGCTCCGCGAACGTCGCTTCCCGCCCCCCAGGATTCGTATGGTGCCGGGGGAATGGACCCGTAATTGCGCAAAACAGATTCGCCGCCACGGCCTCGAATCCCGAGCGGGACACGCCCGGTAGTGGAAACGGCGCTCGGCTCTGACATCACGGGGCAGGTCTTCGTGGGGGGTAGGGAAGCACAGGCGTGGTGGTGGGGGGTGCGGAAGGACTGGACCCTCGGACCATTCCAAGGCTTCTCTTGCTCCCGGCGGCGGGGTTTGATACTTAAGATGCGCATGAGCGGTCTGAACTCTTTCAGGGGGGAATCGTATGAAGAAGACCATGGCAGTTGTCGCGTTCGTCTGGTGCCTTGCCGTAGGAGTGGTTGCATGGGCCGCGGACCCGACCCCGGCGCAGCCCACCACCCCGAGTCCCAGCCCGCACGCCGGGCACCAGATGCCGATGCAGGGGGGGCACGGCATGCAGGGTGGGTGGGCATGAAGGGTGGTCGCATGGGGGGCGGAATGAAGGGCTGTGCGATGCACCAGAATATGGGCGCGATGCTGGCCCTGATGAAGGACGTCCTGCTGGTGCAGGACGCCCTCCTCAAGGGCGTGAGCGGGGCTGAGAAAGACGCGCTGCAAGCCAAGCTGGTCACGATGGTCAAGACGCTCGACAGCCTGCAGGCACAGCCGATGGCCTGTCCCATGATGGGGCAGATGCAGCATGGCAAACACGGAATGGGCGGGCGCGCAGGCTCGGGGGAGACCGTCGACCCGATTTGCGGCATGACCGTGGATCCCGCCCAGGCCAAGGCGGCCGGCCTGACCTTCGAGTACGAGGGAAAGACCTACTATTTTTGCGCCGCCGGCTGCAAAGAGCAATTTGCCAAGGATCCCAAGCGATACAGCTCCTCGCGGCCCTAGCCAATCGCGGCCACCCCGGAGGGGGCACCGGCCCCCTCGCTTCCCCACGACACGCGCCCGCACCTGTCCAGCCACGCTATGAGGTGAGCACCGTCCTCGGCGGTGCCGTGCGCCACGCCGCGCGGGCATCCCGCACTCACGTTTCTCGCCACGCTGGCTGGACCACGTGTGCGCGATCCCGGTCGTGGTCGCCGAGGGCTGGCCGACCGGTCAGCCCTTTTCTCCATCTGCATCTTCTTGCGCCGTTCTTCCCGGTTCTTCCGGATCATCGCGACGTCCTGCGCCATGTCGGTGTACGCGGCGAGCAGGGCCTTGTCGAAGTCCATCACCTCGCCGCCGTTCGCCGCTTGCGACGCCTTGGCGGCGGCCTCGGTCCCGTAGGCCACCTTGCTGCGCTTGGTCATCACCCCGGGCAGTGAGCTGCCGACCAAAAAGAACGCCTTCTCGACCTCGATTAACGGCTTGACGTCGCCCGGGGCGGCGACATCCGCGACGTAGATCGTCTTCGGCCCGCGGTCCACGTTGAGCATCAGGCTGATGGCCGCGCAGTGCAGCGAGCAGGTCCCGTCCGGCAGGTTATCGCTGTAGTGGACCAGCATGCGGGCCTGGTGGAACTGCCGCCGATTCATGTTGCAGTAGGGGCACGTGGGGTACTTGGCCATGTCGTCCTGCGTGGGATTCGGATCCGCCGGCTTCTTGGGGATGAACTGCATCGGGGTTCCGTCGGCGGCACAGCTGGCCGGCTGGGCGTGTCCACCCTGCGGGGCGTGACCGCCATGCTGGGCGTGCGCCGGGACGGCGGAGACCACCACGGCCATCGCAGAGAGGGCAAGCAACTCACGTCGGGTCATGGTAGTCCTCCTTGTGCGCGGGATGCGCTCTGGGTGAAGGAGACTGCAGCAACGATCGCGACCGTGATGCGCCCGGAGCGGTCTGGCGTCACCGGCTCCGTTCGCCCTGTGGTCGCGCCGCTCTCGAGGTCGCCTGCGCTCTCGCCACGTCCCGAGTGCGTTCATGGGCGGGTCCACGCCGGATTCCAGAACCAAGCACGCGGGATTGCGCCAATCGCAGGACAAGCGGAATGGAGATTCTTCTAGCGGAAACGTATCGAAGCGCGTCACGGGGTGTCAACGCCAATCGCCCCGCGCTGCGATCGTACGCGGGCTAGGAGGGTACGCGGGCAGTACGGCGGCCCGCGGCGCTCGCCCCGTCGGTCTCCACCGGCCTTTTGCTCAATTGGCGGTCCGGGGGAGCGGCACCCAGAATCGAGCGACGTAAGCGATCCGCCACCGGCAGGCAAAGGAAGGCGGTCGGCACTGGGTAGCGCGCCGGAGGTTGAGACCCCTTTGGCCGGCGCTGGCGAGGTAAAGGGGATCGCCATGCGGTGCGCTCTTTGGATCCTCCTGCAAATTGTCATTCTGGGACAATTACCGATCGCCCGCCCGGCCGACCGTGCTCACTTGGGACTCCGTGTCGCGTGGGCGCTCGGGTCCGACCGCCGAAACGCCCAGCGGAGGCCGACCGGGGCAAGGAGGGTCGTCACCAGCACCATGACCACGACGGCCGAGAAGACCCCCGGTGGGACAACGGGCGAACCGTTGGGCATGAGGCCGCTCCCGACCCCGCAAAGATCAGGCCGACCTCGCCGCGAGGCACCATGCCCATCCCGACGGCCAGGCGGTTCGTCCCTCCGCCCACCACCCCGAGCGGGGCGAGCAGCTTGCCGACCAGCGCGACCACCACCAGTCCGGCTCCCAGAACCAGGTCTCGCGGTCCGCGATATTCCCCAGTTCCACCCGCAGGCCCATCATGACAAAGAAGAGCGGGACGAACAACTTCCGAGCGGATGCATCAGTTCCGAGAGCGTGGCCTCCTCCTCCGGCGTGCGAACGCCCTCGCCGTAGGGGTCGAGCATGACCCGGCGGCGAACGCCCCGATGATGCCTGCCAGGCCGATCAGTTCGGCGGCATAGGCCAGGGTGAAGCAGAGCGCCAGGCCGACGACGAGCAAGAAACCACGCTGTCCCGTCCACGCGGCGAGGCGGATGAGAGGCGCCGATAAGTACCGACCAATCCGATCGTCACCCGAGGAAGAGCAGGGCTCGCAACAGAATCCGAGCACCGTGCCCGCGGACACGCCCGGCCCGCCGCTCGCGGCGGCCGTCACCGCGCCGCTGACGATCGCCAGCACGATCAAACCCAGGACGTCGTCGATCACGGCGGCGCCCAGGACGATCTGCGCCTCCGGGCTCTGGGTTCGACCGAGGTCCTTCAGGACGCGGGCCGTGATCCCGACGCTCGTCGCCGAAAGCGTGGCGCCGATGAAGATATGGGTGAGCGTGGGCTCTCCGGCAGCAGCCAGGCCGCGAGGGCCCACCCCAGGGCGAGGGGCGCCGCCACCCCGATGAGGCCGACCAGGACCGCGGAAGGGCCGACGCGCACCAGGGCGCGGAGGTCCACTTCCAAGCCGACGTCGAAGAGCAGGATCAAGACCCCCATCTCCGCCAGGACCTGCAGGGAAGGATCGAACCGGACGAAGGCCACGCCGCTGCCGATCAGGGGGCGGACATCGCGTTCCCAGGCCGATTCCGACCAGAAGCTCCCCCAGCACCGAGGGTTGGCCTAGCCGTTCGCTGAGCATCCCGGCGAACTTGGCCGCGACCACGAGGATCCCCAGGCTGAAGAGGATGGGGCCGAAGGCCGGATGAGCTCCGTCTCGGCCGCCCAGGCGGGCAGCGACAGGGCTGTCAGGAGCAGGAAGAGTGCTGCCGCGAAAGTCGCCATGGCCGGCCCCGTCAGATCGCGAGTGATATGACACGAGAAGTGGCCGACATCCGGCTGTCGGCTGCG
>CAVOIV010000032.1:0-181154 GCA_963695995.1 uncultured Methylomirabilota bacterium
GGGGCTGCTCAGGTAGTAGTGCCACAGGATCCTCGCGGCGACGGCTCTCCACGGGCGCCATGCCTCTCCGACCTTCTGGAGTCTCTCGGGCGTCGGCCTCTTGCGCAGGCGCTTGACACGCTGCACTGCGACGGCGAGCGCCAGGTCGCCGCTCGGCCACGTATCGGGGCGCCGCAAGCCCATCAGCAGGTAGATGTCCGCCGTCCACGATCCGATTCCCTTGATCGCAGTCAACCGGGCCTTTGCGTCGGTATCGTCGAGGGTCTCGATCAGTGCAAGATCGAGTCTGCCATCGAGGATAGCTTCGGCGAGCGCCCGGCCGTAGGTGGTCTTCTGGCGACTGAAGCCGATGGTCTTCAGTTCTCCATCGCGGAGTGCGAGGAACCGCTCGGGCACGAGCTTTCCCGTGGCGGAAACGAGGCGATGGTACGCGGCTCTTGCGGATGCCAGCGAGACCTGCTGCTCCAGGATGATGTGGATCAACGTGGGGAATCCCGGCTCTCTGGCCCACAGCGGCGGCGGACCGTAGGTGGCCACGACCGCGGCGAGATCGGGATCTCGGGCCGCGAGCCGTCGCGTAGCGCTGCGAAGGGATCGCTCGGTCAGTTGGCTCGACATGGCGTGTGACCCGGATGCGCGTGAAGGTTCAGAGCACCACCCTCCTCAGGCGGGCTTGGCGGCCAATACCAACCAGACGCTGGAGAGGATTGCGCCCAGCCCGACGAACATCCCGACACTCAGCGGTTCGCCGAGGAACATGACGCCCCACAACACACTGAAGAACGGAATCAGAAACGTGACGGTGGCGGCGGCCGTGGCGCCGGTGGTAGCGATCAGCCGGAAGTACATCACGTACGCCAGCGCGGTGCACGCCACCGCGAGGCCGACGACCGAGAGCGCGACGCGCGCATCCGGAGGCGTTTGCGGCAGCCAAAGGACTCCCAGCGGCAGGAGGATCGCGGTGGATCCGCTCAGTTGCCCCACCGCCGCGTGCAACGGCGGGACGCCCATGAACTGTCGCCTGGCATGGACGGCGGCGAGGCCGTACGAAAAGGCGGCGAGAAGAGCCTGCAGGGCGGCAACGATCACGCCTGAGGTGAGCGGTAACGGACTCCATCCTACCAGGACCGCGACGCCCGCCATACCCAGCACGACGCCGATCGCCTTGCGGGCGCCGAGGGGCTCTTTGATCCACCACGCCGCGACCACGGCGGTGAACAGCGGCGTGGTGGCGTTCAGGATCGCGGCGATGGACGCGTTCAGGTGGATGACCGCGTTGGCGATCAGAATGAACGGAATCGCGTTGTTCAGGATGCCCATCAACAGGAACGGTTTCCAGTACCTCCGGAAATCTGGCCACTGTCGGAGGATGCCAAGATACGCGAACAAGATGGCCACGGCGATGGAGACGCGGAATGCCATCAGGACGACCGGGCCAAGCGCCGGGCCGGCGATGCGCATGAAGAGATAGGAAGCGCCCCATAATGCCGACAGGAGAATCAACAGCGAAACATCGAGGAAGCGCGCGCTCATGCCTTGCCGTTCCTTGGTCCTGCGAGGAAATGTTCGGTTCGGGGTGGTGGGAGGTCGAGGTCAGACGGGTTGGCACACCTGGCACGCGCGGTACCCGCTCGACCTGGCGTCGGTGCCGGACGCGAAATGGATCCGGCCACCCTCACGGATGCGCCGCTCGTGGGCGCAGCCTTTCCGACAGAAGATCTTGGTGGAGGCACAGCCGACGTAGGGCGTTGCGCTTCGCTCCAGGTTCAGCAGGGCTTCCTTGCGGACGAGGCCGAAGGAGTACCCGCCCAGGCCCCCGTCGGTCTTCACCACGCGATGACAGGGGACGATGAGGGGCACGGGATTTCCGGCCATGGCGCCCCCGACGGCGCGGGCGGCATCGGGCTTTCCGAGCTTCTCGGCGATCCACTTGTAGCTTCGGACCTCGCCGAATGGGATCTGCGCGGCAACATCCAGCGCGGCGCGGTCGAACGCCGGGACCTTCGACAGGTCCACCGGGACGGTGAAGTAGGTCCGCTCGCCGGCCAGATACTCTGCGATCTCCCGCCGCGCTTGATCGAGGAGCTTGCCGACCCGCCCGCCCGCCGGTGGCGTGGCCGCCGCTCCGGCGCCGGGGCGATAGGCGACGCGGGAGATTCCGACAGGCGATGCCGTCAGGACCAGCCGGTCCACCAGGTCGGTCAGCCGCTCCGACTCCAGCCGAAGATCCATCTGCTCCATGATTCGCCTCGCCAGATCCGCCGGGACCGCGGGGGGGCGGAAGGCCTCGAGCAGCCACGCCTCGCCGCCCGCCGTCGCGGTTCGCCGCTTGGGTGGGTTGTCTGTCCGGTGACGTGTCATGGCTCGGTCACCCCGCGAGCGGAGAGCGCCCGCTTGAGCTTGAGCCGCCCCCGCCGAAGCTGGGTCTTCACCGTGTTCGTCGAGATGCCCCGAATCGCGCCGATCTCCTGGTAACTCCGCTCCTCGCCGTAGTAGAGCGTGAGGACGATCCGGGCCTCCAGCGGGACCGCCGCCAGGGCGGTCTGGAGTAGCCTCCGCTGTTCTCCTCGGGTAAGCGCACGCTCGGGTGTTTCCCCGGCGGGCAACTCCAAGTCGTCCAGCGGAACCGCCGAGCGCCGCCGCCGCAGTTCGTCCACGCAGGCGTTCGTGAGAATCCGGTAGAACCAGGTGTTGAGCCGCCAATGAGCGTTGTAGGCGGCGCGGGCCTCGTAGAGCCGGAGAAAGGCCTGCTGGACGGCGTCTTCGGCATCCTCGCGTTGTCCGAGGAGACGGAATGCCACGGCGTAGGCCCGCCGATGGTAACGACCCACGAGATCGGCGAACGCCTCCCGGTCACCGTCCTGGACGTGCCTGAACAGCGCCTCATCGGTTTCGGACACGAACACCTCGCCGGGCGGCTCCTCTGCGGCCCGTCGTTCAAGTCGAGCGGAAACCACAGGGATGCCGCCGGCACGTGGGAAGGGCGAGGGCGGCCATCCCCACCTATCACCTTGGTATACGGGGAACCCGCGCGGATGGGTGACAGCGCTTTCCAGACCACGAGGCGCCATGGCGCCACGAGCGGTGCCTCCAAATCACGACCGGCGCGGCGCCTTGGCAACTCGACCCGCGCCACGGTAACTCAATTCGAGCGCTGCGGCAAGGCCCGGAGGGGAGAATAGGCATTGCCACATGCTGGGATACGTGGTATCCGAAAGCATCCTGTTCCTTCCACTCACCCAAGGAGGCGACCTGATGAATCCACGCGAGATCTGCGAACGTTACGAAAAGCTGTACACCGGGGCCGTGGCCGACATCCTCGACGAGAAGGGGTTCCGGAAGCAGTGCCTGGGGCCGACCCTGCGCCCCCTGTTTCCGGATCGCCGCGCCGCGGGATTCGCCTTCCCGGCCCTCGGCGAGGCTTGCGCGGACGTGGGCTACGACTGTCGCCCGGAGATCCTGACGTTCCTGGGCGCGATCCCGGCGGAGTCCATGGTCGTCTTCGACCCGGGCAAGGAGAAGGTCTGCGCGGCCTGGGGAGAGTTCATGGCCCTGGCGGCCCGGAACAACGGCTGCCGCGGGGTGGTGGTGGACGGGACGATTCGCGACGCCGAGATGATCATGCAGGCGGGCTTCCAGATCTTCGGCACCGGCTTCTGGCCGGTCTCGTCCGTGGGCCGCTGGCGCCCCGTGCACGTCGGCCACCCCATCCTTTTCCACGGCGTCGAGGTGCGGCCGGGCGATTTGGTGCTGGGGGACATCGACGGCGTGGTGGTCGTCCCGCGGCCGCTGGTGGAGGAGGTCCTGCTGGCGGCGGAGGAGTGCTTCCGGGCCGAACGGAGCATGAAGGAGGAGCTGCGCGCCGGGAAGACGATGGCCGAGGTATTCGCCAAGTACGGCCGCTGGTAAGCGATTCGAGTGTCGACCAACAACGACGCCCCCGGGACCCCCCGGGGGCGTCGTTGTTGTGTGCCCAGCATGGGCTCTGACTTGGAGGTGAAAGTCCTCTGGGGAGCTGGTCGCAGCGACCCAAGCGAACCGCAAGGGGCCGCCCGCGAGGGCGGCGCTGAAGGAAGCGGGGAGCGAACCCGCGGGCCGACGAACAGGAACCGGATAGGAGGCGGCGCCGACCAGGGCGAGCGGGCAAGCGACCGCGAAGCTCTCGCGACCAAGGGGCGGCGGCGTAAATCCGGCGGTCGTGCGGGGAAGGCCAGTGTTCTTACCTGGGGAGATCTCGCCTTACGCCTGAAAGGGCGACGCCGGACGCGGCGGAGCGAGAAGTCAGCAGAGGCCGTAGTAGCCGCGCGTCGCAGCGGCGGGCGAAGGGCCGAACGGAAGGGAGAGCGAGACGACCGTGAGTCTCGGAGGCGCCAGGCCCCAGATGTCCAGGCAACTGGAGCTCCCGCTGGAGGGCAGGGGTGAAGCCCCGAGGGCCGAGCGGAGCGGGGAAGCGCCGACGGCGGCGAGCGGAAACGAGCGCTCAGGAACCGAGCCGCCTGATGGAGGAGGTGGTCGAGCGCGCGCAACGTGCAGGCGGCGTTGAAGCGAGTGCAGGCAGAACAAGGGCAGTCCCGGCATCGACGGGATGACGGTGGAGGAGCTGCCGGAGCTACCTGCGGGAGCACTGGCACGCGATCCGCGAGGCAGCTGCTCGCGGGGACGCTACCAGCCGCAGCCGGTGAAGCGGCAGCACGATCCCGAAGAGCGGGCGGCGGGGTCGCGGGAGCTGGGCATCCCGACGCGTGCTCGACCGGTTCATCCAGCAGGCCATGCTTGCAGGTCCTGCAACCGCGCTTCGACCCGACCTTCTCGGAGCACAGCTACGGCTTCCGACCTGGGCGCCGCGCGCACGATGCCGTGCGCGCGGCGCAGCGGTACGTCCAGGAAGGACGCCGCTGGGTGGTGGACGTGGACCTGGAGAAGTTCTTCGACCGGGTCAACCACGACGTGCTGATGGGGAGGCTGGCGAAGCGGATCGCGGACAAGCGGGTGCTGGGGCTGATCCGCCGCTACCTCGAAGCCGGCATCATGGCCAACGGGGTGGTGATGGAGCGGCACGAGGGAACGCCGCAAGGCGGCCCGCTCTCGCCGCTGCTGGCGAACGTGCTCCTCGACGAAGTGGACAAGGAGCTGGAGAAGCGCGGCCACGCCTTCGTGCGCTACGCCGACGACTGCAACGTGTACGTGCGGTCGCAGGCGGGCGGGCGAGCGCGTGATGCAGACGCTGCGGCGGCTGTACGCGCGGCTCCGGCTCCGGATCAACGAGGCGAAGAGCGCGGTGGCGCCGGCCGTGGGACCGCAAGTTCCTGGGCTACAGCTTCTGGGTGGCCCGGGGCGGCGAGGTCAAACGGCGCGTGGCGCCAGCAAGGCCCTTGCGGCGATGAAGGAGCGGGTGCGGGAGCATCACGCGCCGGAGTCGGCGGACGGAGCATCGCGCACGGTCGTGGCGGAGCTGCGCGGCGTACCTGCGTCGGCTGGAAGGAGTACTTCCGCCTGGCCGAGACGCCGCGCGTCTTCCGCGACCTGGACGAGTGGATCCGCCACCGGCTGCGCGCGGTCCAGCTCAAGCAGTGGAAGCGGGGCCCGACGGTCTTCCGCGAGCTGCGCGCTCGGGGCGTCCCCGAGCGCGTCAGCCGCGCAGGCGGCCGCCCACGCCCGCCGCTGGTGGACGGACGGCCAGCCACGCGGCGCTCCACATCGCCCTGCCCAACGCGCTACTTCGACCAGCTGGGAGTGCCCCGGCTCGCCGCGTGACCTCAACCTTCCGAACCGCCGGATGCGGACCCGCATGTCCGGTGGTGTGGGAGGGGAGCAGCGGGGCAATCCCGCTGCCCCCTTTTCGGCAATGTGTATTCCAAGCCCGGTAGGACCCGTATTCTCTCCGGCTGCTCAAAAAGGTCCAGATGCAAGGCGGAGTGCCGATGCCCGAGCGAGGCGTACTGGAGGTACACCGCAGCGAGCGGCAAGGCGCTCCAACGTCGCAGATGGGCCGTTTTCAGCAGCCGGTGGCCGCGGCGATCATGGCGCGGATGTTGTCCAGCGGCGTATCCGGAGCCACGGCACATCCGGCGTTGAGTGCATCCACGCCTTCCACGAGGCACTGTCCGGCGGCCGCGCGCACCTCGGCGGGAGAGCCGTCGCGGAGCAGCGAGGTGGGCACGTAGCCGATGAGCGCGGCCTTGCCCTTGAGCTGGTTTCGGGCGGCCTGGATGTCCGTCTTCACGTCGAAGCTGACGCCGCGGAAGCCCACCGACGCCAGGTGGGGGAGGTGCCGGGTGATGTTCCCGCAGATGTGCGTGATCACGGGACGGTCCGCGCCCGCGGCCAGTTCCCGGTGAAACGGCGCGATGTGCTCCAGGTACTGGGTCGGCGAGATCAGGTCGCCGGAGGCGGTGGGCTCGGCGACCTGCACCACGTGGGCGCCGGCGTCGAATTGTCGCCCTGATATACGTCGCGACGAAGCGCGTGGCCGTCTCCATGGCGGCATGCACGTTCTCGGGCTCGTCGATCAGCCAGACCAGCAGCGTCTCGACGCCGAAAAGGCAGCCCGCGAGCGTGAACGGACCCAGCATCGACGAGATGACCGGCACGGTATCGCCGTATTGCTTCCGCGCGATGCGGATGGCCTCCAGAACCACGGGATATCGGCCGCGCGCGAGGAGGTCGCTCGCGGAACGCGAATTGGCGCGGCGATTCGAAAGAGCGGCGCGCGGATCTTGGGAAGCGTGGTGTCCGCTCCGTAGTCGATGTCCGCCCCCAGGGCCCCGGCCTCCACGGCCATGTCGAAGGGGACCTTCACGGATTCCAGGCCGCAGACGACGTGGGCCGCCGCACCGGCCCGAACCATTTGTTCCGGGTCGTGGTGGGCGTCGGGCCACCGGGTGCCGACCTGCCGCATCAGGTCAACGGTGACCACGCTGGTCACGCCGATGACCGGCGCGCGGTCCACCGGTTTCCCCGCCAGGACGCGAAGGAGCCGTTCAGTGGAGTTCATGAAGACCTCCTCCATAGACGCAATGGGGCCGGGGCGATCCGCCGCCGGCCCCATTGCGTCTTCAGGACACCTTGGGCCCTCAGGCGGGCTTGTAAGGGACTGAACTCGGCCTTGAACTTCGCCAGCGACTCGCGGATGGTGTCCGGGTCGCCGATCTTCTTTCGCTCCGTGACCAGCTCCAGGGGCGCGGACATGCCGAGGACCGGGCAGAAGCCCGCGCTTGCTGATCTGCTCCTGGAAGCCGGCTCCGGTCTTCACGTTCACGCCGCCCGTGGGCATGACCATCTTCCCGTTGTGCCGTTCGCGCTGGTACGGGGCGAGGAGGGCGCCGACGCCGCTCGGCCCGTAGACGCTGGCGTTGAAGATCTTGATCCCGTCCGGCTCCAGGCCGTCCTCCCGCTCCAGGAAGTAGGCGAACTCGGAGGGGGAGAAGGCCCCCGGCACGCCGAAGCACTTGGCCGCCCGGACGATCTTGACGAAGTCGATGCGCTCGCGACAGCCGCCCATGCCCGAGTCGGGCCCCACGATCATGTCGAAGCCCATCTCGATGGCCGTCTCCAGCTCGCGGGGATTGATGACGCTGCCCACGCCCAGGAGCATGGGGTCGCCGGGGCGCGCCTTCACGCTGTCGATCGCGGCGCTTCCGGAGTTCGGCCATGGCCTCCTTCAGGATGCCCTCGGGGATGCGGAAGGTGACCTCGGCGATGAGGCCGGCCTCGTAGATCCCCAGGACGGTGTTGATGACGTCCTGCGGCGTCTTGGCGTGGTCGCGGCCCATGACGACCACGACGCCCTTTTCCCGCAAGGTCTTCTCGACCCGCTTGGGGTCTCTGGTGTACGCGTCTGACATGATTGCCTCCTCTTTCCCGTGGACTGAAACGAGTACGCACGAACGCGGAACCACGCGAGGGAATCCCCCTCGACCGTCCGGTGTCGCCAACTACCGCAACGCGCTCACCCCGCCGCCCTTCTTGCCGCGCTTGACCTCGGCCTCGACCATGGCCTGGGTGACCATGGTGGTGTCGCCGGGGGTCTCCTGGACCAGGATGCCGTGGGCGGCGCCCCACTCCACCGCCTCCTCCAGCGGCTTGCCCTTGAGGACGGCGGAGATGATGGCCGATGCGAATGAGTCGCCGCCGCCGGTCCGGTCGGCAATCTCGATGTTCCGCCGAATGGCGGCCTGGTACAGCTTGTCCTCGGCCACGTCGTACAGCACCGCGCCCCAGTCGATCCGGTCGGCCGAATGCGCGCCGCGGAGCTGTGTCCCGATCAGCTTCAGGTTCGGGTAATCCTTGGCCACCTTGCGAAGCAGCGTGACGTAGCACTCCAGGAACTGCTCCATGCTGGCGTTGCTGACGGCACGTCCACCGTGTAGCCCAGGGCGTCGTCGAAGTCGCTCTGGTTCCCGACCAGGAACTCGACGTGGGGGACGATCTTGCGGTTGATCTCGCGGGCGCGCTCCTTGTTGGGCTCCACGTTGGCCCGGTAGTTGAGGTCGGTGGAGCGGAGCGTGCCGTATTGTCCGGCGGTCTTCAGGTACTCGACGGCGGTCTCGGCCGTCTTGGCGGAGAGCAGGCTGTAGATGCCCCCGGTGTGGGCCCAGCGGGCACCCTCCTTGCCGAAGAGCGTGTCGAAATCGTAATCGGCGGCCCCCACCTCGCGGACCGGGGTGTGGGCCCGGTAGTACTCGGTCTTGGACGGCACCACGCCCTTGCCCCGGAAGGTGGCGTTGATGCCGTTCATCAAGCCCCCCTTCTTGTCGGTGACGTACTTCCCCTCCTTGCCGCCCGGCTTGAACCAGATGATGTGGCTGGTGTCCACGCCGGTTTCCCGGAACTGGCACTCGATGTTCCGGCCGAAGCCGTCGTCCACCATGGCCGTGAGGACGGTGCTGCGCAGGCGGAAGCAGTACGCCATGCCCTCCGCCACGTTGACCTCGCCGCCGCCGTGCCAGATGCGGCAGGTGCGGGCGCGCTCGAAGGGAACGTCCACCGGATCGAAGCGGATCATCACCTCGCCCAGGGCCACCCCGTCCCACTTGCATTGTTCCGCAGGTTTGATGTTGAGTGTCGCCATGGCGTGCTGCTCCTTCCTGAGAGTGTAGGGATCGATTCCGACCGCAGAAAGTCCGCCGCATCGCGTTCGTGGCGGCGGCATCTCTTATGACCGCGCGGAGTATATAAAGAACGATCCGACGTGTCAAACGAGGTCACCGGGCAGTCCTGGACCTGCGGATGATCGAACTTGCCGGTGCGTCGTTTGGTTTTGAAGTGGCCGGCCTGGGCAGCTATAATCCCTCCCGTACGGACACAGGCGCAGCCATGCGGAGGCCGAACGAAGAGGCGCGGGCGGCCTCCGGCGGCCGACCTACCGGCGACCTCAAATCTCGCATTCAGCGGAGGTGTCATGGATCTCGGACTCAAGGGTAAGGTTGCCATCGTGACGGCGTCCAGCCGCGGGATCGGCCGGGCGACAGCGGAGATCCTGGCGGCCGAGGGGGCCCGGATCACGATCTGCGCGCGCACGGCGGCGGCCGTGGCGAGTGCGGCCGAGCAGATCCGGGGCCGCACCGGGGCCGAGGTGCTGGCGCTGGAGGCGGACCTCACCAGGGCCGAGGACATCGAGCGGGTTGTTGCCCGGACGGTCGAGGCGTACGGGACGGTGAACATCCTGGTCAACAACGCCGGGGGGCCGCCGGCCGGAACGTTCGACACGCTGGGCGATTCCGAATGGCAAGCCGGCTTTCGAGCTCACGCTGCTCAGCGTCATCCGCATGACCCGAGCGGTGCTGCCCCACATGCGCCGGGCGGGCGGCGGGGCGATCGTCAACCTGCAGTCCACATCGGTGAAGGCCCCGATAGACAATCTGATGCTCTCGAACGCGATCCGGACGGGGGTGATCGGTCTAGCAAAGAGCTTGTCCCTCGAGTTGGCCAAGGACGGTATTCGGGTGAACAATGTTCTGCCGGGAACAATCGTGACGGATCGGCTGCGGGACATGCTGGCCCTCCAGTCGACTCGCTCCGGAAAGAGCGTGGAGGAGATCGTCCGCCTCAGGGAAGCCGCCATCCCGCTCGGCCGATTGGGGGAGCCCGAGGATCTGGGGAACATGATCGCCTTCCTGGCGTCCGAGCGGGCGCGGTACGTCACCGGGGTCACGGTGCAGGTGGACGGGGGATTGGTGCGGAGTCTGATGTAGAGGTCTTTGTCGGGATCGGGCGTTGCCCGCAGTCCTCGCGTGGTGTGGCGTCCCGGAGTGCGGCAGGATTGGCCGGCTTGTCGGCGTCGGTGCCTCAGATTCCGATGAGCGCCGTGCTGCAGATTCCGATTTTCCCTTTGCCCGACGTGGTGCTGTTCCCGCACACGGTGCTCCCCTTGCACGTCTTCGAGCCCCGTTACCGGAAGATGGTCCAGGACTGCCTGGCGGGGGATAAACGGCTGGCCATGGGACTCTTGAAGGCCGGCTGGGAGAAGGACTACTATGGACGGCCGCCGGTTCACGCCATCGCCGGCGCGGGAGAGATCGTCCAGCACGAGGAGCTTGCGGACGGTCGCTTCAACATCCTGGTGCGGGGAACGACGCGCATCGGCGTCAGCGTGGAGCTTCCGCCGGACCTGCCGTACCGGGTCGTGCGCGCCCGGCCGCTGCCGGACATGTATCCGGACGGGGCGCCCGATGCGCTGCGGTTGCGAATCGATCGGCTGAAGGTCTTCTACCTCCGAATCCTGGCCGAGGTGCAGAAAGGGCAGGGGGAGATGGCGAAGATCTTCAGCGGCGTGAAAGACCCGGGCATCATCGTGGACCGGATCGCCGGCGCCGTCATCGCGGAGACGGAGGCGCGACAACAGATCCTGGAGTGCGTCGAAGTCCCGACGCGGCTGTCCCTCGTGCAGGACCACCTCGTCGGGATCCTGGCCCGCCTGTCCGACCGCAACACCCGCAGCGAGCGGAGCACCGGCCGCGAAAACTGATTCGACATCCCCGTCGGCCGTCACGACCACCGCCCGCGCCTCGCCCCTCGTCGAGAAGGAAATAGACTACAGATCCTTCACCCACTTGTGATCCGGGTCGTCGTAGAGGATGTAGTTCCGCGGCTCGCCAGCCAGGATCCAGAGGTAGTAGAGGGCGTAGCCGGGCGCCGCGGCCACAGGGTGGAATCCGCAGGGGAGCTTCACGAGGCTGTTGTCCCGGATGACGAAGGTCTCATCCAGCTTTTGCTCGGGGCTGTACACCCGCTGGAAGCCAAAGCCTTGGGTCGGGTTGACCTTGAAGAAATAGATTTCCTCCATCCGGGTTTCGTCGGGCGGCGCGTTCCGGTCGTGCTTGTGCGGGGGATAGCTGGACCACTTGCCCGGGCCGTTGAATGTCTCGCCGACCAGGAGGCGCTTGGACGGGAAGTTCGCGTCGATGATGTCGTGGATCTGCCGCTCGCAGGCGTCCTTGCCGCGGGTGGAGACCTTCACCTTCTCGGGGCCGATGAGGCGGGGTTCACCGGCCAGATCGCTGGGAGACTTGGCGAGGATCGCTTCGACGGCACCGACTGCCTCCACCTTGAACTTGAATCCCGGCGGGATGTGGACCGTGGTCGCCCGTCCCGCAAAGACGTTGGCCCGGCCGCCGATGGAGAGAAACTCCGCCTCGCCGACGGTCACGTTGGCCAGGCCGCCCAGCAGGATGAACACCACTTCACAGCTCTCGCTGGCACTCCGATAGATGCCGCCGGGAGGCAGCCGCAGGACCCCCTCTTCGAGAAACTCAATGCCGTCCTTCCCGGGCTTGACCAAGGGCGTGTACCCGTCCTTCGGGGTGTATTGCTTGAACAGATTCATCGGCGACATTCCTTTCTGCGATCTGCGAGAGGAGCCAGGAAATCTGATCGGGCCGCGCACATGGCGCGTTCCCCGGGTATGTTTCGGCCGGAGCGGACGAGCAGAAACGTACCATCCGCCATGGTGGCTGTCAATCGGGGCATGGCCGGCGTCGGACAGCAGCCGCTGCCCGGGGACGGCAACGGTGCGCACGGCTCTTGACCCCAATCCGAAGAACCCTGTCTCTCGCAAAGACGCCAAGGTCGCCAGGGGGGCTGAGGTTCCGGTCCAGTGTTCCCCCTCTCGGAAGGCCCCGTCCCGGGGCGTCGGTATCCGGCGTTCCCTGCCGCACTCGCCAGCACCAGCCTTGGCGTTCTTTGCGTCTTGGCGGGAGGCGGATTCTCGGATCAAAGTTAGTTTCTGGTTCAACTCCCCGCGGGGCCGGGCCAGGGGCGTCCACGCCGTCGGGTGACCCGGCGCATCTGCCGTTGCCCCCTGCCGGATAGCAGGGTATGTTTGACGCCAGGACACCTCCTGGCGGCGAGTCATTCGCAACGAGGATGGACCATGGCGGAGACCACGGCAACGAACGGGCCGGCTGTGACCACCATCGCGTGCTTCAAGGTCTGCCCGTTGTGCGGAGAGACCTGGAAGAGCCGAGAGGCCTTCCTGGCCGACCCCTGCGTGCGGGTCATCGGATATCAGGTGTATTTTCAGGATCTCGAGGCCGGGATGTTCCTGTTCAACCACGACCCTTGCCGCACGACCCTGGCCATCGAGGCTTCGCATTTCACCGACCTGTACGACGGACCGATGCTCGCAGGACGAAAGACAGGGACGCAACAATGCCCGGCCTACTGTCTCCGCCAGGGCGAGATCCGTCCCTGCCCGGCGGAATGCGAATGCGCCTACGTCAGAGACGTCCTCGACACGGTCGCACGCTGGGAGAAAGCACCGCCACGCTGAGCCGCAGCGTGTGGCTGCGCCCATTCCCGCACCATTTTCCCCTCGCTCCGCCTCTGCGCGGCTCTGCCCGGCCGAAATTGTTTTGACAACTTCCGGTAGGCTCCCTAGACTCGAATCGAAACAGGAGTCGGCGGGGTGGAATTCCCGGACGGCCCTCGGAAACGATCGAGGGCTTTCGGTGTCTTTAGGGAAGGGAAAAGCGCATGGCCAAGGACAAATTGGAACAACGACCAACGATCCTGGGGGACCTCAAGCAGAGTCGCTGGGATGGAGGCGCGGGTGGCCCAGCGATCGGTTCGCGAGGAGATGCGGGAGAACCTGCTGGAGAAGCTCGCCCGCAAGGAGGCGCTCTTCCCCGGCGTCATCGGATACGAGGAGACGGTGATTCCGCAGCTCGTGAACGCCATCCTGTCCCGGCACCACATCATCCTGCTGGGATTGCGGGGGCAGGCGAAGAGCCGAATCCTGCGGAGCCTGGTGGGCCTCCTGGACGACGAAGTTCCCGTGATTGCCGGATGCGAGATCAACGACAACCCCTACGCGCCTCTTTGCCGCGCCTGCCGGGATCGTCTCGCCGAGCAGGGGGACCGGACAGCCATCGCGTGGCTGCCGCGGGAGCTCCGCTACGTCGAGAAGCTGGCGACCCCGGACGTCACCATCGCGGACATCATCGGGGACGTGGATCCCATCCGGGCGGCGCGGGGCGGCTTGGACCTCTCCAACGAGCTGACCATCCACTACGGCCTGCTCCCCCGGGCGAACCGCGGGATCTTCGCCATGAACGAGCTGCCCGATCTGGCCGGGAAGATCCAGGTGGGCCTCTTCAACATCATGCAGGAGGGCGACGTCCAGATCAAAGGCTACCCGGTCCGGCTGAAGCTGGACGTGGCGCTGGTCTTCTCCGCCAACCCCGAGGACTACACGGCTCGGGGGAAGATCATCACGCCGCTCAAGGACCGCATCGGCTCCGAGATCCGCACCCACTACCCGGTGGAGGTGGCGCAAGGGATGGCCATCACCGCACAGGAGGCGTGGATCCGACGGCACCCGGATGGCCGACTCCTGATCCCGGACTTCATCCAGGAGGTGGTGGAGCAGATCGCCTTTACCGCCCGGGAAAGCAAGCACATTGACCGGCGGTCCGGCGTCAGCCAGCGGTTGCCCATCTCGTGCCTGGAGAACGTGGTGAGCAGCGCAGAGCGGCGGGCGGTCATGGGCGGCGAGCGGACCATCGTCCCGCGCCCGTCGGACGTGTACGCGGCCATGCCGTCCATCACCGGCAAGTTGGAACTGGAGTACGAGGGCGAACTGAAGGGCGGCGACGTCATCGCCACAGCCCTGATCAAGGAGGCGCTCGGGCGCGTGTTCGCTGCCCGGGTAGGGGGCGCGCCGATCCGGGAGACCGTGCACTGGTTCGACCAGGGGGGCGCCGTCAAGGTGGCCGACACGACGCCGACGGCCGAGGCCCTCCGGTTTTTCCAGAAGGTGCCGGGCCTGGTGGAAACCACGGTCATCCTGGGGGTGGCCGAAAACGCGGACCCAGCCCTCACGGTGTCCGCCTGCGAGTTCATCCTGGAAGGGCTCCACGCCCAACAGAAGATAGACCGGACGGAACAGCGGGGGTACACGGGAAGCCCAAGGGTGGAACGGAAGACACCGCGCGAAGAGCAGCAGGGGGTGCCAGCCGGGGCCAAGCGGAGGCACTTCAACTGAGCGCCACGCGACGTCAAGTGGTCATTTGGCCGAGTAGCCGAGGTGGGCGTGTCCTTCCGAATTGACCAATCGACGGCCTGAGCCGCAAGGGGCCAGCAGATGCCGATCACGCGATATAGCCAGTACACGGGGAAGTGGTGGGACAGCCTGAGCCTGGAGGATCTGTTCGGCGAACTGGGAGATCACCTCCTTCAGAGCGGCTTCCAGAATCGGTTCATGGACGAATACCTCGATGGAGCCGAGCGAGGCCAGGACCTTCAGGACCTCTATCGGGCGATCCTGGAGGCCCTGGCCAGCGGCGGGAAGGTCCGTTACGAGGACATCGAGGACTGGCTGGAGGGGGAAGAGAGCGAAGGCAAGAAGCAGCTGGATCAGGTCTTGAAGGCGCTCCTGGAGCGGATGCTGGAAGAGGGTTACATCACGCTTCCGGGGCAAGAGGCAGGCCAAACGCCGCTGAACCCGCAGGGTTACGCTTCCGGCGCGGAGAGCGGATCCGTCAGGTTCGAGCTGACCAACAAAGCAACTGATTTTCTCGGTTATCGGACGCTGCGAGATCTCTTGTCGTCGCTCGGCCGGAGCAGCGTGGGGCGTCACGACACGCAGGAGCTGTCCACGGGGGTCGAGGCTTCCGAGGCGCCCAAGCCCTACGAGTTCGGCGACGCCCTGAATCTGGACATCCCCGGCACCCTGCTGCGCGCGGTCCGGCGCGAGGGGCTGGCCAGCCCGCTGATGCTGGATTACGATGACCTGTTGGTTCACCAGGCGGAGTATCAGAGTTCCTGCGCCACCGTCCTGATGCTGGATTGCAGCCATAGCATGATCCTGTACGGCGAGGACCGGTTCACGCCCGCGAAACGCGTGGCCCTGGCCCTGGCGCACCTGATCCGGACGCAGTATCCGGGGGATACGCTCAATGTGGTCCTGTTCCACGACAGCGCCGAGGAGGTTCCCGTCGGACAGCTTGCCCGGGTCACGGTCGGGCCGTACCATACCAACACCCAGGAAGGGCTGCGGCTGGCCCGGCGCATCCTTTCGCGGCAGCGCAAGGACATGCGACAGATCATCATGATCACCGACGGCAAGCCGTCGGCTATGACGATGCCGGACGGGGATATTTACAAGAATGCCATGGGGCTGGACCCTTGGATCCTGAAGGAGACGTTCCGGGAGGTGACCGAATGCCGTCGATCGGCCATCCTGATCAACACGTTCATGCTGGCTCGGGACTACGACCTCGTCGCCTTTGTCCAGAAGGTGTCGGAGATCTGCCGGGGCAAAGCGTACTTCACCACCCCCATGACGCTTGGCCGCTATCTCTTGATGGACTTCATGACCAAGCGGGTGCGGACGGTGCACTGATGGACAGCCGACAGGGCCAGGGAGCGTGGCGGGGCGTGGACGAGCTGGGACGGGGCAGCCGTCGCCCATCGCCTAGCAGCCGATCACCCGAGCGAGCGAGACGGAGCGGAAAGCCGAGAGTGACGCGATGACGCAGGAGATGCAGGCAGCGGAGACGTTCTTCCTGGAGAAGTTCGGCCTCACCGAGCGGACGCTGGAGCGGACGCTGGGGGCGGTGCTCGGCAAGCGGGTTGACTATGCCGACCTCTACTTCGAGTACCGGGTGAACGAGGAGATCGGCCTGGAGGAGGGGATCGTCAAGCAGGCCGCCAAGAGCATCAGCCAGGGGGTGGGCGTCCGGGCCACCGCCGAGGAGAAGACGGGTTTCGCCTACTCGGACGAGATCACGGTGCCCGCGCTCCAGATCGCGGCGGAGCGGGCACGATACATCGCCGCCGAGTCGGGGGATTCGGCCGGTGTGGCCGTCAGAGACACGCGGCGCGCCGCTCGCAACCTCTACCCTGTCGGGACGCCGCCGACGGATGTGCCCATCCAGGCGAAGATTGATCTTCTGGGCGAGATCGATCGGATCGCCCGGGCCTGCGATCCCCGGATCACGAAGGTGATGGCCACGGTCGCGAGCGAGAACCGGCTGATCCTGGTGGCGACGTCGGAGGGTTGGGTTGTGGGGGATGTCCGCCCGCTGTGCCGGCTGCAGGTGACCTGCATTGCGGAAGATACCCGCGGGGCGACGCCGCTCCGGCAGATGGGCACCTTCGGCGGGGGCGGCCGGGCGGAGTATGCGTTCTTCCTCGAAGGGGAACGGTTTGCCCGCTTTGCCCGCGAGGCCGCCCGGCAGGCCATCGTGAACCTGGAAGCCGAGGAGGCCCCCGCCGGCACGATGGACGTGGTCCTGGGGCCGGGTTGGCCCGGCATCCTCCTCCACGAGGCGGTGGGCCACGGACTGGAGGGCGATTTCAACCGGAAGGGGACATCCGCCTTCAGCGGCCGGCTGGGCGAACGGGTCGCCACAGACCTCTGCACGGTGGTGGACGATGGAACGATCCCGGCGCGGCGCGGCTCGCTCAACGTGGACGACGAGGGGACGCCGACACAGCGAAACGTGCTCATCGAGAACGGGATTCTGAAAGGATACCTGCAGGACCGGCTGAACGCCCGCCTCATGGGAATGGCCCCGACCGGCAACGGCCGCCGGGAAAGCTATGCCCACCATCCCATGCCGCGGATGACCAACACGTTCATGCTGGCGGGGCCGCACGCCCCCGAGGAGATCCTCCGGTCCGTGCGGCGCGGCCTGTACGCCGTCTCGTTCGGCGGCGGGCAGGTCGATATCACCAGCGGGAAGTTCGTGTTCTCGGCCAGCGAGGCCTATCTCATCGAGGACGGCAAGCCGACCCGGCCGGTCAAGGGGGCGACCCTCATCGGCAACGGGCCGGACGTCCTGACACGGGTCAGCATGGTGGGAAACGATCTGGCGCTGGACGAAGGGATCGGCACCTGCGGCAAGGATGGGCAGTCGGTGCCGGTCGGGGTCGGGCTGCCGACGATTCTGATCAACGGGATCACGGTCGGCGGGACGAAGGGGTAACTGATCCACAGATTTCGCAGATCCTTGTCGAAAGGGTCCGGATCCGGGAAATCTGCGTGAATCTGCGGATAAATAGGAGGTGCCGAACTCAATGGACTATCGGGAGCTGGCGAGTGAGGTGCTCCGGCAGGCGAAGGGACTCGGGGCGAGCGGGGCGGAGGTGGTCATCGTCGAGGACGAGTCCTTCTCGGTGCTCGTGCGCATGCGCGGCGTGGACACCGTGAAGAGTGCCCTGGAGAAGCGCCTGGGCCTGCGGCTGTTTCTGGGCCAGCGCTCGGCCACGACGGCCACCTCGGACTTCTCGCCGGCGGCGCTCGACCGGCTGGTTGCGGACACGGTGGCCATGGCCACAGGCCACGCCCGAGGACCCCTTCGGAGGTCTGCCGGATTCCAGCGCGTTTGCTGCCGACCTGCCGGATCTCGACCTCTGGGACGCCGACGCGCCACGGCTCTCCATCCCCGACCGCATTAGCCTGGCCAGCAAGGCCGAGTCCGCCGCTTTGGACTTCGACCCTCGGATCACCAACTCGGAGGGGTCGGAATACGGGCACCAGGACGCGCGCGTCTTCTTCGCCAACAGTCATGGCTTCACCGGGGAGTACCGGGCGTCCTCGGTGGCGCTTTCTGCGACCCCCGTGGCGAAGGACGATGCGGGAATGCAGCGGGACGGGTGGTATTCCGTCCAGCGCCGGCTCTGTCGCCTGGAATCGCCCGAGGCCGTGGGCCGAACGGCGGCCCAGCGAACCCTGCGACGCCTGGGGGCGAGAAAGGTGGCCACCCAGGAGGTGCCGGTGGTCTTCGATCCCGACATGGCGGCGAGCCTCATGCGGAGCGTGTGCGGGGCGGTGTCGGGGTCGGCGATCTATCGAGGCGCGTCTTTCCTGGCGGGAAAGCTGGGGCAGCAGGTGGCCGCGACCGGGCTCACGCTGGTGGATGATGGTCGGATGCCGGGGGGACTCGGCTCGCGTCCGTTCGACGGCGAGGGGTTGCCCACGCGGCGCACCGTGGTCATCGAGAGCGGGACGCTGACCAGCTACCTCCTGGACACCTACACCGGGCGGAAGCTCGGATTGGCCTCGACCGGAAACGCCTCGCGGTCGCTGGGTCAACGGCCCACCGTGGGGCCGATGAACTTCTACGCCCTGCCCGGGTCGCACTCGCCGGAGGAGATCATCCGGTCGGTCGACCGAGGCCTCTACGTCACGGAGATGATCGGCTTCGGCGTGAACTTGGTCACCGGCGACTACTCGAGGGGCGCGGTCGGGATCTGGATCGAAAAGGGGAAGCTTGCCTATCCCGTAGAGGAGATCACGATCGCCGGGAACCTCGCGACCATGCTGTGCAGCATCGAGATGATCGGTAACGATCTGGAGTGGCGAAGCTCCGTGGCCTCCCCAACTATCAAGATCGCCCGGATGACGGTCGCCGGAAACTGAAGGAGCTGCCAGCGATCGGTGGTCAGCGTTCAGCTCCGGACGACCGCGAGTCTGATCGCTGATCGCTGACTGCTGACCGCGAAATCGGGGAGCAACCCATGATCGTGGTGTCGAATCGGATTCCCGTGGCCGCGGGCCACGAGGCAGCCTTCGAGGGGCGGTTCAGGGGACGGGCCGGCCTGGTGGAGCGCCATCCGGGATTTGTGAGGATGGAGATTCTGCGGCCGAGGTCGGTGGAGATGCACGGGAAACCACTTGGCGGATCACAATACTACGTGGTCCTGACCTACTGGAAGAGCGAAGCAGATTTCGTCCGTTGGACCGAGAGCGAGGACTTTCGCCAAGCACACGCCGATCGCCCACCCAAGGAGATGTTCGCCGGCCCCAACGTCTTCGAGATGCACGAGGTGATTCAGGCCGCCGCCGCGCCGATTGCATGATCGGTTGTGGGGCGTCCCGCTTTCCGCTACGGTTGAATCGTCTCCCTTGACAGCGCCAGACCGACTTCGTACAGTCGCAGCGATTCAGAGATGGGCCGATCCGGGGGCGGGTGCGATGATGATCGGTGCCCTGTGGGTGCGCTTCTCTGCCGCGGTCCTGTGTTGCCTGTGTCTGATCTGCGGTAGCCTTCTGGCTCACGGCGGGGAGTTGCTGGTCTCTTCCGCCGTCAGTCTAAAGGAGGCTGTGGAGGCCGCCGGGCGACGCTTCCAGAGTGACCGGACCGGCCTCCTCCTCCGGTACAATTTCGGCGCCTCCGGCGAACTGCGGCAACAGATCGAGGGGGGTGCGCCGGTCGACGTGTTTCTCTCCGCCGGGCAATCCGAAATGGACGCGCTGGAGCGCAAAGGGTTTCTCCTCGCCGGGAGTCGCCGCATCCTGGCGCGCAACAGCCTGGTGGTCATCGTGCCCGTCGGTTCCGGCATAAGCCTGTCTCGACCGTCCGATCTTCTCCGGCGCGAGGTCGGTCGCCTGGCTATCGGGAACCCGAAGACGGTTCCGGCAGGTCAATACGCGGAGGAGTGCCTGAAGACGCTCAACCTTTGGGAGGCTCTTCGGCCGCGCTTGGTTCTGGGCGAGAACGTGCGACAGGTGTTGGAATATGTGGCGCGCGGCGAGGTGGATGCAGGTGTCGTGTACGCGACCGACATCGCGACGCAACGGGAACGCGTGCGCGAGGCGTTCCGGCCGCCACCGGACAGCCACCGGCCGATCGTCTATCCTGCGGCGGTCGTGGCCGAGTCCGGGTCGCCACAGATGGCGGGTGCATTCGTGGATTTCCTGGTCGCCCCCGAGGGCCAGGCTATCTTGGCCCGCCGCGGATTCCTCGTCGCGCGTCCAGCTCGATGAGTCCGGAGAGCCTTAGTGCGCTTTGGCTCTCGGTCCGTGTGGCGTCTGTCGCCACGCTGCTGAACGCCATGGTGGGGATTCCCCTCGCCTACCTCCTCGCGCGCAAACCATTTCGTCTTCGCTGGCTGGTGGATCTGGTCATTTCCTTGCCGCTGGTCCTACCCCCCACGGTCACCGGCTATTATCTCATCATCCTTCTCGGCCGGCGTGGCTGGCTCGGCGCTCCTCTGTACGCGCTCACCGGCTGGAGCGTGACGTTCACTTGGTACGCCGCGGTGGTCGCCGCGGCGGTGATGGCCCTCCCGCTTCTTGTCCGCACGGCCCGCGCCGCCATCGAGTCCGTGGATCGCGATCTAGAGCGCGCCGCCTTCACGCTGGGCTACTCCGAATGGCGCACGGCGATCGAGGTCACGCTGCCCCTGGCCCGAAACGGAATCCTGGCCGGACTGGTACTGGCGTTCGCGCGGGCGCTGGGAGAGTTCGGAGCGACGTTGATGCTGGCCGGAAACATCCCCGGGCGGACGACGACCGTTCCGCTGGCGATCTACACGGCGGTGCAGACCGGAGAAAGCGCCGAGGCGCTCGCCCTGGTGGCGGCGCTCACGGCGATTTCGTGCGCCGTCATCTTTCTGGCCGGCCGACTGGGAGCGGCGACGACGTGAGTGATCGGTTGGAAGTGGCGATTCGCGCCGCCTGGGGCGCTTTCACTCTCGACGTCGCTTGGACGGCGGGGGACGGCGTCAGCGTGCTCTTTGGACCGTCCGGATCCGGGAAGACGCTGACCCTCCAATGCCTCGCAGGGCTCATGCGCCCCGAAGCGGGCCGCATCGCGGTGGACGGACGGGTTCTCTTCGATGCGGCGCAGGGGATTCATGTGCCGCCGCAGCTTCGACGCGTCGGTTACGTCTTCCAAGGGTATGCGCTGTTCCCTCACCTCAGCGTGCGGGCGAACGTTGCCTTTGGGCTCCGGGATCGCACGCGGATCGAGCGCGATCGGCGCACTTCCGAGGCGATGGAACGACTCGGCCTCCGAGGCCTGGAGGACCGACGTCCGCGGGAGTTGTCGGGCGGGCAGCGGCAACGTGTGGCCTTGGCCAGAGCCCTTGCCATCGAGCCGGCCTTCGTGTTGCTCGACGAACCACTCTCCGCCCTCGACCTCCCTCTCCGCCGCGTCCTCCGCGACGAGCTCCAGGCAATCCTGGCGGATTGGCGGGTGCCGGCCGTGCTCGTGACGCACGATTTCGCCGAGGCGTACCAGCTCGGGGATCGCGTCCTGGTCTACGAAGAGGGGCGTGTCCGCCAGTCCGCCCTGCGCGGGGACCTCTTGCGGCGGCCGGCGTCGGAGTCCGTGGCCCGCATCCTGGGATTTCGCAACGTGCTGCGCGGCGTCATCAGAGAGGTGACGGCTGCCCACGTCCGTCTCGAGTGGCGCGGCCAGATCCTTGAAGCGCGAACTCCGAGCGAGGCGCTCTCGTGGTTGTCGGCGGGTGCGCCGGTTTCATTCTTCGTCCGCCCGGAGGACCCCCGGCTTCTCCGGAAGGACGGCCCGTCGCCTAATCCGGCGCATCATACCAACATCTTGAAGGGAAGCGTGGTTCGCGAGGCGGACCTCGGCGTCACGCGGTCACTCTCGCTGCGCCTCGACGAGTCTGGGCCGCCCGCCCAGGGAGATTACGACTTGGAGATCGAGGTTCCACGATTCGTCTACGAGGTTCTCAACCTCGACGAGGACCGGCACTGGGAGTTCTCGATCCACCGCGGGTCCATCCACTTCCTGCCGTCCTGAACGAATATCGAGGCCGGACCGAAAAACGTTCCGGAAGGACTCCATGGCTCTGCCGTCCGCGCGGATTCACGCAGATTCGCGCGAGAGACCTCGGTGTGAAACCAGGTCATCCGTGTGACCTGCGGATGCCAACTCTCTGCCCCGCCGACCCACAAATCACGATCCGCGCACAGGCCGGGTGAGTTACACACCACGAGGCCCCACGGCCCGCTCCGCCCATTCGATGAACTGGGCCACGGTGTCAAAGACGGCCAGGGGTTCGAGGGCACGGAGCGCTGCGGCGTCCGACCGTGTCTCCCAGGCGGCAGCCAGGGGGATGACACCGACGGCCCGGGCTGCCTCGATATCCGAGGGGACGTCGCCGAGATAAGCGACCCGATCCGGCGCGACCCCCCAGTGCGTCAATACCCGTCGGAGGCAGCGAGGCTTGACGCCGCCCTCGGGGGAGCCCGTCTCGACGGCGTCGAAGTAGCGGCCGAGGCCGAGCTGTGCCAGGGAAATGGCCGCGCTCTGCGCGCCCTTGCCGGTGACGACGGCCAGGGGAATCCGGCGAGCCTGGAGGGCGTCGAGTGCGGCCTCGATCCCGGGGAAAACCCGGGCCAGACGGCGATGCTCCCGCTCGTAACTCGCGAGATACAGTCGCAGGCACGCCTCCCATCGGTCGGGCACCCACCGCTGGAACATGCCGTCCTCACTGGGCCCGAATCGGGCCAGGATCTCTTCGTCGGTGAAGGAGCGATTCGTGACGGTCAGGAGAGCTTCCCGGAAGGCGGCGAAGCAGACGGCGAAGGTATCGGTGAGGGTTCCATCCAGATCGAAGATCATGCCGTCGAGCTGCATTCTTGCTCCCTGCTCCCAGTTATTGAATACGGCGTTATCGAGCTCTCCGTGCCCGAGACTTTCGCACCCCGTTCTCTGCCGTTGCTCCCTGCCCACTGCCAATTGCCCCCTTCTCTCGGCCATCCATAGCGGCCGCCACGCTATCGTGTCCGTGACGGGCTACCACAACGCGAACCACCAGCCCGCTGGATGCCAGAGGGCGGCCTGGAGGCGCAACGCCATGAGGGTGAGTTCCCGGTACTCCGCGGCGGTGGGCGCGGCGCCGGCCTCCCAGGCGTGGACGAGCGCCTGGACGCGGGCGCGGTCGGCAACCAGGGCGCGGCGTAAGAGCCACGGGAATTGGGAGCCGGTTCCCGTAGTGGCGTAGACGCGAAGGAAGGCGCGCGCGTCCGCCAGGGGGTCGGCGACCATGTCGGTCCAGTCGAGGTCGCGCGGGTCCTCGGCGGCGTGCACCAGCAGACGGGTAACCCAACGGGTCAGGCGGGCGAGCTTCGCGTAGTCCAGGGTGTCGGGCGTGTCCTCGGCGGTGTGATACGTGGAGGCGCGGCCTCCGGTGACGAACAGGAAGGGGCGGCGGCCCTGTTCTCGCAGGCCGTGATAGTCACTTTGGGCGAAGCGTCGCCAGGGGAAAAACGGATACGCTTCGATGAGAGGCAGGCCGAGGAGTAGCGGCTCCACGCCGGCTTCCGGCGGGACACCGCGGGCCAGTCGGGCCAAGCCGGGGCTGGCCTCGGCGCCCAGCACGAAGATTGCGTCGTCCAGCCCCGCGTCACGCGCGCCCGGGGTCGCCGGTCCAGCCAGGAGGTCGAAGACGAGGGCGCAGTGGAGCGCGGTCAGGGGAAAGGGTGGGTGACGCCAGAACCACGCCGACCCCATGCGGTCGGTCCGGATATTGGGAGGCTCCTCGGCGTCGGAGAACAGCAGGACCACGTGGCGGCGGAGCGGCGGCCGGGCGCGCCCGAGGGCGTCGCCCAGGGCCAGCAACATCGCCACGGCGGCGGCGTTATCGTCAGCCCCCGCATACACGCTCCCGCTGTGCACCCCCAGGTGGTCGTAATGGGCCACCAGGGCGATCCAGGCGGTCGTGGGCTCCGCGGCCGGCAGGTAGGCGCCAACGTTCACGGCATACGGCTGGTCTCCACTGCCCTCCAAGAACGTCGGTTGCTCGAACGCGCCCTGGAAGAGCGGCGCGAGGCCCGCGTGCCGTCAGGCGCGACACGATGTACGCCCGGGCCCGCGCATTACCGGGAGTACCTTGGCCGCGCCCCTCCATCTCGGGCGCCGCCAGACGGCGCACGGCGGGCTCGATACCGGCCGTGTCCAGGGCTTCGAGCAGGCCGTTCTCGGCCGCCAGCGGCAGCGCGGCGGAGGGTTCCACGTTGGAGAGGGTGTTTACGAACCGGTAGGTGGTCCCGTGCGAGCAACTGAGGCTCCATCCGCACAACAGGAACAGGCCAGTGAGCCGACCGAGCCAGATCATCGCTCCACCCGTCGACAACAGGCAGATTGTCTCTCGCGCGTCACCCGGCTGGTGGCCCCCTGGACCAATACCAGGGCAGCCTGGCCAGGCGGCAACCGAAGCGAAATAACCCGGGCGCTCCACACGCTAACAGCCCCGCCAGGGTGTGTCAAACGGAACGATCGGGTGCGGCCTGCGCCCAGACCTCTGAGTTCCAGCCTTCGCCGCCTCTCGGACTGGGATTGTGCTTGACAAGGGGTGGGAATCCCCAGTAGAGTCCCACCGTCTTTGGTTCAGACGGTTTCATCTTCGCTCTCGCGCCGCGAGGACCCAAGCCTTGCGGCGATAATTGTTTCTGGCGGTGCCGCCTATCCAACCGGTGGCGCGTCGCCAAGGAGGTACGGATGACCTTCCGAGGTGGGCCGGGCGAGGGCGGGTCGAACTTCGACAGCGGGAATGCGCCGCGGCACCGTCCGCTCGAGGTGACCGTAGGGGATCGCGGGGTCGAAGGGGCGATCCGACTTTTCAAGCGGTTGGTCCTGAAGGACGGAATCCTGCGAGACCTGAAACGACGCGCCCATTTCGAAAAACCGGGCGATCGTCGCCGCCGCAAGGCACGGGAGGCCGTGCGTCGCCAGCGAAAACAGCGGGTTCGCGCCCTGCAACGGGGTGAACAGATCGACTAGTCCGCGAGGCCAAGAGGCCTCGGACCGGCCGCGACGGGAGCGGGCGGCGGCCGGGAAGCACGTCAACGACACCGCTCGAGAAGGGCCTGTGTCCCGCACAGGCTGGGCGAAGGGGGTTGGGGACCATGGGGACTCGGTTGTATGTCGGAAACCTGCCGTACAGTGCGGACGAGGAGCAGCTCAAGACCCTCTTTTCCGAGGGGGGACGGCAGGTGACTGAAGTGCGGATCGTCACCGATCGGGATACGGGCCGTCCGCGCGGCTTTGCGTTCGTGGAGATGGGAAGTCAGGCGGATGCCGATGCCGCCGTCAACGCCCTGAACGGCAAAGACTTCGGCGGCCGAGCCTTGACCGTGAACGAAGCTCGCGAACAGACGCCCGCCGCGGCGGCGGCGGCGGCGGCGGTGGCGGCGGGGCGGCGGCGGACGGCGGTTCTAGACGAGCGCTTTCCGGCTTCGATCCAGCCCACTTCTTCTTGCCGGTCGGTGCCCTCAGCGACCCTTCCCTGGTTCGGTCATCGGGTGGCAGGTTGAATCCCGACCCCGTGATGTCTGCGTTGCGGGTGCGAGGATTCGTCTGCACCCTGCCCGACAAGGCCTTCCACTACCGATGCGCCCCCACGATACCCTGTGACGACCCACGTCCGAGGCCGCGCGCGAGACCCCTTGGGTCAGAGCGGTTCGCGTCCGGCGTGCGGCTCCTGCGGAGAGGGTTCGATGGAATGCGTCTTCTGCTCGATCCGAAATGGGCAGGTCCCCGCCGTTGTGGTTGCCGAGGACGAGCGGGCGCTGGCCATCATGGACATCAACCCCGTCAATGACGGCCACGTGCTGGTGTTTCCCAAGGTGCACGCGGGGACGCTCTTCGAGATCGCCGAGGAGGATCTGGTCGCCGCCATCCGGCTGGCCCGGCGGGTCGCCACCGGGATCCGGAAGGGGTTGGCGCCGGACGGCCTCAATCTGATCCAGAACAACGGGGCCGCGGCATTCCAATCCGTGCCGCACTTTCACCTGCACCTGATCCCGCGCTGGATGGACGACGGGAAAGGCTTCACCTGGGAGCTGGTACCCGGAAGCCCGACGCGGATACGACAGATGGCAACGGCGATCCGGGCGGCCCTGACTTGACAGGCCGGGGGGGGTGGGCTACCGTAACCCGGACAAACGGGGGGCGGCATGGCGTGGTTTAAGAAAGAGCCGGCGACCGCCGGGAAAGACGCCAAGATCCGGATGCCCGAAGGCCTCTGGATCAAGTGCGAGGACTGTAAGGAGATCCTCTCCAAGCCAGAGCTGGAGCAGAACCTGAATGTCTGCCCGCATTGCCAGCGGCATTTCCGTGTCGGGGCGCGGGCCCGCATGGAACTCCTGGTGGATCCGGGGAGCTTCACCGAATACGATGCGTCCCTCCGCTCGCTGGATCCGCTGGGATTCAAGGACCAGAAAAGCTACGCCGATCGCCTCAAGACGTCCCGCAAGAACACCGGGATGGAGGAGGCCCTCCTGAGCGGGACGGCCGCCATCGGCGGGTTCCCGGTGAGCCTTGCCGTGATGGAATTCGACTTCATGGGTGGCAGCATGGGATCGGCGGTGGGCGAGAAAGTGACGCGCGCCATCGAGCGCGCCCTCGAGACGCGGGTCGCGTTCATTGCCGTGACCTGCTCGGGCGGTGCGCGGATGCAGGAGAGCGTTCTCTCCCTGATGCAGATGGCCAAGACGAGCGCGGCACTGGGTCGCTTGGCGAAGGCCGGCCTTCCCTACATCTCCATCCTGACGGATCCGACGACCGGCGGGGTCACGGCCAGCTACGCGATGCTGGGCGACATCCTGATCGCAGAGCCGAAGGCGCTCATCGGCTTCGCCGGCCCCCGGGTCATCCAGGATACCATCCGACAAGAGCTTCCTGCGGGGTTCCAGCGGTCGGAGTTCCTGCTGGATCACGGCTTTGTGGACATGATCGTCGAGCGCAAGAACCTGCGGCCGGTGCTGATGCCAGCTCCTCGGTTACTTCTCGATCCCGCCGCCGAGGCGGTTCCACTAGGCTCGGCCGAGCATCCCATCCTGATCACCCTTCCTGCTCCACTCTTCGCACGTTCCGATTCGATCCGGGTAGGCGACCGTGACCTACGCCGAGGCAACCTCCTTTCTGTACGGTCTCCGACGCTTCGGATGGCGTCCGGGCCTGGAGACCATCCGGCGCCTCCTGGAGCTCCTGGGCGACCCGCATGCGGGAACGCCGTCCATCCACATCGGCGGGACCAACGGCAAAGGATCCACCGCCGCCATGCTGGCCGCGATCCTCCGGGCTGCGGGGCACCGGACCGGCCTGTACACGTCTCCCCACCTTCTGAGCTTCACCGAGCGGATCCGGGTGGACGGGGAGCCGATCGGAGAGGCGGAGATCGTCGCGCTGACGGAGCGGCTGAAGCCGCTCTGCGCGGCCCATTTCGCGCCGGAGACCACGGCGCCTTCGGGGGACCGCCTGCCGCATCCCACGTTCTTTGAACTCACGACCGCCATGGCGTTTCTGCATTTTCGGCGGCGGATGGCGGACGCCGCCGTGATCGAGGTGGGGCTGGGCGGCCGACTCGACGCGACCAACGTGGTCCAGCCCCTCGTGGCGGTGATCACAAACATCGCCCTGGAGCATGAGGAGTATCTCGGGCGAACGGTGGCGGAGATCGCCGGCGAGAAGGCGGGGATCGTCAAATACGAGGTGCCCGTCATCACCGGAGCGCGAGGCGAGGCGCTGGACGTGATCGGGCGGGCGGCCTCGGCCCTCGGCGCTCTCGTTGTCTCCGTTCCGGATGCCTATCGCTGGCGGGTGCGGGAATCGAGCCTGTCGGGAGCGGTCTTCGATCTTGACGGTCCCAGGGGAGGCTATGAGGCCCTGCGGATCCCGCTGGTCGGTCGTCATCAGGTCGACAACGCCGTGCTCGCCGTCGCCGCGGTCGAGGAAGCCCGGGATCGCGGGCTCGGGACGGACGAAGCTGCCATCCGTCGCGGCCTGGCGATGACCGAGTGGCCGGGCCGCCTGCAGATCATCGAGGACAAGCCTCGGATCATCCTCGATGGGGCGCATAACCCGGCAGGCGCGCAAGTGCCTGGCGACGTTTCTCGGGGAGCACCGGGCGGAGCTTGGCCGGCTGATCCTGATCTTCGGTGTCCTCAAGGACAAGAACTGGGAGGCGATGCTGGGATGCCTCGGCCCGCTCGCCGACGAGATCATCCTGACCCATCCCCCGACGGGACGCGGAGCCGATCCCGCAGGGCTGCGGTCCGCCGCCCAGGGGCGCGCGAGAACGCGGGTGGTTGCGGAGCCCGCCGAGGCTCTCGCGCTCGCCCGTTCGACAGCCGGCGCTGCGGACACCGTCCTGGTGGCCGGTTCCCTGTACACCGTGGCCGCGGCGCTCCGCATCCTGCGCCCTCCAGTCTGAACGGCGACTCGGCGTTTGGGCTCCGGAAGCCTGCTTGCTGGATTGCCCGACTGCCACGAGGCCGCAATCCCCGCCACCAGGTGCGGCTGCTCTCCGGAATCCCCTTCTCAATCTCAGCGTTCTTGGTCCGAAAGAGTGTAAGACGGGGAGGCTCGGCGAGACGAGGTCTCCGCCTCGGCGACGAAGCGTCCGTGGGCACGGCTAATCAGGCAAGCCTACAAGGTGGATCCACTCATTTGCCCCCGGTGTACTGGACCAATGCGGATCGTCGCGTTGATCGAGCAACTCGACGTGATCGGGAAGATCCCGACCCACTTCGGCCTCTGGCCTGCCCCGGCGCATAGCTCCCGCGCCCAATCCATTGCCGCGTAATCAACCTGATCAACTCGCCATAGCCCCGGCGCGGCCGGTCGCCGCGGACGGGACCAAGTCTGCCAGGGGCGTCCTCGATGCCCGCCACCAGTCGCCACCACCCCTGATCTCCTCCATTAATGAAGATCTTCCCGATTGACAAACAGCCTTACTGTGTCATCTTGTTTTCAATTAAGACGCTTTCGGTGGGTTTTAAGCGGAGCCGACTTTCCACCAAAGGCCGGCGCAGGCAGTAACTGAATCGGCTCTGAACGCTAGCCATAGATTGCCGTTTGCAGGGACCCCAGACGAACCTTTTTGCGCGCAAGCGCGCGCCCCGAAAAGCAAATAATCATCTCACTGCAGCCCACACCATCAGAATCCGCCAATCCCGCGCGAGATCTTGATCGGCAGAGTCCGGCCATTGGGCGGGAATGGCGAACCGAGAGTGGTCGAAGACGAGGGGCTTACGATGTTCACTTTGCTGCGCATACTTTCCATCAAGCGGGTCCTTATCGAGCAAGCTCCAGCGCTGGCTGCCGCTTGGCTCGTGGCCGAGTTGTTCTACAAGTTCCACAGTTTCTCGCTCGAATGCGCGGCCTTCCTTGCCACGTGGTTCGTCTTCGACGCCTTGGTCCAAGTCTTCAAGCATGTACTGGGCGTTGGCCGCGACCGGCTCGCTCCCGCCTCGGAACGCTGAGTTGGCCCGCATGGCCTGTGCTTTTAGTGCACCACTGATCGCAGCCTGGAGGTTGGAGACCCATGGCGGAGACCGTTGCCCCGGAGTTCGCCCGATTCGTCGCTGCCGAGCGTCGCGCGCAGCGGCTGCCCGAGTCGCCGCGTCCGATGGCCGAAGGCGAGGTCTGGAACACGGTCTTCATCGAAGCCGGCAAGGCACCTGAACTCGTGCGCGTGGCAGCGCGACGGGCGGCCGGGTTCTTCCGTCCGACCAAGCGCACCGAGGTGGTCTGGGTCGAGGGTGAGAACGAACTGGCCGTCAACCTGGTCGAGCTGAACGTCAAACTCGGCCAGGGGCTGATCCGCGTGGTGATCCCGGTGAGCTGCGACCAGACCGGCAGCGCGGTGGTGGAGGCGTTGTTCGCCGTCGGCTCGCCGGACCAGCCGGCCGGCCTGTACGCCGCGACCGCGCGCCGGCCCAAGGGGCCCGAGGTCGTGGTCGCCGCCTGGGGCGACGCGCTGGTGGCCTTTGCGTGGCAATGCGTGCTCGGCCTCGTCACCGGCATCGCCGCCGCGACGGGCAAGGACCAGCGCGGCAACCTGCTGGTGCCGGTGGAGCTGGCGGTGTCCGCGCGCGGCATCGAGATCGTGCCGATGGCGCGGCACCGTTTCGCGGGCTCGAGCAGCGTCTGAAGGCGAACACCGAAGCCGGCGGTGCGCCCATGAGCTTCGGCAGCCGCGACCTCGGCGTCCTCGGCAACCTGGCCGTCGCGCTGGGCATCTTCAAGGCAGACGGCAGCCCCGAACCAAGGCTGGTTCGCCAACCCCGAAGACTCGCTGAAGAACATGCTCGCCAGACGACGGCGCAGCGCGAGGCGCTGATCGCCTTCGTCGACGACGCCATGGGCGGCGCCGACCGCAGCACCGAGGCAGGCGTGGTGTGGCTGCCGATCGTCGAGCTCGAGAGCCCGCCGCTGAGCGTGGCGGTGACGGTGGACGAAGGCCAGCCCGACGGCCTGCACATCGGCATTGGCCTGCGCTTCACCACCACCGCGCCGGTCTCGACCACTACGCTGGCGGTGCCGCTGTTCCGCGCGCAGAAGCAGGGCGGCCCGAGCGTGAGTCAGCCGCTGCTGCTGGGCTCGCCGGGGGGGCGCATCCGCATCGGCACCCTGATCACCGTCGATGCGGCGCCGCCGGTGCCGGGCCAGGCGCGGCTCGGCGGCATCGGCCTCGACGTCGATCTGCCCACGTCGGACGGCGACTCCCAAAGGCCCGGTGTTCGGCCTCAGCCTCACCGCGCTGCAGTTGCCCGGCGCCACCGCGCCGCGCGACGTGCGCGTGTCGGCCGACGGCGCCGAGGCGCTCGACGACGCCCTGCTCGACCTGGTGCTGTCGCTCGTCAAGGCGCAGGCCGACGCGGCTGCGGCCAATTCGCCGATCGCCGCCGTCGGCGGGTTGCTCGGGCTGAAGAGCGGCGACGCGGTGCCCGACTTCCCGATCACGCTGCTGCCCGGGCAGGGTGTGCTGGCGCTGGCCGACTGGGTGCGCGGCATCCTCGGCGACACCGCGAGCCGCGCCGACTGGCTCGGCCACTCTGGCCGCGCTCCTGCAAGGCACGCGCGTGGGCGATGCGGTGCAGTTCAACCTGGGCGGCAGCGCGGTGCTCACGCTCGGACTGCGCGTCGACACAGGCCCGAGCGGCAATGCGCGGCTCACGCCCAGCCTCGGCATCGAGCTCGGCAACGCCGATGCGCGCGTCGAGGCGCGCGCCGACGTCCTGCGCATCGACCTCGTCACCGGCGAGGCGTTCGCGCTGCCCAGCCTCGGCCTGTGGGCCGCCGCCGGCCGTCAGCGGCCACCGCGTCCTCGACGTCAGCAACCCGACCGTGGCGCGCGCCGACACGCTGCGCATCGGCTTCGCACTCGACAGCGCGCGGCGGCTGACCTTCGTGCTCGCGGCCGACGGCGTGACGCTCGGCAGCCACGAGTACGCCACGCTCGACCTGACCTCGCCCGACGCGGTGATGGACGCGGCGGGCAACACCGTGGGCGACATCGCGAATCAGTTGCTCGCGGGCCTGGGCGATGCGTTGGGTGTGGTTCGCCAACTGCTCGGCCTGGATGCGCCCGCCGGTGTCACGCCCATCACGCTGACAGCGCTGATGGCCAACCCGGTGGGCGCGGTCAGCGGCTACTGGCAGCAGGTGGTTGCGGTGCCGCCGCGGCCACGACGGTCCTCAATGCGCTGCGCAGCGCGCTCACCGACGCGAGTGAGGCGCTTGCCACAGTGCAGGGCAACGGTACGGCGGACGTCCCGTGGCGATTGCCGCTGATCGGCCCGCTGCAGCTCGAGCTCGCGGCCACCGGTTCGGTGCTCACGCTCGGCGTGGCCGCGTGCGACCAGCGTCGATACGCTCGGCCAGCGCTGCACCGTGGTGCAGACGCGCCTCGCCGCCACACTGGCCCGCATGGACCTCGCCGCGCAAACCGCAAACCTGCTGCCCGGCGTGGAGGCGGTGCTGTCGGCCCGCGAGCGCGGCGTGAACCCGCCACGCACGCGACTGGTGCTCGGCGACGGCGCCGAACTCACGGCGGATCATGTGGGGCTGCGCCTGGCCTGGTCGCCAGCCAGCGGCCTTGCGGCCGAGGTGAGCGCGCCCAACCTGCAACTGAACACCAGCGGCGTCACGCTGCCGATGGCCCTGCCGGTGATCGCCGCCGACGGCAGCGTCACGCTGCCGCCGGCCGGCGTGGGACGGCGTGGAGGCGCTCGTCGGCTACTTGGGCGAGTTGATCGGCGGCTTTCTCGGCGACGTGGTGCGGGCGCTGGGCTGGCGCAACGGCGGAGCGCGAGCCGCTGGCGACCTGCGCGCGTTCGCCCGCCTGCGCCTGGCCGACCTGGTGGCTTCGACCCGAGGCCGGCGCTGCGCGACTGGCTGCCGCGCCTGGCGATGAGCGAGCTCGGCCCGCCGGCGCTGTCGCTGGTGGCCGACCTGTTCGCCGGCGCCGGTGCGAGCCGCGGCTTCATCGAGGGCACCGGCCACCCGGACGACCCGTACCGACTCGCGATCGACGCCGGCCTGCCGAACATCGCGGTGTGGTTCCCGCCGCAGGGACTGGAGCCTGCGCTCGTGGGCGCGCCGCCGGCGCTGCAGTCGTGGCGGCCGGGCCAGCCCGGCCTCGCGCCCGCGGCGCTGAAGGCTGCGCTGCAGGCCGAGGCCGGCGTGGCGGGCGATGTGCGCGCGCTGGTCGAAGGCCGCGATATCGAGGCCGGCCTCGTTGCGCTGACACAGCGCTGGATCGGCGGCGACGGCCGCATCGTCGCCGCCACCGGTGGCACCCGCGGGTGTCGACGATACGTCGCAGCGGCCTGGCCGCTTCCCAGCTCATCGAACAGCTCGACCTCGAGGACCTGACCGGACGCGTTCCGACCACCACGGTGTTCGTCGCGCTCGGGGCCGATGCCTGGCCCGACGCGCCGGCCGGCCGCCGGTCGATCTGCGCGCCGGCGGGCTCGACGCGACGATGTTCGCCGCACCCACGCCGGCTACCGCCGACTGGTTCGTCGCGCTCGGCACGCGCGCCGACTGCCGCGGCCAGCGGCAGCAACAGCGACGGCACGCCGGAGCAGGCGGCGCGTCTGGCCCGCGTGCTCGATGCGCTGGCCACGGTGAGCAATGACATCGCGCTCGTCGCCGTGGCGGGTGCCGGCCACGCGGCGCGCGTGGCCGCGCAGGCGCAGGCGGCGGTGACCGACCTCGTGACGCTCGGCACGCCGCTGTCGCCGGTGTCGCTCACCGCGCTCGCCGTGCAGCCCACCGCCGACGCGCTGCGGCTGCTGCATCGGTTGCTGCCGCCCGTTGGCGAGGAGCCGGACGACGACGACCTCGCACTCGGCCGTGCATTGGTGCGGGCGATGATGGAGCTCACCCCGCTGCCCGACGCGGCGGCCGACCTGCGCCCGCCCGCCGTGCCACCGGTTCCGCCGCGCGCCGGGCTTGCGGTGTGCGCGCAGTTCGGCGAGGTGTCGGCCAGCCAGGTGGGCCAGGCCATTACGGCCATCGTGGCGGCTGGGCTCGCCGCGCGAGCCCGTTTGCGCGCGGCGCAGCCGCTGCCGCCGCCGACCGGCGTGCATGCAGGACTGCGCTGGCTGCTGCCGGCCGATGGCACCGGCACCGTGGCGGTCACCGGCAGCGCGATGCTGCAGCTGTTCGCCTCGACGAGCCGGCGACCGGCACCGACCTCTCGCGCGTGCTGCGCGTGCAGCTGCGCATCGGCGACCGGCTCGGCTGGCTGGCGTCCACACCCGAACTCGAACTGCGCGCGGTCTCGGCCGACCTCACGCTGCCGCTCGATGGCGCCTCGCCGGGCGAGGCGCGACTGGTGCTGCACGACGCGCGGGTGTTCGGCCAGTCGTGGGAGGCGCTCACGCTCGGCAACGTAGCCGGTGCGCTGCCGGTGCTGCCGGAGGCGCGCGTGCTGCTCGCCGACCGCCGTGCAGCGGCTCACCGCCGACCTCGGCGGCACGGCGTCGCCGGCACTGGCAAACCTGCTCGCCGCGCTCGGCCTCACGGGCGCGAACGGCGGCGTGGTCGGCGATGCGGTCGACCAGCTCGTGCACGACCCCGCCGGCCTGGTGCGGCAGCGCCTTGCGATCGGCGGGCGCGCAGGTCGCCGCCGCGGTCGACTCGCTACTCGGCCCGCTGGCCGCGAGCGTCGACCTGCCCTCGCATGCGGTGCGGGTGCAAGGCGGCGACGGCACGAGCGGCCGCTTCGGCTGGCATGCCGATGTCAGCGCCTCGCCGACGGCGCTCGGCGGCCAGCTGCGTTTCGGCCCCGATGCGGCGCTGCCCACCGTGGGCGGCCTGCAGCTGCAGCTCGACCTGAACCCGCTGCGCGCCACGCTGCTTTGGCACCAGCCGGGCGGGCGCAGCGACACCGTGGCACTGTGGCCCGCGCCGGATGCGGCAGGCCCTCGCCCGCATGCTCGCGCAGGCAGCGCCCAGCCTGGGCGGGCATGCGGCGCTCGAGCTGATGCGCCGTGCCGACGAGAGCGCCCGACCCGCTCATCGACGCCGATGCTCGACGCGCTCGGCCTGCTCGGCGGCACGGTCGGCGATGCCGAACGCGCGCTCCGCCCGCTCGCCGGCCTGCTGAGCGATCCGGCCGGCTGGCTGCGCAGCGCCGGTTCGCTGGCGGCGAGTCCGGTGAAGATCCAGGACCTGTTCGACGCGCTGCGACCCTTGATGGGCCTGAACGGCGGCAGCGGCACGCCCCTCGCGCTGGCCAACGGCGTGAGCGCTCGCGGTCGGCGGCCGACGGCAGTGGCGCACGCCTGTCACTGCGAGGTCGACCCGAGCGGCTGGACGGCGCCCAGCGGCGTGACATCGCGGCTTGCCGGCGGCATCGGCGCGACCCTCGGCATCCGCCTCGCCGGGCCGCCCAGCGTCGGCCTCGAGGCCTATGTGGGGCTCGCCCGGCGCAGTGGCGGGCCGGCAGGCCGTCTACACCCGGATCGGCAGCGGCGGCATCGAGGTGTTCCTGCGCCCGGGCGCCGGCGCCGACATCTCGCTCGTGCCCTTCGCCGGCCTCGGCTCGCTGGCCGCGGCGGCCGAGGCTGCCTTGCCGTTCCTGCTCGATCGCTCGCCGAGATTCCCGGCACGCCCGGCGACCTGGTGCGCACGGTGGGCGACGCCTTCGCGCTGCGCAGCGGCGCGCCGGCGAAGTTCAGCGGCGACGCGCTGCGCGCCTGGGCAGCCAACCCGGTCGGCGCGCTGGCCGCGGCGGTGCCGTCGATCATCGCCACCGGTCTGAACACGATCGCGCCGCTGCTCGACGATTTCCTGCCCGCCGCGGTCAGCGCGAGTGCCACCCTGAACCGCTCAGCGTCACGGTCGCCGGCGTCACGCTGTCGTGGAGCCCGCCGGCGGGCCGCGTGTCGCTCGCGACGCCGGCCATCGCCGTGCCCGGCATCGAGACACTCGGCCTCACGCTCGCCATCAGCGCCGCGGGGCTGGACCGAGCTGAGCGTCACCATCGGCCCGGCGCAGATCGACGCCGGCGGCGTGATGCTCCGGCCGTTCGTCAGCATCGCGCGGGCCTCGCCCCGGCCGGCGGCCGGCGCGTGGCGGTCGGCCTCGCGGCCGACGACACGCATCACTTCGCGGCGCGCTGGACGCTGGACACGGCGAGCTTCGACCTGGTCGCGAGCGACGGCCTCGCTGGCGGCGGCGATCGACAGCACCGACCCGGGCCAGGTGGCGCTGCGCATCGTCGAGGTGGTGGCCGACCTCGTCGCCGCGGTGGCGATGGCGCAGCAGCCGGTGCAGGACCTGCTCGACACCGAGGTCGGGCGACGAGGACGTGCGCAACCTGCTGCGCGGCGTGGTGCTGCGCGACGAACCGACCCGGCCGCGCTGATCGACGGGCTGTTCGACCCGGCCACGCTGCTCGCGCGCATCCACCGGCTGTTCGCCAACATCGCCGACGCCGGCATCACGATCCGGGTCGAGGACCTAGCGATCAGCTTCACGTCGAGCATCCCGACACGAGCACGATCGGCCTGCAGGTCGGCGTGATCGATCGCTTCGAGCTGCTCACCGGCGACGTGATCGCTCTGGCTCGAGAACGACGACCGCTGGATCACGCCCAACCCGCCGGGCGACGGCGGCCTGTTCGTCGGCTTCCTGCCCGACACGCTGCCACTGCGCTTCGCGCCGAGCCTGGTGGTCGACGGCCTGGGCCTGCGCGTGGGCAAGTCCTCCGGCCCGCTGCTCGACGTCGGCATCACGCTCGAGTCGATCGCGCTGCACGCCTACGCCGAGATCGACGCGCGGCGGCGCGCAGAGCGGCGGCGTGCAGCTGCAGTTCTCCAACCTCGCCGTGTCCGCCGTCGGGCGCGCAAGGCGGAGCAACGGCATCGCGCAGGGCGTGATGCGCGACACCGGCCCGACGCCGCCCAAGCCCGCCTTCTCGCCCGCGCTCGCGATCCAGAAGCACGGCGAACGGCGCCGGTGTCGGTGTCGCTGCGCGCCGGCGACGGCGACGGGCCCGTGGTGGATCGCGATCCAGAAGGGCTTCGGCCCGCTGTACCTCGAGCAGGTCGGCTTCGGCGCCACGCATGCCGGCAGCGGGCGCATCGAGCGCATCTCGCTGCTGATGGACGGCTCGGTGTCGATGTTCGGGCTGACCTGCGCGGTCGACGACCTGCAGATCACCTACTTCGTCGCCGACGGCGACTTCTTCGACCCGCACAACTGGACGGTCGACCTCGCCGGCCTCGCGGTCTCGGCCAACATGGCCGGCGTCACGCATCGCCGGCGGCCTGCTCAAGCAGACCACGCGACGCAGGGCATCGAGTACCTCGGCATGCTGCTCGGCCGCTTCGCCGTCTACGGCCTCACGATCTACGGCGGCTACGGCGAGGGCGTGAGCGAACGGCAGAAGTTCACCGCGTTCTTCGCCATCGGCGCGGTCAACGGTCCGATCGGCGGGCCGCCGGCCTTCTTCCTCACCGGCATCGGCGGCGGCTTCGGCATCAACCGCAAGCTGGTCGTGCCCACCGACCTCTCGAACTTCGGCGACTACCCGCTGATCCAGGCGCTCGACATCGCCGCGACGCCGCAGCGATCCGATGGACGCAGCTGCGCGCGCTGGGCCAGTACTTCCCGATGCAGCAAGGGCACGTTCTGGTTCGCCGCCGGCCTGTCCTTCAACAGCTTCGCGCTGGTCGACGGCATCGCGGTGGTGGCGGTGCAGGTCGGCGACGGGCTGGACATCAACCTGCTCGGCCTGGCGCGCATGGCGCTGCCGCGGCCGCAGGTCGCGCTCGTCTCGATCGAGCTCGCGCTGCTGGTGCGCTTCTCCAGCAGCGAGGGCGTGCTGTGGGTGCAGGGCCAGCTCACCGACAACTCCTGGCTGCTCTACCCCGACGTCAAGCTCACCGGCGGCTTCGCCTACGTGATCTGGTTCAAGGGCGAGCACGGCCGGCGAGTTCGTGCTCACGCTGGGCGGCTACCACCCGGACTTCCACCGCGACGGCTACCCGCGTGGTGCCGCGCCTCGGGCCTGCGCTGGAGCATCGGCGACAACATCGTCATCAAGGCCGGCAGCTACTTCGCGCTGACCTCCGAGGCGCTGATGGCCGGCGGCGACTTCGAGGCCTCGGCGCAGCTTCGGCCCGGCCTGGGCCGAGGTGAAGTTCGGCGCGCACGGCATCGTCTACTTCGACCCGTTCCACTACCAGGTCAACGCCTACGCGCGCATCGCCGCCGGCGTCACCATCGACACCTGGATCTTCGGCGAGATCACGATCTCGATCAGCCTGGGCGCGCGCATCGACGTCGAGCGGGCCGGACTTCCACGGCAAGGTCACCTTCGAGGTCGGCCCGATCGAGCTGACCTTCGAGTTCGGCGGCTGCGGACAAGGCGCAGCTGCAGCCGATCAGCGCCGACGCCTTCATCACCAAGTACCTCGAGGTCGGCCGAGAGCGGTGGCGCCCAGGCGCATGCGCTGATGACCAGCACCGGCGCGCTGCCGGCCAAGGGCGAGGACGTCGACGCCGGACGGCTCGTCGTCGCGGCCGTTCGTGGTGGTGGTCGAGTTCTCGATGACCTTCACGAGCACGGTGCCGGCGACCAGCGTGCGCGCGCGACTCGGCGGCCGGCGTGGCGCGACCACCACGCACGCGCCCAGCCGCTCGCTCGGCGTCGCGCCGATGATCGACGGGACCACGTCGAGCCGACAGATCACCCTGACCTGGATGCGCGACGGCGTCGGCGCAGCCGTTCCCCTTCGTCGTCACGGCGCGGCCCTTCGGCCGCTTCCCGGTGGGCGTCTGGGGCCCGCCGCAGGACCCGAACAACCGCAAGGTGCCCAAGGCCGAGATGATCGAGGCGCTGAACGAACTCGACCTCGTCTGCAGGCGCCATCGCCATCGCCGGCGGGCCGGAGATCCCCTACTACCAGGTCGAGATCGGCAAGCGCAAGCCGCTGCCTTTCACGCGCCGCGCGCCGACGTGAGCCGCTTGCGCAAGGACCGGCGAAGGCGTGACCGAGCTGATCACGCGAGCCGTCCACCGTCGACCGCGGCGTTCGACGGCCGCGAAGCGGTTCCTCACGCGCACGGCCACGCCCACCGCGCTGGCGGCGCTGCGCGGCGAGCGGCAGGCGCCGCCGCGCTGGGCACGCTGGCCGAGGGGCTGGAGGCGCACGCCGCGGACGTGATGCCCGGCATCGCCGAGCGCGCCGGCCGGCAAGGTCTACGACCACTTCGTCGACGCGCCGGTGGCGGTGGGCTGCTCTCGGGCGGCGACGGTCGACCTGCGCGTCGCGCGCCAAGGCGCACACGACGGTCGAAGGACTCGCGAGCGCGCCTGGCGCGTGCAGCCCGCCGACGCTGGCCACGGTCGAGGCCAAGCGCAGCCGCTCGATCGCGGCGCGGCTGGTGCTGTCCGAGCGACCGGCGATGCCGCCAGCGCGGAGCGGCGCACCGGCACCTGATCGGCGCCGACCGCGGTGCCGCCCACGGCGGTCGGCGCACGCCGCGACCGCGTGGTCGCGCGCGCGGGCGCGCCGCTGGCCGACCCGCTGGCCGGCTTCAACTCGGCGCTGGCCGCGGGCACGGCGCGCCGGCGCCGCGGCAATGCCCGGCGCAGACGCTGGCCGCGGGCCAGACGGTGGTGCTCAAGCTGCCCAACGCGCAGGCCGACGCTGCGCTCGAGGCCGCCGCCCGCGTCTGGCGGTCAGCGGCGCACCCGCGCGCGTGGTGCTGCTCGGCCCGGCGGCGCGGCTGCGCCGACGGACGCTGGTCGGACCGGGCCGACGGCGGCAGCGTCGAGATTCGCGCGCGGCACCGAACGCATCGTGGCCATCGGCCAGGGCCTGGCGAGCGCGACGCGCAGCGGCCGGCGCGCGCGCGGCGCTGGCAGGCTGGCATGCCGGCATGCAGCTGCCCTATGCCGGCTGGTCGACGGCCATCGGCGCCCGGCTGCGTCGTGCACTCGGCCGGCGAGCCGCTGCGCGCTGCACCGCGAGCGGCTCGACGCCGGCTGGGTCGCGGCGCCGAGCTCGCGCGCGGCGTGAGCACCGTCACGCACCACCTTCACCGACGCGCCGCGCTACCGTGCTGATCGTGCTCGACGACCCGGCCGCGTCCGGGCGACACGGTGGCCGGGCGCCAGTTGCTGCTCGGCCTCGACGGCGCCGACCGCGCCCGGATGCCGCCGGCGGCGAGCGGCGCGCCGGTGCTGCTGACGCATGGACAACCGCAGCGTGCTCGCCTACGACGTCGTGCCCGACGCGCGACCGGCAAGCCGGTGGTGGTGACCATCGCCAGCGAGGAAGGCTGGTCGCTCGTCGGCGTGATGGGCTCGAGCCAGCTCGACGCAGCCGGGGCGATCGCGCTCGTCTCGGCGCGCGGCCTCGATGCGGCGGTGCGGCCGTTCGCCGCCGTCGGCCGCCGCACCGAGCGGCGTGGCCACGATGCCGCCTCGCCGGCTGAGCGCGCACGCAGCGCCGCCGACGCGCGCACCGCGCGGCGCGGGCGCTGCGGCCGCCGGGCGGCTGCTCGCCGGCGCGCGAGCGCGGCGCCGCGCGACGCGAGCCACTTCCGCAACGGGAGGGGCGCTGATGCCCCGACCGGCCACTTCATCCTGCACTCCAACGTGATGCCGCCGATCACGGCGGGCCGCTACGAGCTGGTCACCGAGCAGACCGGCCTGCCGTTCGACGTGGCGCCGGAGCACACGCATCTGCACGTCGCGGCGCCGCGCTACACGATGCCGACCGACCAGATCCTCTCGAGCTTCCCGCCGGCCAACGCGCGAGGGCGCGTTCGGCGACCGGCTGCCGCAGATCGTGCTCAAGCGCCGCACGCTGCCGTGGGAGCGCAACCCCGCCGGCGCAGGTGCAGCCGTCGCAGCACGCCCTGGCTCGCGCTGGTCGTGGTCGCCGAGGGCGAGGCCGCAGCTCTCGACGGCCACGCCGGTGGCGCGACTGCGTCACGCCGGGCACGACGCTGCTCGACCCGCGAGGACAAGGACGTCGAGCAGGGCCTGTACCTCGCGGTCACCGAGACCGTGGTGAAGAAGATCTTTCCCGTGCCAGGACGACCTGCCGCTGCTCGCGCACGTGCGCGAGGTCGACATCAACGACACCGAGCTCGCCAACGGCGACGACGACGGCTGGCTCGCCGTGGTGCTGGCCAACCGGCTGCCGGTGTTCGACCCGGCGAACGACAAGCCCGTGCGCTACATGGCCTGCCTCGTCAACGTGGAAGGCCAGCTCGCCGCGCTGCCGCCGCCGCAGCCGCCGGTGGCGAGTCTTCGAATTCGCGCTCGCGCAGGACTGGTCGGTGCTCGCGCAGATCGACGCCGCGCGGCGGACCCGACCCGCGCGTGATGGGCGGCGTCGGCGCTGGGCAATGTCGTGCTGCCTGCCGCCGGCGGGCTGCTCGCGCAACGGCCCGAGGGCCGCGGCGGCGGCCCAGGCCGTGCCGGCCTGTCCGCGGCGTCGGCCCGCGGTGGGCGCGTCGCTCGACGGCGCGGCGGCGATGGCGCAGGCAGCCCGTCGCGGAGCAGTGGGTCGCAGGCGACCCAGCAGGTGGCCGCGGCGGCGCTCGACCCCGACGCCAAGCGCCTGGTGCGCGACACCATGGCGCAGGGCTTCCGCTTCCCGATCGAGCTGTACGCGCGTGGAGAAGGTGCTGCGCTTCCCAGTGCTGGCGCACTGGTCGTTCACCACCAACGAAGGGCGCCACCTTCGAGACGCTGATGCAGGACCTGGATGTCGGCCTGCTCGGCACCGCTGCGCAGAACTGCCGCCGAACTCGCCGCCGGCCGACGCGCAGCCCGAGGTCGTGCAGACAGGCCACATCGGCCTGGACCACCGCACGCGCCGCGGCGACGCGGTGCGCGCCTGGTACCGCGGGCCGTGCGTGCCCTTCCCCACGCGCGCGCGATTCGACCGCGAAGAACGAAGCCGCTCGCGCTCGCGCACTCGGCCGATCAGCTGCGGCGCGTGATCCCCGACGGCCGCGAGGACCTGTCGCTGGCCGCCGCGTTCGAGATCGGCCGGCTGCTCGCGCTGTCGCAGCTCTCGATGGTATCGGCGCTGCTGCGCTTTCGCGGCGAGCAGTTCGGCGCCGGCCGCGTGCGCGAGGTGCTCTCACAGTTGCTGCCGTTCGGGCTGCCGGTGCTGGTGGGCGAGCGCGTCGACCATGGCCCGCTTCGTCGCACTGCAGGTGCTGGACGTGCTGGCGAAGAACACCGACCGCATGATCGGGCCGCAGCGCCCGGTGGCCGACCCGGGCCGCGCGCTGCGCGTCAGCGGCGACCTCGACGAGGTCATCGCCAGTGGCCTGGGCTTCGACCTCGCCGCCTTGCGCAAGCGCGCCGATGCCGTGGGCGTGCTCTCGGCACTGGAACAGACGCGCGTGCCGCTGGCCATGACGCCCGGCCAGGCACCGAACGAGAAACTGGTCGTGCCGGCCTTGCGTGTCGCGCTCCAGGGCGAACTGGAACGCACGTTGGGCGTGGCCGCACCGCCGGTGGTGGGCGTGGTGCTGCGCGGTGCGCGAAGTCGACGCTCGCGCACCGCACCGCCACCCGACCCGCTCGATGCGCTGATCGCCAACGCCCCGGCCGACGACGACGACGCGGAGGACACGCCATGAAGTTCATGATCAGCGCCGAGGTGGCGATCCAGGCTGCGGTGGCCGCGGCGAAGAACTACGCCGACATCGTCACCGACCACGACCCCGACGACGGCGAACACGTCGTGCCCGGCGAACTGCGCCGCTTCATGGCGCGGCTGCGGCTGCTTGTACGGCGTGCCGTTCAGCTACCTCGTGCCCGACGCCGACCTCCTGCCCATCCTGCCCAACGAGAAGCCGGGGCGCGGCGAGAAGGGCTCGATCCGATTCTTCTACATCGACCGCGCCTGGACCGACGCGCTGGTGCAGGGCGCGCTCAGCGTCGGCACCATCACCAGCGCCGACCGCACGCAGCTCGAGGCGGTGTACCCGCACATCCGCGCCGAGGTCGACGAGGCCGAGCGAACGATCCGTCAACCTCGCGGCGAGAAACTGCTGAAGGCCGGCAGCGGCACGATCACCGGCTTCCTCATGCGTTCGCGCGTGGTGTCGGGCTGGCCCAACCTGCACGTGCGCGCCTATTCGCGCGACCTGTTGCCGGACGATGCCCTCACCACCGCCGCCGAGTCCGCGCCCGAACGCATGAAGGTGCTGCGCATGGAGCGGCTTGCGCCGGCGGTGCTGCTGGTGCTGTTCGACGGCGTGCCGGCCGTCGTGCACATCGAGGAGCCGCGTCAGGGCATCCAGTTCGGCGCGCGCCTGGACCCGGAGGACCCGCCGGCGAGCCGCCGCGCCAAGGTCCACGTGCGCGACTGCAACACCGGCGCGACGGTGCCGCCGGCCAACGACTTCACGCCCGACAACTCGGTCGATGTGCCCTTCCGTCCCGGCGCGCCCGGCGTGATCAACATCGCGGCGCTGCGCCAGCGCCTGGCGGCGAAGGCGCCGAACAGCGGCGGCACGCTGGAGCCCAACGAGTACGCGCTGCAGATGCTGCGCTTTCCCTACCGCCAGGTGTTCGGCGACCCCGACAACCAGGAAGGGCAGAAGTTCTACGACGGCTCGACCGCTTCAAGGCGACGGTGGCGCTGTCGGATTGGAAGACCACCGTGGTGACGAACATCAACAAGGTGAACCCATGAGCAACAGACGCCGTCCCGCCCGGGCGCCGGCCGCGCCGGGGGCTGCCTTCGACGCCGAGACCGTGCGCACTCTGGTGCGCGGCAAGCGCTTCCTCGCCGCCGATCGCGCCGCGCTCGACCTCGACGAGATCGCCACCTGGGACAAGCTACCTGCTACGCGAGCACCGCCTGCTGGTGCCGATCGACGTGCAGGCGCTGTACGTGCCGCCGGGCAGCACCGACCCGATGGTGCGGCTGCCGATGCTGCTGGCCAAGCGCCGGCGGCGAGGACCTGCGACTCCGCGGAAGACGGCATGCCCGACCCCTTCGATACCGGCACGCCGCGCGCGAGCGGCGTGCACCTGCACTGGGCGATGCCCGACGCGCTGCTGCGCGGCGCGCTTCGGCAACGCCGCCGATGGCGCTGCCAACCGCCTTGCGCTGCCGCCGCTGCCCGACCGCTGGGTCGTGCTGCGCATTGTCCTTGCCGAGCGGCGGCCGCGATCCGCTCGTCACCGGCTGGGTCATCGAGGCCGACCGCGCGGTGGCCGTGCCGCTGGCGCAGTGGGGCGAAGGCGGCAGCGCCTCGCAGACCGCCACGCCGGCGGGCGTGGGGGTCGCGCGCGAGGAACTCACCGGCACGGTCGGCGGCGCGGTCAGTTGGTCGGGCGTGTACGACGCAGTGCTGAACCGCTTCGCCTTCCACGACCCGCTCACCGACTTGGCCACGCTCGCGCCCGGCGGCGTCGACGAGGACTGCGCCGCCTACGTCGTGGCCGGCTGGTGGAGCGACCCGGCCCTCGATCCGCTGGACAAGGCGCGCAGCAACGACAGCCTGCACGAGACTGCTCGAACGCCTGCGCTGGCGGTTGCTGTACGAGTGGGGCGACGAGTCCTGGGCACTCAAGCAGGAGCAGGCGCAGTTCGAGCTGCGCCAGGCGCTGGGGCTGACGACCACCGATCGCTGGTCCAGCCCGCGGCCGCCGAAAGTCGGCGCGGTGCGCGATGTGGCGCGCGCCGCGGCCGGCACGACGCCCTTCGTGCCGATCGACAAGACCTTCATCACGAAGCAGGAGCGTGTTGCGGCGTCGGCATTCGCGAGCGATGCGATCGAGCGGTTCGTCGCGCCGCCCTGGCAACTGCGCTCTTCGCTGCTGCACGGCGCGATCTACGGCGTGCCGGTGCGCGGCCAGCCGGGCGTGGACCGCCGGCCCGCGGCCGGCGGCCTGGGCGTGGCGCTGGGCCTGCACGACGACGACCTCCTCGCCGCCTTCGCCGCCGCGCAGGCGACGACCGAACAGCGCCGGGCCACCGAGCGGCTGCTCACCGCGTTCACGTCGCAGAAGGTCAACCGCCTCGGCTCGGCCGATGGCGCGGTGGAGCTTGAGGAGCACGAGCACGAGGTCGCCTTCGCCTCGCTGCCGGCGGGCTCCGCGGGCACCGACCGCTATCTGCAGCGCGTGCAGACCGGCGGTGCGGGTGGGCTCGGATTGGGCAAGAAGCGCGGCGAACGTGTCGGCATCGCCACCCAGACGGCCAGCGTCCAAGGGCGGCGGTGCGCTCGCCCGCACGGGGCGCCGGCGGTGCAGGGCGAGATGCTCTTCGCACTGAAGGGCAAGCCCTCGCTGATGAAGGCCAGCGAGGCCGTCATCAACGACCTGGCGCGCTCGCGCGTCGGCGAGGTGCTCGCGCCCACCGAGGCGCGTGTGGTGGACCGGCCGGCGCCGCGCTTCACCTTCCCCGCCGAGCCGATGGTGGCACTTCGCGGCGCGGGCCGCAGCCTGCGCCACGGCGGCGACGGCCGCGGCTCGGCCGACGGCAAGCTTACCTGCCGCTGGCCCACGCACGTGATCACGGAGATCAGCGGCGTGATCGCAAAGGACCGCTTCATCCGGTCGCTGGGCAACGGCTCGGTGCCGTCGGAGGCGCTCGCGCTGGCGCGCGAGGCGCTGCTGCACGACCCCTACCACGACGAGTGGGTGGCCGCTGCGGTGGCACCCGCGGGGGCCGGCCGCACGGCGGTGCTTAACCGGCTGAAGGCCGAGTCGGTGCTGCGCTTCGGCGCACGATGGCACCTACGACGGCACCACCGTCGCGCTGAACCCGACCGTCGCCAAGACCGCACGGGCGCGCCGCGCGCAGGCCGCGAAGCAGACGCTCGCAGCCGGGCGTGCGCGAGCAGCAGGCGCTGGTGTCCGACGAAATGCGCAAGTTCTCGCTCTACAAGGGCGCAGACCCCGACCTCGTCGGCGTGACCACCTGGGCGCAGCCCTGGGTGCCGATGTGGCTGGAGTGGGAGTTGAAGGTCGAGGGGCTGGACCCGCCGACACTCGACGCCTGGAAGCTGGGCGCGCTCGACCTCGAGCACGACGAGCACGACGATCGACGGCGGCACCGCCACGCTGCGCGGCCGCGCGCAGCTCACCGCCGGCGGCGGCGGCGACGCTGCACGACGCGATCACCGATTGGCTGAAGACGGAGGATGCGCTCGACGACGACGGCGCGGCCGGACTGGTCGACGAAGCCACCGAGGACGCCTACCGCCAGCTCGACACCGCGGTGCGCCACCTCGACGTGATGACCGCCACGCTCGACGGCCTGCGCACGCAGTTGCTCGGCCTGCCGGTCAACGACGGGCTGCGCCGGCCCAAGGCCGCGGCGCGGCGTGAGCAACCCCGCGCCGGTGGCGCCGCCGCATGCGCTGCTCGCCGGCTGCGTGACGCTGCACGCGTGCCCGGCTGCTCGATGTCTTCGGCCGCACGCTCGACGTACCGCTCGCGAACGTCACTACGCCCACGCGCGCCACGCTGCGCGGCACGGCCCGGCGCGCTGGCGATGCGCCCGCGCCTGCTGCGGCCGTCGCGCTGGCTGTTCCGCCTCGTCGATGCGGCAACGCCCGTCGGGTGCCGAGGGTACCGAGGCCCGGGTCGACCAGATCGAGACCGCGCTGCAGGTCAATCCGGTGGCCGGCTTCGTGATGCCCGACCACCTGGACGAGAGCCTGGAGCTGTTCGGCGTGGACGGTTCGCCCATCGGCGAGCTGCTGCACGACCCGGTGAGCGGCGGCGTGATGTGGGAGATCGCCGCCGGCCGCGAAGGCCCGGCCGATGCCGGCCCACGCCACGGTCTGGCACCGGCGCAGGAGGCGCTGGGCGACTTCGCCGCAGCGCTGGTGGCCGCCGATGCCGCGGCGCGCGAGGGCGCGCCGCTTGGGCGACGGCGCGCAGCGCGAGAGCGCCTGTCCGCGCTGCTGCGGGCCATCGACACCACGCTGTGGACGGTGGACAGCTTCGCCGCGCTGGGCAGCGAGCATGTGGCCGGCCTCGTCGGCCGGCCGATCGCGGTGGTGCGTGCGCAGCTGCGGCTGGAGCTGCGCCCGCCGGTGGACATCGACCTCTCCGACGCGCAGCGCGCCGCCGAATGGGCGCGCGGCCGAGCGGGACGCGGCGCGGCATGCCTTCCCGGTGCGCATCGGCGAGCTGACGCGCAGCGACGACGGCGTGCTTGGCTTCTTCGTCAACGACGACTATTCGCGCTTCCGCCTCGTCGACAAGGCGATTGCCGCCACCGCCGCCGAGGCCGGGCGCAGCCGCGGGCAACTGGGTGTGTACGACACATCGAGCGGCATGCCGCCCTCGAGCGCCATCGACCACCCGTACATCGCCGGCACCGACGACGCCGACACGCTGCAGCTGCACATCGGCCAGACGGTCACGCTGACCATCCTGATGCACCCCGCCGGCAAGGCCACGCTAACGTCGGGCGTGCTGCCGCGCAAAGCACTCGCGCTGGCGCGCGACTGGGTCGGCCCGGGGCTCGCGGCCATCGCGCCCTCGCTGCGCACCGGGCCCGTACTGGTGGAGACCGACCTGGCCACCGAGGGCCAGGTGCGCCTGCCCAAGGTGTCGGTGTTCGGCAAGGACCAGAACTTTCTCTGGCGCGACACGCCAGCCACCTGGCGCACCGACGCGATCCTCGCAGCCACGCAGACCGCGCTGCTGCCCGACAACCCGGCCGAATTGCGCGAAGGGCTGGATCCGCGTGGCGCCGACAAAAGTCGAGGGAGAAGGCGCATGAGCCGCTATGCCTGGCCTGCCGCCCGCCGCGAGGAGAAGAGCGACGACCCGGCCGGTCGCGGCGACCTCATGCAGCGCGTGCGCGTGGAGTTCGACGCCGAAGGGGCACGCGTCGCCGCGCGCACCGGATCAGCACGACCCGCCAGCGCGCGCGGCCTGCGGGCCCCGGCCAGCGGCCGCGCCCACCTCTGGCAGCCGCTCGGGCCGGACACGGTGATCGCCGGGCAGGCAATCGGCGCGCCGCGCATCGCCGGCCGCGTGAACATGCTGGCCGTGCACCCCGACGGCAACCGCGTCTACGCCGCCTCTGCCAACGGCGGTGCGTGGTACTCGTCCGATGCCGGCTTGCACTGGCGCTCGCTGGGCGGGATGGCCGCCACGCCGGGCGTCGGCGACGTGACGCGGCCGGCGCAGCGCAATGCCTGCGGCTCGATCGCCGTCGTGTGGGGCGCCACCGAGGCCAGCGACCTGGTTTACGTGGGCACCGGCGAGACCACGCACTCCCGCGATGCGCAGCCCGGCCATTCGCTCGGCGGCATCGGCATCCTGCGGGGCGAGCATCCGGCCACCGTTGCCGGCCCGACCCGTGGTTGCGCGAGGCGAGGAATCTGCTCGGGCAGGGCATCTGCCGCATCGCCGTGCAGCCCGGCGGCACGCAAGTGGTGGCCGCCACCACCGCCGGCCTGTTCGAGCGCCCGGTCGGCGCCGGCATCGATATCGACTGGACACGCGTGGCCGGCACGCCGTTCGGCACGCTGACCGCCACGTGCACCGACGTGCTCTGGACCAAGGGCGACGGCACGCGGCCCGAGCGGCTCTGGGTGTGGGTGCAGGACGGCGCTTCCGCGGGCCTGTGGGTGCGCGCGGCCGGCGCGACGAACTTCGACCGGATCATCGCCACGCCGCCGGGCGCGGCCGAACGCGCCGTGCTGCCGGCGATCGACCCGTCGGTCTCGCCGGACCAGATCTACGTGTTTAACGACGACGGCGGCAACGGGGCGCCGCTGCTGTTCCGCGTCGCCTGCCCCGATGCGACCCTGCCGGTGGCCACGCCTGTCACGGGCGTGCCGAACGTTCTGGGCACCCAGGGCTTCTACGACATCGCGCTGGCCGTCCACCCCACGCAGAAGGATCACGTCGTCGTGGGCGGCAGCACCTTTCCATCCGTCACGCCCAGCGGCACCACGCTGCTGAACAGCGGCAACACCGACGACGGCGCCATCGTGTCCGCCGACGTCGCACTCAATGCCGGCGTGCTCACGTTCGGCCAACCCAACCCGCCGCAGATGCTGGGGGCCGGCGTGCATGCCGACGTGCACGACCTGGCCTACTCGAACGGCGGCAACCGCCTTTGGGCGGCATGCGACGGCGGCGTCTACCGCTCGGACCACCCGACGCGGCTGGTGGGCTTCGTGGCGGTGAACGACGGCCTGAGCGTCATCGAGTCGAACTACATTGCCTGCCACTCGAGCTGCGAGGGCCATGTGGTGGCGGGGCTGCAGGACAACGGCGTCATCAGCCGGCGGTCAGCCAGGTTCTGGAACCACGACGACGACGGCGACGGCGGCGGCGTGGCCTTCGACCCGACGCAACCCACGCGCTACCTGCGGCAGTACTTCCGCGGCAGCTGGACCTCGTCGGACGGCACGTTCTCGGTGGCGCTGGTGGCCGGCGAGAACAGCCGCGACAAATGCGCCTTCTATTCGACACCGGCAGCGATCGCGAAGCACCGCGCCGCGGCGCCGGCGGGACTGCAGGACATCACGCAGGTGATCATCGGCACCTCGCGGGTCTGGTACACGGAGAACTTCGGCACCAGCTGGGTCACGCTGCCCAGCGGCAACCCTCCGCCCGCAGGCAACCTCGATCACGACAGCTTCGGCCAGAAGATCACCGTCTGCCGCTGGCAGAGCCCCGAGGTGGCCTGGGTGCTAGGTGAAGGACGGCTGCAGCGCTACGCGCGCACGGCCGGCTCCGACGCCGCGTCGGGCCCCGGCAGCTGGACGCCGGAAATGATCCTCGACAAGAGCGTGAAGCCCAAGAAGGACACCACGTCGGCCGACAAGGCGCTGCGCAACGCGAGCGTGTGGACCGACATCGCGGTGAACCTGGAGCCGCCGGCCGGCGCCGGACAGCCCCCCACGGTGCGCGGCACGCGCGGCGCGCTCTACCTCGGCACCATCGGCAAGGCCGGCGACGATGCGGTGGACACGCTGTGGTGGTTCGACGGCACGGACCGCTGGTACCCCACCAGCTTGCGCACGAACGCCGTTCCCGCCCCGGTGACCGCCATCGCGTGCGATCCGCAGTTTCCGGACGAGGTGTGGGTCGGCACCACGGTGGGCGTGTGGCGGGGCATTCGCACGCTCAACGGCAGCAACCCGCCCACGTGGATCTGGCAGGACCGCGTGAACGGCTTGCCCGAGGCCGCGGTCGAGGACCTGGCCATCTTTAGCGACGACGGCCTGCGCCTGCTGCGCGCCGGCATCGCCTCGCGCGGCGTGTGGGAGCTCCGCTTGGACAGCACCGACCTGCCCGACCTCACCTACCTCCGCGCCCACGACGACGACCTGCGCCACCGCGCGCGCGCCTTCGGCAAGCAGCGCGACGGTGTGACCGATCGCTCCTGGCACGGCAGCCCTGACCTGCGGCCGCGCCGCGCGTCGACGTCGCAAGCGGCGCCGTCGACCTTGCCGTGGACGCAGGCGACCGCCGGCATGGACCGCGAAGTGCTGCGCCGCTTCCAGTCCGCGCTGCGCGCCCGCACCGGCGACCTGCGCGTGCGCCCGACAGGCCTGTGGGACGGCTGGTTCAACGAGGTGCTGCGCGACCTGGGTGCACCGCTCGTGCCGCCGCCGGCGGGCACGCCCGCCACGGTGAGCATCAATGCAGCGTTCTGGAACCTGAGCATGGCGGCGCCCGCACGCCACCGCCGAGCCCTGGGGGGCCGGCACGCCCACCGAGGCCGACCTGCAGGAGTTCTCCGCGGCGTTCACCGAAGGTGATCGGGGCCGGACCTCGTGCACGCTGCCGCGCCGCGCCAGCAAGGTCGACATCGTCGTGCATCACCGCGGCCTCGACGCGCGCGACGGCGCCGACGTTCGCGTGACGCTGCTGAAGTGGATCGACCCGCGCACGAGGAACGCTGCGAGCTGGAGCGACAGCAGCACCTGGTTCAGTGGCAACGTGCCGTGGACGGCGGCGGTCAACGAGGTGCTGAATTCACCGACCGGCACCACCTCGCAGACCGTCGGCAACGGCTGGAGCTTCGTCGGCAGCACGCTCGCCACGCGCCGCCGCACGCTGACCGGCCAGACGTCGATGCACTGCACTCCGGCGTGGCCAGCTTCGACCTCAACCTGGCCGGTCTGCGCGACAACCGCGTCGTGCTGCTGGTCGCGGTGATCCGCGCCGGCCACCGACATCGCGCTGGCGCCGGACACGCTGGAGAACCTGGCCATGACGAACCCGAACGTCGCCGTGCGTTCGCTGCGCGCCCATGGCTGACTCCCTTCGTAACGACAAGGAGCCCCCCATGCGCCACACCTGCAAGATCTGTTCGCCCTACGTGCCCGGCCTGACCGGCGACGCCGGCGGCTCGTCGAGCGACGAGGCTGCGACCCACGAGCGTGTCGACAACACCCGCATCACCCCGATGCGCAGCGGCCCCGGCCGAACGCGTGCCGCGGTCGAGACGCATGAAGCTGTGGGAGAACGGCCGCACGCTGAGGGTGAAGTTCCTCGACGGCCTACCCGAGGTGCAGGCCAAGGTGCAGGCGATCGCCAAGGAATGGGAGACGCTGGCCAACCTGACGCTGGAGTTCGTGACCAGCGGCACGGCGCAGATCCGCATCAGCTTCGCCGAGGAAGGGCTTCTCGTGGTCGACGGTGGGCACCGATGCGCTCACCGTCGCCGCCGACCAAGCCGACGATGAACTACGGCTGGCTCGAGCCGACCACCTCGCTGCGCGAGTACCAGCGCGTCGTGCGCCACGAGTTCGGCCACGCGCTGGGCATGATCCACGAGCACCAGAACCCGGCGGCGCTGGGCCAGATCCCCTGGGACAAGCCCAAGGTCTACGCCTACTACGCGCAGCAGGGCTGGACACAGGACGACGTGGACTTCAACATCTTCGAGGTCTATTCCGAGGACAGCACCAACCACACCGCCTTCGACCCGACCTCGATCATGGAGTACGCGGTGCCCGACTCGCTGACCATCGGCTCCTACGCGATCGGCTGGAACACCGAGTTCTCCGCCACCGACATCGAGTTCATGCGGCGGCAATACCCGAAGAACGCGCCGAGCATGGTGGAGCTCACCGTGGGCGGCGCGCGCTTGGCGGCCGATCTCGCCACCAGTGGCGAAGTGGACTCCTACCACTTCACGGTGGCCGCAACTGGCACCTACATCATGACCACCGAGGGCCCGACCGACACCGTACTCACGCTGCACGGCCCGGCCGACCCCGGGGCGGTGCTGGCCTGGGACGATGACCGCGGCCGCGGGCTCAATGCGCGCATCGTGCGCAAGCTGCAGTCCGGCTCGTATTGGCTCTCGGTGCGACACAAGCAGGCGACCGCCACAGGCCGGTACACGATTGGGGTCAAGAAGCGGGCTTGATCCGGCAGGCGCGGTGCGTTCACCATGTCCTTTGGGCCCCTGGCAGGGCGCTCCGTCCGACATGAAGCGGCACATCCGTCGTCGCCGCCACACAGCGTTTCTGGCGGCTGCAGGCCGGAACCCTCTGACCCTGCTCCATTAGGCTCGTGATTCTTCGTTCGCAACCGCATGGTAGTCGAACAATGCTCGCATTCACGCCGACCTTCCTGAGCAGGAGTATGGTCCACCATCCTCGCTATTCCTGCGCATGCCGATGGTCATGCGGCTGAACGGTTTGGGCTCTTGACAGCTGTGTCCGGTTCGCCAGAGACTCCCCCGATTCCGGGGGCGTGGCTTGACCTGGACGGCTGGGGCGGCCCTGGGGCAGCCCGCCAGGTTCCGCTGAGCGTTTTTCGTGCCCCCTCTGCCATGTCGCGGGTACACGCCGCCCCGTTCAGCCGACCCCACACGGAGGACCCATCCGATGAGCTCACCAACCTCCAAGGAGCGGGTATTGATCGCGCTGCGGCACGAGGAGCCGGATCGCGTCCCCATTGATTTCGGGGCCCGCCACAGCATTCACGTCTCTGCCCATCGGGCCTTGAAGCGGCACCTCGGCCTGGATGACGGCGCGGATACAATCCGCAGTTATCTCAACAACAGCGCCGAGCCTGACCCCCGCCTGCTCGCGCGGTTCGCCACGGACGTGATCGCCTTCCCGGTCGGGTCCGGCGGCCGGTATGCCTTTCGGCTGGACCCGGAGACCGATAGCTACGCCGACGAATGGGGGATCACGATGCGGATGCCCCCCGGCGGGTATTACTACGACCCCGTCGGCTATCCTTTGGCTGCGGCGCAGACGGTGGCGGAGATTGAACGTTACCCCTTTCCCGACCCGGCCGATCCGCACCGCCTCGCCGGGATCCTGCAACCGATCCGGATCGCCAGCGCCGCCCGTGACAAGGCGATTCTCCTGAATGCCCCGACGGTCGGTGTCTGGTGGTTGGCCTTCTACCTGCGCGGGCTCGAACAGGCCATGGTAGACCTCGGCCTGCAGCCGGAGTTGATCGAGGCATTGGCCGAGCGGATCACCGACTGGTATGTCGCCCTGTGGGACGCTGTCCTGGCCCAGGTGGGTGATGCCATTGATGTCGTTCAGATGGAAGGCGACCTGGGCGACCAGCGGGGGCCGCTCTTTTCGCCGGACCTCTTCCGTCGGCTCTTCAAGCCCCGTTTCCGGCGGATCGTCGACGCCATCCGGCGCCGGACGAGCGCCAGGCTCCTCTTGCACGCGTGCGGCTCCGTCGCCTGGGCGATCCCCGATCTCATTGACGTAGGAGTGGAGATCTTGAATCCGGTGCAGGTGAACGCGGCGGGGATGGAGACCGCCCGACTCAAGCGGGAATACGGCCGCCACATCAGTTTCTGGGGCGGCGGATGCGACACCGGCATCCTCCAACACGGGTCGCCCGCCGGGGTGCGGGATGAAGTCCGGCGCCGCCTGGCGGACCTGGCGCCCGGGGGCGGCTTCGTCTTCGGCTCCATCCACAACATCCAGGTCAACGTGCCCCCGCCGAACATCGTGGCCATGTTTGACACGGCGCGAGACGAGGGCCGCTACGGTGGCGGCCGGCACGGCGCCTGATCTGCTTCATCCTGCATCATAAAGAAAGTGCCGGACCACCAGGCGCGAGCCGCCGCGTGCACCTGAACCGGAGGGAGAACATGACGCGCCGACAGTTCTGCGCATGGATGGGCGGTGCCTCGGTGGCCCTCGCGGGGTACATGTCAACCCGTGATACCGCGCGAGCCGCCGCACCCCAGACAATCTCATTCGAGGTCACAAGACCCGATGCGGAATGGAAGCGACTACTGACCCCAGAGCAGTACTACGTCCTGCGCCAGCACGGAACGGAACGGGCAGGTACCAGCCCCCTCAACAAGGAGCATCGCCGGGGGGTGTACGTCTGTGCAGGCTGCGAGCTTCCCCTGTTCAAATCGGAGACCAAGTTCGACAGCGGCACCGGCTGGCCCAGCTTCTGGGCGCCGATCGAGCGGGCCGTCGGGACGGCAGTCGACGAGAGCTTCTTCATGAGGCGAACCGAGGTACACTGCGGCCGATGCGGCGGCCACCTGGGCCACCTCTTCGACGACGGGCCCAAGCCGACGGGACTCCGCTACTGCATCAACGGCGTCGCCTTGAAGTTTGTCCCCGCTTGACGTGGCTTCATCGGGTGGCCCGCAGGGGTGCGGCCCAAGCGCCCTCCCTGCCACGCAACCACCGGCGCCGTTATCTACTGTACGAAAACACGAAGGCCGAGCGCCTTTCCTGGGCGGCGTTGATCGAGGAATACTTCGACATCATCCGGCACGTCCACGTGATTGCCGTCGATGGGCGTTTTCTGGCCGACATGGAAGCGCGGGTTCGGGCCTGGAGGCGAGATGGGGGGCAGCATGAAGCACAGCGCGTTCACGGTCTTGCTTCCCGATCGGGGCCTCGACGAGGTTTTTCAGCTCCTGAGCCAGCTAGGCTATGACGGGGTCGAGCTGCGCGTGAAGGAGGACTACCATGTGGCCCCGGATCAACTCCTGTCCAGTGTTGGCAGGCTGACGGTTCTGATGTCGCGGACGGGGCTCGAGGTTCCCGTGCTGGGGACCTACCTGTCCGTGACCGACATCGAGAAGCTACTGCCCGTGTTCGAGGCGGCGGATCGGTTGGGCGCGCGGGGCGTCAGGGTGTCGTTGGGGCCTCCCCTCGACGGCACGCGATCGTACTGGGAAGTGCTGGCGGAGGCCCAGCGAGGCGTGGAGGCCTTGGTCAAGGTCATCCAACCATTTCAGGCCAAGGCGCTTTGCGAGATTCATTTCCGGACGGCGATTGCGAGCCCGAGCCTGGCCTATCTCCTGCTCAAGCCGTTCGATCCGGCACGCGTCGGCGTCATCTACGATCCCGCCAACATGATCATTGAGGGTAGGGAGGACTGGAGGCTCGGCCTGGAGGTGATCGGGGACTACCTGGCCCACGTGCACGTCAAGAACACCGCCTGGTATCGGGAAGGGGGCTGGGCGTGGAGATGGGAAGCGCTCGACGCGGGAATCGTGGACTGGGAAGAGATGATCCGAATCCTCTCGGTGCACGGCTACGCAGGGTATCTCTCCAATGAGAATCTGAGTGGGGTCGTCCTTCCGGGTGCCACCGGGTTCGTCGGTGAGACGCTCTCGCAGGCGACGGGCCAGACTGCGCAGCCGGTCGAGGCCAAACTGCGCGACGACCTGCAGTACTTGAAAGGCCTCGGGCGCTAGGCCGAGTCACGCCGGGGGTGCGGCGCGGTCGGCGCCCGGTTCGTCGCGGGGCCCCCGAAAGCTAATTCCTATCATCTCCTCATCGCAACCTAACGAACCGCCCAGTGCTTCCGTGCGCTCGATCCGTCCGAGTTAATCCGCTTCTTCGTCATAATTTGGTGTGCTAACATCACTCGCTATTGTATAGGGTTCTCATCGTGTTTCGTCCGGACCTGCGGAGATGGAGGTCGTCCATGTCGTTGACCAAGATCACTTCCCCTCCAACGCCCCAGGATGTCTGCGCCATTGTGATGGCTGCCGGCCAGGGAACGCGGATGCGTTCCGACCTTCCCAAGATGCTCCACTCCCTGGGCGGGTTGCCGATGGCGGCGCACGTTCTGGAATTGTGCCGTCGTCTCGGCGTGAAACGGACGCTGGTCGTGATCGGCCATCAGGCGGACCGGGTCCGCGAGGCGCTGACAGCCTACTCGGTGGAGTTCATCCTGCAGGCGGAACAGCGCGGGACCGCCCACGCCGTGCTCCAGACGGAGGAGGCCTTGCGGGGGGTGGTCGGAGAGGTTCTGGTCTTGAACGGGGACGTGCCCCTGCTGTCCGACGAGCTGGTGGAGCGCCTGCTCGCCACCCACGCCAAGGCGCGCGCGGTCGCCACGGTGGTCACCACCCGCCTCGCCAATCCTACGGGATACGGTCGGGTTCTCCGGGACCCGCGCGGCGCGTTCCGCGGCATAGTCGAGGAGGTGGAGGCGACGACCGCCCAGCGGCGCGTCAGCGAGATCAACACCGGCATCTACTGTTTCAACCTGCCCCGCGTGTTCGCGGCGCTCCATAAGGTCCGGCCGTCGGCCGTCAAGGGAGAGTTGTACCTTCCCGAGGTCCTAGCCGTCCTGATGAGGGCGCGCGGCCGGATCGCCACGGTCCTGGCCGAGGACTCCCGGGAGGTGCTCGGGATCAACACCCGGGCCGAGCTGGCAGAGGCGTACGGCATCCTGCGCCGACGGGTCGTGGAGCGGCTGATGGAGTCGGGGGTCACCTGCCTGGATCCGGCCACGACCCACGTGTCGGTGCTGGCGACGGTGGGCCGCGACACGGTCCTCTATCCCCAGGTGCAGCTCGAAGGGCGCACCCGGATCGGGGAGGGGTGCACCGTACACGCCGGGTGCCGGATCCGGGACTCCGAGATCGGAAACCGGGCGACGGTGCTTGACGGGTGCGTGATCTTGGAGGCCGAGATCGCCGACGAATGCGCCATCGGGCCGTACGCGCACCTCCGACCCGGCAACCGGATCCGGCGCAAGGTGAAGATCGGGAACTTCGTGGAGGTCAAGAAATCGGTGATCGGCGAAGGCTCCAAGGTCCCGCACCTGACCTACCTGGGGGACAGCACGGTCGGGGAGCGGGTGAACGTCGGCGCCGGAACGATCACCTGCAACTACGACGGGTTCGGCAAGCACCAGACGATCATCGAGGACGAGGCCTTCATCGGCTCCAACTCCTGCCTGGTGGCCCCGGCTCGGATCGGGCGCGGGGCGTACGTGGCCGCGGGCTCCACGATCACCCAGGAGGTCCCGCCGGATGCCCTGGCATTCGGGCGGGCGCAGCAGGTCAACAAGGAGGGCCGGGCGGCCGCCATCCGGGCGGCAAGGGCGAAGAGGTGACCGACGGACCGCCCCGCCCCGCCCCGCGAATCGTGGCGCTGGGCGGACGCTCGGGACCGTCGCTGATCGTGGAGGGGTTCCGGGACGCCGGCTGGGAGGTCACGGCCCTGGTGGCCACGACCGACTGCGGCAGCAGCAGCGGCGTCATCCGGGAACAGTTCGGCGTGCCCGCACCGGGGGACATCCGGGCAGTGCTCACCGCCGCCTCGGGCCCGTCGCCGGAGCTCCGGGTCCTGGCGGACCTGTTCGAGTTCCGGTTCCAGCCCGTGCAGGATTCCGCCCTGCGTAACATGGCGCTCGGCAACCTGATCCTCACCGCCTACACCAAGGTGCTCGGAGACTTCGAGCAGGCCGTGGAGGCGGCGGCGCGGGTCCTGCATTGCTGGGCGCGGGTTCTGCCGGTCCCGTCGTCGCCGGCCACGCTGTGCGCGCGGCTCGCCGACGACTCGGTGGTGCGAGGCGAGGTGAACGTGCGCGCCACCAGTAAGCCCGCAATCGTGACGGTCTTCCTGGAGCCGAACGACGCCCGGGTCTCGGAGACCTGCCTGCAGGCGATTCAGGACGCGGACCTGGTGGTGCTCGGCCCCGGCGGCCTGTACTGTAGCGTTCTGGCGAGCCTCCTGCCCCTGCCCATCCGGCATGCCATCCGGGGCCGCCGGGGCAAGACGGCTTACGTCTGCAACACGACAACCCAGCCGGGTCAAACGGACGGTTTCGACCCGACTGCCCACGTCCGTGAGATGCTACGCTACCTGGGGGAGGGGCACCTGGACTACGTGCTGCTGAATATCGAGATCCCCTCGCCAGAGGTCGTAGCGACCTACGGCGCGGACGACGTGCACTTCATGCCGGTGACGCCGGAGGAGATCCGGCGGGTGAAGGCGATGGGTCCGATGCCGGTGGTGGGGGACTTCGTGGAGGACGACTGGCGCGGAAAGCGGTCGCTCCACAAGCTGGACACCATCCGGCACGACCCCCGGAAGGTGGCCACCGCAATGAAAAATCTGGTCGCATGCGTCGGACAGGGGCCGACGGCGGGGGACAGAGAGTAGGAACCGAACCGGGGACAGGAATCTGCGGTGGCGGCGACCCGAGTGCTGTTCCGGTTGGATGCTCTGGACGCGCTTTTCGGGGAAGGGGAAGAGCGATGCGATATCGGACGTTCGGCGCCACCGACCTGGTGGCATCCGAAGTGGGCTTCGGTGTCTGGACGGTAGGCACCACCATGTGGGGAATCACGGACGAGGCGGTGGGCATCCGGCTGTTACGGCGGGCGCTGGACCTCGGGGTCACCTTCTACGACACGGCGGACGTGTATGGGGATGGCCTCGGGGAGACGATCCTGGCGAAGGCCTTCGAGGGGAATCGCGACCGGGTCGTTTACTCGACCAAGTTCGGGTACGACTTCTACTCCCATCCTGGTGTGCAGCCGGGCCAGCGCGAGCGCCCCCAGGACTGGACGCCGGCCTACCTGCGGCGGGCCTGCGAGGCGAGCCTGCGCCGCCTGGCGACGGACCGGATTGACCTGTACCAGCTCCACAACCCGCGGATCGACACGCTCAGGCGAGATGACCTGTTCGCGGAGCTGGATCGGCTGAAGGCCGAGGGGAAGGTCCGACACTACGGCGCGACGCTGGGGCCCGCCATCGACCTGCGACAGGCCGACGAGGGGCGGTGTTGCGTGACGGAGCGGCGGATGACCACCCAGATCATCTACAACCTGCTGGAGCAGCAGATCGGCGCGCCGTTGATCCCGCTCGCCACGACCCACGGCGTTGGCCTCATGGTGCGCGTGCCGCACTCCTCCGGCCTGCTGGAGGGCCGCTACACGCAGGAGACGACGTTCGGAAAGGACGACCACCGGTTCTTCCGGGTGAGCAGCGACGAGCGCAAGAAGGCCTGGCTGGACGCCGGTCTGAAGAAGGTAGAGCGGCTCCGCTTCCTGATCGACGGGACCGGGCGCACGATCGCCCAGGCGGCGATCCGGTGGATCCTGGCAGAGCCCTGCTTTGCCTCCGTTTTGCCCAACATCTACACCGAGGAGCAACTCCAGGAGTTCGTGGCGGCCTCGGACGTGCCGGACCTGAGCCGGGATGAGCTGCGGCAGGTGAGCGACCTGTACGCAAGGAATTTCGACCTCCAGCCAGCCTCCGTATAGACAGGAGCAGGGGCGTCGGAACAGGCGTCGGCGGTTCGGCCGCGCCGTCAGTTCGTGGAACTGCCGAACTACCGAACCGTCGAACCGTCGCACCGGCGTGTCGTCGGACCGCGAACCGTGAACGTCGAACACAAGGACGGTAGCCCATGTGCGGAATCGTCGGGTACATCGGGGACAAGAAGGTCGTACCGATCTTGCTGGACGGGCTGAAGCGGCTGGAGTACCGGGGCTACGATTCCGCCGGGCTGGCTGTGCTGGAGCAGGGACAGATGGTGGTGCACCGGTCGGTGGGTAAGATCAAGGAGCTGGAGAACGTCGTCTGGGGCGCCAACCTGGTCGGGACGGTCGGCCTCGGACATACCCGCTGGGCGACGCACGGGCGGCCCACCGAGGAGAACGCCCACCCGCACACGGACTGCACCGGCGACCTGGTCGTGGTCCACAATGGGATCATCGAGAACTATCTCGGCCTCAAGGAGAAGCTGATCGCGGAGGGACACCGCTTCCGCTCCGAGACCGACACCGAGGTCATCGCCCACCTGATCGAGAAATACCTCGCCGAGAAGCCGGACATCGAGGTGGCGGTACGCCGCGCGCTGAACGACCTCCGGGGCGCCTACGCCATCGGCGTCCTGTGGAAAGGAGACCCGAGCCGGATCGTGGGGGCGAAGTGCGAGAGCCCCCTGGTGGTCGGCCTGGGGGACGGGGATTTCTTTTTCGCCTCCGACATCCCGGCCATCCTCAGCCACACCCGGAACGTGCTCTTCCTGAACGACGGGGAGATGGTGGTTCTCACGAAGGAGGGGGTGGAGATCACGACGCTGGCCGGGGAGCCGGTCCAGCGAGCCGTCGAGACGGTGCGGTGGAGCCCGATCCTGGCGGAGAAGGGCGGCTACAAGCACTTCATGCTGAAGGAGATCTACGAGCAGCCGCGCGCCGTGCGGGACACCATCCGCGGACGCTTCTCGGAGGATTCCGGACAGATCTTCTTCGAGGGGATGGAGGCGCTGGACGAGGCCCTGCCGGAGGTCCGGAAGATGGTCCTGATCGCCTGCGGCACGGCCTGGCACGCGGCGCTGATCGGGAAGTTCATGATCGAGGAGCTGTGCCGGATCCCGGTGGAGGTGGATTACAGCTCGGAGTTCCGCTACCGCGACCCCGTCGTCGACGGCGACACGCTGGTCATGGCCATCAGCCAGTCGGGGGAGACGCTGGACACGCTGGCCGGCATCAAGGCGGCGCGGGCTCGCGGCTGCCGCACCTTCGCCGTCTGCAACGTGGTCGGCAGCTCGATCACGCGGGAGGTGGACGGGGTCCTGTACACCCACGCCGGCCCCGAGATCGGCGTCGCCGCCAGCAAGACCTTCACGGCCCAGGTGGTGGCCCTGTACCTCTTCGCGCTCTACTGCGGGCGGAAGCGAGGCACGCTGGACGCGGAGCGGGTGCGCAAACTCCTCGGGGACCTGGTGCGGCTGCCCCAGCAGATCGAGACGGTGCTCCACCTGGACGCGGAGCTGGAGCGGCTGGCCCACCGGTTCCACGCGAAGACGGATTTTCTCTACCTGGCGCGCGGCATCAACTACCCGATCGCCCTGGAGGGGGCGCTCAAGCTGAAGGAGATCTCCTACATCCACGCCGAGGGCTATCCCGCCGGCGAGATGAAGCACGGCCCCATCGCCCTCATCACCGAGGAGATGCCGGTGGTGATCCTGGCGCCGCAGGACCGGGTCTACGAGAAGATCCTGGGCAACATCCAGGAGGTCAAGGCGCGCGACGGGATCGTCATCGCGGTCTGCTCGGAGGGGGATACGGACCTGCCCGGCAAGGCGGACCATTGCCTGGCCGTGCCCACGCACCTCGCACCTGCTCACGCCGGTGCTCCTGACCATTCCCATGCAGCTCCTGGCCTACCACATGGCGGTGCGCAAGGGCTGCGACGTGGACCAGCCCCGCAACCTGGCCAAGAGCGTGACGGTGGAATAGGCGGACGGCGCCCGACCACGCGCCCGCTCCCTCAGCTCCCTGCCGGGTTTCGATTTGGGCCCTGTACGGACCCCTCGCAAGCGGACACCGGTACCGCCTTGACGGCGGTCGGCGATCGAGGCGATGCTACGCGTGCGGCGCGACCCAGGCGACTCGCCTCACGGCGGCGAGCCGGTGAGAACCGTGCACGACGCCGACTTCACGCATCCAGAACACGCCAGGAAAGGATCTCCAGTGGTGATCCTCCGCTCACCATGAACCGCCCGGTCGGCGACCGAGGCGATACTACGCGCGCCGTGCCGCCCGGGGGCGCCGCCAGGCGGCGAGCCGGGGAGAACCGTGCCGACGCCGACCTCACGCATCCAGAACACGCCAGGAAAGGAGTCTTCAGGGCGTATCGCTCGGCGCCGCACGCATCGGTTGCGCAGGTATTGTTTCGGTGCCGAGATGGCCAATGCAGAGCGCGAGCCATCCGACGAAAGGAGCGGCACACAGATGAGTCACCGAGACAACGCGAACCTTGAACCCGGCGCGATTCCGGTGCCGGCAGACGCGGAGACGATCCGCCTGCTCTGCCGGGAGTTCCGCAAGGACCTCTTGGATCTGACCATACATTCGGGCACCGGCTCCAGTCATATCGGCGGCGAGCTCTCGCTGGTGGAGATCCTGGCGGTCCTCTTCTTTCAGACGCTCCGGCTGGATCCGCGGAACCTCGAGTGGCCGGCCCGCGATCGCTTCATTCTGTCCAAGGGCCACGCCTCGGCGGCCATGTACGTCGCCATGGCCTGGCGGGGGTTCTTTCCGCGAGAACGGCTGTTCGATTCGTTCAACCGGCCGCACAGCATCCTGCAGGAGCACGTCAACATGGATACCCCCGGGGCGGAGATTCCGACCGGCTCGCTGGGGATGGGGCTGTCGGCGGGGGTCGGGATGGCGTGGGGTGGCCGGTATCGGACCCAGCACGAGGGTGCGTCGCCGGTCGGCGTCTTCGCCGTCCTCTCCGACGGGGAGTGCACCGCGGGCCAGACCTGGGAGGCCGCGATGTCCGCCGCGCATTTCGGCCTCGACAACCTGGTGGCGGTCGTGGACGACAACAACCGCTTTGTCACCGGCCCGCGAAACGCCGTGATGACCCTCGATCCGTTCGGGGCCAAGTGGGCGGCCTTCGGCTGGCACGTGCTGGAGGTGGACGGCCACGACCTGCCGGCCCTGATCCAGACGCTGGCGGCGGCGCGCCGTCCCGAGACCGCCCCCGGAAAGCCCCGGGTGGTCCTGGCGCACACCGTCAAAGGGAAGGGGGTCTCCTTCATGGAGGCCAGCGACGGCTGGCACGCCGGGCACCTGACCGCCGAGCAGTACCAGGCGGCGATGGCGGAGGTGGCGCGATGAGCACGGCCAATCTCGCCATGTACGGCGTCGCCGAGGGGAACATCCGGGCGCTCTTCGGGGATGCGCTGGTCGCCCTCGGACAGGCGAACCCCAACGTGGTCGTCGCTGGACTGCCAGACGGCCATGCCCACCGCCGCGGTGGCCTTCGCCAAGGCGTTTCCGGAGCGTTTCATCGACCTGGGGATCGCCGAGCAGAACGCCGTGAGCTTCGCCGCCGGCCTCGCCCGGATGGGGTTCGTCCCCATCGTTCCCCTCTTCGCCTGCTTCTCGTCGCGCCGCGCCCTGGACCAGGTGACCATCCAGGCGGCCTACGCCGAGTTGAACGTGAAGGTGTGCGGCCTCTACGCGGGTCTCACCAGCCCGAACACGGGCGCCACCCATCAGATGGTCTCGGACCTGGCCGATCATGCGCTCCATTCCGAACCTGACGGTCGTGGAGCCGGCGGACGCCTTGGAGATGAGCCAGGCGCTGGCTGCCGTCGTCCTGCACCGCGGCCCGGTGTACTTTCGCCTGGTGCGGGGCGACATCGGCGGACCGTGTCCCCGCGTGTCGCCCGACGGTTATGCGTTCCGGCTCGGCAAGGCCACCCTGCTTCGCGAGGGGACGGACGTCACCCTGATCGGCTCCGGCTTGATGGTCTCGCGCTGCCTCCAGGCGGCCGAGATCCTGGCGAGCGGAGGGCATCGCGGCGGATGTGATCAATGTGTCGACGATCAAACCGCTGGACGCGGACCTGATCGTCGCGCGCGCGCGCCGCACCGGGGCGGTGGTGACGGCGGAGAATCACACTGTCCTGGGCGGCCTGGGCGGGGCGGTGGCCGAGGTCCTGGGCGACGCCTGCCCGGTGCCGCTCCGGCGGGTCGGGATCCGCGACGAGTTCGGCACCTCGGGCCCCCTGGAGGAGCTGTTCCCCCACTACGGCCTGACGGCCGAAGCGGTCTGCGCGGCGGCGGGACGTCCTCCGGGCGAAAGGCGCATAAGCCCACGCCGCGTTGGCGCTCGGCGCTGCGGTGTACTCCAGACCCTCGCGCGACGCCCAGAGGACGGAGCGGACTGAATGCGCAGCCGACGACCGGGCAGATCGGGCTGCTGGCAGCGGCCTGGAAGAGATCGAGAGGGCGCTTCGGCTCGAGCGGAGGCGGCGCGAGCAGCCGAGACGGCGCCTGCGGAAACGCTCGCGGCCGGTGCTGCGGGTACGCGACGCCGAATCGTTGATCCGCCTCCACGAGGCGCTGCTCTTTCTCCGGGCCTTCCCGCCGAGCGCCGAGAGTCGTCCGACAGACGGAGGGGCTGCTCTCCTCGTTCCACCGGCGGGTGGCGGCGCTGCGCGCGGCGGGTGCGGACCTGTCGCCGCTTGACCCGATGGAGGTGTCGGGCATCGCCGGGCACCGTCATCGAGGACCGCCTCAACTACGACGTATCGCGCTGGCTCCTCAAGCGCTTCCCGGGGCGCGTGGACGTGGCGTGGGACGGTTACGACAAGCAGACGCGTCTGGGCGAGACCCTGCCCCGGTTCCTGCCGCTGCTCGATGACGACGCCTATGTCGAGGCCGACGTGCCCTACCTGAGGTGGCTGCGCTCGGCGAGGGGCGGCGCCGGTCGGGACCTGGCCTGGCTCGTGTCCCGCTTCGAGCGGCTGCCGCGGTCCGAGCGAGAGCGGGCAGAGCTCTTCGACTCGCTGGAGCTGACCGTCCGGTGGGATCTGGACAATCTCCGCGCGAGCCGCACCCGGAACTGGCGGAGCGTTCGGCGGGTGTTCTACCACCCCGGGCCGTTCATCCGTCGGGGCGAGGTTGATCTGGTCAAAGAGATGCGCGCGCCGCTTCGGGTGGAGCGACTCTCGCGTCGGGATGGCGAGAAGGCGCTGGACCTGATGCGGGAGATCATGACCGTGCGCCGCCGGGAGCTCTGGGGCACGACCTACGGCGACCCAGGCATCCGTTCTCCGGGCCGACGTGGGGCGGGGATTGGCAGATCTACCTCTGGGGGCTGCCGCCGGCACGCCGTCTGCCGCTCCGGGCCTACGTCGCGGGCTTCAGCCTCAAGAACGGGGTTCCGATCAACTACATCGAGGCCATCGGTCTGTTCGAGTGGCTGGAGGTCGGCTTCAACACGTTCTACACGTTCCGCGACGGCGAGTCGGCCTGGAATTACGCCCAGGCGCTCCGGATGCTCCACGCGGTCCTGGGCGTGACCTGCGTCTCGGTGTACCCGTACCAGATCGGGCTGGACAACGAGGAAGCGATCGAGTCGGGCGCCTTCTGGTTCTATCGGAAGCTCGGCTTTCGCCCCGGCCGGCCGGAGCTGCTGCGGATCGCGGAGCGGGAGGAGCGCAAGATCGCCGCGACGCCCGGATACCGGACGTCGGCGCGCACCCTGCGGCGGCTGGCGACCGGCCACCTGTTCCTCGAGCTGCCCGGAACCGAGCGGGGCGTCTGGGACCGGTTCGGGGTTCGGAACATCGGGTTCGCGGTCCAGCGATTGATGGCGACACGGTACGGCGGGGATGCCGCCCGGTTCCGGGCGGGATCGGCTGCCGCCGTGGCGCGGGCGCTCGGCGTGCAGATCGGCACCCTGCGCGGAGCGGCCAGGAAGGCATTCGAGGAGTTTGCGCCGGTCCTGGCGCTGGTGCCCGGTCTCGGGCGCTGGACGGCGGCGGAAAAGCGCGATCTGGTCCGGATCCTCCGGGCCAAGGCCGGAGCGGCGGAATCCGACTATCTCCGGCTGCTGCAGCGGCACCGACGGCTTCGGGATGCGGTCGTTCGACTGGGGTCGAGGTCTCCCCGGGAGCCCTAGCCGGCCGAGATTTCCCGGCGCGTCTGGCATCGGATCGCCCCGCCGCCGACTCTCGTTTTCATTCTTGACACGATCAGCAGTCTGCGCGATCCTGTTCCGGTTTTCCAGTCCCCGCGGCGTGGTGCCTTGGCTCCGGACGCACGGCGTGTCGGCGGCGAGGCGGCCAGACGTTCCGCGGACTTCTCCAGGTCGCCCCACCCCAAGAGGGCATTCCCATCAGCCATCGGGAAGGTTTCGCCGCCTGCGGCGGAATGTGCGACAGGTGGCCCGACCTGACCCGGCGTACGGACGAAACCCGGTCGATAGACAGCGGCTCGAGATTGATCACTTCGGAGCACAGAGGAGGGTTGTTTCGATGAGAAGACTGTATGTGGCCTGCGCGGCGGCGCTCGTGGTTCTCGGCCTGATGGCGGGCGTCGCGTCCGCGGCGCGGTCGGGTGGGACGTTCAACTTCGTCCTGCCGTACGGCGGCGATGTGCTGACGCTGGACGCGCACAAGACCCCCAACACCAACGACCAGATCGTCACCATCAACATCAACCGCAGCCTCTACAGCTGGGATGAGAACGCCAACCGGCCGAAGCTGGAGCTGGGCGAGAAGGTCGACGTCTCGGCCGACGGCCTGACCTACAAGATCGCCCTGCGAAAAGGGGTAAAGTTCCACAACGGGCGCCAGATGACCGCGGATGACATCATCTGGAGCTACGAGCGGGTGATGAACGCCAAGACGGCGTCGCCGGCGGCCCGATACGTCCGGATCATCAAGGGCGCCAAGGACTTCGAAGACGGCAAGGCGCCCAAGATCGCCGGCCTTCGCAAGGTCGACGACTTCACTCTCGAGATCGTCATGGATCGACCGGTCGATCCCGCCTACTCGCTCTACGAGGGGGGCACCGCCATCCTGCCCAAGGAAGAGGTGGAGAAGAAAGGCGACGCCTTCGGGGCGGAGCCGGTCGGTCTCGGCCCCTTCAAGTTCTTCAAGTGGGTCAAGGGCAGCGAGGTGGTGTTGATCAAGAACGCCGACTACTTCGAGAAGGGGAAGCCCTACCTGGACAAGGTCGTGTACAAGATCATGCCCGAGGGCGCCGCCCGCGATGCCGCCTTCCGGGCCAAGGAGCTGGATGCGACGGTGGTCGGCTCGGCGCAGTACCCCGTGTACAAGGCCGACCCCCAGATCTCCAAGAACATGGTCGAGGTGGCCGAGCTGTTCACCCGCATGATCGGCTTCAACCCGAACTACGAGCCGTTCAAGAACAAGCTGGTGCGGCAGGCCATCAACTACGCCATCGACTCCAAGCTGATCATCCAGCGCCTGCTGAAGGACAAGGCCTACCCGGCGGTGGGCTACCTGCCCCAACACGTCCCCGGCGTTCGATCCCAAGGCCAAGGGGTACGAGTACAACGTCGAGAAGGCCAAGGCGCTTGATGAAGGAGGCGGGGTACGAGAAGGGCTTCACCTTCGAGTGCCTCGGGACCAGCAACGAGTCCTGGGGCATCCCGGTGGTCGAGGCGCTCATGCCGTTCCTCAGGGCGATCAACATCACGGTGAAGCCGCAGCAGGTCGAGGGCGCGGCGCTGGCGCCGCGGCTCCAGAAGCTGGACTACCAGGCGTTCATCTGGTCGGTGTCCAGCGGCGCAGGCGGCGACTCGCTGCAGGCCCTGGCCCGATGGGAGTCGACGAACCCGCCGACCGCCGGCAACTTCGTGACCTACAACAACCCCGAGTTCGACAAGCTCCTGGAGGCGGCGCGCAAGGAGCGGGACATCGCCAAGCGGAACGACATCCTCCGCAAGGCGGACGCCGTCTTCAAGGACGATGCGCCGATCTGGTTCTTCAACTACAACAAGGCGGTCGTCGCCCACCAGCCGTGGGTGCACGGGCATCAAGCCGGTGGCCATCGAGATGATGTACCAGGACCTGACGGATCTCTGGATCGACGACTCGTCGCCGCGGGCCAAGGAGAAGTAGTCCGCTGCTGAAAAAGGCCCATCTGCTGCGTTGGCCGCGCCTCGGCACTCGCTGCGACGTACCTCCAGTACGCCTCGCTCGGCCTTCGGCCTGCCGCCTTGCATCTGAACCTTTTTGAGCAGCGTACGCGGAAGCAGCGGTATCGCACTGGAAAATTCCGCGGATTTTCGGCCCGATCGCGGACTGCCTCTTTGGGGATCCGTGATCGGGCTGTTTTCTCATAGTTCCAGAATGAGTTCGTGATGCTCGCATACGCGTTCCGACGTATCCTGCAATTCGTGCCGACGATCCTGGTGATCTCGTTGATCATGTTCTTCCTGCTCAACGTGCTGCCGGGCAACGCCGCCCTGATGGCTGCCGGGGTGCAGGACCGAGGGATGGATGCGAAATACGTCGAGCAGATGCTGAAGAAATGGGACCTGGACAAGCCGCTCCACGTCCGGTACTGGAATCTACGTCAAGAACCTGGCGCGCGGCGACCTGGGCCTCTCGTTTTTGCGGGGCGAGGATGTCCGGCAGGTGCTCCTGGCGCGGTTCTGGCCCACACTGAAACTGGCTCTGGCGGCCATGGCGATCGCCATCGCGGTGGGGGTGCCGCTGGGGTTCCTCTCGGCGCTGCGACACGGCTCGTGGCTGGACGCCTGTTCGATGATCGGAGCGGTCTCGGGGGTCTCGCTGCCTCAATTCTGGCTCGGCCTCCTCCTCATGTTCCTGATGTCCGTGAAGCTCCAGCTCCTCCCCACCTCGGGGTACGGGGATGGGAGCTTCACCCACCTGGTGCTGCCCGCCCTCACGCTGGGGGTGGGCTACATGGCGCTCCTGGCGCGGACAACGCGGGCCGCCGTCATGGAGATCCTCAGCGCGGACTACGTGCGGACGGCCGCGGCCAAGGGGCTGTCGCGTCTGGCGATCAACGGGAAGCACGTCTTCCGAAACGCCCTCATCCTGGTCCTCACCACGGCGGGGCTGCAGTTCGGCTCGCTCATCGGCCAGACGGTCATCGTGGAGAAGCTCTTCTCGTGGCCCGGCATCGGATCGCTCCTGGTGGACACGATCTTCCAGCGCGACATCCCGGTGGTGCAGGGGTGCATCCTGCTGATCATCCTGGTCTTCCTGTGCGTCAACCTGGCCGTGGATCTCCTCTACGCGGCGATCGACCCGAGGATCGAGTATCGATGAACGGGGCGCTGCGGACGCTCAAGCGGCAGAAGAACCTGATGATCGGCGGGAGCGATCACGCTGGTGATCGTCTTGATGGCGACTCTTTGCCCCACTCCTCGCGCCCTACGATCCGATCACTCAGGCCGACCTGCTGCACTCCGAGGAGCCTCCCAGCCGGACGTTTCTCTTCGGGACGGACACGCAGGGACGGGACATCCTCTCGCGGGTGATCTACGGCGCCCGGGTGTCGCTGGCCATCGGGCTCATCACGCAGTTCCTGAACAGCCTGATCGGGGTGCTGCTGGGCCTCACCGCGGGTTTCCTGGGCCGGTGGTGGGACGACCTGGTGATGGGCCTGACCAACATCATGCTCTCGATCCCCGCCCTGGTGCTGGCCCTGGCGATCATGGCGGTTCTCGGACCCGGACTCTTCAACGTCTTCCTGGCTCTCGGCTTCACCAACTGGTCCTACAGTTGCCGGGTGACACGCTCCCAGGTGCTGGCGGCGCGATCCCTGGACTACGTGCAGGCCGCCCGGGCGCTGGGCCAGGGCCGGATCCGGATCATGCTCACAGCAGATCCTGCCCAACATCGTGGGGCCGATCCTGGTCATCGCCACGCTGGGCGTCGCCTATGCCATTCTCACCGAGGCGTCCCTGTCGTTCCTCGGCCTGGGTGCGCAGCCACCCACGCCGAGCTGGGGCGGGATGCTCTCCACGGCGAGCGAGCAGCTCTTCACGGCGCCCTGGATCTCCATCTTTCCGGGCCTGGCGATCTTCGTCACCGTGCTGGGGTTGAACTTGCTGGGGGACGGCCTGCGGGACGTCCTGGACCCGCATACGACCCGGACGCGGCGGTAGGGCGAGGAGCCGCAGAGGCGCGGAGGAGCTGGGAGGCAGAGGCGCAGGGGACTGAGTCGCACAAGGAAGCACAAGGGAGCACAAGGCCCGATATCTGCGGGCGGGTTCATGGCGGTAAGTTCAGTTTGCCATGTGCATCTTGTGCGTCTTGTGGCAGAGGGCCTTCAGCCAGTGCCTGGTGGCTTACCAATCGAGAAGCGGAGGAAGTATGGATACTGCGATTCTGTCGAGCCGAGTCTACCAGGGGGACCCCGCCAAACCGTGGGCCGAGGCCGTCGCCATGCGGGACGGCCGGGTCGTGGCGGTGGGGAGCAACGCCGACGTCAAGCAGGCCTGCGGCGCGAACGCCCAGGTCTTCGAGCTGCCGGGGCGGCTGGTCGTCCCCGGGATCGTGGACGCGCACCTGCACTTCGTGAGCTTCGGTCTGTACCTGGAGCGGGTGGACCTGCGCGACCTCACCTCCATCGCGGCCTGCCGGGAGCGGGTGAAGGCGGCCGTGGCGAAGAAGACGCCGGGCGAGTGGATCATCGGCCGCGGCTGGAACGAGCACATCTGGACCGACCGGCGCGAGCCGAGCGCCGCGCGACCTCGACGACCTCGCGCCCGATCATCCGGTGATGCTGGTGCGGTGCTGCGGCCACACGGTCTGGATCAACGCCATGGCCATGAAGCTGGCGGGGATCACGAAGGAGGCCGTGGACGCCCCCGGCGCCCGGATCGAGCGGGATGCGAACGGCCGGCCGATCGGCCTGTGCCGCGAGTACCGCAAGATCATCGAGAAGGTGATCCCGCCGCCGACGCTGGAGGAGCGGAAGGCCGCCGGCTTGCGGGCCCAGGCCGAGGCCCTGCGGTACGGGGTGACCGGCGTCCACACCTGCGAGACGCTGGCCGAGTGGGATGCGCTGGCGGCGCTGGAGGCAGAGGGGAAGCTCAGGATCCGCGTCCACCACACGCTGCCGCCCGAGGAGGTGGAGAAGGCGAAGACGCGGGGCATCGAGCTGACGAAGGGGAGCGACCGGCTGTGGTTCGGCCAGGTGAAGCTCTTCGCCGACGGGACGCTGGGCTCCAGCACGGCCCTGCTCCACGCCCCCTATGCGGACGACGCCGTCCACGACGGGTCTGGAGTGCCTCACGGTCGCCGAGATGCAGGAGCGGATCGAGCTGGCCTACCGGCACGGCGGCGACGTGGCCGTGCACGCCATCGGCGATCTGGCCACGACCAACGTCCTCAATGCCATCGAAGGGGCGCGGAAGCGATTCCCCGGGCCGAGGCGGGACCGGGTCGAGCACGTGCAGCTCGTGCACCCCGACGACTTCGCCCGGTTCCGGGCCATGGACGTGGTGGCGTCGTGCCAGCCGGTCCATCTGCACACCGACATGCGCGTGGCGGAGAAGAAGTGGGGGATGGACCGCTGCCGGTACGGCTACGCCTGGAAGTCCATGCTGCGGGAAGGGCATCCGGGTGCAGTTCGGCTCGGACGCGCCGGTCGAGCACATCAATCCGCTGCTCAGCTTCCACGCCGCGGTCAACCGCCAGAGTCTTGCAGGGCGAGCCCAAGGACGGCTGGTTCCCCGCCGAGCGGCTGAGTCTGAAGGAGACCATCCACGCCTTCACCGCCGTCCCCGCCTGGGTGTCGCGACGGGAGACCCAGCTCGGCAGCCTCGCGCCCGGGAAGATCGGCCGACCTCACCGTGTTCGCCGAGGATCTCTTCGCCATGACGCCGGACACGCTGGCATCCGCCGCAGTGGAGATGACGATCGTCGGCGGGGAGGTGGCCTACCGCTGAACTGCGCGATGCCGGGACACGGTTCTCCCGGCCGCCGATTTCTCTTGTAGTCGCGCCGGGTTTACCGGTGTATACACATGGGCGAACTCGCTGATCAAGGAGGGGGCCATGGGTGTTTTCGACAGTTTGCTGCAGGGACTCGCAGGCGGGCAAGGGAGTTCCGGTGGGGCGGCATCGCTCCAGCAGGCGCTGTTCGGGATGCTGGAACAAGGGGGCTCGGATGGCCTCGCAGGTCTCGCCAAGAATTTTCAATCGCAGGGGCTTGGCGACATCTTCTCGTCGTGGGTGAGCACCGGCGAGAACAAACCGATCGCGCCGGAGCAGCTCCAGACCGCACTGGGACAGGACAAACTCCAGCAGCTTTCCGGCGGGGCCGGCATGGCGCTCCAGGCCGCGTTACCGCTCCTCGCGCAGCTTCTCCCGGCGGTGATCGACAAGCTCACACCGCAGGGTCAGCTTCCCCGGAATAACAATCTGCTCCAGCAAGGCGCTGGGCGGCGCTTCTGGGCGGGAAGGATTCCCGGGGTAGGCGGTTGCGAAGGGCGCAGGCTCCGGCGGAGCAAGAGAGAAGTACGAGAGGTCAAGGAAGCGATCATCGCCCATCAGGTGAAGACGGAGGCGAAAAAGAAGTAGCCATCCGATTCGTCGGTCTCGAAGTGAAACGGCGGACCCGATAGGCTCGGGTGCCGCCGTGGTTCTTGTAAGCAGCCTGCGTTACTTCTTGGCGGGCGCCTTCGCCGGGGCCTCCTTCTTCGGTGCGTCCTTCACCTCGATCTCCTGGGCGCTCATCTGATATTGGATGGTCACCTTGGATCCGACCTTGAGGTCGCCCGTCACCTTGGTGGCCTTGTCGCGGGAAATCTCCCACTTATCATTGCCCTTCTGAACGACGATCATGTCGTCTTTCACTTCGAGGACCGGGCCCGTGACCTGGTAGCTCTTGACCGAGGCTGCGTAGGCGACCGAGGCGGCGAAGACGAGGATGGCGGCCAACAGGACGATGCGCTTCATTAAGTGCTCCTTTTCGTGTTGGTGAAGGGCGGATTGCTAGAGAATGAGCGTGAGGCGATCTTAGCCAGGGAGACTCCGATTAGTCAATCCGAATTGCAGGGGGGTAGCGTGGCCATCAGCCCGTCGTTCCGTGCCAGATGATCCGGGCCTCGTTCCGTTCGGGCAGGCGGCGGTAGCGGTAGCGGGGGCGGCCGATCAGCATGGCGCCGAAGACGGCGAGGCCTTCCGGTAGCGCCAAGGCGTCCTTCACCGGCTGCCACTGGCGCGCGGCGTTGGTGAAGATGCCCCCCCAGCACGCGCCGAGTCCAAACGAGGGCGCGGCCAGCTCCAGATAGGTCAAGGCGATGGCGCAATCCGCCGCCGCCCAGGCGTAGTCAGCGGGGGCGCAGGCGACGCACACGTGAGGTGCCCCCCGGCACACCATGTCGAGACCGGAATCCCAGCCGTCGATGAAGCGCCGCGTGTTCCGCTGTGCCGCCGGAGGCTGGGAAGGCAGGCCGGCTCGCATCCAGTCCACCGTCAGGCCTGCCAAGCGTTGCACCTCCGCGGCATCGTAAACGATCAGCCAGGTGACCGGCTGGCGATTCGACGCGGAGGGTGCGAAACGGGCGATGTCGAGGAGTTTGACGAGCGCCTCGCGAGCGACCGGGTGGGGCGTGAAGGTCCGGTGCGAGCGCCGGGATCGCAGAAAATACGCGACCTGCTCCGGCCCGAGCGCCAGATCGGGCCGCACCGGGGGAAGCTCCTCGGGTCGGGCACCGTCGAGGGTGATCGCGCCGGAGTGGCAGACCGCGACACAGTGGCCGCAGTGCCGACACCCCTCCTCGGCCTCGGCCGGGACGTGCGGCGTTGCATCCCCGGGGCGAAGCGCGATGATCCGGGTGGGGCACTCCTCCACGCACACGCCGTCCTGCCGGCAGCGGGCGGGATCAACGACGAACAGCGGCATGAGCAGGTCTCCCTAAAAACTCATCGGGGCGAATGACCAATGCTGAAAAACCCGCTTTCACGCAGGCTGCTCAAAAAGGTCCGGACGCAAGGCGGCGCGCGATGCGAGGTGCGAGGCGTACTCAGCCTGTACGCCGCAGCGCCGCGCGAGCGCGCCAACGCCGCAGATGGGCCTTTTTCAGCAGCCTACTAAGGTAGCTTGATCCCCTCTATGAGCGACCAGCCCGCATCGCAGAACTGCGCCAGCGTCCGCTGGGTCGGGCCGAAGGTGATGAATTCCTCCGGGGCCATCCCGTCCGGCTCATATGCCTTCACGAACTCCGGGAGGGTCCGCAAGCGCTGGATCACGTCCGGCGGCACCGGCCGGTCGATCCGCTGCTCCCGAGGGACGCCGGCCTCCAGGAGCTGGGCTTGGATGTTGGGCGCGATGGACATGACCATCGCGGCGCCGGCCAGCTCCGTCATGTGATACACGCCGCGGAGCGCCGCCGGCAGGAGCAGGGCGTCGTACCCGCGCTCCTGGTAGATGGCGTGAGCTCGCTTGGCGACGGCGAGACCTGCCTGGCGAATATCGGATTCCTCGACCTGGGCCTTCCGGTCCTGGACCACCTCGCGGAGATAGTCGTCCAGCCGGCCGACCATGAGGACGGGGAAGCAGTGTCCCGGCGTCTGGCCGGCCGCCCGCGCCCGCGCCGCTCCCTTCTTGTGCCGCTCGGCGATGGCCAGGACCTGGGGCACGGTGAAGCTGACGGTGGCCGTGATGGTGATCCCGTCGGCCACGCAGTCCTCCAGCACGTCCAGGGCGGCCGCGGTGCCGGGAAGCTTGACGGCAATGTTGGGGGCCCAGGCGCGGTAACGACGCGCCATCGCCATCATGGTCTCCCGGTCGCCGGCCCTCCCCGGATTCACCTGGCCGCAGACGTAGCCCAGGCGCCCTTTGGTCGCCTCGTACTGCGGGAGAAGCGCCTGGGCAGCCCGTTTCACCACGTGACTCATCAGCTCCTCGGCCCGCCGCTCGTTCGGCAGGTCCTTCGGCACGGCCCGGAGGGCGTCCGCCCAGACCTCGGGGCGGCCGCGAAGGGTGCGGGCTGTGAGCAGCGGGTTCGTGGTGACGCCGGTGGCGGCGTGCGTGAGGGCGTTTCGTAGTTCGTCCGGATCGGCGGAATCATGCCACCAGGTGGTGGGCGTCTCGCGGACCAGCCATTGCAGATAGCTTGCGTGTGCCATGATGCTCCTCTCTCTCGATCCCCCGGGGGATAGGGTACAGGATGGCGGCGGCGGGCGACGGCCCGCCCATTCCTCGGATGCCCCTATGATTTCGCACGCGACATGCCACTGTCAAGGACGGCGGATGGAATGTGAGGTCGAGAGACCGCACCCGCCGGATTCGTACTGCGAGCCGGATGTTCCCGCAGAAGGGCTTGAGGTTCTCGGGCTACGCGTGATACCTATAATACGCACAATCCGCTGCGTAAACGGGCCATCGCATAACATAGAGGAGGCATAGCTTTATGACGATCGAGAACAAACCCACCGTGAACGAGCCGCACATCAACGACATGCGGTCCGCTCTGGAGCACCGCGGTACCTGGTTCTACCTTCTGCTGGAAGAGGCGGAGAAGGCAGGCATGGACTGGGAAGCCCTCGGCCGCCAGGCGATCACGCGGTGCGGCGTCCTTCACGGCAACACCAAGTTCACGAAAACCGACGACCTCAGAGTCTTCGGCAAGGAATTCGCCAACGCGCTCTATTCCAAGATCTTCGAGATGGAGATCAAGGAGAACTCGGCCGAGAGGTTCGTGGTGGAATTCCACTATTGCCCGCACGTAGCCGCCTGGCAGAAGCTTACCAAGGATGAGCAGAAAATCGCGACGCTCTGCGACATCGCGATGGACGGGGACCGCGGCATGGTGTCGGCTTTCCCGAAGTTCAAGTTCGAGCTCGGGGACACGATCGCGAAAGGCGGCAAGGGCTGCACGATCACCATTACCAAGACCAAGTAGCGTGGCCGGGGCGGCTCGACGGGGGCGCCCCGCATCGGTGAGATGTCACGGGGGCACTGCGCCGCGCGCGGTGCCCCCCGTTGGTTCTTCGGGGGCGCGTCGCATGTCCCGGCAGAGCGAGTTCCGGGACCCAGGGGAATTCGACACCCGATGACCCACGGACTGGTGTCTTCCTTTCCGGTATCCGGCGATCGCTTCTCGGTTCTCTACCACCTCGCCGGCAACGAGACCGCGGCCTATCAGCGGGCAACAGATATTTGTCTGGAACAAACCGTCGAGGTGCCGGATGCGCTGGTTCCGGACGGGATGATCCGGACCCACATTCTCGGACAGATCGAATCCTTCGAGGCGCGGGACGGGGGAGGATACGCGACGCGGATCAGCTATGCCGTGGAGATTGTCGGCCGCGATCTGGTCCAGCTCCTGAACGTGCTATTCGGGAACATCAGCCTCAAGGCGGGAATCCGCGCGGAGCGGCTGGATCTGCCGGAGTCGTTGTTGCGATCGTTCCGGGGGCCGCGGTTCGGCCGCCCGGGGCTCCGCGCGCTGCTGGGGGTTCCGCTCCGCCCGCTCCTCTGTACGGCGTTGAAACCGCTGGGACTATCCGCCGAAGGGCTGGCGGATCTGGCATACCGGTTCGCTCTGGGCGGGATCGAGATCGTCAAGGACGACCACGGCCTCGCCGACCAAGGGTTTGCCGGCTTCCAAGACCGAGTCCGGCTGTGTGCCGAGGCCGTGGCGCGCGCCAACCGGGAGACTGGCCGCCGCGCCGTCTACGTTCCGAACGTGACCGCGCCGTGCGGATCAGCTCCCCGCCCGGGCCCGATTCGCCAAGGCGCACGGCGCGGGCGGCCTGCTCGTGGCGCCCGGCTTGACGGGCCTGGACGCCATGCGTTGCCTGGCGGACGACGACGACCTGGCCCTGCCGATCTTCTCCCATCCGGCGTTCCAGGGGACGTACGTCCTGGACCCGGCGAACGGGCTGTCCCACCGGTTGCTCTTCGGCCAGCTCGCGCGCCTGGCCGGCGCCGATGCGACCATCTACCCCAATTTCGGCGGACGGTTCGGGTTCACCCGGGACGAGTGTCAGAGCATCGTTCAGGGCACCGCGATGGCGATGGGACCGATCAAGGCCATCTTCCCGACGCCGGGGGGTGGGATGAGCCTGGATCGGGTCCCCGAGATGCTGGGGGCGTACGGGCCGGACGTCGTGCTCCTGATCGGCGGCGGCCTGATGACGCCGGGTTCGGACCTGGTCGAGACCTGCCGCAGGTTCCACGCGCTGGTCGAGGCCTCCAGCCACCCGTCCTGATCCGGTTCTCCTTCCGGCCTACCGGCCACACCCTCTCTTCCGGCGCACCCTCCCGGTTTCGCGCTTGCGCTGATGGCTCTCGTTTGGGTATCGTGAAGCGAGAACCAGAGGGTGCAGTGCCCCGGCGGTTCCGCTTCCGCCAGTCCGTTCCAGCGGCCCCCGACGAGAGTGGACGTGACCCAAGTCTCCCCGTCGCGAAGGCGGTTCTTGACGACCACCTTCTTCGCCGTGCTTCTCGCGGCCGTGCTATGCGTAAGTGTCGGGCTCACCGAGGCGCGCCGCGCCGATCTCCAAGACCTGCCGGTCGTCACGGTCGAGGAGTTGCCGCGGGAGGCGCGCGAGACGCTGGCGCTGATCAAGCAGCGCGGCCCGTTCCCGTACCAGAGGGACGGGATCGTGTTCGGAAACCGGGAACGACGACTGCCGGCGCGTTCGAGCGGCTACTACCGCGAGTACACCGTGCCGACGCCCGGCGCGCGCGACCGCGGGGCGCGGCGGATCATCGCAGGCGAGTCGGGCGAGTATTATTACACCGGCGATCATTACAACACCTTTCGACGGATACGCGAATGACGCACACGGATCTTTTCCGCGATCCATCGCGTTCGGGCGTATATCGGCTGCCCGAGACGGCGGCGTGGGCGCCCCAGGTCGCGGCCACGGAGTGTGCCGTCTGGCGGGTTGACCTGGCGAAGGCCCGGAGTAAGAGGAGTCTGCTTGCCGCGCTCGCGAGGGCGCTCGATTTCCCCGACTGGTTCGGCCGCAACTGGGATGCCCTTCAGGATTGCCTCACGGATCTCTCCTGGCGGCCGGCGCCGGGGTACGTCGTGGTGCTGGAGAATTGCGAGGACCTCGCCGCGAACGCGCCGACGGCGTTGGAGGCGACCCTGGAGGTGTTCCGCAACGCCGCCCGCTGGTGGGCGGGTGAGCAGGTCCCTTTCTGGGTGTTTATCGGCGGTCTCGCCGATGCACCATGGAACCTGCCGCGACTGGACTGGGCGGAGTAGCCGCCGCCGGGAGCTTTCTCGCGCTCCCGCAACTCGCGCTGGACCACGGCTGCCTGGCGCGGGGCGGGATCGCGTCGCGGATGGTCTCGGTCGCTACCCTCCACTCGAATAGGCTTTTGCCGGAACGCGCCCACCGCTCGCGCCTTCGAAGGATCCACACGTAACGTGCACGAATCGTCTGCGCAATAACCGGAACGATCCGTCCTGCCTCTCATGAGTGGAGGGCCCTCGAATCCCGATACTCCAGGAGCCTCGTCCGATAGGAGATTCGTCGAGTTAAGGGTTCGGTGGGCGTAATGCGGTCAGATGGTCCGGTTGTGTCGAAGGCGACAGGCCGCGCCGTTGGCGCAGCCAGTGGCGAGCGGAGTCCATGTAGATGTAGGCGACCGGTGTGATGTACAGCGTGAGGAGCTGGGAGACCAGCAGTCCGCCGACCACGGCGAGGCCCAAGGGGCGGCGCGATTCGGCGCCCTGCCCGGCGCCCAGGGCGATCGGCAGGGTGCCCATCAACGCGGCCATGGTGGTCATCATGATGGGGCGGAACCGGAGGAGGCATCCCTCGTAGATCGCCTCGGCCGCCGTCTTTCCCCTCGCCTCCGCCTGCAGGGCGAAGTCGATCATCATGATGGCGTTCTTCTTCACGATGCCCACCAGCATGATGATCCCGACGAAGGCGTAGATGTTCAGGTCGTGGCGGAAGATCAGCAAAGTGAGGAGGGCGCCGACACCCGCCGAGGGGAGACCCGACAGAATGGTCAAGGGGTGGATGAAGCTCTCGTAGAGGATCCCCAGGACGATGTAGATGACCAGGACCGCCAAGACGAGCAGGAGCCCCATGCCCTTCAGCGACGACTGGAACGCCTGCGCGCTCCCCTGGAAGGTGCCGCTGATCGTGGCCGGCAAGGTGGCCCGCCCGATTCGCTCGACCTGGGACACGGCATCACCCAGCGAGGCGCCGGGCTTGAGGTCGAAGGAGATCGTGACCGACGGGAGCTGGCCGAGATGGTTGACGGTGAGCGGCCCGATTCCCGGGATCAACTTGGCCACGGCGTTCAAGGGAACGAGCTGGCCCTTGCTCGACCGGACGTAGAGCAGGGAGAGGGCGTCCGGGTCCTCCTGGTAGTCGGGATCCAGCTCCAGGATGACCTGGTACTGGTTGGTCGGCGTGTAGATCGTCGAGACCTGTCGGCTTCCATAGGCGTTGTACAGGGCGTTCTCGACCTGGTTGGCGGTGATCCCGAGGGCGGAGGCCTTGTCGCGGTCGATCTCCACGCGGACCTTCGGGCTCGTGATCTGAAGGTCGCTGGTGACCTCCTGCAAGACGGGGAGCGCGGCGATCTTCGCCTGAACCTCCCGCGACACCCGGTAGAGCTCTCCGATGTCCGCTCCCTGCAGGGTGTATTGATACAGGCTCTTGGTCAGCTGCCCCCCAATCCGAATGAGGGGCGGGATTTGTCAGGAACACGCGCATGCCGGGCACGGCGGCCAGCTTGGGGCGCAGCTCCTGGATGATCTCGTCGGCGGAGAGCTTCCGCTCCGACCGCGGCTTCAGCATGAGGCCCAGCCGCCCCGTGTTCTGCGTGTCGCTGGCGCCGCCGGCGCCGACGCTGGACATGAACGATTCGATATTCGGATCCTGGCGGACGATGGCCGCCACCTGCTGCTGGTGCCGCACCATGCTGTCGAAGGAGATGTCCTGGGCGGCCTCGGTGAAGCCGATGATCTGCCCGGTGTCCTCGCTCGGGATGAATCCCTTGGGGACCACGTAGAAGAGGACGCCCGTGGCGACGAGGGTGAGGGCCGCGACCGCCATGACGGCGGGGCGGTGCGCCAGGCAGCGCTCCAGCGTCCAGCGATAGGTGGACAGCATCCCCTGGAAGAACCGCTCCGTCAGCGCGTAGATGCGGCCGTGGTGCGCCTCGCGCGGCGGCTGCAGGAACCGGCTGCAGAGCATGGGGGTGAGGGTCAGCGACACGAAGCCGGAGACGAGGATGGCGGTGCTGACCGTCACGGCAAACTCGCGGAACAAACGGCCGAGGATCCCGCCCATGAAGAGGACGGGGATGAACACCGCGGCCAGGGAGAGGGTCATGGACACGATGGTGAAGCCGATCTCTCGCGACCCGATGAGGGCGGCCTCGAACGCCGTTTCCCCATCCTCCATGTGGCGCACGATGTTCTCCAGCATCACGATGGCGTCGTCCACCACGAAGCCCACCGAGAGCGTGAGGGCCATGAGGGAGAGGTTGTCCAGGCTGTAGCCCATCAGATACATGACCGCGAAGGTGCCCACGATGGACATGGGCAGGGCCAGGCTGGGAATGACGGTGGCGGAGAGGTTCCGCAGGAAGAGGAAGATCACCATCACGACCAGGGCCATGGTGAGGAGCAGGGTGAACTTCACGTCGGTCGACCGAGGCCCGGATGGTCTGAGATCGGTCGTACAGGGTGTTCAGGGCGACCGAGGCCGGCAGTTGGGCGCGGAAGGTGGGCAGGAGCGCCCGGATGGCGTCCACCACCTCCACCGTGTTCGTGCCCGGCTGGCGCTGGATGGCCAGGACGATGGCCCGCGTGTCGGTGCGCCAGCCGGCGACCTTGTCGTTCTCCACGCTGTCGATGACGCGGCCCGAGCTCCTCCAGGCGCACCGGGAGAGCCGTTGCGGTAGGCGACGATCAGCGGGCGGTAGGCCGCGGCGTCGAAGAGCTGCCCGCTGGCCTCGACGGAGAACGTCTGGTGGCGCCCATCGAGGTTCCCCGTGGGCAGATTGACGTTCCCCTGCGCGATGGCGTTCTCGACTTCGTCGATCCCGATCCCGCGCGAGGCCAGGGCCGACGGATCCACCTGGACCCGCACGGCGTACTTCTGGGTTCCGAAGACCTGCACCTGCGAGACGCCGCTCACCATGGAGATGCGCTGCGCCAGGAGGGTCTGCGCGTACTCGTCCACGGCGGAGAGCGGCAGCGTCGGCGAGCTCAGGGCCAGGAAGAGGATGGGGGAATCCGCGGGGTTGACCTTCCGCATGGTGGGCGGGCTGGGCATGTTCGCCGGCAATTGGCGCAGGGCCGCCGCGATGGCCGACTGGACGTCCTGGGCGGCGGCGTCGATGTTCCGCTCCAAGGCGAACTGGAGCGTGATCCGCACGGCCCCCTGCACGCTGCTGGAGGTCATGTTGTCGATGCCCGCGATGGTGGAGAACTGCTTCTCCAGCGGCGTGGCCACGGACGAGGCCATGGTTTCCGGGCTGGCTCCGGGGAGCCTGGCGGTCACCTGGATCGTGGGGAAGTCCACGTTCGGCAGGTCGCTCACGGGCAGGAGCCGGTAGCCCATGAAGCCGAAAATCAGGATGCCCGCCATGACCAGCGTCGTCATGACCGGCCGGCGGATGAAGAGCTCGGGAATGTTCATTGGACCTGCCCCGACGCGGCCGCCGCCGCATTCTTGACCTGCACACGCGTGCCGGACACGAGCCGGAGTTGGCCGTCGGTCACCACCTTCTCCCCGGCTGACACCCCCTTCTCGATCACGGTCTCGCCGCCGATTCGTCGCCCCACCGTGACGGGTCGCGACTCCACCGTGGAATCGGGCCGCACCACGTACACATACTGGCCCTGCTGGCCGGTTTGAATGGCCTGAGAGGGGATGACCACCGCGTCGGGCTGGATGGTGAGCGTCAGCACCACGTTGACGAATTGTCCCGGCCAGAGGGTGCCCTCCCGATTCGGGAAGGTGGCCTTGAGCTGGATCATCCCCGTGGCGGCGTCCACCGTGTTGTTCACGAAAGTGAGCTCTCCCGATGCGGGCGACTCATCCTGGCCCCGGGGGGACGCCTGGACTCGGAGGGTGCCGGCCGCCAAGAACTTCTTGATGTCCCGCAGATACTGTTCGGGAACGGAGAAGCTGACGTAGATCGGCTGGATCTGGTTCAGGACGAGCATCTGCGCGGTATCGTCCCGGGCCTTGACGGCGCTCCCCACGCGCACCAGGAGGTTCCCCGTGCGTGCGTCCATGGGGGCGCGGATGGTCGTGTAACTGAGCTGGACCCGCGCGTTTTCCACCATGGCTTGATCGGCCTTGATGACCGCCTTGATGTTCTCGACCGTCGCCTGTGCCGCCCGGATCGAGGCCCGGGTGTTCGTCACCGCGGCCTTGTCCGCCTCGATCGTTGCCTCCAGGGCGGTCGGCATTGGTGCGCACCTGATCGTAGAGCTCCTTCGAGATGGCCCCCTCGTCGATCAGCCCCTTGTAGCGGCGGGCCTGCGACGCGGCGTTCTCGAGCTGTGCCGTGTCGCGCGCCAGGTTGGCCTCGGCCTGCTTCTCCGCTGCCATGGTCTGGGCGACCACGGCTTCGGTCTGCTGCGAGCTGTGCCGTGTCGCGCGCCAGGTTGGCCTCGGCCTGCCGGAGCGTCGCCTCGAGCGGGCGCTGGTCCAGCGTGAAGAGCAGGTCGCCCTTCTTGACCTCCTGCCCCTCGGAGAAATGGATGCGGGCAACCTCTCCGTCCAGTTGGCTCTTGAGCGTCACGCTGGCATACGCCTGCACCGTCCCGATGGCTCGGATCTGGACCGGGACAGACTTGCTGACCGCCGTGTCGATGGTCACCGGGACGCCCTCCCGCCCCGCGGAGCCCTTCGCCTGAGCCTGTCCGGACTTCTCGTTGGAGCAGGCCCAGAGGCCGGCCGCGGCCGCGAGCAGCAAAACCCCGGACATGAACCGGCGCCTCCGGACGGGAGCGGGCCGGCGGCATGACCCGGTCTGGCGATCGGCGAGACTGTCGCGGTAGCGGTTCCACATATCCATTCGGGTTCTCCCTGGCGACGCACAACCCTTGCAGATTCACGCGGACGCGACCCGGCCTCTCACGGATTCCCGTTGCCGTTCGCGGCCTCCCTGAACGTCCTATCGAGTAAACTCATTCCTTCGGTGATGCGTTGGAGCGTGTTTGGAGACTGTCCAGCAAGGACGTTTGCCATCCACGCTTGGGCGGATTGGCGCGCTTGCCGGAAATGTCGAGCGCCCGGGGGTGTGAGGGCAAGGACAACCCGCCGGCGTTCCTGAGGGTCTGCGACCCGAGTCAGCATGCCCCGTCGGACCAAACGCTCCACCAGATTGGATGCGGTGGGGCGCGAGACACCAAGGTGCTCCGCCAGGTGGAACAGGCAGGCCCCCGGCCTGCGGTGCAGATATGCGAGCGTGCGAAGTTGAGGGATGGAGAAGTGCGGGGCTCCTTGCCGACGCACCTCCTCGCGGATGGCGCGCATGACCGGAGGGACGGTCTCCATTATCGCTTGGGCGCACTGGTCGGCGAGAGTCGCTGGAGTCGCCGCGACCTTTCCCCGTGCCCTTCGACGTCCAAGATCAGGGGCGGCCATATCGGCTCCGAGAGAGGTTAACAGTTAGTGTAACTAACTATAAATGCCATTTCACGCAATGTCAACGAGCGCGTCCGTTCTGCGCCCGCTGGGCTTCGGGCTTGACACGAGCCGCGTCAGTGGGTCAGGCTAGATCGCTCGGGAACGCAATGCCTGTCGCCATCTGCCTGAGCGGCTCGCCGTCAATGACCGGAGGGCCGGGCTCGCGGGCGGATAGAAACCGAAAAGCGCTACGGAGAGATGTCCATGTCCAATACACCGTTTGGTAACGACCCGGCCAAGATCGAGCGCTACCAGGCGTTCTGGAGCCGCGCGCGACGCGACCCGGCCGCTGGTGGGCTTCACGACGCGGGGCTGGTTTCCGCTGGAAGAGTATGCCGCCACCCGCGCCTGGCCCGTCAACAGCTACCTGACGCCAGAGATGGTCGTGCCGGAGGCGTTCCTGAAGGACGAGGAGCGGCTACTCAAGGAGGGGGAAGTCCTCGACGACGACATCATTCGCGGGGACATGCCGGCCGCGGCGGCCATCCCCTGGCTCTCGGGGATGCTGGGCAGCCGGTTGCGGATCCTGCCGGGGAACGTGCTGGGCGAGGACCGATCGGCGAGCTGGGAAGAGATCGAAGCGCTCCGACTCGACCAGGCGCACCCGTGGTACCGGAAGTACGTCGAGTTTGCAGAGGCGCTGGTGCAGCATTCCCGCGGCAGATACCCTGTGAGTCACGGCGCCCTGGTCGGGCCCTGCGACATCCTGGGGGAACTCCGCGGTCACACGCAGAGCATCCTGGATATCATGGAGGAGCCCGAGCGGACCATGCAGGCGCTCTGGCGAGCCACCCATATATTCGACGAGGTGACGGCCGAAATCTGGAAGCGCCTTCCCCTGTGGCACGGGGGGTATTTTGACGGCATGTATCAGCTCTGGGCGCCGGGACCGATCATCCGGATGCAGGAAGACGCCTCGGGTCTCTACTCGCCCGCGCTCTACCGGACGTTCCTGCAGCCCCTCGATCGCTACCTGGCGAGCCGCTACGCCAACAGCTTCATCCACCTGCACTCGACCTCCATGTTCATCCTGGACGCCTTCCTGGAGATCGAGGAACTTCGGTGCTTCGAGATCAACAACGACGCCATCGGTCCGCCGCTCACCGAGATGCTGCCCTATTTCCAGATGGTCCAGAAGGCCAAACGGTCGCTGTTGATCCGGGGATCGCTGACACCGGATGACGCTCGATTGCTGCGCGACCATCTCGATCCGCGAGGACTCTATCTGCTGGTCGTGGTACGGGATCGGCGCGAAGCGGACGGTTTGCGGCCGCTCCTCGGGATGTGAGCGTTCGCGCCTGCCGGAGGATTGAATGAAACCTCAGCGCGGTCTGGAAGGCTTTCACGAGGCCGTCCGCGCCTGGTTCGGCGCGTCGTACGGCGCGCCGACGCGCGTCCAGGCGTTGGGCTGGCCCGCCATCCGCGCGGGCGGCGGGGCGCTGCTTCTGGCGCCCACCGGCTCGGGGAAGACGCTGGCGGCCTTCCTGGTTGCCATCGACCGGCTGATGTTCGAGCCGCCACCGGAACCGGCGGAGCGGTGCCGCGTCCTCTACGTCTCGCCCCTCAAGGCGCTGGCCGTGGACGTGGAGCGGAACCTGCGCGCCCCGCTGGTCGGCATCCTCCGCGCCGCGGAGCGGATGGGGGCGGAGGGGACGGCTGCCGTTCCCGTCCACGAGCCCACCGTGGCCATCCGCACCGGGGACACGCCGAGCCGCGAGCGCGCCGCCTTCGCCAGACGCCCCGCCGACATCCTGGTCACCACGCCCGAGTCGCTGTATCTCCTGCTCACCAGCGCAGCCCGCGAGACGCTTCGATCGGTCCGGCAGGTGATCGTGGACGAGATCCACGCCCTGGTGGGCACGAAGCGCGGTGCGCACCTGGCGGTCTCGCTGGAGCGGCTGGAGGAGCTGATCGGGGTGCCGCTCCAGCGGATCGGCCTCTCGGCGACCGTCCGGCCGGTGGAGGAGGCGGCCCGCTTTCTGGGCGGCTTCGACGATCGTGGCGCGCCGCGGCCGGTGACGGTCGTGGACGCGGGACGCCGGAAGGCCCTCGACCTCACCGTCGCGGTCCCCGTGGACGACATGGCAAAGCTCGGCCGGTCGGACGAGATCCCGGACGGCCCGGCCGCGGGCGCCGAGCGGGGAGGAAGCATCTGGCCGGCGATCCACCCGATGCTCCTCGAACTCATCCGCGCCCACCGCTCCACGCTCCTCTTCGTCAACAGCCGGCGGCTGGCGGAGCGTCTCACGGCCGCCCTGAACGAGCTGGCGGGGGAGGAGCTGGTCCGGGCACACCACGGCTCGATTGCGCGCGAGGCGCGCGCCCAGATCGAGGACGACCTCAAGTCCGGCCGGCTGCCGGCGCTGGTGGCGACCTCGTCGCTGGAGCTGGGCATCGACATGGGGGCCATCGACCTGGTGATCCAGGTCGAGTCGCCGCCCTCGGTCGGGAGCGCGCTCCAGCGGATCGGCCGGGCGGGTCATCAGGTGGACGCCCCGAGCAAGGGCGTGATCGTGCCGAAGTACCGCGGCCGACCTTCTGGCCGCGGCGGCGCTGACGGCGCAGATGCGGGCGGGAGCCGTGGAGAGCACCCGATACCTCCGGAACCCGCTGGACGTTCTCGCGCAGCAGATCGTGGCCATGGCGGCCATGGAGGAGTGGGAGGTCGAGCGGCTCTATGCGCGTCCTCCGGCGGTCGGCGCCCTTCGCGGCGCTGCCGCTCTCGGCCTTCGAGGGCACGCTGGACATGCTCTCCGGGCGCTTCGCGTCCGCGGCGTTCGGCGAGCACCGGCCGCGCCTGGTGTGGGATCGCCTCAACGGCACGCTGCGCGCGCGCGAGGGGGCGCGGCGGATCGCGGTGACGAGCGGCGGGACGATCCCGGACCGCGGGCTGTACGGCGTGTACCTCTTGGGCGCGGAGGGCGCCCGGGGCCGGATCGGCGAGCTGGACGAGGAGATGGTCTTCGAGACCCGCGTCGGGGAGACGTTCCTGCTGGGGGCGAGCTCGTGGCGGGTCGAGGAGATCACGCACGATCGGGTGATGGTGAGCCCGGCCCCGGGCGTCCCCGGGAAGATGCCCTTCTGGCGCGGCGAGCGGGCCGGGCGCACGCTGGAGTTCGGGCGAGCCATCGGGGCGCTCACGCGAAAGGTTCGGAGCCTTCCCGAGGACGAGGCCATCCGCCTGCTCCGGGAGAAGCACGATCTGGACGCAGCGGGCGGCGGCGAACCTCCTCCAGTATCTCGGCGACCAGGCGGAGGCGACCGGGGCCGTTCCGGACGATCGCACGATCGTGGTGGAGCGGTATCTCGACGAGATGGGCGACTGGCGCGTGTGTCTCCTGAGCCCCTTCGGCGGAAAGGTCCATGCGCCGTGGGCGCTGGCGATCGGGGCCGAGGCTGCGCCACGGGAGCGCGGACGCAGCGCACGGCGGATGTGCTCTGGACCGACGACGGGATCGTGGCACGCGTCGCCGAGGCCGAAGAGCCGCCACCCATCGAGCTGGTCCTCCCCGACCCCGACGAGGTGGAGTCCTTGGTGACGCAGGAGTTGGGCGCGGGCGGTGAGCGGGCGTCAGGCCAGAACCCGCTCTTCGCGGCGCGCTTCCGCGAGGCCGCCGCCCGGGCGTTGCTCCTGCCGCGGCGCGCCCCGGGGCGGCGATCGCCCCTCTGGCAGCAGCGGAAGCGGGCGGCCGAGCTGCTCGCCGCCGCCTCGGCGTACCCCTCGTTCCCGATCTTGCTGGAAACCTACCGGGAGTGCCTGCAGGACGTCTTCGATCTGCCGGCGCTGGTCGAGGTCTTGCGGGATATCCGCTCGCGCGCCATCCGGGTCGTCACCGCCGACACCCGCGTCCCCTCGCCGTTCGCCTCGGCGCTCCTCTTCAGCTATGTGGGGAATTTCATCTACGAGGGGGACGCCCCGCTGGCCGAGCTGCGGGCGCAGGCGCTCACCGTGGATCCCGCGCGCCTGCGCGAGCTGCTCGGGCAGACGGACCTGCGGGAGCTGCTCGATCCGGACGCGGTCGCGGCGCTGGAGACGCGACTGCAGTGTCTGGACCCCGGCCGGCGGGCCCGGCATGCGGATGCCGTCCACGACCTCCTCCTCCGGCTGGGGGATCTGACGCGGCGAGGAGATCCGGGAGCGCTGCGATCCGGCCGAGGCCGCAGACGGCTGGCTTGCCGCGCTGACGCGGGACCGGCGGATCGTCTCGGTCGACCGTCGCCGGAAGAGGCGCGGTTCATCGCGGCGGAGGACGCCGGCCGCTATCGCGACGCCCTGGGCGTGCCCCCCGCCCCGGGGCTCCCGCAGGCCTTTCTGGAGCGCGTGGCGGACCCGCTGGGCGATCTCGTCGCTCGGTACGCCCGGACCCACGGACCGTTCCGGGCCGAACGACGTCGCCCGGCGTCTCGGGCATCGGACCGGCCCCGGTCGAGGCGTCGCTCCGCGATCCTGGACGACGGGCGGCCGCGTTCTGGAGGGCGAGTTCCGCCCCGGCGGGAGCGGCCGGGAGTTCTGCGACGCCGACGTCCTGCGCATCCTGCGGCAGCGATCCCTGGCCAGATTGCGGCGTGAGGTGGAGCCGGTCGGACCGGACGCCTACGGGCGGTTGGTCGCTCGCCTGGCAGGGGGTGGATCGCGCGGGGAGCCGGTTCCGCAGGGTGCGGAGGCGCTCCGCGCTCGCGCGTCGAGACGCCCTGCGAGGGCGCCGCCATCCCGGCCTCTGTCCTGGAGTCTCAGGTGCTTCCGGCGCGGGTGCCAGACTACCGGCCGGAGATGCTGGACGAGTTCACGTCGTCGGGTGCGGTCGTCTGGGTGGGGCGCGAGCCGCTCGGGCCGCAGCGACGGCCGGGTGAGCCTCTATCGCGCGGATCATGCCGCCTGCTCCTCCCGCCGCGGGGCGGAGCCAGTCCCGACGGGCCCGGTGCACGCGAAGATCCGCGAGCATCTGACCTCTCGCGCGGCGCGTCCTTCTTTCCGCAGATCCAGGCCGCCACCGGAGGGTTCTTCCGCGAGACCCTGGAGCGCGCTCTGGGATCTGGTCTGGGCGGGAGAGGTGACGAACGACACGCTCCGCCCCGTGCGGGCGGTGGTGCGCCCGCATGCTCCTGCGCCGCGCGCGGATGGCGGACGCCCCGCCGGAGGCGTCGGGACGCTGGTCGCTGGTGCGGAGCTATCTCACCCGCGAGCCGTCCCCCGAGGAGCGGCAGGCCGCGCTGGCCCAGAGTCTGCTCGACCGCTACGGCATTCTGGTCCGAGAGGCGGTGCACGCCGAAGGGGTGCCAGGGGGATGGGCCGCGCTCTATCCGGTTCTCCGCGCCATGGAGGAGGCGGGCCGGGCTCGTCGCGGCTACTTCGTCGAGGGGCTGGGGGCCGCCCAGTTCGCGACGGGCGGCGCTGTGGATCGCCTGCGCGCGCTCCGAGAGCCGCGGCGAGGCGCCGCGCACCTTTCTCCTGGCCGCGACCGATCCCGCCAACCCCTACGGTGCGGCGCTGCCGTGGCCGGAGCCGTCGGGTGGGCGGAAGCCGGCGCGGATGGCAGGAGCGGTGGTGGTCCTGGTGGACGGGTCGCTGGCGGCGTGGATGGCGCGCGGCGAGCGGCAGTTCCTCACGTTCGCGAATGCGGTGAAGGGCCGCGGCTCCCGCCGAGGTGCTCCGCGAGATCGCCGACGCCCTGGCCGCTTCGCTCGGCGCGCGAGGGTCGCCGCGCGCTCCTGATCGGCGAGGTGGACGGGGTGCCGGCGGCCGAATCGTCGATGGCGGAGGCGCTCCGGCGCCGGGTTTCGTCCCGACCAGTCGGGGCCTACTGAAACGGTTCGGCGGCTGAGGAGATCCGATGCCGGAAGGGGACACGATCTATCGGACCGCGACGGTGCTCCGGCGCGTGTTGCTGGGCACTGCCTCACGGGCTTCGAGACGACCGTCGCCAGGTGGCGATGCTGAGCGCGCGGCAGCCGATGGTGGGGCGGGTCGTCCGGGAGGTGCGCCGCGCGGGAAGCTGATCGCTTTCCGCCCGACACCTCGGCGGTGGGAGGGCCCGAGTGGCGGCGAGCCCGGGTGCTCCGGAGTCGCTGACGCCACCGACCGGGGACGGCGATGCGCCCTGAGCGGCGGGACGATCCTGTCCCTCCGGGTTGTTCGCGGAAGCGAACAATTTTCGCGCGAAGGCGAAAATGCGGTGGACGGGGGTACGTGGCAGGGTCTACGGTCATTGCACAAACGCTCTCAACGCAAAACATTTTGCATGAAGAGTCCCAAGGGCCAATTCAGCGAGCGAATCAATCGGGCGTACCCGCGGTTGACGCAGGGGGATCGCCGGATCGCCGACCATCTCCTGCGCACCTACCCGACCGGTCTGCTCGAAAACGCCTCCGCCATCGCCCAGACCCTGGGCTTGCACGTCTCGACGGTGACCCGCTTCTTCCCCAAGATCGGCTATGCGAGTATCCGGGAGGCCAACCAGGACGTCCGCGGCTCGCTGGATTTCCTCATGGCGTCGCCGATGGCGCGCGTGCGGGACCGTGGCCGATCGGTCACGCGGGACACGGCGCTCTTCCATGAGGTCGAGCGGCTGGATCTGAAGAACATCCAGGATACGTTTCGGGAGCTGTCGTACGCCGACGTCCGTCGGTTCATGCAGCTCGTGGTGGACCCGGCGCGCTCCGTGTACGTCTTCGGCGCCCGGAAGCATTTCAGCCTCTGCTTCTACACCTTCATCCAGCTCAACGGGGTGCGGGACAACGTGTTCCTGGCGCCGACGGGCAATTTCTACGTGGCGGACCTCTTGGCGCGCGTGCGCGCCGGGGATGTGCTGTGGCTCTTCGATTTTCGCCGGTACCCCCGGTTGAGCATCAAGGTCGCGGAGTATTTCAAGAACGTGGGCGGACAGGTGGTGCTGGTCACCGATTCGGCGCTCGCCCCGTCGGCGCGCTTCGCCGATGTGAAGTTCGTCGCCGCCACGCGCGGGGCGTCGTCGTTCGATTCGTATGCGGCGGCCGTCTCGCTGGTCAACGCGTTTCTGGCCGAGTACATCCGGCTGACGCCCGCGTCGGTACGGGCGCGCTACGTCCTCCAGGAGGCGCTCTTCCGGCACTTCGATGTCTTCACCTGGCACGAGAAGCTTCCCAACGGCTCCGGCCCCGTCACGGAGCTGGGCCGGACGGCTTCCAGGGGAAACGGACGTGGACCCGTCGCCGCCGTCTCCGGCAGGCGGCGTCGGACGGGTCGAGGGGTACTTTCGGCCGGGGGATAACGGCCGGCTCGATTCGGCGAATCGGCGGTCGAAGAAAGGAGCGGCGATGAAGACAGCGACTCGTATTCTGGCTCTGACGGGCGTCGTGGGCTGGCGACGGTGCTGCTGGTCGCGTCGGCGGTCACGGCGGGCACCATCACCATCAAGTACTCGGACAGCGATCCGCCGGGCGGCGTCCGGACCAATTTCGTGAAGAACGTCTGGATGCCGGAGATGGTCAAGCAGACCGGCGGCAAGATCGCGTTCCAGGATTACTGGGGCGGGGCCATGGTCAGCGCGCCCGAGTCCCTGAAGGCGATCGGGGACAACGTGACCAACATGGGGTTCGTGTTCGCCGAGTTCTACTCCAAGCAGCTCCCGCTGCACCAGGGCTTCAAGCTCTTCCCGGTGGGCCCGGGGAGCTGGCAGGCCCAGCGCTGGTTCTACGACAAGGTCTACAGCGAGATCCCGGAGTTCAGCGCCGAGTTGAAGAAGTACAACCAGATGCCCCTCCTGGCCACCGCCGGCCTGCCGGGCGCGTTTTGCAGCACCAAGCCGATCACCAAGGTGGCCGACCTGAAGGGGCGGAAGTGGCGCGCCTCCAGCCGCTGGGTCCTGGCCTTCCTGAAGAACGCCGGGGCCACGCCGGTGTCGGTTCCGTGGGCGGATGTGTACATGGCCCTGCAGACCGGGACCATCGACGGGGTCCTCACGAACTACGACGGCGCGGCCATGACCAAGCTGGACGAGGCCGGCCCGAACATCCTGGTGGCCAAGGAGCTCTGGTGGGCCACGCCGTTCCTGCACCTGGTGAACCTGGACTTCTGGAAGGGCCTCCCCAAGGATGTGCAGGACGGCATCCTGAAGGCATCGGCGACCGCCTCGGAGCAGTTCGGCAAATCGTTCGACGAGGCGTTCGACCAGATCGTCGCGGCGGAGAAGAAGGCTGGCCGCAAGGTGAACATCATGCCCGCGGACGAGCTGGCCAAGTGGGAGCAGGCGGCGGGCGCCCAGGAGCAGGCCAAGATCTGGGTGAAGGAGCTGCAGGACGGCGGCTACAAGAACGCCGACCAGATCCTGGCCAAGCTCACGGCCCTCCACAAGGAGGCCATGGCCAAGGACAAGAAGTAACTCTCGAGACGGCCGGGGCTCGGCCGGAGTCTCCTCCGGCCGAGCCCGCGGGCGGTGGCGGGTGACGCGATGCGGACAGCTGTTCCACAAGATCAACCAGGCACTCTCGGGCTTCTGCGGCTGGCTGATGCTGATCATGATGCTCCTCCTGGTGGTGGACATCGTGAGCCGGACCTTCCACCAGCCCATCTACGGGCTGGCCGAGGGGTCGGTCTTCGTGATGATGATCACCATCTATCTCGGCATGGCACGCTGCGAGGAGAACCGGGAGCACGTGCGGCTGGAGCTCCTCCTGGACAAGCTCCCCCCGCGTCCGCCGACCGTTCGAGTCGGGGGTGTTCGCCGTCGAGCTCCTGACCATCCTGATCTTCTTCTACGCGGTGGTGCTGGACTTCCTCAAGGCATACCAGACCGGCGAGTCGGTCCTGGGCGGGACCATGGAATTCTACCTGTGGCCGATCAAGGCCTTCGCGGTGATCGGCCTGATCTTCTATCTGGTGGAGCTGGTCTTCAAGAACCTAGGCAGGGACTCCAGGGGCCCGGCAGGACGGACCAGGAAGTGTTCTGAGCGGGGATTCGGCTCGGACGCGCTGCGCGCGTCGGGGCGGGTGCGGTGGGATTCGTAACGAAAACGACGAGGCGGATATGGATGTCTTGACGGTTGGCTGGATCATGATCGGGCTCCTGCTTGATCTTCATGGCCGCCGGCGTGCCGGTTGGCGTGACCTTCATCACCGCGGGACTCATCTGTAGCTACGTGCTCATGGGGGTCAAGGGCTCGCTGTCCATGCTGGGGCAGGTCTCCTACCATTCCGTGGCCACGCCGACCTGGGTGTGCATTCCGCTCTTCATCCTGATGGGTGGCTTCGCCTCCATCGGCGGCTTCGCCCAGCGGGCCTACTACAGCATCAGCGTCCTGGCGGCCCGGCTGCCGGGCTCGCTGGCCATCGCCACCTGCTACGCCTGCGCCGCCTTCGGGGCCATGTCCGGCTCGTCCATCGCCACCACGGCCATCTTCGGGCGGCTGTCGCTGCCCGAGATGCAGAAGTACGGCTACGACACGCGCCTCTCGGTGGGCTGCATCGCCTCGGCGGGGACCTTCGCCTCCATGATCCCGCCCAGCATGATGTTCATCATCTACGCCATGTTCACCCAGACCAGCGTGGCCAAGCTGTTCGCGGCGGGGGTCGTCCCCGGAATCATGACGGCCACGGTGTACGCCATCTACATCGCCATCCTGGCGAAGCGGAAGCCCCAGGTGGCGCCGATGCCCCCCAAGGAGATCATGGACCTGCCGGTGAGCCAGAAGCTCCGGATCGCCACCCGGATCTGGCCCATCGCCGTGATCGCGGTCCTGATGATGGGGGGGATGTACACCGGGCTCTTCACCGCCACCGAGGCGGCGGCAGTCGGGGCCTTGCTCTCCCTGGTGTTCGGCATCGGCCTGCGGGAGATCACCGGCATGGGGATGGTGGTGAAGGCCATGAAGGACTCGGCCAACACCACGGCCATGCTCTTCCTGATCAACATCGGCGCCCTCTACTACAGTCGGATCCTGGCGATGACCCGCGTGCCCACCATGATCACCGAGGCGCTCAGGGACTGGCAGGTGTCCCCGTTCGTCGTGCTCCTCGGGGTCATCGTGGTCATGTACTTCCTGGGCATGATCATGGTGCCGGTGGGGATCTACGCCCTGACCTTGCCCATCGCCTTCCCGCTCCTCGTGAGCATGGGCTACGACCCGATCTGGTTCGGCGTCATCGCCCTGAAGCTGACGGAGATCGGCTGTCTCACGCCGCCGGTCGGCCTCAACGCCTTCGCCATGAAGGGCGTGGTGGGAAAAGAGATCTCCCTGGAAACCATCTTCAGCGGCTGCATGCCGTTCATCGCGCTGGAGAGCGTCTGCCTGGCCATTCTGGTCATGTTCCCCGGTCTCTCGACCTGGCTGCCGAATCTGCTGTTCGGGCAGTGAGGCGTCGGGCCGAACGATCGTAAGGAGGAGTCGTCATGCTGGACCTGCTGGTGAAGGGTGATGTGGTTCTCGGACACGGGGTCGCACGGGACGGCGCCGTGGGGGTTCTGGACGGGAAGGTGGCTGGCCTGTACGCCTCGCCGAGCGCGGCCCCGGCGACCAAGGAGACCGTGGATGCCGCAGGGGTGCCTGATCTACCCGGGCATGGTGGACGCCCACGTCCACTGCCACAGCAACCAGGCCGAAACCATCGAGCTGGCCACCCAGGCGGCGGCGGCGGGCGGCGTGACCACCATCCTGGACATGCCGTACGACATCGGGGCGCCGGTGAACACGGTGGAGATCTTCCGGGCGAAGGTGACGCGAGATCCGCCGGGTCGCCCGGGTGGACGTGGCCATGCTGGCAACGCTGCGGAAGCGGGCCGAGGCCGCGGAGGTGGCGCCGCTGGTGCGCGAGGGGGCCTGCGGCTTCAAGATGAGCGTCTACGAGACCGACCCCGACCGCTTCCCGCGCATCGACGACCACGTCCTCTGGCAGGTCCTGCCCGAGATCGCCCGCCATGGCGTGCCCGTCGGGTTCCACGGGGAGATCGACCTCATCATCGAGGACCTGATCGCCCGGGCCAAGCAGGCCGGCCGCACGGATGCCGATGGCCCACTACGAGACCCGGCCGCCCGCCAGCGAGACGCTGGCCATCCTGAAGCTCCTGGAGCTGGCCTACTGGACCAAGGTGAAGCTGCACATCTTCCACACCTCGCAGCCCCGCTCGGTGGAGATGGCCCAGTGGTTCAAGGCGCAGGGGGTGGATGTCTCCGTCGAGACGTGTCCGCATTACCTGCTGCTGGACGCCGAGGCGGACCTGCCGCGCGTCAAGGGCTTCGCCAAGATCAACCCCAGCATCCTCAAGCAGCCGGAGCGGGACGGGCTGTGGGAGCCATCTGCTGGCGGGGCGGGTGGATATCATCGCGCGCGACCACGCGCCGTGGCTGCCGGATCGCAAGAACAAGGAGAACATCTTCGAGAACGCCTCGGGCGCGCCGGGGCTGGAGACGAGCCTGCCCTTGATGCACGACGCCCTGGTGGTGAAGCGGGACCAGGACCCGTCCCTCGTCGCCCGGCTCTTGTGCGGCAACCCGGCGAAGCGCTTCGGCCTGGGCGCCCGCAAGGGGCGGATCGCGCTGGGGGCCGATGCGGACTTCGCCATCCTGGATCCCCGCCAGTCGTTCACCGTCGAGGCGAAGAAGAGCTACTCCTCGGCCAAGTGGTCCCCGTACGACGGCTGGACCGCACAGGGGCGGCTGGTCCGCACCATCCTGCGCGGGCAAACGATCTATGACGGCGAGAAGGTCGTGGCGCCGGCAGGATGCGGCCAGTTCCTGCCGGGCCCCGGCTGTGGGGCCTGAGGGGCAGGGGTGAAGGGGGGGGGCGTGCGAGTGACGATTCCGAGGATCAACGGCGACCGCCTGTGGGCGGACCTGATGGCGCTCGGAGAGATCGGCTACGCGGAGGGGCGGGGCGTGACGCGCACCGCGCTCTCCGAGGCCGACCTGGCCGGGAAGGCCTGGCTGGTCCGCAAGTTCGAGGAGGCCGGCCTCACCGTCACCACCGACGCGGCGTGCAACGTGATCGGACGTCTTCCCTGCGGCACGTCCGGCGCGGGGTTGGTGGCCGATGGGTTCGCACCTGGACACGGTGCCCCAGGGCGGGAAGTTCGACGGGATGCTGGGCGTCCTGGCGGGGCTGGAGTGCGTCCGGACGATTCGGGAGCACGGGATCGACCTCCCCTGGAACCTGGAGGTCATCAACTTCACCGACGAGGAGGCCGCGCACAATGCCGGCACGGTGGGCAGCCGGGCCATGCTGGGCCAGCTCGAAGGACGGGGAGCTCGAGAAGAGCGTGAAGGCAGGGTCGGCCCTCGTTCGCCGAGGATCTGCGCGAGGGCCGGCAAGGATCCGCGCGGATCGGCGAGGCGCGCCGCGATCCCAAGGAGTTCGCCTGGTACCTGGAGCTGCACATCGAACAGGGTCGCGCGTCTGGAGAGCGAAGGGGTCCAGATCGGGGCGGTGACGGCCATCGTGGGGATCTACCGGTACCTGGTGACCGTGGAGGGCGAGGCATCCCACGCCGGGACCACGCCCATGGCACTCCGGGACGACGCCCTGGTCAAGGCTGCGCCGGTCTTCACGCTGCTCCCCGAGTGGGTGCGGGAGCGCAACCCCGAGATGGTCGGGACCATCGGCCAGGTGGAACTTCACCCCGGAGCCACCAATGTGGTCCCGGGCCGCTGCAAGTTCGTGGTCGAAGTCCGCTCCCAGGAAAAGGCGGACATGGTCCACATTCGCGAAGTCCTCAAGGGTTACGTCGCCGAACGCGAGGGCTGGCGGGTGGAGACGATTCTGGAGAAGGACGGGCACTCCGTGCGCCGAGCCTCTCATCCAGGCGGTGCCGAGACTGCAGCAGCCGCGGAGGGGCTCTCCTGCATCCGGATGCCGAGTGGCGCCGGACACGACGCCCAGAGCTTCGCTGCCGCCGGCGTACCCACGGGGATGATCTTCGTCCCGTGCCGCCGCGGGATGAGCCACAGCCCCGAGGAGTGGATCGAGCCGGCACAGGCCGCGCAGGGCTGCCAGGTGCTCTTGCGGAGCCTTGCTGAGCCAGGCGGGAGCCGCGTAGGCGGCCACTGAAAACGGCCCATCTGCGGAGACCCATCCTGCGGATTGGTACCCCGCCCGCTCGGGCACTCGTTGCGGCGTACCGCCCAGTACGCCTCACTCGGCCCTGCGCTTGCCGCCTAGCATCTGGACCGTTTTGAGCGGCCTCTGAAGTGGGGAATGGGGATATGGACACGATCGGGATCATCACACTGGGACAGACGCCGCGGCCGGACCTGGAAAAGGTCTTTCGGCGGCACCTGCCAGACACGAATTTCCTGATCCGGGGCGGGCTGGACGACGTCCAGACGGCGGAGATTGACGCGCTGGCTGCTGCGGGCGGCGAGTACCCGCTGTTTGTCATCCTGCGGGACGGCACCGTCCGCGAGATCTCCCTCTACAGGCTCAAGCCCTTCCTGGACCGGCGAGCCCGCGAGGTGGCGGCCGAGGGGGCCGCGGTCTCCGCCCTCATGTGCGCGGGCAACTTCCCGGACCTGGACAGCCCGGTCCCCATGATCTACCCGTCGCGCGTCCTCACGGCGGTGGCCCGGGGGATCTGCCGCGGGAATCGCATCGGCGTGGTCACGCCCAATGACGGGCAGGTGACCGCGGCCACGGCCCACTGGCGCGAGAAAGGATTCCATCCCGCGGTGACGGTGGCCTCCCCTCTCGACCCGGCGGCGCTGTCCCGGGCCGCCGAGGCTCTTGGCCGATCCCGGCCTGGAGCTGATCGTCCTGGACTGCATGGGGTTCCCACCCGAGGCGGCCCGTCGGATGCGGACGCTGTGCGGCCGTCCCGTCCTCTGCCCGCAGGGGCTCGTTCCTCGGGTCATGGCCGAGATGCTGGGGGTGTAACCATGGCGACCGAACAGGGTGCGGCGGGGCAACTCTTGCTCCGCGGGAAGTATCTTCTCACGGATGCGCGCCTGCAAGACCGAAGGCCTCATCCGGGACGGCGGGGTGCTGATCGAGGGGGATCGCGTCGCCGCCACGGGATCCTTCGCCGACCTCGCCGGCAGGCACCCACGGGCGCGGGTGGTCGGCGACGGCAGCCATCTCCTGCTGCCGGGCCTGGCGGACGCCCACTGCCACGGGCGCGGCCTCTCCCCCATCCAGAAGGGAGTGCCCACCGACTTCCTCGAGAACGCCCTGTTCGACTGGGCGGTGATGCCGCTCCTGCCGCCGGAGCTCACGGCGGCGCTGTGCGCGCTGCGGCACATTCGGCAGCGGCTGCACGTTGCTGCACCACAACGGCTTCGACGACGACGGACCGGCCGCCGCGCGGCGGGCCGAGACGGCCATCCGCACCTACCTGTCCACCGGGCATCCGTCTGGCGTTCTCGCCGGCGATCCGGGACGAGAGCCGGCTGGCCCTGGACGAGGAGGGATTCCTCGCCACGCTGCCGCCGGACCTGCAGGCCTGGGCGACGCCGCTGGTCCGGTTCGACAAGCGGCAGGTCGTCGACGAGTACTTCGCCCTCTTCGACGACCTCTACGCGCGCTACAACGGGCGGGATACCCGGGTGCTGCTTGCGCCATCGTGGGCCCACGGCGCCACGGACGATTTCCTGCGCCGGGTGCGCGAGCGGTCCGACGCGCTCGGCGGCGTGCCGATCCATATGCACCTGTTGCAGACGCCGGTGCAGAAGGCCTACGGCCTGCGCCGCCGGGGCCATATCTACCCTGGAATGGTTGGACGGGCTAGGCATGGTGGACCGCCGGGTGGTGTATGGGCACGCCATCCACGTCACCGAGCAAGATATCGAACTGATGGGGCGGCGGCAGGCGTGCGTCACGAACCATCCGAGCTGCAACCTGCACATGCGCAACGGGATCGCACCGGTGGTGCCGATGCGGGCGGCGGGGGTCACCGTCGCCATGGGCATGGACGACAAGACGATCAACGACGACGAGGACGCGGTGATGGAGGTGCGCATGCTGCACAAGCTGCATCGCGTCCACTCTTCGAGCTGACCGCGCCCGCCGCTCGACGCCTACGAGGCGCTCGAGATGGCTACGGTCAACGGCGCCAGGGCCTGCGGCTTCGAGGGGGAGACGGGCGCCCTCCTGCCGGGAATGAAGGCGGATGCGATCCTGGTGGACCTCGGGCGGGTAGAGCGGGACCCCTGGATTCGACCCGCGGCTGGACCCGGTCGAGGGTTTCGTCCAGCGGGCGATGGGCGAGGACGTGCGGACGGCGATCATCGGGGGCCGCGTCGTCATGGAGGATCGCCGGGTCCTGTCCATTGATGTGGAGACGTTGCACCGCGATGTGCGGGCGGTCTGCGCGCGACCGCTGCCGCCGGAGCAGGCGACGCGCGCCGCGATGCTCGTCCGCATCAAGCCGTATGCACAGGCCTGGTACCGCACCTGGCACGAGCGCATGGTCGAATCGCCGTTCTATGCGGTGAACAGTCGGGTTTAGGAGCCGTTACGAAATCACGTGTCCATTTTTGTAATTTCGTTACGGCTCCTTATGCCGTTCCCGGAATTTCTCCGGTCAAGTTATTCTCTAACAACGGCTTAGCGGGAGCAGCCGCATGGAACTCCGCATCGCCGAGCTGGAGCAAAAGACCCGCTACAAGCTGCTGATCGGCCTGGTCTACCCCAGGCCCATCGCCCTCGTCTCGACGGTCAATGCCAACGGGGTCCTGAACGCCGCACCCTTCTCCTTCTTCAACGTAGTGGCGGACGAGCCGCCGCTGGTCCTGCTCAGTTTCAACCGGCGCAGCGACGGGACGATGAAGGATACGGTGAAGAATATCCGGCGGACCGGGGAGTTCGTGGTGAACCTGGTGGACGAGCAGATTGCCAACGAGATGCTGCTGAGCGGGCAGGAACTGCCCGAGACGGAGAGCGAGTTCGCCGTGGCTGGGTTCACTCCGGCCGCCTCGGCGATGGTTGCGCCGCCTCGGGTCCGGGAGGCTCCCGCCAGCCTGGAATGCCGCGTGATGCAGCGGATCGAATACGGGGTGGGTCGGGAAATCATCCTGGGGGAAGTGGTCCATGTGCACGTCCGGGACGGCCTCATCGACCCCGCGACCTGGCGCGTGAGCGACGCCTACCGACCGATCGGCCGCCTGTACGGGGATCGCTACTGCACGACCCGCCAGCGATTCGATCTCCCCGGGCCGATTCCGGAGTGGGGGCGGCGGATCGAGCCGCACAACGGGCACAGTCGCCGGGCCCGCGATCCGAACGGCTCGCCGACGCCGGGGCGCCGCCCCCCGCATTTTCCGGTTAAGTTCATCCCGATTTGGCCGAAGGACCGGTAGAGTTGGTGTTCACCGTGCGCAAGTCCGCGCGCGGATCGGGGTGGCGCCGGGGATGTCCTCCCGGCCCTCCCGGCGGAGCGGTCATGAAGGACGCGATTCAGGAGGGCCGGCGGGGAATGGCGACGGAGAGCAAGACCAGGCATCGGCTGCTCGCGGTGGACGACGACGAGACGATCCGCACGATGCTGAAGGACTTTTTCGAGGGCGCCGGCTACGCGGTGGACACGGCGCAGGATGCCGGCGAGGCGCTCCAGCGGCTGTCGCAGGAGCTACGACGTGATCCTGTCGGACGTCATGATGCCCAAGGTCAGCGGACGGATGCGGTCTGACCGTACTCGGGTGGGCGTGGTGCCGTGGGACGAGACGGCTCCACGGCCTGGATAGGGGTGGTCACGGGGTGCGCATGGTGGACGACGGAGCCCTTCGAGCGGTGGGGGACGCGCTTCGAGACGCACCGGCGAGATCAGATCATCGCCCGGTGCAGTCCCCCATCCACCAGCACCAGGCTGCCCCGTAATGTAGCTCGCCCGCTCCGACGCCAGGAAGGCCACGGTGTCGGCGACCTCCTCGGGCCGCCCCATCCGCTTCAGGGGGATCGCGCCGGTGGCTTCGCGCTCCGCTTCCTCGATCGAGGTCCCCTTGGCCCGAGCGGCATCCTGGAGCAGCCGGGTCTGCCGCTCCGTCAGGATCGGTCCGGGGCAGACGGTCGTCACCAGGATGTTGTTGTGCGCCTCCGCATCGGCCAGGGCCTTCATGACATTCAGGATCCCGGCGTTGTTCAGGCCCACGGGCATGGATGAGCGGGCTCGGCTGCAGGCCCGCCAGGCCCGCGACATTCACGATCCGCCCCCAGCCCTTCCGGCGCAGGTGGGGCAGAACCAGCCGGGCCATGCGGAGATAGCCGAAGAGCTTGAGCTTCAGGTTCTCCAGCCAGAGGTCCTCCGTCAATTCGTCGAAGGGGATCCCCCGCGCGGCCCCGGCGTTGTTCACCAGGATGTCAATCCGTCCCCACGCGGTCGCGGCGGCTTCCACCACGCGCTCCGCCGCGGCCGACTCGGTCAGGTCCGCCTCGATGGCCAGGACCCGTCCGCCCCCCAGGGCCTCCAGCGTGCGCTGCGCCTCGGCGAGCGAGTCACGATTCCGGGCGCACAACACGACATCGCAGCCCTCGCGACACAGTCGCTCGGCAACGGCCCGGCCGATGCCGCGACTGCCTCCCGTGACGATCGCCACGCGTCCCGCTATCCCGAGATCCATGCGTTCCTCCTCTCGACGACGGTCAATGCAGTGTCACGGATCATACCATCACCCGGTTTCGACCGGAACCCTTGGCGCGGTACAGCGCCTTGTCGGCCGCCGCGATCACCTGCCGCGCGTGGGTCTTCCGTCCATCGCGCTCGGCCAGGCCGATGCTGACGGTCACGGATACCTCCTTGCGGGAGGCGGGTCGAGGCCTCGCCGTCGCCGGCTTCTTCCGGGGGCGCCCCGGTCCCCGCAGCGCGAACGGCGTGGCCTCGATCGTCTTCCGGAGCGCCTCGATGTGGGGAAAAGCCTCCGCCGCCGACGCGCTCGGGAAGAGGATCGCAAACTCCTCGCCGCCATACCGGAAGCTCCGCCCGCCGCCGCCGACGCGGTCCAGTTTTGCGGCCACCATGCGGAGCACCTGGTCGCCCACGTCGTGCCCGTAGGTGTCATTGAACCGCTTGAAGTGATCCACGTCGACCATCGCCACCGCATAGCGGCTGCCGACCCGCAGGAGGGCCTCGTTCAGGGCGCGCCGACCGGGAAGCCCCGTCAATTCGTCGTGGTAGGCCATGCGATATGCCGTCTGGACGAGCGCTCCGATCAGGACCGCGCCGCCCGTGGCGAGAGCGCTGGTGGGATTCCATCCCCGTGAGAGGCCATGCAACGCCCCGAACGCCGCGACCGCCGTCCAGAAGAATCCCGCTTCGATCGGGCTTTGCCGGCGGATGCTTCGGACCGCCAGCAGGACGAACGTCCCGGCGAATGCCGCCAGCGGAATCTGGGGGACGTCGGTCCACGCCGTCAACCGCGCCTCCGCGATCCGATGGTCCAGCCATCCCCCCAGACTCTGGGGGTCGATCCGGACAGCCAACCCGGCGGCGAGCAGTTGTCCCGGAATGAGCAGGAGGCGAGCCATGCCTCGGGCGGTGAGCAGGCCCCGTTCGGGGAGCGAGGCAAAGAGTGCGAGATTCAAGGGCAGGAGGGCGGCGACAACCGGGAACGCGAGACGACCGGCATCTGCACCGGCCGTGCCCCAGGCCCCCACAGTTCGCAGTGCCCAATCCGCCACGAAGAGGAGCAGGAGCGCGAAGACCACACGACTGCGGTTGAAGTACCAGCCGAAGAAGATCCCGACACCCAGGACCACGACGGGAAACGCGCGGATGTACGGCTCCGCCGAGTCCGGCAGCACCCCGGGGCGCAGAATCGCCAGGGCTGCCAGCACGATCGGGCCACCGGGGACGAGAAATGTGGTCAGGGTTCTCACAACCAAGATTGTGGCTGACGGCTCGCAGTTTTCAAGCTATTTTCGTGCGGGGCGTGGTTCCGCCTACCGGGGGTGGCGTAACCGGTTGTATAGCGTCTCAACCTCCGCGAGGTCCCTGCGGAAGGGGCCTTCGGCTTCCAGTTTCAAACTGGTGACCGCGGCCGCCCACACGACGGCTTCGGCCGGAGCGGCCGTGAGTCGCCGCGAGAGATACGCCGACGTGCAGGTGTCTCCCCGGCCGCTCCGCCCCCGGACCGCCTGGGGCGCCCATGGCGCCTCATGGAAGGCGCCGTCGTGGAAGACGAGCACGCCGCCGCTGTGCGTGAGGAGCACTTCCTTCGGGCCGTAGGCCGCGAGTCGTCGAGCGGCCTCGTACCGGTCGTCTTCGCCGGTCAGGAGCTTGGCCTCCACGGCGTCGGTCTTGAAGACGGTGACGAGCGGCAGGACCGCCTCCTTGCCCGGCCAGCCGTCGGAGGTTAGAATCCCGTCCTGGACGATTCGGAGCCAGCCCTGGATGTCCAGAGCGAGGATCGCCCCTGTGGCTGCGAGGTGTCGAACCACCTCCACGGGGACCTCTCCCCGGACGGACGCGCCGATCGCATATGCCCTGGCATCGATCCCCGCCACCTCCTCAACCGTGAACGGGCCGGCGGAGCTGGTCAGTTCGATCGTTCGCTGGTCGAGATCGTCGGTGGGATAGATCAGTCGGAGGCACGTGGAGTGCGGCGTTGCCTTCGCGAACGCGGTCACCCCGATTGCCTCCAACGACTCGACCACATGCCAGTCCGCACGGGCCAGTCGGGTCACCACCGCGACCCGGAGGCCCATGCGCGCCGCGACATTTGCCCCGTAGTTGAAGGCGCCGCCGTCCACCACGCGCGTCACGGCGGGATAGACGATGGTATCCTTGGTGTAGTGGCCAATGAAGACGATGTCAAAGGTCATGGCGCCTCGCGGTATGGTGACCCCGCGGCGTGGCTCCACCGGGGCAACGATGAACGACGCGCGGTGGCCACGGCCAACCGCCAGCCACGCGGGAGTGTAACACGCGGATTCTTCGCGGTGCACGCGTCGTCTCTCGACCGGTCCCGTCGTTCCGCGCGGCGGAAGGTTCTCGGCGGACGCGGCCAACGCGGAACCTTTTCGGGCTATTCCGGGTTACTTCAGAAAAGGGGAACCTCGGGTTCCGCACGCTCTGCTCGTTTCACCGACCGCGACGCCGTCGCGCCGGTCGCGTTACTGGAGGGTGAACGCCCATGATAAGCCGAATCTCCTCGGGTGTCGTGCAAAGTCTCGGCAGATGGAAGGGTGCGATGGGCATCCTGATGCGGCCTGGCGATCTGGAGCGCTGCCGCATCCGCGCTCGCGGCCGTCCAGCTCCAACCCGTCCTGACAGGGCTCTCAAGTCCACTGTATGTCACCCATGCGCGGGACGGCAGCAATCGACTGTTCATCCTCGAGCAGGGCGGTCGCATCCTGGTGCTCCAGTCGGGGGGAGCGGCGCCCACCGTTTTCCTCGACATCACGGGGAACGTGCTGTCCGGGGGTGAGCAGGGCCTTCTCGGCCTCGCCTTCCATCCGCAGTATGCCGCGAACCGGCGATTCTTTGTGCACTACACTCGCCAATCCGATGGCGCCATCGTGATTGCCGAGTACCACGCTTCGGCGTCGAATCCGAATCTTGCCGAGACCGCAGAGACAGTGTTGCTGGTCATCCCGCATCCCACCTTCACGAACCACAACGGGGGCACGATCGGGTTCGGCCCGGACGGCTTTCTGTACATCGGCACGGGAGACGGCGGCAGTGGGAACGATCCCAACAACCGGGCACAGAACACTAACGATCTGCTCGGCAAAATGCTGCGGATAGACGTCAACACGCCGAATGGGCCTGCGCCCTACTCGTCGCCTCCGGATAATCCCTTCTTCGGCGCGACGCCCGGGAGCGATGAGATCTTTGCACTGGGACTCCGCAATCCCTTCCGGTGGTCGTTCGACCGGCACGGGCCAGCTCTACGCTGGGGATGTCGGCCAAGGCGCGCGGGAGGAAATCGATATCATCACCAACGGTGGGAATTATGGCTGGCGCGTCTTCGAGGGCACGCTCTGTACCAACAACGACCCGGGCCTGTGCATCCCTGCCAACTTCATTCCACCGATCGCCGAGTACGACCATGCAGCCGGACGCTGCGCCATCATCGGCGGGCATGTGTATCGGGGTACGACCGGCGCCTTGCCCGCGGGGGCGTACGTGTACGGCGACCTGTGCACCGGGGAGATCTTCAGCTCCTTCCGCCCACCAGCGGCGGTGCACAAAGCCTGCTGCTGGACACGGCCCTGAACGGCACCCTGTCATCCTTCGGCGAGGACGAGGCGGGGGAGATCTATGTCGTGGGGATCGGAGGCACGGTGGACCGGATCGCAGCGCCACCGTCGTCCGGAGGGGCCACCGCGCAGGTCGGCGGAGGCGGTGGGTGCTTCATCGCCACGGCGGCGTACGGTTCGCCCCTCGCCGGAGAGGTGCAGACGCTCAGACAGTTCCGGGACCGCTACCTGCTCGCCCACGGCCCGGGGCGTTTGCTGGTGGCGGCCTACTATCGGTTGAGCCCGCCCATCGCCCGATGGGTTGCCGGTCACGACGGCGTGCGCGCCATTCTGCGCGTTGCGTTGCGGCCGGTGGCCGGATGGGCGCGCCTGTCCCTCGACGCCCCGGTCGCCTCGCTCGGCATGGGCGTCGGCGGCGTGGCCGCATTCTGCCTGGCCTTCGGCGGTGCGGTTCGACGCGGTCGCCGTTCCGCCCGCCATCGGGCTCCGCGGGACGCACGGGCAGCGCCACCGCCGTCCGACTGAACCCGCCGCCCGGCATCTCCGATGGTGCTCGCCGCACGCCGGGCATTGGGCAGCCACCCGCACAACCGCCCGACACCCGTCCGGTCCGTCTTGACACAGTCGGGGCCCGCTTGATAGCGTTCCCGCGCAGATCGCCGGGCTCGGCGCGTTGCCGCGCGATCGGCCCGCGCGCAGCCGTCCCCTTTTCCTTCATCATTCAGGGAGGGATGCACATGCGAACGTCAGTCAGGTGGTGCCAGGCGTTGTTGGTCGCCCTCCTCGTCTGCGCCTGCGTCCCGGCCATGGCGCAGGAGAAATTCCCCTCGAAGTCGGCGGAGATCATCGTGGCCTGGGCGGCGGGCGGTGCCACGGACGTGTTGTTCCGGGCCATCGGCGCCGTCTTCCCGAAGCACGCCAACGGGCAGCAGTTGATCGTAAAGAACATTCCGGGCGGCGGGGCCGCCATCGGGTATGCCGAGGCCATGAAGGCCAAGGGGGACGGCTACACCATCGTGGCGTCGGCCACCCCTATGATCACTAAGATTCACATGAGCAAGGTGCCCTTCACGGCCACGACCTTCGCGCCGGTGATCATGCTCGCCGACAACTCGTGCATGGTGATGGTGCCGGCCGACTCGCCCTTCAAGGATCTCAAGGATTTCGTGGAGGCCGCCCGGAAGCGGCCCGGCGAGGTCACCATCGGTAACGCCGGCTCGGGCGGCGGGTACCACATGGTGGCGCTGGCATTCCAGAGCTTCACCAAGGCCAAGTTCAACCACATCCCCTTCGAAGGGGGCGGCCCCGCCATCACGGCCGCGCTCGGCAAGCACGTGGACTCCATCATCGTGTCGGCGCCGGAGGGGGTGCCGCAGGCGCTGGCGGGCCAGCTCCGCATCCTGGGGGTCTTCGGCCCCGACCGGCTGGACAAGTTCCCCAAGGTGCCCACGGCAAAAGAGCAGGGGATGAACTTTGCCATGACGATGTGGCGGGGCGTGATCGCGCCCAAAGACACGCCGCCGGCCATCGTGACGCAGCTCCACGACATCCTGAAGAAGAGCATGGAGGACCCCGAGTTCAAGAAAAAGGCGGACGAGCTATCCGTCGAGCTGCGCTACATGGGCCCGGAGGAGTTCGGGAGGTTCATGGTGTCGGAGGACGCCCGTTACAAGGAACTGATCATGACCGAGAAGATGGGCGATCGGTACAAGTAGTCCCAGACGTGTTCGGAGTATCCCAAAACGTCGGGGAGCCCGTTCCGGGCTCCTCGACGTTTGTTCATCGGCCGGCGAGGCTGAGACATGAAGCGATTTGAACGGATCGCGGCGGCTGCGCTGCTGACGGTCGGCGCCGGTGCGGCCTACTCGGCCATCGAGATGGGATACGGCTCGGTGCGCTTTCCCGGACCGGGATTCCTTCCGTTCTGGCTGGCTGCCTCCCTGACCGTGACCGCCGGCATCTATCTCGTCGCGTGCCTCGGGCCGGATGACACGGCGCGGCCGCTGTGGGATCCGGGCACCTGGCGCCGACCCGCGCTCTCCGCCATCGTCATGCTGGGCTTCACCCTCCTGATGGGCTGGATCGGCTTCTTCACCGCGACGTTTCTCCTCTATCTGGCTTGGCTCGTCCTGATCGAGCGGGCCCGGTGGCTTACGGTCGGGGCGGTGTCGGTTCTGGGAACGCTCGGGGCGTACATCCTGTTCGCCGTCCTCCTCAAGGTCCCACTGCCGAAGGGCCTTATCTTCTGACGCCGGAGCACAGACCTTGGACGCCTTCCACGGGTTGCTGAGCGGCTTCGCGCTGGCCGTCACGCCGGTCAATCTGCTGTTCTGCCTGATCGGGTCCGTCCTCGGGACGGCCATCGGGGTCCTGCCCGGCCTGGGGCCCGCGGCCACCATCTCGCTGCTGCTGCCGCTCTCCTACGCCCTGGGGAATCCGGTCACGTCCATCATCATGCTCGCCGGCATCTACTATGGGGCGATGTACGGCGGCTCGACCACCTCGGTGCTGCTGAACATCCCCGGGGAGGCGGCCTCGGTCGTCACCTGCATCGACGGCTACAAGATGGCGAAGCAAGGACGGGCCGGCGCGGCGCTGGGCATGGCCGCCATCGGATCCTTCGTGGCCGGGACGGCGGGGGTGGTCGGCCTCACCTTCGTGGCGCCGCCGCTGTCCGCGTTCGCCGTGAAGTTCGGTCCGGCGGAGTACTTCTCGCTCACCATCCTGGGGCTGCTCCTGGCGACGTACCTCTCGGGCAAGTCGGTCGTGAAGGGGATTCTCATGGCTCTCCTGGGGCTCCTCCTGGCCATGGTGGGACGGGACCCGGTCACCGGGAACGAGCGGTACACCTTCGGCCTGTTCATCCTGGAGGACGGGTTCGACTTCCTGACCCTGGGCATGGGGATCTTCGGCATCGGGGAGATCTTCATCAGCCTCGAGGAGCGGTTGAAGGCCGAGCTGGTCACCACGCGCATCACCGGGCTGTGGCCGACGGTCAGGGACTGGGCCGATCTCCAGGTGGGCCATCGTGCGCGGGTCGCTGGTGGGTTTCTTCGTCGGGCTGCTGCCCGGCGGCGGCGCGGTGATTGCCTCGCTCCTCTCCTACGCCGTGGAGAAGCGGGTGTCGAAGCACCCCGAGCGGTTCGGCGAGGGGGCGCTGGAAGGGGTGGCCGGGCCCGAGTCGGCCAACAACGCGGCGGCCAGCGCGTCGTTCATCCCGATGCTCACCCTGGGTATCCCCGGGAACCCGGCCATCGCCATGATCTTCGCCGCCCTGCTGATCCAGGGGGTGACCCCCGGGCCGTTCCTGCTGAAGGATCACCCGGACCTCTTCTGGGCGGTGATCGCGTCCATGTACATCGGGAACGTCATGCTGCTGGTCCTGAACCTGCCCCTGGTCGGTCTGTGGGTGCAGATGTTGAAGGTGCCGTACGCCATCCTCGCCCCGTCGATCGTCCTGATCTGCGCCATCGGCGTGTACAGCATGAAGAACAACATCGACGACGTGGTGATGATGGTGCTCTTCGGCGTCGTCGGCTACGTCCTGCGGAAGCTCCAGTTCGAACTCGGGCCGATCCTGCTGGCATTCGTCCTGGGCCGGATCCTGGAGCGCTCCCTCCGGCAGGCACTCCTGATCTCGCGGGGGGACATCTCGATCTTCGTCACCAAGCCGATCTCCGCCGCGCTGCTCGGGATCGCCGTGGCGATGGTCCTCGGCACGGTCTGCGTGTCGCTCTACCGGTACCTGGCGTCGCGGCGAATGGTGAGGGCCTGAATGCTTTCCATGGAAACCCTATTAACGTTTTCCACGGCCTCTGTGTTGCTGGCACTTGCGCCAGGCCCCGACAATATATTCGTCCTGACGCAATCCTCCGTGTTTGGGCGACGTGCCGGCTTCCTCGTCACGCTGGGGTTGTGCACGGGGCTGATCGCGTCACAGCATGGCTGTCGCGCTGGGTGTGGCTGTCATTTTCCAACGGTCAGCGGCTGCGTTCGCCGCCCTCAAATACATCGGCGCCGGCTACCTGGTGTATCTGGCATGGCAGGCGTTCCGTGCCTCGGCGACACGCATCCAAACTGAGCGCCGCGGAGAAGCCAAACTATTCGCGTTGTACGGTCGTGGCATCATCATGAATCTCACGAATCCGAAAGTATCCATATTCTTCCTGGCGTTCCTCCCGCAGTTCGCCGATCCATCAAAGGGGCCCATATCGGTACAGATTTTGCTGCTTGGCGGTGTGTTCATTCTGGCAACCATCGTGGTGTTCGGCAGCATCGCATTCCTGGCGGGCACACTCGGCCAATGGCTTCATCGGTCCGACCGAGTTCAAGGCATCATGAACAAAGTGGCGGGCGTTGTTTTTGTGGGCCTTGCCCTGAAACTGGCAACCACGCGGCGATAACCTACCAGCCAGGCACATCTCTTCCGGCGGATCTCTTCCTGCGGCCGCCGAAGAACGCGCTCTGCGTTTCGCGGCCGACCGCCGCACTATCAACCAGCCGACCCATCGTTCCCGCTCCCAAGGGTGCCTCCGACGTGGTCCCGTCTTCCCAGAACCGACGACGGGTGAACTCGGACGTTGGGCGGGCCCTGCCACGTCTGCGAGCGCTACCACTCCGCGGTATTCTGTGATACGATCCCGACGTATGAACCCGCTGGGCTCCCCGAAGCTGGACAAGACCGTCCTCACCGTTGCATCGCTGACCGACCAGTCAGACGACACGAGGTACTGGCACGCCCAGTGTCCTTATACGCGCCTGCAAGCTGTTGAAACCTTGCGACAACTCAACTATGGCCACCGTCAATCTACCGCCCGACTTCAGAGAGTTCTTGAGGTTGCTCAACGCACATCAAGTTGAGTACCTGCTCATCGGCGGTTATGCCGTGGCGTATCATGGCTATCCTCGCGCCACCGCCGACTTGGACGTCTGGATCGCAGTTCAGCCCGAAAACGCGGGAAAGGTCGTCGCGGCGCTCGAAGCGTTTGGGTTTGCCGTCCCTGAACTTTCGCCAGAACTCTTCCTGAAAGAGGCGCAAATCATCCGCATGGGTATTCCTCCTGTCCGGATCGGGGTCGCCACCAGCATTTCCGGTGTTCGGTTCGATGAATGCTATGCCGCACGGGTGACCGACGAGCTGGATGGCGTGCCGGTCAATCTGATCGCCTTGGCGCATCTCAAGCTCAACAAGAGAGCCGCCGGTCGCTACAAAGACCTCGACGACCTGGAACACCTTCCGTAGTGGCGTCGCAGACCAGCGCAGGCACTCTCCAACCGGCTGGCGGTCGCGGTCTGGCCATACATCGTCACCCCAGAGTCGGGTTTTGTGTTTTTCCCTCCGGCGCGCTGGTCTATAATGCCACCACCCTGGCGGTCTGTGGTCAAGCGGGTCCAGCCTGACCGCGCCGCTCCGCCCCCGGGGTTCTCGATAACGGGCCGCTCTTCAAGGGAAGCGTTCAGCTCTCAGCGATCAGCTTTCAGTGAGACCGTACGGCCGCGAGAAGTCTCATATCTGATAGGTGTTTTCCTGGAACCGTCTTGTGTCCTCTCCTCGGCCGACCGCTGAGAGCTGACGGCTGAACGCTTACCGCTAAGGACTTGAACACCCCATGACCGACGATCCCATACTTGCTGATCTGAATCCGCCGCAGCAAGAGGCGGTGCAGCACGGCGACGGTCCGCTCCTGATCCTGGCCGGCGCCGGATCGGGGAAGACCCGCGTCATCACGCGCCGGATCGCCTACCTGATCGCGCGGCGCGGCGTCCAGCCCTGGCAGATCCTGGCGGTGACCTTCACGAACAAGGCCGCCGACGAGATGCGGAAGCGCGTGGAGCAGGTCCTGGGCGGGCGCGGCCTCGCCGTCGCCCTGGGGACGTTTCACTCCACCTGCGTCCGGATTCTCCGGAAGTGGCACACGGAGCTGGGGTTCCGCCAGAGCTTCGTGATCTACGACGATGCGGACCAGCTCGGCCTGATCAGGGACTGCCTGAAGGGCGCTGAACCTGAGCGAGCGTGCCATGAACCCCCGGGCGGTGGCGGCGCGGATCAGCCGCGCCAAGAACGAGATGCTGACCCCGGGCGAGTACGCCGCCGCGGCGACGGATTTCACCGAGGAGCGGACGGCCAAGATCTACAGCATCTACCAGGAGCGGCTCCGGGCGAGCCATGCGGTGGATTTCGACGACCTGCTGATGCTCACGGTGCTGCTGTTCCGGGATCACGCGCACGTCCTGGAGTACTACCAGAACCTCTGGCGGTACGTCCTGGTGGACGAGTACCAGGACACGAACCACGCCCAGTACCAGATCGTCAACTTCCTCAGCCGCCGGCACGGGAACCTGTGCGTGGTGGGGGACGACGACCAGTCCATCTACCGGTGGCGCGGCGCGGACCTCAACAACATCCTGGACTTCGAGCGGGACCATCCGGGCTGCCGCGTCATCAAGCTGGAGCAGAACTACCGCTCCACGCAGAACATCCTGGACGCCGCGGGCGGGGTGGTGGCGAACAACCGGGGCCGGAAGGGGAAGACGCTCTGGACCGAGAACCCGGGCGGCGAGCCGATCGTCGTGTACCAGGCGCGGGACGAGCAGGCCGAGGCGGAGTTCGTCGTCGCGCGCGATCCGAGAGCTGGCGGCCGAGAACGGGCACTCGCTGGACGACTTCGCCGTCTTCTACCGGACCAACGCCCAGTCGCGGGTCCTGGAGGACGCGCTGCGGCGCGACCTGACCCCCTACGTGATCGTCGGGCGGGCTGCGCTTCTACGAGCGGAAGGAGATCAAGGACCTGCTGGCCTACCTCCGGCTGGTGGCCAACCCGGACGACGCGCAGAGCTTCAAGCGGATCGTGAACGTCCCGCCGCGCGGGATCGGGCCGGCGACGGTGGAGAAGCTGGAGGGCCTGGCGCAGGCCGAGCGCGTCTCGATCTGGGAGGCCTGCACGCGGATCGCCGACCGGAAGATCCTGGGCCCCAAGGCCCTGAAGGCGCTCGCCGAGCTGGTCGGGCTGATCGAGAAGGCGCGGGCCAAGCTCGAGCGTCCTGACGGTCCCGGAGCTGATCGTGGAGCTCCTGGAGACCACGGGGTACCTGGCCGACCTGAAGAACGAGGGGACCGTCGAGGCCGAGACCCGCCATGGAGAACCTGCAGGAGCTGGTGTCCGCCGCCCGGGAGTTCATGGAGCGGAGCGAGGACCACAGCCTGCAGGCGTTCCTGGACAGCGTGGCGCTGATCGCCGACATCGACGAGATGGCCGAGGGGACGGGAGCGGTCACGCTGATGACGCTCCACTCGGCCAAGGGGCTGGAGTTCCCGGTGGTCTTCATGACCGGGATGGAGGAGGGGGTCTTTCCCCACGCCCGCGCGCTGCACGACGACGCCGAGCTGGAGGAGGAGCGTCGGCTCTGCTACGTCGGCATGACCCGCGCCCGGCAGCAGTTGTTCCTCACCTCGGCGCTGTCCCGGCGGCTCTACAACAACGACAGCTACAACCTGCCGTCCCGGTTCCTGGACGAACTGCCGGAGCACCTGGTGCAGCGGTGGAACGGGATGGGGAGGATCGAGAGGCGGGGGTTGGGATTCCGGGACCACGGAGTCGGGGGGTATTCCCCGAGCCCCCAGCCCTCAGCCCCCAGTCCCGAAACGCGAATTCCAGTATCAGCCGGAGACGCCGTTCGTGGACCATCTCCAGGTGGGGATGCGCGTGCGCCATCCGGAGTGGGGCGTCGGGACGATCAAGGAGCGGATCGGCGAGGGCGAGGACCTCAAGGTGGTCGTCACCTTCGCCGGCGTGGGCCGAAAGAAGCTGGCGGCCAGCTTCGTGCAGCTGGATCGCGCGTAGGAGGCAATCGCGCAACCCGGCAACACGGCGATTCGGCGATTTGGCAATTCGGCAGGTGGGCACTCAGGACTTCCGAGTTGCCCAATTGCCCAATTGCCCGTTTCCGAAGGAGGAAGCGGTGGCGAAGATCACGCGGGCGGAAGTCGAGCAGGTGGCGCGTCTGGCGCGGTTGGAGCTGGGCGAGGACGAGAAGGACGCAGCTGACGGCCCAGCTCGACGCGATCCTGGGTTACATGGAGACGCTGAACGCCCTGGATACGCAGCGGCGTGGAGCCGACCACGACCGTCATCCCCATGGTGAGCGTGATGCGCGATGACGTGGTGCGACCGTCCCTGGATCGGGAGGACGCCCTGGCGAACGCGCCCGACCGGGAGGGCGCGTATTTCCGGGTACCGCGGATCATCGAGGATTGACGCTGGGGCGACAGCGAGATCCGACAGGGCCAGCGGAACACGGGGCGACCGATTTCCGCTGTGGGAGGTCGCTGTCGTTTGCTTGGGAGACCGAGCGTGGATCTGTACCGACTGACGATTCATGAATTGCGGGATCTCATCCGGAGCGGCGAGGTGTCGCCGGTCGAGGCGGTCCAAAGCTATCTGGACCGGATCGACGCCGTCGACGGAGCGAGTCCAAGCCTTCAACCGCGTGACCGGGCAGGCGGCCCTGCAGCTGGCCGAGACGATACCGCGAAGCTGCAGGCGACGGGAAGCGCCCTTCCGCCCCTGGCGGGGATCCCCCTGGCCATCAAGGACGTGATCTGCACGAAGGGGGTGCCGACGACCTGCTCCTCGCGGATCCTGGAGAGCTTCGTGCCGCCCTACGATGCCACCGTGGTGAGCAGGCTCCGCGCCGCGGGGGCGGTCTTCCTGGGCAAGACCAACATGGACGAGTTCGCGATGGGCTCGTCCACCGAGAACTCGGCCTTCAAGACGACGCGGAATCCCTGGAACCTGGCGTGCGTGCCGGGCGGCTCCAGCGGGGGGTCGGCCGCCGCCGTGGCGGCGGACATGTGCGCCGGCGCCCTGGGGACCGACACGGGCGGCTCCATCCGCCAGCCGGGCGGTTTCTGCGGCATCGCCGCCCTGAAGCCGACCTACGGCCGGGTCTCACGATACGGCCTGGTGGCCTTCGCCTCGTCGCTCGACCAGATCGGTCCCATGACGAAAGACGTCCGGGATGCGGCGATCCTGCTCGGCGCGATCGCCGGCCACGATCCGCTGGATTCGACGTCGGCCGAAGTGCCGGTGCCCGACTACGAGGCGGCGCTCACCGGGGACATCCGCGGCCTCAGGATCGGCATCCCGGCGGAGTATTTTATCGACGGCATGGACCCCGAGGTGGAGGCGGCGGTCCGTGGGGCCATCGCGGCCCTGGAAGGGCTGGGGGCAACGTCGGTCCCGGTGTCGCTGCCGCACACCGCGTACGCCATCGCGACCTACTACCTCGTGGCGACGGCCGAGGCCAGCTCCAACCTCGGGCGCTACGACGGCGTCAAGTACGGCTACCGGACGCCGACCTCCGCGCACCTGATCGACATGTACCTGAAGACCCGACGCGAGGGATTCGGCCCGGAGGTGAAGCGCCGGATCATGCTGGGCACGTATGCGCTGAGCGCCGGCTACTACGACGCCTATTACCTGAAGGCGCTCAAGGTGCGCACGCTGATCCGGCGGGACTTCACGCAGGCCTTCGAGCGGTGCGACGTGATCGTCACCCCGACCTCGCCGACCGCCGCCTTCCGGCTCGGGGAGAAAGATGGACGATCCGCTGCAGATGTACCTGGCGGACGTCTTCACGATCTCGGCGAACCTGGCCGGCGTGCCCGGGATGAGCGTCAACTGCGGGTTCACCGGGGCGGGACTGCCGATCGGGCTGCAGTTCCTCGGGAAGCCGTTCGACGAAGGCACGATCCTCCGAGCGGCCCACGCCTACGAGCAGGCGACGCCGTGGCGGACACGGCGGCCGAACCTGTAGGAGAAGGACGGGCGGAGATGCGACTCCACAGCCGAACCGGGAACGGTGTGTTGGTCGGGTTTCTGATCGCCGTCGTTGTCGCGGCCGCGCTGCCGCCGGTCTGGGCGGCCACGGGCAAGAGCCGCGACCTGGTGGTGCTCGATCACGAGCGATGGCTGGACACGCTGAAGGGGACCGTCAAGAACTACAGCAAGCGGTCGGCCCGCGACGTGACGGTGGTCGTGAAGTTCTTCGACCGGAAGAAGAAGGCGCTCGGGACGCAGCGGGTCAACGTGGGCGACCTGCGCTCCGGGGACCAGTCGTCCTGGAGCCTGCCCATCGCCGAGAAGAACCGCTCGGCCACGGATTACACGTTCGAGACGCACGCGATCTGGGAGTGAAACAGCATATCAGCCGTCAGCTATCAGCAATCAGCTTTTCTCGAAGGCCGAAGGCCTAAGACCTGCTTGCTGACCGCTGAGCGCTGGACGCCGAGAGCGTTCCAAGGGGTGATCATGCCCGAGTTCGAAGCGGTCATCGGCCTGGAGGTCCACGCCGAGCTCCTCACCCGGTCCAAGATGTTCTGCGGCTGCAGCACCACCTTCGGCGCGCCGCCCAACACCCAGACCTGCCCGGTCTGTCTCGGGATGCCGGGCGTGCTGCCGGTCATCAACCGGCGCGGGGTCGAGTACGCGATCCGCACCGCCCTGGCGCTGCACTGCACCATCGCGCCGGTGTCGCGCTTCGCGCGCAAGAACTACTTCTATCCCGACCTACCCAAGGCCTACCAGATCTCCCAGTACGAACTGCCGCTGTCCGAGCACGGCTACGTCGCGTTCGCGCTGGACGGGGACGAGAAGCGGGTGGGCATCCGCCGCGTTCACCTGGAGGAGGACACGGGCAAGCTGGTGCACGCGGGGATCATGGAGGAGGCGGAGTCCAGCCTGGTGGACTACAACCGCTGCGGCGTGCCCCTGATGGAGATCGTGAGCGAGCCGGACATCCGCACGCCCGAGGAGGCGGCGGAGTATCTGCGGCACGCTGCGGGCGATCCTGGTCTATCTCGGCGTGTGCGACGGCAACATGGAGGAGGGGAGCTTCCGCTGCGACGCCAACGTCTCGGTCCGCCCCACGGGCGCGACGGAGCTCGGGGTCAAGGTCGAAGTCAAGAACATGAACTCCTTCAAGAACGTCCAGAAGGCCCTGGAGTACGAGATCCGGCGCCAGGTCAAGGCGGTGCGGAGGCGGGAGAGCGCTGGTCCAGGAGACCCGCCTCTGGAACGCGGATCAGGAGATCACCCTCTCCATGCGGAGCAAGGAGCACGCCCACGACTACCGCTACTTCCCCGAGCCGGACCTGGTGCCCCTGGTGGTCGAGCCGGCCTGGATCGAGGAGATCCGGCGCGGCCTGCCGGAGCTGCCCGAGGCCAAGCGCGAGCGCTTCGTTGCGGGAGTACGGCATCCCGGAGTACGATGCGGGCGTGCTCACCGCGAGCAAGGACCTGGCCGACGTACTACGAGGCCTGCGTCACGGCGCACGAGCGACCCCAAGGCGGCCAGCAACTGGGTCATGGTCGAGCTCCTGGGCCGCCTGAACAAGGACGGGAAGGACATCACGGAGAGCCCGATCCCGCCCGAGCGGCTGGCGGCCATGCTGGGCCTCCTGGCCAAGGGGACGATCAGCGGCAAGATGGCCAAGGAGTTCTTCGACGAGATGTACGCGACCGGCGCCGACCCGGCCGAGATCCTCAAGCGGAAAGGGCGGCCAGATCACCGACGCCGGCGAGGTGGAGGCGATCGTCCGGGGCGTGGTCGGCCAGCACGCCGGCCCGGTCGCCGAGTACCGGGCGGGCAAGGAGACGGCCTTCAACTTCCTGATCGGCCAGGTGATGAGGGCCACCAAGGGCAAGGCCAATCCCAAGCTGGTGAACGAGCTGCTGAAGAAGATCCTGCAGGCCGGCTGACCGTGTCCCGGCCCGACCGCGCGTGGCGGAGCGCTGACCGACGGGAACGCGGTGTTCCCGTCCGTCGGAACCGGAACATGCCCCCATCGAACGTCCAAGAAATGGAGGTCCAGACCATGGCCAACAAGGTGCACGTGCCCGACGACCGGTATTTCGGCCCCGATCCGCGCCAGAAGGAATCGCCCAGCACCTGTACGCGCAGGTCGCGAACCTGCCGCTGATCTGCCCGCACGGCCACGTCGATCCGCGCATGTTCGCCGATCCCGACTATTCGCTTCGGGTACGCCCGCCGACCTGCTGATCATCCCGGACCACTACGTCTTCCGGATGCTCTACTCGCAGGGCGTGCCGATGGAGGCGCTCGGCCTCGCGCGGCAGGACGGCGGCCCGGTGGAGACCGACCATCGCAAGATCTGGCAGACCTTCGCCGACCACTTCCATCTCTTCCGCGGCACGCCCACCGGCATGTGGCTGGCCCACGAGCTGCTGTCCGTCTTCGGCGTGGAGGAGAAGCTCAGCGGCGAGTCGGCCCAGCGGATCTACGACCAGATCGCCGCCAAGCTGGCCTCGCCCGAGTTCCGGCCGCGGGCCCTGTTCGAGCGGTTCAACATCGAGGTGCTGGCCACCACCGACGCCGCCACCGACCCGCTGGCCCACCATCAGGCGATCCGCACCTCGGGCTGGAAAGGCCGCATCGTGCCGACCTTCCGCCCGGACGGCGTGGTCAACCTCGACGCCCCCGGCTGGCGCAAGAACATCGACGCGCTGGGCGCGGTCAGCGGGATCGAGGTCGACGAGCTACCAAGACGCTGCATCGCGGCCCTGGAGAACCGGCGCGCCTTCTTCAAGAGCATGGGCGCGACCGCGACCGACCACGCCGCGATGACCGCCCACACCGAGCGAGCTGTCGCCGCGCCGAGGCGGAGGCGATCTTCCAGCGGGCGCTGAGCGGCCAGGCCACCGCCGAGGACGCCACGCGCTTCACCGGCCACATGCTGATGGAGATGGCCCGCATGAGCATCGAGGACGGCCTGGTGATGCAGCTCCACGTCGGCTCGTTCCGGAACCACAACCCGCAGCTCTTCGCGCGCTTCGGGCCCGACAAGGGCGCGACATCCCGATCGCCAGCGAGTTCACGCGCAACCTGCGCCCGCTGCTGGACAAGTACGGCAACGAGACCCGCCTGACGCTGATCCTGTTCACGCTGGACGAGTCCACCTACTCGCGCGAGCTGGCCCCGCTGGCCGGCCACTACCCCGGCGCTCCGGCTCGGCCCGCCCTGGTGGTTCCACGACAGCCTGAACGGCATGGAGCGCGCTACCGCGAGCAGGTGATCGAGACGGCCGGGCTGTACAACACGGTCGGGTTCAACGACGACACGCGCGCCTTCCCCTCCATCCCGGCCCGCCACGACCTGTCGCGCCGCGTGGACGCCAACTGGATCGCCGGCCTGGTGGTGCGGGGCATCGTGGACATGGACGACGCCGCGGAGATGATCCAGGATACGGCCTACCGCCTGGCGAAGAAGGCGTACAAGGTTTAGCAGGAGAGAGAAACGACAGCGACAGGGGACCGGAAGGCCTTCCCCCCCTGTCGGATATCGCTGTCGCTGTCGGGAGAGCGCAGGCTTCCTTCTTGTCAGCGGGCAGGCGGGCCGGATTCGGGCGGCGGGGAGCGACGAGCCAGAGGAGGCCGGGCGTGAGGACGGTCATGGCGAGCGCGATCCAGAGCGCCGCGGCATAGCTTCCGGTGACATCGAAGATCTTTCCGGCCGACCAGGCGCCGGCGGCGAGCCCCAGGCAGATCACGCCGTAGAGCGTGCCGTAGATGGTGGAAAAGCCCGGCCCCGGGAACAGGTCGCGCGCGATGGCGGGAAAGACCGGCGACAGCACGCCGTACCCGAACGCGATCAACGACCGCGTACACGTACGGCAGCGCGGACGCCGGGTGCTGACCTGCCAGGACCAGTACCGCGATGCTGGCCGCCACGCAGCCGAAGGCCAGCGTGCAGGTCAGCTCGCGGCCCGCGCGATCCGAGAAGATTCCCCACCCCACCTTGGCCCCGATGCTGACCAGGCCGACGGCGCCGCCGACGGTGGCCGCCGTCATCGGCGACACTCCATGATCCACCAGGTAGGCGACCTGGTGGATCATCAGCATCTGGGTCGCGAAGTTCCCCGTGAAATAACCGGCCGCGACCCCCCAGAAACGCCAGGTCCGCGCGGCGGTGGCCAGGGTCCAATGGGCGTCGAGGATGGGCGCGGTCCGTGTCCCGGCGGGCGAGGACTCGGGTGTCCCGAACCCGGGCGGATCCCGGATCAGCCAGACCGCGGCGGGAAGCAGCCAGCCGACGGTCAGCGCCGCCTCCATCCGGAAGGCCCACTGCCAGCCCCAGCGTTCGATCACGATCTGCGCCAGCGGGATCATGCCCAGGATCCCGACCCCGATCCCGGCCGAGGCCACACCCATGGCGGTGCCGAAGCGCCGGGGGAACCATCCCTGAACCAAGATGACGGCCGGCACCCATCCGGCCAGGCTGATCCCCACGGCGGTGAGTCCGGCGAACGCCAGGTACAGATGCCACCACGCCCGCGTCTCCGCGGTGAGGGCGAGACCGATTCCCATCACGATGCCGCCCGCCAGGAAGAGACGCCGCGGGCCGTACCGACGCGCCATCCAGCCGATGAGCGGACCCAGGCCGCCATGGACGAGGACCAGGAGCGAAAAGGCGCCGGCGACCAGCGAGCGGCTCCAGCCGAAATGCTGGACCAGCGCCACCAGGAACACTGAGTAGGAGTACCAGACCCCGTAGATTACCACCAGGGTGACGAACGTGACGGCGACCATGAGCCAGCCGCGGCCGTCCTGCGTCGTCTCCGCCGGACCGCTCATCCGATCGCCTCGCTCACCTTCCGGGCGCCGAGGCGCACGAGTTACCTCGAATGACCAATGAGCCAATGACCAATGGCGGACAAAACCCGTCGTCCCCGAAGTTGGTCAATGGGAATTGATCATTGGTCATTTCGTATCGGCGGCGGATTCGGCCGCCGGGGGGCGACGATCCAGAGCAGCGCACACGAGAAGCAGATCAATGCGACGGCGCCCCACATGGCCGCGGCGTAGCTGCCGGTGAGATCAAACACCTTTCCGCCCGCCCAGGCGCCGACCGCCGTGCCGAGCCCCAGCGAGATGTGAATGGTGCCGAAGATCGTCGAAAACCCCCGCCCGCCGAAGAGGTCGCTGGACACGGCGGGGGTGAACGGCGCCGTGATGGCATACCCGATCCCAAGGACGACGGCGTAGATATAGGGGAGGATCGAGAGCGGATGTGCGCCGGCAAGCACCAGGGCTCCGATGCTCAGCAGGAAGCTCACCGAGGCGAGGTTGTACACCACCTCCCGCGGCTTCCGATCCATCAGGTATCCCCACCCGGCCTTTCCGGCGATGCTGGTCAGCCCGACGATGCCTCCGACGGTCGCGGCGACCATGGCGCGGGACCCCGTGATCCACCAGGTAGGCCACCTGATGGATCATGAAGAGGGTGACGGCGCTGTTGCCCGTGAAGAGGACGATGCCCAGCCCCCAGAACTTCCACGACCGCACGGCGAGCGCCAGCGTCCAGTACGGCGCGTGCCGGGGCGGCGTCGACGAGGGCGCCGCCGCCATCGGGGTCGTCGGACCCCGCGGCGAGCGGTCGTTCCCGCAGCAGCCAGAGGGTCGCCGGGACCAGCCAGCCGACCACGGCGAGGCCCAGCACCCGGAATGCCCAGCGCCAGCCCACGTGGTCGATCAGGAGCTGACAGACGGGGACCAGGATGGTGATGCCCATGCTGATCCCGGCGGTGGCGATGCCGACCGCGGTGCCGATCCGGGCGGGGAACCAGCCGCGGATCAGGATCACCAGCGGGACGTACCCGCTGAACCCGACCCCGACGGCCGTGATGACGCCGAAGCTCAGGTAGAGCTGCCAGGGCTCAGCGGTCTCGGCGGTAAGGGCGAGGCCGAGCGCCACGACCCCGCCGCCGGCCATGATGACGCGGCGCGGGCCGAACCGTTCGGCGATCGGGCCGAAGAACGGGCCGACCACCGCATGCACCAGCGCGAACATCGAGAACGCCGCCGGCGGTCACCGACCGGCTCCAGCCGAACTCCTTGAGCAGGGCCACCAGAAAAACGGAATAGCTGTACCAGAGCCCATACAGCAGGGCCATGGTGACGAAGGCCGCCCCGACGACGACCCAGCCCCACTGGCTCTGGTCGTTCTTTCCTCGCTCAGCCTCCACTTGTCTTGGTTCCTTCCTCTGCCACCTGCATCCCCCTCCCCGCCGCCGAGACGATTTGGCATTCGGCAACTCGGGGCCACGGGTTGCAGAATCGCGAGGTGCCGAATTGCCCAGCGGCCCGATCGCCCGATTGCCTCCGCCCCTTATCGTGGCGCCGGCGGCGGGTGCGGGTGGCGCGGGGCGGCTACCCACATCATCGCGGGAGCGATGATGGCGCTGGCCAGCGCCATCCAGAGCGCCCCGGTGTAGCTTCCGGTCCAATCGAAGATCTTGCCCGCTCCCCAGGATCCGATCGCCGCGCCGAGGCACAACAGCGTGTGCAGGGAGCCGAAGATGGTCGAAAACCCGGGCCCGCCGAAGAGGTCGCTGGCCGCCGCCGGCGTCAAGGGCGCGGTTCCGGCGTACCCCAGTCCGATCAGGACAGCGTAGAGGTAGGGCAGGAGCGTGGTCGGATACCAACCGGCCAGCACCAGGGCCCCCACGCTGGCCGCGGTGCAGGTGAAGGAAAGGGTGTAGGCCAGCTCCCGTCCTGTCCGGTCCGAGAGCGATCCCCAGACGATCTTGCCCACGATGCTGGCCGCCCCCACGACACCGCCCACCGCCGCTGCCGCGAGGGCGGACACTCCGTGGTCCACCAGGAAGGCGACCTGGTGGACCAGGAGCATCTGGGTGACGACGTTCCCGGTGAAAAACACCACGGCAAGGGCCCAGTAGCGTCCGTCGCGAAGCGCCAGCGCCAGCGTCCAGTGAGCCGGCGGGTGCGACACTCCCGGTGCGGTGTCGGCGGTGACCGGCGCCTCCAGGGAAACGGGGTCGCGGACCAGCCAGAAGGTGGCGGGCAAGACCCAGCCGACGATCAGGACGGCCAGGATCCGGAAGGCCCAGCGCCAGCCCACCCAGTCGATGAGGTACTGGGCGAGCGGGACCAGACCGGAGATCCCGATGCCGATCCCCGCCGAGGCGATGCCCACCGCGGTGCCGACCCGGGATGGGAACCACCCCCGCACGCAGAAGACCGACGGCAGCCAGCCGGACATGCTGATTCCGGCGGCCGTGACGATGCCGAAGGCGAGGTACAGGTGCCACCAGGTCTGCGTCTGTGCCGCGAGGAGGAGCCCGCCGCCCAGGAGCAGCGTGCCACACAAGATCAGGCGTCGCGGCCCCGTGCGGGCGGCCAGCCAGCCGATCATCGGGCTCAGCGCGCCGTGGAAGAGGACGAAGAGCGAGAAGCCACCGGCCAACACCGACCGGCTCCAGCCGAAGTCCTTGAGCAGGGCCACCAGGAAGACCGAGTAGGAGTACCAGGCCCCGTACACCATGGCGAGGTTGACGAAGAGGGCCCACAGGATGATCCAGCGGCGTCGCTGTGTTGTTTCCATCGCGTCGCGAGTGGCTCCCACGTCTTATGCACTCCAGCCGCAAACCGCCGGTCGCCGTTGGGCGACACTCCACATCAGCAGGGGCGACAGCGCCGCCATGGCAAGCCCCAGCCAGAGGGCGCCGGCGTAGCTCCCGCTGCCGTCGAAGATCCAGCCGGCGCTCCAGGTGCCCGCCGCGAGCCCGAAGGCGCCCATGGTGTAGAGCACGCCGAAGATCATCGAGAAGCCTGGGCCGGAATACAGGTCGCTGGCCAGCGCCGGCGGCAGGGGCGCCATCACCCCGTAACCGAGACCGATCAGGACGGCGTATAGGTGCGGGAAATACGACGTCGGATACCAGCCCGCCAGGACCAGCCCGCCGATGCTGGCGGCCACGCACGCGAAGGCGAGACCGTATGCCAGCGGGCGCGTCGTCCGGTCGGAGAGCGTGCCCCAGCCGATCTTCCCGGCGATACTGACCAAGCCGGCGCTGCCGCCCAGGGCGGCCGCGGTGAGGCCCGGGACGCCGTGATCCACCAGGTACGCTATCTGGTGGATCAAGAGCATCTGCGTGACGAAGTTCCCGGTGAAGTACACGGCGGCCACGCCCCAGAACCGCCAGGTTCGGGAGGCGGCGGCCAGCGTCCAGTACCCCATGGAACTTCCTCGCACGGGGGAGGTTCGGGAGGCGCGGCCGGTGGGGGGGCCGTCGGCGGGTGCGGGGTCGCGGATCAATGCAACCGTGGCCGGAAGGACCCAAGCCACCAGGGCGATTGCAAGCAGCCGATAGGCCCACCGCCAGCCGTACGCGTCGATGAGCAGCTGGGTCAGCGGTACCAGGGTAAAGATGCCCACGCCGATTCCGCTGGAGGCAATCCCGATGGCCGTACCGACCCGGTCCGGAAACCAACCGCGCACCAAGACCACCGAGGGAATCCAGCCGCCCAGCGTTGCGCCGACGGCGGCGACCCCGCCAAACGCCAGGTACAGGTGCCACCACCGGGTCGTCTCGGCGGCCAGGACCAGACCGGCACCCATCACGACGGTGCCCCAGAGGATCGCCCGGCGCGGTCCGAACCGGGCCAGCAGCCATCCGACGACCGGCGCCAGCAGGCCGTGCACGGCCAGAAACGTGGAGAACACGCCCGAGACCAGCGATCGGCTCCACCCGAATTCTTTGAGCAGCGTGACCAGGAACACCGAGTAGGAGTACCAGACGCCGTAAAAGAGTACGAGATTGACAAACGTGACGGCGATGACGATCCGGCCGCGCCTCGAGTGGATCTCCACATCGGGATTCGTTGGCATCAGGGGCAGGGTTCCTTCAAGGGGTTCCGGAGCGACCGACGCATCATGTCTCAAAACCCGTCCAATGTCGAGCCGCGACGGCGGGTTGATCGCCCGACCGAACGCCCAGTGCGGATCTGCGCCCGAGCCGGGGTCCCTCACCTCTTTCCTGTTGACACCCAAGTTCGGGCCGTCGGATACTTCCCATTGTCCTGGAGGGGTATCATTAATGGGAAAATCGATCGGGCTGTTGCTCTTGGTTCTGCTCACCCATCCGCTATTCCTGGGTTCTGCGACCGCAGATGAAATCGTCCGGGTCAAGCAGGTATACGATGGGGACACCCTTCTTCTCGAAGATGGTCGAAAGGTCCGTTATCTCGGGATAAACGCACCGGAATATCAAGAACCCTTCTACCTGAAAGCCAAACGGGTCAATGAATCGCTTGTCCTCGGGAAAGAGATCCGTTTAGAGTTCGACCGGGAGCGAACCGACGGGTACGATCGCATCCTGGCGTACATCTATGTCGGCGATCAGATGGTCAATGCTCGATTGGTTGGAGAAGGGTTGGCCCATGCATTCTTTATCGGGCCGAACCAGAAGCACAATACCCTGCTCCTTCACACCCAGGTTTCGGCGAAACAGCGAAAGGTCGGCATATGGTCTGCGCGGACCCGTCCGAAAACTCTCAAGATTACCAGTATCCACGTGGCTGATCCGGACAGGCCCGATCCCAATGCGCCTTATGTTCGCATCACAAACCTTCAGGATGGGCCGGTCCGATTGGTCGGATATGTTCTCTCGAACGAGGGCGGACAAAAATATCACTTCCCTGACGTGGCCATAGACCCTGGTTATACGGTCATCGTCGCCGGTACGGAGGGAAACGATGGCGTCGATGCCAAGGGGCAGATGGTTGTCCACTGGCCGGAGCAGGGTTCTGTATGGGATACGCGGGAGGACACGGCCTTTCTCACCGATCCCTCTGGAGAGACCGTTGATCTATTGCATTATCGGGGAAGACGAATCCGATCTTCCCTTCCCCCCTCACGGCGCAAGGCACCTTAGGTCAGAGTCCCACCAACTTTTTCAAGACAACCAGGTCAACCCCCTTCTAATCGCAGGCCTTTTCCATGTCTCAAATGGTGGGGCGCCTCACGAAGGCCTGAGGCCTCATTCCCCGCGCCCTGCCGTGAACCAGGTCATGCCAGAGCCCCAGCGAATTGTCCGCAGGCAGTGACATCCCCCTCACTCGCTCTTGACCGATCGCCAGGCTCCTGGCACCCTGTGCGGCGAGGGGAGGCGGTACCATCCGACAGCACCCGCCCAGGAATCCGAACGCAAGAAGCAGTCAATGGTGCCGATGGGGTGACCCAGGGGGTGTCACAGTTCACCTGCCTCGATGCGCTTGTTCTCGTGAGATCGAGACGCCATCCCTTCAACGAAGGAGACGGGCATGAAGGTGAACCGGCGGACCGTGCTGAAACTGGGTCTCGCGGCGACCGCGGGCGCTTCTCCCAATCGCCGTCGCGGCCGGAGAATCCCAGACCCCGAAGGAGAAACCTCCGTCCTCCCCGGACTATGTGGGCGTCCTTGTGGATACCACGCTCTGCATCGGGTGCCGGAAGTGCGAGGAGGCCTGCAACCGCCGGAACCATCTTCCCCGCACGGCCGAATCCTTCTCGGACAGGGACGTCCTCCGCTCCTTCCGTCGGCCCACCGAAACCGCGTTCACCGTGGTGAACCAGTTCCCCGGGAGCCCGTCCCCGGATCAGGCCGGCCTGCCCCAGACCTATTGCAAGGTCCAGTGCATGCACTGCCTCTACCCCTCCTGCGTGTCGGCGTGCATCGTGGCTGCGCTGACCAAGTCCGCCGACGGGGCCGTGGTCTACAATCCCACCATCTGCATCGGGTGCCGATACTGCCAGGTTGCCTGTCCGTTCGAGATCCCGGCCTACGAGTTCCACGAGCCGCTCACGCCCCGCGTGCGCAAGTGCGAATTCTGCGCCGACCGGGCCAAAGGGACCGGAGCCAATCCCGCGTGCGCCGCCTCCTGTCCCACCGAGGCGCTGGTCTTCGGCCGCCGGGCGGACCTGGTCGCCATGGCGAAGGACCGCCTGAAGCGACGCCCGGACCGCTACGTCAACCATGTCTACGGCGAAACCGAAGTGGGCGGGACCTCCTGGCTGTACCTGACCGGCAGGCCGGTCCAGGAGGTCGGACTGCTGAACCTCCCGGACACCCCTCCTCCACAACTGACCGAGGCCATCCAGCACGGGATCTTCAAGTACGGCATCATCCCCGTGGCGTTTTACGGCCTGCTGGCCGGGATCATGTGGTACAACCACCGGAAGCATCCGGAGGACAATCCGCACGCGGAGGAGAGCACAGACACCCCGTCCGCCCATGACGCCCGAGGGAGGTGCGAGATGACCCCCGCCATCCGCAACGATCAGCCGCATCGCGTCGCAAAACCCTTCTTCACCTTCGGCACCCTGACCCTCTTGATCTTCATGGGCGTCGGGTTCTCCTTCGGCATCACGCGCATGTTCCTCGGGCTGGGCACGGTGACCAATCTGGACAACCACAATCCCTGGGGCATCTGGATCTGCCTTCGACGTGGCCTGCGGCGTCGCCCTGGCGGCCGGCGGGTTCACCACGGCCGCCCTGGTCGACATCTTCGGCCGGAAGAAATACCAGGCCCTGCTCCGTCCCGCCATCCTCACGGCGTTTCTGGGCTACCTCTGGGTCGCCATCGCGTTGAGCTTCGACCTGGGCCGGTACTGGAATATCTGGCGGCCGATCTTCAATTGGCAGGGCAACTCGGTGCTCTTCGAGGTGGGCATGTGCGTCACCGCCTACCTCATCGTCCTGAGCGTGGAGATGAGCCCGTCCGTGCTGGAAGGGCTGAAGGCGCGGATCGACCAGGGGGAGTGGGGGGCTGCCCTGCTGCGACGGATCGAGAAGCCCGTCCTGACGCTGTATGCCGGGGTCCGGATCGTCCTTCCGCTGTTCATCGTGGCCGGCGTGGTACTCTCCTTCATGCACCAGTCCTCCCTGGGGACGCTGATGCTCATCGCCCCCACGCAAGCTGAGCCCACTGTGGAACACGCCCATCCTCCCCTTCCTGTTCCTCCTGTCGGCGATCATGGTGGGTTTCCCGATGGTGATCCTGGAATCCATCTACGCCAACATCAGCTTCGGCCGCAACCCGGAGATGGAGCTGCTCACGCCGTTGGCCCGCGTCGATCCCGTGGTTCCTCGGCGACCTACGGCGTCGTGAAGATCGGGGACCTCATCGTCCGCCACAGCCAGCTGAATTTTCTCGAGCACCCCGCGGCCACGACGTCCCTGGTCGTCGAGATCCTCCTGGGCGTCGTCGCCCCCTTCCTGCTCTTCCTCAACCAGGCGGTTCGCCGGTCCATGGGATGGCTCTTCTTCACCGTATCCCTGATCATCTTCGGCGTGGTGCTGAACCGCATCAACGTCTTCCTGGTCGGCTACAACCCGCCCGTACTCCACCAAGGCCTACTTCCCGTCGATCGGCGAGATCGCGATGACGGTGGCCATCGTCTCCAGCATCCTGTTCTGCTACCGCTTCTTCGTGACGTTCTTCCCCATCCTGCCGGGCTACGTGCCTGCGACGGATGCCCAGCTCGCCCGGATGCGCGAGGAGCGGGAGAAGACCGTCAATCCCTTCTGGACGTGGGTGATCCGGGGAGCCGCGATCGCCTTCCTCTTGGGTTTCATCGCCCTGTACAACCTGGTGCATATCGAGGCCATCCAGGCGACGGTGACAGACGGTCGAGGAGATCCAGCGCGTCAAGGCGCAGCTGCCCGCTCGCGCACCGGCCGTGGCGGGCACGGCCTACCCCCAGCGGCCCTGAAGCCTACAAGAACTATTACCTGCTGAGCAGTGCCGGTGCTCAACGCCAAGTCGGACGACTACGAGCCGGTTGGGTTTTCCCACCGGATCCACGACGAGCTGACGGAGGGGGATTGCGGGGTCTGTCACCATCGCTACGCGATGGCCGAGGGAGACCGCGTGGGAGTGGATATCAAAGACGCTGCACGCGCCGATGGATATCAAGATGGGCGGCTCCTGTGCGTCCTGCCATGACGATATGGCGAAGAACCCTCCGCAAAGCTGCACCCGCTGCCACGGGCTGCCCAACGAGCCGGACGCCCCCTCCCGCATCGGCCTCAAAGGGGCCTACCACCGCCAGTGCATCGGCTGCCACGAGCGCCAGCTCAAGCCGGCGTCCGCCCCCACGGAATGCGCCTCCTGCCATCATCCCTGGACGCCGGACCACTCCACGCTGGTGGCCTTCACGGGCAAGCCCAGCCCGCAGGACGTGACCCGGAACTGTCTGAGCTGTCACCCGAAGGTGGGACAGGACGTGCTGAAGACGGCCCATTGGAACTGGAAGGGATACTCCCCCACGCTGAAGGGATATGAGCACCGGATCGATATCAGTCTGACGCTGATGGTCAACAATTCCTGCATCGCCATCGGCCCCAACCTCCAGGAGTGCGCCTCCTGCCACATCGGCTATGGCTGGGTGGACGCGAAATTCGACTTCACCAACCCGGCCAACATCGATTGCCTGGTCTGTCATGACACGACCGGCACGTACCGGAAAGACCCGGGCAAAGGCGGCCTCCCCGACCCGTCGCTGGACCTGGCCGCGATCGCGCAAAAGGTCGGACGGCCCTCCCGGCAGGCCTGCGGTTCCTGTCACTTCGCAAGCGGTGGGGCCCCGTACACCAAGCATGGGGATCTGGAGCCCGTGCTGGCCGACCCGCCGGCCGACTTCGACATGCACATGGGCACGCTGAAGATGCGTTGCCAGGATTGCCATGCGACCACCGAGCACCGGATCGCGGGGATGTCGATGAGTGCCCCCGCCGTCGAGGGCCGCGTCCGCTGCGAAAAATGCCACGGCGCAAACCCCTCACGGGGTGGCGGGCATGCTGAGCCGCCATCTGGACGACCACGTCAGGGCCGTTGCGTGCGAGACCTGCCACATTCCCTTCATTGCGAAGGCGTCACCGACTCTCTTGCGTCGGGATTATTCGAAAGCGGGTCAGAACCTTCCCCAGCGGCTGGACCAGCACGGGATGCCGCAGTACGACAAGAAATTCGGCGCACTGACCTGGGGCAAGCACCTCGTGCCCACGTACCTCTGGTACGACGGGACCCGCAGCGCCTCCCTCGTGGGCGACAAGATCAACCCATCCTCCGCCCGTGGTTCTCAACGCCCCCGTCGGGGAGAAGCGGAACCCGTCGGCGCGCATCTTTCCCTTCCAGGTCCATGCGGCGGTCCAGCCCTACGACACCGAGAACAAGATCCTCGCCCTGCCCAAGCTCCTGGACGGCTACTGGGTCGACTTCGACTGGTCGAAGGCCATCGCCAGCGGGATGCAGCAGGTGGGTCTCCCCTATTCAGGGAAGTACGGTTTCGTGGAGACCAAGATGTATTCCTCCATCCACCACGAGGTCGTCCCTGCCAAGAAGGCTCTGGGCTGCTCCGATTGCCACAGCGTGGAGGCTGTCACGTGCACGCGTTGCCACAAGAACGCGCAAGAGATGGACCTTCCCGAGCACCGGCGTGCGGTCTATCCGGAGGCGACACATCGGTTCGATTTCAAAGGCTTGGGCTACCCCGACGACCCGGCCCTCGTGGGCGGGCGGTTCTACATCACCATCGGTCGAGGCGCGCCGCCGAAATAGCGTGGCGATACCCGCCGGCAGCGTGCTGTCGGCTCAGGAGGCTGCACCTTCGGGTGTGGCCTCTTGTTTTTTGAAGTGCTAAGCCTTGTGGACCACCGTCTGCATCGACGGCTTCAACCCCTCCTGCACCATCCGGTCGTACGGCTGCAAATGGCTCAACCTCACACTGCCCGCAGCGCGCGTTCTCCAACAGCCTGCCGGGTGGTAGGGCCGCCCCGCGCTGGGATCTCGTTCGCGCATGCCCCGTGTGGCTGCCGCGAACGTGCTCTGCGAAACCTCCCGGAAACTCCTCGCTTTTTACCGACTGCACGGATTAGAATACATGCCATGTGCGCCCGACAGCAGTCCCAGAAAGCGCAGCGATGAGCCGCCTGTTGAAATGGGGGGCCATCGTCGCCGCCGGGCTCGTGCTGCTGGCCGTCCTGGCCGCGGCAGCTCTGCCTTCGCTGGTGAACCTGGAGCGCTATCGCACCCTCCTGGCCCAGCGCGTCGGCAAGACGCTGGGTCGCGAGGTGTCCCTGGGCGCCATTCGGATCAACCTGTGGCGGGGAATCGGCGCCGACGTCGAGGGTATCCAGGTCGGGCAAGCGCCCGGGTTTGGCGCCGAACCGCTGCTGTCCGCGGAGGCCCTGCGGGTCCGCGTCCAGTTGCTTCCGCTCTTGCAGGGTCAGGTGAAGGTGACCAGCGCCGTGCTGGAGCGGCCCCGCGTTCGCCTGGTGCATGCCCAGGACGGTCACTGGAGCGTGGACGACCTGCTTCAAGAGCCCCGCTCCCCAGGGCCCGGCCCGGCCGCAGGTCGAGGGCGCCCGCCCCGGGAAGGCGCCGCTCTTGGGGGGACTGGTCCTGTCCCAACTCGCCGTCCGGGACGGGGAGATCACCCTGGTGGAGCAGGCCCAGTCCACACCCCTCAGCGTGACGCTCGCCGACGTCGATCTCACCCTGCGACAGACCAGCCCTTCCGAACCGATCGAGCTTCGGTCGCGGGCCCGCCTCGCCGGGGCGGCGATCGGACAGATCGAGGCGAAAGCCCAGATCGTCCTTGGCGACCGGAGCGGCCCCAGCCTGGATGGGACCGCAACCCTCACCGGCGTGGAGTTCAAGGCGTGGCAAGCCGTCCTGGCGGGGGGCCACGACGGGCCGCCGTTCACCGGCCCCTTCTCCGGCGAGGTCCGGCTCGCCGGACCGCTTGCGCGCTCCACCTTCAGCGGCAGCCTGAACCTGAAACCAACGGGGATCCGGATCGGCGGCGCGTTCCATAAGCCCGCCGGGGAGGATGCGCAGGTCACGTTTCAGGGGCAGCGCGAGGATCGGGGGCTCCGTTTCACCAAGGTGGCGGTGGCGTTCCGGGACATGACACTGGAGGGGACCGCGCACCTCCCCGACCTGAAGGTCCCCCGGATCAGCTTCACGGCCTCATCGCCCCTGTTGCGGCCTGGACCGATTGCTGGCGCCCGGGCCGGCCCCGCAGACCCGAACCTCCTCGGGCCTGGCCTGGGCGGCTGCCCCGAGTCCGGACCTTTCTGCGGCCGGAGGCGCGACCGGCCTGAGCGCCCAGGGGCGGGTGAACGTGGGCGAGGCTGACCTATAAAGGCCTGACCTGGAGCGGCGTGGAGGTGGACGTCCGGTACCGCGACGGCGTGCTGCAGCTCCCCGACATCCGGGCGAGTTTCGTCCAGGGGACGTTGCGGGCGAAGGGCGAGGTGGACCTCCGACCGAAGATCCCGCGCGTGTCGCTCACGTCGCGCCTGGACAAGGCCGCCACGGAGCCCCTGGTCAAGGCGCTGGCGCTCGGCTCGTGGAAGTTGACGAGCGGCCTGGACTTCGACGGCCAGACGGAATTCGTGGGCCTGGCCTGGCCCGACGCGCTGGGGTCCGCCAGCGGAAGCGGGGCGATCCTGCTGCGGCAAGGGCGCCTCACCGATTACCGGCCGCTCGACCGGCTGGCGGAGGCGATCGCACCATTCCTGGCGGCGCAGGGGGTGCACGTCCGCCTGAACGAGTTCGATCAGCTCGGCGGCCATTACACCCTGGACAAAGGCGTGGTCCGGACGAAGGATCTCACCCTCACCAAGCCGGAAGGAACGATCACGGCGGTCGGCGCGCTCGGGCTCCTGGACTTGAGTCTGGACTTCGACGTGGTGGCGAAGTTCGGCCGCGCGACGATGGAGGCGAAGGTGACCGGCACCACGGCGCAGCCGGTCGTCGTGCCCAAGGTGGCGCGGCTCCAGCGTCGTTTCGAGACCGAACTCGACAAGATCCTGCCCGGAGGGGCAAAGCCGCCCTCTCAAGGAACTCTTCAAGGGCTTGTTCGGTCGGTAGAGGACCTCCGCGCGCGATGATCCTGGCGCTCGTCACCCCACATTACTTCCCATCGGTGCGCGGAAACTCCATCACGGTGCAGCGAATCGAGTCCGGCCTGCGGGACCAGGGGGTCGAGGTGCAGGTCTTCTCCCTGGACCGGCAGGACGAGGCCGGCATCCTGGCGGCGCTCCGGCGCGCCCGGCCGGACGTGGTGCACGGGTTTCACGCCACCGCCTGCGGGCCGCTGATCGGCGAGGCGACCCGCTCCCTGAACATCCCGATCGGTGATCACCCTGACCGGGACCGACGTCAACCTGGACCTGTTCGATCCCGCCCGGCGGCCGCGGGTTCTGGAGACGCTCCAGAAGGCGAACGATGGTGGTGGTCTTCCACGACTCGATCCGGGGCAAGGTGTGCCGGGAGGCGCCGGCGCTGTGCCGGCAAGATCGAGGTGATCGGCCAGGCGGTCCTGTGCGATGCGTCCCGCTACGACCTGCGCGGCGTGCTGGGGCTGCATCCCGGCGATTTCGTGTTCTTCCAGCCGGCCGGCATTCGACGGGTCAAGAACATCCCTCTGGTCATCCCGCCGCTGGCGGCGCTGCAACGACGCCACCCGGACCTGAAGTACGTCCTGGCCGGGCCGGTCATCGAGCCGGACGAGGCGGCGCGGGTGACGGAGTTGCTGCGGGATCTTCCCTGGGCAACCTACCTCGGCGCGGTGAACCATGACCAGATCTGCGCCAGCCTGTCGTCGGTGGAGGTGGCCATCAACTCCTCGCACTCGGAGGGCGGGATGTCCAATGCCGTCCTGGAGGCGATGAGCAAAGGTGTTCCGGTGCTGGCCTCCGACATCGAGGGGAATCGCTCCGTCATCGCGGACGGCGAGGACGGGTTCCTGTTCGGAACGGCGGAGGAGTTCCTGGAAAAGGCCGAGCGGCTGCTGGACGACCCGGCGCTCCGCGCGGTCATGGGGCGCCGCGCGCGCGTGAAGATCGCGACGCAGTTCCGGCTGGAAGGGGAGATCGGCAAGTACCTGGAGGCTGTATCGCGGCCTGACCACCGGGAAGGGGTAGACGCATGGACCTCAAGACGCTGGAGGTGTTCTGCCGGATCGTGGAACTCAAGAGCTTTACGCGGGCGGCGGAGGCCGTCTCCCTCACACAGCCGACCGTCAGCGGGCACATCAAGGACCTGGAAGACGAGTTGGGGTTGCGCCTGCTGGATCGCGCAGGCCGCACGGTGACGCCGACCCGGGCGGGCGCCATCCTCCACACCTATGCGCGGCGGATCCTCGGGTTGCGGGCGGAGGCGCAGCAGGCGATCCAGGAGCACAAGGGCGGACTGACCGGGGATCTCGCGCTCGGGGCGAGCAGCATCCCCGGAGCGTACCTCTTGCCGCCCCTCATCGCCCTGTTCAAGCGCGACCATCCCGACTGCCGCGATCGCGCTGGCCATCAAGGGCTCGCGGGACATCGTCCGCGGTGTCGGCGACGGACCGGTACGAGGCGGGCATGGTGGGCGCGCGCTTCGAGGAGGGGCGCGTCCACTACGAGCGGTACGCCGAGGACGAGCTCGTGCTGGCGGTGCCGACGGTCCACCCGCTGGGCCGGCCGGAATGCCGTCCGGCTGCGCGACCTGATCGGCGAGCCGATCGTCATGCGCGAGCGAGGTTCGGGGACGCGGAAGGTCATGGAGAAGGCGCTGGCCGAGCACGGCCTGGACTGCGACCGGCTGCGGGTGGTCCTGGAGGTCACCGAGCAACGAGGCGGTCCGGCAGGCGATGAAGGCCGGGGCGGGGGTCGCCGTGATCTCCCGGCGGGCCGTCGAGGACGACATCCGCGGCGGCCTGGTGGCGGCGATCCGATTTCGCGGGGCTCGACTGGTGCGGGACGTTCTTCCTGGTGACGCACCGGACCCGGTCGCGCTCGCCGCTGGGCACGGCGTTCGTGGCGTTTCTCGCCGCGGGCTTCCGGCGAGGTCCGTCGTGGGACGCACAGGTCAGCTGATCGGCCCGGCCCAATAGCGCTTGCAAGCGGCGCGAGCCTCCTCTATTCTGACGGTCCAATCCCCTTCCAGAGGAGACATCCCATGGCGTGGATGAAGGTGGTTGAGGCATTTCGGGCGGCGGTGGGAACTCCCCTCACGGTCAAGGGGTGGGTGCGGAGCCGCCGCGATTCCAAGGCCGACGGCGGCCTGTCGTTCCTCACGGTGCACGACGGGACGTGCCAGGACCCCATCCAGGTGGTGGTCCGGCGTGACCTGCCGAACTACGAGAGCGACGTCGTGCGGCTGTCCACCGGCTGCGCGGTGGAGGTGGACGGGACGCTGGTCGCATCCCAGGGCAGCGGACAGGCCGTGGAGGTGGCCGCATCGGCGGTCCGGGTGGTCGGCTGGGTGGACGACCCCGATACCTACCCGATCAGCCCCAAACGGCACAGCTTCGAGTACCTGCGCGAGGTGGCCCACCTGCGCGTCCGGACCAACACCTTCGGGGCGGTGGCCCGCGTCCGGCACACCCTGGCGGCGGCGATCCATCGGTTCTTCGACGAGCGGGATTTCTATTACGTCCACACGCCGATCATCACCGCCTCGGACTGCGAAGGGGCGGGCCAGATGTTCCGGGTCAGCACGCTGGATTTCGTCAACCTGCCCCGGACCGAGACGGGCGGGGTGGACTTCGGCCAGGACTTCTTCGGCAAGGAAGCCCGCCTGACCGTCTCGGGCCAGCTCAACGTCGAGAGCTACTGCTGCGCGCTGACACGGGTGTACACCTTCGGGCCCACCTTCCGCGCCGAGAACAGCAACACCAGCCGCCACCTCTCGGAGTTCTGGATGATCGAGCCCGAGATCGCCTTCGGGGACCTCGCGGACAACGCCCAGCTCGCCGAGGACATGCTGAAGTATCTGTTCGACGACCTGCTCACCCGGCGGCCCGACGACATGGCGTTCTTCGACCTCCGGATCGAGAAGGGGGTCGTGGATCGGTTGAAGCACGTGATCCAGAACTCCCTTCCGGCGGCTGAGCTACACCGACGCGGTCGAGATCCTGCGGAAGTCGGGGCGGACCTTCGAGTTTCCGGTGGAGTGGGGCACCGACCTGCAGAGCGAGCACGAGCGGTTCCTGACCGAGGAGCACTTCAAGCAGCCGGTCATCCTCACGGACTACCCGAAGCAGATCAAGGCGTTCTACATGCGCATGAACGACGACGGCAAGACGGTGGCCGCCATGGATGTCCTGGTCCCGAAGATCGGCGAGATCATCGGCGGCTCCCAGCGCGAGGAGCGCCTGGAGGCGCTCGACCGGCGGATCGACGAGATGGGGCTCCGGAAACCTGACTACTGGTGGTATCGCGACCTGCGGCGGTTCGGCACCGTCCCTCACGCCGGGTTCGGGCTGGGCTTCGAGCGGCTGATCCAGTTCTGCACCGGGATGACCAACATCCGTGATGTCATCCCCTTCCCCCGCGCGCCGCGGCAGGCGGAGTTCTAGCAGGCTGCTGAAAACGGCCCATCTGCGGCGTTGGCCTGCCTCGCCACTCGCTGCGACGTACCTGGAGTACGTCTCGCTCGGCCTTTGGCGGGCCGCCTTGCATCTGGACCGTTTTGAGCAGCCTGGGCGAAAGGCGGTCTCTCACTAAGCGCTGCTGAAAACGGCCCATCTGCGGCGTTGGCCTGCCTCGGGCACTCGCTGCGACGTACCTGGAGTACGTCTCGCTCGGCCTTTGGCGGGCCGCCTTGCATCTGGACCGTTTTGAGCAGCCTGGGGAAAAGAGGTGAGCAGTCAGCGGTCAGCTTTCAGCAGTCAGCGGCGAAGGGTCGGTCGCGTCGGGCCTTAGCTGAATGCTGACGACTGAATGCTGAGTGTTGAATTTTGGTTTCTGACCGCTGAGAGCTGACCGCTGAGAGCTATGACCTGCGACGGGCGAGGGGAGTCGTGCAGAACCGACAACCGACAACCGACAACCCACAACTGACAACCGACAGCATTGATCGGTTTTCGAATGGAGGGGGGCGGTGGAGGACATTCAGAGCAGCGGGCTCGATATCCGGGAGCACGGCGCGGGACAGCAGGTTTCGACGCGACGACTCTTCGTCCAGCTCCAGGTCTTCAGTGGCTGCGCCGACGTCCGCCCGCTGATCTCCGCCCTGGAACGGAGCGAGATCGAGGCGGTGCTCTACCTCGATGTCAACGACCCGCGCGGCGTCGGTGTCCTGGCCTTGAGCGAGGATCCCAACCTGTTCGTGAGCGGCCTGCGGGATGTCTTCAACCTGTCCCCATTCGCGGAACTCGCGCACCGCCCGGAGCTCACCATGCTCGGTCGGACGTACGCCTCCGGTCATGAGGTGGGCCTGGAGGACTGGCTGCTTGCGCGGCCGCGCCGCGTGCTGGCCAACCCGGAGCTCGCCTGGGCCGTCTGGTATCCGCTGCGGCGGACCGGCGCCTTCGCGCGCCTCGCGCCCAAGGAGCAGGGGGTCATCCTCCGCGAGCACGGGATCATCGGGCGGGCCTACGGAGACGCCGGGCTGGCCCACGACATCCGCCTGGCCTGCAACGGCTTGGATGTGAATGACAACGACTTCCTCCTCGGGCTGATCGGCCCCGATCTGTATCCGCTCTCCCATCTCGTCCAGAGCATGCGCAAGACGATCCAGACCTCCGAGTACATCGAGAAGCTCGGCCCGTTCTTCGTCGGCCGCGCCTGCTGGCAGCACATCACGCCCTAGAAGTTCACGAAGCGGATGTAGTTGGGGGCCGGGATCTCGCAGATCTCCTCGGTCATCTCCAGGGCGCCCGTTTCCACGTCCCGTGAGAAGACCCGGATGTGTCCCGAATCCTGGTTGGCGACGATCACCGCCTTCCCATCCGGGGTGATCGCGAAGTGGCGCGGGAACTTCCCCCCGGTCGAGACCAGCCCCGCGCGCTCGAGGCGACCGTCGGGCAGGACCTTGAAGGTGGCCACCGAGTTGTCACCGCGGTTGGACACGTACAGGAACCGGGCATCCGGCGATAGCTTGATCTCCGAGACGTAGCTGACCCCCTCGCGGCTGTCGAGCGTCGACTCGTACTGGACGGGAATCAGGCGGGCCTTCACGGCGTCCGGGTTACTGGCGTCGAGCTTTGCGACGCAGACGGTGTTAAACAGCTCGTTGGAGACGTAGCAGATGTCCAGGTCCGGGTGCATCGCCATATGGCGCGGCCCGGAGCCGGCCTCGAACGGGATGTAGGTCTCGCGGGTCAGTTTCTTGGCATCCGGGTCGTAGCGGTACTGGAAGACGGCGTTCTCGCCCAGGTCCGGGATGAAGACCCACTCGTGCCAGAAATGCGCGCAGTGGGCGTGCGGCCCGACCTGGCGGTTTCCCCAGTGGTCCTCGCGATTGACGACCTGGCGCCACGTGCCGTCCGGGCGGTAATACTGCTTGAAGGTCTGGCGGACAGGGCCGAGCCGACCCTCCGCGTCGGCGTCGACGACGTCGATGATCGCGTCCCAGTAGTTGATGACGATCGCGGCGTCCTTGCGAGGCGACAGGGCGAGGTAGCAGGTGGAACGGCCCGATGCGCGGAAGGCGTCGTGGTACGTGAGCGTCCCGTCCCGGTTGACGGTGTAGCGCTGGACTTCGCCCTCGTCGCGGATCGTCTCGCAGATCGCGTACAGCGTCTTTCCGTCGCTGTGCGGGATCAGGACCGCCGGGTTGAGCGCCTCGGTGACGTCGTTGAGCCTAAGCGCTCCGCCTCGCGTGAGCGTCATGGCGTAGATGCCCTTGCCTGGCACCGGCGCATACGGCCGGTGGGCGAGCGCCTCCAGGTTGCTGTAGGTGCCGACGAGCAGCGAGTAGTCTCGATTCACGGTTGCGTGCATGTCTCCATCCTCCAACAGCAAGAAACGGCGCGGTTGAATTCGACGGCTTCTCCTGTCGATCTGATGTCCCACCGTTCGGGCGATCACTGCTCCGCATTGGAAAAGCCATAGTGCCCCTCTTCCCACCGGTGAAGCAGGCCGGAGGGGTCGGCGTTCGCCGCGATGCCAGCCGCTACCCCTTGATCGCGCCCGCGGTGAGGCCGGAGATCAGTTGCTTGGCCGCCAGGAAGGTGAAGATGATCGCGGGTAGGGCAACCAAGGTTCCCATGGCGGTGATGTTTCCCCATTCGATCCCCGTGTCCGTCAGGTAGATCGTAGTGGCCACGGGCAACGTCCGGGTCATGCGGTTGGTCAGCACCAGGGCCAAAATGAACTCGTTCCATGAGATCCGGAAGGTGAAGATGGCCGCCGCCGCCAAGCCCGGCTTAATGAGCGGAAGAATGATTCGGAAGAAGATCCTCCACGGACCGCAACCGTCCACCACGGCGGCTTCTTCCAGTTCCAGTGGGATATCGGAGATGAAGCTGATGAGCACCCAGATCGTGAAGGGAAGGTTCAGGCCGACGTAGATGAGGATCAATCCCAAGAGGGTGTCGGCCAACCCAAAAAAGGTCCATAGGACGTAAATGGGCACGACCAGAACCGCCGGCGGGATCATTCTGAGAAGAAGGGTCCCCAGGGAAATCGTCCCCTTTCCAACGAAGTCGAATCGGACCAGGGCGTAGGAGGCGCACCCTCCGACGACGAGCGTGAGCACCGTGGAAATCAATCCGACAATCAGGCTGTTGGTCATGTAGCGGAGGAAGCCCTGTTCCAGGAGGACTGTGCTGTAGTTCATCAGCGTGGGCATGAAGATCCAGGTGGGCGTCTTGGACATGACCTGCACCTGAGTCTTGAAGGAGGTCAGGATCAGGACGATGACCGGAATCATGTACACGAAGGCGAGGATAGCGACGAGGACACCCTTCCCCGCTTCCCAGAACCGACGATGGGTGGCGCCACCGGACAGGTCGACATCCGGAGCGTGCCCTCTGGTCCTGCTGTCCGAGGTGGGAGAGGCTACTGTCATCATGGTCCGCTCGCTTTCCTTCGACCCTTACCGCTTGGACAGCGTGGGTCGGGCAATGATCAAGAAGGCCACACTGAGGACGAGGATGAAAGCCAGCAGGAAGATGGCGTTGACCGCCGCCAATCCCAGGCGCTGGCTCATGAAGGCGGTCTTGTAGATGTTGAGCGACAGCACCTCCGTCTCCCGCCCCGGGCCCCCGAAGGTCATGATGAACATGACTTCCAGACTGCGGAAGGCGTCGATGATCCGCAGAATCACGGCCACCCAGATGACGGGCGCCAGGAGAGGAATCTTGACGTGGCGGATCACCTGCCAGCCGGTGGCTCCATCCACTTCGGCAGCTTCCACCGGATCGCTGGGCAAGCTTTGCAGCCCGGCGAGAAACAGGATGAACATGAAGGGAGTCCACTGCCAGATATCCGTGACGATGACCGCCGGCATGGCCAGGCCGGGAGTTCCCAGCCAGATCTTGGGTTCGAATCCCGCCAGTTGAGTCAGGTAGTTGATGAGGCCGAAATTCGCGTCAAACAGGTAGCGCCAGAGGAGTCCCACCACCACGGGGGCGATCATGATCGGAATGATGAAGATCGTCCGGAAGAAGGCGATGCCCCGGATACCCTTCTCAAGCAAGAACGCGATCGCCAGGCCGAGGAAAAGCTCGGCGAGCACCGAGCACGCGGTGAAGACCAGGGTCACCTTGATGGAGTTGAACAGCGCCGGATCCTGCCAGGCCCAGGCGAAATTCTCCCAGCCAACGTATTTCCGGGATGCGATGGGAGTACCCAGCGACCAGTCGTAGAAGCTGAGCTCGAAGCCCTTGATGACCGGATAGAGGCAAGTAAAAGCGAGAATGGCGACGGCGGGGGCGATGAACAAGTATGGCGTGACGCCTCGGAACAGTCTTTGGTGACCCATCGGGATTCCCTGCCTGCCGCCGGGGCTCGGGCGAGCCCCGGCGGCAGCGCGAGAAACCCCTTCCCCGCGCCGGTTACAGGAACGAGGGGAAGGGAATGTTCGGGTCGTCGGTGAAGAAGTCGCCACAGTCCTTCGGATACTGGTACTTGCCGATGTCCTGGTCGTCCGGGTAGGTGAACTTCCCGCCGACCTTCCAGATGACGAGCTTGAACTTCATCTGGTGCTTGTTGAAATCGTGGAGCAGGACCAGTTCATTGGGGTCGGGGCACTGCGTGGCCCACATGTCCCAGTGGATGGGCATCAAGACCTTGGCGTCGAGATCGCGGCCAATCCGGAGGGTGTCGGAAGCGGTCAGCTTGTCGGTGATCCCCGGTCCGTTGTCGCCGTAGGAGACCAGGGCGACGTCGATCTTGTGCTGTTTCCCGTGCCGGTAATAGCCATTCGAGAAGTGGGAGTCGCCGCTGTGGTAGATGGAGCCGCCAGGGGTCTTGATGACGTAGTTGACGGCCCGCTCGTCCATGTCGACGGGCATCTTGCCTCGCAGGTCGCCCGCGGGCGGGGGCGTGATCAGCACCGTCCGGTCGAAAGATTCGACGGCCACGATCTCGGTATCTTTGACGTGATGGCTCTGACCGGGCTTCAGCCGGACGATCCGCTTTTCGGGAACGCCCCAGCTCGCCCAGATGTCTCCGCACATCTTCGGGCCGACGAAGACGGCGTCCGTGTTCTTCACGGCGGCCGCCGCGACGAACTCGCAGATGTGATCCCCGTGGATGTGGGTCGAGAGCACGACGTCCAGCGTCTTGACCGTGAAGGGATCGATGACGTGCGGAGAGATGCGAAGGAAGGGCGGGTAATTCCGCGCCCCCGTCATGCGGATGATCTGGGCGTCCTTGATCTGCTCGTAGGGCTTCTGCTTCTTCGCGGACTCCCCTCGCTGGGTCCAGAAATCCACCGTGATGTTGGCCCCCCCAGGTGTCTTCACCCAGATGCCGCAGCACGCCAGCCACCACATGACGAACTTGTCCGGGGGCACCACGGTCTCCTCGATGTCCTCGGTCAGATAGGTTCCCCACTCGGGGAATACGCTCCGGAGCCAGGTGTCTCGGTCGATCTTGGAGATGTCTATTGCCATGCGCGTTCCTTTCTCGAAGGTTGGCCCACGCACTTGCTGCGTACGCGTTCAGCGCTCAGCAGGCAGCTTTCAGCGGACGCTCAGGGGCGGAGGAAGGAACGAGGCGTGTGTGACGCTTCTCCTCGGAGCATCGTCGCCCATGCCCCTGTTCGCGACTGAACGCTGATTGCTGAACGCTTGCCCTATTTCTTCCAGCTGTAATACCCGCCCTTCTCCATGATCTTTTTCACGGGCTCGACCGCGTCGGTCATCGCCTGCTCCGGCGTCTTCTTCCCGGTGATGGCTTCGTGCAGCGCGATCCCGACGTGCGACATGGAGATTTCCGGCCACTCCGGAATCAGGGGGCGCCAATCGGGGTTGGCGTACTTCAGGTTTTCCAGCACCGCGGCGAATTCCGGATACTCTTTCTGCATCGCCGGATCCTTGAGCGTGGACAGGCGGTTGGGCATGGCGCCGAACTTGGTGATCTTCCGGTCGGTCGCCTTCGAGGTCAGCCACTGGAGCAGGAGGAACGCCGCCTCTTTCTTCTGGGAGTTGGCGGGGATGGCAATTCCGAACCCGCCCGTTTCCGTCGAGTACTTCACTGCCTTTGGGATGGAGCGCATAGGCGACTTTCCCAACGACCTTGGATTTGTTGGGATCCCGCACCTGTCCGGGGAGGGCGGTGTTGTCCAGATACATGGCGGCATTCCCCAGGAGGAAGGCATCGGTCATGGAGCCATAGGCGAAGGTCGGGATGCCCGGAGGCCCCGTCTTCACGATCTCGATCATGGCCTTGATGGCCTGGATGGATCCTCCTTTGTGGAAGACGGGTTCCCACTTGTCCGTAAACACCTCGCCTCCGAACGGGGTCAGATGGTTGAACCAGGCGTGCTGCACCTGGTGGCCGGCTTCCCCTCGCATGGTCAGGCCGCCCATCCCGGGCTCCTTTTCCTTGACCAGCTTGCAGAGCTTCAGCATCTCGTCGTAGGTCTTGGGGACTTTCCAGCCATGCTTGTCGAAGATATCTTTGCGGTAGGCAAACATGCTGGTTTCCGTCCCGAAGGGGAGCCCGTAGACGGAGGCGGTCGGACCGGGCAGGTATCCCTTTCTGCCGCCGACCGTTCCGATCGCCTGGACGTAGGCGGGGACGAGGTCTGCGGCGTCATAGTCCGGATCGGCCAAGCGCAGGATCGGTAAAGAAAGGAGCCAGGGGAGCAAGCAGTCCCTTGGACACGTACTCGGTCTTCCACATGATCACATAGGTGACCAGGTCGTAGTCGCCCTTGGGCTTGGACAGCTCGAGCAGTTGCTTGTCCCGCATCTTCATGTATTCGAGCTTGTCGATCTCGACCTTGATCCCTGTTTCCTTCGTGAATTCCGGGATGACATTCGTGGCATAATTGTAGTAGGCGATATTCGGGAAGTTGACGACGAGGGTTGTTCCTGCATACTTGGCGTAGGGATTTGCCTGGGCGCTGCCGACGACAAGCAGCAGGAGGGAAAGGACGGCCAGAAGGCTCGTGCATTTTCTCGGCTCCATGGTGTTTCTCCTTCCCGATCTTGGTGAGTCCTTGGAGATTTGAGGCTGGTTATCCTCCCAGGTGCATGAGATGCGCTTCTCACCTCCCCTCGGCAGGAGTTGCGGGAAAATCGTGGAACGTCTGCGGGAATTTTCTTTGAACTATGCTATAGAAAAATCTGGACTAATGTCAAGATAAAAGTTATAATAAAGTTATTAGTGTATATAACTACTTAAAATACATTATATTTGTATAAGTTAGATATTTGTAATATGTGATCACATATTTCATTAAGGAGCCGAGATGGTCATCGAGAGGATCTCCGTCAAGACCCTGCGGCAGGAAGTGTACGATCAGCTCCGGGACAAGATCATCTCCGCCGAGATCCTTCCCGGGGAAGCGGTGAGCCTCCGGGGGTTGGCCGAGAAATTCGGCGTGAGCCTGATGCCCGTGCGCGAAGCCTTGTGGCAACTCGAATCGGAACGAATCATCGTCATCGAAAGCAACAAGCGGATTCGGGTGAATTCGCTGACGGCCAAAGAAATGGAAGAGGCGCTCCGGCTTCGCCTTCTCCTCGAATCCACGGCTGCCGAGAGAGCCTGCGATCTCAGGCCAGAGGAGGCCATCCCACAGGTCCGAGGTATCCTGGAGGCGATGGAGTCCTCGCTGGATCGTCCGAAGATCTACATGCGCAGGAACACCCAGTTTCATTTCTCCATCTACGCGTGCTCCGACTCGCCCCTGCTCTTGGAGATACTGAATCGCCTGTGGGCCCGCGTGTTTCCGTACGTCTATACCTTCGCCATTCTGAACCAGGACAAGGCGGACGCCATGAGGTCTCACCGGCAGATGCTCGAGGCGTTTGTCGACAGAGACAAGAAGCGACTGACGGATGCCTTGCGGCAGGATCTGGAGCAGGCCGCCGGACTCATCATTCCTGCCCTGGAACAACGTGCCCCCGAATCGCGAAAGGAACTGGGGGGTCGAGGCCGATTGAACCGCCGAGGCGCCAGGCATGCCAAGAACACAGGAGGAGCGCGGGAGGCTTTCCCGGGACCGGGAGCGGGGGGAGTGCGGTAGCCGATTAGAATACCAGGCAACCCGAGGGATCGCGCCGACGCGCAAACAGCGAGGGCGTCTCCAGCCACGGAGACGCCCTCGCTGTTTATCGAGTGGCGGTTGCCTTCCGGCCGGCACGATTCCCGCGAAGCGGGAACGGCTAGCGCGCCAGTCGCGTGACAAGCGTCTCCAGCGCGGCCTTGGCGGTTACCAGCGTGTGCGTGTGCGCATCCAGCCAGGCGGCCTCCCGGGCCACGCGGCGGGCGCGGGCTCCGAGCATCCGCCGGACCTCGCGCGCGCCTGGAGATCCGGGCAGGGTGCGGGTCTTAAGGATGTGCGCGACGTCCAAGGCGGCGCGGACCACCCGCTCAGGCAGGTCGAGCGGTCGCCCGATGATCGCCATCGCCGATTCGTCGACCATGGCGGACGTGACACCGGCCGGGGACACGCCCCGTTCCAGGCAAGTGCGTACCAGCCGGCCTACGATGCGGTGGGCGGTGCGGAAGGCGAGGTCGCGCTGCGTCACGATCTCGTCGGCGAGCTGAGTGGCCTGCGCGAAGTTGGCGCCGGCCCGCTCCCGCATCAGGCCGGTCCTGACGGTGAGGGTGTCGAGGATGCCGCGCATGAAGCGCATGGCGGCCGGGCCCGGTCGAAGGTGCGCCAGGCGCCTGGCCCGGTGGCCTCGAGGTCTCCCAGCTGCTCGGAGAAGGTCTTGAGCTGGGCGAAGACGGTCACGGTGTTGCCGAGACACTCGGCGGCCAGGTACCGGACCCGCTCCAGGGACGACGGGTTTTTCTTCTGCGGCATGATGGTGGAGGTCCCGCAGTACTGGTCGGCGAGGTCGATCATGCCGAACTCGTAGGTGCACCAGACGTTGAGGTCGTCTGCCAGGCTGGAGACGTCGGAGGCGGCGATGGCTGCGTGCGCCGTGCTCTCCAGGGTGAAATCCCGGTAGATGGCCGCGTCGCGCGTGTTCTCGACGATGCCGTCGAAGCCCAGGAGGACCGCCATCCGCTCCCGGTTCAGCGGAAAGCCGGAGCCGGTGGAGATTGCGGCCCCCATGGGGCACTGGTTCACGCGCCCGTAGGTCTCCTGGAGGCGCTCGACGTCCCGGAGGAACCGGTCGGCGAAGGAGAGGAGGTAGTGGGCGAAGGTCGTGGGCTGGGCGTGCTGGAGGAGGGTGTAGCCGGGCATGATCGTCTCGACGTGCCGGCCGGAGACGTCGAGGATGGTCTGGATCAGGTCGAGCAGGTCGCGCGCGAGGCCGAGGATGCGCTCGCGCAGGATCATCCGCTCGGAGCAGACGTACATGTCCCCGCGGCTCCGGCCGGTGTGCATGCGCCCGCCGGCGTCCTCGCCGACGCGGGCGATCAGGTAGGACTCGATGTTGTAGTACAGCTCCCCCTTCCTCGGGTCCATGGGGAAGCGCTGGATTCCCAAGACCTCAATCCGTCGGAGGACGCGCAGGATCTTGGCGGCGGCCGTCCGGGGAATGATCCCTTGCTCGCAGAGCATCACCGTGTGGGCCTTGTGGTTCCACAGCTCGTGGGGGAAGGTGTAGTGCGCCTCCTCGATCTCCTGCTTGTAGCCGTACTCGATGAGCTCCCGGGCGGGGCCCCGGGAGAGCCGGGAGCCGACGCCGGGTCCGTGGCGCCGCGCGCCGCGCGTCTTGCGTGTCGTCATCGGAGTGGTCTCCTTTTGATGGGGGCCGCCAGGAGGCGGCCGAGCTCGGCCGGTGACCCTGCGCGGTCCAGGCGGTCCACGACGGCGAGCAGTTGCTCGACCCGCGACCGGTCGAGCCGCGGGGTTGCGATCTCCACGAACTTGCGCCGCACGGCCTCGGAATCCGGCGGGTCACAGACGGGCTCGACGATCTCCGGGGCCGCTCCATCCCGGAACGCGATCGCGATCCGCGCCTTGACGGTACAGGTCGGATCGGGCTCCAGGACGACCCGGCGCATGAAGCGACGGATGGCGGGATCGCGGAGGGCCGCCGGGGTGAACTCCCGCGCCGAGACCCGCCCCCGGACCGCCATCAGGGCCATGCAGAAGGCCTGGCTGAACTTGGCGTCGGAGACCGTGGCGGGCGTCGGACGCCGACGAGCCAGAGGCGGTGCGGGCGCATGGTGACGGTGATCCGACGGACGGCCTCGACGGGCGCGACACCGCGCTCGCGGAGGGCCTGGAGGGCCTGGATGCCCTCGAAGCAGGCGCGGCAGCAGGCGTAGCGCTTGAAGAAGTTTCTGGTGATGAGGAACGGCCGGCCGAAGCCCGCGGTCAGCCCCTTCAACTCCTCCGGCCCGGCGGCGGACGCGGCGGCCAGGAAACCCTTGTTCCCCTCCAGGATGGAGGGCGAGCCACGAAAGCCGCCCCGGGCGAGAAGGGCGGCCAGGAGCCCCGACGAGGCGGCCTTGCCGCCGTGCAGGTGCTTGGCCATGGTGGCCTCGCCGTTCAGCGATTCCCAGAGCCCGGCGGCCTGGGTCCCGGCTAGGCCCAGGGCCATGGTCATGGCGGCAGGGTCGAGGCCGAGGATGCTCCCCGCCGCCGCGGCCGCTCCGAAGGTGCCGCAGGTGCCGGTGGTGTGCCAGTGGGCGTAGTGGCTGACGCCGGCGGCCCGGGCGACCCGGACCACGACGTCGTAACCTGCCACCAGCGGCCGTGAGCAGGTGTCGGCCGGACGCGCCGCGCTCCTCGGCCGTGGCCAGGGCCGCTGGGACGACCACGATGCCGGGGTGGAGCGAGGCGTCCTGGTGGACATCGTCGATCTCGTCCACCGCCGACACGGCCCCGTTGTACAGGGCGGCGGCGAAGGCCGAGGCGCCGGGCGACCGCCCGACGAGTGTCGCCGGCCCCTGGCCGGAGATCCGGCGAACGCGCCCGATGCGTGATGGCCGCCGTGGGCGATGTCGACCCGCACACGGCGCTGCCGATCCAGTCCAGCAGGCAGGCCTTGGCGTGCTCGACCACTGGGCGGGACAGGTCGGCAAAGGCAAGCGCCGCGGCCCGGCGTGCCAGGAGTCGCGTGGCGGCTGGAGGACTCATCTCACTGCAGCTCCCTTCCCTTCTGGCGAGGATTCAAGGCGTCGTTCAGGCCGTCCCCCACGAGGTTGAAGCCCATGACGATGAAGAAGATCGCCAGCCCGGGGAAGGCGGCGGTCCACCAGGCCTGGCGCAGGAACCGCTGGGCGTTGTAGAGCATCACTCCCCAGCTGGCCTGGTTGGGGTCCCCCAGGCCGAGGAAGCTGAGCCCGGCTTCCATCAGGATGGCCCGGGCGATCTGGAGGGAGCCGCTCACGACGATGGGCGCGATGGCGTTGGGGAGAATGTGGCGCAGGATGATCCGCAGGTCGGAGGCGCCCGCCGCGCGGCTGCCCTCGACGAACTCCTTCTCCCGGAGGGAAAGGAACTCGACCCGGACCAGGCGGGCCGTGACCGGCCAGCTCAGGATCCCGATGACCAGGATCACGTGCCAGAGACTGTTGCCGAAGAGGGCGACCATCACCAGGACCAGAAAGAAGCGCGGGATGACCAGGAAGAACTCCGTGACCCGCATGAGGAGGTCGTCCAGCGTCCGTCCGTAGAAGCCCGCCGCGGCGCCGATGACCACGCCGATGACGGTGGAGGTCAGGGCGGCGAGGAGCCCCACGGCGATCGAGACACGGGCGCCCCAGAGGACCCCGCTCAGGATATCCCGGCCCAGGTCGTCCGTTCCCATGCGATAGAGGGCGTCGGGAGGACGGAATGAATGCGGCCCGGTGTCGAGGGGCCGAAAGGGGGCCAGCCAGGGGGCAAGGAGGCCGAGGAGTGCGAAGCCCAGCACGATCGCGAGCCCGGCGACGGCGGGGCGATTGCGGGCGTACTTGCTCCACAGTAGGCGCATGGGGCTACCGGATCCTGATCCGCGGGTCCAGGACCGAATAGACGATGTCCGTGACGAAGTTGACGACGATCACCATCACCGAGATGAAGACGAACATCCCCATGAGCACGGGGTAGTCCCGCGCGTAGATGGAGTCGTACATGAGCCGGCCCAGGCCCGGCCAGGCATACACCGTCTCGGTCAGCACCGCCCCCGCCAGGAGGAACCCGAAGTTGAGCCCGGTGATGGTCACCAGCGGGATGAGGGCATTCCGCAGGGCGTGCTGGTAGAAGACGGCGCGCTCGGAGAGTCCCTTGGCGCGGGCGGTGCGGATGTAGTCCTGCGACATCACTTCGATCATGCTGGCCCGGGTGAAGCGCACATCCACGGCGAGGTAGCCCAGGCCCAGGGTGAAGGCGGGGAGCACGAGGTGGCGGAGGATGTCGAGGGCACGGGCGATGCCGGTGTAGGACTCCCGCAGCGACTCCATGCCCTGGGCGGGAAAGATCGGGACCTGCAGGCCGAGGAGGATGAGGAGGATCTGCCCGAGCCAGAAGACCGGCATCGAGTATCCGATCAGCGCGACCAGGGTGAAGGAGTTGTCGGTGATCGAGTACTGCCGCCGGGACGAGATGACGCCGAAGAGGGCGCCGCAGATCGTGGCATACAGGATGGCCACGCCCATGAGGAGGAGCGTGGCCGGCACCCGGTCGAGGATGACCCCCAGGACCGGCTGCTTGAAGGCGAAGGAGAAGCCGAAGTCGCCTGCAGGAGGTTCCAGAGATAGAGACCGAGCTGGACCGGGAGGGGCCGATCCGAGGCCGAACTGTTGCCGCACGCTCTGGACGTACTCCGGAGAGGCCTGGAATTCGCCGATCAGGGCCAGGATGGGATCGCCCGGGGCCAGCTGGATGAGGGTGAAAGTTCACCACGACGACGCCGAGGATCAGCGGAACGGCGTGCGCCATCCGCCGGCAGGCGTACCTCCACAGTGCTCCCGGATTCGTGCGCCATCGGCCGGTCGTCTCCTCGGCAAAAAAAGAGAGTGGGGCGCAGGTGCGCGCGCCACTCTCGGTCGGTCAATCCCGCGGCAGCCGCGGGCTGCTACTTGCCCGGCGTCTCCTTCCCCTTGACCCACCAGGTGTCGTCCCCGAGCTTGGTATAGGAGCGCGCCGCCCAGGTGTGGAGCCCCTTGAACTCGTCCCGCCAGGCGGAGTTCAAGCCGTACTCCGAGATCCAGACGTAGGGGAGGTCCCGGGTGAGGATCTGCTGCACCTTGTGGTAGTACTCGGCCCGTTTCTTGACGGAGGGGGCGCGCTCCGCCAGGTCGAACAGCTCGTCCACCTCCTTGTTGGCGTAGCCGGTGCAGTTGGCGAAGGCGACGGGCTTGATGTTGCTCGACACGTAGGTCCGGGCCACGCCGATGGCGGGGTCCGGTCCGGTCCCCAGCCCATGGACCTGGAGGTCGAAATCCCAGCGGACATAGGTGGCGTCGATCATGCTGGAGCGATCCACCAGCTTCAGCTCGACCTGGATACCCACCTTGCCGAGCTGGTCGCGAATGATCTCGGCGGCCTTGGCGTAGAGGAAGGCGCCCCGGTCGGCGATGACCGAGGTCTTGAAACGGATGCCGTCGGCCTTGCGGGGGTACCCCGCCTCGTCCAAGAGCTGCTCGGCCTTCTTGGGGTCGAAGCCGTAGCGCGTCACGTTGGGCGGTGTAGGCCCAGCGGGTGACGCTGGGGATCGGGCCCGTCGCCGGGATGCCCAGCCCGTAGTCGGCCTTGTCCTCGATGTACTGCTTGTCGATGGCGTGGGCGATGGCCTGGCGGACCTTCAGGTCGTTGAACGGGGCCTTCCGCAGGTTGAAGGCCATCAGCATGACGGACGGGCCGTCCTCGTGCCCCTTGTCGCTGACGACGAACCCCGGCCGCCCCTTGAACCGCGAGACCTCGGAGGTGGGGAGGTTGACGTAATAGAGGTAGTCGATCTCCTTGGCCTCGAAGGCGATCATGCGCGAGTTGCCGTCCGGGACGACCTTGACGATGATCCGGTCCAGGTAGGGCTTCCCCTTCTTGAAGTAGTTCGGGTTCCGCTCGAGGGTCAAGTGGCTGCCGCGCTTCCACTCCTTGAAGACGAAGGGCCCGGTCCCGATCGGCTTCACGTTGGCGGGATTCTTCAGGATGTCGGTGTTCTCGTAGAGGTGCTTGGCGATGATGAATCCCTCGTTCCCGAGGAACTTCATCAGCGGATCGTACGGGTACTTCAGCTTGAGGACCACGGTGTACGGGGTGGGGGTCTCGATCGAGTCCACCACCTTCAGCACCACGGCGCCGCGCGGGTGGAGCTTGCCGAGCACCTCGGCCAGGGAGAACTTCACGTCGGCGGAGGTGAAGGGCTTCCCGTCGTGCCAGGTGGCGTTCTTGACGAGGGTGAAGGTGTAGGTCAGGCCGTCGTCGGAGACCTTCCAGGACTCCGCCAGGTCGGGCTGCGGGGTGAGCTCGGAATCGGAGACGACCAGGAAGCTGAAGATGCTGGCGGCGGCGAGCGTGTCGATGGTGCTGAAGCTGGCCGCCAGGTTCAGCGAGGCGGGATCCCCGCCCGCCCCGATGATGAGCGTCCCACCGTAGCGGGGGGACTCCTGCGCGAGCACCGGGGGCGGGAATCGCGACCGCCGCCGCCAGCAGGAGTGCGAGGGTTGCCAGGATATGGACCGCGAAAGACGCACGATGTGTCACCATCCGCCTTCTCCTTTACCGTTTCACCGTGGGGCGGTATGCGTTACGGTGTGGCGCGGGGCCCTCCCTCCCCCATGCAGGGCACCCCGCGCGTCCTATTGCTCTCCGCCGGCAGCCCCGCACCCGGTCCGCGCGTTCCGCGCGACGGTCACGACCGACAGAAGCAGAACGTCACGCGAACAACCGTACCATATCGGCAGGGGGAAGGAAAGCCAAGGCAGCGCACCCGAGCCTCGGCGGCCGGCCGCGCCTGCTGGCAACATTTCACGCCCTCGCAGGAAGGGGGAAAATCCGCTCCGTCCCAGGCTGCTCAAAAGGGTCCAGATGCAAGGCGGCCCGCCAAAGGCCGAGCGAGACGTACTCCAGGTACGTCGCAGCGAGTGGCGCGGCGGGTCAACGCTGCAGATGGGCCGTTTTCAGCAGCCTGTTAGATCACGGTGCCGTGCGGGACCACGGTGTCCTTCGGGATGATGACGATGCCGTCGCGGATGAAGTAGAGGGGGTGGTCCACCGTCTCGGGCTTGCCGTCCGGCGTGATCACGCAATGGTCGCCGATGCGGGCGTTCTTGTCGATGATGGCGGAATCGACGCGGGTGTACTTGCCGATCCCGATGCGCGGGCGGTTCTCGACCGCGTTGCTGCTGAGCGAGTCCTCCGATTCGTAGTAGTCGGACCCCATCATCACCGTGCGCGTGATATGGCTGCCAATATCCACCAGCGACCGGACCCCGATGACGCTCCGGGAGACGTGGCAGTGGCTGATGATGCAGCCATCGGAGATGATGGCATGGTCGATGGAGGCGCCGTTGATCTTGGAGGCCGGCAGGAAGCGCAGGCGCGTATAGATGGGCGCGCTCATATCGAAGAAGTTGAACCGCGGCAGCTCGGCGGCCAGGTCCAGGTTGGCCTCGTAGAACGAGCGGATGGTCCCGATGTCTTCCCAGTAGCCCTGAAAGACGTGGGAGAAGACGCGATGGTCCTGGATGGCCTGGGGGATGATGTGCTTGCCGAAATCCGCCGACGAGTTGTCGAGGAGCTCGAACAGCACCGCGCGATTGAACAGGTAGATGCCCATCGAGGCAAGGAAGAACTCCTGATCGTCTGGGATGCCGAGCGGGGCGTGCGAGGCGCGATCGAGTCTGAGACTATCGAGAAGGTCGGGCTCCTTGGGCTTCTCCACGAAGCGGACGATCCGCCGCTCGGCATCGGTGTGCATGATGCCCAGCGATTGGGCGGCGCTCCGGCTCACCGGGGTGGTGGAGACGGTGAGGTCGGCTTTCGCCTCGACGTGCTCCGCCAGGATTCTCCGGAAATCCATCCGGTAGAGCTGATCGCCGCTCAGGATCAGGGCGTAATCGAAGTCCGCGCCGCGAAAGTGGATCAGATTCTTGCGCACGGCGTCCGCGGTTCCCTGGTACCATGACGCGTCGGTATGGCTCTGTTCAGCCGCCAGGATCTCCACAAAACCCGGGGAGAAGTGATCGAACTTGAACGATCCGTACACGTGCCGGTGGAGCGAGGCGGAGAGGAACTGGGTGAGCAGGTAGATCCGCCGCATTCCGGAGTTGATGCTGTTGGAGATGGGGATGTCCACCAGCCGATACTTGCCCGCCAGGGGTACGGCGGGCTTGGCGCGCTCGCGGGTGAGGGGAAAGAGGCGAGCCCCCTGGCCGCCCCCCATGATGATGGTGAGAACTCGGCTCGGATCGGCGGCATGACGCAGGGCGGCGGACATGGCGGCCTCCTCAGATCCACGAGGTGCGCAGGAAGCGGACCAACCGGTCCATGGCGGGCTCCAGGATGGCCCGCTCGGCAGCGTAGCATATGCGCAGGGACCCTTCACCCCCCGTCCCGAAGGCGATGCCGGGGGCGATCCCGACCTTGGTCTCGTGCAGGAGCCGCCAGCACAACGCGAACGAGTCGGTCAGGCCCGCGATCCGTGGAAAAACGTAGAAAGCCCCATCCGGCGAGGGGACCGTCACTCCCGGTACCTCCCGCAGCGCGGCGAGGCAAAAGTCCCGGTTGTCGTTGAGCCGCACCAGCATCTCTTGCAGACCGTCCTCGCCCTGCGCGAGCGCGTCCTGCGCGGCGCGCTGGATGAAGCTGGTGGCGTGGGACACGATGAACTCATTGAGCTGCGCTGTCTTTTCCGCCAGGTCCCGGCGAGCAACCAACCAGCCCACCCGCCAGCCCGTCATGCAGAAGGTCTTGGAAAAGGACTGGGCCACCACCACGGCGTCCTGGCGGGTAGCCTGGCGCAGGATGGACGGGGCGGGGGCGCCCAGCCGGGGGCCGGCGTAGTAGAGGCGGTCGTACACCTCGTCGGCCAAGAGCCACAAGTCGTGGCGCCGGGCGAACGCCAGGAGTTGCGCCTGCTCGTGCTCCGTGGCGACCCAGCCGAGCGGGTTCGAGGGAGAGGTGTACACCAGGAGACGCGTCCGGGAGGTCACGGCGGCCTCCAGCGCCGCGAAGTCCACGCAGAACCGGTCGCCCTGCAGTAGGAGGGGGATCTCCACCGGAACCGCGCTGTCCATCCGGATGATGGCTGCGCCATTCGGCCACGCGGGGGTGAGCACGAGGGCCTCGTCGCCGGGGTTCAGGATGCAGCGGATGGCGACGTTCAGCGCCTGGACGCCGGAGGCGGTGACGACGATCTCGGAGCGGGGGTCGAGCTCCACCGTCTGGAGCCGCCGGTAGTAGGCGGCCAGGTCTTCCCGCAACCCCGGCAACCCGGCGTTCTCGGAATAGAAGGTGTAGCCGTCATCCAGTGCCTGGGCGGCGGCCCGCTTGATGTGCTCCGGTGTCGGCAGGTTGGATTCGCCGAAGTACAGCTTGAGGACGCCGTCCATCTTCATGGCGGCCTCGGCGATTTCGCGAATGCGGGACGGCGGCACCTGTCGGGCGGACGAGGCGATGGTCGGCATGGTCGATTCGTGACTCCCGGGTTAGCCCTCATTATTCGCGAACACGACTCGCGAATCCTGCGGGAATGACCAAATCAAAATGGCCAATGACCAAGAGCGGATACGGCGTCGGGAAGAGACGGTGTCAGAGGGTCGGGCACCTCTTCCACGATTGGTCATCGGCCATGACGCGTCCTCGGGCCGCATTATCCGTTGATCCGACCCCGGGCGTCAAGGAGGTCGGACCCAGCGGGTTGTCAGGGCCCCCCGCGGCGGCATTTCCGCTTGACAGGGGGTGGCCGTTGCCACACCATCCCGGCGGACGGGCGGGTGCCAATCGGCGCGGCGCACCCCGCGAAGGCCACCCGGGGAGATGAGACCATGGCGCGAAGAAAGCACGCTACTCCCGAGGACGCCATGCGGGCCGTGACGGAGGATATCCTGCTCCGGACGATCACGCGGGCCCGGAAGGCGGGGCGGACGGTCTCCATCAGCAAGACGGCCAGGGGGAAGGGGGTAGATGTGACCACCCTCGACCCACGGACGCCGGAAGGCCGAGCACGGCTCGATGCGTTTCTCACCCCCATCCACCGGCACTACACCTTCTCGGGCCTGGGCGCGCCCGAGGAGCGGGACGCCATCAAGTGGCGCTCGCTGAACCTTCCGGTCTGGCGGCGCGCCCTGGTGGGGCTGCAGGTCGCCGTGTCCTTCCTGATGAAGGGCACGCCCCGGAAGAACGCCCTCTACCGCTGGATGGGGGTGCATGTCGGCAGGAACGTCGAGATCATGCAGATGGCGTGGCTGGACCACTACCGGCCGGAGCTGATCTGGATCGGCGACCACACGCTGATCGGCGCCTTCACGCGGATCACCGTCCACGCCTACGAGGGGCAGGGCCGTTTCCGCTACGGGCTGGTCACGATCGGGAAGAACTGCACCATCGGGGCGGGCACCGGGATCGGCCCGATCCGGATCGAGGACGGAGTCCGCACGCTTCCGGGCGCCACGCTCTCCCCCTACCTCGCGCGCATCAAGGCCGGATCGGTCGTCGGCTACGCCCCACCCCCGGTGCGCCGTTCCGAGCAAACACCTTCCGGGACCCCCGCTTCCGAGTCGTAAGGGGGGCGCTCCGGTTGGGTCAACCTGGTCAGCGAGCTGTCCGGATGGCCTGACTGAGCTCCTCGGCGCGCGCGGCATCCAGCGGCGTGAGCCGCTCCAGGATGGCGCGGGCGTCGGCCAGCCGGCCCAGTTTCACGTACGTTTCGCCCAGATACTCCAACGCCTCCGGGAAATTCGGCCGCAGCGCGAGCGCCCGATCGTATGCGCCGAGGGCGTCGTCGTATCTTCCGGTTTGGCGCAGAGCAAAGCCGAGCTCATTCCAGGCTTCCGCGTAGCTCGGGCGGATGTCCACGGCGCGCCGGAAACTGACCGCGGCGTCGGCAAAACGGCTGGCGGTCTTGGCCTGCAGTCCTGTGTTGTACTCCGCCTCGGCGGAACGGGGCGCCGCTGGGGTTGGGGCCGGCCCGCTGCTGACCGCCGACGCCACAGCAGGAAGGGCAAGCAGGACGAGCCAAGACGAGAGACGGGGCACGCCCCGACCGGGTGCGACTGACCATGGGACACCTCCTTAGCAGGCTGCTGAAAAAGACCCATCTGCGGCGTTGGCTCGCTCGGGCACTCGCTGCGGCGTACCTGGACGTACGCCTCACTCGGCCCTTCGCGCGCCGCCTTGCATCTGGGCCTTTTGAGCAGCCTGGAAAAACGGGTTTTTCAGCACCCTGTTAGCCGTTACGAAATACCTTGTCCATGTGTTGATTTCGTTACGGCTCCTTATGCCGTTTCCGAAATTTCTCCGGTCAAGTTATTCTTTGACAACGGCTTGGGTACAGGGTTCTGCCTGTCCAAACTTGCGGGAGGTGCGAATGGTTCCCGGGGACGGGAACGACTCAGTCGGAACGTTGCACCACAAGAAGCACAAGACGCACAAGTGACTAGCCTGCGCGGGAGCGCCGACGAGGTTGCGGGAAAGAGCGACCTTACCGCCCGGAGCGCGGCCGAAGAGAATCTGCCGCGAGGATCTCTTGCCCCCGGCTGCTCAACTGCAACGATCGGGCTCAGGCCGGCCCTGTCGGGGTGACCCTCCACCAGATCACCGCGCTCTGCCGCCGCATGGGTGCGATGAGGTGGGAGCCGGCGGGGCGCAGCCTGTTCTCCAGAAACTCGACGAGTTTCCGGCGCTGAGCCGGCTCGGTGAGTTCCATCTGCTGGACCCAGAACTCGACGGCTTCCCGCATGGTGGCGAACGGCTGATCGAATTCGTAGCCGATGATCTGGGCATTGGCGTAGATGCCGAGGCTGTGGAGCAGGTTGAGGGTGTGGAGGTAATCGTCGCGGGCGGGGTACGGCCGCCCGAGGAGCAGGGGGTACAGCTCGCCGAGGTAGAATTTCTCCGCACCGGGGCCCACGTTCTGCACGAGGGCGAGCGCGCGGCCTGTCAGGGGCTCGGCCGCCGTCAGGAACGCCAAAAGATCCTTGAAGATGGGGGCCACGTTGGCCACCAAGACAAGGTCGTGGGAAGCGAGCGGGGCATCACCCCAGGCGGCCTGCAGGCACGTCACGTTGTCGAGGCGATTCCGCGCCAGGTTCGCCCGGAGCTCGTCCGCCATGGCCGGGGAGGGCTCGAGGGCCGTGACCTGCTCGATCCGCTTGGCCAGCGGCACCGTGAGCGCTCCGATGCCCGCCCCGACGTCCAGGACGCTGCGGCATTCCGCCAAGGCGGGCTCCAGCGCCTTGATCGCCCTGGCCGGGAAGTCGCTCTGCTGGATGGCCTGGCTGAAGAGTCGAACGCGATGCGGCGTCCAGTAATCGTGCCCGCGATCCGAGTCGAAAGCCACCGGGTGCTCCTTGGCAGGGGTGGTCGGGTAGCAGGCTGCTGAAAAAGGCCCATCTGCGGCGTTGGCCCGCCTCGTCGCTCGCTGCGACGTACCTGGAGTACGTCTCGCTCGGCCTTTGGCGGGCCGCCTTGCATCTGGACCTTTTTGAACAGCCTGCCCGTACGTGGGTTTTTCAGCGTCCTGTTAGGAGCCGTTACGAAATAGCTGGTCCATTTTTTGGAATTTCGTTACGGCTCCTTATGCCGTTTCGAAATTTCTCCGGGCAAGTCATTCTTTGGCAACGGCGTGGCCAATGATACCGGTTCCGGCGTGCCGGGACAATCGAAAGTGCGAGCCCGCAGGGTCCAGCGACTCAGCAGGCGCGGACCTCCCGGGCGTCAATGTCCTTGTCGTTTCCGGGCGGCGGCCAGCGCCAGCGCGACGGCTTCTTTGGGGTCGCGGGCCTGCTGGATCGGCACGTCCTCTTGTCCGGCGCGCCGGAGGTCCCAGGTGTCGAGGCCGATCACGGGGGTGCCCTCGATCTTGGCAAAGGCGATCTCGGAGAGGGTGCCGTACTTGCCCCCGACGGCGATCACGGCGTGGGCGCTGCGCGCCACCAAAAGGTTCCGGGCGTGGCCCAGGCCGGTCGGGATCGCATAGGTCACGTACGGGTTGGCCTCTCCGTGGCGCGTGCCCGGCAGGATGCCGATGGTCACGCCGCCGCGGCTGTGGGCCCCACGGCAGGCGGCCTCCATGGTCCCACCCAGACCGCCGCAGATCAGGACCGCGCCGGCCGCCGCGATCTCCGTCCCCACCGCCTCCGCGAGGGCCGCCAGGCGGGGCGGCGGATCGTTCTCACCGATCACCGCGATGAAGAGAGGACGGTCCATGGGTCGCCTCCACTCTCAGAGTGGGTCGCTGGTCCTCACTCCGGTCGCACCTCGACCGAGGTGGGGCCCTTGGTCTTCGCCATGAAGCCGACCGCGTACGGGCAGATCAGGGGGACGCGCGACACCGTTCCCTCGTTCTTGTGGTAGACGGCCAGGCGGATCGAGTAGCCGTTGATGCTGCCCGAGATGAGGCCGCCCTTGACGTTCCCCCACCGCTGCTGACGGTGCCCGTCGTTGATGGCGACGATGATCGACGTGCCGTCGTCGCGAAAGTCCTGGTGGTCGGTGCGGGACAGCTTGGTGGTGGCCTTCTTGTCGCCGTACATCGGGTGGGAATGATAGTCGCCCACCAGCTCCCATCGGGAGGTGGCCCGCACGGCCTCGGCCACCCGCTGCCCGCGGTGCCAGTCCATGTGGACTTCCTGGAACTTCCGGACGGCCGACTGGTAGGGGACGACGAAATCCACCATGATCCGATCGGGCTCGCGGTGCCCCAGCAGAATCCCGAAGCACTCGCGCCGGTACACCTCGACCGTGGACACCAGGAGCCCGACGAAGGCGTTCTCGCTCAGGTACACTTCCATGGGTTCCGACTCCATCGTGCTATCTCACCCCGAGCCCCGGGCCCGGGAACGAAACCGATCCTAGCAGAATGCTGAAAAATCCTCTTTCACTCAGGCTGCTCAAGAAGAACCAGCGATCAGCACTCAGCTGGAGCCCCACGCGACCGACCCTTCGCCGCTGATAGCTGAACGCGTACAACGCTCTACGTTCAGCGACCAGCCGAGACCGCACGTACTTGCTCGGGTTTCGCTGCCCGCTGCCCGCTGATAGCTAACTTCTTTTCGCCCAGGCCGCTCAAAACGGTCCAGATGCCAGGCGGCGCGCCGAAGGCCGAGCGAGGCGTACTGGAAGTACGTCGCAGCGAGTGCCGAGGCGGGACAACGCCGCAGATGGGCCGTTTTCAGCGGCCTGTTAGGAGCGTGGTCGCCTGGCTCCGAATTTCCCCGCGGGGGTCGCTGATCGACAGCGCCCGCAGGTCCTGGCGCATCAGATACGGCAACAAACCCAGCGCGATGCGGACTGGCGTGGCCGGGTTGTTGGCCAGGGCAAGTTTCACTGGGTACCGCGCGATCCACCGGTCGTCCTGTGCGACGATCTCCAGGGCCTGAGGGCCGGCCCGGCGCGAGGCGGACAGCTTGACCACCTCGGCCTCGGTCACCCGTGGATTGCCGAGCAGGGTTCGCACGACCCGGGGGTCGGGATCGAAGAGCAACCGTTCCACCGCCCCCGCGATGGCGCGCCGGGCCAGCGAGATGCGGTGTCCGACCGGCTCGCTGGGGCGCGGCAACAATCCGTCTTCCGCCGCGTCTCCGCGTCGCGGGGCATCGGCCAAGAGGCCCGCGCCCGGGTGGCCGCGTCGTTGCAGCGCCTCGGCCGCCGCCGTCAGGTGGGCCGGAGGCAGGACCTGCGCCAGACGGCCACGGTCCAGCAATCCGAGGCCGATCTGCTGCGCTCGCCCGTCCCCGTCCGCCACCCGCGCCCGCAGGTGGTCCAATATCCAGACCGTCTCTTCGATGGACCGGGCCCGCAGGTGCTCTCCGAAGCGGTGAAGTCTGAGCGTCGGATCCACGATTCCGACCAGGAGGTCCACCAAACGGTCGGCCTCCCGCTCGGTCCGAAGGCGTCGGCAGGCGAGCAGATAGGCCTGGAACGTCGAGTCGAGCCGGGGCCCGATGGCATGGTCCATGCGCGGTGTTGACGAAGGACAGAGGAGCGTGCCGTTAGCCAGCGACGCAGCCGAACGAGAGGGCGATTACGCCATTCCGGCGCGGAGGGGCAAGGACTGCGCCCCACGCGGGAACACCGATCTTGAGGACCAAACACGTCTGGTGGAGGGTAAGGGATTCGAACCCTCGGCCTCCGCGTTGCGAACGCGGCGCTCTCCCAGCTGAGCTAACCCCCCGTCCGGCTGTTCTGCCTGGGCGATGTCCCCGCCCGGTCTGGATTCGTAACGTCCTGGGTTTCAACCTCCCCAACGCGAACCAGCGCGATGACTATAGACAATGCGTCGGGCCCTGTCCAGGGATTTTTGGATGTTGTTGAGAATCAAATCCAGTGCTGTCTGACATCATTAACATGTTATATTTAAATGGTTATTTGGTCTTCTGTGACTGAATCTCAGATAATTCGAGATGGGACAAAGTGACTCAAAGCAAGGCTTGGACGCTGCGAGACGACGGAATGCTTCCGGGGTCACTCGTCCGCGTCGTCTTCGGCGCCCGTCCAGCTCATCTCTCGATTGACCGGGATCCCTTGGCGACACATGGGGCATTCGGTGGGCGCATACGTCGGGACATCCTGCGAGACGATGGTGAACACGGGATACTTGACCGGCGTCCCCCGGCTCCGGCGCCAGATCGCCCCGATGCCGACAACCTGCCCCCCCATGCTCTCCACCAGCCGGACGAGTTGCTGAACGGTTTCGCCGGTGGTCAGAATGTCCTCGATGATGAGCACGCGACCGCCTTCGGCGAAGAAGGCTCGATACTCGGGGGGGAGGGAGACCTCCGTCTGTCTACCTGCGAGCTTCTCCTTGGTGGCGAAGATGGATCGGGGGTGCGCCGGGTGCGCGCGGGCCACACAATGGCCGAGGAGGCCGGCGCTATAGCCGGTCGTCAGCACCAAATCCACCGCGGAGCGGCTGAAGTGTGTGGCAATGATGTCCCCCAGCCCCTCGGTGAAGGTGGGCTCGGTCGTGACCAGCGTCTTGGCGACGTATTCCGAGGTGTGGCGGCCCGACCGCAGGACGATATGGTCGTCGGTCCGATAGGCGCCGGTTCGCAGGAGGATCCCCCGATTGAGTCGCTCCCGGATCAGATCATCGATGGGTGCGGACTTGTCACGATGCGGCATGGCGCTACGCCTCCCGCCGGTTTCACGGCGATCGCTTGGACCGCCGCCGATACTCGGCAATCAGGCCCTGATCGGCGAAGCTGTAGTGATCGCGCCGACCGATGATGACGTGATCAAGCAGGGGGACGCGCAGCAGGTCGCCGGCCAGGACCAGTTCCTCGGTCAGGGCCCGGTCGCCGGCGCTGGGCTGAGCATGGCCGGACGGGTGATTATGGACCAGGATGGTGGCCGCGGCATGGTGCCGGTTGGCCAGGTCCAGGATGGTACGCACATAGACGGGGCTTTCCGTCAGCGAGCCCTCGCTCAAGGTCTCGAGCGCCACCACGTCGTTGCCCCCGTTCAGGAAGACCATGTCGCATCGCTCGTGCTGCAGACCGCGCAGACGGGGCACACACAGGGCCAGGACGTCCTGCGAGCTGGTGATACGATGATGGGTGTCCCGCTCGACATCCGCCAGGAGTCGTCGGCCCAGCTCCAGCGCCGCCTTGACCTGGGCAACCTTGGCCGGGCCGACGCCGGGCGTTTCGGCGAGGGTGTCGGGGGTGGCGGCTTCGAGCCCCGCGAGCCCGTGCCGATCCTGGAGCAGGGCGCGGGCGACGTCCACGGCACTCCGCCCCCGCGAACCCGTCCGCAGGACGATGGCCAGGAGTTCGGCGGTGGTCAGGTGGCGCGCCCCCTCGGCGAGCAGCCGCTCGCGGGGCCGTTCGCCCTCGGGCCAGTCGCGGATGGCGTACCGCTTCGGCGGGACCTCGGATGCCATCGGCCGCTCCGCACAAGGAGACGTCGATTGGTCGATGCGTCAACCGGTCAACTTCGGCGATGTCGGCAGACATGCCGGACGCATTCCGGGCGTCGATTCGTAATTCGGCAACCTCAACTTGACTCGAATTGCCACTTTCCAGATTGACCCATGCTCTGACCAGTTGACCAGGTCGGCCTGATCGCGCGAATTGCGGCAGAGGATAGCAGGATTCCCCAGGCGGGCCAACGCAAATCTCTCCAGGCGAGGCCCGCGGCGGCCGGTCACACCACGCTCGTGAGCAGCAGGAGCACGCTCAGCGCCGTCATGACGGCCGCGGTGCCCCAGGCGACGAGATTGAACGGCACCGTATTCACGTGGCGTCCCATCAGGCTGGGATCGTTGATGAGCTTCAGCATGACCACCAGGACCAACGGGAGGAGGACGCCGTTCAGGGTTTGCGACCAGAACATGATCGCGACGAGCGGCGTGCGCGGGAGGAGGATCGGGACCGCCCCCACGACGATCATCAAGGTGAAGATGGTGAAGAATCCGGGCGCCTCCTTGGGGCGGCGGTCCACGCCGGTCACCCAGCCCAGCGCCTCGCAGACGGCGTAGGCGGTGGACAGGGGAAGGATGGCGGCGGAGAAGATCGAGGCGTTGAGCAGGCCGAAGGCGAACAGGATGGTGGCGTAGCGCCCGGCGAACGGCTCCAGGGCGAGCGCGGCGTCCTTGGCGCTCTCGACCCGGATCCCGTTCGGATACAGCGTGGCGCCGCAGGCGACGATGATGAAGAAGGCGATCAGGCCGGCGGCGACGCTGCCGATGTAGGCGTCCAGCTTGGCCCAGCGAAGGTCGCGCAGGCGGATGCCCTTGTCCACGATGGCGGACTGCAGGTAGAACTGCATCCACGGGGCGATGGTGGTGCCGACGATGGTGATCAGCGTGGTGAGGTAACCGCCTTGGAGCGAGAAGGTCGGACGGACGGTCTGACGCAGGATCGTCGCCCACGGCGGATCGGCCAGGAAGGCGGAGAGGAAGTACACCGCGTAGACCGCGCTGGCCGCCAGGAAGATCCGCTCGATGGCCTTGTAGGTGCCTTGCGCGACCAGACAAAAGACCAGGACGGCGGCGCACGGGACGGACCAGAGGCGGCTGATCCCGAAGATCTCAAGGCTGGCGGCGACGCCCGCAAACTCGGAGGCGGTGTTGGCCACGTTCGCCACCACCAGGGTCGCCATGGCGATCAGCGTGAACCGAACCCCAAACCGCTCGCGGATGAGATCGGCCAGTCCCCGGCCGGTCACCACGCCCATCCGGGTGCCCATCTCCTGGACCACTGCCAGGGCCAGGATGATGAAGGGCAGCGACCAGAGGTGCGTGTAGCCGAACTGCGCCCCGGCCACCGAGTAGGTGGTGATCCCGCCGGCGTCCTGGTCCACGCTGGCGGTGATGATCCCCGGCCCCATCACCGCGAGGAAGAGAAGGACCCGGCGTCGGATGCGAGTCATTCGGACCGGCATGGCGTACCGCGCGCTCCCGACGGCCGGCGACCGAACGCCGACGAGGCCGCGCCCCGAACGGTCGGGGCGGCCGCAACCGCGGATCCACGGGGGACCCAGCGACTGCTAGTGTCCTGTGTTCGAAATACACCCGCATAACATGAGCCCCGGGCCGCTCCGTAGCGCCGGGCCCGCGGGGCGGCCGGGTCCGGCCCGAAGCCGCGCCGCAGGCGAGGCGACCCGGAACAAGGCCGCCCGGTACTCGACGAGGCCCTAGGCGCCTGAGGAGCGGCCCGGGGCGAATGTCGGCTGACTTGCGGCACGCATGACTAGATGAATTTTCGTACTGCCCGCTTCTTCCATATCATCGGCAGGATGAGGTTCAGGACATCGTCCACGGTGATGATCCCGAGCATCTCACCCTCGCCGCTCACCACCGGCAGGGCCAGCAGGTTGTACTTGGTCTGGAGCTCCGCCACCTCGCGCAGCGCGGTCTCCGGCCGGACGCTGACGACGTCGGCGTGCATGATCTGCTCCAGCCGCTGGCCCGGATCGGCCAGGATCAGCTCGCGCAGGCTGAACACGCCCAGCAAGCGCTCCTGGGGGTCCGTCACGTACAGGTAGTAGATGGTCTCGGCGTCCTTGGCCTCGTCCCGGATCCGCTGGATCGCCTCGCCCGCGGTCAGGGTCGGGCGGAAGGCCACGTGTTCCGTGGTCATGAGGCCGCCGGCCGTGTCCTCCTCGTGTTCGAGGAGTTCCTCGACCTCCTGGGCCTCTGCCGGCTCCATGGTCTCGAGGAGCTCCTCGGCCTTGGCCTCGGACAGGTCGCTCAGGATGTCCGCCGCCTCGTCCGGCTCCATCTCCTCCAGGATGTCCGCCGCCTTTTCCGGCTCCATCATCTGGACCATGGAGGCCTGGACCTCGGGCTCGGCTTCGGTGATGGCCTCGGCCGCGGTGGCTTCGTCCAGGGTCGCCAGCACCGCGGCCCGCTCGCCGGGCGTCAGCTCTTCCATGATGTCGGCGATGTCGGCGGGGTGCAGCTTGGCCAGCTTGGTGTACACCGCTTGCCGCTTGGCCCGGCTCAGCTCGGTCTCGATCGGGTCCAGCACCTCCCAGGGGACGACGTCGTGGGGGAGCGATTTTCCCAGCATGGCGGCCAGCCGCTCGGCGAATCCCTCGGAGCGGAGGTGCCGCAGGATACCCCGCAGGCCGCCCTTCGATCCCCGTGACCTGGAGGCCGCCCTCGGATTCCGCGAGCTCGATGTCGTTGACCCGGACCACCTTCTTCCGCGCCGTGTCCACGACCTTCTTGTCCAGGACGGTCTTCCCCAAGGGGACCTCCTCGGCGCGGAGCGCCACCGGGCTGAGGCTTGCCAGGGGAAACCGCAACCGGATGGGGCGGTCCGTGGTCTCGGGCACCTCGGCGACGCTGACCCAGGGGAGTATCCACTCCTCGCGATCCGGCCGGCGGAGGCTGAATTTCGTCACCTGCGGCCGGGTGCCGAGCGGGAGGACGAAGAGGTCCTCGAGATGGCCGATCTGGGTCCCTTCGGAATCGTGCACGGAGCGGTGCCGAAGCTGCGTGAAGGAAAGGGCAGGCATGGTGGTCCGATCTATGGGTCCGGTGGGTGGGGGGTCTGACGGCCGGCGGAGCGGATCTCGTCCCGGGAAACCCGCAGGCGAATCCAGCCGCGGGCCGGCTCGACCCGGTCCACGCACTCCCACCGAATCACGTGGTGGTGGAGCCGCTCGGGCAGCGGCCGCAGCAGGGCCAAGAGGCCCCAGTGAAAACCGAGGCGGGTCAGGAATCCGCGGATGCCGGTGTCCATACCCCAGAGGCACAGCGTCCCGTCGGAAAACCCCATGGTGATGTCGTTCACCCGCTGGAGCTTGGCCCCGCGGCAATCCACGATCTGCTGGTCCATGATGTGCTTGTGGAGCAGGACCTCGTTGCGGTCCAGGGTGGCCGGACCCAGGTCCTGCCCGGACTGTCGGAGGCGGATGGAACGGGGCTCCAGCGCGGCGACCAGCTCCCACGGGACGACGAGCGGTTTCCCGGCACCGTTGGCCGACATCTGTCGCCCGAATCGGCGGGGCCGGACGACCAATTTCCGAACGCAGGAGTGTCCTGGGATAGGGTTGACCGGGTCGGTGGACAGATCCAGAAGAGCGCCGATCGGAAGGCCGTCGCAATCCACCACCGGCTTGTGGAGGAGGTCCCGATAGAAACTGACGTCGCGGCGGCTAGCCATGCCGTTGGCAACCCTTCCGATGAATCAGCCCCGGGAAACGTGCCCAGGGCAGGCGGTTTTACATGCCGGGATCACCTATGCTTAGGAAGGCGAGATGCCATCCCATCGGTCTCTTGTACCGCCCCACATGGGACCTGTCAACCCCCTTTCTGACCAGGCCGCTGAAAACGGCCCATCTGCGGCGTTGGCCCGCCTTGGCACTCGCTGCGACGTACCTGGAGTACGTCTCGCTCGGCCTTCGGCGTGCCGCCTGGCATCTGGACCGTTTTGAGCAGCCTGGGCGCGCAGGACGCTCGGACGAGGGGAAGCTGGAACCGGGAAAGGGGATCAGGCGGCGTTGTCTCGGTGTGGGAACTGGGGAAGGACGCCGTGGATGCTGCCGGCATGGAAGCGAATTCCGCCGGTTCGTATGCTGTCGGTCAGTGCGCCGGCATCCCCTCGGAAGAGTCCGCGGTTGGCGTCCAAGGCGCACCGCCCGACTTCGGCCGGCGGCAAAACGTCCAGGATCTCCTGGGCTTCCGCCAGGATGCCACGCCAGCGCCGCTGTGCATCCGCCAGCGACGGAGCCGCTCCGGAAAAGGCCAACGAGTCAAACTCCGTTTGCGAGTAGTGTCCGGAGCGTCGCGCCTCGCGCAGAATGAAGCTCGGGTTCAAACCTGCATCCTTGCCACACGCGGCCCACGCCAGATACCCCAGCGGCTGCAACCCGTCGTGGCAACTGATCACATCCAGCCAATCCCTGACCTCCAGCCGACCTACCAAGGCCAACACCTTATTGGTTGCGAGGTCGAAGGGATGCAGGACCAGGCCGAAGTCCGGATGTTCGACGAGCGGAAAGAAAGCGGAACGCGCTGTCTTGGAGCCACTGCATGACAACGCTCTCTCCGCCGCGGCTCACGACGCATTCGACGAAGCTTGGCCGTTCGCGAATGACGCGCAGCGTGAACCCGTTGTCCGTCAAGAGGCGCCGGTCCGCGTCCCAGGTCGCTTGCAGCGCGTCCTGGGTGTCGTGAAACAGGTCAATGTCACGGGACACCCGCGGCGCCGCCAAAAGCTCATTCAAGGCGACAGCCCCCGCGACATAGGCCTCGCCTTGACTTTTCCGGTTGGCGGCTATGGTGCGGCAGATGGCGCGCTGGAGTGCTGTAAGAGCCATCGCTTCAATTGCCTCGCCCTGACGTACCCGTTACGATCGGCGCGTGCCTCGATGGCCTCAAGGGCGCGCAGAATGTCGGCGGGCGCCGACGGGACGTAATCGTCCCGCAGGTACCAAAGGCACTGGGCTCGGTACTCCTCCAGGAGCACCCGGACCTCGGACACGAACGCTGAATCCAACCCGTTTGGCATCACAGCAGCTCCAGATGCGACCCGGGCGAATTATACGGCTGTTTGCCACCATGCGCCAGCGCGGAAGAACGAGAGGACCGCACAGTAGAAATACTCCTTCCAGAGCGGCCGATGCCGAGAACACAGACGGCCTCCGGTGCGGAGGCCGTCTGTGCGTCGCATATTTCTGCGGGAGTGGCTACTTCTTGATCCGCCCCAGCTCCTTCATGATGACCTCGTATTCGACCATCTTCTTCTTCACCAGGTCCAGGGAAGCCTCGGGACCCATGAACTCGGTCTTGAAGCCGTTCTGGTCCATCTTCTTCTTGACCTCCGGGTCCTTCATGACCTTGTCGAAGGCATCGGCCAGAACCTTGACGACGTCATCCGGCGTTCCCGGAGGAGCGGCAACGCCCCGGTAGGCCCCCTCCACGATGTTATATCCCAGTTCCTTGAAGGTCGGGACGTCGGGGAGGACTTCCATCCGGGTCTCCGAGGCGATGGCCAGGGCCCGGAACTTGCCGGCGTACTGAGTCCCCATGGTGGAGTAGGTCATCAGCGCGGTCACGTGGCTCCCCAGGAGGGCGGGGATGGCGGACCCGGTCCCGCCGAAGGGGACGTAGGTCAACTTGATGTCGGCCGCCTTGTTGAGCATGGTGGTTCCCAGATCGTTGGCGGACGAGGTGCCGCTCCCGCCCACCGTGACGGCGCCGGGAGTCTTCTTGGCGTACTCGACGAAGTCTTTCAGGGTCTTGTAGGGACTGTCAATCCGGACGAGCAGGAGGTTCGGGGTGCTCTCGAACATGTAGATGTTCTTGAGGTCCAGGGTCTTGTACCCGGCATTGCCCATTTCCAGGGGCTGGAGGGCGATGTGGGGCAGGTTGTGGCCGGCGATGGTGTAGCCGTCGGGCTTGGTCTGGACCAGCTCCGACCAGCAGAGGGCCCCGCCGCCGCCGATCTTGTAGTTGATGGCGATATCCTGACCGAGGACCTTCTTCAGGGGCTGTTCCTGGAACCGGGCGGTGATGTCCGACTCTCCGCCGGGATTGAAACAGATGTTATAGGTGATCCGCTTGTTGGGGAACCCAGCCGTACCGGCTGCGGCGACCCCGACCATGGCCAGCGCGACAAACACGACGAGAAAACCGATGGCAAACCTTCTCATGGCTCCTCCTGTCTTGAAAGGGTTGACGATCTGCGAGCATTCAGCATTCAGCGATCAGAAAACAGCATTCAGCGTTCAGCGGTCAGCGATCAGCGCAACGATCAGCATCAGCGGTCAGCGGTCAGCGGTCAGCTTGCGCTCGCCGGCAGCGACTGTCTTGGACTCGCCCATGCTGCTCGCTGCTAGCTGACCGCTGATAGCTAACTTCTTTTCACCCAGGCTGCTCAATCCGGGTCCTCCACTGCCACCTCCGGCGCCTCCGCTCGCATCAGCACCCAGATCCCGCGTCCGATGGAGAGGAAGGCCAGCGCCATGAACACGCCCGAGATGGGTCTGGTGAAGAAGATCAGCGGCGACCCCTGCGAGATGAGCAGGGACTGCCCCAGGGCGGTCTCCAGCATCTGGGCCAGCACGCTCGCCAGGACCATGGGGGCGACGGGGAACCCGAACTTCCGCATGAAGTAGCCGAGCACCCCGAAGAGGAGCATGACCCACACGTCGAACGTTTGGAATCGAAGGCTGTACGTCCCGACGACTGCGCAGAAGACGATCACCGGTCCGAGGATATAGAATGGCACCCTGACGATCCTGGCCCATATTCCGACCAGTGGCAGGTTGAGGATCAGGAGCATCACGTTGCCGATATACATGCTGGCAATGACCGCCCAGACGAACTGGGGATTCTGGGCGAAGAGCATGGGCCCGGGCTGGAGACCGTACATCATGAGGCCGCCGAGGAGGACCGCCATCGAGGGAGCCGTGGGAAGTCCGAACGAGAAGAGCGGCACGAACCCGGCCGTCGATGTGGCGTTGTTCGACGCTTCCGACGCCGCGACCCCCTGGATCGCCCCCTTCCCGAACAGTTCGGGGTGCTTGGAGACCCGCTTCTCGAGATCGTAGGCCACGAATGCCGTCACCGACGGGGCGCATCCGGGGAGGAGTCCCAGGAAAAACCCGACGCCCGAGGCGCGGGCGATGCTTCCCATACACTGCTTCATATCGGCCCAGGTGGGCATCCAATTGCCGATGTCAAACTCGCTGATGACGGCGATCCGTTGTTCGACGTTGATCATCACCTCGCTGATGGCGAACAGCCCCACGATCACGCTGATGAATTCCACCCCGGCATTCAGCGTCACGGTCCCGAAGGTCAGTCGCGCAGCGCCAGTCAGCGGGTCCTGCCCGATCAGGGCGGCGCCGAGACCCAGGGCCATGGAGATCAGTCCCTTTAGCAGGGCGCGGCCGGAGAGGCTGATCACCAGGCTCAACCCCATGAACATCAGGGCAAAATACTCCGGCGGGCCGAAGACCACGGCGAACTCGGCCAGCATCGGGGCGAAGAAGGTCAGGGCGATCACGCTGAGCGTCCCCGCCACGAACGAGGCGATGGCGGAGATGGCCAGGGCCGGGCCCGCCCTCCCCTGCTTGGCCATCTCGTACCCGTCCATCGCCGTGGGCACGGACGAGGCCTCGCCGGGGATGTTCACCACGATCGCCGTCGTCGAGCCCCCGTACATGGCCCCGTAGTAGATGGCCGCCATCATGATGATCGCCGACGTCGGGGGGAGCACTGTGGTCAGGGGGAGCAGGATCGCGATCCCGGAGACGGGCCCGATGCCGGGCAGCACCCCGACCAGCGTCCCGATGAAACAGCCGACCAACGCCCAGAAGAGATTCTGGAAGGTGAGGGCTGTCGCAAACCCCTGGAGGAGATAGTCAAAGGAAAAACCCATGCCGTCCCCCTATTCGAACAGGAAACCCGTCGGAAACGAGAGGCCCAGCAACTGGATGAACACGAAGTGCGACAGGACCCCGGTAATCAGGCCGATAGTCAGTGCGGTCACCCATTTCGACCGCTTCAGATACCAGGTCGCCAGGGTGACGTAGAGGAACGTGTCGAGCGGCAGGCCAAGCGGGTTCATCAGGGCGATGTAGCCCGCCACGCCAAGGAGGCTGACCAGGATCAGCGTGATTCCCTCGCCATCCGGCCACGCGATGGCGAAATCTTTCCCCCGAATGCTCCAGGACTTTATCGCCAGTCCAGCCCCGCACAGGACCAGCAGGCAACCAATGGTATAGGGAAAGGTGCGGGGGGAGAGGCGGTGGGTCCCCGCCACCGAGATCCACGTCGAGGCAAACAGGACGAAGATGCCAAGCAGGGCCACGAGACACCCGACGGTGATATCGGCCACTCGCTGTGTCTTCACACCCACCTCCGAATCAGGCCTGAGCGTTCGCTGCTCCGAATGTCGCCAGTTCGCGTTCCTGACGATCATGCCCACCGAGGATTGAGCGGGATATAACCCAGACGGGCCCTGCTGTCAAGGATGGCCCCCGGGATGTGCGCCCGGGGAAAGGAGTTGGAGGGGCAGGGGAGCCGCGAGCCGCGAACGGACGGCAAGGCGCGCAGGCGGGAGCTTGTCCTGCCTTGACACTGTTGCGATCCCGGGTAGGGTAGGATTAGAAGTTGGACCGGAGGAGTGCCAGCCATGTCCACGCGCGCTGTCACGACGGTTGAGGCCGTCTACGAAAACGGGGTCTTCAGGCCGACGTCCAAGCTTGCGTTGCCGAATCGCAGCCGGTTCCGCCTGACCCTCGTTCCCGTGTCTTCCTCCAGCGCCAAGGCAGAACGACAGCTCGTGACTCGGCAACGGAAAGCCCTCCTGAGCCTTGCCGGGATTGCTCGCAGCGGGCGTCGTGACATCAGCGAGAATCCCCATGAGGCCCTCTACGGGACAGGGCGTGCCCGCTGAGCCGGCCTCCCGCCTCCTCTTGGTTGACACCTCCGCCTATTTTGCCCTCGTTGATCGGACCGATCAGCATCATCTGGCGGCGAGCGCGTTCGTGCGCGCCAACGACATCCCCTTTGTCACGACGGACTTGATCATTGTCGAGACGCTGAATTTGGTGCAAGCCCGGCTGGGACATTCCCCTGCCCTCCAACTTGGCAGGCGCCTCCTGAATCCGGCCCTCACGTCGGTCCTCAAGGTCACCGATGCGGACGTGGCACAGGCATGGCGACTCTTTCAGCGCTATCGGGACAAGGGCTTTTCCTTCACGGATTGCACCACGTTCGCCCTGATGGGGCGCATGCGGATTCTCACCGCCTTCGCGTTTGACGTCCATTTCCGCCAGTATGGTAGATGCCTGGTCGTTCCTTAACAGGCTGCTGAAAACGGCCCATCTCGGCGTTGGCCCGCCTCGGCACTCGCTGCGACGTACCTGGAGTACGTCTCGCTCGGCCTTTGACGGGCCGCCTTGCATCTGGGCCCTTTTGAGCAGCCTGGGCGAAAAGAAGTTAGCTATCAGCGGCGAAGGGTCGGTCGCGTGGGATCCACTGAGTGCTGATCGCTGACCGCTGATTGCGGGATTTTTTTGCGCCGCCTGTTATAGCGTGCCATCTGCCGCCCCGGGTTGCGGGGTGGGTGAGGCAGGAGGAGCGCCATGTGGAGATCGTCAATCGAAGAGACAGCGCGCCGTTCGTCACCAAGGACGGGTCGGAGATCCGCTCGATTCTGGATCGGACGAATTCCAGCGCGGCCAACCAGAGTCTCGCGGAGGCCACGCTCCCGCCGGGGGCGCGGACGCAGCCGCACGTCCACCCGCACACCGAAGAGATTTACTACATCCTGCGGGGCGCCGGCCGGATGGCGCTCGGGGCCGAGGAGCGGGAGGTCGGGCCGGGCGACGGCATCTTGATCCCGCCGGGCACCCGCCACACGATCCAGAACGTCGGTCAGGAACCCCTGACGTTCCTGTGCTGCTGCGCCCCGCCCTACGCGGATGAGGATACGGTGATGGAGACGGGAGCGGAGAGCGGGGCGACAGGGACAGTGACGGGACAGGGGGAGAGCCGAGAGGGAGCGGGAGAGCGAGACGCGGAGGGCGGCGAGAGCAGTGGAATCAGAGGCGGAGGACAGAGGGCGGAGCGACAGACGTTAGGGCAGAGCGGCAGGACGTGAGGGCAGAGAACAGAACGAGCCACGAGCCAGAGCTGCGAGTCGTGAGCCGTGAAAGAGCGTGAGGGGTAAGGCGTGAAGCGGAAGGCGTACGGCGGGAGAGGGGAGTTGTGAGCCGCGAACGGACGGCAGAGCAGAGGCGAATGGGTGGTGGGAGGAGGGTCTACCTGAGGTGAGCGCGAGACGTCATGCGAATTCGTAGACCGGAGTCTGGATCATCTTGTCAGGTTGCCTATTGCTTTTGAGAAGGGCCTGAATACGCTCCACCGTGTCGGGCGAGAAGTACTGCTCGCCGGTCTCCTTGCAGACTCGTGCCGGGACGTGCTCGATGATGAAGAACTTTCCTGCGACCTCCAGCGTATACGTCACTTCGCTCTCGACCATGGTCTCCTTCATCTTGTTCACCTCGTCAATCGGTCTTTCTGATCCTGGAATCGGTCCAACGTTCGGGGTCCGGTTCGTACAGCGTAAGCCGTTGTCAACGAATAACTTGACCGGAGACGTTTCGAAACGGCATAAGGAGCCGTAACGAAATTCCAAAAAATGGACAAGGTATTTCGTAACGGCTCCTAACGATCTTGAGCAACGGTCGGCTGGGGTAGCTGCACTGAATGTGCAGCGGGCGTCCGACGCGCGTGAAGCCAAGGATCAGACAACTTGGACCATACTTGTCATCCGGATAGTCCTCTATTATCTCGCTCCGGTCTACCATGGCTTGTTCTACTTCTGCCACGCTGATGTCGCGGATGATACCCTGGTCAACCGCATGCTTCGAAAATTCGTACTGTCGGCGCAGGATTTTGTCGCGGATTCCCTGGAGCACATCCATGCTTTACATGATAGCCGCTCGCCCACGAGGGGTCAATGGGCGAACGGACGGCAGAAGCGCCGAGAGCGCGAGCCGCGAGGTGCGAGCCGTAAAGAGATAGGACGGGCGGAGGGCAGCGAACCGTGAGGCGTGAGAGCGTGCGGCGCGGTGGGACGAGAGGGCAGAGGACAGCGGGCAAGAGCGACAAGGGGCAGAGTGGCAGAGGGCAGCGAACCGTGAGGCGTGAAGCGGGAGGCGAACAAACAGAGGACAGAGCTGCAGAGGGCAGAGCAGCCTGGGCGGAAAGAAGGTAGCTATCAGCGGTCAGCTATCAGCCAGGGCCAATCCAAGACGGTCCCGGCGACCGCACGAGACAAGTCTCTTCTTGTCTCAAGCTGACCGCTGACCGCTGACCGCTGACCCATGCTGACCGCTGACCAGCTGCCCGCTGATCGCTGACGAGCTGACGCCGCTGACGCTGATCGCTGAATGCTGACCGCTGACCTCTGATCGCTAACCGAACCTCTTAATTAAGCTAGATCCCGGGAAGGCGCGCTAGTCGAGGAGATCGAGTGCGACCTGGAGGGCGATGTGGAGTGCCGCCAGCTTCTGCGGGCCGAGGCTGCCGACGTAGTCTGTCAGGGCGCTCTTCGGTAAGCTGACCAGGCCGTCACAGTGGATGGCGCTCGCGTGTTTCAGGCCTTCCGCTTCCCCGACGGGCACCTGGGTCCCCAAGCCGGCTCGGCTGGAGGACACAGGCGCGCAGACCACGGTGCTGTACTCGGCCGTGTCGCAAAGCACCTGTCGGCTGACGACGACGAACACCCGGAAACGCTTGGGGTCGGTCCGGGAGGGGTGGGCGACGCGGTACAGGTCCCCGCGCCTCACGGCAGGACCTGGTATTCGAGCACGTCCGCCATCTCGGCGTTCAGCGCGGCGGCATGCTTTCGGAGCAGCGCGGCCTCGCGGGCCTGGAGCGCCGCGCGATCGGCGCCGGCGAGAAAGGCGCGCACGGCCTCTTCGATGAACTCCGACCGGCTGCGCCCCTGCGCTTCGACCCGCGTATCGATCTCCCGGAGGAGCTCTTGGGACAGTGTGATTGAAGTCTTGATTTTCATACTACCAATATACTACTCGACACATGGGTGCGTCAAGCGACGGGCAGAGGGCGTGAGGCGTGAAGGGTGAAACGTGAGGCGTCAGAGGACAGAGCGACAAGGGGCAGAGGGCAGAGGAGCGCACGAACCGCGAGGCGCGAAAGAGCGTGAGGGGTAAGGCGCGAGGCGTAAGGCGGCTCTGAACCCTCGAACCCTGAACCGCCGAACCATCGAACTGCGCCCAGAGGCGCAGAGTGACAGAGGTCGTGAGGCGTGAGAGAGTGAGGCTATCGCTGCTTTAAGAGCCAATCGATGATTTCGGAGCCATCCGGTGACTCCCTCTTCGCGCCCGGCGCGACGTCTTGCGGGGGCGCGGGGGTCGGGCCCTCCGGGATGATTTGACCTTGCCTTCCTTCGGGGGGGACGTGGATTCCTTCTCTCCCAGCCCCGCCCTCTCCTTGGGCGGAGGTTCCGGAAGCACCCGTTCCGGAAGAGGCTGCGCCTGCGATGGAGGAGCAGGCAGCTCCGGCGCGTTCTTTTCGGATTCTCCCGCAGGCGCCGGTTCAGGGATGACCGTCTGACGTGGTTGCGGGCGGGGCGGCGGCAGGTACGTGTCCTCCGGGGCCCGCCAAGGGTATAGCACCCAGAATGACGCGGCGGCGAGCACGATGAGCACGCCGACGATCGCGGCGACGATCCACCGCGCGCCCGTCCGCGGAAGCGGCGAGGATTGCGCCACGGCCGTGGCCGCCGTGGCCACGGGCCCGCGTCCGCTGGTTGGCCGCCCCACTCGCCCCGCCCGCGCTGCCCCCAACGGTTGCAGAAACTCGCGGACCACCTCGTTCGCACTGTTCTGGCGCCATTTCGGCTCCTTCTCCAACGCCCGCAGGACCTGGGCCTCTACCTCGACCGGGATCTCCGCACGCAATGTCTTTGGTGGCGTCGGCGCTACCCCGAGGTGCATCGCCAGGACGGCCTCAGACGTGGAGGCGCGGAAGGGGACGACGCCTGTCAGCATTTCGTAGAGGACGATCCCGAAGGCATAGATGTCTGTCTGTTTGGTGATCTCCCTTCGTTGTATCTGCTCCGGGGCCGCATACGCCGGTGTGCGCGTGAGTTGCGTCGCGGGAACGAGGTGATCCGTTGCCCCCGCGTTCTTCAACCGCGCCCGCTCGAAACCGATGAGCTTCACGGTGTCCTTGTCCCCCAGGACCAGGACGTTCTTCGGGTGAATGTCCGTGTGGACAAGGTTCGCGTCATGGGCCGCGTTCAACCCCTCGGCCATCTGGACGGCCACGGACAACGCTCGTTCGATCTCGAGGGCCCCGCCCTGCCGCAGCACGTCGTGCAGGGTCCGTCCCTCGATCTGCTCCATCACGATGAACAGGCTGCCATCCTCCGCCTGGCCGCAGTCGTACACTCTGACGATATGTGGTTGCGTCTTCGAGAGGGCCGCGACTACCATCATCTGTCGATGGAGCCTCTCCGTAAACTCCTTCGCCTTCGTAAGCTCGCCCCGGAACACCTTCACGACAAGCCCGGCCCCCGTCCCTCGCTGCTGGGCGAGGTACGTCACCCCCAGGCTGCCCGTCGCCAGTTGGCCGGTGACGTGATACTTGCCCTTGATCACATGGCCAACCAAGGGGTCCGGGGCTCCCCCATCCCCCGTACGCTCCACGGCGCCCCTCCTCTTCTCTCCCCGGTGCGTCGGGGCCGCCGGGCACTGTGCGTCTTGCCCCGACCCGGCGGTCCAGGAATATACTACCTCACCCCCGTCCGGAACTCCAGTGGGCGCACGCAGGCAGCGGCTAGGATATTGAGCAACGGTCTGCTGGGGACATGGGCCGCCTGGCGGCTATACGCCAAATGCCCCGGACCACAGGTCACGCAAGAACTCCTGCCACGGAAGCACACGGATCCTGGGGCCCAACCTCCGTGGCTCCCGTTCCAGCGAAATCAACAGCGGGTGCTTCACCTTGTGCTCGGCGAGCAGGGCGTTCAGCCCCTTGAGGTCGCCTTCGTGCACGCGCCGGGCGCCCTTGATCTCCACCGCGACGTCCATCTCTCCCAAAACGAAGTCCACCTCCATCCCGGTACTGGTGCGCCAGTAGCGGATGTCCAGCTCGGGGTTCCGGTACGCCTGATACGCTTTGAGCTCCATGAGGATATAGTGCTCAAGCGCCTTCCCGAATTCCGGCGTTCCTTCCTGGGGTGTTCGGCGACTGAGATAGTTCGCCACGCCAACGTCGAACAGGTAGAACTTCTCCGTCTCGATCATCCGGCGCGTCTTCGACTTCCGCCAGGGGGTGACGCGGAAGCCGAGCAGCGTGTCCTCGAGAATCTGAAAGTAACCGCGCACCACCTTGGCGCTCACGCCCGCTTCGCGCGCCACGTTCGTGTAGTTCAACAGTTCGCCGTTGGTCAGCGCCGCCACGCGGAGGAATTCGGCGAAGGCCGGAATGCTTTGGACGGCTGCTTCGGCGGCAATCTCTTCCTTCAGGTAATCCGCAACATACGAGCGCAGATCGCGGATGGGGTCGGGGGACAAGAAATGCGGCGGAAGCAAACCTGAGACCATCACGGCCTCCAGGTCGAACCCCTCGGTTTCCAAGATCGTCAAGGGATGCATGGTGTAGCGCCAGGCTCGGCCGCCGAGGAGATTGGCATGCCTCCGGCGCATCTTGCGGGCACTGGAGCCGGTCAGGAGGAAACTCAGGCCTCGGTTCTCGATGAGCCAGTGGACCTCGTTCAAGAGTTCGGGCACCATCTGGATCTCATCGATGATGATCATCCCGCGGTGATCCTGGTGGCGTTCCCGGAGCAGGGCCGGTCGGGCCGCGTACTCGCCGAAGACGTCGGTCTGGAGCAGATCGATTCGGGTGGACTGCGGGTAGGTCTGCCGCAACCAGAAAGTCTTCCCGGTTTTCCGGGGCCCCCAAAGAAACGCCGACCGTTTTGGTGGGAGGTCGATGGCCAGAGACCGCTTCAGAATCTTTTTCATATCGGGAAGTATATCCGGATAAACTTCCCTTGCAAGGCAAATTGTCTTCTCGCAGATTCCTGCAGGCCGCGAGAGGGCTAACGGAGTGGGGGAGTTGCGAGCCACGAGCCGCGAGCCGCGAACGGACGGCAAGGGGCAGGCGTTAGGCGTGAAGAGGTGAAGGGGCAAGCGATCAGCGGTCAGCCATCAGCCAGGGCCAATCCAAGACGGTCTCGGCGACCGCACGAGACAAGTCTCTTCTCGTCTCAAGCTGAACGCTGAAAGCTGATCGCTGATCGCTGAGCGCTGAGCGCTGAATGCTGACCGCCGAACCGCCGAAACTCGACCGGGGGCAAGAGTAGAAGACCGAATTTGGCATTGACAATCTAACCATTGAACGGTTAAATATCACACATGATTCGAAGACATTTGCAGGGACGGATTCTGGAGTCGCTCCGGCATTTCCCGGTGGTCCTTCTCACGGGCGCACGACAGGTCGGCAAGTCTACCCTCGTCCAGACCGTGGCGTCGTCCGCCTGGCCGGCACGGTACGTGACGCTCGACGATCGAACCGTGCTGGACGCCGCGCTCCGGGATCCGGACGGATTCATCGCCGGGATGCCGACACCCGTCATCCTGGACGAGGTGCAGCGTGCCCCGGATTTGCTGCGGGCCATTAAGCTCGCCGTGGACCGGGACCGGAAACCAGGACAGTATCTGCTGACCGGCTCGGCAAATCTCCTGACCCTGAAGACCGTCTCGGAAAGTCTTGCCGGGCGCATTGTGCTGCACGAGCTTCTCCCGTTCTCGTGGGCAGAGCTGACGCAGGCCAAACCCCCGACAACCCTTGGCGACCTCTTCGAGACCCGAGATGCCAAGGCGCTGTTGTCTCGCTGGTCTCACACGGCGCCTATTCGGCGTCGCCGAGAGATCGAAGGACTCATCCTCGCGGGCGGCTTCCCCACCCCCGCGCTCCTCGAGTCTCCGGTGGCGCGGCAGGAATGGTTCGCTGCGTATCGGCAGACGTACATCGAGCGCGACGTCCGCGATCTGGCGGCCATCGCCCACCTCCCCGATTTCAGTCGGCTCCTGGCGCTCCTGGCGCTCCGGACCGGTCAGATCCTGAACTCCTCGGACCTCTCCCGGGATATCGGCTTGCCCTTCACGACGCTGCGCCGCTACATGAACCTCCTGGAGCTCACGTATCAGCTCTTCCTCCTGCGCCCGTTCTTTGCCAACGTTGGCAAACGGTTGGTGAAGACGCCGAAGCTCTACCTGGCGGACAGCGGCATGACCTGCCACCTGGCCGCCGCGGACACCTGGACCGTCCTGGAGCGCCAGGGGCGGACTGGTGCCATGGTGGAGACCTGGGCGACGTCCGAACTGCGAAAACTGCTCGCCTTTACGGGGCCGGGAATCGGGCTGTGGTATTGGCGGCCGCACGCCGGGCGGGAGGTGGACTTCCTCCTCGAGCGGGGCGAGGCGCTCGTCGCGGTGGAAGTCAAGTGGTCTCAACGAATCTCGGAGGCCGACGCTGCCGGCCTCCGCCAGGTCGCGCGCGACCTGAAGGGCCGCGTGCGTCTCGGTATCCTGCTCTATCCGGGCACCGACACCCTGCCTCTCGATGCCCACACCCTCGCCGTACCGTTCAGCATCTTCTTCGGCGTGGACTGAGCGCATAAGGGGCAGAGGGCAGACGTTAGGGGTGAAGGGTGAGCCGTGAGGCGCTCGGGTGGGGTGTGTTGACAATGTGCATACATGTTTGTATAGTTGGTATATGTACAGGAGGTAAGCCATGCGGAATGCCAGCACCACGGGACGCGCGGGACAGAGCGTCACGATCAACCTTCGGGCAGATCAGGCAAAGCGGGCCCTGATCGACCGCGCGGCAGAACGGCTCGGGAAAAACCGGTCCGAGTTCATGCTGGACGCGGCGTGCCGGGCAGCCACGGCCGTCCTGCTGGACCAGCGGTTGTTTCTGCTCGATGACAAGGCCTACAAGCGGTTCACGGCCGCGCTGGACACACCCCCGGCGGAGAATAGTCGTCTGCGGCGGCTGTTGCGGACAAAGGCGGCCTGGGAGTGATGGCCGGCGGCGCGCGGGAGATCCGCGCACCGGAACACCTGACGGCGGCGCATGACGTGTCGGCGTTTGATTCTGGCGCGCCGGATCTGGATGACTGGTTACGAAAGCGCGCCCTGGCGAACGAGGACACCGGGGCGTCGCGGACCTACGTGGTCTGCGCCGAAGGGCGAGTGGTCGGGTATTACGCGCTGGCAAGCGGCGGCGTGGCTCACGCCAAGGCGCCGGGCCGCGTCCGGCGGAATATGCCGGACCCCGTGCCGGTGATGATCCTCGGCCGGCTGGCCGTGGACCGGACCTGGCAGGGCCGGGACCTGGGGCGCAGCCTGCTGCGCGACGCGGTGCTGCGGATACTGCAGGCCGCCAAGATCGGCGGGATACGGGCCATTCTGGTCCACGCGATCTCCGAGGAGGCCAAACGGTTCTATCGGCGGTACGGGTTCGGCGAGTCGCCCGTCGATCCGCTGACGTTGATGATCACAGTGGCGGATGCCGAGAGAGCGCTGTCCGGGAAATAACCGGCGGGCGTTTTTCCGGGTCTTAACCGCGGACGCACACCCTAGCATTCCGCGACGATCAGGATGGTGTCAGGTCGGAGTTGATAGCAGGCTGCTCAAAAAGGTCCAGGCCGATGGTTGCGAAGACGGGACGCGCCCCGAAGCGCCTGGAACGGGCAAGCCGAACTCTTGAGAGAGTACCAATCACGTCCAGTCTTGTCAAAACCGTAATGGGGAACGCCTTGAAGTACATAAGACAGGCACTCCAGGAGGTCATGTACGGGATAATGCGGGACGCCCTTAACTTATTTAATTTACCTATCTGAGATTCGTTGTTGGCACAATGCGACTTGCTTCCCGCCCGCCCTTCCGAAGCCGTTCCGCCGTCGGCATCGGGGTGGCGGTCTGCGTGATCTGGATGGGGCTGGAATGGGCCCTGCCAGGGACGAGCGCGACCTCGCCCATTCCGACGAGCCTGGCGGAGATCCCGGCCGGTCTCGCCGCCGTCTGGCTGCTGTTCCGGGTGCTCGGCTCCGTGATCACGGTGCCGATCGCCGAGGAGCTGGCGTTTCGCGGCTACCTGCTCCGGCGATTGATCTCGGCCAACTTCGATGAGCTGTCCACCCTCCGGTTCACCTGGCTGTCTTTCCTGGTCTCCTCGGTCCTCTTCGGCGCCCTGCACGGCCGCTGGCTGGCCGGGACGGTCGCGGGCATGCTCTACGCCTGGGCGCTGTACCGCCGCGGCCGGGTCGAAGACGCCATCCTCGCCCACGCCCTCACCAACGCCCTGATCGCCGCCGCTGTGCTGATGCTCGGACACTGGGAGTTGTGGGGGTGAGGGGACAGGGACAGGGACAGGGACAGGGATAGGGATAGGGGTAGAGGGGCAGAGGGTGAGGCGGAAACGTCGGAGAGCCGAGAAGGGTGAGGCGAACAAGCAGAGGGCGGAGGGGAGAGGGCAGCGAGCGTGAGGGGTGAGGCGGGAGGCGCAAAGGGTGAGCGGGAGATCCTGGGGTCAGGTCTTGTATTGTGCATTATGTCCCGGTCGCGATTGGGCGCTGTCTCCGCTGGCCACCCTGGAGCCACACGCGGCCCGAGGCGGCGTGACTGCCACGCCGGGTGAAATAGGGGCTGGCGGTCGTCGTCTGACTTAACCTGCGAGAAGAAAGCGAATTGCGGCTGGGGAATCCGTCCGAGCAGGACGTGCTCGGGAATCTACGGCTGTGCACGCACCAGCAGGCGGATACGGTCGAGAAGGATCGGCAGACGCGACTGGCTCGCCGCATCTGGAGGCAAATGGGCGGAAAGCGCTTCGACGAACGAAGGTGTTGCCAGGAGCGTCGAAAGGCGCCTGGCGAGGAAGTGACGAAGATCGGCATCGGCCTGCGTCACTTCGCCGACGAGCTCGGCCCGTCCGTCGATGAGGGTGGCGATGTCCTCGAGATCGGGGCTTGCCAGATAGTCACCGCCGCCACGCCCGGCAAAGGCCTCCAGCTTGGTCGCCAGGAAGTATGGCGCCGTCACGGTACGGATTCGCTGGCCTGCAGGTAAGCCGTTGTCAAAGAATAACTTCAATAGGTAAGCCACCCCCTATGGGGGTGGACTCACCAAGGCTCTGCCGTTCCGGCGTTGAACGGTGAGGCAGAATGTGGTTTCTCCCTGAGCGGACCCGCCAAGGCCGATCAGGAAGGAGCCCGATGCGAGAATGGCAGAGCCAAGCGCACGTGAGGTGGTACTGCCGGTACCACGTGATCATCGTGCCGAAGTACCGCAAGAAGGCCATCTTCGTGGAAGCGCCAGGTTGAACATGGCGAGGTTTCATCAGGTTCATGCTGGTGAGCCCCGCGGTGCCGATGGTCAGGTCTGGGGTGCGGGCAGACGGGGGCGCGGACGCCCGGAGACGTGAAGCGCCAGCGAGCCCGTCGGATGCTCTCGCGGGCAGACGGGGCCCCGACTACGCCGGCGGGACCTTCGGCGCGGGGCGGCGGTGGGTTTCCCGATAGCTCGTCCCCTCCAGGTGGAAGACCTCGGCCCGCTCGGCGAGCCGGTCCAGGATCGCGTGGGCCACGGCGTCGTCGGCGAAGATCTGGTTCCACTCCCCGAACACCCGGTTGGTCGTGATCATCGTCGGCCGCTTCCGGTCGTGGCGGACGGAGAGCACCTGGAAGAGCAGGTGGCTCTCGGGCTGGCGGAGCGTCGCGTACCCGATCTCGTCCACGCAGAGGACCAGCGGGCTCTGGTAGACCTTGAGCGCGCGGTGGAGGCTCTTGGTGGCCTCCGCGGCGCTCAGCCGGTTCACCAAGGCGGCCAGCGTCGTGAACAGGACCCGGTGGCCCCGCTGGCACTGGGCGTAGCCCAAGGCCCGGGCCAGGTGCGTCTTCCCCAAGCCCGATCCCCCGACGAAGAGCGCCCCGATCCCCTCGGCCACGAGATCGGTGGCGAGGAGGTTCAGGTACCGGCTCCGGAGCTTCCGGGTGGCCGCGTTGTACTCGAAGTTGAAGCGTGTCCACGGTCTGGACCCGGACGAACTTCGCCGCCTGCGATCCGGGCGGCCACCAGCCGCTCCGTCCGCCGGGCGAGCTCGCGGTCGGCGAGCGCCTCGAGCACGGCGCGGCACCGCCTCGCGCTCCGCGGGGTGCCGCGCCTCCCAGGCGGCCAGGGTCTCGGGGGCGCTCAGGAGCTGGAGCTGGGTCAGCTTCTGCTCAAGCGTCAGCGGGGCCATCGGGCTCCTCCGGCGGGCTGGCGCGCCGCGTCGGCGTCCAGGAGCAAGGCATCGTAGCGCGCGAGGTTGGGCCGCACCGGCGGCACCGTGAGCCGCGGATCGCCCAGGGTGAGCGGGGGCGGGCGCGACGCGGCCCGGCGTGCTGCAGCTGCAGCCACTGCTCCACGTGGTCGCTCCCCACGATGGCCTGGGCGAGGCACGCCGCCGAGGGCCGCCTCGACCGGCGTCGGCCCATAGAGGGTGGTGAGGAGCAGCAGGTGCTCGAGTTCCGCCCGGAGCGACCGGGTGCCGGCGCGGATCAGCGTGAGGTACTGCCGGGCGGACGGGCCGAGCTGCTCGACGGCCTGCACCTGCCACTGGCCCTGGGCCCCCGGCTTCTGCGCGAGGAGCCCGTCGGCATGGGCGGGGAGCACGCAGTCGTGGTCGCGCCCCCAGTCGCGGGCGTGCCGCGCCACCCGGTGCGTCCCGTACCACAGGGTCACCGTCTCGGCATCGGCCCGCAGCGTGAGGGCCTTCCCCACCAGCCGCCAGGGCACGGAGTACCGGTTGCTGTCGAAGGCCACGCGGAAGCTGGGCGGGACGACGACACTCCGCACCTCGTCGGTGTCGTACGGCTCGCGCAGCGGGAGCCAGTGCGGCCGCTCCTCGGCCACGATGCAGGCCGGGGACCTTCCGCGTCGCCCGGTGCTCGCGCTGGTTGGCGACGTCGTCGCGCCACGCCTGCGCCTGGGCGTTCAGATCGGCGAGATCGCGGAACGTCCGCCCGGGCCAGAAGTTCGCCCGGAGGTACTTCACACTGTCCTCGACGCGCCCCTTCTCATTGCCGCGGCCGGGCGTGCAGGCCACGGGCCGGAAGCCGCAGTGGCCGGCGTAGGCGAGGAAGCGGGGGTTCCACCGGACCAGGCGGCCCCGGCGCTCGGCGACGGCCGTGGCCAGGTTGTCGTATTGCGCTTCCCGGCTATAGCCGCCCAGGAAGGCGAAGGCGTGCTCGTGGCAGCGCAGGAACGCTTCCAGGGTCTGGCTGAAGGTGAACTCCACGGTGAGCAGCCGCGAGTAGCAGCACACCAGCAGGAAGGCGTGGACCGCGCGGCCGATCCCGAAGACGTCGCCGAACTCGCCCCAGTCGATCTGCACGCGCTCCGCCGGCCCGAAGGTGAGGGCCACGAAGGCCGCCGAGGCGGGGGCGGGCCGCAGCTGCGCGAGGGCCATCCGGAGCGTGGTGATCCCGCCCCGGTACCCCGCGGCCCGGAGGGCCTGGAGGCAGTTCACCGCGGAGCGCTCCGGGTCCCGGGCGAGGAGCGTCTGGAGCTGGGCGAGGAACGGCGTGAGCAGCGTCACCCGCGGCCGCGGCCGGGCCCGGGCCAGCGCGACGCTCCGGCGCTGCACCACCTTGCGGACGCTCTTCCAGTTCACGCCCACGTGGTGGGCGATCCGGGTGACCGACCAGTGGTCGGCATAGACGAGGCGGAGGATCTCGGCTTGCACGGCGGCAGGGAGCATGGGGCACCTCCTTCGGTGGCCCCCGGTGTACCACCCCCGCCGCCCGGGTGGCTATCGAGTCTCGTATCACGCCCGCGCGACCCCTTATCGGCCCGCCACCCCTGTGCGTGGCAGGCAGTTAGGGCATTATCGAGTCTCGCGAGGGTGGCCCGGCGTTATGGGCGGGCGAACTCCGTGATTCCAGTGGCGCGAACCCGCCCGATCGAGTCTCGCGAGACTCCGAGACCGTGTTATGGAGGGCTAACCCCTGTGGGGATCTGCCCTTGCGCCATTATCGCGTCTCGCACCTCGGGGCGGAGACTGCCGAGGATAATCTGGAGGTCAGTCCGCAGACACCGGGGGCGGCCGCGGGGCGGCCCGCGCCGGCTGGACGTAGTCCTGGTAGTGCGTGCGGGTGATGG
>CAVOIV010000033.1:0-85066 GCA_963695995.1 uncultured Methylomirabilota bacterium
GAGCGGATCACTTTCTCCACGATGACACGATGAACTGATGCAGCATGGCATCATGCGGCTTATCGAGATTCTCGGCGAGGCGGCCCGCCACCTATCAGACGACTTCAAGGCGAACCACCCCGAGATTCCCAGGCGCCAGATCATCGGGATGCGGAACCGCATGGTCCACGAGTACTTCAGGGTGATCCCGGCGAAGGTCTGGGATGTCGTCGAGCAGGAGATCCCGTCATTGATTTCCCAGTTCGAGCCTCTCGTGCCGCCGGCCGGGGACGAGCGTCCTGCACGGTCGTAACTCCAATTCATTTCTGCATGCGAACCGAGGGGTGTTCATGGCCTCAGGTTGTTTGCGCTGCCACTTTCGTCACCTTGTGGTTGAAGTCCGCACCGATCCAGGACCGTGCCCTCTGCCTCCCAGCCCGCCAGGGCGGGAAGGACGGGGTGGTGGGAGCACCGTAGCGGCAATCTCCCGGCGCGCGCCGTCACAAACGATTGCGTCTGGCCTTCCCGCCCGCGCGCTCCCAGCGCGGCAACCGCGGGCCGTACGATCTGATGACCGCCATGGAAGGCGCGTCGGCGAGGCAACGGCGGGAACAGGGCTTCGGCGGGTGGCAGCACTAGCGGCCGTGCGAAGGGGGGTGCCGGTTGACGAAACCGACTCGGTACCTGTGCCGAGGCGAGACGGTCTGGAAGGTCTCGCTCCGCGGGATCCCCGAGGACGAGGACCTGCAGCCGCGCTCCCGCGCATCGGCGCCGACCACCGTCCCGACGGCCATCCCCCGGGGCGTGGAGGGGGAGGCGACGCTCCGGGCGGTTCAGGGGCAACATCGGGACGCGGACGTCCGGATGCTGAACTGGCAGCGCCAGAAACGGGATGCTTGAGGGCGCTGGAGAACTGAAGGTAGTGCCGCACCGTTGTCGTGTAACCTGTTGGTTTCACAGACCAAGAGACATGGAACTGATCTCCTCCGGATTGGTCCACGCGATTCGGGTAGAATGGTGCACCGCCGCGGCCCGAGACGCTGCCATGAGTCGATGGGCCGCGGCGGTGCAGCGACGACGGGGCCATGTTCCACCGGTGGTGGACCAGGACGGGGATGCGGGTGGGCACACGTCGAGGGAGTGGAGGGGCCGGAGGCAGTGGACGGATCGGCGGAGTGGGGGCCCGATGACCACCCACCGCATTGGCGTGATCGCCGATACCCATGGACTCCTGCGCCCGGCGGCCATCGCGGCGTTCCAGGGGGTGGAGCGGATCCTCCATGCGGGGGACATCGACACCCCCGACCTCCTCCAGGCCCTCCGGACCCTGGCCCCGGTCACGGCGGTCCGCGGGAACGTGGATATGGGGCCCTGGGCGCGCGCGCTCCCTCTGACGGCCGCCCTGACGATCGAGCAGGTGGGCATCTACGTGCTCCACAACCTGGACGACCTCGCCCTCGTGCCCGCGACGGCGGGCGTTCGCGTCGTGGTGAGCGGGCACTCCCACCGCCCCGCGATCCAGGAACGGCAGGGCGTGCTCTACGTGAATCCGGGGAGCGCTGGCCCGCGGCGGTTCCGGGCCCCCGTCAGCGTCGCCCTGCTGGAGGTGCACGACACGCGCGTCGAGGTGCGCCTGGTGCCGCTGGACGGATGAGGTGACGCTGATGCCAGTATCGCGCTGCCGCTTTCGCATACCGCGCGGCCCACAAGGTACGCTCGGGGGAGAGCGAACGGCTCACGGGCTTCGACCTTCTGCCGCGCCTGGATCGGCCGACGATGACGGAGGCGGTGGCGTCGGCGTCGTGGTCAAGGAAATGAGGCCGTCGCGAAGGGAGACGCGGATGAGTACCCCCAAACGAACGCCGCAGAGACCTCAGCCGGTCCCGTGCCAGCCGCTTTCGCGCGTGCACTACTCGACCGGCCAGGTGTTGTCCGTCGAGGATTTCATCGCGGAGCAGGACTATTTTCGTGAAAAGCTGCGCCGCCACAATCGGGCCTTGCACCAACCGGGGGTTGTGGACGGGCTGGAGGTCACCCTGGAATCGCCAGGGGTGCGGGTCGCACCGGGCTTCGCCCTCGATGCGGCGGGAAATGAGATCTGCGTGCCCATCGCGCAGGAGGCCCGACTGCCGCCGAGTGCGGGGGAGGTGTACCTCGTGCTGCGGTACACTGAGATCGGGATCCACCCAATTCCGATTCTCGGGCCACTGCCACTGGGTGAGGAAAACGCCGACAGCGTGCCCTCGCGGATTCAGGAGAGCTTCGAGATCGGCTTTGAGCGTCCTGGCGCGAACCCTACCCCCGCGTCGCCGCGGGACCCCTCGCCACCAGTCCGACTGGCACGACTCCACCTCGTGAGAGGCCGGTGGCGTGTGGACGCGCGATTCCGACGACCCAAGGCCAGATAACGGACCGTGGCCCCGGAGTTGTGGCCGAGGCATAGACAGGAGATTTCCATGAGACCGGTCGCGCGGATAACCACGTTCTTTCTGGCGCTGGTGGCCCTTGCCCAGTTCCTCCGCCTGGTGCTCCGCGTCGAGGTGACGGCAGGCGGCGTGAGCATTCCCCTCTGGGTGAGCGCCTTGGCGTCCGTGGTCACGGGTGGCCTCTCAATCATGCTATGGCGCGAGAACACGCGCTAGAGCAGGGGCGACCACCCCCCTTGAATATTCGCGATTCTGGCTGCGACGGTGACGACAATGGGGTCAGGTCTTGTATTACAGCATTCCCAGGAGTAGGATGGGCCTATGGCGCGACCACTACGCATCGAGTACCCCGGGGCGGTGTATCACGTTACCAGCCGGGGCAATGCGCGTCAGGCGATCTTCCGGGATGATCGAGACCGGCGGAGCCTGCTTGACGTACTGGCCTCGGTGGTCGGGAGGGACAAGTGGTTGTGCCATGCGTATTGCCTCATGGAGAACCACTATCACCTGCTCCTCGAGACGCCGGAGGGAAATCTGTCGCGGGGGATGCGGCAACTCAACGGCGTCTACACTCAAGCCTTCAACCGACGCCATGGTACGGTGGGCCACGTGTTTCAAGGGCGCTTCAAGGCTATCCTGGTGGAACGGGAGAGCCATCTGCTGGAGCTCTGTCGGTACGTGGTGTTGAATCCGGTCCGCGCGGGTGTCGCAAAAACAGCGGGACAGTACCCGTGGAGCAGTTACCGGGCGACAGTGGGGCGGGTGAGACGTCCGGAATGTTTGACCGTGGAGTGGGTGTTAGGGCAGTGTGGGAAACGGAAGGGCGAGGCACAGCGGAGGTACCGTGATCTTGTGCGCGAAGGGCTGGCGGTGGAGGCGCCCTGGCGGAGGCTCACGGGGCAAGTGCTCCTCGGGTTGGACGACTTCATCGAACGCCTGAGGCCCCACTTGGAGAAGACGCGGGACGTGAGGGAGATTCCGCGGGCGCAGCGCTTGCTGGGTCGCCCACGTTTGGAGAGGTTACTGGCGGGCAGTGCAGAGAGACCTCGGAAGCTGCGCAATGATCTGATTCGGGCAGCTTCTGCAAAGCATGGTTACTTGCTCTCCGAGATCGCCCGGGCCACCGGTCTCCACTACAGTACCATCAGCCGAATCGTGAACGGGAGGTAAGGCACAATACAAGACCTGACCCCATTGTTCATGACCCCATTGTCTTACGCAAGGACAGCTCGGGCGACGGGTCTCCTGTGTGAGATCAACCGGCAGTCCAGGAGGGTGGAACGCATGACAATCAAGCTGCCGTTCCAGGTCAAAGCGGTCAACCAGGTCGGCTTCGTCGTCAAGAATATCGACAAGGCTATGGAGGCCTACTGGCGGGTCGGGGTCGGGCCGTGGCGCATCTACACCTACGGCGCGCCACTCGTCAAGAACATCACCTACCGGGGGCGGCCGGGCAACTGGCGCTTTCGGATCGCGCTGACCAACGTTGGAGGCTTCAGCCTGGAGCTCATCCAGCCGCTGTCCGGCGAGAGTATCTACTCCGAGTTCCTGGAGAAACACGGAGAGGGGGGCGTTCAGCACCTGGGCATCGTCGTCGAGAACCTGGATCTCGTCGTGGAGGAGGCCCGGCGCTCGGGTTACGAGGTGATTCAGAGCGGGCAGGGGCACGGCGTGCGCGGAGACGGCAAATTCGCGTACCTGAGCACCGAGGACGACCTATTCACCGTCTACGAGTTGATGGAGCTCGTCTCGGAGCGGTACGCGCCTGAGCGCGTCTACCCGGAGCAGCTCGAGTAGCCAGTCTGACCAGGGGCTGTCCGGAGTGTTGCAGTACGGTGGTGACGGAGTGGACTCACGTCCTGTCTCCTCATGGACACCTCGTACGGTCGCACAATTCGCAGTGGACCCCAGCGGAGGGACATCCGGGCCTGGTGGCGTGGAGGAAAGGTTCACGGTCGTGCGATAGAGGAGAGCAGTGGCCGACCGAGGTCCGAGCGGTGGGGGCCCTGCTTCCTAGTCTCCGCCCCGTCACCCGAGAGCCGCGGCGTGGTGGCCCTCCCCTCCCCCCTACCGCCCATCCGACCTGGCGAGGTGCGCCCGCCACGGCGTCCAATAGTACTTCTCCCACCCCTGACTGACCCCGGCGAAGTCCTCCGCGGGCACGTTGGCCTGGACCAATTCGATTCGGCCGCCGCCGGCCTCCGGCCAGAAGAACAGCACGAGCACCGAATCCAGGGCGCCCGCCGGGAACTTCGCGGAGCGCCAGGTCTGCACGATGAGCCGCGTGGGCTCGACGTGCAGGATGGTCCCCGTGAGCAGGCCGTCGAAGGCCCGAAAGGGGGCGCCGGGCCGTGGCGCGATCGTCACGGGGGCACCCGTGACGGCCGCATGCGCGTCGGGATCGAGGTACATGTCGAAGAGGCGGTCCGGCGGGGCCGGCAGCGACGCGGCCAGCATGATCTGCGGCATGCGGGGATCTCCTTCGTGGCGGGTTTCTCGCCGGATGAATCCCACCTCGGCGCCGGGTCGAGGTGGGTCCCGCGGCGCTCCCCGCCCCCCTAGGCGGCCGCGCGGGCGGTGCGAATCTGGTCCGCATGCGCGTGGGCATGCGGGGCGTAGATCTCCAGCCATTTCTCGGGCGAGTACCGCCCGCCCTCGCTCTGGGTGCCCGGCCGGGCCCAGTCCGCGTCGGTCATCCGGTCCAGGATCTCCGCGGTGGCGCGCCGGGCGGCCTGGAAGGCGTCGAGCGAGGCCTGGATCGGCCGGGTGTAGAAGAGCCGCCCCGCGTAGAGCTTCTGGTCGTACCCGCGGATCACGGCTTCGTCCTCCGCGAGCAGCATCCGGAGCCGGATGGCCGCGATCATCTCGCTATCCGCCAGGTGATGCGTGATCTCCCGGGCGGACCATTTCCCAGGCGCCGGCCGGGCGTCCAGGTCAGCGTCGGTGCTGCCGGCGAGGGCCTCGGCCACCACACGGCTCCCGTCCTTGTACTTGGCGATCAGGGCCTTCCGGGTTGTGGTATCCATGGTACGTCCTCCGTTACAGGTTGGGTCCGCGCCGCCGGCGGGATCCCACGTCTGCACCCCCGGCGCGCGGGGTCGGGACGGTCCCAGGTGGGATGCCGGGAGGATAGCACGGCAACGACCGCGGGGACAGGCACCGGCGAGCGGGCGGCCATGTGCTTCCCGACGCGGACCGGTTGTGCGCCTGGACCGAGTGGGTGCCGGTGGTCTGGCAGGTGGACGGGCTCAGATCCGGACAACCACAAGTGATCGGGAACCGTGGTCCTGAGGACAGGGTCCACCCCGCCCGACGCGATCGGCCCATCGTGGGCGCGTGATCGAGACGAGGACGTGGTGATGTGCAGGGGGGCGGCGGGAAACAGGAAGCCGGACAGCCGCAGGAGCACCTGCGGCCGTGCACGAACGAGTGAAGGTCGAATCCGGCCAGTCCACGGCGGGACGCATGCGCGGGTCGCCGCACCGGCCGACCGCGCGGATGCCCCCGCGCTACTTGTGCCCCTTTCCGTGCCCGCGGTCGTGGGAGTTGTCGTCCCGATCGTGGCCGTGCCCCCGCTCGTGCTCCCGGCGCCGCTCGCGGTCGCGCTCGTGTTTCCATGGGGGCGGCCCCAGGTGCGCCCAGTGGGTGGGGCGGACCGGGGTAACGCTCCACCGGGACGGCCAGGATGGGGCCCGGCACCTGGGCGATCGCGATCACCGTCCACGGCCCGTCGTGCCGGCGGGCGCGGAGCCATCGGCCGTCGTGGTACAGGTAATGGTACTTCGTGTACGCGAAGTAGTTGTAGGGCACATGCGGCGCGATATAAACCGGCGGGGGCGGGGGACCCGCGACCACCGGGCCCGGCAACACCACCAGGGGCGGCGGCGTCGGCCCGAGGGTGATCCCCAGGTTCACCGCGCTGCTCTGAACCCCGATGCTGAGGTTGTCGGCCCCGGCCGGACCCGCCTGCGCGAGGCCCAGCGCCGTCACCCCGAGAAAGCTTGCAGCGATGAGTGCTCGTCTCATGTCCGATCTCCGATTGTCCTGCGGTCCAGTCCGTGGTGATCACCCTTCGCCCACACCCCGACCCTAACGTGTTCTGCAGCATTCCGCGTGCCACCCGATCCCCTGATAACCGATGCAGTTTCGCAGGACTCCCAAGGGGCGAAATGCCTTACGGGTGCCCGCCCATGCGACAAGCGCGAGGCCGGCCTGATGCCGGGGCACCCGAAGAGGTGTAGCCCTACCCTGTAGCAGCGGCCGGAGGAGTCATGAGAGCACTCGACGCCACGACGACTGCCAGCAGGCGCCGAGTGGCCTCATCCGGCGGCGGGCGGACCCGGATGCCTCGGACCCGGATAATGGAGACCGGACACCTTCGACGCCCCGGCCTTTGGGCGCGAAGGATCGATCCCCCAGAATTCGTTTGACAGGAGAATGGTAATTCAATATTGATAACCATTACATGAAAACCTTATCATTGAGAACGAAGGCAACCTTGGCGGCGGTCGCGCGCCGGGCGGGCGTGTCCATCGTCACTGCCTCGCGGGCGCTCAACGCCCATCCCCTCGTGGCGAAGGCCACGCGCGATCGGATCCTGGCGGCGCAAGCCGAGTTCGGATATACGCCAAATCTTCTTGCGCGGGGGCTCGTGCAAAATCGGACGGCCACGGTCGGCGTGGTGATTCCCGAGCTCGCCAATCCCTTCTTCGTCCCCATGGTGAGTGGGATCGAAACGATCGCCGCGGACCGCCGCTTCCTGACCATTGTCGGAGAATCGAGACGTCAGGAAGCGGAGGAACGTCTCTACGTCGAACAGTTCCGGCAGTTCCGGATCGGCGGCATCATCGCCAGCCCCGCGACGAGCCACCTCGATCACTTGACGGCCGCGCGCGCCGCGGGCATCCCCGTCATCGTCATGGCGTGGCCCTGGCCGGACGGGGACTACGTGGCCACAGATGATGTCCAGGGGGCAAACTTGCGGCCCAGCATCTGCTGACGCGCGCGCATCGCCGCATTGGGATCGTCCGGATGGCCGATCCGGGGCACGCGCCGCTCCAGGCACGCATCCAGGGCTTTCGCGGGGTGCTCGCCGCGGCGGGTGCACGCGTACCGGACGTGTGGGATGTGCAGGTTCCGGGCACGCAAATCGAGGATGGCATTACGGCGGCGGACCGCGTGCTGGCGCTGGCAATCCGCCCCTCCGCGCTGTTCGTCAGCTCCGACCGCATCGCCATCGGCCTCATCCATCGCCTCCTGGCGTGCGGGGTGCGGGTGCCGGAGGACATCGCCCTGGTGAGCTATGACGACATCCCCTATGCGATGCCTGCCCGTGTCCCGCTGACCACGGTGGCCGTCCCGAAACGCTCGCTGGGGGAGAAGGCGGCCAAGCTCCTGTTTCAACGGTACGACGGCAAGGGATTTGCGAAACCGCGCCAGATCCTCTTACCCCCGGAATTGGTGGTGCGTGCTTCCTGTCCGTGAAATCGCAGGGGGGGCCCTTCGAATCAGAGGGAATCCGTGGAGGGGCGTGGTCGGTTCGTCGGTTACGATAAGAGGAGGAGACAAGGATGGGGGAGTAACGCGTGAATCGGGGCGGCGACGGCAATACGGTGAGGGGAATTGAATGGACGCCAAGCAGACGGAGGACCCAAGCGATGCATACGATCAGAGGGGCAACCGTGCGGTGGTGGGCGGTTGGGGTCTTGGTAATCGCCCTGGGATTCAGTACCAGTGCCAGCGTCTCGGCCGGGGAGATCACACTCACCATGTGGAGCCACGAAGCGTCTGAGCCGGCGAAGGTGGCCTGGCGCGAGATGGCGGCCCGGACCTTTGAAAGCGAAGAATCCCGGAGTGAAAGTCAAAATCACCTGGTATGAGAAGGAGGCGCTCTTCGCGGCCCTGAAGACTGCCCTGCGTGCCGGCCAGGCGCCGGACATCTTCTATATGGAGCCGGACCAGACCGAGTACATCGAGAACGGCTTCCTGCTGTCGCTCAACGACCTTGTCAGCTGGGGGAATATCTACGACTGGGCCCGCGCGGTGTGGACATACAAGGGGGTGACGTATGGCCTTCCGCAGGAGGTGTACACAGTCGAGCTGTACTATAACAAGGACTTGATGAAGAAGCTGGGTGTAACCCTACCGCCAAATACGCAGGTCAGTCAGACCCGGTTCCTCGAGATTGTGAAGAAGTCCCTGGCGGCGAATATTACCCCCATCGCCCAAGGTGTGGGCGACAGGCCGTATCCGGGCGCCTATGTTCTTGGGGAGGCGCTTTTGCGAAAACTGGGCCGGACCGACTACGGGAAGCTCCTCGACGGCAAGTTGTCCTACAAAGATCCACGGGTCGTCGACGTCTTCAAGTGGGTGAGGGAGTTGGTCGACGCCGGCGCGTATCCGAAGAGCTTCGCGACGTTGAAGCTGGGCGAGTCCCACTATTACTTCCATACCAAGCCGGGCGCCCTCATGTTCCCCTTGGGGAGCTGGTACACCGGGCGCGCGTTCGCTCCCCCGGACAAAGGGGGCCAGCCAGAGAACTTTCCCCTGGGAGTCATGGCCTTTCCGGCCATGGACGGCGGGGCCTGCAATCAGTGCAAGACACTGAGCGTCGGCGCGAGCTTCGGGATCAACGCGACCACCAAGTATCCGAAGCTTGCCGCGGGCATGCTCAACGAGATGGCAACTCCCGAAATGGGCGCTTCCTGGCTCAGCACGATACTCCTCCAAACCGCCATCAAGAGCGACGCATCTAAGGTCACCGGCAAGTACACGGCCTACTTCAAGGAATTGGCCGAACGGAATAAGGACGCCGAGTATTTCATCGGCCTCCCGCGTGACCTTCTCAAAGGGGAGTGTCGCGAGACCTTCGTCCAGGTGATGAACACGGCCTTTCCGGGCGGGCTGCTCGCCGTGGACAAAGCCGTCGACATGATGAACCAGAGCTGCTACAAGCCGTCGTAACGCAGACGCGGTCCGCTCGTCAGGTCGCGGGAGCGGCGCTCCTTCGCGCCCGCCCTCCGTAGGCGTTGCTCGCGATCATGGAATCAGGGGGCAAGGGCGGAGTCCGGTCCCCGGCCCGGCGGGTTCGTTGTCGCCCCCAGCGATTGGTCAGCGACAGATCGGAGCCACAGATGCCGTTGACGTCCGCCGCCCGCGAGACGCTCCCCCTGTCCGCTCGTTTCATGGCTCGCCTCCGTGGGGATTCGCTGCAGTCTCCCTGGGGGGCGATTATGGTCTTTCTGTCCCCCGCGCTGTTAGTGTACGCCGCCTTCACCATCTACCCGGTCCTGCGCACCTTTTACAACAGCGTGCACATCATCAAGCCGCGCGGCGTCGAGGAGTTCGTCGGGCTGGCAAACTTCGTGACTTTGTTCACGCGGGACATGGTCTTCTGGAAATCGGTCACCAATACCATGATCTGGGCCAGCCTGGCCCCGGTGGTGGATGTGGTCACGGGCCTGCTCCTCGCGTTATGTCTATATGCAAAGGTGCCGCTGGCCCGATTTTTTCGGGTCGCGTGGTTCACGCCCGTGTTGATCACCTACGTGGTGGTCGGGATCCTCTGGATGTGGATCTATAACTATGATTGGGGCATCGTCAACGTGGCCCTGCGCTGGGTTGGCCTGGGAAGGTGGGCGCATTCCTGGATCGGCGACCCGGCGACGGCCCTGTGGGCCCTGATCTTTGCGCACGCCTGGAAATGGGCTGGCTTCAACATGGTCGTCTGCGTGGCAGCCCTGTATGCGCTGCCGACGGAGGTGCTGGAGGCGGCGGAAATCGATAACTGTGGCTGGGTGCGGAAGCTGATCTTCATCATTATCCCGATGCTCCGGCCGACGTTGCTGAATCTGCTCATCCTCTCGTTTCTGGGCAAGATGAAAGTCTTCGACTTGGTCTGGATCATGACGAAGGGCGGGCCGCTGTGGTCGACGGAAACCGTGTCCACCTATGTCTACAAGCGCGCCTTCGAGTGGAGCACTTTTGACCTCGGGTATCCCTCCGCGGTTGCCGCCGTGTGGTTCATCGTGGTCCTGGTATTTGTGCTGACGCTCAGCTGGGTGTTTCGCCAGCGTGAGCGGCTGGAGTACTGAACCATGCGCATCCCCCGAGTCTGGACGCGCGGCCTGCTGCTCATCGCCCTCGCCCTTTACACGGTGTACTCCGCCGGGCCGTTCGCGTGGATCGCCGTGATGTCCCTGCGGACAACCTCGGAGATCAGCGCGGATCCGTACGCCCTCCCGACGCACTTTCACTGGGACAAGTACCTCACAGCGTGGACCACGTCACACTACGGGACCTACTTTTGGAATAGCGCGGTCGTGGTCGTCGCGGCGGTGACGATCCTGACGCTCATCGGATCTATGGCGGCGCACTGCCTCGCCCGGTACCGCTTTCGCGGGAATCGGTTGATCTACTTTGTGATCTTCAGCGCCATCATCTTTCCGCCCCAGGTGACCATCATCTCCCTGTTTCAGGTGCTCGTCGAATACGGCCTGTTCAACACCCGGACGGGCCTCACCCTGGTGTACATTTCGATCCAGCTGCCGTTGACGATGTACCTTCTCGAGGGATTCTTCGCGCAGCTTCCCCAGGATCTGTATGACGCCGCCAAGATCGACGGCTGTTCTGATTTCAACGTCTTCTGGCGGCTGACCCTCCCGGTCGGTGTGCCGGCGATCGCGACGACCATCATTTTGAATTTCATCAGCCTCTGGAATGAGTTTCTCTTTGCCGTGGTGCTGATCACCGACGAGGAAAAGCGCACCTTGCCCCTCGGCATCCAGCGGTTTATGGGCGATCAGATGCAGGACATCGGGATGATCTCGACGGGACTGATGATCGCCATCATCCCGGTCATCGTGGTGTACGTATTGTTCTCGGAGAAGCTCATCCAGGGTATGACCGCCGGGGCCGTGAAGTAACGGAGCGAATCCGGCAAAGCCAGCGCAACCAGCAGGGGAGGGAAGCGGTAGCGCAATTCGCCCAGGCGGGCGTCCAATCGGAGGAAAGATGGCCAACACCTCGCGAGTTGATTGCCACACGCATATCATTGCTCCTCATGCTTTCGCGTATACCAAGGGGCCGGGGTACAAACCCCGTCCGGACGAGACGGGAGATTGCGAGCGGTTTCTCCACACGCTCGATGCTCACGCGGTGACCCACGCCCTGCTCGTGCAGCCGAGTTGTTACGGATACGATAACGCGTGCATGCTCGATGCGATGGTCCGAAGCCAGGGGCGATTCAAGGGCATCGCGGTTGTCGCGCCCCAAGCCAGCGACCAGGAGTGGGTACGGTTGAAGGACCAGGGCGTGGTCGGTGTCCGGCTCAACCTCATGCGAACGGACGCGGAGGCTCTATCCCGCCCTGAAAGCAGCCGCTTTCTCGCGCGCGTCAAAGACCTCGGCTGGTTCCTACAGATATACGCTACGGGCCAGTGCTGGTGCGGGATTCAGGACATCCTTTTGCGCAGCAGGGTGCGGCTCGTGATCGACCATTTCGGCGAACCGGATCCGTCGGCCGGCATCAACCAGCCGGGATTCCAGGCTGTCCTCGTGCTCGGCCGTGAGACCGACGCTATCGTGAAACTCTCCGCCCCCTTCCGGACGTCCGCTCAACCCTTTCCGCACTCGGACGTCGAGCCGTTTGTAGCGGCGGCCGTGGACGCGTTTGGTGTGGACCGCTGCGTCTGGGGCTCGGATTGGCCCTTCCTCAACACTACGCGGAAGGTCGAATACGGACGCCTCTTCAATCTCTTGGCTTGCTGGCTGCCGAACCCAGCGGAACGGGAGCGTGTGCTCTGGCACAACCCCGCCCGATTGTTCGGGTTTACAGAGAGCGGTTAACGGGGACGATCGTTCGGGGGCTCCACCCCTGAGATTATAGACGATGTCTGCGGGTGGGGTCCCAGAACCCACATGATGTCACGTCGCGGAAAGACGGGATACGGCGGAGCGGGGCGCGGCGTGTCCGCTTTGCGTACCTGGATGGAGAGGAGCCGAGTCATGAAGCCTCAAGCGAACACGGTGGGGGAATCCGTAAAGGACCTGGACACGCCGGCCCTGCTCGTGGATCTGGATACACTTGACCAGAATATCGCGACCATGAAACGCGTGATCATCGACGAGGCAGGCATCAAGTGGCGCCCACACACGAAGGCGATCAAGACGCCGGCTATCGCCCACAAGCTGCTCCGGGCCGGGGTGCACGGGATCACGTGTGCCAAACTGAGTGAGGCTGAGGTGATGGCCTCCGCGGGTATTCGGAACATTTTGATCGCCAATCAAGTGGTGGGAGCCTCCAAGCTCGCGCGCCTTGCCGGCCTCTGTCATCACGCCGATCCCATTGTCGCCGTGGACTGCGAAGACGCATGTCAAGGCATTGGATCTCGCGGCCCAAGCGGCCGGGGCGCAGGTGCGCGTCGTGGTCGAGGTGAACATCGCGATGAACCGAGCCGGGGTGGAGCCGGGGGCGCCGGTGGTGGCTTTGGCCCAGCAGGTGGCGTCATGCGGCGGGTTGCGGTTTTCGGGCCTCATGGCCTGGGAGGGCGGCCGGATTGCCGAGATCCGGGATCCGGAGACCAAGCGTGCGCGCATCGTGGAAGCCGTGGGAAAACTCACCGGGAGCGCGGACCGCTGCCGGGCCGCTGGGCTGCCGGTGGAGATCGTCAGTTGCGGTGGCACGGGCACGTACTGGATCACCGCCACCCTTCCCGGCGTGACAGAGGTCCAGGCGGGCGGTGGGATCTTCGGTGACGTGCATTACCGGAACGATTTCGGGGTACAGCATCGGTACGCGCTTTCGATCCTGACCACCGTGGTGAGCCGGCCCACACCGACGCGCATCGTCTGTGACGCCGGCTGGAAGAGCATGGCCCAGCAGCCCGCGCTGCCGGCCCCGCGGGACCTCGGGGAGATCATAGCGGTCAAGCTTTCGGCCGAGCATACAACGATCGAACTGGGAGCCTCGAACACTGTCCCCACCGTGGGGAGCCGCGTCGAATTTGTGGCCGGGTACTCCGACGCGACGGTCTTCCTGCACGACTACCTGTACGCGACGCGTCGGGGGCAGGTCGAGGCGATCTGGCCGATCCTGGGCCGCGGGATGACGGCGTAGGGTGCCGTGCGTTCCTGCGTCAACAAAGGCGAATTCAGATCAACTCCAATAAAGGGGGAGGCCATGTCGAGGCTGAGCGGAAAAGTGGCCATGGTGACAGGATGTAGCGGGGAGCGGGGCATCGGCCGCGCCATCGTGCGTCGCTTGGCGGTCGACGGCGCGGACGTGGTTCTCACCTCGAGCGGCGTCCGGTTAGGCATCAACAAGCCGACGGGTGGCTGGGGCGGGCTGGAGGCAGTTGCCAAGGAAGTGCGTGACGCCGGCCAACGCGCGCTCACCGTGTCCCTGGATGTCCGATCTGCCGTGCAGATTGACGAGGCGATGGACTGCACGCTCAAGGAATTCGGGCGGCTGGACATCCTGGTGAACAATGCGGCCGCGCCGGCGGGCGCCGATCGGGTGCCGGTCACCCAACTTTCGGAGGACGCCTGGGACATCGTCCTGGACGTCAACCTGAAGGGGAGCGTTCCTCTGCGCGAAAGCGGCAGCCAATGCGATGCTATGCCAACAGATCAAGGGCCGAATCATCAACATCGGATCGGACAACAGCAAGGTGGGACAGCCGAGATTGGCGGCTTACTGCGCATCAAAGTTTGGCCTGGTGGGGTTCACGCAAGCCTTGGCGATGGAACTCGCGCCTGCCGGGATCACCGTGAACACTATCTGCCCAGGGCCGGTGGACACCGAACGTGTGGACCACTTCGGGCGGCGAGAGGATGGGGGGTACGACGCAGCGCGCCGGGCTGCGCGCATCGTCGAGTTGTCAGCAGCCACCCCGCTCGGCCGCCTCGCGACCCCGAAGGACGTGGCCGACCTTACTGCATTCCTTGCGTCGGAGGAAGCCGAGTACATCACCGGCCAGGCCATCAATCTTGTCGGTGGTCTCATCATGCACTAAACCACTACATGTTGCGAAGCGCTGTTGCCTACGTGAACTTCCCGTGAGAGGACTCCGCGGCACGACGAGCAGCACCGGTTGGCGCCGAGTGGTCTCGTCCTGCGGCGGGGCGGATATGGATGTCCCGAGATCGAAAAGGTAGAGTAGGGCCTGGTCGCCTGAGGGCAGGTCGCACCTAGCTGCGTCCGCCCCTGGTGGGATTGGCGGGTATCTCGGTTCGGGAACAACATTTCGTCGAAGGAGGTCTTTTCTATGCGGCCCAACAAGTTCCGTGAATTGCTCCGCGCCGGGAAGCCGACGCTGGGAACCCGCGTGATGAGCCCCTGGCCCACGGTGATCGAGGTCTTGGGCCAAGCGCGACAGTATGACTACGTCGAGTTTCTCGCCGAGTACTCCCCCTCCGACCTCCACGATCTGGACAATCTGTGCCGGGCGGCCGAGCTGGCCGACCTGACGCCCATCATCAAGATCGACCAGGCCGCCTGCGACTACGTGGCGCAGCGGGCCATCGGCGCCGGATTCCAAGGCGTCATGTTCACCGACTGCCGCTCGGCCGAGGAGGCCCGGCACTACGTCCGGATCGTCCGCCCGGAGACCCCGCAGGATGGCGGCCTGTTCGGCGCCGCCCCGCGGCGGTTCACCCCCCGGGCGCAGGTCGGGGGCGTCGAGTACCTCCAGGCGCTTCGGGATGTGGTGGTGATCCTGATGATCGAGAAGCGGGAGGCCGTCGAGCACCTGGAAGAGATCCTGGCCGTGCCGGGGATCGACATGATTCAGTGGGGACCCGGCGACTACACCGTGAGCATCGGAAAACCGGGGGCCCGGTTCGATCCCGAGACCAAGGCGGTGGAACGGAAGGTGATTGAGACCGCCCTCCGCCGGGGCATCCCGGCGCGCGCCGAAATCGTCGCGCCCGAGGACGCCCAGTACTACCTCGACCTCGGTGTCCGGCACTTCAACCTGAACGTGGACTTGTGGATCCTGCTGAACTGGTGGACGGTCAACGGCAAGACGCTGCGGGAAAGTTTGGCCGTGTAGCCGCTCCAGGCTGGCCGCACCCCGTCCGGGTTCGCGTGACGCGTGCCTCGCCCGTTCATTGGGGAGCGAGGGAACTCGCGGCTGAGAGGAGGAAGCCATGAAGGCGATGCAGGCGGACAACCTGAAGGTGATGCCTGACCCGCTCGGTCTTTTCTTTGGAAAAGTGGAGAGACAGAACCTGGTGGAAAAAGGGACGGCGGGGCTAGTGGTTGCCATGGTCAAGTTCGACCGGGGCGCCGGAAACCGGATGCACGCCCATACCGGCGAGCAGGTACTTGTCGTAACCGAGGGGAAGGGCGTGGTGGCGACGGACAAGGAAGAGCAGATCGTCACGCCGGGCACGATCGTGTATATTCCTGCGAACGAGATGCACTCGCATGGGGCCACCAAGGATTCGGCATTTGCACACGTGTCCATCCAGACGCCCGGGGACACCAAGCTGAAGCCATAGGACGCCTTGGCGCCCCAAAAAGGATGCTCCGGTGGTTGCTTCATCGCCTTCCGGCTTCTGCTAGTATCGGACGACCGCTCGAGATGCTCGCCATTAAGGAGGCCCGCATGGAGATCGACCCTCGAAGCATGCCGCCGCCCGCAGTCTACAAACTCCTGATCGGCTGCATCGTCCCGCGGCCGATCGCGTGGGTGTCGACGGTGGGCGCCGACGGGGTGAACAACCTGGCGCCGTTCAGCTTCTTCATGGGGGTGTGCAACGACCCGCCGACGATCGCCTTTTCGGCGGGGCCCCGCGGCGGCGGGTCCGGGACGGGGGCCGCGGGCCAGAAGGACACGGTGCGGAACCTCGAGGCGACCGGCGACTTCGTCGTCAACGTGGTGGACGACGGGCTCGCGGAGCAGATGAACCGCACGTCCGGGGAGTACCCGCCCGACGTCGACGAGTTCGCGGTGGCGGGGCTGACGGCCGCGCCCGAGCGTGAAGGTCCGGGCGCCGCGCGTCCTCGAGGCGCCGATCAGCATGGAGTGCCGGGTGGCCCAGATCCTGCGCGTCGGGCGCGGACCGCACAGCCTCGTGCTCGGCGAGATCCTCCACTTCCACATCCGGGACGATCTCTACGATCGCGGGACCGGGCGCGTCGACATGCAGCGCCTCAAGCCCGTCGGCCGCCTCGCCGGGCAGATGTACACCCACGTCCACGACCTCTTCGAGATGAAGCGCCCCGACGCGAACTACGCGGGGTGAGGGGGCGGTGAGCAGAGTGGGCCTGGCACCACGCAGGGCCCGGGAGGCTAGCTAGCATGAACACGATTCGAGCCACGCGGCGACTGGGTAAGGACGGGCCAGAGGTCTTTGTCCTGGGGCTGGGCTGCATGGGGATGTCGGACTTCTACGGCCCGGCAGAGGAGGCAGAAAGCCTCGCCACCATCCATGCGGCCTTGGACGCCGGGATCGCACTCTTCGACACGGGCGACTTCTACGGAATGGGCCGCAACGAGCTCTTGCTGCGCGAGGCTCTGAAGGGCGGCAACCGCGAACGGGCCTTCCTCCAAGTGAAGTTCGGGGCGCAGCGCGATCCGGCGGGGGCCTTCCTGGGCTTTGATGCTCGCCCGACGGCGGTAAAGACGGCACTCGCCTACACGCTCAAGCGGCTCGGGACCGACTACGTCGACGTCTACCAGCCGGCGCGCCTCGATCCGGCCGTCCCCATCGAGGATACCGTCGGAGCCATCGTCGAATGCGTGCGCGCAGGGTACGTGCGGCATATCGGCCTCTCGGAGATGGGTGCCGCCACGATCCGCCGGGCCCACGCGGTGCATCCCATCATGGCCGTGCAGCTGGAGTATTCACTCATGAGCCGCAGTCTCGAGAGGGAGATTCTGCCGGCCGTCCGCGAGCTCGGCATTGGGGTCACTGCCTACGGGGTGCTCTCGCGAGGCCTCCTGAGCGGCTCGCGGAGGCAGCCGCCGGCCGGGCAAGACTTCCGGGGCCACTTCCCGCGTTTCCAGGGTGGAAACCTCCAGCGCAACCTGGCACTCGTGCAGGCTCTGCATGAAATCGCGCAGGAGAAGGGGGCCACGCCCGCCCAGCTCGCGATTGCGTGGGTGTTGTCGCGCGGGACGGATATTGTCCCTCTCATCGGGGCTCGAACCCGAGCGCAACTCCGCGAGGCCCTGGGCTCGCTCGACATCGCGCTCGGCCCGGAGGACCTGGACCGGATCGGCCGGACCGTGCCGCCGGACGAGGTCGCCGGCGCCCGTTACGGTTCGGCGCAGATGGCGATGCTGGATAGCGAACGACCGGCGCCGCGAGCATAAGTGGCGGTCCCGTCGACACAAGGTGGCGCAAGTACGAGCGTCCCCTAACCCGCGCATCCCTCGTCTGAGCGGGGGCCGCAGGTCCTGATCGAACCAGAGGCGATCCGACGGCGGGTCACTACCGAGGGGTTCGCGGTCGCGCCGCCGTTCAGGCGACTCCGGAATCGAACTCAAATATTGATTGGGCTGCGCGGTTCCCCCGGCTGGCGGGTGTGTCGTACTGAAAGCAGGCAGACCCTGTTTAGCACTGGACCAGTTCCCGGGACAGGGTCACGGGGGTCGACCGCAGGAGGACACCATGCGACGCGACATCGAATTCAATGCCGAGGGCACCATCCTGCGCGGCTGGCTCTACCTGCCGAAGCATTCCGCCGGACAGGTCCCCGGCGTGGTGATGGCCCATGGCTTCACCGCGGTGAAGGAGATGTACCTCGACCGGTACGCGGAGGTGTTCGCTGCCGCCGGCCTCGGGGTGCTGGTCTTCGACCATAGGAACTTCGGCGCCTCCGACGGTGAGCCTCGCGGCGAGATCGACCCCTGGGCGCAGATCCGCGACTACCGGCACGCCATTAGCTTTGCCCGGACCCTTGCGGAGCTCGACCCGCGGCGCATCGGCGTCTGGGGGACCAGCTACAGCGGCGGGCACGTCCTGGTGGTCGGGGCGCTGGACCGGCGGGTGCGGTGCGTGGTCAGCCAAGTGCCGACCATCAGTGGGTACCACGCCTCGCTCCGTCGCGTCCCAGCCCCGCAGTTGCCAGGCCTGCTGGCTGCCTTCGCGGCTGATCGGGAACAGCGCTTCCGGGGCGCGCCACCCGCCATGCGTCCGGTGTTGCCGCGAGAGCCGGGCGGGGCGGCAGTGTTCAGTGGGGAAGACGCCATCATCTTCTTCCGGACCGCCGCCGAGCGCGCCCCGAGCTGGCGCGATGAGATCACGCTGCGCTCGGTGGAGATGGCGCGCGAATACGAGCCCGCTGTCTACATCGGGCGGATCAGCCCGACCCCGCTTTTGATGATCGCCGTCACCGACGACAATTTGACCGGCACCGACCTCACCCTGGAAGCGTACGAGCGGGCTCTCCAACCCAAGCAGCTCGTCCTGATCCCCGGCGGGCACTTCGTCCCCTACGTGGAGGAGTTCCCAGCCTCCAGCGCCGCCGCCCGAGACTGGTTCCAACGCCATCTCTGATCCCGGAGATCAGAGAATCATCCCGAAGGCCTCACGAGTCGCTGGGGTACCGTGGTTGCGGGACGGTATTGCCTACGTGAACTTCCGGCGAGAGCGCGCGACGCCGCGACGAACGGCACCAGGCGCCGAGGGGGCTAACGGATGGCCCTGACGGTACACGGTCAATCTGAATGATTGCATCGACTGCCACAGCAAGTTGTCTCCGCACCAACGTCCCCCCTAACGTCCCCCCTACACCCGGCAATCGCCGCCCTGACGATCTTCGCCTTCCGGTCTGCATGGAACGATTTCCTTTGGCCCCTGATCGCCGTCAACAAGCCCGAGATGTTTCCTCTGCCGGTCGCGCTTGCATTTTTGCGTGGCGCCTACGCCTCCGAATCCTACGGGCCCATCATGGCCGGCGCCGCGCTGAGTGCGGTCCCCTTGTTTATCGCCTTCCTGGTGGCCAACCGGCGCATCGTGGAAGGGGTCCAGCTGAGCGGACTGAAGGGGTAGCAGGCGTGGGACAGAGGGCCATCTGTTGCGTTGGCGGGCCTGGGATCCCTCCGTGTATATTGCGGGACGTGGAAAGCGGGACTGTTAGCCGGGACGCACACAGCAGGAGCAGTTGTTTGCACGACTGGCGTAACGCTTTTCCGAATTGATTTGTGGAATTGTCGGGATTGACTCTTGTGGCCCTTTAGCCACGCCGGGGGGCCCGACACCGGCGGTCCGTATCGACCGAGCGCGACGTCGATTTCGGAGGGCACCAAGTCGAGTTGGGTGCGCGGAAGCTTCCCGGTGTGCTCCGTCAGGAGGGTCCGGTCGAGGGCGACAATCTGCGAGAGGTTGGCGACGGAGTCCTTCGGACGGCCCGTATGGCGGAGGCGGAGCGGCATGTTCCCGGGCGCGTGGGCGTATCGCAAATTGCTGGTCAGCGAGGCGACGAGATCCGGGCGCCCGTGGTCGCTCCGTGGTTCCCCGCCGCGTCTCTCCCGGCCCCTGCGCGGTCTTGGCCCAGGCTTGCGCTTGTCCCGGGATGGGAGGTAGAGTATAAAAAGAGGGATACTGTTGACCAAGCGGGAGGGAGACCCTCAAAGGCGTCGTCTCCGCGCGGGCGAGGCCGGCACCCTGGGGAAGGGCAGCCACTTGGGCGGGTGACCCGGTGATGCCAGGCGTCGGGGGCCGGGCGGGCGGCACGGGAGGGGGACCATGATACGCAATGCGGTGCTGCTGCTGGTGGTAGCGATGGGCGTCACGTCCTGCGTGGCGGTAGACACGGCGGGCACGGGGGCGCCCCCGGACGCGTTTACGCATCGCGCGGCCAACTCGGAAGTGGTGCTGCTCTGGAATTGCCTCCAGCCGGCGTCCGGCGTGCTCCGCGTCGAGGGCGTGGCCCGCAATCCGTGGCAGGCCCAGCCAATCCGCTACCTGGAGGTGCAGGTGGTGGGCGTGGACGCGCAGGGCCGGCAGACCGCCGAGGCCGCCGGGAAGGCCCGGGACATCCAGCTCTTCACCAACCAGCAGTCGCCCTTCCAGGTCGACCTGCGGACCGCCGGGACCGAGGTCCGCTTCGATCTCTATTACCAGTACCTCTTCAACTACGAGTACGATACCGCCCTGCTGGCGGGCCCCCCGATGGTCGGCCCGCGTCGGTACGCACAAACACACACCAACATGGTGCGGGACGTCTGCTCCCCCACCCAGCACCTGGCGCGCTGAGCGCGGCAGGCGGGGGGAGGTGACGCTGGGGGGCGCGGTCCTCGATGGTGTCAGCCTGCTCCTGGCTAGCGCCTCCACTGTTGATCCCGACGAACAACCCCCAGGTGCCGAATCAGGCCAAGCGGGGCGAGGACTGCGGTAGGTGTGTTACGCCAGACTGCGGGGAACGCCGAACCACACCGCGTCCGGTCGTTGCGCTCCTACGAAACCGGGTCGACCACGAGGGGGCACGTCGCTGCGTTCCCCCTGATGAAACACAGGTTCCCACATGCCCTCGCCGGGCACGCCTTGGCGAGCGTTGCGGTGGCCCGTGATGGTCCTGCTGGTCTTCTCAGGATGCTCGAGGATCATAACGCAACGCGCGCCACGCGGAGATCCATGGAAGTCGTCCCGCAAGCAAAGAAACCGGCCACCGCGGAACGACTCCGGGCGTTATGGCCATTGATCGCGGAACTGATCCGTCCACGGAGAGGACTCCTGGCGGTCGGTTGCGGGTTGATGGTCGTCAATCGCCTGACGGGGTTGGTCCTTCCGGCCTCCACCAAATTCCTGATCGACGACATCATCGGCCACCGGCGTGGGGACCTCCTCGGGCCGCTCGTGGCGGCGGTGGTCCTCGCCACCGCGGTGCAGGGCGTCACCTCGTTCGCGCTGACGCAGACTGCTGTCCAAGGCCGCGCAGCGGCTGATTGCGGAGCTGCGGCAGAAAGTGCAGGCGCATATCGGCCGTCTCTCTGTTGCCTACTACGACGCCAATAAGAGCGGCGCCATGGTTTCCCGCATCATGACCGACGTCGAGGGCGTGCGGAATCTGCTCGGGACCGGGTTGGTCGAGTTGCTCGGTGGTCTGCTGACGGCGGTCTTTGCGCTCGGGCTTCTGCTCCGAATCAGCCCGCTGCTGACCGGGCTGGCCCTGGGCTTCGTGCTGGTGTTCGGCCTGGTGCTGCGCAAGGCATTTCGCACGGTCCGGCCCATCTTCCGCACGCGCGGAAAGATCAACGCCGACGTGACCGGCCGGCTGACCGAATCGCTCGGCGGCGTGCGGGTGGTCAAGGGGTATCACGCAGAAGCGCGGGAGGCGGCGGTCTTCGCGCGCGGCGTACGGCGCCTGCTCGACAATGTGCTCCAATCGATGACCGTGATCGCGGGCATGAGCCTGTCGGCCACCCTGTTCATGGGGGTCGTGGGCGCGGTGGTGATGTATGTGGGGGCGCGGGAGATCCTCGCGGGCGCGCTGACCCTCGGGGGGTTCGTGACCTTCACCGCGTTGTTGGCGTTCCTGGTGGCGCCGGTCTTTCAGGTCGTGGGCATCGGGACGCAGCTGTCCGAGGCGCTGGCCGGGCTGGAGCGGACGCGCGAAGTGCTCCGCGAGCGGCCGGAGGATGCCGATCCGCGGCGCACCGTGGCGATCCCCACCCTCGGCGGCGAGGTGGTGTTCGATCGGGTGCGCTTCGCCTACGATGCGGGCAAAGAGGTCCTCGACGACGTCTCCTTCCGGGCCGCACCGGGGACCGTGACGGCGCTGGTCGGCCCCTCGGGCGCCGGGAAGTCGACGATCATCGGGCTGGTCGCCGCATTCCACGCGCCCACGGAGGGAGCCGTCCTGGTTGATGGCGTGGACCTGTCCACCGTCCGGCTCGGCTCCTACCGCACCCAACTGGGCGTGGTGCTCCAGGAGACGTTTCTGTTCGATGGCACGATCCGGGAGAACGTCGCCTTCGCTCGTCCCGACGCCGCCGACGAGGAGATCCTCGTAGCCTGCCGGATCGCGCGGGTGGACGAGTTCGCCGAGCGGTTCGAACAGCAGTACGATACGCTGGTGGGCGAGCGCGGCGTCAAGCTGTCCGGCGGGCAACGGCAACGGGTCTCCATTGCGCGCGCCATGCTCGCCGATCCGCGGATCCTGATTCTCGACGAAGCCACCTCCAGCCTGGATTCGGAGTCTGAAGCCTTGATCCAAGCCGGCCTCGCCTATCTCATGCGGGGGCGAACGACGTTCGTGATCGCGCACCGGCTCTCCACCATTCGTCGCGCCGACCAGATTCTGGTGATCGAGGCGGGCCGTATCGTGGAGCGCGGGAGTCACGAGGTACTTCTCGCGGCGCGAGGCCGATATTTTGAGCTCTACACCAGGCAGCACGGCCTGGAGACGAACCTCTTGCTCGGAGCCGGCGAAGGAGACGAGGTCGTGGATCATGAACCGTCAACGGAGGCCAAGCCCCCGAACGACCTCGGGGAAACGATCCGCCTGATCCGCGAATAGAAGAGGGAGGTGAGGCGCAATCCGGAGTTGCTCCACCTGTTCCAGCTCGCGCAGGGCGGCCTCATCTGTGTGTTTTCTGCGTCCTCGCGGTGTAATCTGCAGAGGGCCGCATGGCCTCTGTCGCCGTTGGGGGCAGCAGTGACCTCGGTGTTCTTGAGGAGGTGTGCATGACGACTGAGAATCCCACCGCGCGCGCTCGGGTCAGGCGGATCCCGGAGCGTGGCCGCTACGACCGGGAGACGGTCAACGCCGTCCTGGACGCAGGATTCGTCTGCTGTGTGGGGTACGTCTACGACGGGAAGCCATACGTGACGCCCACCCTCTACTGGCGACAGGGCGACCATGTGTACTGGCACGGTGCCCGGGCGAGCCGGATGCTTCAAACGCTCCAACAGGGAGTGGACGTATGCCTGGCTGTGACCCAGGTGGACGGTTTTGTGCTCGCACGCTCGGCGTTTCACCACTCGATCAACTACCGGTCGGTCATGCTGTTCGGGACCGCGGAGACGGTGGAGGAGGAGGGCGCCAAGGCTGCGGTGCTGGAGGACTTCGTGGAACGGCTGTTCCCGGGGCGCTGGCGCCAGCTGCGCCCCGTCACCCAACAGGAGCTGAACGCGACCACCGTCCTCCGCCTGCCGATCACCGAGGGCTCGGCCAAGGTGCGGACGGGGCCGCCGAAGGACGATGAGGACGATTGCACCTGGCCGGTGTGGGCGGGAGTCCTCCCGGTGAACACGACCCTGGGCCCGCCGCTTCCCGCCCCCGGGATTCCTGTGCAGGTCACAGAGCCGGAATACCTCCGGAACTTGCCGCACCTGAACGTGCGCGGCTCGAAGTGAGGTTCGCGAAAACCCCCTCACCGGCAAGGTGACAATTTGTGCAGGACGTTGTTGGCCAGGTTAACTTCTCAACAGAGGCATGGCGAGGCCGAGGCCGAAGCGGGGGGAGCGGCTTTGCGCGGATGGCCGTCTGGTACGGGGTCAGGCGGCCCTGAAAGAGGCGTTGGTGTCGGAGCTGTGGGCGAGGTAAAGACGCGAGACCGGGCATCGGGTCCGCCCCAAACCGAAGACAGGAGGAGGCCATGAAACCCGTGGCGCGAATAACCACGATCTTTCTCGCCCTGGTGGCCGTCGCTCAGTTCCTGCGCCTGCTCCTCCGGGTCGAGGTAGTGGCCGGCGGTGTACGAATTCCGCTATGGGCCAGCGCCCTGGCGTGCCTGTTCACCGGCGGCCTGGCGATCCTGCTCTGGCGAGAAGGTCATCGGTGATGCGATCGAGGCAGCACCTACGCCACGACACTTCGGCAGACGGCCATCGAGATCATGGTCGTCAGGGGGGACGCTGCGCTAAACGCTAAACCTACGTTTCCGGGAACACCATACTCAATTATTGCTCACTCCCCGTGTTGCTTCTTTTCTCGCGCCAAGCGGAACGCCAATGCCATCGGTCCCTCGGCCGGCCGCGCCACCGCTCCGGTCGCACCCCGCTCCTTGGGAGGCGTCCGGGGAACGCCCGCCCGTCGCATCGACAGTTCCACGCGGTGGGTGTCTTCGCTCATCCCGATCACCACCACCTGGACCGTCTGTCCGTCTTGCAGCTCCGGCGCCTCACGCTCGGTATTCTCGGCGCGCATCTCGTGGCTCCGCACCAGGCCTTCGATGCTGCCCAGATCGACGAACACGCCGAACGGCTTGCGGCTGCGGACCACCCCCGTCAGGACGGTGCGCTCGGCGAGAGCTCGCCTCATGCGCTCCCACGCCTCGGCCTCTGGACGGGTGCGCTGGCTCTCCGCGTCCGTTCCACGCTGCGCTTCGTTGCCAACGGTACGCGATCGGCCGCGACCGGAGGAACCGCCGTCTGGTACTCCCGCGGGCGCCGTCGCATCGGCCGAGGCCGTGGCGTCCGGTGGACGTCTCAGCAACCCCTGCTGGCGCGGCGGTGGCATTGGCGGGGTACCCCGCGGGCGTTCGGGCAACGCAACCGCGGCCTGGGGTCCCTCGACGGCTTGGCGCCGCGCACGCGCCTCCGCTTTCCTCTGGGCGGCTTCCGCCTCGCGCCGAGCGATCTCCGCCGCGACGGCGGCCTGGCGCGCCTCTTCCTGCTCCCGGGCCTCCCGCTCTGCTGCCGTTTCGTGTTGCGGCTGGTCGGGGTGTGCCTCCGTCAAGTGTACGGCCAGGTTCAGCACCTCGAACCCGCAATGCGGACACCGGACCGGTTCTGGGGGGCCCTGGATCGCCCCCCCACTGTCGCGCGGGACATAGGCGCGCCTCCCGATACTCACAGGGCCCGCCATGATCGGCCGAAATCCCGAGGTCTCGATAACGCCTTTCCCTCCGCACTGGAGGCAATTCGGATTGGCGCCTCCGCAGCGGCAGGCGCGTTGGGTTGGGTGGTCGGGCTTGTTGGGCATCAGCCTCTCCTGATGTCGGCCCTGCCGGTTCGCGGCGCGCTCGGTGCGCACCGGGGCGTGCGAAGACAGGGCAAAGACGACATGCGAAAAATCATGGGTTCGTTTGACAAAACGGAGCATATTGTACGCGAAGCGTTTCCTACTTGTCACGTCCTGACGTCAGAAAACGCGCGCTACCCGTCGTGTCGTCCGCAAATCATACCTCCCCTGTACTTCCGAGCTGGGCGTTTCCCTGTCTCGCGTCCGAAAAGGAGACCGTACGGTGCTGTCCAGTGTGGAGTAGGGGAGCCGGATCCGTCATGGAGATTGGCGACCTGCACATGGTATATAATCGGATTCCGCCCTCCGGAAGCGGGGCCGCGGACGCAGGCGGGGCAGTGCAGAAACAACATCCCAACGGGAGGTCTCGAGGAGTCATGGCGTCCAGATCACGTGCGCGCGCTTCCAAACACAAGGCCCGACGGCCGCGCAGGCGGCCGGGCGGCGTCCCGGCCGGTCGACGGCTCGCGCAGGCGGGCCGGTGGGCGGGTGGTGTCCTGCGCGCCCTACCGCTGGCGGCCCGGGTGCTCGTGGTGGTGGCCGGTATCCTGGCAGCGTGCGCGGTGGTCAATTGGGGGTACCAGGTGCTCCGCAAGCCGAGCGAGCTGTTCTTTCCGGTGAGCGGCGCGCTCACCAAGAGCCCACCCGAGACGTGGCGGACGTACGGGTCGCTGTTTACCGAGCATGCGACTGCCGCCGTCACGCCCGAGTTGCTGGCCGCGCTCGCCCAAGTCGAAAGCGGAGGTAACCCCGTGGCGCGGACGTACTGGCGGTGGCGTCCAACGGCGCATCCCCTGGAGTGGTACCGGCCGGCATCGAGCGCGGTCGGCATGTACCAGATCACCGACGGGACGTTCCAGGAGGCCAAGCGGTACTGCATCCATGACCACGTGGTGGTCGAGGACGGCCCCTGGCACGACGTGCGCTCGTGCTGGTTCAACCGCCTCTACACGCGGGTCCTGCCGACCCACGCCATTGAGCTCACCGCGGCCTGGCTGGATCGCGGCGTCGCCCACGCCTTGGCCGGCGGGCGCCCCGGCGCGGCCACGTTCCCGCAGCGGCAGGATCTGGCCGCCGTGATTCACCTGTGCGGCGCACGGGCGGGCGCCGTCTATGTCGCGGGAGGTTTCCGGCTGACCGCCCGCCAGCGGTGCGGCGACCACGACGTCAGCCATTACCTCGCGCAGGTGAACGCTCTGAAGCGGCAGTTCGCGCGGCTGGCGACCGCCGGTTAGCGCTGCTCGAGGCGAGGGCACTGGCCGTTGACAGGTGCCATCGCGTTGGCTACGCTCCGCGTACGCTCGTCCAGTGCATAAGAAGTGCGAGGGGCCCGGGAGCGCCCCTACGAGGACAGTGTCCCTTGAAACGCCCCGCCCAGTGCCAAAACCCCTTGCACACGGGAGGAGGCTCGGTGTCCCTCGCTGTTGGGAGATCCGGTCCCATGAACCCAGGCTTCACGCCGGCGATTGTTGCCGATCTGGAGCTGGTCCTCGAGCTGATGCGGGAGTTCTATGCGTCCGAGCACCTGCGGTTCGACACGGCGGCCGCGCGCCGGGCCCTGCAGCAGCTTCTCAAGGATCGGGCCTGCGGCGTGCGTCCACCTGATTCACTGGGACGCGGAGGTGATCGGCTACGTGGTGCTGACCTTCGGCTTCAGTCTCGAGTTTCACGGGCGCGCTGCGCTGCTGGATGAACTATACGTGCGGGAGCAGTTCCGGGGGCGGGGGGCTGGGAAGGCGAGCCTGCAGTGGATTGAAGCGATCTGTCGCCGGGAAGGCGTCCACGCCGTCCGTCTGGAAGTGGAACGCGCCAATACGCACGCTCGGGCGGTATACCGACAGGCAGGTTATGTAGCCCATGACCGGTACGTGCTCACCAAGTGGCTCGAAACGGTGTGACCGGTGGACACCGCTGAATGCGCTCGCGCTGCGTGGGCACGCGGCCCGGCCGGCCCCAGGCGCTTGCACCGCGTCGGCCCGCCTCCGCGTCGAGGCGACGGGACGACGATGGTTCGGACCCCAGCTCGTCCAGGGTGCGGCCAGATCCGCCCATCGGTCCCCGATCCCCTGGGTGCGTGGCGCGGACCCAACCGAACGGGAATGCTACCGCCGCGCCTCCGGCTTCAAGAATGTCCCCCGCTGGAGTTCCTCGAACGCCTGCTGGAGTTGCTCCTGCGTGTTCATCACGATCGGGCCGTACCACGCCACGGGCTCCTGGAGCGGTTGCCCGGAGACCAGGAGGAACCGGATCCCCTCGTCGCCGGCCTGCACCATCACTTCGTCGCCGTGGTCGAAGAGCACGAGCGAGCGGTTGTCCGCCGTCGCGGGCGGTGCCGTGTCCAACCACCCGACCCCTTCGGTCGGCACCGCGAGGGGACCGGACGCGTTGCAGAATTTCCCGGCCCCGGCGAACACGTACGCGAAGGCGTGGCGGGTCGTCTCGACCGGGAGGGTCTTTCGCTTGCCGGGCGGCACCGACACGTCGAGATAGATCGGATCGGCGGCGATTCCGTCCACGGGGCCGGTCTTTCCCCAGAAGCTGCCGCAGACGACGCGAGCATGCGTTCCGTCGTCGTCGGTGACGACGGGGATGTCGGGCGCCTTCACCTCCTGATAGCGGGGCGCCGTCATTTTGAGCGCCGACGGGAGGTTCGCCCACAACTGGAACCCGTGCATCCGGCCCGTCGGGTCGCCCTTGGGCATCTCTTGGTGGATGATACCGCTCCCCGCCGTCATCCATTGGACGTCGCCGGCGGCGATGGCGCCGCGGTTCCCGAGGCTGTCGCCGTGCTCGACGGTTCCGGCGAGGACGTACGTGATGGTCTCGATCCCGCGATGGGGGTGCCATGGGAAACCAGCCAGGTAGTCCTCTGGAATGTCGTTGCGGAAGTCGTCGAGGAGGAGGAACGGGTCGAAGTCGGACGTGTTGCCGAACCCGAACGCGCGGCGGAGGTGCACGCCCGCGCCTTCGAGGGTCGGCTTGGCTTTGATGAGCCGCTTGACTGGTCGAAGCGACATGTTGGCCTCCCGTGTCGAGGGTTACCCCAGGAGAGGCTCCGCGGGTCACGCCTTGGCATAGGACGGCGCGCCGCGGCAACCCTGGGTGAATCTCCGGGGACGGTACGGACGTTCTCGCCGGCGCCCGGCGCGCCGAACCGGCGGACTGCGACAACCGGAAAAAGCGCGATCGCGCTTCGAAGGCGACGGGCATCGCCCCAGTGCCCCTCGGCTACTTTCTGACGATAGCGAGGACCTGTCAAGGTTGAAGCCGGACACGCCCGCAGTGCGGGGATAGGCGTGGTGGAAGGCGCGTCGGGGAGGAGGCACACAATGCCTGATTGGGTGCGTGGTGCTGGGGTGTTCTTTTATGATCAGGCCAAGCGGCGGGTGCTCTTTTACCGTCGCGACAACACGCCGACCATTCCCTTCCCCGATCAGGTCGACATCTTGGGCGGACACATTGAAGCGGGGGAGACCGCCGACCAGGCCGTCGTGCGGGAAATGGCGGAGGAGTTGGACGATCTGCGGAGCGGCGAGCCCTACACTCTGGCCGGCCATCGGTTCTTCACTGTGTACACCGACCCGCAGGGGGCCGTGGACTACCTCTTCTGTAAGGCCGCCGACTTCGACTTGGCAGACGTGCGTCTCAAAGAGGGGCAGGCGCTCCTCTGGCTCACCGAAGACGAGGCCGCGCGCACGCCGTTCGCCTTCGACTACAACCGCCTCGTGGCCGAGTTCTTTGGCGCGCTGCGAGACGGGACCGTTTGAGTCCCGCCGACGGGCGCCCGAGGAGGCATTGAAAACAGAATGTACAGGATAAGTTGTCTCTGGTAACTGCTTGATTTGTTTATGGTAAACACCGAGTGGTTGTCCGCGGAACTGTGGTCCAGGGTGTGCTTTGGGTCCATACCCGTTGATTCTCTTGAAGCGTCGTGTTTAATGACCCTGCACTGAAAGACGCTCGGGGACGAAATATAGAAATGCGCGGCAGATGTCTCGATGGTTGGGAATATTGACAATCTGGTCACTTTTTGATAGCACTCTCCCGCCCTCTGCATCGAATCACGTTTGAAGCCATCGACTCATGTAACCGAAGGGAGACCGGAGATGAGAAAAGCGGTCGTGTGTTTGGCTCTCGTGGTCATCGCCCTTGGGGCATTCGGTGAGATCGTGAATGCCCAAGTCTGGAAACCGACTCGACCGGTCACGGTGATCGTTCCATGGCCGGCGGGTGGAGCCTCGGACACGACGGGGCGCATGATCGCCGGCCAGATGGAGCAGACCCTGGGTCAGCGCATGGTCATCGTGAACACTCCGGGCGGCGCAGGGGCGATCGGCACGAAGGAAGTGTGGGATCGTCCTCACGATGGGTACACGCTGACGGCGAACGCCACGGCGGGATTCGTGAGCTATGCAGTCCTCGGACGCATGGAGCAGACCCACCGAGACTGGACGTACTTCCTTCCCATGTACACGCCCAACGTGATCGCCGTGAAGCCCGACTCGCCCTACAAGACGGTGGAGGACCTCGTCGCGGCGATGAAGGCCCGCCCCGGCGCCGTCACGATCGCGACGGCGGGGGTGGGCAGCTCGGGCTACTTTTTCATCGAGCAGTTCAAGGTGGCGGCAGGCGTCACCTATCGCCATGTTCCCTACGCAGGCGGGGCCCCTGCGGTTGTGGCTGTGGCCTCCGGCGAGACCGAGATGGTGCCGCAACTGTCGATCGAGGTCGCGGAGCTGCTCGCGGAGCGGCAAACTCCGCGCGTTGGCCGTTTCGACCAAGGAACCGCTGACGATCGAAGGATACGGCACGATCCCTTCCGTCATCCAGGCCGTCCCGAAGTTTGAAGACTACGGATCGTACTTCGGCTTGATGGCTCCGCGCGATCTGCCGAAGAACGTGTTGGCCGCCTATGAGGACGCCTTTCAGAAGGCCGCAGCCTTGAAGGCCGTGAAGGATTACGCGACCACCAAGGGCGGGATTGCGATTGCCATCTCCGGCGAGAAGGCGGACCAGTTGGTGGAACGGCTGGCTCGCAAGGAAGCCTGGATCATGCACGAGGCGGGGCAGGCCGTGAAGAACCCGGCCGATCTGAAGATCCAGAAGCCCTGAGCCATGTCGTCTCCAGCAAATATCCCGCAGGAGGAGGGGGCTCCCCCTCCTCCTGCGGCACGCTCCGATTTGCGGGATTTCGTCGGCGGTCTGCTCCTCCTGGCCGTCAGCGTGGCCTTTGCCGTCGCCTCCCTCCGTATGCCCTTCAAGAGCGAGTCGTGGGAGTGGTACACCTCGCCCGGCATCTTTGCCCTGGCCATGGCCGTCTGCCTGGGCGGGTGCAGCCTCGCGGTTGGGTGGCGCGGCCTGCGCGGCTGGCGGAAGCGCCGACAAGAGACCGCTCCGCCCGATTGGCGAGGAGGACTACGCGCCTGGGGAATGGGTCGCTTTCTTGCGGCCGTGGCGATCATCGGAGTGTATCTGATCCTCCTGGGACGGGTCCCGTTTCTCCTTGCCTCCGCCGGGTTGATCCTGGTTTTCGGCACGCGCGTTTCGGGAAGGGAACGCCCTCGGTGGCCTGCGCCCCGCCATCATCGCCGCCGGGATTATCGTGGTGTTCTCCTACGCAATCATGACCGTCTTCGGCGTCGTCTTTCCCTGAGCGACGGATAACCCATGGACATCCTCAGTATTCTAACGGGTCTGGGCGGACTCTTGCTGGACCCGGTCACCATCCTGTACGTCGTCATCGGGAGCCAAGCGGGGATTCTCTTCGGGATGATGCCCGGGCTGACGACCACCACGGCCCTCAGCCTGCTGACCGGCCTCACCTTTTCCCTGTCGCCGGAGAAAGCCATCGCGGTCGTCCTCGGCGCCTACGTCGGCTCGGTGACCGGGGGCAGCCGGTCCGCCATTCTCATCAACATCCCCGGCACCCCCGCGCAGGCCGCGGTGTGTCTGGACGGCTATCCTCTCGCGCTGCAGGGCAGAGCCGCGCAGGCGATCGGGCTGTCGGTCACCGCTTCCACGATCGGTACGCTCATCGGCTTCGTCTGTCTCGCCCTGTTCACGCCGCTTCTGGGCGCGCTGGCCATGCGCTTCGGCACGTGGGAGTTCTTCTGGCTGGCGACGTTCGGCGTGGTGATCGCCGGGAGCCTGTGCGCGCCCAATGATCCGATCAAGGGCTGGATCGCCGGCTTCCTGGGATTGCTCCTGAACACGGTGGGCGACGACGGAATCCACGCCGTTCCCCGGTTCACGTTCGGCTACACGGCGCTCTCCGGAGGCTTCTCCTTGATCCCGGTGCTGATCGGCGCGTACGGCGTGCCGGAGGTGTTGAACGCCGTCCGGAAGTGCGAGCGGATGGTGATCCAGACCCAGGTCGACCGTGTCGTCCCGCGCTTCCGGGAGGTGCTCAAGCACCGCTGGATCATCCTGCGCTCCTCGCTCATCGGCCTGATCATCGGGATCGTGCCCGGCGTGGGCAGCGACACGGCCTCCTGGCTCTCCTATTTCACCGCGAAGCGCAGCAGCAAGAACCCTGAACTGTTCGGCAAGGGGTCGGTCGAGGGCCTGATCGCCGCGGAGACCGGAGACAACGCCTGCATCGGGGGAGACATCATCCCCACCTTGACCCTGGCCATCCCGGGGAGTGCGCCCGCGGCGGTGCTGCTGGCGGCGATGACGATCCACAACCTGCGGCCAGGCCCCATGCTGGTCGCGGAGCAGCCCCAGGTGGTCGGACAGATCATCGCCATCTCCATGGTGGCGACGGTCGCGGTCTTCGTGCTGAGTCTGCTCTGGGTGCGCCAGATGGTGCGGTTACTGCTGATTCCCCGGGACGTGCTGATGCCCGCCGTCTTCGTCATCTGTGTCACGGGAGCCTACGCCCTCTCGGGCAGGCTCTTCGACATCTATGTCATGTTCGCCTTCGGGTTGATCGGCGTCCTCATGCAGGAACTGGATTATCCCGTCGGCCCCTTCGTGCTCGGGTTCATTCTGGGACCGATGGCGGAGGACAACCTCCGCCGCGGCCTGGTGATCACGGCCGGCGATCCCACGCCCTTTTTCACCCGCCCGATTGCGTTCATCTTGTTCGCCCTCCTGGTGCTGTCCGTCGTCGGCTCGACGGGCGTGGGGAGACGCGTCGCCGAGAAGGTAACGGGCCTGCTGGTCCGGAAAAAATCGGGTCCGGAGCGCGCGGTGACATTCACCGACGATCCGTTCACCCCGGCCGAGGTTGCAGGATCCATCAGGCGAGCCTCGAAATCCTCGAAGGACCGGTTTGCCGGGATCGAGAAGCGATGGCTGGAGACACTGGGCTGAAGATCGGCATCTGTAACGAGATCTTTCAGGGCTGGCCGATCGAGGAGGTGTTTTCCTACGCCGCGCAGATCGGCTGCGACGGCGTGGAGATCGCCCCCCACACGCTCGCGGAGTCCGTCGCGGATCTTTCCCCCGCGCGGCGGAACGGAGATTCGTCAGGCAGCGGCGCGGCATGGGGTGCAGATTCTTGGTCTGCACTGGCTCCTGGTGAAGCCGGAAGGGCTGAGCATCAATCATCCCGACGCCGCCGTGCGGCAGCGTACGCAGGTCCAGATCCGGGCGCTGATTCATCTCTGCGCCGATCTGGGGGGACGCATTCTCACCCACGGGTCGCCCGGGCAGCGGACAGTGCAGGAGGGCTGGGATGTCCGGGAATCCTGGCGGCGCGCGCGAGAAACGTTCGAGGGCTGCCTCTCCACCTTGGACGACCGTGGACGCCGTCTACTGCATCGAGCCGCTGGCTCAGACCAACACGAATTTCATCAACACGTCGGCCGAGGCCCTCCGGCTCGTACGCGAGATTGACCATCCCCGCTTTCAGCTCATGGTGGACTGTCGCAGCGCCGAGATGAGCGACGGCTCCGCCGTCACGGCGCTCGATACCGCTCTCGCCTCCGGCCATCTCCGTCATGTGCACGTGAACGACATCAATGGACGAGGCCCCGGTTTCGGTCGGGTCCGGTTCGCGCCGATCCTGGAACGCTTGATCGCGGCGGACTACGCAGGCTACGTGTCCGTGGAGGTCTTCGAGTTCGACCCGGATCCGCGGACCATCGCGGCACGGAGTGTCGGATACCTCAAGGGGATCGTGGAGGTGTTGGGGCACGGAGCCTGATGGGAGTGCGGGGTCGCGGTCTTCATCGGGCGCCGCCACGTGTCGCCCCGGTCCGTCGCCCGATCCCAGCGCCGCTTTTCGGCCTTGCTTTTTGCTCCGATGAGAGGTAGCGTCACCCCAATTGATACGCGCTCCCTGTTGAACCGTTCCGAGGGCGCGGCGATGCCCGTTGCCGACATCACGGTGTGCCAACACGCGGACCCTGTGGGGATGGTGATCCCCAGAGGGTTGTTTTTTTGGCGAGGCCCGCAGTCGGTGAGTGAGTACCAGCCGTACCTGTTCGAGGTTCCCCTTCAACGGAGGAGGCTGCTATGGCGAAAAGCCCGGTCAAGAAAACGGCCGCACGAAGAGCCCCGGCCCGTCCGGCCAAGCGGGTGCGTCCCGCCAAGCCCGCCGCGCCCCGCAAGCCGTCATCGGCGGATCGCCTGGATGCGCTCGATGCTCAGCTGCGCAAACTGACCCGACAGCTGGCCGGCCTGCAACGCCAGCCTGGGCCGGAAGGCCCACGAGGAGCGGCGGGCGCTCCCGGCCCGCAGGGGTTGCCGGGTCCCAAGGGCGAGAAGGGCGACCCGGGGCCGAAGGGGGACCGGGGAGAGATCGGCCCGATCGGGCTGGCCGGACCGAAGGGTGACAAGGGCGATGCCGGGGCACCGGGATCGACCGGCCCGAAGGGGGAAAGGGGCGACGCCGGCACCCCGGGACTGGCCGGCCCCAAGGGTGCGGCGGGGGATGTCGGCGCCCGCGGCCTACCGGGCCCGAAGGGGGACAAGGGCCCGGCCGCACCTCCCGGACCCGCGGGTCAGGCCTGAGACGGCACGGCCCCGCTCGTCGACGAGCTGACCCGCCGCGTTGACCGAGCCTGCGCGCCGGAGCGACGCGCGGTCCGCTGGTCCAGGGTCGGCGTTGCTCTTTTCCGCGGTCGCGTTGCGGGTTTGCCGCGGTGTCTGATATAAGCACACCGGTCCGGCCGATCCGCGGGGCGACCGTAGGGGCTCGCAGGCGGTGCCGGACGAGAACCGTCCATCACTTCCAGAGGAGGGCGTATGAAGGTCAGCTGCATACCGGTCTCGTTCTTCCGGGACATCATCGGCGGAACCATGAGCATCGCGGAGTGGGCTCAGATGGCAAAAGAGGTCGGGTTGGATGCCGTCGATCTGAGCACCCTGTTCGTTCCCGACCGGTCGCGGGCGGCGGTGGCGGGGGTGCGGCGCGCCATCGAGGCCGCGGGCATGCGGGTGGCCATGGTGACCAGCTATCCGGATTTCACGCATCCGGATGCGGCGCAGCGCGCCCGGGAGCTGGCCTTGGCAGAGGAGACGGTGGATGTCGCGGCGCGGTTAGGGGCGGAGCTGATCCGGGTGACGGCCGGCCAGGCGCACCCCGAGACCGGGCGCGATGCCGGGATCCGATGGGCCACGGAGGGGCTGACGGCGCTGGCGGACCGCACGCGAAATTCCGGCGTGCGGTTGGTGTACGAGAACCACGGCAAGCCGGGCGCCTGGGCGTACACCGACTTTTCCCAGCCCCCGGACATCTTTCTGGCCATTGTGCGCGCCACCGCGCAGGTCGGCCTCGGCATCAACTTCGATACGGCGAACGCGACCGCCTTCAGCGTCGATCCACTGGGCTTGCTGGAGGAGTGCCTCGACCGGGTGGTCAGCATCCATGCGGCGGACACGGCGGTGCGGGGCGAACTGAAGCCGGTGCTGCTCGGGACGGGCGTGACCCCCTTCGCGGAGATCTTCCGGCGGCTCGCGCGGGCGGGCTGGGACGGCTGGATGTGCATCGAGGAGGCGTCATTCCAGGGGCGGGCCGGCCTCGAATCGGCGGTCCGGTTCGTCCGGCACTCCTGGGAACGAAGCCAGCGTGAGGCGCGGGGGTAGCGGCGGTCACAGGATCCGATTGAACCACAGCACCGACAGGAGCGCGGAGAGGAGGGCAAGACCGGCGGCCGCCGCGGAAAAGAGCGCGGTGATCTCGGTCGGCCGCTTTTCGAACACCAGCCGTGCGTTGAGGCCCTGGTAGACCTTCTTCAGGTCCAGTGCGGTTCCCGCGTGGAAGTACTCGCCGCGGGTCCGCTCCGCGATCGCCTTGAGCGTCTCCTCGTCGAGGCGCGCGCGGAACGACCAGCCTTCGAAACCGATCACTGCGCCGGCCGCCGTGCCGACCCCGACGGTGAAGACCCGCACGCCCCGGTCGGCGGCCATCTTGGCGGCCTCGAGGGGGTCGGGCCCCGTCGTGCGCTGGCCGTCGGTCAGCAGGACGATGACGGCCGAGGCGTAGGAGCCTGGCGCGACGGGTGTGAACGCCTTCTTCTCGGGGGGGCGCGTGGGGTCGAGGGGACCGGGGCGCGGCGCGGACCGCTCGTAGATCGACGCGCTCACGTCGATGCCGGCGTCTGGGAAGATGGTGGCGAGCGCAAGGATGATCCCGCTGCCGATGGCGGTGCCTCTTTGTAGCTGGAACCGATCGATGGCCGCCACGATGTCCTCGCGATTCCGGGTGGGCGGCTGGACGACCGCGGCCGTACCCGCGAAGGACACCACGCCGACGCGCACCCCGCGCGGCAGGTCGGCGACGAACGCCTTGGCCGCGTCCTGCGCGGCGACCAGTCGGTTCGGCTCCACGTCCGTGGCGCGCATGCTGCCCGACACGTCCATGGCCAAGATGATGGTCTCCTGCTGTGTCGGGAGCGTGACGATGGCAGCCGGACGAGCCACCGCGGCGATCATCACGGCGAGCGCCAGCAGGAACAGCAGCGGCGGCAGGTGCCGCCGGAACCGCTGGCTCGCGCCCAGCGCCTCCTTCATCACGCTCAGGTTCGCGTACCGCAGCGCCGCTTTCTTCTTCCGCCGCAGCAGGATCAGGTAGACCGCCACCAGCGCCGGGACGGCCATCAGCAGCCAGAGCATGTCCGGCCACAGGAAGGTCATGCGGGCCTCCGCGCCGCGCGGGCGGCCACCGGGCCGCCGCCCGCCAGTTGACTCCGCCGGCGGCGGAGATCGGCAAACCTCAGGATGGTGTCGACGAGGTCGTCGTCCGTGGACAGTTCGAGCACATCCACGGCCGCGTCCCGAAAAGCGGCGCGGAGTGTCGCCTCTCGCCGCGCCGCCGCCGCCGCGAAGCGGGTCCGGAAACCGCGGTCGTGGGTGTCGACGAATAACTGCTCGCCGGTTTCGGCGTCCTGGACGACCAGGAGTCCGAGGTCCGGCAGGTCCGTTTCCAGCGGGTCAAAAAGCCGCACGGCGACAATCTCGTGCCGCTGCGCCAGGTGGGCGAGGGGCGCCGACCAGCCGGGCGCGCTGATGAAATCTGAGACCACGAACACCAGCGAGCGTCGCGGGATGACCTGGAAGGCGGCTTGCAGGAAGTCCCGCAGATCGGTGGCCGCCGACCGGGACCGCTCGGGCCGGGACAGCATCCGGTGGAGCAGATGGAGCACATGGCGCCGCCCGGCGCGGGCCGGGATCACGGTGTCCACCTTGTCGCCGTAGAACAGGGCGCCGACGCGGTTGCCGTGGCGGGTGAGGAGCCGCGCCAGCACGGTCACGAACTCGGCCGAGACCGACCGCTTCTTGGTCTCGCGACTGGCAAAATCCATCGAGGGGCTCAGGTCCAGCAGGAACCAGGCGGTGATCTCGCGGTCCTCGTTGAACACGCGCACGTACGGTGTCTGGAGCCGCGCGGTGACATTCCAGTCGATATGCCGCACGTCGTCGTGATGCTGATACTCGCGCAGATCGGCGAGATCCAGCCCGCAGCCGCGGAACAGCGTGCGGTAATTGCCGTGCAGCGCTCCGTCGAGGCGACGGAGGACCGTCCACTCGAGCCGACGGAGGACGCGCTCAGGATCCGGCGAGGACTCGGGCATGGGCTTCCAGCGGCTTTTCGGGTGCCGGGATGTGTTTCATGATTCGCAGGATCAGCTCGTCGGCGGTCATCTCCCCCGCGAGCGCCTCGTAGGTGAGCACCAGGCGGTGCCGGAAGACATCGGGCACCAGGTCGGTCACGTCGTCGGGCAGGGCATAGCTGCGTCCGCGGAGGAACGCCAGCGCCCGGGCGCCCTCGATGAGATGGATGGGGGCGCGGGGGCTGGCGCCGAAGGAGAGGTACTTGGCAAGGGACGCCAGACCGAATCGCTCGGGATCCCGCGTAGCGGCGGCGAGCCGGACCGCATACTGCATCAGCGCCGGCTCGACGTACACGCTCCGGCACTCGCGTTGCAGCGCGCTCAACTGCTCCGTGGTCGCCACCGCGGCGACACCCGGCTCCGCGACGCCGGTGACCCGATCGACGATGACGAACTCCTCCTCCTCGCTGGGGTAGCCGACCAGCACCTTCATCATGAACCGGTCCACCTGCGCCTCGGGTAGGGGGTAGGTCCCTTCGGTCTCGATGGGGTTCTGCGTCGCCATCACGAGGAAGGGCTCCGGGACCGTGTGGGTCTGCCCGGCGATGGTGACCTGGTGCTCCTGCATCACCTCCAGCAGCGCGCTCTGCACCTTGGCGGGCGCGCGGTTGATCTCGTCGGCGAGTAGTAGATTGGTGAACACCGGACCGAGCGCGGTGGCAAACTCGCCGGTCTTCTGGTTGTAGATTCGGGTGCCCACGATGTCGGCGGGGACGAGGTCGGGCGTGAACTGGATGCGCTTGAACGAACCGCGAATGGTCCGGGCCAGCGTCTTGACGGTCAACGTCTTGGCAAGCCCCGGCACGCCCTCCACCAGCAGGTGTCCCTGCGCCATGATGGCCACCAGGACGCGCTCGAGAAAGTGATCCTGGCCGACGACGACCTTCTTCACTTCGTAGAGGACGCGCTCCATGCGGGAGGAGCTTGCGTCGCTTTCCATGTCGCTGAGGTCCATGGGTTCTGTCCCTTGTGGTTGGGCCGGGCTAGAACGGATGTATTCCCACCGCGGTGGCCGCGTTCTCGATGGGCACTGCGAACCCGATGCCGACAAACACGCGCTGGGCGTTCGGATTCAGGATGGCCGTGACGATGCCGACCACGGCACCGTCGGCGGTCACCAGCGGCCCGCCGGAGCTTCCGGGATTGGCCGCCGCGTCGAACTGAATGAGATTCGTCAGGACACGCTTCCCCTCCGGCGACTGGAACTCGCGCCGCAGGCCGGACACCACGCCCGCCGACACCGACGGCCCGATGCCGAACGGGAAGCCGACGGCGATCACGCCGTCGCCCGGCGCGAGGTCCGCGGTGGAGCGCAGGGTGGCGGGGACGAGGTCGTCCGGGACCGTCGCCGCCTGGAGCACCGCCAGGTCGTGCTCGGGTTGGAGCCCCACTACCGTGGCGCCGGACTCGAGGCCGTCGGCAAAGACCACCGTCACCCGCTTGGCGGCAGCCACGACGTGCAGGTTGGTCAGGATGACCCCCTTGTCCACGATGACGACCCCGCTGCCCACGCCGGTCTCCTTGTCGTCCTCCTCGGTGCCGCCTTGGTGGCCAAACCCGCGGACGCGGACGACGGAGGGCCGAATGATCTCGTACGCCCGGGCGGCAGCGGACGGCAGCGGATGGGTTTCCAGCGTGTGCAGTACCGCAGCGTCGATGTCGCGCTGGGTGAGTTGACGCGGCGACGGTGTGAGGGCCGTAGGCAGCCAGAAGAGCAGGAGCGCAACGAGACCGGCAGCGGCGACCAGCAGGGGGCGCTGGTGGCGCGACAGGAACGTCAGGACCGAGCGGAGGGGCGACCGACGTTCGGGGGGCGAGGGCGGATCGGCGAGATTCGGCGCGGGAGTCTGGCGGTCATCCGGAGGGCGCGCCGCAAGCCCGCTGCGACCGCCCGGAAGGGCTGTAGATCGTCTGGCGCCTCATTCGCGGCTCTTTCCGTTGGCTCGTTGCGACATCCGATGCGCCTCCCCCGTTCAACTGAGTATCCGGTGCCATGATGACGACTGTCAAGGGCAAAGGTGGGCGATCGCGGCGCCGGCGGGGTCGAGGGGGCGCCTCGAAAACCGCCCGCAGAACGCGTCGGCACCTCACACTGGGCCACGCCTCGGCGCACCGCATGTCCAGAACTTCGGTCAAATCCGCGGACCGGGTTGACGGGTGACCCCGCGGTTGGTACGGTGCGCGCTGTCGTCGTGGCGGCGTATCGTCGAGAACGCTGGCTCACTGCCTGGTGATGGGACGGATCGCGGGTCGGCAGGCCGCCGCGGAGAAGAAGGCGTCGTACTCGCGACGATCGGACCCCGGTGGTCTCGCGGGAGACTCCACAATGCCTCCCGGCAGTCTGGGCGCCTGGAGGCGTTGTGTTTGGCGGGGGCTGCGGTTCCGCGGTTTCCCACCCGATGGACGGTCCAGCGGGGAGACGAACCGGTATGGAGTACCGACTCCGGGTGAGCCCGTGGGCACGGGCGCTATCGCTTCGCGTGGGGGTCGAGGGTCGGCTCGAGGTGATCGCGCCGCGCCGATACGGCCGACGGACAATTGCCGGCGTCCTGGCCCGCGAGCGGGTCTGGATCGAGCGGGCCCTGGCGGACGCCGAGGCACGGCGGCGGGCGCTGCCCACGCCCCCGGCATGGTGCGTCCCCGACGAGGTCGCGCTGCTCGCCGTGGATGCCCGTTGGAGGGTGGTCGTGCGCTCGACGACCAGACGGGGGGTCCGTGTGGCGGCAACAGGAGCGGGGGAGCTGGAGGTCAGCGGACAGGTGGCGGACCCGGCGGCCTGCCGACGCGCGCTCCGGCGATGGCTCGTGCGCGAGGGGTATGCGCATCTGGTGCCGCGGCTCGCAGAGGCGAGCCGGGCGCTCGAGCTGCCGTACGCCGGCTGTGCGGTCCGGTTGGCGCGCACGCGCTGGGGGAACTGCTCCCGGACCCGGGTCATCGGACTGAACGCGCGACTCCTGCTCGTGCCGCCACCCCTGGTGGATTATGTCCTGGTGCACGAGCTCTGCCACACGCGCGAGTTGAACCATTCGCCCGCCTTCTGGGCTCTGGTCGCGCATTACTGTCCGGACTACCGACGGCGCCGGGCGGAGCTTCGCGCCGCCGGAAGACAGTTACCCGCCTGGGTGCTGGATCCCGAAGAGCGCCGCGCGTGACACGCCGCAGGCGCCACCCGGACACAAGACGCTCCCGTCGTGATGAAGGGTATCCGCCCCATCACGGCGCGGGAGAGATTGTGGCCGGACCGATGGCAGTGTAAACTGCGTGCGCAGTCGTGGCGTGTGACGCGGCCGGGGTATCTCCCCGGCTTTCCAGTTTTGCGGGGGAACGCCTACCGCGGGGACAATCGGTCCGGGGGTCGCCGGCCGACGTTTTCCAGGACGGGACACGGTGCGTAAACCGGTGATGACCCTGGCGGTGCTCGGGCACGCCGTCGTGGATGCGTCGGTAAACATCCTGCCTGTCGTCCTTCCCCTGCTCGCGGACCGCTTCCAACTCACCTACGGGCAAGTGGGTGTGGTCGCCGCCGTGATGAATCTCTCCTCGTCGGTCATTCAGCCCGCCCTGGGTTGGATCGCGGACCGCCGGCGGACCGCCTGGTTCATCCCGGTCGGTATCGCCTGGACGGGGGTCTTCATGGGTTGCGTGGGGTTGGCGCCGAGCTATGCGGTGCTCCTGGGGGTTGTCCTGCTAGCCGGCCTGGGGAGCGCCGCGTTTCATCCGATCGCGTCCATTGTCGTGGCGCAGGCGTCGGGCAACCGGCGAGGGTTGGGGATGTCGCTCTTCGCGACCGGGGGAAACCTGGGCTTCGCGATCGGGCCGGTGCTGGCGGCGTGGCTGCTGCAATGGGGCGGCTTGCCGGCGACGCTGGTGTTGATCGTTCCGGGGTGTCTGATGGCGGCCGCCTACACCGTGTCCGGGCCGGCTGTCGCAGGCGGGCTCGCGAGCCGGGAACCCGCCGGGGTGTCCCGGTACCCCGTCCCGTGGCGCCGGCTGAGCGTCCTCTGCGCGCTCATCACATTCCGGTCGTGGGGATACGCCGGGCTCATCGTGTTCATTCCGCTCTGGCTGCACGCCCAGGGCGGCTCGACCGACGAGGCGGGGCGGGCGCTCTTCGTGTTCTTGTTCGCTGGGGCGGTGGGGGGGCTGGCGGGCGGGATCCTGTCGGATCGTGTGGGGCGCCAGCCGGTGGTGGCGCTCTCCCTGGTCGTCTTTCCCGGCCTGATGGCGTTGGCCCTGCTGATCCCCGGCCCGCTGCGCTGGGGCGCCCTGGCCGGCGCCGGGATGGTGCTGATGGCTTCCTTCTCGGTGACCGTGGTCTACGCGCAGGAACTCTTGCCGAGGCACCCGGGTCTGGCCTCGGGCCTGGCGCTGGGGCTCGCCTTCGGGACGGGGGGCCTCGGCGTGGCGCTCTCGGGTTTCCTGGCCGATCTGATCGGCCTCACTCGGAGCATCTGGGCGCTCCTGTTCCTCCCGGGACTGGCGGGACTCCTCGCGTTCTGCCTGGCGGCGCCCACCGATCGCACCGAGTAAGTTGAGCGGCCGTCCCGCGCGCTCACGCTTGGCCTGTCTCGAACGCCTTCACCCCCGCATCGTACGCCCGGGTGATTTCCTGGAGCGCCAGCAACTGGTCGCCCCGCGCCGCAAGCGCGTCCGCCTCGACCAGGCGGCGGAGGATGGCGGGGTCCGCGTCGTGGGGTAATGCCGTGGCCGTGAGTCCGGCCAGCAGACGCCGCTCTGCCGCGCGCGTGAGTGCCCAGGTAGGGAAGGGTGTCGTACCACAGCAGCCGGTCTTCGACGCCGGCGAACGGGTGACGCCCCCCGGCCATCGCGGCAAGTCGCGCGCCGAGTTCGGCAGCCCGGCTCCGCGCGGCATTCCAGTTGAACCGCGTCACGGGCACCGGCTCCAGCGCCCGCATCTGCAGCATCTGAAAGAAATGATAAACCGGCCGGAGGCCCGACACCAGGCCGTTCCCGGTCCCCCCGGCGATGCCGATGCCCAGGGCGGGAAGGCCGGCCAGCGGGGCCGAGCGGGCGTAGATGCGGAACATCTTGAGGATGAAGTACCGGACCATCCCGGTGGTGTCCCACCAGTAGATCGGGGTGCCCAGGACCAGGGCGCCGCAGTGGAGCACCTTTTCGCTGAGATACTCGAACGCCGGGTCGGGGTACGCGCACTTCAGCGTCGTCTTGCATTCCCACGGGAGACAATCCTTGCAGGCCTCCACCACGTGGTCGGCCATCTGGACCAACTCGACGTGCGCCCCGGCGCGCGCCGCGCCCTCGAGGGCCGCCGCCACGATCTGATAGGTCCGCCCATCGCGATTGGGGCTCCCGACGAGTCCCAGCACCTGCCCGTTCTCTGCCATGGATGCACTCCTTTCCGGCCGGCCAGCCGCGCGGCGGTATCGCGCGGGACGCTCTTCCCGTTTCGAAAAAGAAGTGTATCGAATCCGGGCGTGCCTGTCGCGCTATGCATCCGCATTGTCTGTTCTTCGAACCGACGGACCCGGCCGACCGATCGCAGATGCGAGCCCCCTGGACCTGGCGCAAGCGTTCCCCTGGTTCCGGTTAACGTGGTAGGATTCGGTCCGCGGCAGGCTCGCCGTGGTACATGGGGGTTTCGAGGAGGAGGGGAGATCATGAACGAGTCATCGAAGAAGCTTGACAAGCCACACACCGCCTGGCGGGAGGCGTTGCCCCCGGAGCGGTACGCCATCCTCTTCGAAGAGGCCACGGAGCGCCCGGGCGCCAGCCCGTTGAACCACGAGAAGCGGACCGGGACCTACCTGTGCGCCGCCTGCAACGAACCGCTCTTCCGGTCCGAAGCCAAGTTCGAGAGCGGAACCGGGTGGCCCAGCTTCACCGCGCCGCTGGCGGATGCCGTGGGCACCCGGCGGGACTTCCGCCTGATCTGGCCGCGCACGGAATACCACTGCGGCCGCTGCGGCGGCCACCAGGGGCACGTCTTCGACGACGGCCCGGCACCCACTGGCCAGCGCTGGTGCAATAACGGGCTGGCCCTGACGTTCGTGCCGGACGGAGAGCCGCTGCCGCCGCCCGCGGCATGACGCCGCTCCGGGTTGCCTCGCGCACAACTCGCGCGGAGGGACTTGACCTGTCGAGCCGCGACTGGTAGCGTGCAGGACCGCATCATCCTCGGGATGGGGGACAACCGCAGGCGAGCAGAGGAGGCGAGGGATGGAGTATCGGAAAGTGGGGCGTACGGGGCTGAAGGTGTCGACGTTCTGTCTCGGGACGATGATGTTCGGCCGGCAGGTGGACGAACCGGAATCCCTGCGGATCATCCGGCGGGCGATCGACGCCGGCGTCACGTTCATCGATACCGCCGACATGTACGCCAACGGGGTGACGGAGGAGATCCTGGGCAAGGCGATCAAGGGGAACCGGGACGCGCTGGTGATCGCGTCCAAGGCGGGGCACGTGCGGCGCCTGGCCGCCAAGTACGGCGAGCAGACGATCGCCGGGCCGCGCGATCTGGCGCGACCTCGACCGTTCCATCCGTGGCCGGGGGGCGACCAGGTGGGCCCCAACGACATGGGTCTCTCCCGGAAACACATCCTCCAGGCCGTCGAGGGCATCCTGCAGCGACTTGGGACCGACTACCTCGACATCTATTATGCCCACATGCCGGATTACGACACGCCGCTCGACGAGACGGTACGGGCGATGGACGACCTCGTCCGCCAGGGGAAGGTCCGGTACCTGGGGTGCTCCAATTTCCGCGCGTTCCAGGTCAGCAAGGCCCTGTGGATCAGCGACAAGCACAACCTGGCGCGGTGGGACGTCATCCAACCTCCCTTCAACCTCCTGGCGCGCGACATCGAGTACGAACTCTTGCCCCTCTGCCTCGAGGAGGGGATCGGTGTGGCCGTGTTCAGCCCCATGGCGGCGGGTTTCCTGACCGGCAAGTACGAGAAGGGGAAGCCGCCCCTCGAGGGGCGGCGGTTCAGTCTGGGCGCCCAGGGGTTCCGGTACAACGAGAAGTACTGGACGGACTTGGACTTCGACGCGGTCGCGCGACTGAAGCAGATCGCCGCCGATCACGGTAAGAGCCTGTCCGAGTTCGCCCTCGCCTGGGTGCTCAACAAGCCCGGCATCACCTCGATTGTCTGCGGCGCGACCTCGGTGGGGCAACTGGAGGAGAACATGAGCGCGGTCGGCGTCCGCCTGTCGCAGGAGGCTTTGGATGCCTGCGACGAGGTGTGGCACTCGCTGCACCCGCCGCGGCTCTTCTACGGCCGATGAGGGGGTCCGATCCCATGGCGGAGGTGGCCGCGTTCACCAAGTGGTTGCAGCAATACCGGGGCGAGGCGACCGCTGTCGGCGATTTCGCACGCGCGGTCGCGCGGGATCCGGAGTGGGAGGATCCGCGCAGTCTCCCCGCCCTGGAGAGTCAACTCCAGGGCGGGGGCTGTTCACATGCCACGCTCGAGACCGCCCGGAGGGCCTGGCGCCGATACGCGGCCGACTGCGCACCGCGGCGCCGCACCTAAGCGGCACCGGCGATCGCCGACGGAGGCGCGACGCGCGACATGTCGCTCACGATCGGACTTGACATCGGCACGACCACGATCACGGCACTCGCCCTGGATGCGGGACGCCACGAGGTCGCGGCGCGGGCGACGCTTTCCAATGACGCGGAGATCACCTCCCCCGCGGACGCGGCCAGGGGCCGGTCGGAATGGGACGCGGAGCGCATGGCCCAACGGGCGACCGAGGCGGTTCGCGCGGTGGCCGGCAGCCTGGGACCGCGACGCGGCGAGGTTGCCGGCCTCGGTCTGACCGGTCAGCAGCACGGCGTCGTCGTGGTGGACGGGCGGTCCCGCCGGATGGGGCCGTTCATCGGCTGGCAGGACCGACGCGGCCTCGACCCATTGCCGGGAGACGACCAGACCTTCCTCGCGCGCGCGGCGCGCCTGTCGGGTCCCGCCACGGCCGCGCGCACGGGCTGCGCGCTCGCCACGGGTTTCATGGGGGTGACGCTTTTCTGGCTGAAGGAAACGGGAGGCTTGCCGGCCACGGGCACGGCCTGCTTCATCACGGACTACCTGGGGGCCTTGCTCACGGGTGGCGCGCCCGTCACCGATCCGACCATGGGCGCCAGCAGCGGGCTGTTTCACCTGGCGGAGCGGCGGTGGGACAGCGAGACGATCCGAAACCTGGGGCTGTCCCCGGGCTTTTTCCCAGAGGTGCGCGAGGCGGGGGACCGGTGGGGTCGGCTGACCGTGGAGGCGGCTCGACTAACCGATCTGACGGCGGGCGTTCCCGTGTTCGTCGGGCTCGGAGACAACCAGGCCAGTTTCCTCGGCAGCGTAGCCGATCGCGGCGAGACGGTGCAGGTCAACATCGGTACGGGAGGGCAGGTGGGTCGATACACGGACACGATCCACGAGGCGCCCCCGCTCGAAACGCGCCCCTTTCCCCGGGGTGGCTACCTCTTGGTCGAGGCCGGCCTGTGCGGGGGACGGTCGTACGCCACCCTCCGAAAGTTCTTCGGGGAAACCGCGGCGCAGGTGTGCGACGCCCCCGATGAGCGGGACCTGTACGCGGCCATGAACGCCCTGGCGCAACGCGCCCCCCGCGGTTCGGGCGGCGTAGGCTGCGACCCGTTCTTCACTGGCACCCGGGCGGAGCCGGGGCGGCGGGCGGGCTGGTCCAACATCTCGGAGGAGAATTTCACCCCGGGCAACATGATCCGGGCACTCCTCGAAGGGATGGCCCGAGCGTTCCGCGACGGGTACGTGCGGATCGTGACGGCGACGGGGAGCTCTTGCGCGCGTCTGGTCGGGGCCGGCAACGGGGTGCGCAAGAACCCGGTGCTGGCCGGGATCATCGCCGAGGAGTTTGGCCTGCCGCTCGCCGTGCCCACGCACCACGAGGAAGCCACCTTCGGTGCCGCGGTGATCGCCGCGCTCGGCGCCGGCATCTTTTCCGACCTCGCGGCGGCGGGGCGGGTGATTCAATATCGGGATCCCTGAGCGCCGTTCCCTTCGCTCCGAATCGGGAGAGGATCATGCGGACCAATACGGTGAAACAGTTGCTGCGCGACGGCAAGCCCGCCATCGGGACCTGGCTCGTCCTGCCCGACCCTTTCGCGGCCCAGTTCATGGCGCGGGTCGGCTTCGACTGGCTGACGGTGGAAATGGAGCACAGCCCGATCACGTTCGACATCGCCGCGGTCATGTTCCAGATGATCGCTCAGGCGGGCGGCGTGCCGCTGGTGCGCATCCCCTGGAACACCGGCGAGAACGTCAAGCGCGCCTTGGATCTCGGCGCCTGGGGCATCGTGTTTCCGATGACGAACAGCGCGGCCGAGGCCGAGGCCGCCGTCGCCGCGGCCAAGTATCCGCCGCGCGGTTTCCGCAGCGTCGGCGGCTCGCTGGCGGCCATGGCCTTCGACACCGACTCGAGCAGCTACTACGCGCGCGCCGACGACGAGACCGTGGTGATCATCCAGATGGAGCATATCCGGGCGGTGGAGCACGCCGACGAGATCATGCGCGTGCCCGGAATCGACGCGGTCTTCATCGGGCCCACCGACCTCAGCGCCTCGATGGGCAAGAAGCCCAGCGGCGAGGCGGAGGATCCGGCCGTCCAGGAGGCGATCCGCCACATCCGCACCGTCGCAGCCCGGCATGGGGTGGCGTCGGGGATTCACGTCTTCAGCCCGGAGGCGGTCACCCAGCGGATCCAGGAAGGGTTTCGCTTCATCGCGCTCGCGACCGATGCACGATTCATGACGGGTGCCGCCAAAGCCGCGCTGGTGCGTGCTCGGTGAGGTCAGTGGGCGTCGGGAAGCAGGGACTCGACGGTGCGGAGAATCTTCGGTTGGGCCCAGTCCAGCTCCCCCAGGTACCAGTAACGGATGGCGCCCGCCGGGTCGAGGAGGAACGTGGCCGGGAGCCCCCGGACCCCCCAGGCTCGCTGGGCATGCCCGTCCTGGTCGAGAAGAATCGGCAGGCGCAGGGGGACGTCCGTCAGGAAGCGTCTTACGCGCGACTCACCCTCGGCCACATTCACCGCCAGCGCCTCGAAGGGCCGGCCCCGCAGGGCGTCCCGCAGCCGCTCCAGGGACGACAGCTCCTCCCGGCAGGGCGCACACCAGGTGGCCCAGAAGTTCACCAGCAGCACCTTGCCCCGGTAGTCCGCCAGATCGTGAAGATTCCCATCGGGGCCCTTGAGGGCGAGCGGCGGGGTCGGCCCACCGGTCCAGGCGGGGAGGTGGCACCTCCTGGGCCACACCGGACGCGCCGGCCAGGCCCAGGAGGAGACCGGAGAGGACGAGGAGTCGAGCGGCGGTCCGTCTCACGCCGTCAGTTCCCGTGCGGCGATCCGGTAGGTGAAGTGCTCGGGGTCGAGGCTGTCGAGGCGACCCCCGGCGGTCTCGCCCTGCGGGTACATAAAGAAGGGGATCTTGCCGCGGGTTGCGCCCGGCAGCAGGAGATCGTGGGCGGTGTTGTACGCGAGCCAGTTCATCTCCCAGGCGCCGAAGAGGCGCCGCCGCGCGGCGGTCACCATGGGGTCGTGGAGCGGCTTGCCGCCTCCCTCTTCCAGAACGACCTTGCGCACATCCGCGGGATCCACCGGCACCCAGCCATAGCCGGCCAGATGCACCTCGGCGCGACAGTGCTGGGCCTTGGTGATGTCGCCGCTCTTGCCCAGGCTCTTGTAGCCGAGGGCCGAGTCGGCCACCCGGATACCGTAGACGTCCCGAGCGGGGATGCCCGCCGCCCGCGCCAGGCCGACGAAGAGCGCATTCAGGTCTGCGCACTTCCCGCTCAGGTTCTTGGACTCCAGCATGAACTTGATGTCGCCCACGCCGCAACCGCGCGTCTTGGGATCGCGGAAGGTGTTGTCAACGATCCACTCGTACAATGGCGCGGGCCTTCTCCAGATCCGACCGGGCGCCGCGCACGATCTCGTCCGCCGTCTGCTTGACAATCCCATCGGTCGGAAGCAGATCTGTGGGTTCGAGGTATTTCTGCAACTCCGCGGGCGCCGCCGCTGGACCGCGCCCAGGCGCCGCGACATCCACGGCGATGTCCCGCGTCGCGAAACGGCTGGTGAGGGTCAGCAGCGACGTCTGGCCGGCCGGCCACGTCGCCACCAGGATCCCCGCGCGATACTTGGGGTCTGTCTGCAAAGCGACCTGTCCCCCCTCGGCCTTCCAGGTGTTCCCGAGGAGCTTCTGGTAGGGGGTTTCGTCTGCGAGGGGCGTGGGCACCCAGACGCGTGTGATCCCTTCGGGTTTGAGGATCTCGACGTGCGTCGTCACTTCGAAGGTCCGCCAGACGTGGCTCTCGCTGGCGGCGCGGGCGAGAGGGACTCTGCCAGACACGGCCGCGAGAGCCGAGAGGGCGACAGACGAGCGGAGGAACTGACGCCGATCCATAACGTGCCTCCTTTGACGAGCGCCGGACCGCTGCCGGCAGTGGTCCGGGCGCCTGGTTTCCATCTGGACGACCCGCATCCGCGGGCCGCTTCCCGGGCCCTGTTGGGGGTGACGACCTTGGACCCCGGGGGTGTGCGCCGGTCACCCGCGCCGAGTGCGGTGGAGAAAACCTAGCCCGCCAAACGTGAGGTGTCAATGTGAAGTATCGGAGTCTCCTATGAGTGGTGCGGCCAGGTGAGGGACCAAGAGCTTGCGCATTCCCCCGAATTGACGCTAGAATCACCAAATACCGCCACGCGAATCGGCGCGCCGGCACATTGTGAGTCAATCGAAGAGAGGTGGAACCCATGGAACGACACGAATTCCAAGCGGAAGTGAAGCAGTTGCTGGATCTGATGATCCATTCGCTCTATTCGCACAAGGACATCTTCTTGCGGGAGTTGATCTCCAACGCCTCCGACGCCCTCGACCGGTTGCGTTTTGAAAGCCTGACGCATCCGGAATGGATGCCCCCGTCGAGCTCCAGATCGGCCTCGAGATAGACAAGAGGCGGCGCGTGCTGACGGTGCACGACAACGGCATCGGGATGACCAAGGAGGAGATGGTTCAGAATCTGGGGACGATCGCCCGGTCCGGGACCCAGGAATTCCTGCGGCTGTTGACCGATCGAAAGGATCAGGCGCTGCCGCCGGAACTGATCGGCCAATTCGGGGTCGGGTTCTACGCCACGTTCATGGTGGCGGAGCGCATCGTGGTGGTGAGTCGCCGAGCGGGGGAGGCGCGCGCGACCCGGTGGGAGTCGCGCGGGGACGGCGCCTTCACGGTGGAGGAGGCCGAGCGGGAGAGCGGCGGGACCAGCGTGACGGTCTATCTCAAGCCCGTGGACGAGGACGACGGGATACGAGATTACACGGACGAATGGGTCGTCCGCGAGATCGTGAAGAAGTATTCCGACTTCGTCGCCTATCCGATCCGGCTGCCGGTCGAACGTCGGGAGGTCGAAAGAGGGGCGGACGGGAAGCCGAAGCCGGGCGCCACGGAAGAGGTCGTGCGGCACGAGGAGACCCTCAACTCCATGAAGGCGGTCTGGGCCCGGCCCAAGAGCGAGGTGCCGGAGCAGGAGTACAAGGAGTTCTACAAGCATATCTCGCACGACTGGGCGGATCCCCTGGAAACCATCGCCGGCGCGCATGGAGGGGCGTTTCGAAGCCAACGTCCTGCTGTTTCTCCCCGCCCACCAGCCGTGGGATGCGTTGCTGCACGGCGACAAGCACCATGGGATCCAGCTCTACGTCAAGCGCGTGTTCATCATGGACGATTGCCGGGAGCTGATCCCCGACTACCTGCGGTTCGTGCGGGGGGTGGTGGACTCGGATGGGCTGTCGCTCAACGTGTCCCGGGAGATCCTGCAGCACGATCGACAGATCCGGGCCATCCGCAGCTTCCTGGTCCGCAAGGTTCTCGACAGCCTGAAGGGCCTGCTCCAGAACGATCGCGATCGGTATCTCACGTTTTGGAAGGAATTCGGCGCGATCCTCAAGCAGGGCCTATACGGCCAGGAGGAACAGGATCGGAAGGAGACGTTGCTGCAGCTCGTCGTGAGTCCGTCAAGTCAGAGCGGCGATGGCGTCACCACGCTGGCGGAGTACGTCACCCGGATGAAGCCGGGCCAGGACGTCATTTACTACCTGACGGGTCTCAGCCGCGAGGCCGTGGCGCAGTCTCCCCATCTGGAAGCGTTTCGCGAGAAGGAGTACGAGGTCCTCTACTTGACCGACCCGGTGGATGAATTTTGGACGAGTGCCGCCCCGGAATTCTCCGGCCACAAGTTCCAATCGGTCGGGAAGGGTGACGTGGTATTGGGGTCGAAGGACGAGAAGACGGCGGGGGAGCAAGCCCGCCAGGAAACGGAGGGTAGCTACCAGCCGGTACTGGAGTGGCTGCGGGGGATTCTGGTGGACGACGTGAAGGAGGTGCGGCTCTCCACCAGGCTGGTCGCGTCTCCCGCCTGCCTGGTGAGCGAGGAAAAGGATTTCAGCCCACAACTCGATGAGTTGATGCGGCGGATGGGGCACAAGACGGAACGGACGAAACGCATCCTGGAGGTGAATCCGAAGCATGAGCTTCTCATCAAACTCCGGAGCCAGGTTGAGCGCGACGCGAAGGCGCCGGAGCTTCAGAACTACGCCCGCCTCTTGTACGGGCAGGCGCTGCTGGCCGAGGGAAGCCCATTGCCGGATGGGGCGAGTTACGGGCGATTGATCGCTGAGTTGATGACCAAATTATTACCAGAGGTTACACAGAACCCCTAAGAAATACATCTACAGGAATTTCGCAATGGGGCACCGCGCTGTGTGCGCTCAGCCTCGCCCGCGGTGCAGCCGCGCCGCGTAGCGGGGGATGGGGGTCCGGCACAGATGAGTCGTGGGAGGAAGGGGGGAGTGGATGCGCGTTTTGTTCATCGGTGGGACCGGCAATATTTCCACGGCGTGTACCCGACACGCCCTGGAGAAGAACCTTGAGGTATACCATCTGAATCGTGGGTTGCATCCTGAGAAGGCACCGAGAGGAGTCACAACCCTGCGTGCGGATGTCCGGAACCTGGACGAGGTTCGCCGGGCGCTCGCGGGCCTGCGCTTCGACTGTGTGGTCGAGTGGCTGGGCTACCTCCCCCAGCACGTGGAGGCGGACATCGTGCTCTTCCGGGACCGGACCGGACAGTTCGTGTTCATCAGCTCCGCGTCCGCGTACTGCAAGCCGCTCCCGCACCCGGTGATCACCGAATCCACCCCGCTTGGGAACCCGTTCTGGGAGTACGCTCGGAACAAGATCGCATGCGAGCGACTCCTCGAGCGAGCGTGGGAGGACTCCAGGTTCCCCTATACCGTCGTCCGTCCCTCCCACACCTACGATGACGGCTGGATTCCTACCTGTTTCGGGTCCAGAGACTACACGGTGGCGCGACGCATGCTCGACGGGAAGGAGATCGTCGTTCCGGGGGACGGCCAGTCGCTGTGGACGCTCACGCACGCGTCGGATTTCGCGCGGGGTTTCACCGGCCTTCTCGGGAATCCGGCCGCCATCGGTCAGGCGTTCCACATCACCTCCGACGAGTCCCTGACCTGGGACAGCATTCACCAGACCATCGGTCGGGGCCTCGGCGCCGACCCGCGGATCGTGCACGTCCCCTCGGACTTCGTGGCCCGAGTATGTCCGGAGCGGGGCGCGTCCCTGCTGGGCGACAAGGCGCACAGCGTCCTCTTCGACAACGCCAAGATCCGGCGGTACGTGCCGGGGTTCCATGCCGAGATCCTCTTCGCCGAAGGTATCCGGCGATCCCTGGTCTGGCTGGATGCGCATCCGGACGCCAAGACGGTGGATCCGGCCGTCAATGGAGAGTACGAGAAGGTCTTGGAGCTGTGGGCGAGGGCGATGGCGGCGGTGGGCGGGCTGCCCGGTGCGTGAGGGTCCGCACGTGACGCCGGGGCATCTGCGCTGAACGCTGACCGGGCCGGGCGGAACGTTCATTTCGCGGGAACGCGGTGGCTGGCGTGGCGGCCTGGGGGTGTTGCCCGTGGCGCGACATGGGTTCGGGAGCTGGCTCGCTCGCTGGGCATTTCGGGCGTTGGTGGCGTTTGTCGCGCTCACCGTGCTTCCTGTCCTTGGCGTCCGCTGGATCCGTCCCCCGACCAGCGCGGTGATGCTGGAACAGCGCCTGGCCGGGCTGTTCGGCGGGAACCCATCAACCCCGATTCGCTACCGGTGGACCGATTGGTCCACGATTCCGCCGCCGATGCGCCTTGCCGTGGTGGCCGCGGAAGATCAGAAGTTTCCGCACCATTGGGGGTTCGACTTCGAGTCCATTGCCGATGCGGTTGAGCAGGCCGGGGAGCGGAGGCGCATCCGAGGTGCGAGCACCATCACCCAGCAAGTGGCGCGCAATCTGTTTCTCTGGCAAGACCGCAGTGTGCTGCGGAAGGGGCTGGAGGCGTACTTCACGGTGCTTCTGGAGGTGCTGTGGCCCAAACGCCGGGTGCTCGAGGTGTACCTGAACATCGCGGAATTCGGTGAGGGAATCTACGGGGTAAGCGCGGCGGCCCAGGCCTCCTTCGGAAAACGCCAGACGGAACTCCAGCCACGGGAAGCCGCACTCCTGGCGGCGGTGCTGCCGAATCCGGCGCGGCTTCACGCGCGGAATCCTTCCGCATACGTGCGCGGGCGTGCCGATTGGATCGAGGACCAGATGCGCCAACTCGGCGGTCCGGCGTATCTGAGGCATCTCTAGCCTGCGTCAGCGTCGAATCCCGCGGGCGATGCAATCCGGGAGGAAAGGTGTCCGCCGGGCTCGCGCGCGAAGATCAGGCGGGTGCGACCCGCGGTTTGACAGTTCCGCCCGGCATTGATATGGTTTCTCAGAAGACGACAGACGGACGGGGGCGTGTGGAAGTACTCGGACGGGTTTCAAGACTTCCAGCAAGGGAGCACCATGACCAAGGGATCACGCAAGGGGAAGGCGATCACGTCCATCGTGTTGGCAGACAACGATGTGCTGCTCCTCGAAGCGGTGGGGGACTTCCTCCGCGAGAGCGGGTACGCCGTGCACGTGGCGCGGGATGGGCTCGAGGCGCTGGAGGTATGCCGCCGGGAGAAACCGGATTGCGCGGTCCTCGATGTCATCATGCCGAAGCTGGACGGAGCGCGGGTGTGCTGGCTGCTCCGACAGGACCCGACGCTTCGTGACACGTTCGTCATCGCGTTTTCGTCGCTGAGTCCGCGGGATTACCGCGCTTTCCCGGAGATGAGTGCCGACGCGTACGTCGCCAAGGGCCCCCTCCCGATCAGCTTTCAGCACCTCTTGTCGGCCATCCGGCGGTTCGAGGCCGGGAATGAAACCACGGTCGCCGAGGGGATCGTGGGCTACGAACAGGTCCAACCGTTGCAGGTCGTCCGCGAAATGCTCGAAGAGCGGCGACGCCACCGGAACATCTTGCGGGCGCTCGGCGCCGACGTGCTGGAATTGGATCTGCGAGGCCGGATCGTGTCCGCCAACCCCGGCGCGTGCGAGGTCCTGCGGGAAAAGGAGGCGAACCTAATCGGCCGGCGTGTGACCGACATCGTGCCACCCCGGGACGCGGCCGTGCTGGAAAGCCTGCTGACCGAAGTCGGGAAGGCGGTCGAGCCACACCGCTGCCGCATCACGCTCCGGTTACAGGACCAAGAGGTTCGGGTGCAAGTGTGCGCGATACTGGACGGGCAAACGTGCACAGGTGTCCTGCTTGTCCTGGAATCGGATGGCGTCCCGAATCGGACCGTGCCCTATCCGGTGGGATAAGAAGACGTTGACAAGCCGAAAAATGGAATGGACAATACCATATACGTCGGTCGTTTCGCCGCAGGGTGCCTCGGACGGGGCGAAGTCCGGAAACATGGCCGGGTAAACGATCTGTCGTCGAGCCCGCACCGTGTCTTCCCCGATAGCCGCCGAGGTTCGCGGGATCGGTGGTTTTGCCCGTTTCGGATGCTATGCCGCCCATGGCAGCGTCTTTGAGGGAGATCAGACGTCGTGTCGAGTCCCCTCCGTATTTTGTTGATTGACGACAATCCCGTCGACCGCGCCCGGATCATCCAGGAGCTGAGCCAGGGGTTTGCCGAACTCCAGGTCCAGCAGGTGTCGAACGAAGGCGAATACGCTGGCGCGATGGAAACCGGCGTCTTCGATCTGGTCTTGTGCGACTACCTGTTGCCTTGGACGGACGGCCTGGCGATCTCGCGCGCGATCAAGGCACGATGGCCGGAGATGCCGGTGCTCATGGTCACCGGCAGCGGGAACGAAGAGATCGCCATCGCCGCCATCAAGGCGGGTCTGGATGACTATATCCTGAAGTCGCACCGGCACCTGGCTCGACTGTCGACCGCCGTCCGGTCCGCCCTCGAGCGGGTCGAGCAGCAGCGCCGCCTGGAAGATGTCGAGGCCCGGTATCAGGCCGTCTTCGATCGGGTGCCCGTGGGGTTGTATCGGGCCACCCAGGCGGGGGAGTTCCTGGACGTCAACCCGGCGCTCGCGGACATGTTGCGGTATCCGAGCCGGGGGAGTCTCAAGGCCGTACGCGCCGCGGATTTGTATCTGCGCCTGGACGATTGTGCGGACTGGCAGCGCCGAGCCGAGCAGGACGGGGTCGTGCGGGAGTACGAGATTCCGTTCCGTCGGCGGGACGGCTCCATCGCCTGGCTCAGGAACAACGCCAGGGTGGTGAGGGATACGGCCGGCCGGGTGCTCTGGTACGAAGGGAGCCTGGAGGACATCACCGAGCGCAAACGCGCGGAAGGCGCGCTGGCCGAGCGCATGCGGCAGCTCGAAACGATGCGGACGGCGACGGCGGAGATCGTGCGGGAGCTCGACTTGACGACCGTGCTCGATGTCGTCACGCGGCGAGCCGTGGGGCTGGTCGGGGGCACGTCGGGCGGCGTGTCGCTGTGGGACGATGCCGCGGAGGTCCTCGCGCCGAGCGCGTGGTGGGGGCACGAGGAGCTCTTCCGGGCGGTGCGGTGGCGGCTCAGCGAAGGAGTGATCGGGAGCGTCGCCGAGCGGCAGCAGGGAATGGTGGTCAACGAGTACCAGGGCTCGGCCTATGCCCAGCCGCTGTTCATGGAGGGGGCGCGGATCGCGGCGATGGTGGCGGAACCCTTGGTGCACGGCGACCGGTTGCTGGGCGTGATCGCCGTGGCCAGCGAGGATGTCGATCGGCGATTCACCGAAAGCGATCGGCAGATGCTGAGCCTGTTTGCCACCCAGGCGGCCGTGGTGATGGAGAACGCCCGGCTGTTCGGAGTGGTGTCGCAGGCCAAGCGGGAGTGGGAGAACACCTTCGACGCGGCAGCGGATCTGATCGCCGTCATCGATGTCGAGTACCGGATCCTCCGTGTGAACCGGGCGCTGGCCCGGCGCCTCGGCGTCGAGCCGGGCACGCTCATCGGGCGGTGCGGCGACGACGTGTTCGAGGCGGCCGGCAGCCAGTCGGGCCGCGCCGCCTTCAGTCGCTGCGTCGAGTCACGGGCGGCGGTGACGGAGGAGTGGGAGGCTCCGGGAACCGGCGAGGTCTTCTTGCAGACGTATTCCCCGTTCCTGGACGCCCGCGGGAGACTGGTCGGCGCCGTCCAGATTTCGAAGGACGTCACGGCGCAGCGGCAGCTCCAGCAGCAACTCGCCCAGAGCGAGAAGATGGCGGCCATGGGGCGCATGATCTCCGGCGTGGCGCACGAGTTGAACAACCCCCTGACCGCCATCTTCGGCAACGCGCAATTACTCAAGCTGCGCGCGGTCGACGAGATCACGCGCCAGTGCGCGGAGACCCTGATGGGCGAGGCGGAACGCACCGCCGCGATCGTGCGAAATCTACTCACCTTCGCACGGTCCCAGTCGCCGGAGCGGCGATTCGTGCGCTTGGATCGTGTCCTGGACGACGTCTTAGACGCTCGCGCGCAGGAGTTCGCGCTGCATCAGATCGCGGTGGTGCGAAACGCGGCGGTGCCGTTACCGCCGGTGATGGCGGACCCCGAACAGATCCGGCAGGTGTTCCTGAATCTTCTCTCCAACGCCGAGCAGGCGGTGGCCGGCCGGCCGGAGCGGCGAATCGAGATGACCGCTGCCGTGGACCCCGTGCAGGGGTGGGTGACGGTGGGCGTGGCGGACACCGGGCCCGGTATCCCCGCCGACGCCCTGGGGAGGATCTTCGACCCCTTCTTCACGACCCGAGAGGTGGGGAAGGGCACAGGACTGGGTCTCGCCATCTGTTACGCCATCGTCCAAGAGCACGGCGGGCGCCTCCGCGCCGGCAACCGCCCGCAGGGCGGGGCGTGGTTCGAGGTCGATTTGCCGGTGAAGGCCGGGGTGGAGGACACCCCGGACGGGCCGCCAGCCCCCGCGGCGGTTCCGGCGGGTGGAAAGCGGATCCTAGTCGCCGACGATGAGGAGGCGATCGTGCGCCTGGTGTCGGATGCCTTGCGCATGAAAGGCCATCAGGTCGAGGTCGCCAAGGACGGACGCGCGGCCTTCGAGAAGTTGACCGCCGGGGAGTTCGATCTCGTCTTCATGGACATGAAGATGCCGGGGTTCAGCGGCGACCTGATCTACGACGACGTGATCCGCAGGAAAGCCGCTCCGCCACGCGTGATCATCATGACTGGGGACACCGTCAACATGGACACTTGCCGCTTCCTGGAACGCACCGGGCTCCGCTGCGTCGCCAAACCCTTCAAGCTCGAAGAGATCTGGGACTGCGTCCGGGATACTGACCACTCCGGGCCGCGACCCCGCGTACCGGCACCGTCGGTCATCCCTGCCTGGTAGTCACCGTCGTTTCTCCCCGAGTTCGCAAGTTCACCACCTTGCGACCCCGCGGTCGGTACGGGGAGGCATTGTTGGGATATCTGCACCAGTGCATTCGGGGCATTGCGAAAAGCAAGGATTCGCGGTAATCTCACGCGAATCTGGAAGCGGAGGTAGGGCGGGGTCATCGCCGGGCTGTCTGTCGGACGTTCGGCGCGGTGGAGTTCGCAAGTGGCGGAACGCATTCTTATCGTGGAAGACGATCCGGCGACCCGCGAGGGACTCACCATGCTGCTCGAGACCCTCGGGTACAACGTGGCGACCGCCCCGGATGGACTCGCCGCACTGGCGGCCCTGAAAGCCGAGCCGCCCGACGTCATGCTCCTCGACCTCATCCTGCCTGGAGACATCAGCGGCATCCAGATCCTACAAACGGCTCGCCAGGTTGTCCCCCAGGTAGGCGCCATTGTCATGACCGGTTTCCCGAGCGCCGAGACCACGGTCGAGGCGCTCCGGCTCGGCGCCTTCGATTACGTGACCAAGCCGTTCGACCTGGGTCGGATGAGTGGCGTGCTGACCCAACTCGTGAACCGACAGCGACAGGCACGCCGGGCCACCGCGACCCTTGGGCAGCTCGAAACGATCTCCCGCTGTAATCGGATCGGCATCTATAGTGTGGATCTGGCCGGGACGTTCACGTACTGGGGATGCTCCGGGCTGCTCGGATACCTGGCGGAAGAGGTGACCGGGCGCACGAGTCTGGCTGCCTTGGTGGTGACACCCGGGTTCGATATGGCCACGGAACTCGAGGCGTGTCGACGCGCGGGAAGCACGTTGCGCGAGTACCAGGTTCGCCGCAAAGACGGCGCCGTGCTGACGATCCGAACGAAGCTTGTCTCGCTTTTCGACCTGGAGCATCGACCCATCGGGTATGCCGCGTATTTGCTGGATGTCAGCGAGGAGCAGCGACTCCGCGCGGCGCAGCAAGGGCAGTTGCTGGAAATGGAGAGTCGCCTCCGGGAACAGGCGCAGCTCGCGGACGCGGTACGGGGTCTGGGGGAGGCGATGCGCAACGGTGCGCGCCTACCCGATCTGATCTCGCTCGGTCTGGCGGGGGTTTTGGGGAGCGTCGTCGGAGCTCGGTTCGCGTGGTGCTTCCTGCGGACGGGCCGGGACGAAGGCCTGCGCCCGGTTCCGGTCGAGGAGAAACGCCAGGTGTTCCTGGGTGGCGCCGCGCATGCCGCGGACGATCCGCGTGTCTCGGCGGCGGCGACTCTGCGGCGCAGGACCCTGTGACTGCGTACGGAAACTGGCGGGTCTGCAGGTCCTGCCCCTCCAGCCGACCATGGTTCCGTGCCGGCGACTCGCGGCGCTGGACGGATCCGGGGTCGACGCCTCGGCAGGCCACCTGTCGCTTCCCCTGGTGTTTCGCGGGGACGTCATCGGGACCCTCAACGTCGCGAACGAGGGCTACGGACCATTCACGTCCGAGGAAACCTCCCGGCTGGCGGTCTTGGCGAACGCGCTGGCAGCGGGAATCGCGGCGACCCGGTTGGCGGTGCAGGCCGAGACGAGACGACACGAGCATCTCCGGGAAACGCAGGGACGCACCGACCGGAGCGAGCGGCTGCGGGCAGTGGGTGAAGTCGCGAGCGGTGTGGCCCATGACTTCAACAACCTGCTCACGGCGATCCTGGGCAGTGCGGAGCTGCTCTCGCGAGCGGAAGAGGATCCGCACCGCCAGGAAGACACTCCAGACGATTCGACGGGCGGCCCGGGACGGAGCGGAGATGGTCCGTCGCATCCTGGAGTACACCCGAGCGCCCCGCGAGCCCCACCTCGTCGCGGTCGACTTGCCCGAGGTCGTACGGGAGGCCGTGGAGCTGACTCGGGGGCGCTGGAAGAACGCGGTCCAAGCCCGGGGTGTCACGATTGAGATCCACCTGGATCTTCAGCCCGTACCGCAGGTGGCAGGGAACGCTTCCGAGCTCCGCGAGATGCTCACGAACCTGATCTTGAACGCCGTGGATGCCATGCCGCAGGGTGGGCATCTCACGCTTGCGACCCATCTGGCGCCCGGCCAATCGGTGGATCCGCCGGAGTGGGTCGAAGTAACGGTCGCGGATACGGGTGCGGGCATGGCAACGGAGATTTTGGACCGCATCTTCGACCCGTTCTTCTCCACCAAGGAAGGTTCGGGGGTCGGGTCTCGGGTTGGCAGTCGCCCACGGGATCGTGGAACAACACCAGGGAGAGATCGCGGTGCAGTCCAGTTCCAGGTGAAGGGACGACCTTCGCCGTCCGTCTTCCGGCGGCCTCGGACGACATGGCGCGGCCGTCCGGCTGCGCCGTCCGGAGGCGCCGATCCTGTCGCGGAGGTCGCGGCATCCCGACCATCCTCGCGCGCGGCGCGGATCCTGGTCGTCGACGACGAACCCGAAATTGGCCCAGTTGCTCCGCTCGTTCTTGGAGTTGCAGGGACATCGCGTCTGGACGGTCACGGAAGGCGCGGCGGCGGTGGCGCTGCTCGCCGACCACGACCTTCGACCTGCTGCTCACCGATCTGGGGATGCCGGAGATGAGCGGCTGGGATGTGGCGCGGGAGGCTCGGCGCCTCAGACCGCAACTCCCCGTGGTCATGGTGTCCGGCTGGGGGGCGCAGATCGATCCCCAGCAAGTGGCGGAATCGGGAGTGGCCGAGGTGATCCAGAAGCCGTACACCTTCGAGACGATTCATCAGGTCATCGAGAGCGTCCTCCGCAGCACCCGCCTGCCGCGCGGCCTGAGCGCCGGCCACCGGCCCACGCCCCGCCTTGGGCACGCAGAACCGAACAACTCCGCATCTCGCGACCGCACCCTCTTGACACCTCCCGCCGCTCTTGAAATGATTCCGACCCAAAATCTCGGTGATCCGCGATGCGGATCTACGCGAGGACGAATGGTGATGCGCGCCAATGCCGAAACGTCGCGGGACGCTGGTCGGGCGGCGGTACGCGACCGGGTTCTGGTCGTGACGAGTCGGTCGGACGATCGGGCGGATGACCTGGTGCAGTTGCTGGCGGCACAAGGCTGCATCGTTACCCTGACGCCCGTCCGTGCCAACGGGCGAGGGGGTCCGCCGATTACCTGCTGGCGATTCTCCGGACGGGACCGGACGCGGTCGCGATGGCGAGGACGGCTCCGACGTTTGCGGGAACAGGCGCCGACTGCGGCGGTGGCGGTCATCGGCGCGCTCGGACAGCGTGGCAGACGCTGTCGAGGCGATGCGGGCGCAGGCGCTGGATTACCTGGAGGATCCCGTGTCGGCAGAGGCGATCGCGCGACTGATGGGACGCGCCCGCTCCACACCCGAACCGCGCCAAGCGACGCTCCTGACCAGCCTCCAGACTCTTGATGCCGGGCCTGGTTCACGAACTGCGCAACCCGCTCTCCGGCGTCCTGGCGGGAAGCCAGATGCTGGCCCGACTGCTCGGTGGCGGGGGAACGGCCTGCGAGTACGCCGCGATCATTCAGGAGGAAGCCCAGCAGATCGAGCGCTTCCTCGCGCGGCTGGCGGAGTTTGGCCGACTCGGAGCGCGCGGCCTGCAGCGTCGCCGAGGGGGTGGACCTCCCCGGTCTGCTGGGTCGACTGCTGGAGGTCGCCATTCCCACCTGCCGAGTCGCGACGGATTCGCATCGTGTCGTCGTGGGACCCGCGAGTCTCCACCTCTGCGCAGACCCCGGCCGCCTGACGCAGGCGTGCGCGGAGATCCTGCAGAATGCTCAGGATGCCATGCCGGAGGGTGGAACCGTGACGGTCGACGACCCGGGCGATGTCGAGGCGGCCGGGCACCGCCGACGGCTGGGTCGAGGTGGAGTGTCGCGATACCGGGTCGGGTTTGACGCCGGAGGCGCGGCAGCGCGCCTTCGAACCGTTCTTCTCCACGCGCCCGCGCGCCTTGGGGGTCGGGCTTTCCTTGGCGCAGGCCATCACGTGGGCGCACGGGGGGACGATCCGTCTGGAAGACGCCGATGGGCAGGGGTGTCGCGCCATCCTCCGGGTCCCGCGGGTCCAGGGCACTGGCGGTGCCGAATGCCCGATCGGCAGGGGTGTTCAACCGTGAGTCGACGCCGGCGCTCGATCAGCCAATTCGCCCCACCCGCCAAGTCATAGCGCTGTCAGCCGCCGAACCCCGCGTCGCCGTGCCGGTCCGCCTTTCGGTGCCGCGTTCCGACGGTCTCGGCGTGTCGCTCGTCTACGACGCAGGAATGTGGGCCGGCTCGGTGCCGCCGTCTTGGCGCGGACCGAAGAAGCCGAGTCCCTTCCGGCTGCCGGCGTCCATGTACACGTGCAGGTAATCCCCATCACGCACCGCCGGGACGTTGATGACCCGAACCACCGGTGCGCAGTCCTGCACCTCGGGCGCGATCACGCCGAGCAGGTTCTCGGCGCCAAGGATGAACTCTTCGTTGAGGAACGCCTCCGGGTCGTCCGGAAAGAGCGAGGCGACGGTGATGTCGGCCTCCACCAGGTCCTGGAAGAAGTGGGTGCCGTAGGAGACCTCCGGGCGTGTACCCGTCCTTGGCGAAGGCGATCTCCACCAGCAGCGAGGTCCTGTTGATGTTCGAGTAGGTGACGCGGACGCCCAGGTTGATGTCGTTGCTCCCCCAGCGGCCGGGCCCCATGAGGGCGTACCGGCGGCCGGCGAAGTGCTTGTTGAGCAGATTGACCACCGAGGCGATGCGCATCTTCGCCTCGTAGGTCGGCAGGCTGTCGTAGGCACGCGGGTTCACGTAGACGATGTACTCGAGGTCGGCGATGACGCTGTTGGACAGGCCGAGTGGGTCGTGAAGAGCACGCGCTCCCGCGGCATGTCGTCCGGGATGACGACCTTCTGCTGCTCTCTGCGCATCGACAGCGAGCGGCACTGCAGGAGGTAGAGCTTGTCCTCGTCCCACGCGAACTCGATGTCGACCGGGCGTCCGTAGGCGGCTTCCACCCTGGCCAGCATCTTGCGCGCCAGCGGGACAAAGGGAGTCTTGGCGAGGAGATTGTCGAACGTCAGGCACAGCTCCTGCCCCGCAACTCCTGCGTCTTGAAGAGCGGGGCGGCGAGGTGATCGTGGTCCTGGATCGAGACCGCATAGAAGAGGTCCGGATGGGTGTCCGACGCGGCGAGGGTCCGGAAATCCATCGTCTCGAGGGCGCCGTTCTCAGGTTGAGGACGTCCACCTGCTTCTGGGAGTATTTGCGGATCTGGTCGGCGGTCACCTCGGGGCGGAGCGTGGGATGGCTCAGCGGGATCATGCGGGGATAGTCCGAACCGACTCGGTCCACGGCGCGGGTGCCCAGTCCGAGCACCAGCCGGACCAAACCGTCCTCCTTGTTGATCTTCGGGTTCCACGCGTACACGTTTCGCGAGAACATGACCCCGGCCGCGAACGGGAAGAAGTAGTCGCCGAAGCGCCGACCGACGACTTTCTGCACGACCATCGCCATCCGCTCGTCGTAGTCGAGCAGGCCGTGGTCGCGTCGGTACAGGATGGGGTCGGGGCCGAACGTGCTGGCAAAGACCTTCTTCAGGCCCACGATGAAGCGGCTCAGGCGCGTCTCCAGGTCGCCCTGGTTGGTGAGGAAGACCGACATGGTACTTCCCGGAAAACGCCAGGCCGAAGTTGTCCTCCAGCATGCTGGAGGAGCGGACGATGATCGGGTGCTCCCCGATCTCTTCCAGGATTCGGCGGAAGTCCTCCACGACCTCGGGGGCGAAGGTGGCGAACTTGAACTGCTCCTCGATCCGCAGGAAGTCCTTCTCGATGCTTTCGCGGTCCTTGTACTTGAAGGTGTGGAAGAGGTACAGGTTGTTGCGGTCCAGAAATTCGGAGAACACGCCGGAGTTCAGATACCAGGTGTCCGGGACTCGGATCCGCCCTTCCAGCTCCGGGTCCTTCTTTTCCAGCGTGGGCAGCAGGATCTTGTGCGCCAAGATCATGCCGGCCGCCTTGCCGCCCAGCTTGCCCGGTCGCGCGCCGGCTGAAGAGTGTGTTTCGCAGGATGAGATCGGTGTCGCGGATGGTGATGTAGTTCTTGGCCAGGCTGATGAAGGGCAGCTGGTTCGAGATGAAGCGCGAGATCAGCGCCACGCGGATGCCCTCCGCCTCCTCGCCCGAGATGTACACCTCTCCCTTGGGAATGTCGCAGAACTCCCGGAGGGCCTTGACGATCTCCTCGGCTGTCGCCTGGTCGCGGTTGACCAGCATGCTCAGCGTCTGCGCGTTGTCTCTCTTGCGCGCCAGGTTGATGTAGTTCTCGACGTCCGTTCCGCTCAGGTGCTGGGCGACATAGGTGTCGATCAGGGCCTCGATGTACTCCTGCCGGTTCGTCTCCGTATCCGACACGGCGTCCTTCCGCATCTCCTCGAGCGCCTGCGTGTAGAGGCGCTCCCGGCTCACGACACCCCGCTGGTCCAGCACGTCCAGGAAGATGCTGCGCATGAGTCCGATGAGGGTCGGATATTGATGCATCTTCCGGTACAGCCGATAGACGTGCAGCAGATCCATGGCATCTCCGCAGAGGAAAGTGACGCTATGTGCCGTGACGGCGGCGAGGTGAGTTCGCCCTCCGAGATGCAGACGGGGACTCCCCATGGGACACGGGGGAATCCCCGTTGCCATCGCCGGCGGCGCCTACCGTGGGTGCGGATCGCCTAGACCCAGCCGCGCAGCTTGCAGGCCTCGGCCACCCGCGCGACCGCCACGAGGTAGGCGGCCTGCCGCATGTTGACCTTCTCCTTCTTGTACATCTGGTACACGCCGTGAAACGCCCTGGTCATCTTCTCGTCCAGGCGCTGGTGGACCTCGCTCAGCGGCCAGTAGAAGTTGTAGGTGTTCTGCACCTGCTCGAAATAGGAGACGGTGACCCCGCCGGCGTTCGCCAGGAAATCCGGCACCACGAAGATCCCGCGCTCGTAGAGGATATCGTCGGCCTCCGGCGTGGTCGGCCCGTTGGCCAGCTCGCAGGAGATCTTGCACTTGAGGCGGTCGGCGTTCGCCGGCGTGATCACGTTCTCGAGCGCGGACGGGAAGAGCACCGTGACCTCCAGCTCCAGGAGCGCCTCGTTGCTGATCGGGTCGGCCCCGGGGAATCCCTGGAGGCTGCCGGTCTTGCGCTTGTAGTCCACCACTTTCCGAGGATCCAGCCCTCGGGGTTGTGGATGCCGCCCTTGGAGTCGGAGGCCGCCACCAGCTTGAGCCCCAGGATGTCGTGGCCGAGGAGGGCCGCGTACTGTCCGGCGTTGCCGAAGCCCTGGATGGCCATGGTCTTTCCGCCCAGATCGATCCCGAGCTTCTTGGCCGCCTCGCGGGTCACATAGACGCCGCCGCGCGCGGTGGCATCCCCACGGCCCTCGGATCCGCCCAGCGGAATGGGCTTCCCGGTGATGACGCCGGGATGGTGCTCGCCGACCAGCGTCTCGTACTCGTCCATCATCCACGCCATGATCTGGGGCGTGGTGTACACGTCGGGGGCGGGGACGTCCTTGGAGACGGACAGGAATGCCGCCACCGCGCGGATGTAGCCTCGCGCCAGACGCTCTTTCTCGCCCTCCGACATCTCTTGGGGTTGCAGGTCACCCCGCCCTTGCCGCCGCCGAGCGGGATGTCCACCACGGACGTCTTCCAGGTCATCCACGCGGCGAGCGCGCGGACCGTGTCGATGGTCTCGTCCGGGTGCCAGCGGAGGCCGCCCTTGGTCGGACCGCGGGCGGAGTTGTACTGCACGCGGTAGCCGTGGAAGACCTTGACCGAGCCGTCGTCCATCCGCACCGGGATCGAGACCACCAGCTCTTTCTGGGGCCACCGCAGGAACTCATGGGTGGCCGGGTCCAGCCCCAGTCTTGCCGCGGCCGTGTCCAGCTGCTTCTGCGCGATCGTGAACGGATTCAACTCGGCCATGCGATTCTCCTCCTCTCGCCGGATTCCACGGCTCCGCAGGTCATCGAAACCGGTCACCCCTCCGCGATGAGCATGCGACACCGGGACACAATGGTGATGCCCTGCCGTGGCTTCAAGTACCTTCCGACGCAAGACTACCGGGAGCGCCGAAGCGAGTCAATGGGTTTCCCACGTCGGGTTCGCGGGGGACGCCGAGGGCGGGCATGAGATCGTCTTCGCCACGACCTTTCGCGGTGCTGCCGGCGAGCGCCGCGGACCTCACCCCCGCCGACGTGCAGAGCCGCCGGCAACTGGCTCGCTGGACGTAAACGAAATCCTGACAACCTGCTGCTGATTTACGTGACCATTTTCTGATGAAATCTCACGGTGGGTTGCTGTTATTCGAAAAAACCTTCGTGGAACAATCCCAATAGATGTAATGAGTTACTCCGCACGATGAAACCAGAGCCTTGGGTTCACCACAACCCTCACGCGCTACACGAGAGAGCTTTCAGGGCCCTGGACCGTCGCACAGTGTAGCGTCCAGAAATGTCACGACCCCGGCTCAAGAAACGCCCGGGGTCGTCCAGCGGCGGAGCGGACTCGAGAGTTCAGTGCGATGTGGGCGGCGGGCCGGCCTCGCCAGCCAAGGCTTCCTTGGGCAGGCCCAGGTACGCCTCCTTAACCCTGGAGCTTTGTCGCAGGTCGCTGGCCGAACCCTGCAGCACGATGCGCCCGGTCTCCAGCACGTAGGCGCGGTGGGCGACCGACAGCGCCATCAGCGCGTTCTGCTCCACCAGCAGGATGCTCGTGCCCTGCGTGTTGATCTCCTCGATGATGCGGAAGATCTCCTCGACCAGGATCGGGCTGAGACCCATGGACGGCTCGTCCAGGAGCAGCAGGCGTCGGCCTGCTCATGAGCCCGCGCGCCGGTGGCCAGCATCTGCTGCTCGCCGCCCGAGAGCGTTCCGCCGTAGCTGGCCCGACGCGCTCCTTGAGGCGGGGGAAGCTGGCGAAGACCCGCTGCCAGCGACTGCTGGATCTCGGCCGGGTCGCGTGCGGGTAAAGGCGCCCATCTCAGGTTTTCCCGCACGGTGAGCGGCGCGAAGATCTTGCGGCCCTCGGGCACGTGGCTGATGCCCAGCCGCACGATCTGCTCGGCGGGCGTCATGGTGATGTCCTCGCCCTTGAAGCGTGATGGCGCCGCGTGCGCGGGCGCAGCAGGCCGGAGATGGTGCGCAGCGTGGTGGACTTGCCCGCCCCGTTGGCGCCGATCAGCGTGACGATCTCGCCCTCGTCCACGTTGAAGGAGATGCCCTGGAGCGCGTGGATGGCGCCGTAGTAGACGTTGAGGTTCTCAACCTCAAGCAGCACTGCGCGACTCCTTTGCCCAGGTACGCCTCGATGACCTTCGGGTTGCCCTGGATCTCCTTCGGCGTGCCGCGCGCGATCACCTCGCCGAAGTCCATCACGGTGATGCGCTCGCAGATGCCCATGACGACGCGCATCTGGTGCTCGATGAGCAGGATGGTCAGCTTGAACCGGTCCCGGATGAAGTGGATGAGCTCCATCAGCTGCACGATCTCGCGCGGGATTCATGCCCGCGGCCGGCTCGTCCAGGAGCAGCAGGCGCGGGTTGCAGGCCAGGGCGCGGGCGATCTCCACCCGGCGCTGCTCGCCGTAGGGGAGGTTCTTCGCGATGCTCGTCCTGAATGCCTCTCCAGCTTGAAGATCGCCAGGAACTCCAGGGCCTGCTCGGTCAGCTCCCGTTCCCTTGGCGTCGAAGCGGCCGGTGCGCAGGATGGCGTCGGCCAGGCCGTAGCCCGCGTGCGGATGATAGGCGATGCGCACGTTGTCGAGCACGCGACAGGTTGGGGAACAGGCGGATGTTCTGGAAGGTCCGCGCGATGCCGAGCCGGGTGATCTCGAACGGCTCCAGCCCGACGGTGCTCTCCCCCTGGAAACGGATCTCGCCGGCGGAAGGGACGTAGAGCCCGGTGATCAGGTTGAAGACGGTGGTCTTGCCCGCGCCGTTCGGGCCGATCAGGCCCGCCAGCTCGCCGGGACGCACGGTCAGATCGAAGTTCTTGACCGCGCACAGGCCGCCGAAGAACTTGGTCAGGCCCTCGGATCTGCGAGGGTGGGCGTGCCGATCGACGTTGAGTCCGCCATGGCTCCAGGCATCCATGGCATCGCTCGCGGGTCGCCGCGGCTAGGCCGCGGCGGCGGGACGCCGCCTGGTTGCCGTCCGCCGGAGCGAGACGGTCCCGCGAGGCTCTCAGGAATCCCCACTCCACCGTGCCCAGCAGCCCCTGCGGCCGGATCAGCATCAGCAGGAGCAGGGTGATGGGGTAGAGGACGAACCGCCACGTCGGCGCCTCGGTCCCCATCTGGCCCAGGAGGACGCGCAGGAGCCCTTCCAGGAAGAAGATCCAGCCGAAGGAGGCGGCGATGGTGCCGGTCATGCTCCCCAGGCCGCCGAAGACGACGATGATCAGCGGGTTGAACCCGACCAGGAAGTCGAAGGTCCCCGGGCTCAGGAACCCGATGTAGTGGGCGTACACGCCGCCGCCGATCCCGGCGAAGAGGCTGCCGACCACGAACGCCAGCAGCTTGTTGCCGGCCACGTCGATGCCCATGGCCTTGGCCGCGGTCTCGTCCTCGCGCACGGACATGATCGCGCGGCCGGTGCTGGAGTGGATCAGGTTGCGCATGACCACGATCACGGCGAGCAGGAAGACGAAGGCCCAGAACCAGGTCGTCAGCTTCGGGATGCCGATCATCCCGCGCCCGCCCTTCATCTCGGGGAAGGGCAGGATGGTGTCGGAGTTGACCATCAGGGTGTTGACGACGATGGTGAAGCCCAGGGTGGCGATGCCGAAGTAGTCGCTGCCCAGGGTCAGGACCGGCAGGCCGAAGAGGAAGCTGACCTCGGCGGCGAAGACCCCCGCGAAGATCACGGCGAGGAAGAAGACGATCTGCAGGACCAGCGGGCTGTGCAGCGGGCCCGGTGCTCCCTGGGTCCCAAACAGGGGCGCCAGCACGGTGTGCCCGAGCGTCCCCGATGACGACCGCGACCGCCCCTGCCGCGACGCTGCCGATCAGGTAGAGGGTGAAGGCGGACATCACCGGGATGCCCGCGTACTGCTGCAAGAAACGCCGCACGCCCAGGATCACCAACCCGCCCAGGATCACGCCGATCCCGACCACCAGCAGGCCGCGCGCGTCCCCGTTGGTCCAGCGGTAGGTGATGTCCGCGGCGGCGTAGGCGCCGATGCCGTAGAAGCCCCACTGGCCCAGGCTGAACTGGCCGTTGAAGCCGTAGATCAGGTTCAGGCCGAGGGCCACCATGGCCATGGTGCACGCCTGGAAGAGGAGGCCGCTGTCGAAGTCGTTGAAGATCTGGACGCCGCCCGAACGCGACCGAGATGGCCAACTGAATGACACCGAAGGCCGCCACCACGGCCAACGCACTTCGTCGACCAGCGAGTCGCGGCCCAGGCCCCAGAGCAGGCCGTAGATCCAGGCCACGAGCGCGGCGATCTTGACGACGCTGATCAGCAGGAATCCGACGTTGATGTCCATCGGCCGCCCCTACGCCTTCTCTTTCTCGGGCTCGCCGAAGATGCCCGTTGGTCGCACCAGCAGGACGATGATCAGGATCGTGAACGCCACCGCGTCGCGCATGGGGGTGGAGATGTAGCCCATCGTCAGCGCCTCCGCCTGACCCATGATGAGCGCGCCCACGAAGGCGCCCGGGATGCTGCCGATGCCGCCCAGCACGGCGGCGACGAAGGCCTTCAGGCCCGGCAGGATGCCCAGCTGCGACCAGATGGAGGAGTAGGCGATGGCGTACAGGACGCCGCCCAGCCCCGCGAAAGCCGGCCCCGATGGCGAAGGTGAAGGAGATCACCTGGTCCACGTTGATCCCCATCAGCCGGGCGGTCGGCTTGTCGAAGGAGGTCGCCCGCATGGCCATGCCGATCTTGGTGCGCCGGACGAGGAACTGCAGAAAGACCTGCACCAGGACCGAGCCAGCGACGATGATGAGGAAGATGTTGGAGAACGTGATGCTGCCATCGGGTGGCGCCTGCGTCGCGCTCACCAGATGGACGCCGTCTTTGATGTACCAGGCCACGACTTCGAAGGGGCGCTGGTAGGGGATGAACCGGGGCGAAAAGACGAAGCTCAACGCTCCAAAAAACTCCAGGAAGAACGACACGCCGATGGCGGTGATGAGGGCGGCGATCCGCGGGGCGTCGCGCAGCGGCTTGTAGGCCACGCGCTCGATGGTGATGGCCAGCGCCATGCAGACCACCATGGAGAGGAGGATGACCGTCAGGGACCCGATCACGACGACCAGAGCGTCCGGGGAACTGCGGGAACACCACCGCCGGCCACACATGGAGCTGGAATCGGGTGACCGCGTAGAAGCTGACGAAGGCGCCCACCATGAACACGTCGCCGTGCGCGAAGTTGATCAGCTCACGATGCCATAGACCATGGTGTAGCCGAGGGCGATCAGGGCGTAGACGAATCCGAGCTGCAGCCCGTTGATGACGATCTGGAGAAAGAGCTTCGGGTCGTGAAACAGATTGCGGACCAGAATGAATGCGGTCAGCAAGCCCAGGAGGCCCAGAAAGCCTTCCCGATCCAGCCGAGTCTCGAACCGGGCTTGCGGGCCACCGGCCCGGCGGGCGCAGCGGTATTGGGGCGCATAAGAATCTCTACTCCAGCGTGCCGGAACGTCGCGAGGGACCACATGCGTAGAGGGCGCCCGGAGGCGCCCTCTACGCGGACGCGATGCCGACGGCGATCCTTACGGATTCACCACGGAATTGAACTGGACCTTGCCGTCCTTGACGGCGAGGATGGTGGCCGACTTGACGGGGTTGTGCTTGGCATCGAAGCGTGATCTTGCCGGACACCCCGTTGAACTGGATCTTGGCCATGGCATCCTTCACCTTGGCCGTATCGTCCGCACCAGCCTCCTTGATGGCCTGGAGCAGCATGTTGGTCGCGTCGTAGGCAAGGGCCGCCAGGGCGTCCGGAACCTTCGGCTGTCCCTTGTCGTCCTTGTACTTGGCGCCGAACGCCTTCACGAAGTTCTGCACCTCGGCCCGGCTGTCCTCGGGCGAGTAGTGGTTGGTGAAGAACCCGCCCTCGGCGGCCTTCTTGTCCAGGTCGGAGGAGTCCCAACCATCACCGCCCATGAACGGCGCCTTGATGCCCTTCTCCTTGGCCTGCTTGGTCACCAGGTTGACGACGTTGTAGTAGTCGGGCAGGTAGACCACGTCCGGCTTGGCGGCAGCGACCTTGGCCAGGATGGCGGAGAAGTCGGTGTCCTTCGCGGTGTAGGTCTCCTTGCCGACGATCTTGCCGCCGCCGGCGGTGAAGGCCTTCTCGAAGAACTCGGCCAGCCCCTTCACGTAGTCATTCGCCTGGTCGAGCATGATGAAGGCGTTCTTGGCCTTCAGCGTGTCGAGGGCGAACTTGGCGCCCACCGTGCCCTGGAACGGATCGATGAAGCAGGCACGGAAGATGTAGTCCTTCACCTTGCCGTCCTTGCCCACGGTCACGTCCGGGTTGGTGGAGGTGGGGCTGATCTGGATGACTTTCTTGGCGTTGGCGATCTCGGACACCGGGATGGAGGCCTTGGAGCAGACCTCACCGATGATGTACTTCACCTTGTCCTGGTCGATGACCTTGTTGGCCGCGTTGACGGCCGGGTCCGGGGTGCACTGGCTGTCTTCGACGATCGGCGGCGATCTTCTTGTCGAGGACGCCGCCCTTGGCATTCCACTCTTCGATGGCCAAGCAGCGCGCCATCGCGCGTCGACACGCCGAACGTCGGAACCGGACCAGACAAGGGGGCCAGGATGGCGACCTTGATCGTTGTCGGTTCCGCTGGGGCCACAGGCTGCGAAGATCACTACTGAGAGGGCGAGCAGACCAGCTAGTTTGAGTGCGCGCATTGCAACATCTCCTCCGCCGAAAGTGTTCTGAGGGAAGGCCATCGAAACATCGGAGCCAGACTCGAGAGCCGAAACCGGGAAGCCCGCTCCCTGTTCAGCGTGCGTCGCCGATCCGCGTAGGCGCAATCCCCCCTTTCTCGCAGACGGTTTCCGGATACACCGTGTCTGCCGTGGCATCCGACAGCACACATGACCGAAGGAAAATCGTCCAATTTCCGGTCGAAATTGGTGCGTTCCGGCTATTCCGCGGATGCCGTTCCAGGTAAAAACCCACGTCCTTAATATCCAAGGTCCGACAAAATGTCAAGCGACTTGACAGGCTCCGCGCACAACAGATATAAGGTGATGGTCAAAGTCGGGCGATCCCGCCCGCCTGGTGCGGGACAGGCCCACGGATTGGAAGGAGATTGGCGATCATGCAACGTCGTCCCCTCGCCGCACGTCGCGCTATCGTCGGAATCCTTGTCCTCCAAGTGATCCCGCTGCTCTTGTTTCCGCCGGACTCCTTTGCGCCCAACTCGCAGGAGTGGTGGCTGCCGCTGCTCCTCGCGATCATGGTGGTGACCGCCGACCTCCAACTGCTGGTGCGGCGCAGTCATGCGCTGTGGCCCTGGCATCTCATGATCTTTGCGCAGGGCTTCAACATCATCAGCCGGATCATGATGCTGTGGGCGCATGCAACGAAAACGGTGGGAGGCGCGACGGTCCTCAATCTCCCATACCTGGCCTTCACGCTGGTGGCCATGGCGTGGTCCGCGTTCCTGCTGTGGTACTTGGAGCTCCCGGAGGTTCGCCTGGGGGCGACGCAGGACTGAGCGTCCGCGCCGGTTCGTCTCTGGTGGGACCGGATACGCGCTCAGGCGGAGGGCCGGTGACCGCGCCAGCCTGCCGTCGCCGCACCGAACCAGGACACCAGCGCCACGCCCCCGAGGCTCACCAGCCCCAACGCCAGGAAGACCGCCGCGAGTCCGAACCGCTCCGCGAGTATTCCCATCGTGCTGGATGCCATCGACCCGAACCCAAAGGCCAAGCTAAAGGTGATGCCAAAGACCGTGCCGCCCAACCGCGGCGGGGTGTGGAGTGCCATGAACGTATTGCTGATCGTCCCCAGCGCGAAATAGGTGAAGGAGAAGAGGACGCTGCACAAAACCAGGGGGGCGCCGCCCAGGGTCCCCATGCCGACGAGACAGCAGGTGCTCACCGTGACCGCGGCCAGGAAGAGCGCCTCACGGTGTCGATATCCCATCAGTCGCCCCGCCGTGAGGTGGCCGAGGCCGCCGAACAGCAGGGCGAGGCTGGCGAAGGCGCCACCGCGCCGCACCTGCGCGGCCGTGAGCGCGGCGATTCCCGCATGGCCCGCCAGGTGTGCGGGCAAGAAGGTAGAAAACCCCTGAAACACGAACCCCATCAGTGTCTCGAGGCCGAAGAGTAGAACCAGCGGGAACGTGAAAGCAGTGTCCGCTCGGGCCTCTCCGCTGCGAGGTTCCGTCGCCCGTGGCGTGCGGTTCCATCGGGGTCAGGTGAGGCTGCCGCCACAAGGGGAGGAACAGGAGAAGTCCCGGAAGCGCCCCCACGAAGAAGGCAGCACGCCAGCCCCAGCGGGCCCCGATAGCAGCCGTCAGGATCGGGGACCCCGCCAAGCCCACATTGCCCAGGATCCCCGAGCGGCCGAATGCCCGGGCGACGTCAGCGCCCAACCGTTGTCGCAACCCAACGAGGATTCCGGACCCCGCCGGATGGTGTAGGCTGGCAAAGAGGCCGAGGACGCCGAGTCCGGCACCCAAGGTCCATGGGCCGGTGGCGAAGCCGATCCCGCAGCACGCAAGGCTGCCACCCAGCAGCCAGACGGCCAGCACTCGCTCACCACCCAGGCGGTCCGCCAGCATTCCCGCAGGAAGAGCCAAGAGGCCGTAGCAGAGGAAACTGGCACTCGCCAGCATCCCAAGACCGCTGTACCCAAGGCCGAACTCTGCCTGGACCAGCAACAACACCGCGGGAAAGATCAGCATCACAAAGTGATTCGTGGCGTGGGAGAGGCCAACGAGCCAGATCAGGCGATCGGTGGTCGCCTCCTCCGGATCTGCTGGTCGGGGCTGCGGTGAAAGCGCGGATGAAGAGGTGGCACGCGTTGACATGAGGCCGGCACTATACCAAATCGCCCGGAAACCCCGAAGCGGAATCGCACGCTGCGAGGAATCGTCTTGCCATCATCGTGCATTTCTGTATAGTTTTGAGTTGTCGCCAGGCGCGTCGGAACGGCGGCCGGAAAGAGGCGCACGCCGGTCGGGAGGGTGCACAGAGCCACCATGCGCGGATGTCCGGTCTGCCACACAACCGACACCTACGCCGCCCATCGACGGGGATGGCTCGAGCGCGGCCTCCTGACCTGGTGTGGTGTCCTCCCGTTTCGCTGCGAGCAGTGCCAGACCAGATTCTTCCGCTGGGCCCTCAAGGACCCGCGCCGCCGTCACCATCTTGACGTTGTCGAGGTGGTGGCTCAGGTGCGTGCCCCGCGCTGGGAATTCCGCTCCGCGACCAAAGCGACTATTCGCCACCCCGGCCAGCCCCCGATCACCTTGGCTGGAGAGATCGATAATCTGAGCACCGACGGCGTCTGCGTACGCCTCCCGGCAGAAGCCCCGGCAGGAAGTCGGGTGCGCTTGACGGTGGACGGTGCGGTGGCGCGGTCCGGGACGGTTCGCTGGGCGAAACCGCACGAAGGGTCCTGGTTCTCTCATGGTGTGGCGTTCGACGCGCCGGTGGGCCGACGCCGGATGGTCGGTCCGCAAGTCCGACGATTCCGCCGTCGGCAGCGGGTGCGACGGGCGCTGATCTGGCTGGTGGCGCTGGGGTTGATCGCGTTGACCGCGGCGGGATTGGTGTGGGTGATGGAGGCCCTCCGGAATTACCGGCCGCAGTACTACGAACCGAAAGATATCGAGCGTGAACGACACGAAATACAACGTCGTCTGGAGGACGCGAAACCGCGCCCGCAACGCTGAAGCGACCGCGGCGGTCGGCCACACGGCCGCGCGGGGCCGTGCTCGCAAGGCGGGGCTGTTGTAGTTCTGTCAATCGGTCACCCTAACTGTTCAGTGAACATGTCACCCCGGCGCCGGGAGGGGCCAGCGTAGTGACGGCGGCGCAGACTGCGGACCGGCGGACCCGCCAAGGCCGCCTGCGTGGCAAGGAGCCGGTCGTGGTGGTAGATCCGCCACGACCCATCGAGGAGCTGGCGGACTTCTACCCGAGCCTTGGCGTAGCCCCGGCCCCCGGGCCCCGACGGGATCTGGAGGACCAGGCCCTGCGTCCGCACGGTGTTGTCGTTGAGCACCGTGGCCGCCGTGTAGAAGCTGCAGATGCGCTCGAGATCCAGGCCCCGGGGGACGGGCCGCCAGGCGGCCACGGGGTCTGCCGCCGGCCGCCCGAAGCGGGCGTTGAAGCGCACGGTGAACCCGGGGAGGAAGGCATTGGCCGCGGCGAGCGTGGTGATGCCCGCCAGGCGGAGTTCGGCGACGAGCCGGTCCTGGAGGGTTCCCCAGAGGCGCTCGATCCGCCCCTTGGCTTGCGGGCTCAGGGCAAAGATGGCCGCGATCCCCAGCGCCGCCAGCGCCCGCCCGACTTGCGTGGGCTCCTGAGCCCCCCGGAGCTCCTCGGCCAGGGTCCAGGCGGCGTCATGGCGCTGGAAGATCCCATGCCGGTCCATATAGAGGGCCACCGGGATCCCGCAGGTGCCGACCACCGTCCGGAGTACCCGGAGGTAGCTCCCGGCATCCTCGGCGGGGACGAAGAGCGCCCCGGGCAGGAGGTGCCCGGTAGCATCGTCCATCGCGCCGACCAGACAGCACCGGGGCCCCCGGGTCTCCAGCCAGGCATGGGGGCTCCCGTCCCAGAGAACGAGGAGGCCGGCCTGGGCCTTGCGCTCCCGGCGGGCCCGATGGCGGGGGGGCCGCCGGTGCCGCGGGCGGGCCACCCCGGCCGCGCGGAGGACGCGATAGACCGTGACCCGGCTGACCGCGAGCCCCTCGGCCTGCAGCTTCTCCGTCAGGTGGGTCGTGTTCAGGCCGGCGTACGTCTTCCGGGCGCGCGTGAGGATCTGCTCCTGGGTGCCCTCCGCCAGGCGCCGACACGACGGCCGCCCCCGGTTTCCATGGATGATGCCGCGGCGCCCCGCATGCCGCACCCGGGCGAGGAGGCGCCGGACGTGCCGGAGGCTCAGCCCCAAATGCTGGGCGGCCTCGGCGCCGGTGAGCCGGTGCTCGAGGACTAAGTGCAGGGTATGGTAACGATGCAGCTCGTGCTGGCGCATCGGGATTACCTCATTACGTGGACTCATGGGCCCTCCCTTCCGTGGGGAGAGCCTACTGCCCTAACCTCCAAAGGGTGACAGAATCACGGAACAGTTAGCCGGTGACATGACACCGTCGGTACGCTTCTTTATTATGCGCTCGTCCTCAGTCAGCCCACCCTCCGGTGACGTGTCGTAACTTCTCCCGTGGCGGCGTAGCTCAGTTGGTAGAGCGGGGGTCTCATAAGCCCTATGTCGGTGGTTCGAATCCACCCGCCGCCACCAACCTTTTCAAAAAGTTCCGAGAGAGGCCCCTGGCCGATTTCCGGTAACGTGCCCGAAAACGTGTCCGTAAGGTTCCGCGCGGATGCGCGCCGTGAACTCGCGCTCGGTCAGGAGCTGGGTCGCGCCTTTCATCGGGACCGGGATCAGGCCCGGGGGCGGGTCCGTCGCGTCCTTCATCAGGGCCAGGAGATTGGGGTTGACATCTGGAATCCGTTCTTCACGCTATGGCCGTCATCGTCGCAAACAACGCACGGCGGAGAACCGGAGGGATAGGGACATGCAGTACGTTTTGTTCGGTGGCATCTTTGGCTTGCCCGTGGCGGTCTGTGTGGGCCTGCTCGCCTTGAAGGTTCTGGACACCTTCGCGTCAGACAACCTTCCGGCGCCAGATCGCAACGAGAAAAGCCGCCTGCACGAGATCGAATCCCGGGAAAACGATCTGGTGGACTCGTTCTTCACCGCTCCCGTCAAAAAACCCCCGACGTATTAACCTGACATCCGTCAGGCGCTCTCAGTCGTTCCACACCGCATCACCCACAGACCGACCAGCTCCCCGACACCTCGGCCACCCGAAGGCGGCCCAGTGACAATGGGGGCGGATTCGATCAGCCGGGCGGGGGCGTCGAGGGTGAGTAATCGTCCGCGCACTCCCTGGTTATACGCGAGCGGGTTGAAGAAAAACTCGGCCCGCGGGGGCTCGTAGTCTTCGTTTATCTCTTCCTGAAAGCCCACCGCGAAGGTCCGGAACGCATCGGCCCGTGCGATGCTTCGAGTGGTCGATCTTCAGTGTGAACACCTCGAGGTCTGGATTCCATTCGTCGTACTTTTACCGCTTGAAAGCTTTTCTCAACCTTGGGTCAGCTGTGACAATGGCATTGATTAGTGTGCGAATGATATTTTAAAAGCGTAATATAATTAATCTGTTACATAGTATATATCACGCAATAAGGAAAGTGTATAAGAGAACGGCCAGGCATCGCGAAGGGTTTCGTGACATGATTGGATTGCTCAAGTGGGCAGAGATGTCCCTGCGTATATATCGAAATTATTGGACGGCGGAGAATCCGACGATCTTCGAGAAATATCCCGGTGGCAAGGAAGGGGGTCCTGCGTGCGACAACGCGAATCCGGCTATGCGCAACCGGGTTCAATCGTCGTGTGATCAGTGGATCAATACTACAGGAGGCGATCACGAGTGTTGGGCGGGATCCGCGATAGGGATGTGCTGATGAAGAAGAGTGACGCGAGGACCGGTGTGGGGGCTGCTGATTCTTAGTTTCTTGGTTAAATATTTACATAATACACATTATCAGACCTTATAATAAAATCGAGACAACAGGGAACTTGAGCCGGGTTCGTACTCGAGTCTGCCCAAATGGGTTCTCCTCCTCTCCGCGAGCCTTGGAGAATCGCCTATGTGCCGATCGGTTCTGATGGCCCTTCTTGCTCACGTCTCCGAGCCCAAGGCTTGGCGATCCTTTCGTGAGGCTCTTCCTCACCACGAACTCTGAGCCGAAACCAGTCGGATTTTGAAGAAAGAACTTGAACCGGTAAGACCTTCGGTGGGAAAACCATCGGCGACGGGAACGGCGCAGCCAGGGGCAACAGCCAAAACTACATCTGGGATCGGTTTGGTTTCTGCGGGCTTAACGTGCGCGACACTCTCAGCATAGAGATGCCGCGCATTTGAACGAACCCGAATCTCTACGTATTCCCCGGTAGATCAGTCAGCTATTTCGTCTTCAGTGCGCCCATCCGCTGAACAGCGTTCTGTCCCCAGTGTGTCTGCGCGAAGCGTTCGGCAATCTGCCCGTAAACCCGGACCGCCTCTTCCGGCTTCTTCATGGCCTCGTACACGTGTGCTAGGCTCGAATACGCCTCCCCGGCCAATGGATCATTCGCGACGGTTGGCAAGAGATCGCTCAAGGTCCTCTCTGCAGCCGGCAGATTGCCCGCTGTTTCTTCCGCGTAGGCCTTCCCGACCCCAGCCATCACCCGAAATCGGCCACGTGGATACGTGGTCAGATAGCGCCCGAAGGTCCCGATAGCCTCGGCTGTTTTCCCGCCGTCATACTGCAAGTTACCTAGCCGGATCAACGATTCCTCGGCGCTCACGGTGCCCGGATACCCGTCGGCGATCTCGGCGTACACCTTCTTCGCTTCCTCGGGGTTGACTGGCGTCCCCTGCTTGACCGCCACCAGGGCCGCCTGCGCTTTCACGAAGAGCGCTTGCGCTGCACGCTCTTGCCGTTCCTGGTACCACCCGTAGGCGCCGGCCGCTGCCGCCGCGACCAGAGCACCCACTAGGATCACCCCAACCAGCGTCTTGTGTCCTTGCCCGAATAGGAGGGCTTTTCCGACCCATACAGCTAGGGGATTCCGCCGGACGTCTTGCTTGCTAAACTCTTTTGGCATGAGCGGCGCTGACCTCTTCTATGATGCGTGGTCGAGAAACCGATAACGCTCTCAGGAATCTTCGCCCGGTACTGGCGGCCCTGGAGGGATTCGAACCCCCGACGCCCGCCTTAGGACGGCGGCGCTCTATCCAGCTGAGCTACAGGGCCCTGCGAGCGGCAACGAGTCGGGCGCGCCTTTTGCCTAATACTGAATCAACGAAAAGACGGGCAAGCCCTTCAGACGCTCCCGCCCATTCAATGCGGTCAACTCGATCAGAAAGGCCGCCTCCACGATCTCGCCACCTAATTGGCGAACCAAATCCGCTGCCGCCGAGATCGTCCCGCCGGTCGCCAAAAGATCGTCCGCCAGCACGACCCGCTGGCCCGGCCGGATGGCATCCTGGTGGATCTCGAGCGTGTCCGTTCCGTACTCGAGGGCGTAGGTGGATCGGTTGGTCTTGAAGGGCAACTTCCCTTGTTTCCTGACCAGCGCGTTCCCAGCACCCAGCTTGTAGGCCAGCGCGGAGCCCATGATGAAACCTCGCGCCTCCACCCCGACCACGATGTCAATCTTGCGGTCCAGATACCGTCCGCCTATGAAATCGATCGCCTGCCGAAACGCTTGCCCGTCCGATAACAGGGGTGTGATGTCACGGAACAGGATGCCGGCTTTCGGAAAATCCGGGATCTCTCGGATCCGTTGCTTCAGGTCCTCGATGACCATGATGGTCGGCGACCTCCGCTTATGTAGTCCGTTCGATGCTGAAGCAGGTGTACTGCCCGGTCGCGGGTCCCCAATGACTTCGCACCTCGCGCACGCAGGCTCCCGCGGGGCCTCGCTCGATCTGTCGCAGGAACGATTCCAGCACGGCCCGTGGCCCCTCCGCATAGGTGCGGACAAAACCGTCCCGCTGATTCACGACATACCCCACGACTTGCAGTCGTCGCGCGACCTCGTGCGCGAAGTACCGGAAGCCGACCCCCTGGACGCGACCCCCCACGCGGACTTCCAACGACATGACATCCGTGCCATCCGACGGCATCGCGGCACGTTCTTCCATGGAACACGTCTTCCGCCTCGCGGACGCCCGCTTTCCTCTGCTTCACCGCCGCGTGCGCGAACTTCTATCGCATTTCGACAGCCTTGTCAATTACCGCCAGTCGGCTCACATCTCGAAGGAGCGGTCCAAACGCTCCAGGTATTGGGCGGCCGCGACTTCCGGCGGCGATAGGTCCTGCCCTTGTTCGTGGAGGAAATGCTGGTGATCCATCACCCAGATGTATAAGTCCGCTTCGGTTTTCCCGGGGAACGCCTTCAGAATGCCCTGCTCCTGAATGACCCGGACGACCGGAAGATACACGGTCTCATACCAGTGGATGACGGCCTCGTCCTCCGAGATGTCGCGCTGCTCGTCCAGTCCCATGAAATAGCGGTGCACCGCGATATGTTCCAGCATTCGGCTATAGCCGTCCGGGACGGACACCGCGATGTCCGCCCCTGGACGCACCCGGTCCAGACCGCTCCGCTCCAGGAACTCCACCCGGGCGCCGAGGATCTCCAAGTCTTCCGGACGAAGATCGGGCTCCACCGGGACCTTCACCTTGCACTCGCGTACCTCGGCTTCGATGAATTCCTGCCCCTGTTGCCGCGCGACGGAGACCCGATGATGCCCATCCACGACGAAGTACACATCCCCCACCTGGTAGAGAACCACCGGGGGGAGGCTGACATCTTCGTAAAACGCCCGATCAACGTGCTGCCACCGACTGGCGATCCGATTGTGCATCGGCAGGAAGGCGCGATCGAAGTCGGCGTAGCGATTGACGCTGCCCACGATACGCGCGATTTCGACGGTCCGGATCCCACGGTAGATGGGACCGCCGATCCGCAGCTTCTCCTTGACCTGATCGTACGAAAGCAGCCGCCTGGGACGTCCGGAAAGGAACCCCAGAATATCGCTGAAGAATGCTCGGGAGCGGGCGCGTGCAAAATCCGCCTGCACCCGTGCGGCAATCTCATCCAGCATGATTGGGTGCGATCTCGATGACGCGGTAGGGGCACACGTTGACGACCGTGGTGGCCCCAACCTGGGTTGTGACGATGGTGTCGCGGCGCCACACATGCGAATGGCCGTGCAGGAGATATCGGGGGCGAAACCGCGCGATGAAGCGATTGAAGGCGACAAACCCGACGTGCGCGGGATCGATCCCGTCGTGAATGCCTTTGGGTGGCGAATGGGTGATCAAGAGATCGAGCGCACGCCCGTGCCGAACGCGATTCATCCAGAGGCGCGGCGTTAGGGCCAGGACGCGACGGCTCATTTCCGCTTGCGTGTACTGATGGTCTCCGTCCGGACGGTACCGCACGCTGCCGCCGAGACCGGCCAAGAGGAGGCCTTGCTCTTCCACAAACCGCCCGTCCAGGTTCCCGCAGTCCAGGGGGATCTCCGCCAGGGGCTGCCGTTCCCATCCGGGGCCGGAGGTCGGCAGGTCGTGGTTACCCGGGACGTGAAAGAACGGAACATTCAGCGTCGAAACCACGTACTCGAGATAGTAGGCCGGGAGATCGCCGCACCCCAGGACCAGCTTGACGTCTCCGAACCGGTCCTTGACCCGCGGGCTATAGATCAGCTCCACCACCTGATCGCTGAGCGCTAGAATCTTCATGGGAAGCCCGCGTCCGTCAAGCGTCTGTTCGCCGGAAGTCCTCCACCCCTTCAGAGGACCGTCCTGCGCGGCGTCTGCCCGAGCAGTTTGGTCACCTTCGCGACGAGATCGTCCGGGCCGAACGGTTTCGACCAGACCGTGGTCGCTCCCAGTTCGCGCCCCCGGTCGCGTATTCCGGCGTCATCCAGGACCGTCAGGAGCACGATGGGAGTCTCCGCGAGCGCGGGCTCAGCGCGCAGCCGCCGGCAGACCTCGAGTCCATCCATGCCGAACATCACAATGTCGAGCAGGATCAGGTCCGGTTGCTCCTTCTTGGCCAACTCGATTCCCGTGGGGCCGTCGCTCGCGACGACGACCTGGAATCCGAATCGCTCGAAGGCATCCCCGCAGACACTGAGGAGAAGTCGGTCGTCATCGATCCAGAGTATGGTGGTCGGTCGAATGGCCCTCGTCGGTTCTGGCGCCAGCGGGGTCCCACACACCGGGCACACCCCGCCCGCCAAAACCGCAGGGTGCGTTGCGCCGCAATAAGGGCAGGCGGGCATCTGTGTCATGATCCGACGGTCTCCTTGGTGCGCATGCGGACGCCGAAGCGCGCCGATACCGCAACGTAGCACGGACCCACTGAAAAGGAACAATGGCTCGAGTTATCGCTCTCGGGCCGTTGTTTCCAGGATGGAATCTGGTCGAAGCGAGAGGATTTGAACCTCCGACCCCTTGGTCCCGATTTGCCCGAGGCGTTTCCACGCATTTCCAATATATCACGTTATGCCCTTGTATGGTCAGCAGTTACGCGGAAACATTCATGCTCGGCTTTATCCGGTCTTCCACCGTGTTCCGGGAGGTTCGGGTTACAGGACAGTTGCAGAATCCGCCCTCGTGGTGGCCCTTGCTCGAAGACCAAAAGAGTTGCAGGCTGGCGTACGCGTGCTGAAGGTCATGCCAGCGGAGCGACCGGAGCCCGGCCCGGGTGAGCGCCTTCTTGAATCCTGAAGACGATGAACGCGGCGCCGTCGTCTCTCGGGCACGCCCATCAGGAGGTGGCGCACCTCGCCCGGCGTGAGGCGGTCCATCTCCTCCCGCTCCACCCGGGGGGCCTTGACGCCCGCGGCGGGATTCGTCACGAGACAGTGCCACTCGACGGCGTATTTCAGCATTTCCTTGAGAATGACGAAGTGATTCTTGACCGACTTCGGCTTGGTCCCGGCCGCGAGTTTGGAGGCCAGGTAGCCCTGGATCGTGTCCCGGTGGATCGCTTGGAGGGCCAGGGGGCCAAAGGCCGGCTTGAAGTGTACCCCGACGTGGCACTCATACGCCTGGTACGTCGTGCGCCGCTCGGCCGGGAGGACCTCGGCGAGCTTCTTGACGCGCTTCCCCTTCTATTTCAGCGGGACTCCTTCCGCTTGATCTTTCGGACCACCTGCGTTTGCGCCGGTTCCCCAGACCTGGACCGGGGACTTGATCGTGTACCAGCCGCCGGGATGTTTGCAGGGCGCCCCGGTGCGGGTCCCGCACTCCTGACACCGCCAGATGACCGAGCCTCGCGCCACGGCTTCCCCCTCACGCCGCCTTGGCGGCCTCGTGCCCTTCGAGTATCCGGCATAGGTTCATCAGCTGCGCCGATGCCAGCCGGTTCCGTTTGGTGCAGGCGTGCTCAATCATCCGGAGCATAGCGAAGATCGGGTGCGGCGGCGGTTCGGGCTTGACGCGGGTGGGTCTGTATGGCAGGGTCTTCTTGCTCATGGTGCTCCTCCTTGTGAGTGTGAGACATGGGCCAAGCCCCCGGTCGGTTGCCGCCGATGCGGGGGCGCCTTGTGTTAGGGTCAGGTTTTCGTGCGAGCGTACACGATGCCCGCCTGCCCGGCCTCTGGACGGGTGTGAAAAGGTCCACAGGGCACGAGTTCATCCTCGCGACCGTCGCGGAACGGCCCGACCTGACGGTCGCCGCACAAACGCATCCCATTGATCGAACTGAAACTTTCCCACCCAAACTTCCCATCCAGTCAATTGCGCGAACAATGTATTTTGCATTCTTTCTCCGTCTCACCCTTCCCTGTTACTCCAGCAACTTCCCCGGCTTCACCTTGAGGGCCTTCGCCAGCTTGACCAGGGTGCTCAGGCTCGGGTCGTGATGGCCGGTTTCGAGCCGGGCGATATACTCGCGGGAAACCCCGGAACGTTCCGCAAGATCCGCCTGGCTCATGTCCCGTGCTGCCCGAAGTTGCTTCAGCCGCATGATGAGCCTCTTGAGTGTCGAAGTCATATTAGTAACCTATACGTTACTACTTGTCAAGAAGTTTCTGTAAGAGTCCGGCGCCTGGACCCTCCCAAATCGCGAGATCTAGGAACGCAACGTCTCTGGGCAGCGATTCACTCTGCGGCCCAAGGGCAAACACCCGCATGCTTCCGGTCCGAGTATCTAACCGAACCATGATGCCTTGCACCGCGGCCAACTGATACCGAGGGGAAAACGTACTCAAAGTAATGGCGGGATGGACAACACATTCAGGGCGAGCAACACGACCAAGAGAATCCGACGACGTCTGCCTGCGTCAATCCTCACGGCTCCCCACTCCTTTCGAAGTCATTCAGCCGTTGCTCAGTTCCAGCAGGATTGGCTCGGCCAGACCGCGCAACCGGGCATTCTCGCCGCCCGCTTCCCCGTCGGGGCCGTCTTCTCGACCCCGCCCTTGTTGTTGACCAGGGCAAGCGTTTTCATGGTTGCGACCAGACCCCCTTCCCATTCTCGTCGCTCAGCAATAGCCCCGGCCCCACCTTTTTGTTCACGATCACCCCGACGCGGGTCTTGACGGTCTGGTCGAACAGGACCAGCCTCGGGCCGTCCTTGTTCACTCCGAGTATGGCGCGGGGCTTGTGTCGGTCTCGTCGTTAAGGGCCAGCGCTACCCAGTCCTTGGTCACGTTCAACCCGGCGCGGGAGTTGCCATTCTCGTCCTCAACAATGAACTGATTCGCCCGGATCACTTTCCGCCCCTGGGCCTGGGCGGGCGGGGGGATTGTCGCCAACGTCCAGACCAGGGCCACACCTACAAGCCCGAGCCCGCCAGCGACCAGCAGGCAGCGGTTGCGGCGCTTGCCGGCGAGTAACTCCCGTTCTACCTTTTCCAGTCGCGCCACTACTTCCGCTAGGTCCGGTGTGGGTGGGGTCATGGTCGCGCCCGCCTTATGCCGTCGGTGCATCTACCCATACCAGCGCCCGCAATGCTGCCTCCAACAACTCCCACACGCGCTGGTCGGCGTCCGCCTGTGCCCCGCTCGCTGTCGTCGACTCTTCGCCGCTCGGCACCGGTCGGAGCAGGCGGACGCTTGCCGCCCCGTCATGGGCTGCCCACACACCGGACACAGTCCGCGCGATGCTACCACGGCCCCGCCACGTGGCGCCACGGCCGCACGTACGGTTTCTAGTGGCAAAAAGGTATCCGGCACAGGGTCCGGTCCTCTCAGGACGTTCTAGGAGAGAAGTGGTCGGGTTCTCTGGTGGGGCAGAGGCTTCCCGGCACGTCACACACGAGCCGGGGAGCCGCTCCCGGGCGCGAGGGGCCCAACGCACAGGTCGCACCGGTCAAGGCCACGGTCACGAGAAAGGGTGGGTCTGTTGGCCTAGGTGCCTTCCGCGTCATCGCTCCCCCCGTGCGTTGTCCGTTCCCGCCACCCCATGGCGACCCGGCGGCGCGACGATTTTCCGCGGCGTACTCCGGCGGTAAACTCGGCGACCGTCAATAACAAGACCGCACCTTTCATCGGGACCGGGATCACGCCCAGGGGTGGATCAGTCGGGGGACGCATCGCGCCAGGAGATTAGGGTTGACAACCGGACTCCGTCGTTCAGGCTGTGGCCGTCATCCGGGCACGCATCGTACGGCGAAACACGGGGAGGGGTGACACATGAGATACGTTCTTCTCGTCGGCGTGATTGCTCTCGCTATTACCTTCGGTCTTGGCTTGCTCGCTGCGCCGTCCAAGGACTCGCTTGCGTCTTTTTGATCCAAACCGCCCAGCCCCGCTCTTTCTTCATATTGACAGCGGCCTTCGCGCATTCGGATCCGCTACGAGCGAGCTTGTAAGGGGCCTTGTTGAGGAGTTCGCCACCCCGTACCGCGAGCGATTCCGACGCGAGAGTTGCCTGACTCAGTCCCAGTCGCGATAGCCGCAGCAAACGCACGGCGTCGCACGGGAGGGAGCCCACATGAGATATTTTATTCTCGCCTGTTTATTGGGTCTTGCCATTGGGCTCGACCTTGCCGTGTTCTTCGCGGCATCGAACGATACCCTTGAGTCTTTCGATCCGCTTCACCCGGCCACGCTCCTGCCGATCGTTGCGGGCCGCCTCCACGCTCTAGAATCCCATGTGCGCGAGTTGGGCGTGTACGATCTTCTCGACGCGCTCGCCGCCCCATA
>CAVOIV010000034.1:0-17177 GCA_963695995.1 uncultured Methylomirabilota bacterium
ACCCACGACCACCCGGTCGGGAGTCGGCAGCAGATCGCGTTTCTCCCATGACGTCTCGACAAGCGCACCCATCTTCAGATTCCGCCCCTGATCCTTTCTCGCTTGCCCGCCGGACAAGTTCCTTGACAAGGACTTATTGGAGGCTGTATAGAGTCCTTATGAAGACTCTGACGATCACGGACGCCAAGAAAAACCTGAGTCGGTGGCTGGCTGCTGCTTCTCGCGGCGAAGATATCGGTATTGTCTGCGGCGCGGACATCATCGCCCTGCGCAAAGTGGAAGTTGAATCCACGGATTACGCGCAGCGCGAATATGGAGCCACAGCGGACCAAGTCGCCGCCGTCGAAGAAGCCACCGACGGCTATTACCGCAGACTCAAGCGTTCCGGAAAGCTGGTCACCGTCACAGCCGAAGAGCTGAGGAAGCTGACTGGCTAGGCCTCTCTCCATTGCCCAGGGCGTGCTGCAACGGTTGCGGGAACTGCCAAAGGGCGAGAAAGTAGAGTGCCTGCTCGCATTGTGCGAGCTTGCCGAAAGCTTCGGCCAACCCCACACCCACAGCGGCATCGGCATTCGCAAGCTGGGCGCAAAGCTGTTCGAATGTCGCGGCAGCCTCTCGTTGCGCTTCATCTTCCAAGACCGGCCGACCGATCTCTTTGTTGCATTCCTGGGCAGCCACGATGAAGTGAAGGCGCTGCTTAGGGGCGGCAAGTATCGCTGAAGCGTGACCTGGACACTCCTCCGACGTTCTCCCTGACTCGAACTCATCGTCTCACGGTCCAAGCGATGAAGGCCCATTCTTCTACTCGCGCTGCCTTTCCGGCAGCCTGAGCTGATCGAAACACCTGTGTATTCTGTGCTTCTTGTGGTGACACTCTTCGCTTCAGACACTCTCTTCGCGTCCTCGTCACTGAAGATACCGGATGGCCACACCCACGACCACCCGGTCGGGGGTCGGCAGCAGATCGCGCTTCTCCCATGACGTCTCGACAAGCGCACCCATCTTCAGCGTCCGATCGGCCACGATCACCACCGCGTCGGCCCCGAGCGGCGCGGCGCCTTTCTGGAGACCGGCCTCGATCGCATCCGCCGACGCGTTGCCTTCCGGTTCGACATAGACCTCGCCCAGCCGCGCGTGCGGTCGCATCGGCGCGGCGCGGAGCACCTGGACGATGTCCGGGAACGTCGGCGGATACACCGGCGTTTCCGTGAATCGGATCGTCTTCGTTGCCACGCTGCTACAACCGATCAAGAGTGACAGGGTGAGAAAGAGCGCAAGAAGAACAATCGGCCTCGCATGACGTGTCATCGCAACAATCCTCGGTGTCCTGACGTTTGACTCCGTATATCGTGCCTGGTCGGTGGCTCAGCGACTCTTGACGGCCGATGGCAGGAATTCCCGTCCTCGATTCAGCCTCTGGCTTTCTGGATGGTTTCAAGGCCAGTCGAGTGGGACACCCTGTCGAACCTGATCTCCGGTGGTACCCGCGCCAGTTCCATCACCAGGAGTAACTGTCGGTAGTCCTGGGAGCGGAGATGCCGTTCCAGATCGGCTTCGCTCGCCCAGGTGTCCTCAAAGGTGAGGACGGCCTCTTCCAGGGCGTCCCGGTAGAGATGGCAACCGAGGCACCCGCGTTCTGCTCTGGTCCGCTCGGTCATCGAGGCGAGGATCCCTGTAACCTCACTCAACCGCTCGGCAGGAAGCACCATCCTGACACTCGAGTGAATCATCACCGCCTCGCCTTCTTGCTAAATCATTGGCTGGAGGAGGATGCACTTAACAACACCGATCAAGCAAACAACACTTATCCGATAGGCAATATCCATTCCAGGCAATAATCATTCGGCTATTGTGCATGTAACTATTCTTTAATGAAGGATTTTTAGATGATGCTAGTCATTCGATAGACAGGAAGTCATTGACAAGTAACGCCGATATTTCGGCAATGTGCCGTAATGTCGGCATCACTGGAATGGCGACTTGGCGAGCCGGCGATCTGGCACCTTGGCAATTGGGCGGCTCGGGAAGGTGGCGACGGGGGGACTGGGCAATCTGGTGATTTGACAAGGTGGCGTTTGGGCGATTAGGAGGCGCAGGAGTTCGAGAGACGAAGGCAAGTACTGGTAGTACCAAGTTGCCGAATTGCCCGATTGCCCGATTGCCCGATGGCCACGGCACCCCGTTACCGAATTGCCGTCCGTGGGCGATCAAGCGGTTGAAGAACGGCCAGCGGTCGTATATTATAAGGCCACTCGACAGTCGAAGTGGTCCGGAGGAAAGGCATGATCCCTGAGGCCGCGACCCAACGCGAATGGCTGCGACAGTGGAACGAGGCCGGACCCGCCCTCGCGGCGAAACGCCGCGAGGAGCTTCTGCACCTCTCCGATGAACGTGCCCTGGCCGCCAGCGAGGCCCTCCTGTCCCTGGTGACGACGGTAACCCTCAACCCCGGGCGCGTCTGCTGGTCCGGGCTCGTCGAGCAGCAGGCCCTCTTCCATCGTCATCCCTCCCCGTGAACCCGATCTTCGCCGCCGCCCTGGAGGTCCAGGCTTTTTGCCAAGCCTGGGGGGTTGACTTCTGTTCATCGGGGGCTTGGCACTCCAGCGCTGGGGTGAGCCCCGCCTCACGCAAGACGTCGACCTCACCGTCATCAGCGGATTCGGACGGGAAGCCGAATACACGGACCGCTTCTTGTCCGCCTTCGCGCCCCGCATTCCCGATGCCCGCGCGTTCGGGCTGCGGCATCGGGTCCTCCTTCTACTTGGCCGGGACGGGATCCCTCTCGACGTGGCCCTGGGTGCCATGCCCTTCGAGGAGCGGGCGGTGCGTCGGTCCTCGCCCTTCTTTGTGGCCGAAGGGGTCTCTCTGCTGACCTGCAGCGCGGAAGACCTCATCATCTTCAAAGCGTTCGCGGGCCGTGCCCAGGACTGGATCGACATCGAGGGGATCGCCCTGCGGCAACACTCTCGGCTCGATGAGGGCGTCATCTGGCAGGAACTGATACCGCTGCTGGACCTCAAGGAGGACCAGCAAACCGGGCCCCGACTTCGCCGGGTCCTCGAGCAGTCAATAACCTGATTGCTTTTTTCGGACCGCAGCCTCCAGGATCACTGCTTCGTATCCGACCGCGCAAGATTCCGCTGCAGCGATGCGATCCGGGTCCGGTACGTATCGGGCAACTCTTTTTCCTCCAGGGCGCGCGCGAAGAGCTGTCGGGCTTCTGGCACCTTGCTCGCCTTGACGTAGAGCTCACCGAGGAGTAGGTAGGCCTCCCCATAGGCCGGGTGGCGCGCGAGGAGCGCCTGCAGGGTCGTCATGGCGGCCGGCGCATCGCCCCGCTGGTGCTGGTAGAACGCGAGCGTGAAGGCGTACCGGGGCTCCTCGGGGCGAAGTGTCATTGCCCTCCGGCTCAGGTCCAGCGCTTCCGCGAGGTTCTTGGGGGCGACGAGGACCGCCAGGTTGTAGGCGGCGGGCGCCATCCGGGGATCGGCCTTCAGGGCCGCCCGGAGGGCGGTTTCCGCCTCGGCCGTCTTCCCCTCCTCTGCCAGGAGCAGCCCCAGGTTGAAGGCCACGCCGGCGTTCCTGGGGTTCGCCCGGAGGGCCGCTGTCAGGAGCTGCTCCGCCTCGGCGTTCTTGCCCTGCCGGTTCAGGAGCAGGGCGAGATTCGCCTGAGCCGGGAAGAACTGATCGTCAATGGTCAGGGCCTTGCGGTACTGCTGCTCCGCCACGTCCGGCCGGCCCAGATTCTGCTCCAGGATCGCCCAGTTGTACCGGCCTGACGGCATGTCCGCGGTGTACGCCAGGACCTTCCGAGTACTCCTCCACGGCATTCTTGAAATCGCGGGCCTGGCTCTCCGTGAAGAACGCCTGGGGCACCTCGGCCAGCCGCGACACGGCCTCGGTCCGGACCGCCAACGCGGGATCTTTGAGCAGCGGGGCCAGGACCTTGAGGAGCTGCTTCGGGTCCGCGAACTGGACGTGGTGGGCCGCCGTGCGGCGGATCAGGGAATCCTCGTCCGTCAGGGCCTGCTGGAGCAGGCGCGTGCTCTCCTCGCCGGGGTAGACCCAGAGGAGATCGAGGGCCGTGGCGCGGACGATGGCGGGCCGCAGGCGGTCGGCGGCCAGCTTCCTGCAGATCTGCCCTGGCCTCGGGCTTCCGCTCCCGGGCGGCGGCCAGGACTGTCCCGTAGTGGGGCTTTCGCTTGACGCCGTACCACTTGTTGTACGCCTCCACGACCCACCGCAGCGGTTTGTCGGCGTGACAGCCGGACGAGCCGCAGGCATTGGGCGTCCCGAGCTGGACGGAGAGATCCGGGCGAGGCACCCGCAGGCTGTGGTCCCGCCGGAAGTGCACCCCCATGTAGGTTCGCCCGGGCATGTGGCACGCAGCACAGGACGCCCCCTCGCTGGGCCTCCCCTTGAAGACCTTCTTGTGGAAGTGGTGCGTGTCCGTGTCGTAGGTGTCCGCCCGGTGGCAGCGGACGCACAGGTCGTTGCCTTCCTTGAGGCGCTTGGCCGCGTGGACGTCGTGGCAGTCGCTGCACTTCACTCCGTTCGCATACATCTTGCTCTGGAGGAACGAGTGGTACTCGTAAGTCCTCGTCCAGGATCTGCCCGTCGGGAAAGAACAACCCAGGGGTGAGGAGGACGGGGAGGACGACGTCGAGCGGCTCCCCGCCCGGCCGGTCCTGGTCCCGGAGCCCGCTGCGTCGCGCGTGGCAGGACGGGCCGCACAGGTTCACGAGGTCCCGGTTGGCGAGCCCCGAGGTCTTCACGGGAAGCGCGAAGTTCTCAACCGGCAGGCGCGCCATGGGCGGCGCCTTGGCCCATTCCACGTGCAGGGAGCCCGGCCCATGGCAGGCCTCGCAACCCACGGAGATCTCGCTCCAGGTGGTCTGGTAGGTGTCGTGCTCCGGGTCGTACCGCTTGCGGACCCCCGTGGAGTGGCACTCCGAGCACATCACGTTCCAGTTCTGGGCGGGCCGGGTCCAGTGGAGCCAATCCGTGGGAGGGATCACCTGGTCGGGGTACAGCGAGTACCAGCGCTTCTTCTGGACGTCCCAGGCGATGGTGAGAGACTGCAGCCGACCTCCGGGAAAAGGAATGAGGTACTGCTGGAGCGGGAACCACCCGAAGGTGTAGGCCACCTCGAACTCCCGCGGGCTTGCCGTCGGGGCCTTCGGTGTTCACGAGGTACTTCCCGTCTTTGCGGGAGAACCGTGTGGTTTTCCCCTTCTCCGTGAAGGTGGCATTGTTGAAGTCGCCCAGGACGGTGTCCTCACGCGCCGGGGCCATCGCCAGGGCGTGGTTCGAGCCGCGCCACTTGTCATACGCCGCCAAATGGCAGGACTTGCACGCATCGCTACCGACGTACAGGGCGACCGTGCGGGCCGGCTGTTTCGGCCACGGGCGGCCACCACGGCCAGGCGAAGCGGCACGGCGAGGACGATGGCGAGGGTCGCCAGCACCCCCACGACCTCCCAGCGTCGCAGGGGGCTTTGCGGAGGATCGTTCCCAGTATTCGAGGGTCCGGCCGAATCAGTCATGGAAAATTAAATCCGAAACTCGAATTTCGAAACTCGAAACAAACTCGAAGCTCGAAACACGAAATCCGATACAAATTCAAAATCCGAAAACGGCAATCGTCGAAACGGGTCATTCGCTCTTGCGCACGATTGCGCCGAAGATGTTCATCAACTCGGTCGCTTCCTGGATCAGTGCGTCCCGAGTCTTGTCCGCTGAATCATTTTCCCCTGTGTCGAGCAGCCGAAGCCAGTACCGACTTTCTTTCGCTTCCTTCCGAGAGATCTTGATGCGCATCACAAAGTCTTTCTTGCTCAGGGATTCGTTCGCTTCGATGTAGTTCGCCCCCACCGAGTGCCCGATGCTCTCACGAGCTGCCTTGATATCCTGCTCATTCGCGATCGTCCGCGGCAACGCCTTTACAAACGCCCGGACGTCCTTCGCAAACTGCAAGGTACGCGCTTCCAAGTCGTACTGTTTCGATCCTTCAGTTCTTTTGAACATTGATGCTTGCTTCGTATTTCGAGTTTCGGATTTCGGGCTTCGCGTTTCTCCCCTGAGTTCTCACAGATACGTCACCTGCGAGCGCTCCAAGCGCTGCCGCTGGACCCGGTTCCGTGTATCCACTTTCACGACACCGCCCTCGATGCGCACGGGGAAGAGGTCCAGGGCACGGGGGCCGGCGGACTGTCGACGTTGCCCGTCATGTCGAAAACGGACGCGTGGCACGGACACGGAAAGGTCTGGGTCTTCTCATTCCAGGGAACCGAACAGCCCAGGTGGGAGCATCGGCTGGAGAGCGCCAGGAAACCCCCGTCGGCGAGCCGGACCAGGTAAAAGCGCCCCTTGGGGAAGGCCGTCACCGAGGCCGGCGTGAACTCGGCGACGGGGCCGGCCTCGATGACGGCCGCGCGCTGATCGCCCTCCCCCTTGGCGCGGGGCCAGAGGTAGGCCACCAGGACGGTCGCGAACTCGGCGGCGGCCACCAGGCCGAGGGCTTTCCACGCGGTCCTAAGATAATCCCGCCGCGATGCCCCGTCCTTCGGTTCGAGTGTTGCGACCTTTTCGCTATCCATGACTCCTCAGAAGTCCCCAGCCCGAGCAGGCTGCTCAAAAAGGTCCAGATGCAAGGCGGCGCGCGAAGGGCCGAGTGAGGCGTACTCCGGGTACGCCGCAGCGAGTGCCCAAGCGCGCCAACGCCGCAGATGGGCCTTTTTCAGCAGCCTGCTAGCCACGGCCACGCGAGTCGCATGGCCACGCCTCGGAAGAACACACCGGTCACCGTGAGCACCACGAACCCCACCGTCAGCAGCGTGAACACCGCCTGGACCGCCTCGATCCGGGAGGCCGTAAACCGCCACCGAGTCAGGCCAAAGAACCCCACCACCAGGAACGCCAGCACCCCCGTGGGGACCAGGCCGGTGCTCACGGCTGGGGGCAGAAATGGCAGCAGCTTCGGAAGGCTCAGCAGATACTCGGTGGCGAGGATTCCGGCGGGCACCGCGACCAAGGCGGTCCCGGCGGCCACCAGGGCCATGCGCCGTCCATTGGCCGAGTGGAGCCAGAGGCCCGAGGGGGCCTCGCCGTAGTTCAGGTAGGGCAGGAACACCAAGATGGACACCGCGACCAGCGGCACCACCAAGACGGCGAAGGCCGGGTGAAGATGGACCAGGAGTTCCTGGATCCCCATGAAGTACCATGGGGCCTTGGCCGGATTCGGGCTCATACCCGGATTCGCCTGCGCCAGGAGCGGCGCATCGAAGACCGCGGCTATGAGCAGCACCCCCGCCACCAGAACGAGGGCCACCACCAGTTCCCGGAACACCAGGTTCGGCGAGGTGGGGACCATCGTGGGCTGGGCACGGGACCCTGCCCCGGCGGTCTGGAGAGGATGACGCCACCCGCCTTCCGGACGAGCCAGAAGTGGAAGGCTGCGAGGATGGCCCCCAGGATCGGCAGGATCGCGATGTGCAGGACGAAGAAGATGGACAGGGTCTTGGGCCCGACCTCGGGCCCGCCCCGCAGCGCGGTCTCCAGGGCGGGGCCGACCAGCGGGAGGTACTCCAGCATCCCCGTGCCGATGGTCACGGCCCAGAAGGCCAACTGATCCCAGGGGAGCAGATAGCCCGTGAAATTGGACGCCAGCACCAGCGCGAGCAGTAGTAGCCCGATGACCCAGTTCAATCGGCGGGGCGCGTGGAAGGCCCCGGTGTAGAAGACCCGCAGAGAGATGCAGGACGGTCACCAGGACGCAGGCTATTGGCGGCCCAGAAGTGGATGTTCCGCACGAAGCCGCCGACGGCGGTGTCGTCCCGTAGGTTCAGCAACCGAGCCGTAGGCCCGCTCCGCGGACGGCTCGTAGGCAAGCAGAGCAACGCCCCCGTTCCGGCCAGGAGAACCAGGAGTACCACGGCAATTCCCCCGAGGCCGCAGGTGCGCGTGAACGTGAGCGCCTCTTCCGGCACCATCCTCGGGTGGACATGGAGCAGGAGCATGCTGAAGCCGGAGGGTTTCTTCTCTTTCGGCGGGGGCGGGGCCGATGCCTCGGGCGCTCCTGACTGTAGATCTGGCGGAACCGTGTTGGGCCCGGCGTCGGTCCGACGACTGTCGAGCGCCCCTCCTTTCGCTCAGCCTGTTTCTTCCTCTTCACGCTCGCCTCGTCTCTCCGGGGATCTGAATCGTGCCGATTAGCCTCGGCATCTTACCATCACGCTGCCCGAGCTCAAACCTCAGCACCGCGGGATAAGGCGTCGCAGGGCCTCTCTCGCGGGACGTGCCGTCGCCAGCTCCCGACCTCGCCCACCGCGGAGGACTTAGGCCGCGCGGGAGAGGCTCGCGGCTTCGATGGTGCGGGCGACTGTCCTCTTGGTCGCGCCAAGCGCGAGCAGCGACCGGATCGAGCAGGTCGAGGGTGACGGACGGATCGCCGGCCTCCATCTTGGCGACGCGGGATTGGGCTGGATCTAGCTTCTGGGCCACCTGCGCCTGGGAGAAGCATGGCTTTCCGCCGCTTGGCGCGCAGCGGTCGTCAGCGAGCTGACTTCCACAACGCGGCCTCCTCGGGGGTGAGCGCGAGGAAGTCCGCCGACGGTGCCGACGGTCCAGCCACGCTTCGCGAGCGTCGCCGTTTGGTTCGGTCGTGCCGGGGCCTCCTGTCTCGCATCGTCGGCCCCAGCGATTGTCGACAGGCGTCGAGGACGCGCTGCGGGGTCTTGGCTGTTTTCTTTTGGAAGACGTCGAGGATCACGATGGCGTCCTCGTCCACGCGGTGAATGAGCTTCAGACGCCCCGGCGTCTGTGAGCCGGAGTTCGTGGGACAGCGGCGGGCTTTTCACAACCCGTGGAGCCAACGCAGCGGGTTGTCGGGCGGGCGCATATGCCGACGATATGTCACTTCGACATACTGTCAAGGACGGAGCGCCGTGCGCGCGCCGGGTCTGCCTCTCCCGGGCATCCTGGACGGCGAGGAAGTTCCTGGCGAGGCCCGCCACGAATCGGTCAGGGGCCCCGGGCCTCGATGAAGCGGTGCGGTCGCCGATGTCCTTGGAGAGACACGTTAACCTGAAACCGGTGAGTCCCTCACACGTTCGTCAAGGCGCTCATCGGGATCTCAGGCGCTGGCGATGACCGCGGCAGGGCATCACCGACGGGCATCATGATATGGGCCCGGTAAAGTGGGCGAAGCGATGATCCGAGGCAGGCAGATGAAGCAGATCGTAGAACCGATCGGACCGGGATGCTGACGAGGCGTCTCGGGGCTACCGCGCGGAGGACGGCGAGTCCACCACGTTCAAGGTAGGCGGCTCCAGCCCGGTCCGGGTGTCCCATACCTCGAGGTGTGTGACCGGATGGATGCTCAAGGCGACACCCGCGAGCGCCCGAGCTGCGGCCGAACCTGAGGGGGTCATACAACAGCCAGCCGAGACGCGGACGCGGGTGTGCGCCCGGCACTTGCGCCAGCACGTCGAAGTCCCACCCGTCCGGGGGGGCTGGAAGGAACGCGGGCGTGACGAGACCGCAACCCATTGCGGGGGTCGTCGTAATGCTCGCAGGTCGGCGGGGCCGCCACCGCAGGTGGAGGTAGAACTCCAACGGGGTGGCCCCCGGCCCGGCACGCGGGCTGCACGGGCACGAGGCGGGCGACGTACCCCGTCACGGCCACGGGGCGCGATCCTCGACATCGGCGAGTGCCGCCAAGTCGGGCCGCGTTGCGGATCTCCGGGGCGGCAATTGGGCCGACCCATCGAGCGTGACCGGGGCGTAGCGCGGGGGGAAGCGCGGTGCGCCGTTCGAGCGCGGCCACGTGGGCGGCCACGTGTCACCCGCGCGACTCCTCGGCGGCGAGTGCCACGGGAGCCACGCAGAGCGCGAGGCCGAGCAGCGCCCGGAGACGCCGATCGTCGCCCCCTCCCGAGCAGTGCATAGCTGACCGCGTGGCCCGCCGCTTTATCGCCGCTGTTTTCCCGTCCCGGGCGCGCGCGCCCGCGTGTCGGCCCGATCGCCGGGCGGGCGGGCTTGGCATGCGACCTCCCTAGCGTGCCACGCTGGTCCGGCTTCGCAACTCGCGAGGGCGGGGTGCGCGCTGGCGTGGCTCTGGTCGGGCCGGGCGCGTGCGGCGGATGGGGGTTCTCGGGATGACAGGTTCGACACAGTGTGGCGTGCCGGGGGTAGAGTAGGACACTGCACGTCCGAGAGTAGGCCGAGCCTAGCTGGTCCCGCCCCTTTCGTCTGGCGGTGCCTCACGAGCCCGACCGTGCCCGAACGCCAGCACCCCCTCATCGAACCGGACGTGCGGTTTGCCCGCATCCGGCTCTCCGATCACCTTCACCGCACGGCAGACGCCGGAGCCCTCGGCGGCGCAGTCAGCGGCAGCCGGTAGAGACCGAACCGTCCGTACAGCAGAGCCGCTGGGAAGGCCCGATACCCACCGGTTCGCACCCGATGCTTGCGCCGCAGGTAGATGCGGACACGGTTGCAGACGAACTCGTTGAGGGCGCTGAAGGCCGCCGTGCAGTGGCGGAAGTGGAAGGTCCCCGCCCCAGCCCTGGACCACGCGGTTGACCTCTGTGATGACGTCGGGCGTTGGCCGCCGGGCACGATCGCGACCCGTGAGTGCCCGCACCGCCTCCCGCAGCTCTTGGCGGGCAGCGGCCGAGGGCTGGGTCAAGGGGAACCAGGTCCCCCGCCGCCAGCTCCGGGCGACGCGCACCGTGAAGCCGAGGAAGGTGAAGGGCTGCTGCCGCGCGTCCAGGACCCGCGTCTTCGCCGGGTTCAGCGTGAGGCCGAGGGCCTGGAGTTGCTGGGTCACGAGCGGCTGCACCTGCGCCGCTGTCTGCCGACAACAGATCACGAAGTCGTCCGCGTAGCGGATGAGCCGGGCCTGCAGGCGGCGCTCCAGCCCGCCAGCTCGCCATGCCGTGTCGAAGGCATGCAGGTAGAGGTTCGCGAGCAGCGGGGCGATGACGCCCCGAACGCAAAAGGTAATCGGGGTCAGGCGCCGCCCCGGGAGGCCCGGCGCTGGATGGCGGCATGCCATGCGCGCCGGGATCGGCCGGGGGGATCGGAATCGAATGGCGCAATGTGATCGTGTCGGCGTCGACGAGCACCTCCTTCACGAGGAGCCGGAGGATCTGCTGTCGTTCGCGCACGTCGAGGGTCTCGGCGCGCGCTCGGAGCTTGGCGCGGAACCCACTGAGCGTCGCGGCGAGCTGGACGTAGCGCGTGTCGTCCACGGCGGCCAGCTCCAGCGCGTGGAGTTCCGCCGCGACGGACCGGGAGTGGCGCTGGAGCGCCGGCATCCGCTGGCGGAGCTGGGCCAAGGTGACCAACCCTTCCTGGTAAGCGCTGAGGAGCCGCTCGCTGTTCGTGTCCAACCGCGCCTGTTCGCGCTGCAGCTCTGCGGTGCGGGTCCGCAGGGGGTCCGCGGTCTGCGCCACGGCGCGCCGGCGCGCGATCTCGGCGTCGATCAGCGCCGGGTCGTCCAACACGCGCAGGACCTCGGTCCAGACGAGGTGGTCGAGCGCATCTTGGCGGATGGGGCGGTTCGAGCAGACGGGGCCCTTGAGATGGCGGTAGCGGTCCGAGCCCAGGCAGCGATAGTAGTGGAGCTGTTGCTTGGACGTGCGGGTCGAGGTCCGGTAGAGCCCGTAGCCGCACTGCCGGCAGACCAGCATCCCCTGCAGCAAGGTCGGCTCAATGGTGCGCCGCGGCGCATGCTGCTTATTCTGCGCCAGCTGCTCTTGGGCCAGCGCGAAGGTCGCCTCGCTCACGAGCGCGGGGACCGGGATCGCGATCCAGTCCGCCCGCGGCCGCTCCCGGTTGGCGCTGTTCCGGCTGGGCCAGAGGGTCCGCTGGCGGAGCGGCCGGGTGAGGCGCTGACGCGGGTGCGGGGTGGTCTTGCCATAGCAGGCGTGGCCGGCATAGGCCGGATTGCGCAGGAGCCCCCACACCGTGGAGCGCTCCCAGCGCGCCGTGCCCGACCGCGTGGGGATCTGGGTGGCATCCAGCCACCGGGCAATGGCGTTGATGCTCCAGCCCTGCTCCGTGTACCGGGCGAAGATCTGGCGCACGACGGCGGCCTCGGCGTCGAGCACGGCATAGGCCGCGGCACTCGTGTCGGTCTTCCGGACGTACCGGTACCCGTAGGGCGCGCCGGACAGCACGTTCACCGCGCCCTGGTGGGCCCGGTGGCGCTTGCCGCGCCGGCAGCGCTCGGCGATCTGGGCGCGCTCGTACTCGGCGATCATCCCCTGGAACTGCACCAGGAGCTGGTCCTCCGGGGTGGCCCCGACGGGGGCTTGGAGGAAGACGAGCGCCACGCCGCAGCGCTGGAGCTCCTCCGCGAGGAGCACTTGGTAGGCGTACTTGCGGCTCAGGCGGTCCGGCGCGTAGACCAGGGCCGCGTGGATCTGGCCGGCGGCCGCCAGGTCGCGGAGCGCCTCTAGGCCCGGGGCGCACGAGCACCGCGCCGCTGTAGCCTTCATCTTGGAAGACCCACTCCGGCGGCACGGTGTACCCGTGGGTCTGGGCGTACGCCACGAGCGCCGCGGTCTGGCTGGCAATCGTGTGCTGTTCCTTCTGCCGATCCGAGGAGACGCGCGCGTAGATGGCGGCCGGCTGGTTCATGCGTCAGCTCCCTCGCCGGGCGGGCCGCGGCGGGCAGGGTGCCGCCGAGCGGCCAGCGGTGGTCGGGCACCAGCACCTCGTAAACATGCGCCAGCTTGTCGGGGAGCAACCGGTCGAACTGATACTCCAACTGCACCACGGGGGGCTGCCGACGCGGCCCCTCACCCACGCGGGCGCCCCCGTTGGAGCAGAGCGAGGAGCGCTCGGCTGACCACCTCGCTGAGCGAGGCGCCCGTGGCGGTGGCGTACAGCCGCACGCGGCGAATCAGGCTGGGAGGGAGTTTGACCGTGAACGCCTGCTTGGCTTCGCCGACCGGGACCGGGGCGGTCAGCCGCGCCGCCTGCTGGAGGTACCGATAGGCTTGCCGGGGGGAGATGGCACAGTCCTGGGCCAGACGCTCCACGGCCGCGGGCAAGGTCGCGGCCTCCCGGAGCAGCGTGCGGGCGGCGTTCAGGCGCAGGGCTTTCTGGGCTTCGGTGGCGCGGCTCATATGTCATATACATATAACCGTGTATGTCATTTGTCAAGAGGTAAACGATCATTATCGGTACCTCAGCGTGCGGTCGAAGACGAAGTTACCTTTTGCGTTCGGGGCGTCATGTCGCCCCTGTTGGCGAATATCGCCCTGACCGGCCTGGAGCGTGCGTTCGGGTGCGAGCGCCCGGACGGAAAACCTGTGGCTCCAGCATGGCGGCGGGGGAACGACCGCGGGGTCAACCTCATCCGCTATGCCGATGATTTTGTCGTGACCGCTCCGTCGCGGGAAGTCCTCGAAGCGTACGTCCTCCCCGAGGTGGCCGCGTTCTTGGCCGCCCGCGGGCTGGCGCTGAGTGCAGCGAAGACCCGCATCGTGCATGTGGACGACGGGTTTCACTTCCTCGGCTTCGAGGTCAGGCGTTGGCGCGGGTCCCTGCTCGCGCGGCCCGAGAAAGCCAAGGTGTTGGCGCACCTGCACCGCATCAACGCCTATCTGCGCACGCACAAGCAGGCCCCAGTGGGACAGGTAATCCGGGAGCTCGGACCGGTGATCCGGGGCTGGGCTGCCTACTACCGCCACTGCACCGCCAGTAAGACGTTTGCGTATGTCAGTCACCGGGTCTGGGCTATGCTCTGGGCCTGGGCGAAGCGCCGCCATCCCAATAAGTCCCGCCAGTGGGTGCGGGACCGGTACTTTGCCAATGACGGCTACTGGACGTTCACTGACGGGGCGGCCCAACTCTATCGCCACAATGCCACGCGGATCACCCGTTTCATCAAGGTGATCGGGCGCTCGTCCCCCATGGACCCGACTCAACGGGTCTACTGGGAGCGTCGCACGCGACGGCAACGGGCGATGGACGTTCGGAAACGGAGACACGGCGGCTGAGGCTTGAGCCGTATGAAGGGTGACCTTCACGTACGGTTCTTAGGGGGCGGGACCGCCGCAAGGCGGTCCCGCTACCCGGCGGATACTTACTCTCGCTCTGCTCCACCGCTTCGCGCTCGACCAGGTCCACCTCGCGGCGCAGGATCGCTTGGATTTCGTCCTGCATGGTCACCAGATCGAACAGGCTGTGGCGTGCGTCCTCCTCGAAACTGACCAGGAGGTCCACATCGCTGTCCGGGCGAAAATCCTCGCGCAGCGCCGACCCAAAGACGGACAGGCGTCGAAACCGATGCGTCCGGCAAAACACTGCCAGCCGGTCTTGTGGGATCTCAATCCGTACCCGACCCGTCCTTGCCCCCCGTGTGTTCCGCTCTTCCGTTTGCCGTCCCCAGCCGAGCCGAAGTCTACCAACGCCACATCCGCCTGGCAACTGGGATTCGTCCACACGCCCCGCCGCTGGATGAAACCCCTCGGCGCTTGCTGGCAGTCGTCGTAGCGTCGCGTCCTCTCACGGGAAGTTCGCGTCGGAAACACCGAAAGATTCGCAGCGAGGCATCTCGCCCGAATACGCATGGTGTCCCCGGAACTCCTAACCAAGCTCGGCCTGGACCTGCTTCAACTGTTCCCGGTAGGACTGCAGCAGTCTGCCCAGGTCCCCCGGGTAGCAGTTCGTGTAGGCGACGCCCAACTCCCGCAGTTGGGAGGCGGTCAACGGATACGCTGTGATGCTCAGCGGGAATGCCATTCGCGCCTTGCCGAGCTTCATCAGGGTCGCGGCGATGCCCTCAATCGTACCCTTGAGAAGAGGGTCGCGCGGATCGGTCACGCCAAGCGCCGCCGACAGGTCGTGCGGCCCAATGGCAATGAGGTCGACCCCCGGGACGGAGGCGATTTCCGCCAGTTGGTTGAGGGCGTGCTTGTCCTCGACCATGAGCGACAGCAGGACCTCGGCGTTTGACGTCGCCATGTGTTCCTTGAGCGAAACCGCGCCGTATCGAGCCGCCCGCGTGGAGCCCGCCATTCCCCTCTCCCCCAGCGGAGCATATCTGACCGCCTTCACCGCGGCCATGGCATCGTTCACGTCCGCGACGTGCGGGACCTGGATGCCCTGGGCGCCCGCTTCCAGCACCCGCAGAATGGTCTTCGGGTTGTTGTCGGGGACGCGGACGATGGAGGTGATGCCGGAGAGATCGCAGGCTCGGATCATCCCCTCGATCACGCCGAGTTCGAAGCTGGTGTGCTCCATGTCGATGAAGGCGGCGTCAAAGCCCGCAACCCCGATAACCTCCACGACCGCCGCATCCGCGATGCCGACGTATGTTCCGAGGGCGAGCTTCCCTTGCTTGATCCTGGCCTTGACCCTGTTCTCGCGCATGACTTCCTCCTCGCGATACATTCTCCGGTGACATGCCGCGACCCCGGCCTGCCGGTCCGCCCCGGCGGCCCGGGGACAGAGTCCCGAGGCCGCCCAGCGACGGTGCCCAGACCACCCGGACCCCTCGTGGGGCTCACTCCTTGAAGAAGAATGTTGCCGGGTGCGAGGTGTTGGGCGTCCGCACGTGCTGCGCGTTGGTCTGGCGTGCCGGGATGTTCCCCATGGTATTCTTGACAATGCGCACGCCCATCCGCGTGGGCGACAGGCCGACCGTGCCGATGACCCAGCACTCCTCGACGATGATCTTCCAGATCTCCTGCGCGATCTTCGTGCGCTCGGCTTCCTTCTTGCCGGCCGCCGAGCGGAACAGATCCATGGCACGAAGCATCTCGGGATTCGTTGGCTTCTTGCCTAGCGCCCCGCTGGTGGCATACCAGCGGGCGAACGGCATACCGAGGTGGCATTCGGCTGGATCCACCGGCAGAACGTGGCGCGGAAAGAGGTAAAGATTCTCCGAGCCGCCCACCGTCCAGAGCATGATGTGGTGTTCCGCGTTGGCGGTCTTGGTGAAGGCCAGGCCGCGCTCAGTCTCCTTCACGTCCGCATCGATCCCAATCCTTTTCCACTGCTGCTTGATCATCTCGGCGACCTGGGTGTCGGGGGTGAATTGGCCGGCCACCGCCATCACTTCGATGCGCAGGCGGCCCTTGCCGTCGGTGCGTAGGCGGTAGCCCTCGCCGTCCTTCTTGGTCAAGCCGGCGCTGTCGAGCAGGGCGTTGGCCTGCTTGATATCCAGGACAGCCCATTTCTTGCGGTACTCCTTCCCCGGGCTGATGGCGACGTCCTCGGCCGGCGCTGTCGAGCCGGGCGTCCCGATCCCGAGCCAGAAGGCTTCGTTGAGCTGGTCGCGGTCGATGCCGAGCGAGAGGGCGCGGCGGAAGTCGCGGCTGGTGAGCCACTTGGCGACCTCAGGATCAGCGTCGAACGCGGTGTTGACGAGCAGTCCCGTGTCGCAACCGCTCTGCGACGTGTCCAGGTGTATTCGGTAATTTCCCTTCTTCTGATTCTCGAGGTACACGGGCAACTTGTTGAGACCGACGTGTCGCTCTTGCAGGTCGTATTCGCCGGCGACGGCCCGCAGGTTGAGCACCTCGAGATTCTCCGCCAGGTTCATGACGATCCGGTCGATGTACGGCAGTTGATTCCCCGTCGTGTCCACGGCCCAGTAGTACGGATTCCGCTCCATCGCCCAGGTCGGCGTGTTGATCGGGCTGACGGTCTTCCACGGCCCCAAAACGGGCAAATCGACGTTGAGCGCCCAGTTGGTGCGATTGCGGAAGTAGCTTACCCAGCTGTCGAAGTTAGCGGCCTTGGCCTTCCGCTGGACCTCGTCCACCGAGGAGTACTTGGGCACGAACTGCTTGAGGTAGTGGGCGGGCGCGTAGGCCCCAAAGAAGGAGGAGCGCGCCATCTGGGTGGCCTGTCCTCCGCCGATCAGCGTGTCGCCGGCAAGGATGTCCACGAACAGGAAGTACGGCTCGGGGAATTCGAAGACCACGGTGTAGTCGTCCCGCTTGTACATTCGGCCGGACTTCCCGTTGACCTGCATCTCCGGCGCCGCGGTCGGCACGAGCTCCCGATTCTGATAGATGTCTTCGTACCAGAACAGAAAGTCGTCCGCCGTGAGGGGCTGCCCATCCGACCATCTGAGCCCCCTGCGCAGGAAGATGGTGCAAAGCTTCCCGTCGTCGCTTTGCCGCCAGTCCTTGGCGAGGGAGGGGGCCACC
>CAVOIV010000035.1:0-45666 GCA_963695995.1 uncultured Methylomirabilota bacterium
ACGGGCCGCCTGATTCTCGGCCCCCCCGATGATCGGCGGAAAGTAGGAGGTTACACGAGACAGATTCGCGTAGCCGCTACATCCGCTGGGAGGTCGCATCTCGCTTCAACCACCGGAATCCCCTTCCCGGCAGCACGGCGAGATCGTCGCGGATCATTCGAACCTCTTCCCACGACAAAACGAATGCTTCCCGCGCACCCACTCCGCTCAGCCGAATCGTCCAGGTCAAGAACAGGGCCGAGCTAAGAGAATAAGAGACGGTCGAAGCCAGGGCGGCCCCTGTGATCCCCCAACGGGGAATCCACAGCAGGTTGAGGCTGAGATTCAAGATAACGGCCACGCTGAGGACGGCAGACATCCGAAGCGGATGGTTCAAACGCAACAGATACGCCCCACACACACGCTGCACGCTGTAACAGGCCACACCCGGTAATAGGCACAACAGCGCAGGAACGCTCGGCAGGAATGTCTTACCATAGGCCAATCGAACGAGCGGAAAACAGACGAGGGCAAGGCCTGCTGCAGCCAGAAACGCCAAGTAAAGATTGAGTCTGCAGGCCTGAAGGGTAATGCGCCCCGCCCGAAGTCCCGAGGTCTCCGCCTGATGGGGGAGGTATGCAACCGCGACAGAATCTGTCAACATCCAGACCGATTCGGCAATCGTGACTGCCAGCGTATAGAATCCAACCGCCTCGAACCCTGAGAGCTCCTGGAGTAGTAGGACATCCGCCCGGAGCTGCAGAGAGACCAGCACCATACCTATGTGCATCCGCACTCCGAACTGCAGCGACCGACGAAAGAGTCCCGGCAGGTAGCGAGGAGTCAGGTCCACAAGCCGGCGCAATGCCCCGGTCGTTAGAGCCCACTGAAGAATCCCCACGCCGGATGCAATCATAACAACGGCTAGAACAGTGAGGCGTCCCGCCACAAAAAAGAGGCCGACGGCGAGGATCTGAGTAACGGCGGCGATCAAGGCCACGCGGTTCGCTGCGGTAATACGGTGGGCCAGCGCAAGTAGCCCCGTCATATAGGTCTGGTGGAGCGTGAAGGGCACCACTCCCAAAGCAATCAGCAAAATTGAGGACGGCACACTTGCCATACCCGCCGGCCGAAACACGATCAACAACAGGACGACTACTAAACCTACCCCGGATGTAACCAATGCCATGAAGCTGCTGTTGGCGGCTAGGTCCGGCAATCCGGAGTTGTCCCTACTGAAGACATGAACGTTCGCTTGCCCTAGACTCAGATGGGAAGGATCGTCATGAGCAGGCCCGCGAGTACCGTCGGGTATGCGTACATTCCGCGCCCTTGGTCCCAGACCCCGGGCGATAAGGATACTGATCCCGATGCCCAAGAGCGCCACGGCGACCCGGACGGTGAAGGTTCTTACGACAGTCTGGACGATGCTCGATCGAGTGCTATCCGCCATGCCGATGCCCATCAAGTCGGAGACCGGGCGGGAACAGGCGAGCCTAGTTCACAAGTGCCAACAGATTGGTGACAGCGGGAAGTGCCATGTGATTGCTTACAGAAGATCACGCGCGACGTGGTGCCTGCCATCAATTCTGATGGGACCTCACGTCTTTTCTTTCCAATCGCAGGCCGGAAGAGATTCCTGCCCCGGTTTTCTTCGGATCTTTCCATGCGTATTCTCTAGGGCTGTCACCAAACCGTTGGCACTTCGAGGTGTCAGCAATCACTTGGAGAAAGCAGCTTGCTTGCTTTCGAATGCGGGGCGCTCACGGGGCGGCGTCTCTCGCCTCCGCCAAAAGAGCCATCTCCCGCCCTCGCTGCAGGCACTCCTCCAGCGCATAGAGGGCGGTTTTCACGAAACCACCCAGGACGTACCCGCTCCGCGTGTCCCGATGGGAGCGATACGTGGTCAGCCGCAGAGGATGCCAACCCGTCAACCTGGCAGCCATGCGCAGTACCCGTGGCTGGAAGAAAAACACGTGGCTAGACTCTTGAGGTGGTTCTGGGGTTTGGGTAAGCTAGCCAACGCTGCATTGTTGCCGAGATTAGACCACGACTTTTCGACATTTCGTCCGGAGAGCGCGAAGCCCAGCGGGAGAACAGAGTCTGAAGTTCATTGGGAAGCACGATTTAGAAGGCGGCCGCCGGCCGGCACACCCGCCGGCTCTCTCGCAAGGCCTGGATCGGACCAGAAGATGTTCAAAGACGTGGTGAGACACCACCGCATCGAATACGCCCGAGCAAAAGGGCAACTCTTCACCGCGAGCCAGAACCACGCCAGCGTGGATGGCCTCACAAGCCTGATTCGCCGCCCACGACGATAATTCAATTCCCTGGACAGCCCATCCGCGCTCGTGCGCCTTCTCGAGAAAGGCGCCAAGACCACACCCGATCTCGAGCAAGCGGCCAGGACCACGCCGCTCCTCGAGGAAGGGAATCCACCTCAAGAGTTGCTCCGGAGCCTCTCGGTCGACCATCTGGTAGGTATGATAGTACTCAGAATCATACGTCGTGGCAGTCTGCACACCGCTCGGCAGGGGATGACGGATGGAGAGGCCGCAGTTTCGACATGTGTAGACGGAGGTGCCGGGTGGCATCCGGACCAGCCGACTGGCGTTCTCTTGGGGGGCCCATTCCGAAGCCCCGCATAATCGGCACGCAGCCAGAGGAGCATCTCGGACAGGGAATCCCGCGTTTATTTTCGCGCCCACCGGATCACCTTCGCCGTCGCCGCGACTACGTCCGCGACATCTGCGTCGGTCATCTGCGGAAACAGGGGCAGCGTGAGGAGCCGGTCGGCGGCCTCCTCGGCCGCGGGGCACGGCCCCCGGTCGGTGCCGAGGCGTTTGCGATAGAACGGGTGCAAGCGGATTCGGCAAGGATTGGACGCTCACCCCGATATTCTCCGACCGCGGGTGTTTCTCATTGCCGATCTTCTCTGCCGCCCGCTTTATGCAAGGCGGTCTCGCACCATGCGATCGTGCGCCGCAGCCCCTCCTCGAAGGGCGTCTGCGCGCGAAAGCCGAACAGGGTCTCGGCCCGCGTCGTGTCGAGGCAGCGGCGAGGCTGACCATTGGGTTGGCTGGTGTCCCAGGTGACCTCGCCACGGAATCCGGTCAGCCGGCAGATTACACGCGACCAGATCCTTGATGCTGATCTCCATCCCGGAGCCCAGATTGACCGGCGCCTCACCATCGTACCGCTCCGCCGCCAACAGGATGCCTTCTGCAGCGTCCTCGACATACAGGAACTCTCGGGTGGGGCTCCCGTCCCCCCACACGGCGATGGCGGGTGCGCCTGCGTTCCTGGCTTCGACGCACTTCCGGATGAGGGCGGGGATGACGTGCGAGGTCTGCGGGTCGACGTGGTCTCCCGGGCCATAGAGGTTCACCGGCAGCAGGTAGATGGCGTTGAAGCCGTACTGTTGCCGGTAGGCCTGGGCCTGGACCAGGAGCATCTTCTTGGCGAGTCCGTAGGGGGCGTTGGTTTCCTCGGGATAGCCGTTCCAGAGGTCCTCTTCGCGAAAGGGGACCGGCGTGAACTTCGGATAGGCGCAAATGGTTCCGACCGCGACGAACTTGTCGACCTGGTGCCTTCGGGCATGCTCCATCAGGAGCGCGCCCATCATGAGGTTGTCGTAGAAGAATCTCCCCGGGTTCGCGCGATTGGCCCCGATGCCGCCGACCCGCGCCGCCAGGTGAATGACGAGGGCAGGTTGTGCGTCGACATACAGCCGCTCAACGTCTGCCTCTCGCGTCAGGTCGTAATCCCGGCTGCGCGGAACGACGATCTTCCGGTATCCGGCCATCCGCATCCGCGCCACGAGATGCGAGCCGAGGAAACCAGCTCCGCCCGTCACCACAACCGGACGCTCATGCCAAGATTTCTGAGGATCCATGTCCGGACCTTAGCTGCCTGCCCCCGATGTGGGAGTCACCTCCGTGCCCACCGGATCACCTTCGCCACGGCCGCGATCACGTCCGCGACATCTGCGTCGGTCATCTGCGGAAACAGGGGCAGCGTGAGGAGCCGGTCGGCGGCCGTCCTCGGCCGCGGGGCAGAGGCCGCGCCCGGTGCCGAACCGTTCCCGGTAGAACGGGTGGAGGTGCACCGGTAGGTAGTGGACGCTCGCCCCGACGTTCTCCGCCCGCAGCGCACGGAACATCGCCTCGCGATCCTCGCGCAGCCGATCCGTGTGAAGCCGCAGAGGATAGATGTGCCAGGCGTGCCGGGTCCCCGGTTTCGCGTCGGGGCCGGCAGGACCTCCGGCATCGCCACGAAGGCGGCCCCGTACTGGGCCGCGATGTCCTCGCGGCGGCGCAGGCCTGCCTCCAGTCGTCCGAGCTGGCTCAACCCCAGGGCACTGTGGATATCGGACAGCCGGTAATTGAACCCGAGCGCCACCATGTCCTGTCGCCAGGTACCCTGCCGGTCCCGCACCTGACGCTCGATCCCGTGGTTGCGGAACCGGCGCAGCTTTTCGGCGAGGGCAGGATCATCGGTCGTCACCATCCCGCCCTCGCCCGTGGTGATGTGCTTGACCGGATGGAAGCTGAACGCAGTGAGGTCGGCCAGGCTGCCGATGCGTCGGCCGCGCCATTCCGCCCCCAACGCGTGGGCGGCGTCCTCGATGATCCGCAACCCTCCCGCCCGGGCGACGGCGTGCAGGCGATCCACCTCGCACGGCAGTCCGGCAAAATGCACCGGCAGGATGGCCTTGGTGCGCGGGGACAGCTTGTTCTCAACCTGGTCTGGGTCGAGGTTGAGGGTCGCCGGGTCGATGTCGGCGAAGACCGGCGTGGCGCCGCAATACAAGATGCAATTGGCTGTCGCCAGGAAGGTGAGCGGGCTGAGGATCACCTCGTCGCCGGGGCCCAGGCCCGCGACGTGCGCCGCCGCATGCAGCGCCGCCGTGCCGGAGGAGACGGCGACGGCAAACCGCGCGCCCACCTGTGCCGCGAAGGCCTCCTCGAACCGGACCACCGCGGGGCCATTCGTCAGCCAGTCGCCCCGCAGGGTCTCGACGACCGCCCGGATGTCCGACTCGTCCACCTGCTGCCGGCCGTAGGGCAACATGCGCTCCCGGACCGGCCGACCTCCGAGCAGCGCCAGGGTGTCCGTCTCAGCTCGCCAACCGTGTCGGCTCGCTCATGCGGTGCGCTCGCCGTACTGAAGGCGATAGTACGTCCGGTACTCCCCGGAGAGGATCTCCTGCCACCAGGCCTCATGCCGGCGATACCACTCCACGACCTGCCGGAGACCGGCGCTGAAGGGAATGGCCGGCGCCCAGCCGAGCTCCCGGCGGATCTTGGCGTGGTCCAGCGCGTAGCGCCGGTCGTGACCGGGTCGGTCCTTCACGTGCGTGAGGAGCGTCTCGGGCCGCCCGGTGAGGCGAAGGATCTCCCGGGCCACCTCCAGGTTCGCCCGCTCCTCACCGCTTCCGATGTTGTACACCTCGCCGGGCTGGCCCGCCGCCAGCACGGCGGCCAGGGCCCGGCAGTGATCCTCGACGTGCAGCCACTCGCGCACGTAGAGCCCGTCGCCGTAGATGGGCAGCGGCTCGCCGCGGAACGCGTTCACGACCATCAGCGGGATGAACTTCTCGGGGAACTGGTACGGGCCGTAATTGTTGCAGGTCCGCGTGATGATGACCGGCAGGCCGTAGGTCACGTGGTAGGCCCGCGCCAGCACGTCGGCGCCGGTCTTGCTGGCGGCGTACGGGCTGTTCGGCTGGAGTGGCGACGTCTCGGTGAACGCGCCGGTGGCTCCCAGCGACCCGTAGACCTCGTCGGTGGACACGTGCAGAAACCGCCGCACATCGGCCGCCCGGGCGGCGTCCAGGAGCACCCGGGTGCCCTCCACGTTGGTCCGGACGAAGTCGCCCGCCTCCAGGATGGAACGGTCCACGTGGGTCTCGGCCGCACAGTGGACGATCTGATCCGGCCGATGCGTGGCCAGCGCCTCGGCCACCGCCCCCGCGTCGCAGATGTCGGCCTGCACAAAGGTGTAGCGGGAATCGTCCGCGACGTCCGCCAGATTGCGCGGATTCCCGGCGTAGGTCACCTTGTCCAGGTTCACGACGCGGGCGGTGGGATGCTCGCGCAGGATGTGGCGGACGAAGTTGGACCCGATGAAGCCCATGCCGCCCGTCACCAGGAGCGTACCGGTAAGCTGCTTCAGCGCGTCGTGCATGGCGCCCCCTTCATCCTCACAGCGATTGGCGGACGGCGTCGACCACCTCGTCGACCTGCGCGTCGGTGAGTTCTGGATACATGGGTAGGCACAGGACCTCTTTCGCCGCCCGTTCCGCCTCGGGGAAATCCCCGGACCGGTAGCCCAGGTCGCGGTACATCGGCTGCAAGTGAAGCGGGAGGGGGTAGTAGATCGCGGTGTGTACCTCCCGCTCCGCCATCCGTCGCTGGACGGCATCCCGGTCGGGGACGCGGATCGCGAACTGATGATAGACGTGGGTCGAGGCGGGCCGCTCCGACGGCACCACGACACCCAAACCGGCCAGACCCGCCCGGTACCGAGTCGGCGATCGTCCGTCGCCGTTCGGTCCATTCGGCCAGATAGCCGAGCTTCACCCGCAGGACCGCCGCCTGGATCTCATCCAGCCGACTGTTGAATCCAAGCTCGTCGTGCAGGTACCGTTGGCGCCCCCCGTACACGCGGAGGCTCAACAGATGATCCCCGAGCGCCAGATCCTGCGTGGTGGCCAGCCCGCCATCCCCCATCGCCCCCAGGTTCTTGGTGGGGTAGAAGCTGAAGCAGCCCACATCGCCCAGCCCTCCGACCCGTTTCCCCTGGTACTCCGCGCCGATGGCCTGGGCCGCATCCTCCACCACGGCGACACCGTGGGCGCGTGCCGTCGCGATGAGCGGCTGCATGTCGGCGGCCTGGCCGTACAGGTGAACCGGGATGAGGGCCTTGAACCGCCCCGTGGTTTGCGGGCCGGGTCCTCTCCGCGACAGACACATCTCCACCTGATGCGGATCCAGATTGAACGTGTCGGGTTGGATATCTGCGAAGACGGGCCGCGCCCCGATGTAGGAGACGGCGGTCGCCGTGGCCACAAAGGTCAATGCCGGTACGATGACGAGATCCTGTGCGGTCACCCCCACGGCGCGAAGTCCCAGGTGCAAGGCATCGGTCCCGGAGGCCATCGTCACCGCCCTGGCGACCCCCAGAAAACCCCTCAACTCTTCTTCCAGCGCCGCGACGTTGGAACCAAGGACAAAATGGCCGCTCTCCAGGACCGCGTGCACCGCCGCATCGATCTTGCTACGGATCGCCGCGTATTGCGCCTTGAGATTCAACACGGGAACGGCCATACACCTCTCTCTGTGTTGTCTGACCGCCAACTGACCGATGGTCTTGTTGCAGGCCGTGTTCCAGAAATAAAAAACGGTGCTGGGAAATTTCCGCAGCACCGGAACAGACATCCCACCGAACCGGAAAGTAACTGTAAAATCACACAGTTGTCAAGGGAAAAGGGCCGGCACGCGGCCGCTTATACGGGATCGGAGGTCGGTCGAGCCGCCTGAAAATAGCTGACCAGGGCGTCCGCGAGGGCAGGGATGGTGTAACTTTCCGGCACGATGTGGCTGACAATCCCCTGCCGGGCCGCCGTCTCCGCCGTGATCGGACCGATGCTGGCGACCACCACACCCCGCAGGAGTGCCCCGCCGTCCTCCGCCGACCAAGTCGAGAAAGTGTTTCACGGTGGACGAGCTGGTGAACGTGACGGCGTGGATCTTGCCGTCCTGGAGCAACCCACGCACCTCGTCGGCGTTCGACGCGGCCTTGATCGTCCGGTAGGCAGGCACGACGTCCACATGGGCTCCACGGCGGATCAACTCCTCCGGAAGCACCTCGCGCGCCTCGGCGGCCCGCGCCAAGAGGACGCGCGCACCGGGGAGCAACCGGTCGCCGACCGCATCCACCAACCCCTCCGCCTTGAACTCCTCCGGGACGAGGTCCGCCCGTACGCCCCGCTCGCAGAGCGCCGCCGCGGTGGCCGGGCCGATGGCGCAGACCGTGATCCCGAAGAGGTCGCGGGCGTCTCGTCCGCGCATGCTGCAGCCGGTCCCAGAAGAAGCGCACGCCGTTGGCGCTCGTGAAGATCGCCCATTGGTACTCGCGCAGCCGCGCGATCGCGTCATCCAGCGGCTACCCAGCTCTCCGGCGGCGCGATCTGGATGGCGGGGAACTCGACGACCTCGGCCCCGGCCGCTTCCAGGCGCTGGGTCAGGGCGCTGGCCTGCTCGCGCGCCCGCGTGACCAGGATCCGTTTCCCAAAGAGCGGCGCATCCTCGAACCAGTGGAGTTTCTCGCGGAGCCCGACGACCTCCCCCACCACGATCAGCGCCGGGGGCTTCATCCCCGTCGGAGCGCTCCACCAGGGTCGCCAGCGTCCCCGTCACCACGGCCTGATCTGCGCGGGTTCCCCAGCGGATGACGGCGGCGGGGGTCTCCGGCGCCCGCCCGTGGTCCACCAACTGCTTCACGATCTCGGGCAGCCGACCCACCCCCATGAAGAAGACCAGCGTCCCGACCCCGGTGGCGATCTTGTCCCAGGCGATGCCGGTGTCCTCCTTGGTCGGGTCCTCGTGCCCCGTCACGAATGCCACCGTCGAGGTGAAGTCCCGGTGTGTGAGCGGGATGCCGGCGTACGCCGGCGCCGCGACCGCCGACGTCACGCCGGGCACGACCTCGAAGGGAATGCCGGCGGCCGCCAGCTCCTCGGCCTCCTCGCCTCCTCGCCCGAAGATGAAGGGATCGCCCCCCTTCAGCCGGGCGACGATCTTTCCGGCGCCGGCCCGTTCCACCAGCAGGCGTCCGATCTCCTCCTGCGGCAGGGCGTGGCGTCCGCCTCGTTTCCCGACGTAGATGAGCTCGGCGCCCGGCTTGACATGCGCGAGCAGGCGGGGATTGGCCAGGGCGTCGTACAGGACGACGTCGGCCTCCTCGAGGCAGCGGACCCCCTTCACCGTGAAGAGACCCGGATCTCCCGGTCCCGCGCCGATCAAGTAGACCTTCCCCGCACCTTCACGCACCGAGACGTCCCCCGAGAATGGCCCCGAGAATCGCCTGCCCGCCCCGCTCGAGGAGATCCTCCGCCAGATCGCGCCCGACCGTCTCGGGCTCGCCGACCGTTCCCCGCGCTTCCCCTCGAATCACGGTCACGCCGTCGGTGGCTGCGATGAGCCCGCGCAGCAGGATGGCATCCGCCTCCACTGTCGCCCACGCCGCGACAGGCACCTGGCATCCCGCCGCCGAGGCGCTTGAGCATCGCCCGTTCCGCACGCACCGCCACGTGCGTCTCCCGATCGTCGAGCACCCCCACCAGCTCCGCCACGCGGTCGGGCTCGCGGCTCGTGGCTCTCTGCTCCCTGCTCTCGGCTCTCGCCCCCCGGCTCTCGCACCTCGATCCCCAGCGCCCCCTGACCGATGGCAGGCAAGAGCACCTCCGGCGGCAGCACCTCCGTCACCAGGCGTGCGAGCCCCAGCCGCGCGACTCCCGCCGCCGCCAGGACGATGGCATCGAGCCCCTCGCTGGACAACTTCCGGATCCGCGTGTCCAGATTCCCTCGCACACCCACGATGACCAGGTCCGGCCGGATATGAAGGAGCTGCGCCTGGCGCCGCAGGCTGCTGGTCCCGACCCGCGCGCCGCGGGGCAGATCCGCCAACCGCGCGCCCTGTCCGGGATATCAGAACGTCTGCGGCATCCTCGCGCCGGGGGATGGCGGCGATGGTGAGGCCCGGAGGGAGATCGGTCGGGACGTCCTTCATGCTGTGGACCGCGAGATCCACCCGGCCGGCTAGCAGCGCCTCTTCGATCTCCTTGACGAAGAGCGCCTTGCCGCCGACCTGGGCCAGCGGGACGTCCAGGATCTTGTCTCCGGTCGTCCGGATGCGCTCCAGGCGAAGCGCCATCGTCGGAAAGGCCGCCCGCAGCCGCGAGGCCACGTGCTCCGCCTGCCACACCGCGAGCCGCGACCCGCGCGTCCCGATGACCAGCGGTCGGAGCGCGGCCTCCTCCCCCGGTCTCGGCTCGCGGCTCGCGGCTCGCCGCGCTTCATCCTCGGCTCTTGGCTCTCGGCTCTCAGCTCTCGGCGTCACCGCTCCTTCTCTTCCAGGCCGAACAGCCGCCGCAGGACCGCGGAGTAGAGGTGGCCGTCCTGGTGCACGGCTTGCCGCCGGAGCTCGCTCATCGGCTGGTGCAGGATCTTGTTGATCATGGCCGTGGTCATCGACGTGATGGCCTCGCGCTGCTCCGCCGTGAGGTCTCCCAGGCGCACCATGGCTTTCTGGAGCTCGGCCGTCCGGATCTCCTCCACCCGGTTCCGGAGCGAGACGATCGTCGGAACCACATCCAGCCCGCGGAGCCACGCCTGAAAGACGTCGACCTCTCGGTCGACGATCACCTCGGCTCGCTCGGCCTCTCGCTGCCGCTCCTTCAGGTTGCTCGCGACCACCGATTGCAGGTCGTCGATGTTGTACAGATAGACGTTGTCCACCTCGTTGCAGCCGGGGTCGATGTCGCGGGGGTTGGCGATATCGATCAGGAAGATCGGCCGGTGTCGCCGCTCCAGAATGATGGCCTGCACCTCCTCCTTCTTCAGGATCAGGTGCGGGGCGCTGGTGGAGCTGATCACGATGTCGGCCTCCACCATCTCACGATGAAACGTGTCGAAGGTCACCGCCTTGCCGTGGAACTGCTCCGCCAGGGCCACGGCGCGGTCGTGGCTGCGGTTGGCCACCAGGATCGAGCGCACCCCGTCGTCCATCAGGTGGCGCAGTGCCAACTCCGCCATCTCGCCCGCCCCGAGGATCAGGACGGTCCGCCCCGCCAGATCGCCGAAGATCTTGCGAGCCAGCTCCACGGCGACCGAGGAGATCGACACGGGGGCGGCGGCGATGCCGGTCTCCGTGCGCACCCGCTTGGCGACGTGAAACGCCTGCTCCAGCAGGTTGCTCAGGATGATCCCGGTGGCCTGCTGGGAGCGGGCGACCGTGTAGGCCGCCTTGACCTGACCGAGAATTTGCGGCTCGCCGACCACCATGGAATCCAGGCTGGCCGCCACCCGGAAGACGTGCCGAGCCGCCTCCGCCGCGGTGTGGGTATACAGGGCGCCCGCCAGCGCCGAGGGCTCCAGTTTTCGATACCGCTCGAGGCTCGCGCGAACCGACTCGACGGCCTGTGGGAGCGGCCCCGCAACCACCCCGTACACCTCGGCCCGGTTGCAGGTGGTAAAGAACATCCGTTCGGCAAGCTCGGGCACCTCGCCGAGGGCCTCCAGGACCATCGGGAGCTCCCGCTCCGGGACGGCAAGGCGCTCCCGCACGTCGATGGGAGCAGTCTTGTGACTCAAACCAAGCACGAAGAGTTCCATGCCCACCTACTGCGCAGCGCGGAAGAATGGCTACACCACCCCGCGCGCTGCTTCGTTCGCGGGGAAGGCCCTCGCTCTTGCACAGGACGTAACGCAAGGGCTCGGCCCTCCCCGCGGACCCTACCGAGAGGGGCGGGCCGCCGCCCCTCGTCGGGCTCTCCCCCGGGCTGTGCGGTCCCGATGGCGTGTCGCCTATTTTACGCACCGCACAGCAACGGAACGTCGCCACGAGCGTCGTCCGGCCGGATGACCCTGGCTGGTCAGCGTCGGCCGGCATGCCGTGTCCGTCATCCCTTCACATCAACTGGCCGCTCTTGATCACCTTGACGCCGACAAACGTGATCAGCACCAAGCAGAAGCCGAGGATGGCCAGGATGGCCGCCTTTCGGCCCCGCCATCCCACGGATACTCTGGCATAGAGGAGCCCCGCGTAGATCAACCAACTGACGACCGACCAGACCTCGCGCGGGCGCCAGATGAAGAAGGATCCCCGGGCATGCTCCGCCCACAGCGAGCCGCTGATCAGGGCCAGCGTGAGCAGCGGAAACCCGAACAGGATGGACTTGAACCCGACGTCGTCCAGGAGTTCCAAGGCCGGCAGCCGGAAGTACATGCGACCGGGATGCCGCGATTTCAGTTGCCGTTCCTGCATCAGGTACATGACGCCCGCGCAGAACGTCAAGGCAAAGGCGGCGTTCCCGAACAGGGCCAAGGCCACATGCGACCAGAGTCCCACGCCTTGCAGTGTGGGCGCCAGCTCTGCGATCCGGCGCGGCAGGGCTGCCGCCGCCGAGCCGGCCAGGACTGCCAGCGGCAGCACGAACGCCCCCATGATCCGGTTATGGTACCGGAGTTCGATCACCAGATAGATCAGGACGATGGCCCAGGCGAGAAACGAGAGGCTCTCGTATGGGCTGGTGAGCGGCGGCCGTTTCAGGGCGTACACCCGAAATACATGGGAGAGGCTATGCGCGGCGAACCCGGCGAGGGTGGCCCCCGTGGCCACCATGCCGATGCGCAGGTTCGGCCGGACCACGTGGAGTAAATAGTAGAGCGCTCCCAGGAGGTACCCCCCCAGCGCCGCATAGAAGAAGAACTCATCGATCTGCATCGTCGCTCGGCTCGCTCAACGGAATTCCGCCCGCGCCTCAGGAGGCCCGGCGCACCAGGGCCGCGATGCACGCCGCCACGGCGACGCGATCCCCGCGGGCGGCATGGTCGAACAGCTCCGAATCCACCGCCCGCCGGTAGAGTGCCTGCCGCTCCGCCGGATCGGGAATGGCTTGACGCGCCCGGGCGCGCAACTCGACCAGCGCCGCGAGGAAAGCCTCGTACTCGGGCCCGATCGTCGCTTCCAATCGCTGACGAAGCCGCTTCGCGAGGGCCGGGCTTCCGCCGCCGGTGGAGATCGCGATGGTGAGGTCCCCCCGCCGCACGACGGATGGGACCAGAAAGGTGCCCGCATCCGGAGGCTCGGCCACGTTCACCAGACCGCCCGCGCGCCGCACCGTCATTCGCTACCGTCCGGTTAACCTCGGGGTCGTCGGTCGCTGCGAACACCAGGAAGGCACCCGAGAGGTCGGCGGTGCGGACGGTTCGGCGCCGCAGGCGGATCGCGCCGGCGGCGGCCAGCTCCGCGATCTTGGGCGTGGTTGCCGGGCTGACCACCACCACCTCGGCGCCGCAGGCGAGGAGCAACGCGATCTTGCGCTCCGCAACCCGCCCGCCGCCCACCACGAGACAGCGACGTCCCGTCAGGTCCACCATCATCGGATAGTACGTCGGCATGATGAGCGACGTTCCCCCGAACGACAGCCCCGCTTCGGGAGCCCCGCCTCGGGCCCCGGCGAGCGGGAGGTAGGTCGGCATTAGGAGCCGTTACGAAATAACTTGTCCATTTTTTGATTTCGTTACGGCTCCGTATGCCGTTCCCGAATTTCTCCGGTCAAGTTATTCTTTGGCAACGGCTAGTCCCGGGTGCGCTTCGCCGGGCCCAGCAGGCTCTTCACCTCTTCCACGAACTGGTTGACGTCCTTGAACTGCCGGTACACCGAGGCGAACCGGACGTACGCAACCTCGTCCAGATCGTGAAGGCGGCGCATCACCAGCTCCCCCACCTCGGTGGAGGAGATCTCCCGATCCGGTTTCTCGGAGAGTCGGCTCTCGATGTCGTCCACGATCTCTTCGAGCTGGGCGACGCTGACCGGACGCTTCTGGATGGCCTTGGTGAGGCCGCCCAGCAGCTTGTGCCGGTCAAAAGGCTCGCGCCGCCCGTCTTTCTTCACCACCATGAAGTGGATCTCCTCGATCCGCTCGTAGGTCGTGAAGCGACGGTGGCATTGCAGACATTCCCGGCGGCGGCGGATCACTTCGCCGTCCTTCCCTTCGCGGGAATCCACCACCTTCTCCGACATCGCGCTACAGTAGGGACAGCGCACGACGTCTCCTCCCGGATGCCCTCACGCCGCCCGGCATCCGGACCCGCGAGTTCCACACCAGTCACGGTGCAAGACGGACAATGGGCAACCGGTCAACGGCCGCACGGCTCCCCCGACCGGTTTGGCATTCGTCATCGTCGGTCGTACGGTCCGCGCGCCGTGGCGGTTACGCCGCGAGTCGCTCCGGGTACAGGGGAAACGCGGAGCAGAGGTCCCGCACCTTCCCGGCGACGCGGGCGTGCCGGTCGGCGTCCTCGACGTCCGTCAGGACCTCGGCGATCAGCGCCGCCACCGTCCGCATCTCGGCTTCGCGCATCCCGCGCGTGGTGAGCGCAGGCGTCCCAAGCCGGATTCCCGAGGTGATCATGGGCGACTTGGTGTCGAAGGGAATGGCATTCTTGTTGACCGTGAGGCCGGCCTTGTCCAGTGCGATCTCCGCAGCCTTACCGGTCAGCCCCTTGACGGCCACGTCCACCAGCATCACGTGGGTATCCGTCCCACCCGAGACCAGCCGGAAGCCCTGGCCGATCATCGCCTCCGCCAGCGCCTTGGCGTTGGCCACGATCTGGCGCTGGTACTCTCGGAACTCGGGCGCCAGCGCCTCCTTGAAGGCCACCGCCTTGGCGGCGATGACGTGCATCAAGGGGCCGCCCTGCATCCCCGGAAAGATGTTCTTGTTGACGGCCGCCGCGTGGGCGGCCTTGCACATGATCATCCCGCCGCGCGGTCCGCGCAGCGTCTTGTGGGTCGTCGTGGTCACCAGGTCGCAATAGGGGACGGGCGACGGATGAAACCCCGCGGCGATGATCCCGGCGGGATGCGCGATGTCGGCCATCAGGAACGCGCCCACCTCGTCCGCCACCTCCCGGAACTTGTCGAAGTGGAGCGTGCGGGGATAGGCGCTCCCTCCCGTGACGATCATCTTTGGCCGATGCTCCTTCGCCAGCCGCCGCACCTCCGCCATGTCGATCTGCTCGGTCTTCGGCTCCACGCTGTACGGGATCACCTTGAAGAACCGGCCCGAGAAGTTGACCGGACTCCCGTGGGTCAGGTGACCGCCGTGGGCCAGATTCAGGCCGAGGATCGTGTCTCCGTATTCCAGCAGGGCAAAGTAGGCCGCCATGTTGGCCTGGGCCCCGGAATGCGGCTGCACGTTGACGTGATCGGCACCGAAGAGCTGCTTGGCCCGCTCGATGGCCAGCGATCTCGGCCATGTCCACGAACTCGCAGCCCCCGTAGTAGCGCTTCCCGGGATACCCCTCGGCGTACTTGTTCGTGAGGGGGGATCCCATGGCCTCCAGGACCGCCTCGCTGACGAAGTTCTCCGAGGCGATCAACTCCAGCTTGGAGGCCTGGCGCTCCGTCTCCAGTCGGATGACCTTCGCGATCTCCGGATCCACATCGATGAGGCGCTTCACGGGTGCTCTCCTCCGCGCGCAGTGCGAGTTTGTCGTCCCCGATCGCTAACCGGTCGAGTCTAGCCTTGGGCCTATGGCCTGTCAAGGAAAAGGCCGGACCTGGGGGAGGGGATCAGTGCGCGGAGGGCGGCTGCGTTCGGACCAGCGGAGGCATATTGCTGTATTGCGGGGTCCCGTCCGGCGCCACCTGTCGGTACACCCGGGCCGTGGTCGCGGTTGGCTGGGCGTCCCGCCCCCGCCCCCGCGGGGGTGGCGGTCGCGGGCAGGACGTCGGGCCGGCCGTAGAAACGCAAGGACGCGCGCGACGTACTGCCGCGTCTCGGCGTACGGGGGAATGCCGTTGTGCTGCAGCACGGCGTTCTCCCCGGCGTTGTATGCCGCCACCGCCAGATGCAGCTGCCCGGGGAAGCGGTCCTGGAGAAACCGGAGGTACCGGACACCGCCCCGGATGTTCTCGGCGGGGTCGAAGGCGTTGCTTACCGCGTAGCGCCCCGCGGTGCCCGGCATCAGCTGCATCAGGCCCTGGGCGCCCTTGCGGGAGATTGCGTGTCGGTTGAAATTCGACTCGGCCCGGATGATGGCCTTGACCAGCGCCGGATCGACCCCATTCTCGGCGGCGATGGCGTGGATCAGCTCCGCGTACTGCCCATGGTCGAGGTTCGCGCCCGGCGGCAGGCCGAATGCCGGCAGCCAGCGGAACTGCGTCTTTGTCGGGGCGTCGGTGAAGTGCGCCGTGCCCTCGGCATCCACGTACCCGTACACCGCCGCCTGGGCGCCCAGCCAGGGAGCCAACACCACGACACCCCAGATCACGAACACGACCAGTCGGTTACACATATCTGGATTCTATAGCAGACCGTTTCACGGGTGGCAAGCCGGAACCATGGGCCCCGTGACATCCGCCAGCGATTCTGCTATAAGGCAAACATCCGTGCCCTGTGGGCGACCGTCGCAGGGCATGAACGAGATTCAATCCGAGGCGCTCTGCAGATAGCGTGCGCGCGCCGAAAAACCGCGCGAATTTCCGAGGAGGTGCGCCATGGCGCAGGAGTTCCAGTGCCCGGCCAAGATTGTCACTGGTGACGGCTCGGCGCAGGGCCTGGGCGCCCAGGCGAAGGCGCTGGGCATCACCCAGGTAGTGCTGGTCACCGACAAGGTGCTGCACGAAAAGACCGAATTCGTGACGATCGCCGTGGCCGACCTCAAGGCGTCTGGGGTCGCCGTCGAGGTGTTCGACGACGTCGAGCCCGACCCGCTGGTCGACACCGCCCGACGCAGCGCGGAGTTCGCGCGTCGGTTCGCGCCGAACGGCATCGTCGGCCTGGGCGGCGGCAGCCCCCTGGACATCGCCAAGGCAACGGCGGCGATCCTGGCGAACGAGACCCCGCTGGAGCAGATGTGGGGTGTCGGGAACGTCCCGAAACCGGCGCTCCCCATGATTCTGTTGCCGACGACGGCGGGGACCGGGAGCGAGGTGACGCCCAACTGCATCCTGACCGACGTGAAACCGGACGGCAGCCACATGAAGAAAGGGATCGTCAGCCCGCACATCCTGGCCCGCGTCGGCGATCGTGGATCCCCTCCTGACCGTGACGGCTCCCGCCCTCCGTCACGGCAGCGTCCGGCATGGACGCCCTGACGCACGCGATCGAGACCTACGTCTCCAAGAGTGCCCAGCCGATCACGCTGCCGCTGGCGCTTGAAGCCATCCGGCTCATCGGCAAGTACCTGCGCCGCGCCGTGGCCAACGGGAGCGACCTGGAGGCCCGGCGCAACATGGCCAATGCCAGCATGCTGGCCGGGGTCGCCTTCGCCAACGGATTCCTGGGCGGCGTGCATGCCATCGCCATGGCGATGGGCGGCCAGTTCAACGTGGCCCACGGGGTGGCCAACGCCCTGATGCTTCCCTACGTCATGGAATTCAACGAGATGGCCGCGACGGAGAAGTTCGCCAACATCGCCGAGGCGCTGGGCGAATCGCTGGAGGGACTGTCCGAGCGGGAGGCGGCCCACCGGGCGACCCTCGCCGTCCACCAGCTCGTGACCGATGTCGGCCTGCCGCACGTCCTGGCCGACGTCAAGATCTCGGAGGACCGGATCCCGGCGCTGGCCGAGGAGTCCTTCGGCAATCAGCGGCTGCTCAAGAACAACCCGCGCTCCGCGACCGTCCAGGACCTCACGCGCATCCTGGAATCGGCCGCCGGCCTGACGCACTGATCGGAGACCGACGAGATGAACGACGCGCAGTGGCAGACCCTGCTGGCCGTGATTCGCGGCGAGAACGTGACGCCCGTGCCGGTGGCCTTCATCATCGACAGCCCGTGGCTGCCGAACTGGGCCGGGATGAGCATCCTCGACTACTACGCCAGCGAGGAGCGCTGGTTGGCAGCCAACCTCAAGGCGATCCAGGAATTCCCGGAGTGCCTCTTTCTCCCCGGCTTCTGGTCGGAGTACGGCATGTGCACCGAGCCGTCCGCCTTCGGCGCCAAGTGCCTGTTCCACGACAACGAGTTCCCCTTCGCCGAGAAGCTGATCCACACCATCGACGACATCGACCAGCTCGCCCGGCCCGACCCGCGCCGCGACGGCCTGCTGCCCTTCGTCATCAAGCGGCTGCAGCACGCCGAGCCGCGCATCCGGGCGGCGGGACACGCCATCCGGTTCGCCGTCTCGCGCGGGCCGCTCAATATCGCGTCGTTCCTGATGGGGACCACCGAGTTCCTGATGGAGATGAAGCTCAACCCGGACAAGATCCATCAACTGCTGCGCCTCATCACGGATTTCACCCGGGACTGGCTGGCGTACCAGCGCGAATGCTTCCCCACCATCGACGGCGTGTTGCTGCTGGACGACATCGTCGGCTTCATCGGCGAGGAGGATTACAAGGAGTTCGCCCAGCCGTATCTGAAGGAGTTGTTCACCACGCTGGGCGTCTCGGTCCGTTTCTTCCACAACGATTCGCCGTGCACGGCCTCCGCCCCGCACCTCCATGACACCGGCATCAATCTCTACAACATGGGCATCGAGGTCACCGTGAAGGATCTCCAGGGCTGGACGGACGGCAAGGTGACCCTGATGGGCAACATCCCGCCGCGCGACGTGCTTGGCCGCCGGCACGCCGCAGGACGTGGAACGCGCCGTGGAGGCCCAGTTCCGTTCGCTGTCGGACACTCGACGGATCCTCTTCTCCTGCGGCGGAGGAATGCCACCCAAAGCTCCCACCGACAACATCCGGGCATTCGTCTCGAAGGTGAAGGCCCTGAGCCGACGCTAGGCCCGCCCTCCACAGTCCCTCCCACGCCCCGACGTTCGCGTTACCCCAGCGGGTTCGAGTCCTTACTGGGGAGCCATGCAGGACTCGAAATCAGCGCGTGGGGATCGCGTGACCACGGTTCTTCCGGCCAACAAATCCGGTACCATACGTCCCTTTCTTCAACGCGACATCGGCCCCGCGTAGAGCCAACCTGAAGGTTAGGGGTCCCAAGAACTTTATTGACAGGAGCAAATGAGTCCGGTATAAAAATGGTACGTCAAATGAGACACATGACGTGAAAAGGAGGGAATAGTGATGCGACGACTGGCAGCCTTGCTTTTGGCGTTTGGTTTGGTCTTGGGTGTGGCGGGAAGTGCTCTGGCCAATTGCGGCGTGGACCACGCGGACACCGCGAAGCCCACCTCGCAGCCTCAGCCCCAGACGTAATCGTTGGTCCCAAAGCTTTTCACGGAAACGGCGACCGCCTCACAAGATGGTCGCCGTTTCCTTTCTCCGCGAGAATCCGACGCGCACATGCACTCCATCACGACGGGAGGAGGAACAACATGGCAATCAAGGTTGGCGACAGGTTGCCCGAGGGAACCCTGACGGAATTGATCGAGCACGAAACACCCGGGTGCACGATCGGGCCCAACACCTTCAACCTCTCCGAACTCACCAAGGGCAAACGCGTCGTCATCTTCGGGCTGCCCGGCGCGTTTACGCCGACGTGTTCGGCCAAGCACGTGCCCGGTTACGTCGCGAACCATGACCAACTCAGGGCCAAGGGCGTGGACGAGGTGTGGTGCCTGGCGGTCAACGACGCCTTTGTGATGGGTGCATGGGGGAAGGTGAAACAGGCCGCGGGCAAGGTCCGAATGTTGGCCGACGGCAGCGCGACCTATACCAAAGCCCTCGGACTTGACCAGGATCTGACCGCACGTGGCATGGGTGTCCGCTCGCTGCGCTACTCCATGCTCGTCGAGGACGGCGTCGTCAAGCGACTGAATATCGAGCAACCCGGCAAGTTCGAGGTGAGCGACGCGGAGACCATGCTGCGCCAGCTCTAACCCACGCCGGCAGCGACCACACCCTTCGTGAGGATTCCTCAGAACGCCCCTTCCGCCAGTCCCCTTGCTCCGGCAACGAAACGCGCCGGTCCCCGGTGCGACGACAGATCCGAATCACGACGTCGGGAAGCTCCAGCACTGGACCGACCGCGGGCTTCGCGCCACGCCCCAGCGCCCCGGTTAGGACGACGCATCGACGGCGCCTCTCGGCCTGCCCCGCCTCGGCGCCACCGCATCCCGCTCCGCACAGACACCCATACGACGACGCCTCGACTCCTCGTCACTCGTTGCCGGCCCCCGCCCCTGCCCCGGCGCGGCCCCATTTCCCCTTGCCGATTCCCGGCTTTGCTCGTAAGGTAGCCAGGCGGCATTCAGCCGTCAGCATTCAGCGATCAGGCAAGACTCGGGACACAGCGGAGCGTGACGGATTGGAACCGAAAGCTGACCGCTGACCGCTGAACGCTTTCTTCATCCGGGAGACCGACCGTGGCCGAGTCCGCAAACGAACTGTTCGGAGAGCTGGTCCGGATCATGGCGCGCCTCAGGGGCGAGAACGGCTGCCCGTGGGATCGGGAGCAGACGCATCAGAGCATCAAGCCGTACTTCGTCGAGGAGACGTACGAGGTCCTGGAAGCGATCGACGAGGGTGACGCGGGCAAGCTCTGCGAGGAGCTTGGCGACGTCATGCTCCAGGTCGTCTTCCACGCGCGCATGGCCGAAGAGGCGGCGCTCTTTCAGATCGGTGACGTCCTCCGGGCGATCAACGAAAAGCTCGTCCGCCGCCATCCCCACGTGTTCGGCAACCGTCCAGGCCGACACGGCGCAAGAGGTCCTCTTCAACTGGGAGCAGATCAAGAAGACAGAGCGGCAGAACGCCAAGGGCCACGCCTCGCTTCTGGACGGCGTCCCGCGCGAGTTGCCGGCCCTGCTGCGCGCCCACCGGCTGCAGGAAAAGGCCTCCCGCGTCGGCTTCGACTGGAAGGAGGCTCGCGAGGTCCTCGCGAAGGTCGAGGAGGAGCTCGGCGAGCTGCGCGCCGCCATGGAGAGCGAACAGCCCGACCGGATGGAAGCGGAGCTGGGCGACCTGCTCTTCTCGCTGGTGAACCTCAGCCGCTTCATCGCCGTGAATCCGGAAGAGGCGCTGCGCAAGACGATCGCGCGCTTCATCGCCCGCTTCCAGTACATCGAGGAAGAGCTGGCGCGCCGCGGCAGCACACCCGGCCAGGTGACCCTGGCCGAGATGGACGCCCTGTGGGCCGAGGCGAAGCGACAGGAGGCGTCAGGGGGCAGCGGGCAGCGGGCAGCGGGCAGCGGGCAGAGAATGGACTGGCCGCAACCGTGAACGCCCCCCAAGCGCCCATGCACAACGCACGATCACGGAAGGTGGAAGAACAGGCGGGCCTGGGTTGGCTTCTCGGTCCTCAGGGTATGCTCGCCTCGGCGATACCGGAATTCGAGTATCGGCCCGCCCAGCTCCAGATGGCCGAGGCGGTCGAGCGCGCCATCGCCACCGGCGAGACGCTCCTGGCCGAGGCGGGCACCGGGACCGGGAAGACCCTCGCCTATCTCGTCCCGGCCATTCTCTCCGGCAAGAAGACGGTCGTCGCCACCGGCACCAAGACCCTCCAGGAGCAGCTCTTCTTCAAGGACATTCCCCTCCTCGCCCGGACGCTGCCCAGGACGTTCGTCGCCAGCCTCATGAAGGGGCGGGGAAATTACCTCTGCCGTCGGAGCCTGCGGCGCGCCCTCACGGAGACCCACACCCGGCCCGAGCGGCAGCGGCTGGTGAAGATCCAGAAGTGGTCGGCCACGTCGCTCCGAGGCGACCGGGCGGAGCTGGACTTCCTGTCCGATACCGATCCGCTCTGGGACGACGTCGCCGCGTGGTCCGAGACCTGCCTGGGCACCGCCTGCGAGGATTACGAGTCGTGTTTCCTCACGCGGATGCGGCAGGAGGCCGCGGCGGCGGATCTGGTGATCGTGAACCATCACCTGCTCCTGGCCGACGCCGCTCTGCGAGAGGGAAGCCTGTTCCAGGTCATCCCCTCGTATGCCACCCTGATCCTGGACGAGGCCCATCTCCTGGAGGACGTGGCCACTGACTTCTTCGGCACCGAGATCAGCAACCTGCGGATCGAGCGCCTCGTCCGGGACGCGGAACGGGAATGGCGCGGGTCGGCGGCGGGCGACGCCAGCATCCCGACCCAGCTGATGCGGCTGGCCGAGGCCTCGGCCCGGTTTTTCCGCTCCCTGGATTTCGCCGAGGGCGCCCGACGCCTGCGCGAGGAGGCCCTGGGGCGACTCTCCGCCGCGGCCGGGCGCGACCTGGTGCAGCACCTCATCCTCCTCCACGACCTCATCCACGCCCTGCCGGGCAAGCCGGAGGCGCTCTTGGGATGCGCCCGGCGAGCCCGGGAGCAGGCCGACATCCTCCACGATTTCCTGCGGCCGGGGGCCGGCACCGCCCAGACCGCGGACGAGCGCCCGCTGGTGCGCTGGTCGGAGCGCCGGGGGCGCGCGCTGGTCCTGCGCACCTCGCCCCTGGACGTGTCGGCGGATTTCCGGCGGGCCATCCTGGAGTCCGCCGAGACGGTCGTCCTGACGTCGGCAACGCTGTCGGCCGCCGGCCGCTTCGACTTCCTGCGCGGTCGGCTGGGTATCGAGCGCGCGAGGGAGTTTCAGGCCGCCTCGCCCTTCGAGTACCCCGAGCAAGCGATCCTCTATATCCCGCGCCACCTGCCGGACCCCCGCGATCGCAGCTTTCCTGGAGGTGGCGGCCGAGGAGATTCGCGCCATCCTGGAGCTCACCGCCGGGCGAGCCCTCGTCCTGTTCACCAGCCTGGAGGCCATGGAGACCACCTACCGGCTGCTCCAGGGCACGGTGCCGTTCCCCCTCATGGTGCAGGGCGAGGCGCCCCGCACGCAGCTCCTGGACCGATTCCGGCAGGATGTTTCCTCGGTGCTCCTGGCCACGCGAAGTTTCTGGCAGGGGGTGGACGTCGTGGGCGAGGCCCTGAGCTGCCTGATCATCCACAAGCTCCCCTTCGGATTCCCCGGCGACCCGGTCCTGGAGGCTCGGCTGGAATACCTCCAGCAGCAAGGCAGCGAGCCATTCTGGGAGTACCAGGTGCCCTCCGCCATCATCACGTTGCGCCAGGGGTTGGGACGGTTGATCCGGAGCGGACAGGACCGTGGCGCGCTGTGCATCCTGGACGCCCGCCTCTTGACGAAGGGGTATGGCCGCGCGTTCCTGGAGAGCCTTCCGCCCTGCCCGATGACCAGCGACCGAGAGGATCTGCGACGGTTTTTTGGCAACCAGGTGACTGGGCGACCTAGGCAATTAGGCGATTGGGCAATTCGGCGACTAGAAGAAGCACCCACGCGCCCTGGGACGGTCCTCCTAGTCGCCAAGTTGCCAGATTGCCAGATTGCCGGGAGCGACGTTCCGTGGGTGTCTTGCTTCTCTTCGTGGACGGCATCGGGCTGGGGGAGGCCGACCCGGCCAAGAACCCGTTCGTGCGCGCACGCCTGACGCGGCTGCGCCTGGCGCAGGGCCTGTCCGCGCCGGACCCCGCGGCTGTCCTGGTGCCGACCGACGCCTGCCTGGGGGTGCCCGGCTTGCCCCAGAGCGCCACAGGCCAAACCTCCATCCTGGCCGGAATGAACGCGGCCGCAACCGTCGGCCGGCACATCAACGGCTACTGCACCAAGTCCCTGGCGGCGCTCCTCGACGGCCAGATCGATCTTCAGTCGCGTGAAGGGTGCCGGCGGCGAGCGCCACCTACGCCAATGCGTACACGCCCGGCTTTTTCGAGAAGCCCCCCGCTTCCTCTCGGTCAGCACCGTCGCCGTCACGCAGGCCGGCCTGCGCCTCCGCACGCTGGAGGACTTGGCCCGGGGCGAGGCGCTGTTCCACGATTTCACCAACCGCCTGCTGCCGGAGCGCGGATGCTACCTGCCTCCCATCACGCCCCGCGAAGCCGGAGCGCGCCTGGCCGCCATCACCGCCGGTCACGCGTTCACGATGTACGAGCACTTCCTGACCGATCTCGCCGGCCACGCGCAGGATATGGAACGCGCGGTGGAGGTGCTGGAGAACTTGGAGGGTCTGCTGGACGCGCTCCTCGCGCATCTCGACCTCTCCCAGCACCTGGTCGTCTTCACCAGCGATCACGGCAACCTGGAAGACCTGTCCACCAAACGACACACGCTGAACCCGGTCCCGACCCTCCTCTGGGGGCGCGACGCCACCGCCGTGGCCGCCGACATCCGCGACCTGGCCGACATTGCCCCCGCTATCTTGCGCTACCTGGGTGTGCTATAATGAAGCACAATCTTGGAGGCCGCCGCGGCCAGGGGTGTCCCATGCGACCTCCCGATCTTGCAGCCCGCGCTCGCCGCGTCGGGGTCGTCCTGACCCTCGTCGCCCTGTGTTGTGGTATTCCGCCGGCCTTTGCCGCCTCCCGTCAGGTCAACGTCATCCGGGTGGAGGGCGTCATCTCCTCCAGCGCGGCGGACTATATCGTCTCCGCCATCAAGCAGGCCGAGAAGGACAAGGTCGCCGCGCTCGTCATCGAGCTGGACACGCCCGGCGGCCTGGACACCTCCATGCGGATCATCATCAAGGAGATGCTGGCCGCCGAGCGGCCCATCGTGGTCTACGTCGCCCCCAGCGGCGCCCGCGCCGCCTCGGCCGGGGCCTTCATCACGCTGGCCGCGCACATCGCCGCCATGGCGCCGGGAACCAACATCGGCGCCGCCGCCCCCGTGGCCATGGGCGGCCAGATGGACAAGACCATGGAAAAGAAGGTCACCAACGACGCGGCGGCGTACATGCGCACCATCGCCGAGAAGCGCGGGCGGCCGATCGACCTGGCCGAGGAGTGGGTGCGGAAGGCCACCGCCAAGACCGAGACCGAGGCCCTGAAGGCCAAGCTCATCGATGTGGTGAGTCCGAAGCTGGAGGACCTCCTCCAGGCGATCGACGGCCGCGTGGTCACCACGGCGGCCGGAAAAGTCAAGATCGAAACGAAAGACGCCACCGTCACCCGCGGGGAGATGAACCTCCGCGAGAAGATCCTGAAGATCATCGCCGATCCGACGATCGCCTACTTCCTCCTGCTGCTCGGTTTGGCCGGCCTGTACTTCGAGTTCAGCACGCCCGGTGCCGATCCTGCCGGGCGTTCTGGGCGGGATCAGCCTGATCCTGGCCCTGTACGCGTTCCAGCAGTTGCCGATCAACTACGCCGGCGTGCTGCTCATCTTGCTGGCCATCGTGATGTTCATCGCCGAGATCAAGATCGTCTCTCACGGAATCCTGACGCTGGGAGGTATTGCGGCGATGATTCTCGGCTCCGTCATGCTCATCGACAGCCCGCTGCCGGACATGCGGATCCCGCTCACCACGATCATCGCCACCGCGCTGGTGGTGGCCGGCTTTTTCACGCTCATCGTCGGCACAGCGGCGCGCGCCCTGTGGTCCCGGACGACCACGGGTCGCGAGGGGCTGGTCGGCGAGGTAGGGGTCGTCCGCAGCCGACTGGCCCCGCGCGGCCAGGTCTTTGTGCGCGGAGAACTGTGGAACGCCGAGGCCGAATCGCCGGTCGAACCCGGCGATTCGGTGCGAGTGGCAAAGATCGAAGGACTCACACTGCGAGTCGTTCCGGTCCAGCGCGTGATGGCGGCTCCCGGCCCCGTCACGCCGGGGAGGTCAGAATGAACAACATCATTCCGTTCACGTTTGTCCCGATGGTCTTTCTCGTCATTCTGGCCATCTACGTCCTGTCCAGCTCGTTGAAGGTCCTGCGGGAGTACGAACGCGCGGTCGTGTTCCGACTGGGCCGCCTGTCCAAGGCGTTGCTGAATCCGGGGGGCGAGGGGAACGGCCCGGGGCTCCTCTTGCTGCTGCCAATCATCGACAAGATGGTCAAGGTCAGCCTGCGGACCGTGGCTATGGACGTGCCGTCCCAGGATGCGATCACCCGCGACAACGTCTCCCTGAAGGTGAATGCGGTCATTTACTTCCGGGTGATGGACCCCGAACGGGCGGTGGTCGCCGTGGAGGATTACCTGTTTGCCACCTCCCAGATCGCCCAGACCACGCTGCGCAGCGTGCTGGGCCAGTCCGAGCTGGACGAACTGCTCTCGGAGCGCGACAAGATCAATCAGAAACTGCAGCGGATCATTGACGAGCACACCGAACCGTGGGGCATCAAGGTCAGCGCCGTGGAGGTCAAGTTCATCGATCTGCCCCAGGAGATGCAGCGCGCCATGGCCCGCCAGGCCGAGGCCGAGCGGGAGAAGCGCGCCAAGATCATCCACGCCGAAGGCGAGTTGCAGGCCTCGGAGAAGCTGGCCCAGGCGGCAAAGGTCATCGCCTCGGAGCCGGTCACGATCCAGCTCCGCTACCTGCAGACGCTGACCGAGATCGGAACCGAGAAGAACTCGACCATCGTCTTCCCGCTCCCCATCGACTTTCTGCAGGCCTTTTCGGGGTTGAAGAAGTCGGCCTGACGTCCCGGCACAGGGTGTGGACCCGAAACGGCGTCAGGAGCAGGGCTCCTGACGCCGTTTGTTTGTGAGCGAGACGTCGTGCCGTGCGCCCATCGGAGAACAGGCATGGCCGTGTACGCGAACCTGGCCGGGCTCGAAGTGGGAGACGGGTTCCGGGTTCGTCTCCTCGGGGCGATCAACGTCAGCCCCGAGTCCTTTTTCAAGGGCTCCGTCACTGAAACCGAGGACGCCGTCCGCCAACGCGCAGAGCAGATGGCCGACGAGGGCGCGGACATGATCGATGTCGGCGCCATGTCCACCGCCCCGTACCTGGAGACGGAGATCTCTGAGGCGGAAGAGATTCGCCGGCTCACCCGGGCCATCGGCGCGCTCCGCGCGGCGACCGCCTTGCCGATCTCCGTTGACACCAAGCGCAGCCGGGTCGCGCTGGCCGCCCTCGACGCGGGGGCCGTGGTGGTCAATGACGTGAGCGGATTTCGGCACGATCCCGGCATGGCCGCAGTGGCGGCACGACGGGCGGCGGGCGCAATCCTGATGGCCTCGGAAACCGGGCCGGGGGCGCAGGAGCCGATCAACCGGGTGCGGGGTCTCCTGCAGCAGAGCGTCGCCCTGGCGCACGACGCCGGCCTGTCGGCCAATCGCGTCGTCCTGGACCCCGGTATCGGCTTCTTTCGGAAAGCGGCACTTCCCTGGGATGCGTGGGATTGCGAGGTGGTGCGCGGGCTGGGAGAGCTTCGAGCGCTCGGACGACCGATCCTCATCGCGCTCTCGCGGAAGTCCTTCATCGGAAGACTCCTGGACCGACCGGACCCGGACGATCGCCTGGCTGGATCCTTGGCCGCAACGGCGGTGGCGATCCTGAACGGCGCTCACATGGTTCGCACGCACGACGTCGGAGCCACGCGGGACGTGATTCGCATGGTCGAGGCCCTCCGGCCCAGGTAAGCCGTTGTCAAAGAATAAGTTGAGCGGAGACATTCCGAAACGGCATAAGGAGCCGTAACGAAATAGAAAGAGATGTATAGGTTATTTCGTAACGGCTCCTAACCGCCGGGTTGCGCAGCGGGCTCGAATGTACGGGATCGAACAGGGGTCCGGCGCCATGCTGGATCGGGAGTTGTTGTCGAGACTGGAAGCGCTGGCCGAGCAGCTCGAGATCCCTGTCCGCTACGCCAGCCTCGCCACGGAAGAGCTGGCCGGACGGGGCGGGTTGTGCGTCCTCCGCGGTGAACGGCAGATCATCATCGAGCGGACGCTGGGCTATCGAGACAAGGCTCGGCTACTCGCCACAGGCCTGACCCAGTTCGATCTGGAGGGCGTGTTCCTGCTGCCGGCCGTTCGTCAGGCGATCGAGGACGCCAAACGCGAGGGAAGTGCCGCCACTCCGTGAAGCGGCCTTCAGCCCTGGGTGAAATGGCGGAGCAGGAACTCCGCCTGGATGGGGGTGAGGTCGAATCTTCGACAGGCCTCATCCACCAGCACCGCCAGACCCGCCGTGGGTTCATCCTGCCGCCGGTGGCTGATCCACTCGATCGCCTTCTTCAGGCCGATCTCGAGGTGTACGTCCACCCACGTCCCCCTTCCGCAATCCCTGCGGCTTGTATCATTCTCCACTCTCCACGCGCTGAGTATAGCCGTTCCTCCGCTCCCACACAATCGCGCCCGCGGGCCAGCCCGCGCCCGTAGCTTCGTGGACGACTTCGACGTCGGCGGCACCGTGCCCCGGCACGTCCCGGTGGTGCTCCCAGACCTTCCCGCGATGCCGTCTCGCGACGTCGGACTGCTCAGCATGAGCTTCCTCGGAGGTTTCCTCCTCCGTTTCGATCTCACTTCTTCGGAATCCGCTACCCCCTCATCGAACCAAATACAGGCTCGCCTCTAACGGAAATCCGACCAAATTCTAAACCTGATGTATAAACATAACCAATTGAAAAATAAGCTTTATGTGGTTAGTTTTCCTGACGATTTTTTATCTTGACATATATCGACTCAAGTTATATATATATTAACGGCTAATGAGTGAATCAACCGATGCGACAGAGTACAAACTGGCGGTGGTCGGAACGGAAACCATGTCGAGCATCGCTCGACTAATCACGCGGAGGAGACGACAATGTTGATGACAAGATTGCAGCCCCAGTATGCATCGCTCCACACCTGTAATCCGTTTGAAGGGTTGGCCGGTTTCCGCCGGATGTTCGATGAGCCCCTCGCCAACTTCTTGCGAGAGGGCATGAACACGAACGCCGACGAGTGGAAGCCTCTCCTGGATGTCGTGGAAACCAAGGATGGCATCCTGCTGAAGGTCGATATCCCCGGCGTCAAGCAGGAAGACATCAACATCTCGATCGAAGACAACACGCTGACGGTGAAGGGAGAGCGGAAGAACGAGTCCGAGGTCAGCGAGGAAGGGTTCACCAGACTCGAGCGGAGCTATGGCGCCTACCAGCGCTCCGTGGCACTTCCTCCGACGGTGGACACCGACCGGGTGAAGGCCACCTACAAGGATGGCGTGCTGGAGATCCAGCTCCCGAAGAAGGAAGAGGCCCGACCCAAGGCGATCAAGGTCGAAGCCGCCTAGCAGGCCACTGAAAAAGGCCCATCTGCGGCGTTGTTCCGCTCGGGCACTCGCTGCAGCGTACCTGGAGTACGCTTCACTCGGCCCATCGCGCTTCGCCTCGCATATGGACCTTTTTGAGCGGCCTGGTCGAGACATGCAGGATCTTGTTGGCAGAGAGGGAAGGGGAACACCCCCTTCCCTCTTGTTCTTTCCGGGGAAGAATCCGCTTCCCTCACCGAGGGCAGCCGCGTTAGTATCTCGTCGGGTTCGGGCCGCGGACGACATACAAGGAGGACAAGATGGCCGAGACCAACGAGTTGGTGTTTTCCGTCACGGGCATGACCTGAGGGGGTTGCGAGAAAGAAGTGAAACAAGCCTTGGAAAGGCTTGCAGGCGTCAAGGTCGCAACCGCAGATCGGATCAAAAAGGAAGCACGTGTGACCGTCGAGGGAGGGAACGCCTCCCCGGATCAGATCGTCGCCGCGATCCAGGGGGCCGGAAAATTTCAGGCGAAGCTGGCCGGGTAAACTCAATTCACGGATGCCACGAAAGACGGCCGACCCAGAACCGGAGCCCACAAGGGCTCCGGTTCTGGGTTCTAGAGGGACCTGGCGCACTCCGGCCTGGGAAAGTCCGGGCGCGCCGGTTGCGTCACCCCGCAATCCATTGCCGGAGTTCGATGGTCGTGGGGACGCGACCCGACAGCTTGATCACGCCGTCAACGGCCACGGCCGGGGTGGACATCACGCCGGCGGCCACGATGGCCTGCATCTCCGTAACATGCTCCACCGTCGCCTGGATCCCCGTTTCCGCCAGCACTTGACGAACATTCTCCTCGGCCTTCTTGCACTTCATGCAACCAGGTCCATACACCGCGATCTTCTTCATGTTCATGTGTCGCTCCTTGTGAGTCGTGTGCGGCAGGCGTGACAACGCCGCCCCCCGCTCCCGACAGCCTACGAAACCGCTCGACCGGCGGTTACAATCTCTTGCAGCGGCAACAGGTTGAAAAGGTACCCAACGAGGAGGATCCCGATCCCAACCACCGCGACGAACGTGGCGATAAGACGGGGTTTCAGGACCTTACGCAGGATGATCGTCTCGGGTAAGGACAGCCCGATCACCGCCATCATGAAGGCCAGAACGGTCCCCAGCGCCGCCCCCTTGCCCGAGCAGCGCCTGCACCACGGGGATGATCCCGGCGGCATTCGAGTACATCGGGATCCCGATGAGCACCGCAAGCGGGACCGACCACCAGGCCCCCTTCCCCATGATGGAGGCCATGAAGTTCTCCGGAACGTAGCCGTGAATCCCCGCCCCGACGGCGATCCCCAGCACCACGTAGAGCCACACCTTCCCCACGATCTCCCGCACCGCATCGAGGCCATACCGGATGCGATCGGACCAATCCAGCTTCTTCCTCCACGCCGCCGACACCCAGCTTGGTCGCGTACACCCATGGCTCGACGTGCGGCTCCATGTGCAGGCGGCCGATCACCCACCCGGCCAGGATGGCGATGCCGAGCCCGGTGCCGAGATAGATCGCGGCCACCTTCCACCCGAAGAGGCCGTACAGGAGCACCAGGGCGATCTCGTTGACCATGGGAGCCGAGATCAGAAAGGAAAAGGTCACCCCCAGCGGGACGCCGGCGGTGACGAACCCGATGAAGAGCGGCACCGCCGAACAGGAGCAGAACGGGGTCACGATCCCGAGCAGCGCCGGCCAGGACGTTGCCCGACGGATTCCCGCTTGTCGGCCAGGATGCGACGGGTCCGCTCCGGCGTGAAGAAGGATCGGATCACCCCGACGCCGAAGACAACCAGGGTCAACAGCATAAGCACCTTGGGCGTGTCGAACAGGAAGAACTCGACGGCGTCCGGCAGATGGCTGTCCCTGCTCCAGACCGAGCAGCCCGTAGGTCACCCACTCGGCGAACCGGGACAGCTCGGCCGTAGACCAGCCACCAGCGCAGATCCCACGCGAGCCATCAGGCCATAACGCCCGATCGCCGGCCGCTGGGACACGATCTGGAGCGCCGCTGGCGTGTCTTGTTGCATTGCCGCCGCAGCGCATCCCTCACAATCACCTCTGTTCATATCGGCATGACACTCCTCTTCCCTGCCTCAGGCCGGTTGGCGTTACGTTAGGAATATATGGCTATATCCATATCGACAAAAAAACTCACGCGACCAGGCTCGCCTGCGCCTTGAGGCCTCCCCGCACGCACGCCTCCGCATCCTCCAGCAGTCGCGCGATCCGCTGATCCGCCAGGCGATAGAACACCCGCATCCCCCGCCGGTCGGCAATCACGATGCCGTGGCTCCGCAGGAAGCTCAGGTGCTTCGAGGTATTCGATTGCTCCCCCTGAATCGCCGGGAAGATCTCGCAGACGCATCGTTCGCCATCCACGAGCAATTCCAGGATCTTGAGTCGGGTTGGCTGGCCGAGCGCCTTGAGCAGGTCCGCCTTGAGCTGTCGCAATCGATCGTCTGCCACGACACCTTCTCCTTATGACTATATGTTCATATAGTATTCCCCACTCCGAACACAGTCAAGCGGGAACTGCGGTTTCCTCTATTTCCCCTGCAACGGCTCGTCGCCGCACGTTCGAAGCCTCGTCGGCGAACCCGCAGGACCTGGGATACCTTGCGTTCTTCGGTCCGGACCGGACCGATCGATCACTTTCAGGAGCAGGAGCAGCACTTCGGAGGCTGAGCTGTCGCAGATCCTGCCACATGGCGACCGCCGAGGCGCAGCATGCGCCCCGGAACTGGGTGGTGTCCCGGATCGCCGCAGGCACCTCGTCCCGGTCGATGCGCTGGAACCCCCACGACTCTGCCAGGGACGCGATGGTGGTTGTCAGCAGGTAGGCCCTTTCGACACCCTTGTCCACGCGCCTTCTCGACGAGCGCGTCGTAGAGCCGTCGGCCCATTCCCGCCCCCCGATAGGCGGGGCTGACCGCCAGCGAGCGAAACAGCGCATCCGTGCCCTGAACCTCCATGCCCGACGCACCCCACGACCTTTCCTTGATGGCGGGCCACCAGGAAGTCCGCGAGGTGCGGCGCGACGTCCGTGGGAAGGCCCACCTCCGTCAGGAGCGCTTCGATGGCGGGAAGGTCGCCTTCCGTCGCCGGCTCAATGGTGACCTCAGTGGCCACGGACGCCGGTTGCGGCTTGACGCCCTCGAACCGCGCGCTCCAGATCTTCCCGGCCGCCGCCTCCGCCAGGGTCGCCGCGTCACTGCCGCCGCTTCGCCCGCCCCGCAGCAGGAGCTGGCGAACAGGCCCTTGAGCTGACTCGCGTCATACACGATGCGCGACGTGACGCGCACGTCGCGTAGTCCAGCCGTCTCCAAGCCCCTGGACGTACGCCTCTTCGCTGATCGCCCCCGCCAGACAGCCGGTCCAGGCGTCGCGACTCTGCCGGACGGCCTCCGGCAGGTCTTGCGCCACGATGTCGGAGATGGAGATCCGGCCGCCGGGCCGAAGGATCCGGGCGATCTCGCCGAACACCGCCGGCTTGTCGGGACTCAGGTTGATCACGCAGTTCGAGATCACCCAGTCCACGGAGGCGTCGTCGACCGGCATCTTCTCCGCCTCGCCGAAGCGGAACTCGACGTTGGTGACCCCGGCCTCTCGGGCATTCTGGCGGGCGCGCTCGATCATCTCCGGCGTCATGTCCAGGCCGATCACCTTGCCGGTCGGCCCCACCTTCTCCGCGGCGATGAAGCAATCGATGCCCGCGCCCGAGCCGATGTCCAGGACCACCTGGCCGGCTCGCACCCCGCGAAGGCCAGCGGAGTTCCGCATCCGAAGGAGTTCTGGACGGCGTCTGCCGGCAGCCGGCTCAAGCTCGCCCTTATCGTAGCCGGCGATCTTGACCAATGTCCCCCTTCTGCTCGACCGCGGTCGGTCCACAGCAGGAGCTCGACTGGGCGCCGCCTGCCGGGCGGCCGACGGGCCGCAGCAGGAGGACGAGCCCTGGATGGCCTTCGCATACCGGGACTTCACCGCGTCCTTGATCTCCGTCTGGCTGAACTCTTTCGCACTCATGTCAGTTCTCCTCACATCACGCTGAAGCCAGCGGCTCCAGCAAGCCCTTGAGCGCCTCACGCGCCTGCATGCGGACACGTCCGCTGTTCACCGCCATCGCGACGGCCATCGTCTCGCGAATCGCCCCCTCCGAGATTCCGTTCTCCTTGGCCACGCCAAGGTAATACCGCATTCAGGGATAGCACCCCAGCGTCATCGAAACGGCGGGCCCGATCAGGATCTTGGTCTTCGCGTCCACCTCACCGTCGGCAAAGGCGGCGTGGTAGAATTCGTTCGCCAACTGGTCCTGCTTCGGTTTGAGCATGGCGCCTCCTGTCGAGTCTCGTGACTGTTGTATTGTACAATCATATGAGCAAACAAAATCACACCTTGCAGCACGTCTCCTGCCACCGCCGCGCGCCTCGGGACAGGGCCTCCAGCACCTTGAAAGCCCCTGCCCATTCGTCGGCCGGCACGGTCTGGAGGATGGCCTTCTGTGTCTCGATCATATCCCGCTGAATCGCGGCGATGATGGCCTTGCCCTGCGGCGTGATGGACACGTGGACGACCCGCCGGTCCTCGGGGTCCTGTCGGCGTTTGATGTAGCCCTTCCGCACCAGTTGTCCCGCCACTCGCGTCATGGTGCTGACGGACTTGAACATCCGCCGCGCGAGCTGCCTGCATGGTGAGGTCGCCCTCCTCCGCCAGGACGTCCAGAATATGGCTCTGGCTGATGGAGATCCCGTAGCAGCAGACCTGGTTCCAGTCGCGGAACTGGTACCGCCGGAGAAGCTCCTTCGTCAAGCGGTGCAGCCGTTCGGCCCCTTCGTCCAGTGTCATCATTGCCTCACCCGCCTCCTTCATACTACTTGTACAATGCAATTTACTGCACACATCCCACCTTGTCAAGAACAACCGCCTGAAATCTGAGGTGTAATGGATTGAACTCGCCTGGGGCCACTCAGCTCGCAAGGCTCCCGCCCAGGCTGCTAAAAAAGGTCCAGATGCAAGGCGGCGGACCGACGGCCGAGTGAGGCGTACTGGAAGTACGCCGCAGCGAGTGCCGAGGTTCGCCAACGCAGCAGATGACCCTTTTTCAGCGGCCTGCTAAGGGCAGTGGATCATGCCTTGCGCCCAGAGGCACCCGCCACACGTGGGAAACGGGTTGTCGTAGCAGTCCTCTTGATTCGCCTCCGAGAGGTTACAGCCCCCGCACCCGGTGCAGGGTGAGAACTCGAATCCCTGGACGCGGTGGCGAAACGCCACATACTCCGGCGCGGTCCACAGGTCGCGGAGATCGCGCACCGTCACCTGGCCGACCACGTACCGTCGCGACATGCGGTCTTGTCCCCCAAGATAACTGACGTGGCTGTGCAGGAGGGGTAGGCACGGGCTGACGCTTCCATCCCAGGCGATCGCCATCGCGCCCCGTTCGATAAAGGGGCAGCGATTCCTGGCGTCGGCTAGGTCGCATCCCGCCAAACTGATCCGCAAGCCGCCGCGCATCACGTCGCGCCGGGACTTGAAGGTAATCTGGTCGCCGTCGAGCGCGGACACGTTGAGGGGAGGGTCGGAGGACGAGTACAGGCGACGCGTGAGCACCCGAGGGTAGAGCGCCTCCTCGCACATCGCCTTGGTGTAGGGTAACACATTGCTGACCACGAACCGCGTTGCCCCCAGTTGCTCCCCCAGGCGCAACACCGCCGGAAGGTCACCAAGGTTTCGCTTCATCATCACAAAGGCGATACCGATCTGAGGTGCGGTCCGATCCGGAGCGGCCGCACGCGCATCCCGGAACGCCGCGAGATTGGCCAGGACCTGTGGCAAGGCCGCGCCAAGACGCACATCGGTGTAACTCTCCGGCGTGGCGCCGTCCAGGGAGACCCAGAGCAGATCCAGCCCCGCCGCGATCAATTGCTCCGACACGTCCCGCGTGAGGAGCGTGCCGTTGGTGATGAGTTCCACCGGCCCGCCGAGGGCTTTCGCTTGCGCCACCATCCCGACAATGCCCTGATGCGCCAGCGGCTCGCCGAAGCCGCCGAAGAACACCGTCGGTGGGGGCGAAAACGCCCGGAGCCCATCCATGATCCGGGCGAAGGTCGCCTCATTCATCTGGCCGAGCGACTCGTCCCACCCATGCCGGATGCAGGTGCGACACTCCAGGTTGCAGCGGTTCGTCGGCTCCACGTAGACCTTGGCCAGGCGGTCCAGGGGCTGAAGCTGATGATGTTGCGCGCCGCTCGCTCTCTTATCCACACGAAGCTGGTGACCGGCTGTCGGATCATGGCCGGACTCTGCCGCCGTATGGAACACCACATGTCCCGCTTCATCCGTTTGCGCTGTAGACTCAAGGTGATCGTTCATGGGGCCATTTCGGAGTTGGGTGCACTCATCGATCCCGCAGCCGTTGTGGATTCACCCCTTTGATGCGGCGTCCTGCAACGCCGCACGAATCAGGTCTTCCGGGGGTATGCCCGATACCCCATACCTGCGTCAGGTCAAGCCGAAGTCCTGCCTGGTGCGCGCCTCCGGTTCGATGTCGCGCCCTTCCATCTGCACCGTGGGGCTGCCGAGAAAGGCGAGGGCCTCGGCTTGCTCCGGGGTTTCCACAAGAACGGACGCCAAGTTGATCGGAGCGCCCAAGGCGCAGGCGACTTCCTGGACGAGCCGTATCGTCGGCGGCGTCGCAGGACACTCCGCCATCTGGAGAACTCGAATTTTCACCGGTTGCATGATGCGCCTCCTCCGGCGCGCTGTGGAGGGCGAGCCATTCATGGCCAGTTCATGAAAGGGCCAGGCGAAGGCAACACTTGAAGCAGACCGACTATCCGCGTTTCGATCTGATCCCGGATCTCTTGGAACTTCGCCAGCACATCCGCTTCAGTCCCCTGCACGGCTGCCGGATCTTCAAGCGGCCAGTGGAGGCGTTTCACCTCGGGCGGCAGCACGGGGCAGGTCTCGTTGGCGTGGCCGCAGACCGTGACCACCACGTCCATCTGCCGAGCTAGGACCCAGTCGAACGCCTTGGAGTAATGGCTCGAGAGGTCGATCCCCTTCTCCCGCATGACAGCCACGGCAACGGGATTCAGCCGACTCGGCTCCACCCCGGCGCTGTACGCCTCAATCTGCTCGCCACCGAAGTGCCTCGCAAAGCCCTCGGCCATCTGGCTCCGTGCGGAGTTTCCGGTGCAGACAAACAGCACTTTGGTCGGCGTGCGCATATTCCCCCCCGCCCCGCAGCCTTCCGTCGCGGGCGGCGTACTACCGCCGGGCCGTCGCTCCTTGAGCGATTGCTGGAGCACTGTAGTATCGCCGTTGGAACCAGAAAGCCACGTTGACCAAGCCGATCAGCGCCGGGACCTCCACCAGCGGACCGATGACTGCGGCGAAGGCCGCTCCGGAGTTCAGGCCGAAGACCGCCACGGCCACGGCGATCGCCAGCTCGAAATTGTTGCTGGCCGCGGTGAAGGAGAGCGACGCGCTCTTCGGGTAATCGGCCCCCAGTCGGTAGCTCACGTAGAATGACACCAGGAACATCACCACGAAGTAGATCAGAAGCGGCACCGCGATCCGCAGGACGTCCAGGGGCAAGCGGACGATGTACTCCCCCTTCAGGCTGAACATCACCACGATGGTGAACAGCAGCGAGATCAGCGTGATGGGGGAAATGCGGGGAATGAACCTCGTCTGGTACCACTCCTTGCCCTTCAGCGGGATCAGCGTGAAGCGCGTGACGACCCCGGCGATGAATGGAATCCCCAGGTAGATAAACACGCTCTCGGCGATCTGCCCGATGGAGATGTTCACCACCGTACCCTTCAGGCCGAACCAGCCGGGCAGCACCGTGATGAACACGTACGCAAACACCGAGAAGAACAAGACCTGGAAGATGGAATTGAACGCAACCAGGGCGGCGCAGTATTCCGTGTCCCCCCGCGCCAGCTCGTTCCAGACGATCACCATGGCGATGCAGCGCGCCAAGCCGATCATGATGAGGCCGACCATGTACTCGGGGTAATCCCGCAGAAACGTGATCGCCAGGATGAACATCAGGACCGGGCCGATCACCCAGTTCTGCACCAGTGACAGGAGGAGGATCTTGACGTCCTTGAAGACGCGGCCGATCTCCTCGTACTTCACCTTGGCGAGCGGCGGATACATCATCAAGATGAGGCCGATGGCAATGGGCAATGACGTCGTCCCGACCTGAAAAGCCGAGATCCAAGCCGTGCTCGTTGGAAAGAAGTATCCCTGTCCGACTCCAATGAACATCGCCAGGAAGATCCAGACTGTGAGGTAGCGATCGAGAAACGACAGCTTTTTCACCACACCGTCAGCCATGCGCTCGCTCCTGTGGTGCGTACGGTCCCGTACCCCGTGTCGTATGTCACCGCACGCATATGTGTGCCCACAAAATAGTTACGGACGGCTCCGCGTCAGACACCGCCCGACCTTTCCCACGGCCAGCCGACGCCGAAGGCTGGAGTCGTCCCGTTGGCCGAGCGGTGTCTTGTCCAGGTGGCCGCACAACACTACGAGCAGATCCGGCACCAGCCGAGCCTTCACGCCACGACGCCCTAGACGGTAGTGCATCCACCGGCCGTCCCGCCGGGCCTCGACGAGGCCGACCGCGCGGAGACTGCGCAGATGCCGGGAGATCGCGTACTGCGGCATGCGAAGCGTATCCACAAGCTCGCAGACGCATAGCTCCTGCTGACGCAGCAACCGCAACAGCCGAAGCCGCGTCGGGTCCGTCAGCATACCCAAGACTCGCGCTATGTCCTTCATCATCGCCCTCAACACATGCACATTTCCGCATATGATAGTCTATTGACACGATTTCGGCAATCCAATGCCTTCGAATGTTATTGAGAGCTCACAATCAGGCTGCGCGAACAGAGACCGAAACGGCGAATACTATCGCAGTAATCGGAAGGCGAGTACGGCCGCGCCTACGGCGAGCAAGATCCAGGTGAGCACGATGATCCCTGCGGCGATCCAGTTCTTGGGCTTGCCGCCCGCCATGGCGATCGCCGCCTTCTCCCGGCATTCGGCCATCACCTCGGGCGGGATGGCCCTGAGGACGAACGCGATGCCAAGAGGAATCAGGATCAGGTCGTCCAGGTAGCCGAGGACCGGGACGAAGTCGGGGATGAGGTCAATCGGGCTGAACGCGTACCCGACGACGCAGACCGCCAGCAACCGACCGTACCAAGGCACCCGCGGGTCCCGGCACGCCAGATAGACGGCGTACGTTTCCCGCTTCAGCGCCCGCGCCCTTTCTCGCCACGTTGCCCAATGTCCCACTCAGAGCCTCCCCCGTAACACATGCGCAGCCATAAACTGATGGCGCGGGTCATCGCGGAGCTTGACTGTGCCAAAGATGCGCAGGTGGAAGAAGTGCGTTTCGACCACACGGACCGCTTCACACGGCCTCGTCGAATCCACCGATCCCTCGTTTCTGCTTACGCGCGAATTCTTCCGACGTGAGGAGATATGACGGATGGTCCAATCCGGTAGGAGGGTAATACTCGTCGTGCGTGTACCGGAACCCCAGTTTCTCCAGAACCCGCCGAGAGGCCGCATTGCCGGGATTGTGCCCCGCAAAGAGCGCCTTCACTCCGAGCGTGTGAAACGCATATTCCATCACCGCTCGCGCCGCCTCCGGCGCATACCCTTGGCCCCAAAAGGCCTTCCGCAAGTGCACCCCAACCTCGAGAATTCCTTCCTCCGACTTGTAGGGACGCAGCCCGCAGCACCCGGCATACTCGCCCGTGGCAAGCAGGAATATCGGCCAGTACTGGATGCCGTGCGACTGCATGGTCGCCATCTCGCGGGAGAGCCGCTCCTGCACTTGCTCCCTGGAGAAAGGTCCCCCGATGAGTTTGGTCACCTCGGGGTCGCCCCAGAGGCCCATTGCCGGCTCAATGTCCGCCTCCGACCACGTGCGGAATCCAAGGCGCTCGCTCTGGAGAAAATAGGTGGTCAGTTTCGGTCGAGCGCGGCGCTCTGGGTTTTGGGTGACGCCCATGAAATCAATCCGCTCTGAATGGTGACAGCGCGGGGGGCCGCGCGTGACTGTTACTGCAGCGCACGCATTGAACCGGGCCGAACGCTCACTTCTGGCAGACGAAGATCGAAAACTCCTCGGGTGTGGCCGGGTTCTTCGCGAAATCCTTGTACGCCTTTACCGATTTGAACCCCGCACCCTGCAGGTACTCGAGCACGTCCGTATAGCCGAGTGCGCGTTGATGCTCCCGGTACTCGACGATCTCGGCCGCCTCGGTGTCAATGACGATGCAATACTCGTCTCGAACGCCATCCCGAATTGACTTTTCGGTGAGGATGAATTTCCCGTCCTTCTCTGTCCAGCTTCTGACGGGCGCCACCGTCTCCCCTTTTCGGCTCGGTAGCATCCGCGGCCCCTGGAACACGTAGAGAAATGAGCAGCCTGGCTTGAGCGCCGTCTGTATGGCCGAGAAATGTTTCTTGATCTCCTCGTCCCTCATGAATCCGATCACATGCCAGTACGCCAGCACGAAATCGAAATGGGCCTTCTCGGTCAACGCGGACGCAGGCTGAAAGCGAAACTCCACGGCGACACTCGCGTCCTGGGCGGCCTCTTTCGCTTGCGCGAGGAACCCTTGGGCGATGTCGATCCCGACCACGCGGTAACCACGCCGCGCGAACTCGATCGCGTGGCGGCCGATTCCGCATCCCACGTCCAAGACATCGAGCGGCGGGTTCAGGCCGACGAAATCCTCGATGACATCCACATCCTTGGCGCTTGCTTGAGCGTCCGGAAAACGGAAGCACTCCGCAACGACGTCCTGGGCATCTTCGTTCTTCCCACGCCCACCGTACGACCTTTCGCTTCATCGCCATGGCTTCATCCTTTTAGCCTGAACATCTCACCACAAGACGCACAAGAAGCACAAAGTGGAAATCGGCCTGGGGATGGTGTGACCGCCATCGGGCGCAGCGTGCATGCGGAGCCCCTTGACCACCCAAGCACATCAAAGAACGAACTGAGGAGAAGAAAGAGTCGCGGCCGGCTGCCGTGTACTGCTGGATGCGGGAAAATACAACGGAGGATGTGCCGGAGATAGACCCGGTCGTCCTTCATAAAGGTACGGCCTCCTGAAGGATTCGGTCCCTCAGACGTTGGTCCAGTCCGTGCTCTGTCACGATCTGAACGCGCCGCCCAGGAGTTCCTCCAACTCGGCGACAAGACCGCCAGGGAACCACGGACTTGGATTCGGTCCAACGTCAACCAACAGATCCACGTCGCTGTCGGGTCGCGCGTCACCCCGTGCCATGGATTCAAAAAGGCGAACCCGTGTCACCCCGTGCCTTCTCGCGAGCTCAAGAATGCGGTCACGCTTGGATTCCACAGGATCTACCACCGCAATGGACCTCCCTTCACCAGGCTAAGTCTACACCCAAACAGGCCCCCGCGCATCTTCCTTGTCCAGCCCGCAGCTCCCCTCGACAAACCGCACAAGGGCGACGCGCCACGCGGCCTGGTCCGCATTCCAAGTCGTGGGCTGCGTGGGCTGAAAAACGGGGGTGGTGCATAGCCCTCGGGGCACTGAGCGAAGCACGACGGCCCTCTGGGTGGGTAACCCGAGAGGGCCGTTTGGAACTTCCCAGAGTCTTTTTGAGGCGTAGTTTTTTGGCAATCCCTGACCAACGTCATCCGACCGTCCTCCGCTTTGTTTCGGAGGACCGCCGCTGTCGGCCGAAGCTACTCCTTCTCTTTCGTCAGTGTCAAGGGACGCCCGCTCTCGCTGGTGGGGCTATCTCTTCTCCTCGGCGCCTGTCTTGTAGCTCTCCGCCAGCAGCTCCATGGGGTGCATGACCTTAATCTTCGAGCCCTTGGCCGCCAGCATGGCCTTGAGTTGGGTGAGGCAGGAGGGGCAGCCGCTCACCACCACGTCGGCCTTGGTCTCCAGGATGCTGTCGGCCTTGTTGCCGCCGACGCCTTCCGACAGTGCGGGATGGGTGACGCAGAACGAGCCCGCGGCGCCGCAGCAGACGTCGGCGCCCTTCATCTCCACGTACTCGACGCCGGGGATGGCCTTGAGGATCTCGCGCGGCTGGCTCTTGATGCCCTGGCCTCGCACCAGGTGGCAGGGATCGTGGTAGGTCACGCGAAGCGGGGCGTGGCCTTGGGGTTTGGGGAACTCGTGTTTGACCAGGAACTCCGAGATGTCGGCCGCGCGGCCGGCGAGCGTCTCGGCCCGCTCGCGATACTCGGGATCGTCCTTCAGGAGATGCTTGTACTCCTTGAGGGCCGCGCCGCACGAGGCGCAGTCGGTGACGACGTGCTCGTACTTCTCCAGCGCGGCGATGTTCTTCCGCGCCAGGTCCCGCGCCGCCTCGATGTCGCCGTAGGCCCGGTGCGGCACGCCACAGCAGACCACGGCAGGCACCTCGACCCGGAAGCCTCCCCGGATCGAGCATGGTCCGCGTCGCCATGGCCGCGTCGGCGTAGCCCCAGTTCATGAAGCAGCCGGCGAAGTAGCCCACGGTCCCGCGGCGTCCGTCGCCGTTGGTCGGCAGCTTCCCGGCCCGCGCGCGGAACGACCGGAGCGGCGCCGGCGGCATGGACCGCAGCCCGGCCCGGACCATCGTCGGGAAGCAATCCGCCGAGCTGCTCCAGCATGATGCTGGGGAACCCCGTCGCGCTGGAGCGAGGTGCAAGGGGCGGCGTCCCGAGGCTCATCAGCGCCGGCGACTGGAGCGCCGCGAGGAGCATCCGGATCGGCACCGGCAGGCCCAGATCCTTGGCGAGGCCCGCCCGCGCCTCCAGGAACAGGTCGGTCGTCGGCACGAAGCTCGGGCAGTTGGGGGCGCAGGCGCCGCAGAGGAGGCAGTCCTCCAGCTTGGCCCGAACGGCTCTCCCCGGCCTCCAGGCGGCCGTCCGCCACGGCCTCCAGCAGGGCGACCTTCCCGCGCGCCGCCATCCCCTCGTGCACCGTGTTCTGGTAGAGCGGGCAGACGGAGGTGCAGGAGCCGCACTTGTTGCACTTGAAGAGGGCGGCGAGCTCGCTGAACTCCATCACGCCCTCCAGATCTTCCCGGGATTCAGGATGTTCTTGGGATCCAGGGCCCGCTTGATGTCGGCCATCAGCTTCACCGTCTCCTTCGAGACGGCCAGGTCCATGTAGGGCTGCTTGCTCAAGCCGATGCCGTGCTCGCCGGAGAGCGTCCCGCCGAGCTTGACCGACGCCTCGAAGATGGCCGCGATGGCCTGCTCGACCCGCTCCATCTCCTTGTGGTCCCGCCGGTCGGTCAGGATGTTGGGGTGGAGATTCCCGTCGCCCGCGTGGCCGAAGATCACGATGGGCAGGTCGTACTCCTTGGCGATCCGCTGGATCTCCCGCACCATGGCGGGGATGGCGCTCCGCGGCACGCTGATGTCCTCGCCGATCTTGCTGGGGCGCGCGGCCGAGATGGCCGGCGAGATGGACCGCCGGGCCTTCCAGAGCGAGTCCTCTTCCTTCTTGTCCTTGGCCGCCTGGAAACTCCGCACCCCCTTCTCGCGGCAGATCCGGCCGATGACCTCGGCCTCGGCCTCCACGGCCGCCGGCATCCCGTCCACCTCGATGAGGAGGATGGCCTCGGCGTCCCGCGGGAGCCCCAGCTTGAGGTAGTCCTCGACGCAGTTGATGCTCTTCTGGTCCATGATCTCCAGCGTCGCCGGGATCACGCCGCCCGCCATGATCCCCGCCACCGCCGTGGCCGCGTCGTCCAGCCGGTCGAAGATGGCCAGCATCGTCTTCTTGGCCGGCGGCTTCGGCAGGAGGCGCAGCGTGGCCTCGGTGATCACACCCAGCGTCCCCTCGGACCCGACGAAGAGCTGGACCAGGTTGTACCCGGTCACGTTCTTGATCTGCTTGCCGCCCAGCCGGACCACGTCCCCGGACTCGGCACCACCACCTCCAGCCCCAGGACGTAGTCCTTGGTCACGCCGTACTTCACGCCGTGCGGCCCGCCGGCGTTCTCGGCGATGTTGCCGCCCAGCGTGCAGTAGTTCAGGCTGGCGGGGTCCGGCGGATAGAACAGCCCGGCATCCTCCACCGTCTTCTGGAAGACGCCGGTGATGACGCCCGGCTCCACGACGGCCATCATGCTGCCGGTGTCGATCTCCTTGATGCTCCGCATCCCCGCCAGGACCAGCGCGATCCCTCCTTGGGCCGGAACCGAGCCGCCCGAGAGGCCCGTGCCCGCGCCCGCGCGGGACCACCGGCACCTCGTGGTCGGAGGCGAAGCGGAGGACGGCCGACACCTCCGCGGCGCTTCGCACCTGGGCGATCACGTCCGGCAGGGCCTTGATGCTGGTGCCGTCGTAGGCGTACAGCGTCCGGTCCTCGACCCCATCGAAGACCTGCTTCGCGGGAAGCATTCGGCGCAGGTCAGCGGCGAGCGAGCGGGTTGCCGTAGCCATCATCTCTCCCCTATGTCCGTGGGGCCGATCGCCCGAAGGTGTCGAATCCCGAGACGGTGCAAGACCCGTAGGGATTGGCTCTAGTCGCAGGAATGATAGCGCCCTAACCCACTTCGCAAAAGTCCCGCGAGGCCGGCCAACCCTCAATTGTCTGTGGTTACGAACGCGGGACGAACAGCAGAGGCGAAACGGCGTGAGGCGCGAGGCGAGTAGGTCGGCGCCCCGTCCCATCCGCATGCGCTGTCCCTGTCGCTCGTCCCTGGCGCCTCTGCTCGCCCTCTCAGCGGGTGAGCGCCGCCAGGTACTCCTCGACCACGCCGAGGTACGTCGCCGATCTCCGCTTCGCCGATCGGGACGACAGGCAGCACCGGCCGCCCTCGGAGAGGAAGACCCCCCGGTTCAGCCCAAACAGGAACAGGGCGGTATGCATCACGGTGCTGCTCCGCACGGTATCGCGGTAGCAGCGCACGGGCGCCTCGCTGAAGTGAATCTTGAACATGGAGCCGATCCCGCTCACGTAGAGCGGCACATGATGGCGGATCCCGAGCACCCCCAATCGGTCGCGAAGCCCGTTCGCCGGTCTCGTTGAGCCCCTGCATACACCGGCTCCGTGAGCTGCTCCATCGTGGCGATCCCGGCAGCCATGGTGATGGGGTTGGCGTTGAACGTCCCGGCGTGCGGAATCGTGCCGCTGCCGGTCGCCGTGTCGAACAGCGCCATGATGTCCCGCCGTCCGCCGAACGCCCCGACCGGAAAGCCGCCGCCGATGATCTTGCCGAAACAGGTGAGGTCCGGCGTGATCCCGAACAGCTTCTGCGCCCCGCCGCGATCCAGGCGGAAGCTCTGGACCTCGTCCAGGATGAACACGATGCCGAGACGCTCTCGCCTCTTCACGGAGCCCGACAAGGAACTCCCGTTCCGCCGGAACGAAGCCGACGCTGCCCAGGATCGGCTCGACGATCACGCAGGCCAGGTCGGACGCGTGCGCGGCCAGGATTCTCCTGGCCGCCTCCAGGTTGTTATAGGGAATGATGACGACATCATTCAGAACGCCCGGTGTGATGCCCGCCGATCCCGCCACGGCCACGGGCGCCTCGGCCGGCCCGCCGCTTCCCGCCGGCACGCGGACGCTGTTCTCCACGCAATCGTGCGTTCCGTGATACCCGCCCTCCATCTTGGCGATCTTGGGCCGCCCGGTGAAGGCCCGAGCGGCGCGGATGGCCATCTGCGTCCCCTCGCTTCCGCTGTTGGTGAACCGGATCTGCTCAACCGAGGCCACGCGCTCGACGAGCATCTCGGCGAGGACCGTTTCGAGGCCGGAGTTCGTCTGGAAGGCCGTCCCGCGCGTGAGCTGCTCTTCCACGGCCTTCATCACGACCGGCGGCCGGTGACCGAGAATCAGCGTCGTGGCGCAGTTGAAGAGATCGAGTCGCCGGTTCCCGTCCACGTCGATCATCCAGCAGCCCTCGCCGTACGCCGTCTGGCACGGGAACGGCGGGAAGTAGCAGAGCGTGCGCGAGACGCCGCCGGCAGAACGCGGCAGGATCGCTCGAACGCCTCCTTCGACTTCGGATTGCTTCGCTCGTAGGCCGCCTGCTCCTGCGCCAGAATCTCCTTGGCCCTGGGCTCCAGATCCCTCAGTGTCGGCATGTTCCGACTCCTTCTCACGACGCCAAGGACAACCTGCGTGTGCGTATCTTCCCCGTAAACACACATCGCGGTCAAGCGATTCCTGCGCAGGGCGGCCGGCTCACCCAGCCAGCGCGTGCGCTTTCAGATCGGCGAGCGTGACGAACTCCAGCGCGGCAATGTGCGTCGCCTCAAGGATCACCGGGGGCGCCACCCCGGCATCGATGGCCTCTTGCCACCGCATGGCGCAGAGACACCACCGGTCGCCGGGCTTCGAACCGGGAAAACCGTACTCGGGCACGGGCGTCGACAGATCGTTTCCCGTGCTCCTCGAAAACACCAGGAACTCTTCGGTCACCTGCGCGCACACCACGTGTACCCCAATAATCGCCCGGACCGGTTTGGCAGAACCCATCCCGGTGGAAGCCCGTCATCGGCGACATGCAACACGATATCAAATCGCCGCCCAGCACGTTCTTCGCCATCACTTCCCCTATTTTCCGGCCGGCCTCGCCGAATTGTCTTGCGGCACGGGGTTCCCTGTCCGGCGCCCGCGCCTGCGCTCCATTGTGTTCTCTGTCCTCTGACGCTCTGACGTCTGGCTTGTTTCACGCCCTAATCGACTTCTCGACGAATTGACCAGTTGACCAATTGCCCAATTGCCTCCTACAGCGGCTCGACGTCCACCCAGCGGCGCTCGCGCCAAGAGGTGAGGCCGGCCTCGGCGAGCTGCACGCCCTTGGCCCCCTCGCGCAGCGTCCAGCGGAACGGCTCGTCCAGCACCACGTGGCGCAGGAACAGCTCCCACTGGACCTTGAAGGCGTTGTCGTAGGCGTAGGCGTCGGGCACCTCGGTCCATCCCGACGGAAGTCCAGCGGCTGGTCGACGTCCGGGTTCCAGATCGGGCGCGGCGTCGCGCTG
>CAVOIV010000036.1:0-58897 GCA_963695995.1 uncultured Methylomirabilota bacterium
TTTCTCGCTGCCGTCCAGGCAGCGAGAAACGCCTCGGGGCCCCTGGAAAGAACCGATGGGTACTCGACACGGTGGCGCAGCAGCCCACGCAGAGGCGGTAGGCCGTATTCGAACCGCTGGAGATGGTTCTCGGCAAGAAAGACGGCCTCCACGTTGCGGCTGCGCGCTTGCGCGACCAGATCCTCGAGCGACAGCCCGCCGCTGCTCCAGGTCGAGTGGCCGTGCGCGCGGTGGGGACGGGCGGAGGATGGGCGTCGGCTGGGCGGGCCTACCTGCAGCCACGGCCGACCACCTGCCCGAGCGTCCACACCACCGCGAGGACGCAGTGCGCGCGTCCGCAGGGTCTCCGCGGCACACGCTCAGCGGTGTCGGTCGCTCGCCATGACGTCACAGATAGCCTGGCCAACGATTCCAGCATGGTTTGCGCGCTGTAGTGGCCGACGCGTCGCCGCGGCCTCCCCGAGCGCTGCGGCCTGGTCGGGATCTCGGAGCGGCGCCGGGCGCCGTCCGCCAGGGCCGCCGCGTCGCCCGGGCCGCCACCGCGTCGGCCAAAAGTAGGGGCGCCCCGCCCACACGGGTGGCCACGATGGCTTCCCGAGCGCCATGGCCGTCGCCAGACACGCCATCCCCTCGTTCAGGGATGGGAGGACCACCAGGTCCATTCCGCGGCAAGCAGCAAAGGCACGTCGTCGCGGTACCCCGTGAAGAGCACACGATCGCCCCACCTCCAGGCGCCGTGCCTGCGCCTCCAGGGCCGGGCGGCCCTCGCCGTCGCCGACCAGGACGAGTACAGCCGGATATTATTGAGAACCTCGGGTGCGGCATCCAGAAGATAGGTGTGACCCTTGATCGGGACCAGGCGCGCCGCCGTTCCGAAGTCGTAGGCCCATCCGGCACGAGGCGCGCAGGCGTCGCGGCCATGGCCGCGTCCAGATCGATCCCGCTGGGGATGGTGACGAACTGGCCGGGGCGGCCGATGCCGAGTGCCGATGCTGGTTGGCTTGCGCATCGGTAGCGTGATGATCCGATCCGTCCCAGCAGCCAGCCGCTCCAGGACAGAAGCTGCGTGACGGTCGGAAAAATACCCCTGGAGAACATGGCCGTGCGGCGTGTAGAACGCATGGAACCCCCGCCAGCCTCGCCGCCATCCGTCCGATGAACCCGGCCTTGGAGGAATGCGCATGGACGATATCCGGCCGAAGCCTTCGGATCAGGCACCACACCTGCCAGAGCGCCAGGCAATCGCTGGCCACGTCGACCGGCCAGACGGAGATGTGCCACCTCGAAGAAAGGAGGAGCTCCCGGCGTGGTGCGACGTCGGCGAGGCGGGGCGGCATCCACCAGTCCCATCCCCCGGGGATCGCGCTGGAGGCGAACTCCGCCTTGGGCATCCGCGTGGCCAGATCAGCGTGTTCTCGGCAGAGCCGCCCACGTAGCCGCCGTGATGATGTGAAGGACGCGGATCACCGCAGGCCTCCGGACTTTTCCGCGGGGTCGTTCGGCATGCAACTCGATGGACGGTCCGGTCAAGACTCGCCCGCGGGAGAGGGTTTCCATGACCCGAGCTTGGGTCGGATCAACCGGAACATGCCGCGCGGATGGTCCGCGCCCTGTCCGCGCTCGGCCGGGTGTTCCCCCGCCAGCACGAGTCCGAACGGCGTCGATGCGGAAGCCGGCACGCTGGGCGATACGGCGCAGACCGGGAAGAGGTGCAGGGTCAGATTGGCCCGCCACCGGACGAGCGGCCAAGCGACGTCGACGACGATGCCGCGGGCGGTGAAACGCGGCGTTGGGGACGCGGATCGCCACGCGGCCGCCGGAAGCAGCACCCGAAAGGCTTCTCGCAGCGTGTTCAAAGATAGGGGGTGTGATCCAGCACATTGACGAGACACACGGCATCCGCGAACGAGTCGCGAAAGGGCAGCGCGGCGGCATCCGCCTGCGCGGCTGGGCACCCCTCCCGGCGGCCACACAAGCGCCAAGGGAGACGTCGGTGCCGGCGGCGCGCCATCCGCGGCGGCAAGCCGATGCCAGCCCGCAGCCAATGTCCAGGAGTGTCCGTCCGGGGGGGGCAAGCCGATCCAGGATAGGAGGCGAACATTTCCGCCCCGGGGCGCGGCGAGATGTTGGGGCGGGAAGTGCTCGGATACTCAACCTCGTAGCGAGTCCGGAGGATCGTCTTGGCCGGGAGGCAGAAATCCTGCCGGTGTGGCATGGGGACTGAAGATAGGCGGGACCCCCATACTTGCGAGGCGAGTGCTCGCAAAGGCATCCCCACAGGCGGGGCAGGGTTCTGGAGGCGTGGGCGCAGAGGGGCGAGGGCCGACGAGTTCCGAGAGCGTGTCCTCCAGGCGACTGACCGATCGGTCCCAGCCGCCTCGGCCTCGGCATACCGGCGGCAGGCGATCCGCACGACGTCGGCGGCGCGCCGGTCCCCGGGGGTCAGGTTCTCGACAAACGCCTGGAGCCGTTCGGCCATGGCCTCGGGTGTGGCGGCGCGGAACAAGAGGGAGGGATGCCGAGGACGCAGGATCTCCGGCGTTGCCCCGATGGCCGTCGCCAGAACCGGCGTCCCGGACGCCAGCGCTTCGACGGTGATCAGGCCGAAGCCTTCGGGTGCACAGCAAACGCGTCGGCCGCCTGGTAGTACCGCGGAAGCTCCGCGTCCGGGATGTACCCCGGAAACCGCACCTGATGTTGGAGTTTCCGGGATGCGACCAGCGACTCCAAATGGGTGCGAAGGGAGCCGGTCCCCAACCGCCACGGGCGTCGGGCGCGGCACGGCGCAGGATCGCCATTGCCTCGATCAGCGTGTCGAGCCCCATGCGCGCCTCGAGGTTCCGGATGGTGAGGAGCACGGGGGTTTGCTCGGGAAGCCCGAGTTCCCGCCGGACCACGTTCCTGTCCGCCGCCGGCACGAAGCGGTGCCGAGTCCGCGCGGCCGTGCCTCACGATCCCGTCGGATCGGGATCCCGTAGAGTCGCCAGAGTTGATTTGCCGAGAAGTCGCTCAGGACATGGATGCGGCTCACACGGCGGGACCAGGATCGTTCGATGGCCCACAACAGCGTCTGGGCGGCCCGGGCTGCGAACCCGGATGATGGTGGGCCGTCATCCCCTGCCGCGAACGATATTCCAGCGGGGCCGGCGAGAGGAAGGTGTAGAGCCGGGGCAGGGCGTTGCACGCCGCGGCACCGAGGGCGCCGTACGCTGAGAATGGCTGGTGCAGGTGAACGATGTCGGCGGAGTTGCCTCGAGGGCCGCGGTGACGGCGCGGCGGGCCCCCCGGATGGAGTGCACGAAGAACTCCAGCAAGAAGTGCGCCGCCGGCACGGGGAGATCCTCAGCAATCGAAACGCCCCAGCGTTCCGTCGACCCCGTCTCGGAATCGGACGCCGCCCCTGACAATGCGCACCCGGGGTCCGTGCCTGACCAGGCGCCAGGCCCTACTCCACAAGACCCGGCTCGGCTCCGCCCGGATGGTGAGCGGGATTCGGACACCTGCAGGATGCCAAGGGGGCGGCTCATGCCCTGGAGAAGATGCCACCGGAATCCAACCGCTGCCGCATCCACATCTCGGCCATCATCAGGGTCCGTCGATCGCTGTGGGGTGCGGGCGCCACTAGGTGCTCTCGCGTGAGGCGCTCCACCGTCTCGGGCACGAGGCCGCGGCGTCGGAGCCGCGCTCCGCCGACAGGAGATCCCCCAGGAGGCCTCGCAGATGGTGCGGAGCCACCGCCCCAGCGGGACCATGAAGCCCTGCTTGCGGTGCGAGAGCACCTCCGGGGCGGCGCGTCGGCGAAGGCGGGCTTTGAGCAGACCCTTGAGGCGCGTGCCGGGATCCTCGTCCGGGACGGGATCCGCAGGCTCCCCTTCGACGAGCCGGTGGTCGCAGAACGGCGCGCGGAGCTCCAACGAATTTGCCATGCTCATCCGATCCGCCATGACCAGAAGATCGTCGGGAAGATAGGTGCCGAGGTCGTCCGGCAGGCGCCGTCACCGTCGTCCCCAGGAGAGCGGTGGGCGAAGGCGGCCCGCTGCGGGAATCCACGGGTGCGCTCCAGGCGGCCAGCAGGGCGGGAGTGGCGAGGCGCGCCGGCTCCCTCGTCGCTGAAAAATCGCGTCCAGCCGATGTAGCGGTCGGCATGGGCCGCTCGGGCAGCGAACCGGCGGATCCAGGTCGGCCGAGTTGGCTGTTCTCGCTTTCCACCACTGAGCCAACCAGCGCCTTCCCTGCGATCGCGCCGGAGGGGAGACGGCAGGCGACGGTAGAGCTCGGAGAGCCGGACGCCCAGGTAGCGCGGATAGCCGCCGAAGAGGTCGTCGCCCGCGATCGCCGCAGAGCGCGACCTTGACGTGGCGGGCCGTGGCCTGGGCCACCACGAAGGTGGGGATGGCCGACGAATCCGCGAACGGCTCGTCGAAGTGATCGACCAGCACGGGGAGGAGATCGGCCACCTTGGGCTCCAGGATCTCCTCGGTGTGATCGGTCCCGAAGCGCTGGGCCACCAGGCGGGCGTACGGACGCTCGTCGAAGGAGGAGGCGGAAGCGCCGAACCCGATGGAGAAGGTGGCGATGCGCTGGCTGGTGGCCTCCCGCATGCAGGCGACGACCGCGCTGGAATCGATGCCGCCGCTCAGGAAGACGCCCAAGGGGACGTCGCTTTCCAGGCGGTCCGCGACGGCCTCCCGGAGCGCGTGGCGGACTCGGGCGGCCGTCTCGGTTTCGGGGAGGCGCGCCACCGCCAGCCCGGCGGGCAGGCGCCAATAGCCGCGCACGGTCAGGTTGCCCCGGCGGAGCCGGCGGTATGGGCGGGTGGAAGTTGGCGATTCCCGCGAATATGGAGTCCTCGGCGGGCGTGTATCCGAACGCGAGATAGTGATGGAAGGCGTCCAGGTTCACCTGGCGGGATACCGCCGGGTGGCACAGCAGGGCCTTGATCTCGGACGCGAAGAGGAAGAGTCCGTTCTGATGCCGGTAGTAGAGCGGCTTCTTCCCCAGCCGGTCGCGCGCCAGGAAGAGCGTCGCGCGGGCCGCATCCCAGATGGCGATGGCGAACATGCCGCGCAGTCGATCCACGCACCGCTCGCCGCGTCCTCGTACAGGTGGAGAATCGCCTCGGTATCGCTCCTGCTCCGGAATCGGTGCCCCCGGGCCTCCAGGTCGCGCTGCAGTTCCCGGTGGTTGTAGATCTCTCCGTTGAAGACGATCCAGAGCGAGCCGTCCTCGTTGGTCATCGGCTGCCGCCCGCCCGCCAGATCGATGATGGCGAGGCGGGTCATGCCGAGCCCGGGAGGGCTCTTCGTGCAGTGCCGGTGTCGTCCGGGCCCCGGTGGCGCAGCGTCCGGAGCATGTCAGAGAGCACTCCCGGCGCTGCCGTCCCCACATACCCCGCGATTCCGCACATGGGTCAGGACGCTCCGCTTTCGACGGCGACGGTCTCCAGGAGATCCACCAGGCGGGCGGTCGTCTTTCGGGGGTCGAAGTCGCGGGCCCGGGACAACCCCCGCGCGCGCAAGGTGCGCCGAAGGGTCTCGATCGGCCGCGATGCGACGCAGGGCCGCGGCCATGTCGTCGACAATCATGGGGTCGAAGTAGAGCGCCGCGTCGCCGGCGACCTCGGGCAAGGCGCCCGCACGGGCGCACACCACGGGGGTGCCGCATGCCATGGCCTCCAGGACGGGCAGGCCGAATCCTTCCGCCAGGGAAGGGCACACGAGCGCGGTGGCGCCCGCGTAGAGCCGAGGGAGATCCTCCGGCGCGATGAAGCCCGGCATGATCACCCCGTCGTGGGCGAGCGTCCGCCGGGTTCAGCGAACGCGCCGGTCCGTGCCCTGCGGGGGAACCGGCCAGGACCAACGCCACGCGCTCGCGCTCGGCCGTCGGCAGCTTGGTGTGGGCCTCGACCAAACGCGACAGGTTCTTGTGCGGCAGGAAGTTGCCGACGGCGAGGAGATACGGGCCCCCAATGCCGTATCGGGACATGGTGTTCCGAATGTCCTCGGGGTGATGGTCGGGGTGGAACTCGCGTCCGACGCCGATGGGCATCACATGGATTCGGGACGGCGGGAATCCCGAGCCGACGTGCGATCTCACCCTTGCTGTATTCCGAATCGGTGATGACGGCGGTGGCTCGACGGCCGAGGAGGGTTGCCCAGAGGCGGAATGCGATGGCGAAGCCTCGCCGCCAGCCTCGCGTGTACGCCGGAAAGGTGACTGGGATCAGGTCATGGATGGTCACGACCGTGGGGCACGGCGCCCCGAGCGGGGCCTTGTAGTACGGGGAGAAGAACACCGTCGCCGGATCTCGCGCAGCGTGCGCGGGAGGAGCACTTGATCGAGGTACAGCCCCGGTCGCCTCGGGAGGCGATGCACGGACAGGTGCGGAGCGGCGACGGGGATCATCGTGGTCTGGTCTGCCATGGCGATGGTCGCGACCCGCGGGCGGTTCTGGACGATCTCCTCCAGGATCCCCCCCAGGAAGCGACCGATGCCGGTGACTCGACCGGGCACGAATTCCCGGCAGTCGATGGCCAGGCGCACGCCGGATAGCCGCATGCGCCTCGCGGCGAGTGGGCTGTCCGATCCCCGGGCCCGCTTGCGCGCTGCTCATTTCAACCTGCCATATCTCGCCCGGATTCGGAACAGGTCCGGGACGACCCGGAGCGCCATTGTGGCGAACCTGGATCGTTTGCCGGGGACGTCCCGCCATTGCCGGAGCGGACACTCCACGACGGTCGCTCCCGGAGCCGGAACAAGATCTCGATGTCGAAGAGCCACCGAGACACGAACGGAGCGGCGAACGCGGCGGCGACGACCTCGTGCCTGAACAGTTTCGCCGCCGCATTGGGAGTCGTAGCTTCGGATGTTCAGCATCAGGCTTGCCATCGTCGCAAAACATCGACCCGCCAGATGGCGAAAGAACTTCCGCTCGATGACGCTGCCGAGCCGATACACTCGGCTTCCCCAGATGGAATCGGCCCGGTCGTCAAGCTGCTGCGAGAATCGCAGGAGCGACTGGACCTCCGACAGCGGCGTCGCCAGATCCGCATCCCAGTACCCGAACCAGACGGCGTCGCTCAGGGGCGGCGTGCGCACCGCGTGCAGCATGCCGGACCTGACCGCTTCGGCTTTGCCCCGGTTATGCGACAGATCCAGCAAATGAATCCGCCCGCCCAGGTGCTTTCGCACCACCTCGGCGGTGCGGTCGGTGGAGCCGTCATTGACGAACAGCAGCAGGTAGGACTCGGGGCTCGCAAGAAACCGGCCCATGTCGAGCCGTGCCGCCTCGTCATGACAAGGAATTACGAGACAGGTTTTTTCTCGGCCGTTAGGCATATCGAAAGCCCGGGGAGGCTCAGGCCGCGTGGTGCCAGCCATCGGTTGAGCGCAAAATCGTTCCTCAGGATCGCCACCAGGCACCTGGTTGCCGGATGTTGTTCCGGGAACCGCCACGCGCTGATGCCGTCTCCGGAGCCGGGGCAACCGAGTTTCGAGAGAAGAAGCTGCGCGCATCTTATCAGGAATAGAGACGTGAAGAAATGGAATGACTGCGCGGACTCGACCTCGAGGCCTCGCAACAGCTCGTTCAGGCTGGCCTCGGCGATATCTCCTCAGGTGTTTCAGGCGCACGTCGTGGGCCGAGAACAGGAATCCGAACGCGGGGACGGTGACCAGGAGGCGTCCCCCGGGCCGCAGTTTCCGGAACGTCTCGACCACAAGGCGCCCATCGTTTGGCTCGTGCTCCAGCACATCCATGAGACACGCGAGGTCGAGGCTCGCGTCGGGAATGTCGGCCAGGTTCCGGCGCAGGAGGATTCCGTCGATCTCGGCGGATGTCGCATACCCGGTGTCCACCGCAAAGACTTCCGCGCGCGTGCGCTCCCGCAGGCGCTGCGAGCGAAAAACAGGTCACCCGCGCCGACATCGCCGATCCGGGCCACATCGTGCATCTCGATCAGGCGCAGCAGACAGGCGGCCCTGGCCAACTCCCAGGGGTGACGCGCCATGTGACCTGCCGGAACTTCGATCAGATCCATGATCCGCCGCTCAGTGATCCAGGAGTTCCGCGTACACCCCCTCGACGCCGTCCACGTGCTGGCGGATGGTGAAGCGGGCCAGGGCATGCTCGCGCGCCGCCTGGCCCATGGCGCGCCGGAGATCGGGGTCGCGCAAGAGCGTGGTCACGGCGTGGGCCAGGGCGGCGGGGTCGTCCGGAGGGACGAGGAGACCCGTCTGGCCGTCCACCACCACTTCCGGGATCCCTCCGACGCGACTGGCGACGGCCGGGATCGCCAGGAGGGCGGCCTCAACCAGAACACGGCCAAACCCCTCCGACCGCGAAGGAAGCGCGATGAGATCCGCCTCCCCGAAGGCCGGCCGCGGATCCGGCATCCAGCGTCGAAACTCCACGGCGTCTCTCACCCCGAGGGCTCTCGGCGACGCCCCGGAGGCGTTCGGCTTCGCCCGCCACGTCGGCTCCGACGAAGAGGACGCGGGCCGACGGGACCTGGCGCCGGACCAGGGGCACCGCCTGGAGGAGCGTGGCCTGCCCCTTCTCCGGGGACAGCCGGCCCACGCACAGGACCGTCGGGGAGCGCATCCCGTCCGCGCGCGAGACTCGGGAGGCGCCCAGTACGCCGGGTCCACGCCGTTGTACACGACGCGGACCTTCTCGGCCTGGCATCGGCCGTCGAACCGGGACTTCACCGCCTTGGAGATGGCGATGACGCGCGTCGACAACCGGAGGAGGAGCCCGTCCAGCCACGGGTCCCGATCGGCGATCCGTACGTGCCAGATCACCGGCACGCGGGGACGGCGGGCTGCCAGGCCGGCGTAGAGCGTCCCGCGACTGCCGTGCGTGTGCACGAGACGCACGTCGGCAGCGATCAGCAGGGATCGGAGGGTGCGGAGGGAGCGCCAGGCGGCGCGCAGGCTCCACGGACGGAGCGGCGGCAGCGAGAGGATGGTGACCGGGATCCCCAGGGTGCGGAGGGCGTCGGCGACCTCCCCGTCGGCAGGGACGACAGCGTGCGGGAGGAAGCGCTCCCGATCCAGGCCGCGGGCGAGTGCCAGCAGGCTCTCCTCGCCGCCGCCCACGCGGTCGGCGAAGTTGGCGACCAGGAGCAGGCGGACCGGTTCAGGCATCCGGTATGACCTCCAGCAACCGAAGCCGTCGTGTCCCGAGTCCGTCAAAGTCCCGCAGAATGCGGAAACCGTCCGGAGGCGGGGCGTACACCAAGGGCCAGAGCTTGGGACGATCCGCCAGCCACCGGTCGTCGAGAACGACGATGGTCGCCCCGGTGCGGCGCGCCAACGCCAGCAGTTCGACCGGCGGGATATCCGGAAGGGGGACAACGCGCCGGCCGCCATAGAAGCCCAGAAACGGCTTGCGGTCGAGGAGCGGAGCATCCGCGGAGACCCTGTCGGCGAGCCATAGGGCCGCCCGACGATAGACGACAAGATCCGGGTCTGGCCGCAGGAGCGGACGCAGGGTGAAGGGCAGGGTGGCCAGGACCACGACCGCCAGGGTTGCCGCCAGCCAGCGGATGTCATCCGGTTTCCGTCCCGCCCACTGCGCAGCGGCAAGGATCCCGGCAGCGACGAGGGGCAGGAGAAAGGGAAGCGCGGGGAGGAAGACGCGGGCTTCCACGTGGAACGCCAGGGTGACCAGCGGCGGCACGCTGGCCAGAAGCAAGAAGCCCTCTCGATCCCACCATCCGGACCGCCTCGTAGCCGCCAGGACCCCCGGGAGCAGCAACAAGACCAGCACGCCGGGAAAGAGTTCCGGGAGGACGTACTTCGCCAGAAGGATCGTGTTCTCCACAAGGCGCCAGGCGATGGGGACCGCATGATCCGCCAGGTATCCAAGGTCGGTGTGGTCCGATGCGGGCAAGCGGCCGGTGTCCTGGATCAGGTTGTGAAGCACCTTGCCGGTGAGCGTCCAGCGCCCCAGCGCGTGGCGCAGGTACACCCAGTACGGTACTGGCACAGGCGATGAATCCCAGACCGGTGAATATCATGGGACGCAGAAACCGCCGCTCCTTGGGCGCTCGAATCCCGTGGTGGACCACCCATCCCAGGAGTCCGAGGAGGTACAGGAACGCCTCGGGGCGAACGAGGTAACCCAGTCCCAGCGCAATCCCGGCGGCCGGGAGCGTCCAGGGACGTTCAGCGGTGAAGGCTCGATGGGCGATCCATACCGCCAGGGTGAGCCAGAAGGTATAGATCGCCTCAGCGAGCACCGACGCCCCGCTGAGGACGAGGGCGGGGTGGATGGAAAGAAGTCCAGCGGTGACCAGAGCGGAGGTCGGGTCCCAGGATGGCCCTGGCCAGCGCGTAGGCGGGAAGGATCAGTGCTGTGCCGAAGAGTGGCGGACACGAGTCGGCCGGCCGCCTCCAGGTCGGCGCCGAGGGGGGTCGTCAGAGCTATCGCCACCGAATACAGGGGGTGGAAGAGCGGGTCCCAGGGGATGCCGGATGCGCGAAACTGCTCGGCGATTCGGACGTACTGGACCCCGTCGGTTTCGATGACGGGAATGGCCGCGGCCACCCATCGCCGCAGGACGAACGCGAGCAAGAGGAGTGCGGCGAGAACGCCCGCCTCCATCCCCGTCCTGCGGCCCGCCGGGCTCTCAGGTGGTTGTGCCATCGGATCGTTCCTCTATCGGACCGCGCTCTTCGTCGCCATCCGGAGACGGCCACGGGCCCCGGACGAGTCAACTCCCAGAGCTTGGCGTAGTTGCAGAAGGTCACGATCGCCGCCATGGCGGACAGGATCAGGCCGTGTCTTCCTTCTCGAAACCCCATCTGCAGGAGGTACTTCCGGAGGAAGACGGTCAACGGGTTTGGCGACGAAGTACCAGGGGACTCCGCCACGCCGTCAGGCGAACGCCTCGTCGAGCCAACATCCGCGCATCGTAGGCGGTGTACAGGTTCATCTTTCGGATATGTTCGGCCAAGGAGTCGTAGCTGTAGTGGAGGAGGTCGCCGGTCAGGTCACCGACAGAGCCGTCCACCACCACCTCTTCGTGCACGAAGGCGTCGGTGAATCGTCCGGCCCCCGCGCGGAACAATCGCAGGACCGGGTTGGGGTACCAGCCGCAGTGACGGATAAAATGGCCGAGGTAGTTGGTGAGGCGAGCCATGCGGTATCCCGCGTGGACCGAGGGCCCGACCACGGCGCGGACGATGGAGTCGTGCAGGTCCGGGGTCACCACCTCGTCGGCATCGAGGCTCAGGATCCACGGCCGGGAGGCATGGCTGATGGCGAAGTTCTTCTGGTCGCCGAACCCGCGGGTCATCTGTTCGCGAGAACGACCGCGGCGCCGTATTCCCGGCAGAGCAGCCGGAGTGCCATCGGTGCTGTGCTGGTCCACGACGATGATCTCGTCGGCCCAGCGGACACTCTCCAGGCATCGCCGAATCCGGCGCGCTTCATTCCGGGTGATGATGACCACGGAGATGCCGTCGGGCTCAGGCATGTTCGCCGTCCTCGCGAGATGGTCGGACTCCTCGAACGATGAGGTTCTCCCCGAACAGGAGTGCCGGCGACAGCAGTTGGAGGGCCACGCGGTCCGTTCGCCGTGTGAGTCGGGTTGTCAGGCGCGCTGCCGACGCGACCACGGCCAGTGCCGGCCGAGCCCATCGTGCCCACCCCGTCGTGTCGCGCAGCGCCACCCGGATGTCCCGATTCGTCGTCACGTCCGTGATCCGGAGACCGGCGCGTGCAAAGAGATACCGGAGCTCGGGATATCCCACGGGGTTGATGTGCCCTTTGGCGCCATGGAATGCCGTCTCGCGGCTACCCGAAGGCGTGTCGAAGAAGTCGCACGTCCCCAGCAGAAGGAAGTGAAGGCGAGAGTAGACGCTGAGGATGTTCGGAGTGGTCAGCGACGAACGCCCCGCCGGGACGCAGGATGCGGGCGCATTCTCGCGCGAGGTGATGGGGGTTCTCGAGGTGTTCCAGCACCTCGGAGGACACGACACCGTCAAAGGAGGCGTCGGTGAACGGGAGGCGCGCGGCGAGGTCCGCCCGGATGCACGGCACGCCGGAAGCACGGAAGCGCGACGGGCTGACATCGCAGGCCACGACCCGGTACCCCCGGCGGCGCAAGGCATCGCTCAGCGCCCCCTCTCCGGCTCCGGCATCCAGGATCCGAGCGGTCCCACCGGAAGGAAACCAGGCGAGGATGGTCTCGTGGACGTTGGGTTGGGTGTCCGGGCGCGGCGACCCGGCGGTCGGGAGGTCACTCATCGGTGTCTCGTGACGGTTTCATACAGCGCGATCGTCCGCAGGGCACTGTCCTGCCACGACCATTCGGAGGCGGACAGCGCGCGCGCGGCCTGGGCCATGCGTAGCGGCCGCGGCCCGGTTGTTCAGGAGGTCGCACACGCCGCCGCCATCGCCGCCGGAGAATGGGGCGGTGCCAGTCGACCGGTGAGCCCGTCCGGCAGGAACTCGCTGAAGGCGCCCACTGCGGTTGCCACCACCGGGGTTCCGAGGCTCGCACGCGATGCGCAGCGACGCGCTGTCGGTGACGTCGGAATAATTATAGACGGCCACGTCCGCTGCGGCGAAGTACAGGGCCACGTCCGCGTGGGGGACATACCGGGGTCGGAACGTCACGGCGTCCGAGACTCCCGCCCGGGATATGGCCTCGTGGTACTCGGACTCCGTCCCCACCAGCAGCGGGCCGGCGATCACCAGGCGGGCATCGGGGTGACGTTCGCGGACCAGGGCGAGCACCTGGAAGAGTTCGGTGATTCCTTTGTAGGGGCGGATGGCACCGAATGCCAGCAGGAGCGGAACGGAAGACGGAAGCTGTAGACGATCCCGCGCGTCGGACGGTGAGGGAGGCTGCGAAGGCGCGAAGAATCCGAACTCGCCCTGATGGATCAGGGCGACCACGGGGCGCGACACCCAGCCGCTGGGTCGCGATCCGGACGCTCTCGGTCGTGTGGACGACCAGGGCGTCCGCCGCGCGGAAACTGCGCCAGGTCGTCCACGCTTCCCACGGGCTGCTCTCGTGGCTGCGGATGTTGTGGGCGGTCATGACCAGCGGGGCCCGTCGTCGGGCGACCGGCCACAGGAAGGCGTCGAAGCGGGACGACAGGAGGCTCTGGACGTGAATGACGTCTGAGGATCGAGTCGGTCAAGGGTGTTCAGAAGGAGTCGAGTGCTCTTCAGATAGCGCCGTCCGGCGGCGAAGCAGGGTTCGACCTGGAATCGCCGGGGAAGGCTCGCCAGTTCGAACGTCGAATTGGTCAGGAGGTGGACATCGACCCCCGCCGCCGCAAGCGCCTCACACAGGTTCCAGGCATAATGTCCGATGCCACCCCACCCGCCGGTTTCGATCATGGCAACTCTCACGGTCGGCCCTCACGAGAACCGGCGTCACCGACGGCGTGCGGTAGCTGCCACAAGAGTCGGCCGCAGGCGGCGAGTTTTGTGCCGAGGAGGTGCGCGCGCCCTCGGGAGACCGGAAGGTACTTCAGCGCGAGGGCGGGAACCCGCGCGAGCGTCAGCAGGCCGACGGCCGTCGCGAGCGTCCCTGCCGCCACCCTGCCGTGGTGCTTCCGGAAGTATCGAATATAACTCAGATAGTACTCAACCTCTCGGACGGAGGTCCGGAGCGTGCTCGCACCGTGCCAATGGGCCGCCGTGGCGGTGGAGCAGAAGGCGACGCCATACCCCGCATCCCGGAGCCGACGACAGAGGTCCGTTTCTTCAAAGTACATCCGGAACCCGTGGTCAAATCCGCCGATACGCCGAAAGGCGTCCTCGCGGATGAGCATTACGGCCCCGGACACCGTCTGGACGGCGGCGGGCTGAGTGAGGTCCATATCGCTGCAGTAAAACCGGCGGACCCAGCGGTTTTCGGGGAACACGGCGTGGAACGCGAACACTTCGCCGAGGGCGAGACCGAGAGTGGGGAACCGCTTGCAGGACCGTTGTGGCTTCCCGTCGCGCCCCGTGAGGCGGGGGCCCACCGCGCCGCACTGCGGGTGGTCGTCCAGGAAACGGCGGAGGGCGATCAGGCTGTCCGGTTGGAGCAGGACATCCCCGTTGAGCGCACACAGGTAGGACGCGGGGAAAACGAGAAAGCCGCGGTTCAGCGCCGCCCCGTATCCCGGATTGTCCGGATAGCTCACGACGGGCACCTCGGGATGCGCCGATCGCAACGCCTCGCGTGTTCCGTCGCGTGACCCGTTGTCCACGACGACGACCTGGGCGGGGAGGTCCGCGGACGCCCGTCGGGCCGCCGTCACGGCCTGAAGGGTGAGGTCTCGCGTATTGTAACTGACGATCATGACGGTCGTGTCGTTCATTCGCCTTCCGCGATTCCCTGCAGATTTCCGTGTTCGCGCGTGGGGTTCACGCCTCGACCCGGCGCGCCTTGGCGATGAGGGACAGATTCCGCATTGGACAGCACCGCATGCTGATCCTCCCGACGGCCCGCAACAGGCTGCTGGTGGAGGTCGGCAGGTCTCCGACCGAGAACAGGGCCTCTACCCGGAACCCGGCCTCTCCGATCGCGGCGCGCAGCGTGCGCGGCGCGAAGTACCGGACATGGCCGTTTTCCCCGGCGCGGTGATCCACGAAAAAGAACTGCTGCTGACGGATCCATTGCAGGAGGTTCCGCCAGTACGCGAGGTTGGGCGTGGTGAGCAGCAAGACGCCGCGCGGACGGAGGACACGCCGACACTCCCCGAGGAAGCCGAGCGTGTCGAGCAGGTGCTCGACGACTTCTCCGGCGAACACCACGTCGAACTCCCGCGTCCTTGAAGGGGACGCCTTGCGCGATGTCGCATTGCCGATACTCGAAATCCGGCGACACCGCCGCGGGATCGAGGCAGTCGATCCCGCAGCGGCGGATTGTCGCGGGAATCCGCCCGAGGAGTTCGCCCCGACTGCACCCGATATCCAAGACGGCAGACGGTTTCTCATTCAACGCCAAGGGGAGCACCGACGCGGCGCGACGGTCGAAGGTGACATCGCGGGGTGGCGCGGCGAAGATCGCCGCATTCTCGGCGTGGGTCGTCATGGGTTCCATCGGCGTCGCGTCGGCTGGCTGCGTCGGGGTTCGAGGAGGCATGCCCTCACTCTCTCTCGGGGCGTGCGGGACGGCGAGCGAGGCGGGCCAGCGAGACACTGGAACAGCATCCACCACGCCGTCCGCTGCACCGGCCACACGCGCACCGAGTTCCAGAGGCGCCGGGACGCCTCCGACCACCTGCGCTGGCGGACGAGTCGAATCCGTGCCAGTTATGGGTGTCGGCGACCAGGCGACGGCCGGCCGGGCCGAGCGCGCGGATCTGCTCGGCGAAACGCACCCTGGCTCGGTCGAGCAGCGCGAAACGGCGCCGATCCCTGGCGGCGGGGTCGGCCGAGAGGCTTCCGGCGCGCACCAGGCACCCCCCAAGGACATCGGGCGCGTAGGACGCCTCGAATCGGTCCGCGAGACGCAACAGGAACTCCCAATCCTCCAGTCCGACCATCTCAGGGTCTTCGTCGAACGCCCCCACCGTCGTCCAGGCAGGTCCGCCGAAACAAGGGGGCGTGCACGGGAATGAAGTTCCCGTGGATGAGCTGCGGGAAGAGCCACCCCCCGAGCTGGGGACGCGCGGCGTACCCGAAACGTGCCGAGGCCAAGCCGACGGGTCCGCCGTTCTCGTCCACATATTCGATGTCGCAATACGTCCAGTGCGCAGCGGCGTGCTCCCGCACGAGGGGCAGTTGCCGCTCCAGCTTGTGCGGGAGAATCCAGTCGTCCGCGTCGAGGAACATCACCACCTCGCCGCGGGCATGCGCCAAACCAAGGTTCCGCGCAGCCGCGGGCCCGCGATTGGCCTGCGCGAACCAGCGCACCCGATCCCCAAAGCCCCGGAGCACCTCCGCGGTGCCGTCGGTCGAGCCATCGTCCACCACGATGAGGTCCAGCGCACGATGGGTCTGCGACAGGACGCTCTTCACCGCCCGGCCGACAAATGACGCGGCGTTGAACGCCGGAATAATGACCGACACGATCGGTGTGCTCATCGTCCGAGGGTCGGTCTCGCTTCGCCGGCGTGCGGGGGCGCAGACGGCCGCGCCGCGCGTCCTGCCCGCTATGCGGTTTCCCGACCACGCTCGCCGGCAATCCTCGATCACCTCGCCTCTCCAGGCCGGTCCGCCGAGATACCAGAGCAGCGCCGCGTAGGCCACGCAGGCCCCGGCCAGGCCAAGCCCGAGATTGGCGGAGGTGTCTGTCCACCACTGCGACCCCAGGAAGAAGACCAGGGCGCTCAGGCTCGCTGCTGCGAGCGGCACGCGAATCGCGGAACCAGCTTGAGCTGCCAGGGGCGAAGCACGACACACGCAGCTCCGGCCATGATGATCGATGCGAGGAAGCTGGCGGCAGCAAACCCCACGAATCCGACCAGGGCGACCAGGGCGGTGGCGAGCGCCCACACCGCGGTGGCCCACAGGAGATTCAAATAGAGCACGGTCTTCGCCTGCCCCAAGCCGTAGAGGCCCTGCAGCAGGAGGTTCACGGGTCCGCCGACGACCGCGGTGAGGCAAAACAAGCGGACGGCAGGAACGGAGGGAAGCCAGGCGCTGCCATAGAGCGCGGGAATCAAGCGGTCCGCGCTCACCAGCAGCAGCAAGGCTGCCGGGTAGAGGATCACAGGCCACGCGATTGAGCGCCCGCTCCAGCGCGCGCGCAAATGCCTCCGGATTCTGTTGCAGGGTCGAGAGCGCCGGAAACAGCACCCGACCGGCCACCGTGATCACGTGGAGCGGCAAGAACGCCACGCTGGCCGCCCAATTCAGGAACCCCGCGGCGGCGACCCCGCTCCAGGACACGACCAACGTCGGTACGACGGAGTCCCGGACGGCAATGACCAGCGCGCTGCCCTGAAATGACGCGCCGAACCGCAGGAGGGGCGCGAGGTCACTCCACCGCCACCGCAGGGTGGGCCGCCATCGTGCGGCGAACAGCAGGGCGCTCAGTCCAAGGCAGCGACCCGCCACCGCCCCGACGACGAAACTCCATACGCCACCGCCTGTACGGCGACGGCGACGGCGACCGCGAAATAGGTGACGGTCTCGATGGTCTCCGACGCCATGAGGGGCAGGTACGCCAACTCGCGTTCCAGCATCACGGCGGAGGGCATGCGGACTGCCGCCAGAGGCACCAAGAGGCTGAGTGTGCGGAGCGGGCCAATGGCGCTGACGGGGAGATCCAGCCGCGGCGTGAGACCGGCGCCAAACGCAGCCAAGGCCGCCCCGAGAAGCGTGGCGATGGCGAGCTGGGCCGTGAAGGCAACCTGCAGCGGAATCGCGGTTGCCAATGCCGGGCGCTGAACGAGGGCCGCCCCCAGGCCGAGATCCCCACACGTCGAGGTCAGGGCGACGACAAACCCGATGACGGCATACACGCCAAAGGTTTCGGGCGTCAGATGGCGCGCCAGGAGGATGCCACCCCCAGCGGTGATCAACAGGCTGCAGGCCCGCTGGCCGGCGACCAACAGGAACCCGCGGAGGGTTCGTGCGCGAATGTCCTGGTGGAAAGCGATGGCCACCGACTCCTATGCGGGGCGACCCGCCGACTGCGACGTCTCCTGCAAGAGCGGCAGGACGGCGATGATCCCGGTCAGGAACCAGAACGGCTCCATGATGCGCACGATGATGAAGGTGTTGGCCCCGACCCCGTGCGCCAGCAATGCGACGACGCCGGCCAGGTACCCCAGCGTCAGCGCGTGAAACCGCGTTCCGCGGGATTGACGGTAGGCGTCCCACCCCAGCCGCACGATCCGCCACAGCAGCCACAGAAACGCGGCGAGCCCCACCAGGCCCGCCTCGACGAGCACGCGGACGTACTGGGCGTCCATGAAGCCGAAGCCCGCCGCGCCGTACCCGAAGACCGGGCGTCGGCTCCACCCCTCGACCCCCTGCTTCCAGCTGTCCAGGCGCGCGCTGGTCGACGTGTCCAGCCGGGCATCCCCGACCCGATACTCGCCGCGATCCGTCTTGTCGTGCAGGGTGTAGTTGTACCGCTCCACGACCTGTTTGGGAAAGACGAGCGGGCCGGCCAGGACCAGCACACCCACGCCGACGAGGAGGATGAGGCGCCGCGGGCTCAGCAGGATCAGGGTGGCCAGCATGGGGAGGACGGCCAGCCAGGACGAGCGGGACAGGGTGTACAGCAGCGGAACCGCCACCAGACCGGCAAACGCGAACCACCGGAGCTGGCCCGGAAGCGACTGAGCCGCGAGCGCCTGCGCGAGGACGAGGGAAAGCATCAGCACCAGGTACCCGCCGAAGGTGTTGGGCTCGCCGAATTTTCCTTCGAAGGGAGCCGCCACCCGTTCGCCGGAGGGGATCTGGGCGATGCCCATCGCGGCGGAGACGGCGCAGGTGACCAAGGCGGTGGCCAGCAATCGGCGCAGCGCCCGCTCATCCCGGGTGTAGTTCACGGCCATGAAGTACACCACGAAGTATTCCAGGTACTTGAGGACGAAGAAGAACCCCCGCGCCGGGCGCACATTGCCGACGAAGACGCCCAGCAGCGTGGCCACGACCAGCGCGACGCTGTAGGCGAGGATGGGGGCGTTGAGCGGCGTGCGGCGGATCAGTCCCAGCTCTTTGAAGATGGCCGTCCTGGCGACCCACGCCATGGCGACGGTGGTGAGGATCAGGTCCTCGACCCGGAGGACCAGCACGTCCCCCTTGGCCTCCGGTTTCGCCGATGGAGATTCCGCCCACGCTCCCCAGGACGATTTCCGGGGACAGCAGCATGGACAGCAGGATGATGTGCAGGGCGAGTTCGGTGTGCAGGACGCTGACGAACAGGAGGACGACCAGCAGGCTGGCGCCCAGACTGAGGCCCGGCCCCGTCTGCGCGATGATCAGGCCCCCGCCGGCAGCCAAGAGCAGCACGAACAGCGCCAGGGGGAGCGGGCCTGCCGAGGTGTCGCGCGGGTGTGCCGCCATGCTGGTCCTCGCCTACCTGCGGCTATCCCGGTTCCGGCGGACGGGGTGGAGGCGGACGCGGCGACGCCGTGAGGCCCGAGGACAGACCTCCATCGCGAGCGTGGCCGGCGCCGGCCGCCGCACGACGCGGCCCCGCGTCACGAGAAGAGCCCTCGGATCCTTCCAAGCAGGGACGCGGGACGGGACGGCGGCTCGGCCCGCTCGGCTCGCCCGGGTTCGTGACCGTAGGCATATCGGTAGTATTGCAGTTCTTCGTAGTCCGGGCTGGTCTCGGCCTTGAGACCCGTCAGGACCACGCCCAGGACCCGACCGCGCACGTTTTCGAGCAGCACCTTCGCGCGCTTCAGCGCCGACCGCGCGATTTTCCCCACGCGATACACCATCAGGGTCCCGTCCGTCTTCGAGGCCAGGATCGCCGCGTCGGTGACCGGGAGGATGGGGGGGCAGTCGAAGATGACGAAGTCGAACTCCTCCCGGAACTGGGCAATCAGATCCTGCATACGCTGGGAGTTGAGAAACTCGGCGGGGTTGGGCGGCGGCGTCCCGCTGGCCAGCAGGAAGAGCTTGTCCACGTTGGGCATCGTCATCAATTTCTCGACACCCAGCGGTCCCAGCATGAGATCGGTCGTGGTCCGGAGACACTCCCGCCACTCCTTGTTCCCGACGATGACCTCGGTCAGTCCGGGATCTCGCGGGATTCCGAAGGCATGGTGCAGGAACGGCTTTCGCAGGTCGGCCTCGACCAGGAGCGTGCGCTTGCCCATCTGCGCGATGGTGATCGCCAGGTTGATGGCGGTCGTCGTCTTGCCTTCCATGAGGGACGCGCTGGTCAGGCAGAGCGTCTTGACGTTCTTCTCGAGGGAGAGGAACTCCAGGTTGGTCCTGAGCGAGCGATACGCCTCGGCCACCGTGGATCGCGGGCTGAGGAGGGACACCAGGAACGGACGCATGGCGCCAAGGGGGCTGCCTTCCGGCTCGTCTTCCGGCGGGGCGAGCAAGGGGTCCCGGACCGGGTCGATCAGCGGGATCAGCCCGAGCACCGGGGTCTCGAGGTAGCTCTCGACGTCCTGAATCGTCCCGATGGAGGTGTCCAAGCGACTCCAGCACGAAGGCCAGCACCAACCCCACCGTGAGACCGATCAGGAGACCGGCGAACACCTTTCCGGCGGTCTGCGGGGGATTCATGGGACTCGCTGGGACGGTGGCCGGGCGGACGAGGCTCACCTCCTCCACCTGCTCTCGCTCCTTGATCTGCACTTCCTGAAGCTTGGTCCTCAGCGTGGAGAGGAGATTCTCGTTCTGGGTGAGTTCGCGCTGGAACTGGGCGTACTGTCGGGCCAGTTCCGGCAAGGCGCGCTGTTCCTGTCGGACCCGCTGGATCTGCCGCTGCACGTCGGCCGCGCGCTCCTCCAGGATCTGGTTCTTGACCCGGAACTCGCGAAGGAGGCCTTCCCGCGCGGCCCGGACGCGGGCATCCAGGCTCTCCCGGATGCTGGCGATGCGCGCATCCAGATCGCGGATCTGGGGGTGCTGCGGCGTGAGGGTGACCAGGAGGTTTTCCCGCTCCAGACTCAAATCCACCAGTGCGCCGCTCAGCTTGGCGATGCCCGGATCGCCCGCGTCGGCGAGCATGCGCGCCGGCACGGCCCCTGCCGCCGAGACGCTCTGCAGGGTCTGGATCTGGCCGGCGACCTCGTCCCGCTCTCGCCGGATCTTCTCGGACTCGCCTTCCAGCACGCCGAGGCGCGCGACGGAGGCGGTGGTCTCTTCCGTGAGGGATACGAAGCCGCGCGTCTCCTTCAGCGTCCGAATGCTATCCTCGGCCTGCCGGACGCGGGTGCTCACCTCGCGGACCTGCTCCTCGATGAAGCGCCGGGCTTCCAGGATCTTCCGACTGCGGAGCGCCGCGTTCTCCGCCTGGTAGGCCTGCGCCAGGGCGTTGGCGATCCGGGCGGCCTGCGCCGGGTCCCGCGAGGTGACCGTGACGTTGATCAGGGTGGTGTTCTCTTCCGGGGTCGCGGTGACCTGGTTGCGCAAGTCGCCCAGGAGCTGCACGCGCAGGGGATCCTGCTTGATGGCCTCCGTGTCGAGCGTCGCCGGGATCAGGCGCAGAGCCTTGGCCGCTCGCTCGAGGACGGGGAAGCTCCGAATCACGGCGGCCTGGGTGGCCGGCGCGTCGCCTTGGGAGAGCGAAATCGTCTCCACCAGCAGACCGACGAGCGTCGTGGTCCGCTCGAACTTGACCACCGCGGTTGCCTGGTAGAGGGGATCGGGGCGCTGCACCTCGGCGAACAGCAGGGCCAGCAGCCCGAAGGCGGCGGTGACCAGAGCCACGCTCCACATCCGCTTTCGCAGGATCCGCCAGTAGTCTCGAAGATTCAGATCGTACTGTGGCATGCGGTCGCCTCGCCTCTCTAGAAGCTCCCGATAGCCTTGATCGAGAGGACCGTGTACAGCGGCTGGTTGATGAGATCGAACGTCGGACGGATCTGGGCGACGAAGGCGTTCCAGTTCGCAATCGGGGTGCGCGGGACGAAGACGACGTCGTTCGGTTTCAGGTACTGATCGATGCGCTTCTCGCCCTCCAGAAGCAGGCGACGCAGGTCCACCGTGAGGATCTCGGTGACCCCGTCCGCCGAACGGATGATCGCCGCCTGATCGTAGAGCGCCGCATCCGTCCAACCGCCGACCTGCGCGACGAGGTGGGCCAGCGTGAGATTGGGGAAGTAGGGCACGGGGCCGGGTGTCTTGACTTCTCCCAGCAGGAAGACCCGCCGCTCTTCGCCCTTGACCTGCTCCGGGACGAAGATGGCGTCGCCGGCGTCCAGGACGAACTCCTGGGACAGGTCGCCGTCCTGGAGGTAGCGGAAGACGTTGACCGTGTAGGTCTTGCCGGAGGCCCGGCTGACCCGCACGCGGTCCAGGCTGGCGTTCTGCTGAAAGCCGCCGGCCTTGGCAACGGCTTCCATCAAGGTCACGCGCCCGGTCAGGGGGATGGTGCTGGCCGAGGCCTTGCCCTGGGTGCCCACGGCGCCGAACACCGTCACCTTCTTGCTGTGGTACTCCTTGACCAGGACGTCGACCGTGGGCGCGCGAAAGAAGACGGACAGATCCTGCGCGATCGCACGGCCGGCTTGGTCGGTCGTCAGGCCGTCCACTTTGGTCTCGGCCAGGATGACCCTGACGGTTCCGTCGGCGCGGACCGCGGTCTGGATCTTCTCCTGCGTCGGCCCGCGGCTGACGGTGATCTCCAGGACGTCGCCGGGCCCGAGGCGGTATTGCGGCACGTTCGCGGTCGTGACGAACGCGCGGTTCTCCGTGACGGGCGGCGGGAGCTCCGCGGATGCGTCGGCGGGGACCGGCGCCGCCGCCACCTGGGGCTGCGGGAACGTCGGCGCGTTCACGGAGGTCGACCGCGACGGTTTCTGCAGGCCCCCGCAGCCGGCCAGAGCCAGGGACAGGAGGACTGCGCCGGCAACACACGATGTTGGTTTCACCGTTCTACCTCCTACCTCCCACGCTGCCTGCTCTGGCGGCGAATGGTATAGACTCCTGTCATCCGGGTCAAGCGTTTGCTGTCCCTCGGACCCGCGGCGGTTCTGCTCGCGGCGGCGCGCTCATCCGGCATCTTCTTCGGCCGCCACCCGTTTCGGGTCGGCGTGCCCCGCGACGAGGCGCGCCAACTGTCGCCAGTGCGCCATCCATGCGTGACGAGGGGGGCGTCCCGCATCCCCAAAACCCGCAGCGAACACCCCGTCCGCAGGGAACAGGAGCTGTCGGGCAAACGCCGCCCTGGCCCACCATCCGGGGAGACAGGCGAACGTCAGGCCGTAGCGGAGATGGCCGGCCCCCTCTCCGTGTCCGGCGTGCGCCAGGATGCGGCGCTCCCCGGGGAGCAGGTACCGCGGCCGGAGCGCCGCGCGGGTCTCTGGCGCCGGATCCACCCCCCGCGCGGCGAGGCGGTCGAGGCAATACCACACACTCCGTCGAACCGCGGCCGGACTGCGGAGGCACGCCCGGGGCGACGGCGGCCATGCCTGCAGGGCCGCCAGGAAATCGGCCATCCACCGGACTCCCTCCATGCCGTGGTGGTGCACCGCATGGACCGCGAGATACTGGAGACAGTCCTGGGGGCCCAGCGTCCAGGCTGGGACACCCGCCAGCGTCACGGGTTGTCGGCGGCGCCAGATCGTCTCGAAGGCCTGCGGCCACAGGGCGCCGCGTGCGGGAAGCCGCGTGGTGTTGAGGAGGCCGGTGTGGAGATCGATGCTGTGGGTGAGGTCGGGGGCGAAGAAATCCTCTTCTCCTCGGAGGTCGTTCCGATACCCCCGGCGGCGCAGCAGGTCCCCGAATCGCGGACCGTCGGCCGGAGCGACCAGGAGGTCCACATCGTCCATGGGTCGAGCGATCCCCGCCGGATAGGCCAAGCGTTGCAGCGCCGGACCCTTGAGCAGCAGGATCCGGATCCCCTCGCCGGAGGCGGCCTCGATCGCCGAGGCGGCGGCCTGCTCCAGACGCACGGAGCGCGCCCCGCTCGCCAAGGCCGCCCGCCGCAATGCCTCCAGCACGGCCGGGGGGACCGCGCCGGCCGCCGCGGTTCGCAGCCCGGCATGGAGGAGCGGTGCGACGTGCCAGCGATGCGACGCCGTCAGGACCTCCGGCCACGCCACCGGTGACCCGAGGCGCTCTGCCAGCCGGCCCGCGAACTCCGAGCGACCCAAGCCGACCAGCATCCCGTGCCAGAGCACCGATCCGCCAGTTTGGTTTTGACTTCCCCGCAGGCGGGGGCTATGTTCACCGGTCATGACACACGTGTCCGACGACATCCGCTATCAACGCACCGACGAGTTCGTCGCCAGGATCATCGCCGGCGAGACGGTGCTGGTCCCGATCCACCGGCAGATCGGAGACCTGGAATCCATCTACACGCTGAACGAGGTGGCCACGTTCATCTGGGAGCGGCTGGCGGACGCGGCCACGCCGGCCGCCCTCGCCCTCGCCCTCGAGGAAACCTTTGCCGGCAGCCCGGCGGAGATGCGTGCGGACCTCGACGAGTTTCTGGGCCACCTGCTCGACCTCCGTGCGATCCGATCTGTCGACGATCCGCCCGACGGGTTGGACCTCACGCGCCCGCGCTGATCGCCGCCCTCATCGCCGTCCCGAGTTGGGCCTGGACCCAGTCCACCGCGCGGCCGTCGGCCGGAACGGTGAGCCACCCGCACGGCACCTCGCGGCAGATACGCCCCAGCGTTTCCAGGGTATTGCCCATCCGCTCGGCGTCCCATAACGCGGGGAAGGATTTGGCGAACACGAGCGCCGTCGCCGTCGCCGGGCGAAGCGGTTCGAACGCCACGTCGGTTCCCTGGCGTAGCAGATAGAGCGCCCGGACCGGCGCCGCGTCTCCGCCGACCTCCGGATGCTCGCCGAACCATGGGGTCGGGTGCATGCGAAAGCCCTCCCGGCCCGCCTCCAGGACGACCCGGTCGTCGTTCAGGATCGTGGCGCCCGCGGCGCGCCACAGGCGAGCCGCCGTGCTCTTGCCCGCCCCGGACGATCCGACAAACAGGACGCCCGCGCCGCGCCAGCGCACCCCGCAGGCGTGGACCAGGAGTGCGTCATGTTCCGCCAAGAGGTGGCGGAAGAGCAAGTCTTCCAGGGGGTACTCCAACGGGTATCGGGACGACGGATCGGGGACTCGCTCCGGGTCCATCACCAGGCACCCCGTGGTGCCGGATGCGTCCAGTCGAAGGGCCCGGTCCGCGCGGCCGGTTGTCGCATCCTCCCCGACGCGGATCGTCCATCGTCCATCGTCCCGATAAAAGCTCGCCACACCGCCGGCCCGGAACACGGGCGGCGCCGAGCGGCCTCCGGTCGAGTCCCACACCATCTGTAGGGTCAGATGAGGATCCGCTGCCGGCGCGAAGAACGTCGAGTGCCCGGCATCGAGCACCCATCGGTTGGGATCCATCTCCCCGTGCAGCGCAACGCAGATCGGGCCGATCCGGAGCGCGAACCAGTCAGACATCATCACGCGTGCCGTTCGGAACGCCAACTGGCCGGCGATGAGGAGTCAACCGATTGGTGGAGACGACCAGCGTTCTGGGGGAGAGCGTCGAAGCGGCGTGAGTCGCCGACGCACGGTACCTGCGGGCTTTCGGGGGATATTGACATACCTTCCTCAGGAGCCCCGCGCGTCGAAGCACTTGACGGGTGCCCCGCCAGAGGTGCGACAGGGGTTGGGGTAACTGCGATTCTTCCCACCCCCGGTGGTCCGTTTGCAGTTCGGCACGGCGGCGGTCTCTTCGCCAACCAGGTCGATTCGCTCGAGGGCAGGTTTCACATAGTCACGCTTTGTCGCTTTCGTGGTCATGGTACATCACCTTTACAGATCTACAGATGGCGGACGACGCCATCGCCGGCGCCGTGGGCTGCCGTCACGAGCCCCGCGATTCCCTGCAACGCAACCCGAACAGGTCCCAAAGCACCTCGGTCCGACACGGGTTGGGATAGCTCCTGTTCTTCCCACCCCCGGTGTCCCGCTTGCAATTGGGGACGGCAGCGGTCTCCTCGCCCGCCAGCGTGATCCGCTCGATCGTCGGCTTCCGGTAGGGGAGCCTCGGATGCGCAGGGTTCATCGAGCCACCACCTTCTCTGCCGAGTCTCGGGGCTCGCGCTGGGGGCCGAACGCCCCGGCGCGGAGATTGGCGAGGTCACACAGGAACGGCACCCGGGCTTCGGGGTCGCCGGCCTCCAGCGCGGCCCATCCGACGCACTGGTCGCAGGCGGAGTGCAGATCGCAGGTGTCGCAGGGCATGGCCTTGGTCCGCGCCTGCCGGCGCATGGACGGGGAAATGCTCGTCCCACCCCTCCCGGAACGTCCCCTGGCGCAAGTCGTACGCCGGCTCGCGAAGCAGCATGCACGGGACGAGGCGCCCGTACGGGTCGATGTGGAACGAGTGAAGGTACGCACCGCAAGTGATCAGCTCGGCCCGTGCGTCGATCCGGGAGGCCTTCGCGAACTCCAACCGATACGCGGCCGCCCGCTTTTCCTCGCGCGCTTCCAGGGCCAGCACTTGCTCGGGCGAAAGCCGCACGCCCGCCGGCCCGGCCGCGCCGTCCAGGCGGCAATTCACCAGCGGGTCCCACTGGAACTCCAACCCGTATCCGGCCGCCAGGGCGCGTAGGCCATCCAGGTCGGCATGGTTCAGGGTGGTCGGCACGGTCTTCAGCCGCAGACGGACCTGCCGGTCGAGGAGCAATTCGATGCCGCGGAGACACCGGCGGAACGAACCGGGGACGCCCGTCACACGCTCGTACACCTCGGGGGTGCTCCCGTAAATCGACACCTCGACTACCAGGGGCGGCCATTCCGCCAAAAGGTCGGCGAGACGCGGGGTGACGGCGGTGCCATTGGTGAAGAGCGTAACCAGCAGACCGCGCCGCTTCATGTGGAGATAGATCTCGCGGATGTCGGACCGGAGCAGCGGCTCGCCGCCCGTGAGAAGCATCCAGAGACATCCGCGATCCACCACCTCGTCCGTGAGGCGGCGGATCTCGGCAGCCGTGAGCTCCTGCCGTTGCAGCCGGCGATCGCCGTCTGGCTCGTTCACGAAACAGTGGGCGCAGCGGAGGTTGCAGCGAAACGTGACCTCCAGGCTGCCGTCCAGGGGGATCCGTTCCGCCGAGACGCGGGAGCCGATTCGGCCGGCGAACGCCGAATAGGAAAGGTGGGGGACGGCTTGACAGTCGGTCTCTGTGCGCATCCAGTGCCTCGGGGGCGACCTCCGGACGGCGCCCCACCCGGACCCAGAACGACGTCGCTTGTCCTACGCCGTTGTCAAAGAATAACTTGACCGGAGAAATTCCCGTAACGGCATAAGGAGCCGTAACGAAATTACAAAAAATGGACAAGTTATTTCGTAACGGCTCCTAACTCGGGTTCCTCCCCGAGAACGCCTCCGTGATGTAGAGCAAGGTATTGGCGGACAGATCCACCCGACGGCCCGGCTCGAGGGGTTCACCTTTCGGCCCGAAGGCGACCTCGACCACCGGCCGAAGCGGAAAGGCGGGGTTGGTGGCCACGATCCGCGCGATCTCGGTGGAGTTAAGGCGCACGGAGGTGCCCACCGGGAAGGCGGACAGGCCGCGGATGAGTCCTTTAAGCGCGCGGTCGGGGAACTTCGCCCGTCCGGAGGTCATGAGCCCCTTGACCACCTCGAAGGGCCCCCGCCGGCTGCGATAGGGCCGGGTGTGCGTCAGGGATTCGTAGGCATCAGCCAAACCGATGATCTTGGCGTACTCGTGAATCTCCTGCCCCATCAGTCCGCGAGGGTATCCGCTCCCGTCGTCGCGTTCGTGCTCCTGCAGGACGACGTTGGCCAGCCACTCGAATTCGGCGCCCAGGCCGTGCAGGATCCCGAAACCCCTTCTCGGGGTGCCGACGGACGAGAGCGGTCTCCTCGTCGGTGAGGGCCTCCGGCTTGTCGAGGATCCCCTTCGGGACGATGACCATGCCGACATCGTGCAGGCAGGCGGCGAGGCCCAGCCAGGGCAGTTCCTCGGGACGACAGCCTGCCCCCTGCCCGATCTTGATGGCGAAGATGGCGGTGTTGACCATGTGGCGCGACAGATCGTAGCGCCCGTCGCCATCGTCCAGGGCTTGGACGAGCAGCGCGTCACCACTCGAGACGGCATCCGCCATGCCGGCCACCGTGTGCTGGAGTGTGCCGATCTGGAAGGGGGTCCCTGCGGCGGCCGCCTCCAAGACGCGCTCGACCTCCTGGAGCGCCAAGGGGTAGTGGAGCGGCTCGGCTGGGGCGGCGGGCTCGGGCGTGGGCGGATTCGCCGGCGCCGCCTGGGCGGATCCTGCCGCGGCAACCGAAAACGATGCGTCTGCCGCGGGGTCGCGAGGGCCGGGTACCGACTTGCGGACGAGATCGCTTAATCGAACGATAGCACGCCCTCCTTTTGCTGTTGTTGCTGTTGCGCGGCCATCCGAACCGATCTCCGTGCCGGCGACTCCACTCCCCTCGCCGCGTGCCGGCGCGCGGCTTGGCGGGGCCCTCGACTACCCGAGGCCGTTCAGGACTCGCTGCGCCAGCGGGCCGTCCACGACTTTGGCGGCGTGGACCGACCCGTCCAAGAGGCACAGATCGCACAGGGTGTTGAGGCTGCGAGGAACGCCCTGCGCGTGCTCCCAGATCAGCGCGGATCGCCTCGTCGGCAAACGGGGACTGCGTGGCGCCCGCCCGCTGCATGCGGAAATTCACATAGGCGGCCGTTTCGGCCAGGGTGAGCGGCTTCAGGTGGTGGCGAATGGCGATCCGCTGATCGAGGGGCTTGATCCGGCCGATCATTTCGGTGATCTCCGGCTGGGCCATGAGGATCAGCGTGAGCAGAAATCGATCGTTCAACTGGAAATTCAGCAGCATCCGGAGCTCCTCGAAGACGTCCGGGTCCCGGATGCTATGCGCTTCGTCCACCACGAGGACCGTCTCTTTCCCTTCGCGCAAATTGGCGACCAGTCGCTCGTTCAGCGCCCGCAGCAGCGCGACCTTGGTGGTTCCGGACGGGGTGATGCCCAACTGGAGATCGATTTCCTCGAGAAAGTCGAGGCTGGGCAGCGAGGGATTCGTCACGAGACCGACATCGTACTTCTCCTGAGCCAACTGGATGATGAGTGCACGGCTCAGGGTCGTCTTGCCGCAGCCCACATCGCCGACCAGGAGGGCGGCGCCCTTGTTCTGCTGCACGGCATACATCAGCCGAGCCAACCCTTCGCGGTGCTGGGCCGACAGGAAGAAGAAGTTGGGGTCGGGGACGTTCTGAAACGGCGCGGCAGCCAACCTCCAGAATCCCTCGTACATCCCACCGTCCTCGCTGGCTCGATGACACCGAATGTCGGGAACTCACCCATTATGAAAACGTGCACACCACATCGCGGCCTCTTCTGCAGGCCCGTGGCTGCCCCGACTCGGATGGCACCCTACCATACGGACCGAAGGAATCAAGCAAAAACTGGCGGTTGCGGGAGGCGGGATGCCCTGCCGCGTTGGCCGAGAACCCCCGGCACGTTCGCCAAGGCTTCTCCGAGACGGGGCGGGCGCTTCGGTACGCGACACGTCGGTGACCGGCGGTGCCGGATCGAGGCCTTCGGCGCAGGCGGCGACGCCTCACCGATGTGTTCCCGGGCGCACCGCGGGGAGCCGATTCCGGAGCGATCGGCGCGCAGGACCGCACGGCGTGCTCCGGCGGGCGGCGAGCGGCGGGAGCGCGTGAGGAAAAAATCCGCCCGCGGTCCATTTTTTTCTTGCAATCGCGTCAAAATGCACTATAAGCAACTACGAAAAATTTCCGGTGCCGCGAGCGATACACGGAGTGGCGATCGGGCGAAAGGGGGTAGGGAATTGCACGCTTTGGGCAGACACCTGCTGGTCGAACTCCACGGTTGTCACCCAGACACGCTGAAGAAAGTGGACGTCGTCAAGGATATCCTGGTTGGTGCCGCTCGCGCCTGCGGGGCCACGATCGTTGACGTCGCGTTTCATGAGTTCAATCCCTTCGGCGTCAGCGGGGTCGTGGTCATCGCCGAATCCCATCTGTCGATCCACACCTGGCCGGAATACCGGTACGCTGCGGTCGACATCTTCACCTGCGGCGACGTCATCAAGCCCGAACGGGCCGTCTCGTACGTGGCCTCGCGCTTCCGATGCAAGGCGCCGTCCGTCGTCGAGATGAAGCGGGGACTCATCCCCGGCATGACGGGAAAGCTGCCCCACAAGGTCGCCATCGACGAGAAACGCGGCGAGGCCGTCGCCGATGCCGCTCAAGAGCTTTCGCTGGTCCATTGAGTATGTTCGTGCGAAGACGGGACCCCGCCGGATACCGCCGGCGAGGTCCCGTCTTCGGACGGGTTTGCCCTCCGGTTTGCCGGTTCGTCGGTATCCTATCGCCGCGGTAGATTCCTTTCCGGCCCATCTCCATCCCGATGTGCGGCAGTCGTGCCTCCGACCGCGACTCTCCGCGTGATGGGCTTTTGCAACCCCGTGGTGGGTGCCGCGCGTCCGCGTCTGGGCTGCGCCGAGGGCGCTGGCTGACGGGTCGCACCGACGCTCGTGTTTGCCGGTGTGCGTGCCCGGCGCTTGGTCGGTTCCGTATGCGTCGCGCGATGCGCACGCGCTGAAGGAGACACCATGCCAATTCAGGATCATCAGTTGCTGATCGAGTCATTCAGCCCGCACGAGGGCCACGTGCACGGCGTGACCGGCATGATCGCCACCAGTCGGTCGCCCTACCAAGCGATCGAGATCGTCGAGTTGGGGAGCTACGGGAAGGCGCTCATCCTGGACGGAAAGGTGCAATCGACCACCGCAGACGAATTCATCTACCACGAGAGTATTATCCATCCCGCCATGCTGTGCCATCCGCATCCCCGGCGTGTGTTCGTGGTGGGTGGCGGCGAGGGGGCGCCCGTTCGCGAGATCCTCAAGCACCCGAGCGTGGAGAGCGTGCTGATGGTGGACATCGACAGCGAGGTCGTGGAGTTCTGCCGACGCCATCTCCCCGAGATGAGCGGCGGCGCCTTTGAGGACGCACGCGTCCGCGTCGAATTCATGGATGCGAGAGCGTTCTTGGAGTCCTCGGACCAAACCTTCGATATTCTCATCATCGACATCTCGGAGCCCATCGAAGAAGGTCCCGCCTATCTGTTGTTCACCCAGGAGTTCTACAAGATCGTCTTCGACCGCTTGACCGAACACGGCGCGCTGGCAGTCCAGGCCGGGACCATCAGCCTGACCGGCCTGGACTGTTTTGCGACCGTGCATGCCACCCTCCGAAGCGTCTTCCCGGTGGTGGCCCCGTATTTCGCGGATATCCCCTCCTTCGGTCGGCCGTGGGGGTTCCTGTTTGCGGGCAAGGGGGAGCATCCCGCCGCCGTGAACCGGGACGAGATCGACCGGCGAATTCGGGAGCGCGTTCGCGGGAATCTCCGGTACTATGACGGCGAAACCCACGCCATGAGCTTTTGTCTCCCAAAGCACGTGCGGGAGCGGTTGGCCGCGGAGACGCGCATCATCGAAGACAACCATCCGCTCTTCGCATTTCGATAGGAGCCGGACGTGGCCGCCATCCCCGCACACCAGTTCCGGACGCCTCTCTTCGATGCGATGGTCAGCCTCGCCGAGGCCAAGAAGGTCTCGTTCCACACACCGGGTCACAAGAGCGGCAAGGGGATCTCCACGCGGTTTCGAAAGTTCGTCGGCCGCAAGATCTTCACCATCGACCTGACGACGCTGGACGAGGTGGATTGTCTCCAAAGGCCGGTGGGGGTCATCAAGGAAGCGCAGGAGCTGGCGGCGGAGGCCTACGGGGCTGATCATTCCTTCTTCCTGGTGAACGGGACGACCGGTCGGCAATCACGCCATGATTCTTTCCGCGGTCAATCCTGGGGACGAGGTGCTTGGTGGCGCGAAATGCCCACAAGTCGATCCTGGCTGGGATCATCCTGAGCGGGGCCATACCCCGGTTCTTCCTCCCGGCTTTCGACGCGGACCTGGGGATCGCCGTTGAACGTCGGCGCTGAGGCGGCAGGCGAGCCATGGAGCCGCACCCGAAGGCCAGCGTCGTGTCGCTGACCAGCCCGAACTATTACGGGATGGCGGCCGACACTGCGGCCGATCGTCGCCGCGGCCAAGCGGCGAGGGAAGTCCTGTCTCGGTGGATGAGGCCCACGGACCGCATCTGCACTTCCACCCCGCGCTGCCCACCTCGGCGGTTGACGCCGGGGCGGACCTCTGCGTGCAGAGCACACATAAGATCGTCGGCGGCATGACGCAGGCCTCGATGCTGCATCTAAAGACGGGCGGGTCGACGACGTCCCGAGTGGGCGGATTCTCCAGATGCTTCAAAGCACCAGCCCCTCGTACATTCTGATGGCCTCGCTGGATCTGGCGCGGATGCAGATGGCCACGGAGGGGCGAGAAGCTCCTGGGCGAAGGCGATCGATCTGGCGAAGGAGGCCCGGGACGCGCATCAATCGCATCTCCTGGGCTATGTTGTTTCGGCGCCGCGCAGGTCGATGCCGGGACGTGATTTCTTCCTGGACGTCACCAAGCTGACCATCTCGGTCAAGGGGCTTGGGCTCAGGGGCTTCGCCGCCTCATCGATCCTGAATACCGAGTTCGGCGTTCAGGTTGAGATGGCCGACCTGTTCAACGTTCTGGTGATCGTCAGCATCGGAGATCGGCGCGACGACCTGGATCGGCTGGTGACCGGGCTGGAGGGGTTGGCCCGTCGATCCGCAGCGACCCGCGCGGGGCAGCCTGCGGACATTCCCGCCGTTCCGCCCGTGCAGGAGGCACGCCTGGCCTGTTCTCCGCGGGAGGCGTATTTCGCCCGCCACACCCTGGTGCCGCTGTCCCAGGCGGCCGGCCGCGTCAGCGCGGACATCATCACGATCTATCCGCCCGGCATCCCGATCCTCGTCCCGGGGGAAGAGGTCTCGCGCACCGCCGTCGAATACCTCCAATTTCTGGGAGGGCGGGGCGCCCGGATCGACGGCGTCCTGGATCCCGCCCTGCCGCCCAACGGGGCGGCAGGGCCCGCGGCTCCGGAACCGCAGGTCCGGGTCCTGGCCGCCTAACGGCAGGGAGCCGGCGGCCGGCCGCCGGGACGGCCGCTTCTCGCCGAGCGTGGCGGCCGCTCCGCGGGATTGTTTCCTCGATCGCCCTTTTGCGGAAAGGGATTGCATTTTCCGCACACCCTGGTATAGTGCGCCGGCAGTTTCGCCAGGGAAATCGTCGGTTGCGGGCTAAGGCTGGGGTGGCCCAGCCCCCGGTCTTTTAGCCCGTGCGTCGTTCTTGGAGGCCATCCGGTGCGAAAACGGATCCGCGGTCGTGTCATTCTCTTGGTCGTCGCTACGGTGCTGACGGGATATTACATCATCCCGAGTATCTTCCCCACGGAGAGCCTCCCGTCGCTCTTCCCCGGTATTCTTCCCAGGCCAGAAAAGGTGAATCTCGGCCTCGACCTGCAGGGGGGGATGCACCTCGTGTTGGAGGTTCAGGCCGAGAAGGCCGTGGAGAACGCGACCGAACGCTTGCGCGAGGAAGTCAAGCGATTGCTCGACAAGGAAAAAATCGAGGTCGCGCAATTGACGCGCGAGGGAACGACCGGGATCGTCCTCAAGGTCGCGAAGGCGGCAGATCGGGACAAGGCGCAGCGCACCCTCGCTGAAGTCGTCGTGCTGGATAAGGTCCCCGGGGCGACCCCGGACGAACTCCGCATGACGCTGCAAACGCGAGAGGTCAAGCGAATCGAGGACTTGGCCCTTCGGCAGAGCCTGGAGACCATCCGGAACCGGGTGGATCAGTTCGGCGTGACCGAGCCGCACATTGTGCCCGAGGGCGACCGCCGAATCGTGATCCAGCTCCCCGGGATCAAAGATCCGCAGCGTGCCATCAACCTCATCGGCAAGACCGCGCTCCTGGAGTTGAAGGCGGTCGATGATAGCCTCAATCCGGAGGAAGTGGCGCAGGGGAAGGCGACCCTCCCTCCTGATCTGCAGCTGCTCTCGTTGCGCGAGGTGGACGACCGGCGGCAGACCGTCGGGAAGCGGCCCATCGTCGTCCGGCGGCAGCCGATTATCACCGGGGCCAATCTCACCAGCGCCGAGGTGCGGCCGGACGAACAAGGGGGATGGCTGGTCGCCTTTGCGCTGGACAGCGAGGGGGGGCGAATCTTCGGCGACTTCACAGGTGCGAACATAGGCAAGCACCTGGCGATCGTGCTGGATGATACGGTGTTCAGCGCGCCGGTGATTCGATCCAAGATCGGCGAGGGCCGCGGACAGATCGAGGGGAGCTTCACCGCGGAAGGGGCGCGGGATCTGGCCATCGTCCTTCGGGCCGGCGCCCTGCCCGCTCCGGTCCAGATCATTGCCAACCTCACCGTGGGGCCGAGCCTGGGCCAGGATTCCGTGCAGAAGGGGGTGCAGGCCGCCATTCTGGCCGCCATCTTGGTGGTGCTCCTGATGGTAGTCTACTACAAGATGTCCGGCGTCATCGCGGACTTTGCCCTGATCCTGAACTCCATCATGCTGATCGGCGTCCTCGTGGCGATCCGGGCGACGCTCACGTTGCCGGGCATCGCCGGCATCGCCCTGGGAATCGGGATGGCCGTGGACAGCAACGTCCTCATTCTGGAGCGCATTCGGGAAGAGTTGAAGCTCGGCAAGAGCGTCCGGTCGGCCATCGACGCCGGCTACGACAAGGCGTTCACAGCCATCATGGACTCGCACGTCACCACGCTCATCACGGCGGTGGCCCTCTTCTTGTTCGGGACGGGTCCCATCAAGGGGTTCGCCGTGACCCTGAGCCTGGGGGTGGCCATCAACCTGTTTTCGGCCTTGGTGGGCACGCGGGTGGTTTACGACTGGATGACGTCGCGTCGCGATTTGAAGACCCTGAGCATTTGAGCGAGATGGTGGGATTCGGGGCGCCGAGAGCCCAGGCGCGGGCAGGTGCTCCTCACTTTCGTCGCCGTCAGGCGGACAAGGGAACGGACTGATCGTGGAACTCCTGGGAAAGACGAACATCGATTTCGTCGGGAAGCGGTACATCGCCTACGTCATCTCCATCGCCCTGATCCTGCTCGGAGTGGTGGCGTTGATTCAGATCTTCCGCGGGGCGGCCAACATGGGGATCGACTTCGCGGGCGGGACGTCCATCCAAGTGAAGTTCGAACGACCCGTGGATCTCGGGGCGGTGCGGCAGGCATTGAACCAAGGCGGAATCAGGGACAGCGAGCCGCAACAGTTCGCCGACGGTCGGAGCGTGATGATCCGGCTGAAGCGCGGCGCCGAGGTGGAGACCGGGAAGGCTCAGCAGGTGCAGGAGGCGCTGCGTGCGGGGCTGAAGGAGAACCCCTTCATCGTGGAAGCCTCGACCGAAGTCGGCCCGGCCATCGGGAAGGAACTGCAGAAGAAGGCGCTGCTGGCCATCGCGATCTCCCTTGCCGGGATCGTCGCATATATTGCCTGGCGTTTCGAGTTTCGCTTCGGGGTAGCCGCCACGGTGGCGACCTTCCACGACGTTCTGGCTGTGCTCGGCGTCGTCTATCTTCTCGACAAAGAGATCACGCTTCTCGTCGTGACCGCACTCCTTACGCTCGCCGGCTACTCCTTGACGGATACGGTCGTGATCTTTGACCGCATCCGCGAGAATCTTCGCGCCCGCCGCAAGGAGGCCCTGGGCGATGTCATGAACAATAGCATCAACCAGGTGCTGGCCCGAACCGCCATGACCTCGCTCACGACCTTTCTGGCCACCGCGGCGCTGTTTTTCCTGGGGGGAGAAGTGTTGCACGATTTCGCCTTCGCCCTCTTGGTCGGCATCGTGGTGGGAAGCTATTCTTCGTGGTTCGTGGCGTCGCCGCTGATCTACGAGTGGCGCATCCGCAGCGAGGCCGCCCGTCGCGCCCGGCGTTGAGGCGGAGTCGCCGTGAGCGAGTCGAGAGCCGCGAGGCACTGGCGGATCGCCGATCAGGATAGCGAGTCGGCGGCCGCCCTGGGCGAGGCGCTCGGGGTTTCCCGGCTGCTCGCCCACCTCCTGATTCGGCGGGGCTGCGTCACCCCCGACCTTGCCCGCACCTTCCTGGACGCTTCCCCGGACGCCTTGCACGACCCGCGCAGCATGGCCGGAATGGCCCGCGCCGTGGAACGGCTGCAGCAGGCCGTCACGCACCGCGAACCGATCCTGGTTTGCGGCGATTACGACGTGGACGGGGTGACGGGGATGGCGGTCCTGGTGGCCGGTCTCACCCACGCGGGTGCCGATGCGACCTACGCGGTGCCGAACCGGCAGGAGCACGGATACGGCCTGCCGGCGAGCATCGTGGAAGAGGCGGCCGCGCGGGGCGTGCGGGTCCTGATCACCGTCGATCACGGGATCACGGCCCATGCGGAGGTGGCGCTTGCCCGCGATCGCGGACTGGATGTGCTCATCTGCGATCACCATCTGCCTCCGCCCACGCTACCGCCCGCCACGGCCATCCTGAATCCCCGCCAACCCGGCTGCGCCTATCCCTTCAAAGAGCTGTGCGGCGTCGGGATCGCCTTCAAGCTGGTCCAGGCGCTCTATGGAGCCGACGCCAGCGAGGAGTGTTGGCCGCTGCTGGACTTGGTGGCGTTGGGCACCATCGCGGACTTGGTTCCCATGGTGGACGAGAATCGAGTCCTGGTGAAGCACGGCTTGGCCCAGTTGGCCGCCACGACCCGCCCCGGCCTGCGGGCCCTGGGCGAGGTGGCGGGGGTCTCCCTCTCGGACCCCGCGGGAGTGACGCCGGGGCGCGTCGCGTTCGGGCTGGCGCCCCGCATCAACGCCGCGGGGAGGCTGGACGACGCCACGGTCGCGGTCCGGCTGATGCTGACGACGGACCCCTTCGAGGCTCGAGATCTCGCGGCGCAACTCGACCGCCAGAACCGCGAGCGGCAGGAATTGGAGGGCCACGTCCTCGCGGATGCCCTGGCGCGCGCCGCGGAGACCCACGATCTGGCGCGTGACCGGGCGATCGTGCTGGCGTCCCCGGACTGGCATCCCGGGGTGCTGGGAATCGTGGCCGCGCGGTTGGTGGAGCGATTCGGCAAGCCTGCGGCGCTCATCGGGACACAAGGGGATCACGCGCGCGGCTCCGTCCGGTCGGCCGGCGGGTGGCACGTGGCGGACGCGCTGGGGCGGTGCGCCGACCTGCTGACGCATTACGGGGGCCACCGGTCGGCCGGCGGCTTCTCGCTTGCGCCGGAGCGCATCGAGTCATTCCGGGAACGCTTCCTGTCCCTGGCGGCGGCGGAGCTCACGGACGAGGCCCTGGCACCCGTCCTGGATATCGAGGCGGAGGTGGCCCTGGATGATCTCGGTCTGGACCTGGTGGACGACCTGGCACGACTCGGCCCTCACGGTCTGGGCAACCCGGAGCCGGTGTTGGCCGCTCGGGGACTCCAGGTGATGCGCTCCCCCCGGCGGGTTGGCCGGAATCACCTGAAGTTCAAGGTCCGCCAGTCCGCCTCCGGCCGTCAGGTCGTCGAGGCCATCGGATTCAATTTTGGGTCGTACGCCGAGGTGCTCGACCAATCGATTTCTCCGCACGTGGATCTGGCTTTCGTGCCGGAGCGAAACACCTGGAGTGGACGAGAAATTCTCCAGTTACGCGTGAAGGACCTCCACCTTTTGGATGAGACCTGATCCCGAGAACCGCGTTGGTCGTCGCGCGGCCGGCGGCTCCTCCCCGACTGTCAGATCACCCGTCCCCGTGACGCCTTTGGCAGCCTCGGCGACGGGTTGAGTCCGCCGGGCCAGCGGGAACTCCTCGAAAAACCAGACCGTTTCGTCGGCGTCTCTTCACTCCGAGGAGTCCGGCGGTTCCTTTTTGCTTGACAAGGTTGGCCTCGCGGCTATAGTTGCCCGATTGAACAATCGCTGTGGGGACGCGGCCTTGTGAGCGACCGTGGCCCGAGTTGCGGGTGGGACGCGCGGCGAAGCCCGGCGGAAAGCCTCCTGGCGACCCGGAGGAGCGAATGGAAGAGCGTATCCGAGCCATTTTCGAGGAGAGCGCGGCGCTCAAGGTGCGTTTCGGCAGGGAAAATGCAACACGCATGGCGGCAGTGGCTCGACGCATGGCAGACGTACTCCGAGGAGGGGGAAAAATCTTGTTCTGTGGAAACGGCGGGAGCGCGGCGGACGCGCAACATCTGGCCGCGGAGTTCGTCAATCGCTTCCAACGGGATCGACGAGCGTTGGCAGCCCTCGCGCTGACGACGGACACGTCGGTGTTGACGAGTATCGGCAACGATTCGGGATTCGATCGGATCTTCTCTCGACAGGTCGAGGCGCTGGCGCGGCGCGGCGACCTCTTGGTCGCCATCAGCACCAGCGGAGACTCGCCGAACGTCCTGCGGGCAGTCGAGACGGCGCGGGCGCTTGGCGTCATGACCGTCGGCTTGTGCGGCGGTGCCGGCGGTGCGCTGGCAACCGCGGCGGACGAGGCGTTCGTCGTTCCCAGCGAGGCCACGCCGCGCATACAGGAAACACACATCACCGTGGGCCACGCGTGGTGCGCCCTGGCTGAAGACCTTCTCGCCGGCGGTCCTGCGGCGTCTGGAGGAGCCGCCCATGCCGGATGACGCGAAGCGGACCGCCGAAAGCGCCCCCTGGGGGGACGGGAACGCAGGGCAGGCGCGGCGCGCCTGGCCGATTCGGTTCCCCCGAAATCAGCCCTGCGTCGGTCGGGGTTTTGACAGGACCACGCGGCGACTCGTGTGCGGAGCCGTGGCGGGCTTTCTGGTCCTCGGTCTCTTCGGCTCGGCGCTGGCGGTACGGAGTTCGGGAACCGCTCGGTACCGATCGGTAACGAAGAGCCGTTCGGTGGCGCCGATGCGCGCGCTGGGTTCGCCAGGCGGTGAATCGCTCCAACTGCCGAAATCTGGAGGACGCTCGGCCGACCACGGCGGAATGAGTCGCCTGGGGGCGAACGCGGCCTCGGCCATTTTGGTGGACGCGAACTCCGGGATGGTCCTGTTTGAGCGGGACCCCGACGCCCCGCGCTCCCCGGCGAGCGTGACCAAGATCCTGACGGCGCTCATCGTCCTGGAGCGTGGCCGGTTGAACGACACGGTCGTGGTCAGCCAGACGGCGGCCCAGACGGGCGGGCAACGGCTGGGATTGCGCGCCGGGCAGCGCATCACGCTCGGCGATCTTCTGGCCGCGCTGCTGATCCGTTCGGCGAACGACGCGGCCGTGGCGGCGGCCGAGCACGTGGGAGGCAATCTTCCCGGATTCGTGGCGCTCATGAACGAGACAGCCAAGGACCTGGGCATGGCCAACAGCCGATTCGCCAATCCGCACGGGCTGGACGAGCCGTTTCACTTCACGACTGCCCGAGACATGGCGGCCCTGACGCGCGTGGCATTGGAGAATCCAAGGTTTGCAGAGCTGGTGCGCGCGCCGCAAGCGAGGCTCACGATCTGGAAGCCGGGCCGCCGGAGCCTGGTACCGCAAAGCCGAATCGTGCTCAGCCACAACCGTCTCCTCGGCCAGGTGGCGGGCGCGGATGGGGTCAAGACCGGGTATACCGACTCGGCGGGGCGCTGCCTGGTGGCGTCGGCCAGCCGGGGAAACCACCGGATGATCGCCGTGTTGCTGAACGACCCGCAGCGGTGGACAGACGCGGCAGCGCTGCTGGAGTACGGCTTCGGATCTGTCAGGGACGCCGCCGGCGCTCGGCCCGATGGCCAACCGTGGCACGCCCTCAACGGTGAGGGGTGGCCGCGGCTCGAAGCGCAGGCTCGTCCGGAGGAGCGCCCATGAAACGGACGGGGTGGATCGGCCTGGGGAGCCTTGCACTGCTGGCGTGTATTCTGCCGGTCCTGGCGGGTGCGGCCAACCCGCCGGACCCGGCACCGGGATCGCCGCTCGCCGCGCCAGAGGGGCCGTACGTGGTCAAGAAGGGCGATACCCTGTGGGGGATTTCGCGGGACCTGCTCCAGGACCCGCTGCTCTGGCCCCGGCTCTGGGAGACGAACAGCTTCATTACGAATCCGAATCTCATCTACCCCGGCGATCAGTTGGTGTTACCCGGGAAGGATCTGACCCCGGCTCCTCCTGTGGCCGAGGCACCCAAGCCGGCCCCTCCGGCTCAGACGGTCGAGGCACCGCAGCCCCCACCGCCGGCGCACACCACCGCCACCGCCGCCAGTCGCAGCCATGCCGCCACCCGCACCCGTCGTGGCCGCGCCGGCCCCCGAACCCTCCGTGCCACCGGCCAGCCGTTATGCCATGGTCTGCAGCCCAGCGCTCGTGCCGGAGCAAAAGGTGGACAGCGTGGGAATCGGGACTCTCGTGAAGAGTGCCGAGGATCGCGTCATGATCTCCATGGAGGATCGCGTCGTCGTCGGGTTGGATGACAACCACACGGTCAAGAAGGGCGATCAGTTCTTGGTGGCGCGCACGGGGAGGCGATTGATCCACCCGCGCACGGGGGAGTCGGCCGGCCGCGTCCTCTACGCCGTGGGGTTGCTCGATGTGACGGATGTGAAGGCTCGGGTCGTGCAGGCTCGGGTCAGCTACAGTTGCGGACCGATCGGCCTGGGCGATCGCGTGATTCCGTATGCGCCGCTGCTCTTTCCCGACGACAAGACCCCGCAGCCGGCCCGGCGGTCGGTGAGCGGCGTCGTCGTCGACTCGCTCCGAGGCGAACAGCTCTTGGGGATGCAGCAGGTGGCCTTTGTGGATGCGGGGGCGGACCAGGGCCTCGCCCTGGGGGACGTCTTCCTGCTTCAGCGGCCGAACCCTCCGGCCCCTACGCCGACGGGTGTGTTTTTTCCCATGCCGTCCGACCGGCTTGGAGACGCGGTCGTCATCCGGGTCGTGGAGCGTTCGGCCACCGTCCTACTGACGAGCAGCGCCCGGGTGGTGCAGGCCGGGGATCAGGCCATTCTGAGCCATCAGATCGCCCCCTGAGGCACGTGCGCGGTTCCGGAGGAGCGCTCGGAACCAGGCGAGGAGGGCGATGCGCGTCGGCGCCCGGCCTCCAGGACACATCGAATCACCCTCCCCGGCCGAAACGGAGCGGGACGCCCGCTGGGCGTGTGGTCTGCTTCCTCAGCTCGGCGGCGTCACCCTGCAGGGGTTGCTGGAAACTTTCGGGACGATCTCTCGGGCGTGGGCCGCGTCGCCGGATGCCTTGCAGCAAGTGCCGGGAATCGGCCCCGCGATCGCCGGGGCCATGCGGCGGTTTCCGTGGGTCCGGATGGTTCGACAGGACCAGGCGCGAGCCGCTGACGCAGGACTCACGGTGCTGGTGTGGGGGGATGCCGAATACCCGGCCCGCCTGGCGGCGATCGGCTCGGCCCCACCCGTCGTCTACCTACGGGGCACGCTCGAGCCGGACGACGACGCGGCGGTGGCCATCGTCGGATCCCGCCGGGCGACCGCCTACGGCGAGGAGATGGCCCGGGAGTTGGGGCGGGAGCTCGGGCGGCGCGGGTTGACGATCGTGAGCGGGTTGGCGCGGGGCATCGATGCGGCGGCCCACCGGGGCGCCGTCGAGGTCGGCGGGCGGACACTGGCCGTCCTGGGAAGCGGGCTGGACCAGATTTACCCGCCGGAACATCGTGGACTGGCGGACGATGTGGCGAAGGCCGGCGCCCTCCTCAGCGAGTTCCCCCTCGGGACCGCGCCGTTCCGCCTGAATTTCCCGCGCCGTAATCGGATCATCAGCGGACTCAGCCTGGGAGTGGTGGTGGTGGAGGCGGGCGTGGAGAGCGGCGCGCTCATCACCGCCAATCACGCCCTGGAGCAGGGCCGGGAGGTGTTTGCGGTTCCCGGCCGGGTCCACGCCAGGTACAGCGAGGGGTGCAACCGCCTGATAAAGGCCGGGGCCAAGCTGGTAGAGAGCTGGGAAGACGTCCTCGTCGAGATCGTGCCGAACCTGAAGCGCCGCACTCGGCGGCGTCCTGCGGAACCGCCACCTGCCGATCTGACGGCCGACGAGCGGCGGATCTACGACCTCCTGGCTCGCGGTCCCGAACACATAGATGCCCTCATCGTGGGGAGCGGTTGGGGTGGCGGACGGGTGGCTTCGGTCTTGGTGGGCCTGGAGATGAAACGCGCCATCCGACAACTGCCGGGAAAAATCTTCGAACAGCGCGACGCGGGGTGATCCGTAGCGGACCCCGTGAGGGACGACGCGACCCAAGGCTGGGAATTCGCCTTGGGTTTTCGATTCTGGCAGGTTGCTGAAAACGGCCCATCTGCTGCGTTGGTCCGCCTCGCCACTCGCTGCGGCGTACCTCTAGTACGCTCACTCGGGCTGCGGCGTACCGCCTTGCATCTGGGGCCGTTTTGAGCGGCCCGCGCGAAACGGGATCGCGGCATCCAGGCAAGAGCTGAAGCGATCAGCGATCAGCGTTCGGCCATCAGCAAAACGCGCCAGGGCTGACCGCTGAACGCTGACGCTGACGGCTTGTTCAAAAGGAGTCTCCACCTGTGGCGAAGTCGTTGGTCATCGTCGAATCTCCGGCCAAAGCCAAGACCATCAATAAGTTCCTGGGGCGGGAGTACACGGTCAAGGCCTCCATGGGCCACGTACGGGATCTTCCCGCGAAGAGCCTGGCGGTGGACGTGGACAAGAATTTCGCGCCCAAGTACGAGGTCGTCCCCGGCCGCAAAGACGTGCTCGCCGATCTGAAAAAAGCCGCCAAGACCGCGGCCGCCATCTATCTGGCCGCCGATCCGGATCGGGAAGGGGAGGCGATCTGTTGGCACTTGGCCCACGAACTGAAATCGGCCAAGAAGCCGGTGCACCGGGTGATGTTCAACGAGATCACGAAGCGGGCCGTGACGGAGGCCTTCACCCACCCCGGGCACATCGATCAGCGCAAGGTGGATGCACAGCAGGCGCGCCGCATCCTCGACCGGCTGGTGGGGTACAAGATCAGCCCCCTCTTGTGGGAGAAGGTCCGCCGGGGCATCTCCGCGGGGCGGGTCCAGTCGGTGGCGTTGCGTTTGGTGACGGATCGCGAAAAGGAGATCCGGGCCTTCGTCCCCACGGAATACTGGACCATCACCGCCACGCTGGCACACCCCGACGGGATCGGGCCGGCATTCCCGGCCCGTCTCGCCAAGGTGGACGGCGACAAGGCCAGCATCCCCTCCCAGGCCGAGGCGGACCGGATCCTCGCGGCGCTTCAGGCGTCGGACACCACCTACCGAGTCGCCACGGTCGTTCGTAAAGAGAAGCGGCGGAATCCGGTCCCGCCGTTCACCACCAGCAAACTGCAGCAGGAAGCGGTCCGAAAGCTCCGCTTCACGGCCAGGAAGACCATGCAGGTGGCCCAGCAGCTCTACGAGGGCATTGAGCTGGGGGAGGCGGGGTCGGTCGGTCTCATCACCTACATGCGCACCGATTCCACCCGGGTCTCTCCCGAGGCGCAGGCCGAGGTGCGCACGTTCATCACGGACCGGTACGGCGCGCAGTTCCTGCCGGAGCGGCCGCCGACGTACAAGAGCGGCAAGGGGGCGCAGGAGGCCCACGAGGCGATCCGGCCGACCTCCGTTCTGCGCGAGCCGGCGCAGGTGGCGCCCTACCTCACGCGGGAGCAGCTTGAACCTGTACACCCTGATCTGGAACCGGTTCGTGGCATCCCAGATGCGGCCGGCGCTCTTCGACACGACGACGGTGGACATCGCCGCCGGGCGGTTCACGTTCCGCGCCAGCGGCCAGCACATGACGTTCGCCGGATTCATGCAGGTGTACGTGGAGGGGCGGGACGAGGCCGCGCGCGGACGGCTCCGCCAAGAACGGGCAGGCAGAGGCGGAGGAGGACGAGGAGCGGAGCCTGCCGCCAGCTCACCGAGGGGGAGCAACTGGACTGCCGCGGACTCGACCCGATCCAGCACTTCACCCAGCCGCCGCCCCGCTACACCGAGGCCACCCTGGTCAAGGAGCTGGAGGAGCGGGGGATCGGTCGCCCCAGCACCTACGCCGCCATCCTCAGCGTGATCCAGAACCGGGACTACGTGGTGAAGGCCGAGGGGAAGTTCAAGCCCACGGAGCTGGGCGAGATCGTGGTGGACCTCCTGGTGGAGAGCTTCCCCCGCATCCTGGACCCCGGCTTCACCGCCCAGATGGAGACTAGGCTGGACGAGATCGAGGAGGGGACGGCCGACTGGCTGAAGTCCATGCACGAGTTCTACGGGGCCTTCACCCGCTGGCTGGAGCAGGCCAAGGAGAAGATGAAGAACGTGAAGGCCATGGAGGAGCCGACGGACCAGGTGTGCGAGAAGTGCGGCCGCGCCATGGTCATCAAGTGGGGGCGGTTCGGGAAGTTCCTGGCCTGCTCGGGCTACCCGGAATGCAAGAGCACCAAGGAGCTGCCGGGCAACGGGAACGGCGCCGCCGGAGGCGGGCGGGAACGGCGACGGAGACGACGAGCGTCGGCGAGGGGCAGGCCTGCGAGAACTGCGGGAAGCCCATGGTCCTGAAGCGCGGACGGTTCGGCCCGTTCCTGGCGTGCTCGGGCTATCCGGAGTGCCGGACGGTGGTCAAGGTCGCCAAGGCCGCCGCCGCGCCGCCGGAGCCCACGGACCAGGTCTGCGAGAACTGCGGCGCCCCCATGGTGATCCGGACCGGCCGCTTCGGCCGGTTCTATTCGTGCAGCACGTATCCGAAATGCAAGAACGTGAAGCCGATTCCCATCGGCGTGAATTGCCCGAAATGCGGCGCGCCGCTCACGGCCCGGCGCACCAAGCGGGGCCGGACGTTCTACGGGTGCACCGCCTACCCGAAGTGCGAGTTCACGATCTGGGACCGCCCCGTGCCGGAGCCGTGCCCGACCTGCCAGGCGCCGTTCGTGGTGGAGAAGCGCAGCAAGGCGGGCGTGACGCTGCGCTGCATCAAAGAGGGCTGCGATTACGGCGGGAGGTCCCGCCCGCCGCCGTCAGCCCAACCGCGGCCAATGACCATGCATTCTCCTGTTCGCGGCCTGAGACTCTCCGCTTGCCCGCTGAAGAGCTGACCGCTGATGGCTGAACGCTGCATCGTAATCATCGGCGGCGGCCTGGCCGGCGCCGAGGCGGCCTGGCAGGCGGCCAGCCGCGGGGCGTCCGTCCGCCTCTACGAGATGCGGCCCACCGTCCGGACGCCGGCCCATCAAACGGATCGGCTGGCCGAGCTGGTCTGCAGCAACTCCCTGAAATCCGAATCCCTTGAGGATGCCAGCGGCCTGCTCAAGACGGAGATGCGGGCGTTCGATTCGCTGATCCTGCGGTGTGCCGAGGCCCACCGGGTCCCGGCGGGGTCGGCCCTGGCCGTGGATCGCGAGGGATTCGCCGGCGCCGTGACGCAGGCGATCGCGGGTCACCCGAAGATCCAGGTGATTCGTGAAGAGGTTCCGGACCTTCCGCCCGCCCGCCCAGTCATCGTGGCCTCGGGCCCGTTGACGTCCGACCGGCTGGCGGCGAGCCTCGCCGCGCGCTTCGCCGCGTTCCTGGGGCCGGAGGCGGCGACCTCGCGGGCTGCACAGTGGCTCTACTTCTACGATGCCATCTCCCCGATCGTGGCCGCGGATTCGATCAACCGGGAGGTCGCCTACGCGGCCGCACGCTACGGGGTGGGGGGCGCGGACTACCTGAATTGCCCGCTGACCCGGGAAGAGTACGCGCGGTTCCGCGAGGCGCTGCTGACCGGGGAGCGATATCCGCTGCACGATTTCGAGCGGGCGACGTTTTTCGAGGGGTGCCTGCCGATCGAAGAGCTGGCGGAGCGGGGCGAGGATACGCTGCGATTCGGCCCGATGCGCCCGGTCGGATTGCGAGATCCGCGGACCGAAAAGCGGCCCTTTGCGGTGGTCCAGCTCCGTCAGGAAAACCAGGGTCCGGACGGGCAACCCACCATGTACAATCTGGTGGGCTTCCAGACCCGGCTCCGGCGGGGCGACCAGGTGAAGGCCCTCCGGCTGATCCCCGGACTGGAACGCGCCGAGATCCTGCGGTACGGGAGCGTCCACCGGAACACGTTTCTCACGGCGCCGGTGCTCCTGGAGGGCACGCTCCAGTTCCGCGGGGACCCGGGGATCTTCTTTGCCGGCCAGCTCACCGGGGTCGAGGGCTACCTGGAATCCGCCGCCACGGGCCTGCTCGCCGGCATCAACGCCGTGCGCCAGGCGACGGGCGCTCCGTTGCTCCACCCGCCGCGGACGACCATGCTCGGCGGTTTGCTCCACTACCTGACCACCGCGTCGCCCGCCACCTTCCAGCCCATCAACGCCAACTTCGGCCTCCTGCCCGTCCTCTCCGAGGTCGTCCGCGACCGCCAGGAGCGGAATCGGCTGCTGGCGGCCCGTGCCCGGACCGATTTCCAGACGTGGTACCAGCGAGTGCGGTGACCCCCGGCTCGGATGGCGGCCACCGATCGGGAGCGACACCGCTCCAGGCGGTCGGCAGGCGTCGCGCCTTTTCGCTTGATCTTTCAGGCGCTCCGGCGTAGATTTCGCGCGGTTGGACTGCCGCCGGGCCGCCGTCGGGTGGAGCGGCGGTTTTGCGTTTCCGGCTGCGAGGGAACCGTGCAGGCGGCCATCGAGGCGTACCTTGGACACCTCAAAGGGGAGCGGGATGCGTCGGTCCATACCCTGCGGAACTACCGGGTGGACCTCACGCAGTTCCTGACGTATCTCCGCGACCGGGCGGCCGATCACGCGGACCCCAGTCCCGCCGCGGTCGATCAACTCGCCATCCGCGGCTTCGTGGCCCGGTTGCACGGGGAGAAGCTGGCCCGCACCAGCGTGGCGCGGAAGCTGGCGGCGCTGCGCTCCTTCTTTCGGTTCCTCTGCCGTCAGGGCGTCCTGGCGGCGAACCCGGCGGAGCTGGTCCGCGCCCCGCGCCTGCCGATCCGGACGACGCCGCATCTCTCCGTGGACGAGACGTTCCAGTTGCTGGCCGCCCCCTCCGCGCGGCTGACGGCGCGACGCGGCGGCCCCGCAAGGATAGCCGAGACGCTGGCCCGGCGGGACCGTGCGATCCTGGAGCTGTTCTACGCCTCGGGCCTCCGGATCGGGGAACTCACGGGCCTGGCTCTGGACCACGTGGATCTGCCACAGGGGCTGGTGCGGGTTCTGGGCAAGGGTCGAAAGGAGCGGATCGTCCCGGTGGGACGGACCGCGCTGCAGGCCCTGCAGGGGTATCTGGAGGTTCGAGGAGGCCTGCAGCCGCGCAGCGGTACCGGCGAGGCGGCGGCGCTGTTCCTGAATGCGCGTGGCGGGCGGCTTGGCGCCCGCGGCGTCTCCCGGATCGTGCTCCGGCATCTGGTCGCCAGCGGGCTGGGGAAGAAGATCACCCCGCACGGCTTGCGGCACAGCTTCGCCACCCACCTGCTGAGCGCCGGCGCCGACCTGCGGGTCATCCAGGAGCTGCTGGGCCACGCCCGGCTCAGCACGACCCAGCGCTACACGCATGTCGGGTTGGACAAGGTGATGGAGGTCTACGATCGGGCCCATCCGCGGGCGCGCGCCCGCGGCCGCCGGGGTCCGGAAGGGGCGGCGTCACGATGAGCGAAGGGACACGCGCGCGGTTCGCTGCGGGTGCGCAGCACGACCATCCTCTGCGTGCGGCATCAGGGCCGGGTCGCCCTCGCCGGCGACGGGCAGGTGTCGTTCGGCGAGATGGTGATGAAGCACACGGCCCGCAAGGTCCGGCGGATGTACAACGACACGGTGCTCGCCGGTTTCGCCGGCGCGGCGGCGGATGCCTTCGCCCTGTTCGCGAAGTTCGAGGCGAAGCTGGAGGAGTTCCGGGGGAATCTGCCGCGGGCCGCGGTGGAGCTGGCCAAGGACTGGCGGATGGACCGCGCCCTGCGCCGACTGGAGGCGCTGCTGGCGGTGGCCAACGCCGAGCACTCCCTGATCATCTCCGGGACCGGCGACGTGATCGAGCCGGACGACGGGGTCATCGGGATCGGCTCCGGGGGCGGCTACGCGGCCGCCGCGGCCCGCGCCCTGGTGAAGCACTCGACGCTCTCGGCGCGGGAGATCGTGGAGGAGGCCATGCGGATCGCCGCGGGCTCTGCGTCTACACCAACGACCGGATCACGGTCGAGGAGCTCTGACGCCCATGGACCAGACTGACCCCCCGCCAGATCGTGGCGGAGCTGGACAAGTACATCATCGGCCAGCACGACGCCAAACGGGCGGTGGCCATCGCGCTGCGGAACCGCTGGCGCCGGCAGCGGCTGCCCGCCGGTCTCCGCGACGAGGTGGCCCCGAAGAACATCATCATGATCGGGCCGACCGGCGTCGGCAAGACCGAGATCGCCCGGCGGCTGGCCCGGCTGGCCGAGGCGCCGTTCATCAAGGTGGAGGCCTCCAAGTACACCGAGGTCGGGTACGTGGGCCGCGACGTCGAGTCGATGATCCGCGACCTGGTGGAGCTGGCGGTCAACATGGTGCGCGGCGAGAAGACGCGCGCGGTGGAGGAGCGGGCGCGGGAACTGGCGGAGGAGCGGCTGCTGGACCTGCTCCTGCCGCCGGTGCGGCCCGCCATCGGCGCGGCGCCCGGAGACCGGGGCCGTCCACGAGACGCGGGAGAAACTGCGCGCGCGGCTGCGCGACGGGGCGCTGGACGACCGGACGGTCGAGATCGAGGTGGCCCAGCGCGGGCCTGCCCATGATCGACCTGATGGGCGGCCACGGCATGGAGGAGATGCAGGAGAACCTCAAGGAGATGCTGGGGAACCTCCTGCCGCAGCGGACCCGGCGCCGCAAGGTCAAGGTCCACGAGGCGCGGCGGATCCTGACGCAGGAAGAAGCGGACAAGCTGGTGGACAAGGAAGAGGTGACCGGCGAGGCGATCGCCCGGGTGGAGAACTCGGGGATCGTCTTCCTGGACGAGATGGACAAGATCGCCGGTCGGGAAGGGACGCACGGCCCGGACGTCTCCCGGGAGGGGGTGCAGCGGGACCTGCTGCCCATCGTCGAGGGCTGCACGGTCAGCACCAAGTACGGGCTGGTGCGGACGGACCACATCCTGTTCATCGCCGCGGGCGCCTTCCACGTCTCGAAGCCGTCCGACCTCATCCCGGAGCTGCAGGGCCGGTTTCCCCTCCGGGTCGAGCTGGCAGAGCCTGACGCGAGGAGGATTTCGTGCGCATCCTGACGGAGCCGGAGAACGCCCTGACCAAGCAGTACACGGCGCTCCTGGCGACGGAGGGAGTGGACCTGGCGTTCACGCCGGACGCCATCGAGGAGATCGCCACGATCGCCACCGCGGTGAATCAGGCCACCGAGAACATCGGGGCCCGCCGCCTGTACACCATCATGGAGCGGCTGCTCGACGAGGTCTCGTTCGAGGCCCCGCACATGGCGGGGGTGCGCGTCGAGATCACCGGCCAGCAGGTCCGCCAGCAATTGGCGAGCATCGTCACGAATCAGGACCTGAGCCGGTACATCCTGTAGGCCGGGGCCGCCTGCGCCGTCAGATCGGGCTGACGGGGCGCGGGTCCTCCACCCTCCTCCCGAGGACGTGGTGCGCCATGGATACCGTCCTGGTAGTCGACGACGATCAACTGTTCCTGGCGCTGGTGCGGGAAGAGCTGAAGAAGTCCGGCTTCGAGGTCGTGGTGGCCGAGACCGCGCCCCAAGCCAAGGAGGCCCTCGCGGCGGCGACCCGTCCAGGCGATCATCATGGACGTGGTGATGCCGGAGACGGACGGGCTGGAGCTCCTGCCGCAGTTCCGGACGGACTACCCCGGCATCCCCGTGATCGTGGTGAGCGGGCGGGCGTCGTTTCTCACCGGCGTGCAGGCCATGCGCCAAGGGGCGGTGGATTTCCTGCGGAAGCCGCTGAACTTCGAGGAGCTGGTCCAGTCGGTCACGGTCGGCCATCCGGCACAGCCGGGAGGGCGGGGCGCAGCCGTCGCGCCTGGCCCAGCTCGCCCGGCTCCAGGGGAGCGCGCTGGAACTCGCCAACATGATCCGCTGGGACACGCTGGGCGAGTTCCTGAAGGACAGCGCCGCCCTTCTTCCAGCGGGTGATCGACCTGGTGGCCGTCTGTCCTGGAGGTGGAGATCGTCTCCCTCATGCTGGTCAAGGAGCCGGAGGGGATGCTGCGGATCGTCCACGCCAAGGGACTGGATCCCGAGGTCCAGCAGCAGGCCGCCTGCCCCGTCGGCGAGGGGATCGCGGGCTGGGTGGCCCAGACCGGGGAGCCGCTCCTGATCCGCGACCTGTCGCAGGATCCCACCTTCGGCAAGCGGGAACGGAACCCGCGGTACCGCACCAACTCGCTGATGTGCGTGCCGCTGAAGGTCAACGGCAAGACCGTCGGGGTCATGAACGCCAACAACAAGGTCACCGGCGAACCCTTCGACGAGCACGACTTGGCGCTCTTCACCACGTTTTCCTGCATCGTGTCCCTGAGCCTGGCCACGGCCCAGCTCTTCGAGCAGTTGACCGCCTCGGTGGACGAACTGGCCGTCACCAACGCCCGCCTGGCGCGCACCAACGTCGAGTTGGAGGCGCGCGTGCGCGAGCTGCAGACGCTCAAGGGCAAGGGGCCGCAGGGCTGACCCGGAGCAGAGCGGAGTCCGCATGTCAACGCCTTCGACGCAAGCCGAGATCATCATCGGGGCGCTGCCCTACATCCAGGCCTTCCGCGGGACGACCGTGGTGGTGAAGTACGGCGGCAACGCCATGGTGGATCCGAACCTCACCATGGCGGTGATCCAGGATGTCATCCTGATGGGGCTCGTCGGGATGCAGCCGGTCGTGGTGCACGGCGGCGGGCCGCAGATCGACGAGGCCATGAAGACCTCGGGCCTCACGCCCTCGTTCATCCAGGGGCTGCGGGTCACCGACGCGGACACCATGCGGATCGTGGAGCGGGTCCTGGTCGGCGAGATCAACCAGGGGATCGTGGCCTTGATCGGCCGGCTGGGCGGGGCGGCCATCGGCCTCTCCGGGAAGGACGGTGGCCTGATCCGGGCCCGAAAGGCGCCCCCGAAGACGGGGGCGGACGGGCAACTGCTGGACCTGGGCCTGGTCGGAGAGGTGACGGGTGTGGACCCGCGCCCGATCCGGACCCTGCAGGCGGCCGGCTACATCCCGGTGGTGGCGCCCACCGCCGGGGACGCGTCCGGGGCGACGTACAACATCAACGCCGACCTGGTGGCGGGCGAGGTGGCCGCGGCGCTCACGGCGGAGAAGCTGGTGCTCCTGACCGACACCGACGGCATCCTGGATCGGCACGGGGCGCTGCTCTCCACCCTCACGCTGCAGGAGGTCGAGCAGCTGAAGGCGGACGGGACGATCAGCCAAGGGCATGCTCCCCAAGGTCGCGGGCGTGCTTGACGGCGCTTCGCGGCCGGGCGTGCGCAAGACCCACATCATCAACGGGACGCGACAGCACGCCCTCATCGAGGAGCTCTTGACCCCCGAGGGGGTTGGAACGGAGATTCGTGGCCTGACGGCCAACGGGGGTTGTCGATCATGACCACACAGGAACTGATCGCCGCGTCGGGGAAGTATCTGGCCAATACCTACGCCCGGTTTCCCATCGTCCTGGTGCGGGGCCGGGGCGTGCACCTCTGGGATTCGGACGGGAAGGAGTACCTGGACTTCGTGGGCGGGATCGCGGTGGACGCGCTGGGCCACTGCCACCCCAAGATGGTCGAGGCGATCCGCGCCCAGGCCGAGACGTTGATCCACGTGAGCAACCTGTACCACATCGAGCCGCAGATCCATCTGGGCAAGCTCCTCTGCGAGCAGTCCTTCGCCGACCGGGCCTTCTTCTGCAACAGCGGCGCGGAGGCGAACGAGGCGGCCATCAAGCTGGCCCGGAAGTACGCCAAGGACCACTGGAGCTCCGACCGGGTCGAGATCATCGCCATGCACCACGCCTTCCACGGCCGGACGCTGGCCACGGTGACGGCCACGGGGAATCCCGAAGTACCTGCACGGCTTCGAACCGCTCATGCCGGGTTTCAAGCACGTGCCGTACAACAATCTCCAGGCCGTGGAGCGGGCCATCGACTCGCGGACGTGCGCCGTCCTGGTGGAGCCGGTGCAGGGCGAGGGGGGCGTGAACGTTCCCGGGGACGACTACCTGCCGGGGCTGCGCCGCCTGTGCGACGAGGCGGGCATCCTGCTGATCCTGGACGAGGTGCAGTCGGGGATGGGGCGGACCGGGCGGCTGTTCGCCTACCAGCACTGGGGGGTGGAGCCGGACATCCTGACGCTGGCCAAGGCGCTGGCCGGCGGCGTGCCCATGGGGGCCATGCTGGCCCGGGAGGCCGTGGCGGCCAGCTTCGTCCCCGGCACCCACGCCTCCACCTTCGGCGGGACCCCCTTCGTGTCGGCCGTCGCACTGGCGGTGGTGCGGACCATGCTGGAGGACGACCTGCCGGGCAACGCCGCCCGCGTGGGGAAGTACTTCCTCGACCGCCTGGAGGCGCTGAAGGCCGACGCACCCCGTGGTCACCGCGGTGCGGGGGAAGGGCCTGATCCTGGGTGTGGAGGTGTCGGTCCCGGCGCGCAACATCGTCGCCGCCTGCATGGAGCGGGGACTCCTGGTCCTGACCGCCGGCGACAACGTGGTGCGGTTCGTCCCGCCCCTGATCGTGACCGAGGCCGACGTGGATCGGGCCGTGGCGATCGTGGAGGCGGCGCTGACGGCGCTCGACACGGTAATGCCAACTGACCAACCGGCAACCAGAAACCGGTCAACCGTATTGGCCTTGGTGATCGGTGCCGCGTTGTCGGTTGTCCATTTGGCTTGGCACATGACCGGGAGATGACATGAATCGGCACTTGCTGACACTGGACGATTTGACCGCGCAGGACGTCGCGGCGCTTTTCGACCTGGCGGCGGAGATCAAGGCCAAGCGGCGGCAGGGGATCCTGCATCCGATCCTCAGCGGCAAGACGCTGGCCATGATCTTCGAGAAGCCGTCGCTCCGCACGCGGGTGACCTTCGAGGCCGGCATGACCCAGCTCGGCGGGCACGCCATCTACCTCACGCCCACGGATATCCTGCTGGGGCAGCGGGAGACGGTCCAGGACGCCGCCCGCAACCTGGAGCGCTGGGTGGACGGCATCGTGGCCCGCACCTTCAGCCATCAGACGGTGGAGCGACTGGCCAGTTACTCGCGGATTCCCGTGATCAACGGCCTGACGGACACCCACCATCCCGTGCAGATCCTCTGCGACCTCTTCACGTTGTGGGAGAAGCGCGGCCGGGTGCAGGGGCTTCGCGTGGTCTTCGTCGGGGACGGGAACAACGTGTGCGCTTCCTGGCTGCAGGGCGCGGCCAAGATGGGGATGCACTTCACCCTGGCGTGCCCCAAGGGGTACGGGCCCGATCCCGGCCTCCTGGCGCGCGCGGAGGAGCAGGCGAAGGCGAGCGGGGCGACGCTGGCCGTGGTGCACGACCCCGCGGCGGCGGCACGCGGGGCCGACGTCCTCTATACCGACGTGTGGACCAGCATGGGGCAGGAAGAGGAGCGCGCGCGACGCCTCAAGGATTTCCAGGGCTTCCAGGTGGACGACGGCGCTGGTGCGGCTGGCCGCCCCGGACGCCCTGGTGATGCACTGTCTCCCGGCCCATCGCGGCGAGGAGATCACCGACGAGGTGATCGAGGGACCGCACAGCATCGTGTTCGACGAAGCGGAAAACCGGCTCCACATGCAGAAAGCGATCTTGGTCACCCTGCTGGGTGGGAAGCAAGTAAGAGGCGTTCGACAGTTCGGCAGTTCGGCGGTTCGGTCGCGAACGGTCGAACCGTCGAACTATCGAACGGCCGAACCTCTTTTCCGGAGGACACATGCGGTTGGCGGGAAAGGTCGCCATGGTCACCGGCGGCGGTGCGGGCATCGGCCGGGCCATCGTGCTGGCCATGGCCCGGGAAGGGGCCGACATCGTCATACCGGACATCCAGGCGGCGAACGCCGAGGCGGTCGCCAAGGAAGTCCAAGTCCTGGGCCGACGGGCGATCGTTCGGAAGGTGGACGTGACCAAGGAGGCCGAGATCCAGGCGGCGATTGCCGAGGGCATCGCGGCCTGCGGCCAGATCGACATCCTGGTGAACAATGCGGGCGTCACTCCCGGACTCGGTCTGCCGTTCACCCGTCAGGTGGAGGCGGACTGGGACAAGGTCTTCAACGTCAACATGAAGTCGGTGTTCTTCACCTGCAAGCACATCGCCCCGCACTTCATGGAGCGACGCTCGGGGAAGATCGTCAACATCTCGTCCATCGCGGGGCCGCTGTCCAGCTCCACCATGCCGTCGTACAGCGTCTCCAAGATGGGGGTCATCACCTTCACGAAGATCGTTGCCAAGGAACTGGCACCGTACAACGTGAACGTGAACGCCATCTGCCCCGGCCTTCTCTTTACCGACATGTGGAAGAAGATCGGGGACGTGATGCGGGAGACGAACCCCGCCTATGCCGACCTCACCCCGCGGCAGATGTTCGAGAAGCGCGTGGAGGAATGGATCCCGCTGAAGCGCGAGCAGACGCCCGAAGACATCGGGTGTGCCGCCGTGTTCCTGGCGTCCGAGGACGCCCGGAACATCACCGGCCAAGCCCTCATGGTGGACGGCGGGGTGGTGATGTAGGTCTGAGAGCTGAGGACTGCGCGCAAGGAGCCGTAACGAAATTACAAAGAAATGGCCAAGGCATTTCGTAACGAGTCCTAAGGGGGAATTCATGGCAGGGAAAAAGGCCTGGGGCGGACGCTTCAGCACCGAGACCCACAAGCAAGTGGAGGCGTTCACCGCCTCCATCGATTTCGACCGGCGGCTGGCGCCCTACGACATCGCGGGGAGCATCGCCCACGCCCGGATGCTGGCGAAGTGCGGCATCCTGACCAAGGCGGAGGCGGACGCGATCGTGGGTGGGCTGGAAGAGATCCGGGAGGAGATCGTCCGGGGCGACTTCCGCTACGATCACGCGCTGGAAGACATCCACATGCACGTCGAGCGGCGCCTGACCGACAAGATCGGCGAGGTCGGCGGGAAGCTGCATACCGCCCGGAGCCGGAACGACCAGGTGGCGCTGGATCTCCGTCTCTATCTGCGGGACGCGATCGGCGTCGATCCGTGACGGGATTCGGACGCTGCAGTCGGTGTTCGTCTCCAAGGCCGAGGTGCACCTGAACACGGTGATGCCCGGCTATACCCACCTGCAGCGGGCCCAGCCGATCCTGCTCGCCCACCATCTGCTGGCCTATTTCGAGATGTTCCAGCGAGATCGGGACCGGTTCGCCGACTGCCTGACGCGGGTGAACGTGCTGCCGCTGGGGGCCGGGGCTCTGGCCGGGACGACGTTTCCCATCGACCGGGCGTACGTGGCCAAGCTCCTGGGCTTCCCCACGGTGGCGGCCAACAGCGAGGACGCGGTGTCCGACCGGGACTTCGCGGTGGAGTTTCTGAGCTGTTGCGCGATCCTGGCCATGCACGTCTCCCGGCTGGCGGAGGAGCTGATCCTGTGGGCCAGCGCAGAGTTCGGCTTCATCGAGCTTCCCGACGCCTTCGCCACCGGCTCCAGCATCATGCCGCAGAAGAAGAACCCGGACGTGGCCGAGCTGTCCCGGGGAAAGACCGGGCGAGTGTACGGCGACCTGATGAGCCTGCTCACCGTCTTGAAGGGCCTGCCGATGAGCTACAACCGGGACCTGCAGGAGGACAAGGAGCCGGTCTTCGACGCGGCCGACACCGTCCGCCAGATGCTGGAGGTCCTGCCCCCGATGCTGACGGCGATCATCTTCCGGGTCGATCGGATGCGGGCGGCAACCTCAGACGGGTTCCTCAACGCCACGGACCTGGCCGATTACCTGGTGACGAAGGGCGTTCCGTTCCGGGAGGCCCACGAGATCGTGGGCCGCATCGTGCGTCAATGCCTCGAGGCGGGCGAACGGCTGGAATCCCTTCCGCTGGCGCGCCTTCGGCACTTTTCGCAGGCGTTCGGGACCGACGTGGGGAAGCATCTCGCGCTCGATGCGTGTGTCGAGCGGCGCCAGTCGGCCGGCGGCACCAGTTCCCGGCGGGTGGCCGAAGCGATCCAGGTCGCCAAGCGGACGCTGCGCCGACCATGAGGTTCCGCCGGCCGCAGGCACGGGCACCATGGGGCGTCGCGGTTCTCGCAGCCCTGTTGGTCGTGGCGTCGGCTTGCGGGCGCAAGGGTCCCCCGCTTCCGCCGCGCCCGATCCTGCCGGCCGCGGTGGGAAACCTCCGGGCCGAGCCGCGCGAGGCCGGCATCCTGCTGAGCTGGACCAAGCCGAGCCGGAACGACGACGGCTCGCCTCTGACCGACCTCCAAGAATTCCACGTCCTGCGGGCGACCGGTCCGCTGGGGACAACGGGCGCGCCGGCGTCCGCATTCGTGCGTCTGGCCACGGTCCCGGCCGCGCCGCCGAACAGCGCCGGCGCCTCGGGTTCGCTCTATGCGTTCCGCGACGACGCGGACGGGAAGGGGCTGACGACCGGCGTCCGGTACCGCTATCGCGTGCAGGCCGTCAACCGCCAAGGGGAGGTCGGATCGCCATCGGCGGAGGTGGTCGTGGACCTGATCCCCGCCCCGGCGGCGCCCGTCGGTGTCACGGCCGCCGCAGGGGACGGTACCGTGGATTTGGCGTGGCAGGCGTCGCCCGTGGCGGACCGGTCCGGCGCGCCATCGGTCAAGGGCTATAACGTCTATCGAGGGGTCCAACCCGGCGTGTATGGGCCGCAACCCATCAACGCCGCTCCGATTCCCGAGACCCGCTTTCGGGATGCCGGCGTCGGAAATGAAACAACCTACTATTACATCGTCCGCAGCGTGGCGGGCGACCGTCCGCCCTGGCGAGAGAGCGGGGACTCGGCGCAGGTGTCGGTGACCCCGCAGGATTCCATCGCGCCGGCGCCGCCCGCCGGCCTGGTGGCGATCCCCGGGGAACGCGATGTGGCCCTGACGTGGAACGCCAATCGCGAGGCGGATACGCTCGGGTACGTGGTGTACCGGCGCGAGCTGCCTCACGTGGTGCCCGTTCGGCTGACGGAGCGGCCGATCCCCGGAACGACCTTCACCGACCGAACCGTGCGAAGCGGCGCCACGTATGCCTACACAGTGACCGCCGTGGACCGGTCGGCGCGCCGCAACGAGAGCGCTCCCTCCGCGGAAGTCCAAGTCAATCTTCCCTGACCCGCACCAGCCCCACCTGGTCGCGACTTGCCCTTCAGTTCTCCCGGGATTCATCCGATACTCCGGACAGGCGGGGACTTCCGCCTGGACGGAGTCACCGGTGTGCGACTTCCAGGGCGGGGCGACTCCGCCGCCCCCGCCGCCGATTTCTTATCGCGTGTCGGGGAGTGGGTATGGTATGAGAGAAGCGGGTTAGGGGATGGCGATTTCCAGGAGGATGCATGCCAGCGTGGCAACGGCTCAAGCGGGGGTTTTGGCGAGTTTTTCGCGCGGCGCTGAGCTGGATGTCGCTTCTGGCGATTCCTTTCGGCATCGGCGTCGGGCTCACGGGATATCGCACGCTGGGCGCCCTCCTGGTGCTGGGCGGGACACTCGCCTATTTCCTGGTGGACCCGATCATGATCCTCCTGGATCTCCTGCCGTCCCGGACGTCCCGATCCCGGAAGGAATGACGCGCCTGTGACCGGCGCCGCCCTGGCGGGTTCGGACAGTGTCGGAGGGACCGAGCGTTGACCAGCTCCCCCCGTGTGGTCGTGTTCGGCTACAGCGAGGTCGGGTGCGCCGGCTTCGACCTGTTGTGCCGTCGCCACGCGCACATCGTCGGCGTCTTCACCCACCAGGACGATCCCGGCGAGGCGCGGTGGTTTCGCTCGCTCGCGGCGCTGGCCACACAGGGCAGGGTGCCCGTCTTCTCGCCGGCATCCCTCGCGGCTCCGGAATGGGAGGCGCTTGTCTGCGATCGGCTTCGGCCGGACTTGATTTGTTCCTTGTATTACCGTCACCTGATTCCGACGCGCCTCTTTCGCACGGCCGGGCTGGGCGCCGTGAATCTGCACGGCTCGCTGTTGCCCAAGTATCGCGGCAGGGCCCCGGTGAATTGGGCCGTGCTGCACGGTGAGACGCAGACCGGCGCGACTCTGCACCATATGACCGGGCGAGCGGACGCCGGTGACATCGTGGATCAGGAAGCGGTGCCGATCGGGCCGCGCGAGACGGCGGCGGAGGTCATGGCGCGGGTGGCGGAGGCGGCGGTGCGGGTGCTCGATCGGCAATTCGACAACCTGGTTCGCGGGACGGCGCCGCGGCGTCCCCAGGATGATGCGCTGGCGACCTGCTTCGGTCGACGCACGCCGGAGGATGGCCGGATCGACTGGTCGTGGACGACACGCCGGATCTTCAATCTGGTACGTGCGGTCACGCGTCCCTATCCCGGGGCATTCGCCGACGGGCCGGACGGCCGTCGGTTGATCGTGTGGTGGGCAGAACCGGACGCCCGCGGTGGCCCGCCGGGCACCCTGCTGTGCGCACAGCCGCCCGTCATCGCCACGGGCGACGGCGCGGTGCGTGTCACGGATTTCGAATGGCGGGTTCCGCCCGCCGCCTCCACCGCGGCTGCGCGCTGAGGACGCCGGGGAGAGGACCGGTGCGCTCTACAGATGCCGAACTCGCCCGAGATAACGCTCGAGCAGACGCTTGTTCCAGGCATCCCCGCCGGGAGCGTTGGCGCTGACCCACACCGGGGGATCGATCCTCGCCTGCGCGAGCTTCTCCACCACCCCGCACACCAGGACATTCAGGACGTACACGTTCACGAGCGTCGAAATCCCCGCCACCTTGTACGGGAAACCGGAGACGTCCACCACGGCGTCGCCAGCGGGGATGCCCGTGTCGATGGCTAGCTCCACGATGTCGTGGAGGTTCTCCTTGCTCGTATGCCGCGCCGGGTGATCGGACGGGACGCTGGCGGGGAACTCGAAGGACGTCACCGCGATGATCCGGGTGCCGCGCTCGCGACAGGCGTGCACGGTGTCGATGGTGAGCGCGTTGACCCCGTAGGAATTCACGAGGAGGAGCGTGTCGTCCTTGCCAACCTGGTAGTAATCCAGGACGCCCTTGGCGTAGCCGTGGAGCCGCTCGATCTTGGTGGCTTTGGTCGCGCCATGCATCAGGGAGAGTCCCGGGTCGAGAATGACGGCGAAGGCAGCCAGACCGCCCGCCCGCCAGAGCAACTCCTCCGCCGACCGGTTATCGTGGCCCCCGGTCCCCCAGACGTACACGAGCTTTCCCTTCCCGATGTCGTCGGCGAGGAGGGTCGAGGCCTGCTCGATCCGCTCGGCCTGCGTCTCGATGATGCGGCCGCAAAGCGCGGTGAATTTCTCGAGATACTGCGCCGCAAGCTCCCGCATGGTCGTCTCCT
>CAVOIV010000037.1:0-155342 GCA_963695995.1 uncultured Methylomirabilota bacterium
CATAAAGCAGATACTGTGATGACTTTAACCACGCATATCCGACAGTGGCCCCGGCAATTGCAGCTGCCGATTTTGATGAATTTCCTTCTTGATGAACTCATTTTAACATTGCCCATGGCTGATGAGGATTATGACATTCTGTGCAATTCTTTCCAATATTGTGTTCTGCAAGATCAACCTGAAAGACAGCGTCTTTAGGTTTGGCAGCATTCTTTGAATGACAGCTGCCGCAAAATTCCCTTCCTGAAGGTATAAGTATATCTGATGCTTCACCGCTGACCACATGCTTTTGTCCCGGACCGTGACATATTTCGCAATGAATGTCGCTGTGAACATCCTGTATCTTCAGATCTTCAATATCCTGATGGCACTCAAGACAGGCCTGCTGTCCGGCATAGTGGATCTCAATCGCTGCATTATCATCAAGTGAAGCTCCTCTGTAATGGCCATACTGCCCGAAGGTATCAGGTACCAGAAAATGCCTGAATAAAAGAAAAAGGGATATAAAAATTGCGAAAGCAATTGTGAGTCGTGTCAGCTGAGGTGGAATATACAACTTCATAACAGACCGGAATAATGTGAAAGAAAACTAAATCTGACTCACCAATTTATTATTCCTTCTGTATATAAAACACAAAATATGATATTTATGAACCTGATTTTATGGTATTTATATCAGGTCTAAATAGTCATCTTTCAAGATTTTTCCCGAGAAATGTGTTTGTTGCCTTAAATGATGATTGTTTAAGGATTTACCGTTAATGATTAATTAACAGCAATATCTCAAGGATCTGTTTTGCAGCTTTTGAAACTGAAGTGCCCGGTCCGAATATTGCAGCAACACCGGCATCATAAAGAAACTGATAATCCTGAGGAGGTATTACTCCTCCTGCAATTACCAGAATATCTTCCCTTCCAAGCTTTTTAAGTTCCATGATCACCTGTGGAATAAGTGTTTTATGTCCGGCAGCCAGACTTGATACTCCAAGTACATGAACATCATTTTCCACTGCCTGTTTTGCAGCTTCTGCCGGAGTCTGGAAAAGTGGTCCGATATCGACATCAAAACCGATATCGGCATATCCTGTTGATACAACTTTTGCACCACGGTCGTGACCATCCTGACCCATCTTGGCGATCATTATCCTGGGCTGACGGCCCTCTTTTTCTGCAAACCTGGCAACAAGTGCCCTTGCTTCTTCAAAATCATTCATCCGATTTGTATTCTGATGAATAAACACCTGATATTGTTCGTATCACTGCTTTATACCTCCCAACTATTTTTTCACATGCATAAGATATTTCTCCAAGGCTTGCTCGTTTTGACAGCAGCCTCAACAGCCAGTTCAAGAAGATTTCCTTCTCCTGTCTGAACACATTTGGTTATTGCATCAAGTGCAGCCTGACATTCTGCTTCATTTCTTTCAGCACGCAGTTTTGCAAGCCTTCTTATCTGCGATTCCCTGACAGCTGTATTATCAACTTCAAGTGTTTCGAGCGGATCTTCCTTTTCAAGCCTGTATTTGTTTGTTCCGACAATTGTCTGAACTCCTGAATCAATCTTTGCCTGTGCTCTTGCAGCAGCTTCTTCAATCCTCATTTTCGGAACACCCGATTCAATTGCTTTTGCCATACCTCCAAGATTTTCAATCTCCATAATATGTTCCCATGCCCTGTGGGCAATTTCATGTGTCAGGTTTTCAACATAATATGATCCGGCCCATGGATCAATAGCCCTGCATATCTGTGTCTCTTCCTGAATATAGATCTGTGTATTTCTTGCAATTCGTGCTGAAAAATCTGTTGGCAGTGCAATTGCCTCATCAAGGGCATTTGTATGAAGGCTCTGTGTATGTCCAAGTGCAGCAGCCATTGCTTCAATACATGTTCTGCCGACATTATTGTAAGGATCCTGTTCGGTAAGGCTCCATCCTGATGTCTGACAATGAGTTCTGAGAGCCAGTGATTTTGGATTTTTCGGATTGAAACCGCTTACAATTTTTGCCCAGAGCATCCGTGCTGCCCTCATCTTGGCAATTTCCATAAAATGATTCATCCCGATAGCCCAGAAAAATGATATCCGTGGTGCAAAAGCATCAATATCAAGACCTGCTTTAACTCCGGTCCTGAGATATTCAAGCCCGTCGGCAAGAGTATATGCAAGCTCAATATCGCATGTTGCACCGGCTTCCTGCATATGATAACCTGAAATGCTTATCGAATTGAATTTTGGCATTTTTGCTGAAGTATACCGGAAAATATCGGCAATGATCCTCATTGAGAATTCAGGAGGATAGATATATGTATTCCTTACCATGAATTCTTTCAGGATATCATTCTGTATGGTACCTGAAAGCTCTTCAAGCTTTGCTCCCTGTTCAAGGGCAGCAACAATATAAAATGCCATTATCGGAAGAACAGCTCCGTTCATTGTCATCGATACCGACATCTTATTGAGCGGTATCTGGTCGAAGAGAATCTTCATATCAAGAATTGAATCAACTGCAACACCTGCTTTGCCAACATCACCTGTAACCCGCTCATGATCAGAATCATATCCCCGGTGAGTTGCCAGGTCAAAAGCAACTGACAAGTCCTTTCTGACCTGCAGCAAGATTGCGCCTGTAAAAAGCATTTGATTCTTCAGCTGTTGAAAATCCTGCATACTGCCTGATGGTCCATGGCTGCATAGCATACATGCCGGAATAAGGTCCCGTAAGAAAAGGAGGAATACCGGCAGCATAATCAAGATGTTCCATTCCTTCAAGATCTTCTTTTGTATAAACACTCTTTACAGGAATCCTTTCAGCTGTCATCCAATCCTTTTTCAATGACTATGCTCCTTCTCCCATTCACTGAAATCTCTTTCTTTGAATATCAGGTTATAAGTCCTGACTTGAAGGTCCAGTCTGATACTTCTGAATTTCTAGGTCTGCATTCGGATCTATTTCTAGCTTTCTTTCAATGCTTTTTTCGCTGCTGATTCTGATAATCTTTTCCTGAATAAATCCTGATTTCAGTGCATGCAAGAAAACCTCCCTGCTCTTCAATTTCAAGAAATAATTTCCAGGCATTTTCTGCAATCAGATTGTGTAAGCTTTTCAATATAATATGAACCTGCAGCAGGATCGGCAACCTTATCGAAATATGACTTCTTCCTTTAGTATAAGCTGCTGATTCCGGGCAATTCTTTCCGAAAATTCATCAGGCTTCCTGAAAACAATATCAAATGGTTCAACTGTAAGTGAATCAGTTCCTCCAAGAATTGCCGACATTGCTTCAGTCTGGGTTCTGAGCATATTTACATAAGGATCATATACTGTTTTATTCCATTTGCTTGTAACACAATGAATATCCATTTTGATAGCTTCACTGTTCTGCCGGATTGAAACCATTTATTACTAGCTGACCATAACAACCTGGCAGCTCTCAGCTTTGCAATTTCAGGAAAATAATCTGAACCTGTTCCGAAGCTGAACCTGATCTTTGATGCTGCAGTATCAGCGCTTAATCCCCTGTCTGTAAGCTGTGCCAGATATTCGCTCCCCATTGAAATCCCGAATGCCAGTTCCTGAACAATATCAGCTCCTGCATTACTGAAATTTGAAGCATTAAGATGAATTGTCCTGAAATTCGGGAAAACGATGCTGAATCTGCGTAAGTGAAGCAAGATAATCAAATCCCTGCTTCAACAGGAATACAGAGAGTTCCATTAAGCATCAGCCGGCCGAGCGGATCAGCTTCAATTGCTCCGCTGATATCTTGTCAGGATCCAATCCTCTTTCATTTGCATATTTTGATAAAGATGTCAAGAATCTCTTTTGCCTTTCCGTCTGCAAAGAAAATTTATTTCAACTGCTTTCAGGATGAATATCCTTGAGAAGAATTTTAAAATTCTTTTCATTAACTGATTCCGGATCAGCAATTATAAATCCAAGTGAATCAACACCTTTCATCAGTATATCAAGAGCTTTCTTGTTTGCTGCTGAATAATCCGTAACTTCAATATTCTGTCTGATCAGCCAGTTGTTGTTGCTGATCTTTTTTCCTCTGATATACGGAAATTCTCCCGGAAGAGTATTGATATACATAAGATTTTCAATATCTTCCTTCCTGTAAAAAGGCATTACATCAAATCCTTCACTGGTTTTCCAGACCAGTTTTTTATTAAAATCAGCTCCCTTCAGGTCAGCATGGATCTTATCCATCCACTCTTTTGTGGTTACCGGAGGAAACTGATCAAATAGTTTTTCTTTCTTCATCATTACTTACTATTGTAATTCGTTGCAAATTAAATGAATCATGATAATAGTTATATGAATTTTATCATATTCAGATATTGCACTGTCAGGTTATTTTCCTGCAAATTCCATCAGGATATGATTTTATAAAAGGATTCAGGTCACCGTCAAGAACAGCCTGAACATTTCCTGTTTCATGGCTTGTCCGGAGGTCTTTAACCATTTTATAAGGATGAAGCACATATGATCTGATCTGTGAACCCCATTCAATTTTTTTCTTCTCACCTTCAATCTTTGCCTGCTCTTCCATCTGTTTTCTCAGTTCCAGTTCATAAAGCTGCGATTTAAGGATCCTCATTGCATTCTCCTTATTATTGAGCTGTGACCTTGTCTCCTGATTTTCAATCACAATTCCTGTAGGATGATGTCTCAGCCTTACTGCTGTTTCAACTTTATTTACATTCTGTCCGCCTGCTCCGCTTGACCGGTAGGTATCCCAGGTAATATCAGCAGGATTTATTTCAATTTCAATATTATTATCAACAAGCGGTGATATAAATACTGATGCAAATGTTGTCTGCCGTTTTCCCTGTGCATTGAATGGAGAGATCCTGACAAGCCGGTGAACACCGTTTTCACTTTTCAGATAACCATAGGCCTTCTCACCGTCAATTTCAATAGTCACCGATTTGACTCCAACCTCATCACCAGGCTGAAAATCAAGTTCCTTTGACCTTATAATTATTTCTTTCTGCCCAGCGCAGGTACATTCTCATAAGCATTGCTGCCCAGTCGTTGCTTTCGGTACCTCCTGCTCCGGAATTTATCTTCAGTATTGCTCCAAGCTGATCTTCCTCTTTCTGCAGCATATTCCGGACTTCAAGATCTTCAATCATTGACAGACAGTGTTTGATACTGATTATCAACATCTTCTTCAGTTGCTTCTCCCTCTCTGAAAAAATCATAAAGCACAACAAGGTCATCAATTGCAGTACTTATCTTTTCAAAATCTGTTGTCCAGCTTTTCAGCTGTGCAATACTCTTTAAGAAGTTCTTCAGCCTGTTTTCGGATCATTCCAGAAACCGGGCTGTTGTGACAGACTTTCCTTTTCTGCAATCAGTTCAAGCTTGCCATCGATGTCAAAGATACCTCCTTAACGCATCACGGCGTCCCGATAAATCTTTTATCTGTTCGTTAGTTATCATTTCTTCAATAATAATTTTTGCAAATTTAAACTTTATAATCATACAGCAATCTTATTATTAAATTGCTCATGAGGTCATAAGAATAAAATCGACATTATGATACGCTGATTCAATATCCCCATGATTTAAATGTCAGATAATATTGAATAAAAAATCATACTTTATGAGAAAAAATCTGAATAGCTTTCTGATTACTGAAAAAATTAATACACCTGGATAATAATTCTTGACATTGCTGTTCATCATTGCACAGGGAAGAGCAGTTATCAGAAAACCGACTGGCTTATTGATGGCTCATCATATAAAGCAGCAGTTGAGGAAAGCAATGGTTTTGTAACAATATCCAATGGTCTTATTTCCAGAACATTCAGCCTTACACCCGATGGAGCAACCACAGGATTTTCAGAACCTTATGACAGGTAATGAGCTTATCAGGGCTATCAAACCGGAAGCTGATACTGACAATAAATGGCAGATACAGTAAGAATTGGAGGACTGACCGGACAACCGGTAAAAAATTACCTGGCACAGGAATGGATCACCGGATTAAAACCTGATTCACTTTCTCCATTAAAACTTTCAGGTTATCAGACTGGTGAAATATCTGCAAGATTTGAATGGAAGAAAAGACCGGAATGGATGACTCAGGATATGCCATGGCCACCTCAAGGAAAAAGGGTTGATTTTACTTATCTCCCGAAAAACAAAGCGACACCGGCAATAAGTTAAAAGTAATTGTCCATTACGAAATTTATGACGGAATGCCTCTGATCTGCAAATGGGTAACTGTAACAAATGAATCTGATAAGGAAATTATTATTGACAGTTATAAATCAGAAATACTGGCCCTTACTGAAGAAGAGAGTGTTGTTGGCGACAAGAAAAACTGGATTTTGCCAAATATCTATGTTGAAACGGATTATGCTTTCGGTGGCAGCATGTCATCCGAATCATGTTATGAAAAATCAGTCTGGTGGCTTCCTGATCCTGATTATCAGACTATAGTCAATTATAACCGCATTCAGCCATCAATGCTTGAATGCAGGCCGGTGACCGGACCTGCAGAAAGAGTCGGATCCGGCAAATCATTCGACACTTTCCGAACCTGGATTCTTGTAAATGACAGCTGGGACCGTGAGAGAAAAGGGCTGGCACAAAGGAAAATGTACAGGACAATTGCTCCCTGGGTAACGGAAAATCCGGTTTTCATGCACCTCAGGTATTCTGATGATGAATCTCTGAAAAGAGCTGTTGATCAATGTGTTGAGACAGGTTTTGAAAAGATAATAATGTCATTCGGAAGCGGTTTCAATATTGAAGATACAAGCCAGGCAAATCTTGACCGGTATAAGGAACTTACTGATTATGCTCACAGCAAAGGGAATAGCACTTGGAGGATACAGCTCTGCTGGCAAGCCGAAGGATCGGAGAAGGAAATGATGTTGTCATGCCCGAAGGAAAAATGCCAATGTTTGGAAACTCACCATGCCTCGGCAGTAAATGGGGACTGGAATATTTCAAAAAACTTTACAGATTCATTGAATATACCGGATTTGATAATTTTGAGCATGACGGATCATACCCGGGTGATGTATGCATGTCAACCATCCATCCCGGACATGAGGGATTGGCAGATTCACAATGGAAACAATTCAAAACAATCACAGATTTTTATAAATGGTGCCGCGCCAGAGGAGTTTACCTGACAGTACCCGACTGGTATTTCCTGAATGGGAGCAGCAAAACCGCCATGGGATATCGTGAGACAAACTGGTCGCTTCCAAGACGACAGCAGGAGATAATTGAAAGACAGAATATTTTTGACGGAACATGGGAAAAGACACCCTCAATGGGATGGATGTTTGTCCCTCTTGTCGAATACCAGGGAGGAGGCGCTGAAGCTACAATTGAACCGCTCAGCGAACATCTTCCTCACTACGGCCAGAGGCTTGCAGACCTCTTTGGAGCAGGTGTTCAGGCTGCATACAGGGGACCAAGATTATATGATACTCCGGAAACCCTTGATCTTGTGAAAAAGTGGGTGTCTTTCTACAAGAAACACAGGGCTATTCTCGATTCGGATATTATTCATGTAAAACGTGCAGACGGAAGGGATATTGATGCAATCCTTCATGTTAATCCTTCAGGTGATGAGAAAGGGCTGCTTATGGTTTATAATCCTCTTGATCATCCGGTAAGACAAAACCTTAAAGTTAATGTTTATTATACAGGACTGGACAGGAAAGTCACAATCACTGACAGTGAAGGCAAAACAGGCCGGTTCAAAATTGACAGGGACTTTAATGTCTCTATACCTGTCATCATTGAACCGAACAGTGAATCATGGTATATACTGAAATAAATGCAATATGCTCAAATCGTACATGTATCATAATCTCACTGAAGCCGGATGTGATGAAGCCGGAAGAGGTTGTCTTGCAGGACCGGTTGTGGCAGCAGCTGTAATACTTCCTAAAAACTTCAAACACCCTGTCCTGAATGATTCAAAAAAACTTACCCCAAAACAGAGGACAGATCTGAGGGATGAAATAATTAATTCAGCCATTGCCTGGAAGGTAGCATTTGTTGATAATGAATGAGATTGATGAAATGAATATTCTCAGGGCATCTATAAAGGCAATGCACATAGCAATTGAAGGTCTTCAGAAAGAACCGCAGTTCCTGCTGATTGACGGTAACAGGTTTTATCCTTATAAACACATTAATCACAGTACAATTATCAAAGGTGATTCAATATATTTTTCAATAGCTGCTGCTTCGGTTCTGGCCAAAACACATCGCGATGAATACATGGAAAAAATTCATGCTGAATTTCCTGAATATGGATGGAACAGGAATAAAGGCTATCCAACCTCATTTCACAGGGCTGCAATACTGAAATATGGAATCACCCCATATCACAGAAGATCTTTCACTCTGTTTGATACCCAGATGAAAATTGAGTTTTGAATCAATCCTGTTTTTCCTTAAGTCCCTTTGTGTAAACCTTGTGATCTTCGTGTTTAATTCTAATACACTTAAACACAGAGAATTACAGGGTCAGTCAATTAACCTAAAAGAATCGTTCACAGATCCTGGGGTTAGTCGGATTTGAAAAACAGGATTTGAGATGTGTTAAAATTACAATAATATGACATTTAGCTATTCATTATTCATTAAGTGAATTATCTTTGCCACCTGAAATTTAAAACTTCCAAAAAGTTATATCCTATGAAAAAATTGTTTGCAATATCATTTATCCTTCTTTTCAGTATTGGCTTCAGAGCAAAAGCTGATGAGGGTATGTGGCTTCTTCCGCTCATTGAGAAATTAAATATGGGCAAGATGACACAGATGGGACTGAAACTCTCAGCTGAAGATATCTACAGCCTGAATAAAGCATGTCTCAAAGATGCAATTGTAATTTTCGGAGGCGGATGTACAGGAGAGATAGTCTCTTCACAGGGACTGATCCTTACAAATCATCATTGCGGATATGGATCTATCCAGGCACACAGCACTGTTGAACATGATTATCTCAGGGATGGATTCTGGGCAAAGACAAAAGAAGAAGAATTACCAAATCCAAATCTTTCTGTTACATTTCTTATCAGAATTGAAGATGTTACCAGTCAGGTCCTTGCAGATGTAAAAGAGGGAATGAGCGAAACTGAACGCAATGCTGCAGTCAGTGATGCAAGACAGACAATTGAAAAAAGCGCCACAGAAGGAAATAATTACAGGGCACAGGTCGGAAGTTTTTACGGCGGCAATTATTTTTATCTTCTTGTTTATGAAAGATATAATGATGTCCGTCTTGTTGGAGCACCTCCCTCATCAATCGGCAAATTCGGTTCTGATACCGACAACTGGGAATGGCCACGTCATACAGGTGATTTCAGTGTATTCCGTGTTTATTCAGGACCTGATGGAAAACCTGCTTCCTATTCAAAAGATAATATCCCGCTGAAACCAAAATATTATCTTCCTGTTTCAATAAAAGATCTTAATCAGGGTGACTTTGCAATGATCCTCGGATATCCCGGAAGAACAAACAGATATATGACCTCTTATGAGGTAAATGAACAGCTTCAGATCGTACATCCCGACAGGATAAAAATCCGTGGAATAAAACAGGAGATCTGGATGAAGGATATGCAGGCTGATCAGAAGGTAAATATTCAGTATTCTGCAAAATATTTCGGATCTTCAAATTACTGGAAATATTCAATTGGTCAGAAAGCCGGTCTTGAAAGACTTAATGTAAAAGCCAAGAAAGAGGAAATTGAAAATCAGTTTAACAAATGGATTGCTGCCAATCCCGACAAAAAGGCAAAATACGGAGAATCGCTTAATCTGATCAAAACTTCAATTGAAGGCAGGGCTGAATATATAATGCCCAGCAATACCGCTTCGAATGTATGCAGGGATGCGAACTGCTGTCAATGAATCAGGGAGTTGATGCTCTTATTACTGCACTCAAATCAGGTGATAACAAGAAAATAGCAGATGCTGCTGACAAGATCAGAAGTAACGCCGATAGATTTTATAAAGATTATAACCCTTCAACCGACAATAAATCAATGAAGGCGATGCTGAAGCTTTACAGGGCTGATGTACCTGCAAAATTCCATCCCGATTTTTATACAAATGTGGTTGATAAAAAATTTAAAGGAAATATTGACAAGTTTGTTGATGATATGTTCAAAAAATCAGTATTTGCCAGTGAAGCAAAACTGAATGCATTCCTCAATAAACCTTCCCTGAAAACAATTGAAACAGATCCTGTTTATCTTACAGCTGCTTCAATATCAAAGATGGGAGCTGATATATCAAGAGAGCTCAGCAAGTTTGATGCAGACCTGGCAACAGGAAAAAGACTCTGGATTGCAGCACTGATGGATATGGCTCCTGAAAAAACACAGTATCCCGATGCAAATTCAACAATGCGTCTTACTTACGGTACTGTTCAGGATTATGATCCTAAAGATGCCGTTACCTATAAATATTATACAACTCTCCAGGGTGTTGTGGATAAATATAAACCCGGTGATTATGAATTCGATCTGCCGCAACGACTTATTGATCTGAATAATAAGAAAGAGTATGGCAGATATGGATCACCAAAAGGTTATATGCCGGTTTGCTTCCTTACAACAAATGATATTACCGGTGGCAACTCGGGCAGTCCTGTTATGAACGGAAACGGAGAACTTATCGGACTGGCATTTGACGGCAACTGGGAATCAATGAGCGGTGATATTGCTTATGAACCTGAACTGCAGAGAACAATTGTTGTCGATATCCGATATGTTCTCTGGGTAATGGATATCTATGCAGGTGCAAAAAATCTGGTGGATGAGATGACAATAGTACAGTAAGACCTCATCCCCTTGAGTATTTTAGAATGTAACTTTGCATAAAATTAATGTACTATGCATTTAAACCTGATAGAGATACTTGCAGCTTTCATGGTGCTTTTTGCCATAATTGATATTCCCGGATCAATTCCTATAATTCATTGACATCAAGGCAAAATCAGGTGTTATCAAATCAGCTAAAGTTACACTTGTCTCCTTTCTGATTTTACTTGCATTTCTTATTTATTGGAAGTCCATTGCTGGGAATCTTCGGGATCGATGTCTCATCTTTTGCAATTGCAGGTTCATTCATTATTTTTCTTATTGCCATGGAAATGATCCTGGGAATCGAGCTCTTTAAACACGATTCACATGGAGGAGGATCAATATTTCCAATTGCCTTCCCTCTGATTGCAGGTGCCGGATCAATTACAACAATCCTTTCACTGAAAGCTGAATATCAGACAATCAATATTCTTATTGCACTTATCCTCAATATGGTAGTTATTTACCTTGTTTTACGTCTGACCACTTTATTTGAAAAGATCCTTGGTGCAGGAGGACTTCAGATCCTTAAAAAAATATTCGGAGTAATTCTGCTTTCAATCGCAATAAAACTCTTCTTAACCAATACAGGGATAGTCCTTCCTCATGCCAGGTGAGATAACAATATATACAGATGGAGCTTCAAGCGGAAATCCTGGCCCGGGAGGTTATGGAGTAGTTCTTATTTCCGGAAAACACCGGCTTGAAAAATCAGAAGGATTCAGGCTTACCACAAATAACAGGATGGAGCTGATGGCCGTAATCGTCGGACTGGAAGCTGGGGTCAAGCCGTGCTCACGCTGCAGAGCGCGGGCCGTGGCCAGCTGCCGGGGCGAATTGTCGATCCCGACCGGCCGGGCACCGCGTCGGGCCAGCCAGGCCGAGACGTAGGCCGTGCCACATCCCAGCTCGATGACGTCCTTGCCGGCCACGTCTTCCGGGATCAGAGGGACCTGGGACTGCGAGACCCCCCACAACCCCCACCGGGGCTCGCTGGCGGCCCAGTTGCTCCGACCAGCCTCCTCATAGTGATCCGCCCTTTCATCCCAGTACGCCCGGTTCACGGTCACATGGCTCGCCATCCTGTGATCCCAGCGGTAACCGACAGATGATCGCAACCGTTTTCCCGCACCGCCTCCCAGACCAAGACGGCTCACCCATCAGCTCCAAGACAGCGCACATAACACGCAATTCGCTCCGTGAAAAGCGAATCTTATGATTTATAGTCGGATAGAGCCTTTTGTGGGGGTCTTGATGGTCGCGGCGTATAGCGCGCCACCTGGTGGACCTGATCTCCCCTGGACGAGAACCTGGCTGGGCGGACCCTCTCCAGGTCAGGCCCCATCCAGGAGGAACATCGAGGTGATGATCTTCCACCCCAGAACCCGCCCCGGGCGACCACCGACCGGTGAGACGCGATCACCGCGACCGATCCCCGAAGGTCGGGACATCACAGCGGCCACCCACCTATGGCAGCCACGTATGGCGATAAAATACTTCAATCCACTATCTGCGCCTTATCTTCCCAGTGGGCAGCGCGGGCAGCTGAAAGTCTGCCTCTTGATGAGAATGTGTGAAGCCGTGGTCGAGTGGAAGCCTGGGGGCCGTGGTCGAGAATCGACCACGGCCCCCAACGAACCAAAGAGCTATCCGGCGGTGCAGAGGGTGCCGTTCAGGGTGGGAGCGCTCGGGGGCGCGTAGCTGCCCTCGGCGAGTGAACCCTGGTAGCCGAAGGAGGTGCTACCTCCGGCGCCCAGTGCGATGTTTCCGGAACCACCCCTGACCGATACCGGTCCGCTGGTACCGGTGATCGTGGCGTTCCAGCTGTTCACGATGGTTTGCCCAGCTCCGAGGGTCAGCGCGAGTTCCCACTCGCTGATCGATACGGAGGACGAGTTCGTGACCGTGACGGTGTTGATGAAACCGGTCGACCAGTTGTCAGCCTTGTAGGCCACCGTGCACGACAGCTCGGCTGGTGGGTCGGGGGTTTCCGGGCTTTCCGACGGATCGACCTCTGGGGTCTCCGGGCTGGCCGACGTCGGCTCGTCTCCGAAGATCTTGGTGCCGTCCCGGTACACCGTGATCTTTTTGGTCTTGGTCGCACTGGCCTTGCCAAGGCCGTCGCGGCTCCAGTCGTTTTTCGGGTCCCAGTTGGTCTTCCAGGCGCTGTCCTGGGCGGCGATCAGCCCGAACTGGAAGTCCCGCTTGCCGTAGACCGATGAACCCTTCCAGCTCACCTCGACGTAGTAGATCCCCTTGGCGGCGTTGTAGGCGATCGGCTTGCTCAGCGTCGCTGGGGAGTTGTAGCTGGACTTCGACTCGTCGTAGTAGATCTCGGACTTGACAGCGCTGATGTCCTGACCGCGCCTTCATCTCGCTGATGTTGAAGTAGTACCGCGCGGTGAGGTCGGTCTGGTAGTGCGGCGGGTGGGTCAGGTAGTTGTTGACGGTCACGGTCACCTGGGTGCGGGCCTCGTCTCCTGCTCGAGCTTTGCCGTGACGTAGTGTCGGGTCCTCCGGGTCCTCCAGCGGCGGGGTGAAGTTCGTAATGGTCTGGCTTGCGCCGTAGTACTTGTACAGCCCGGCGAGCGCGCCCGACCAACGCGGCGTTGTAGTCGATGGCGACCTCGTTGTACACGTAGTCGGTCGTCGTCGTCCTTGTGCTCGTCCTCGGAGTCGGGGCCACCGACCAGCGCGCCCCACAGGGTGTGCCGGTGCTCGGCGGGGATCAGTCCTGGTTGTTGGTCGTCGAGCCGTGCGCCGCCGCGTGGTGCGGGTGCGGGCCGCGCAGCCTTGCCGCCAACCAGGTGCCCACTCCGGGGGCGTGCTGCCGAACCCGACGATGTACGAGCGGTTGAGCGGGTTGTCGCCCATGATGTAGTTCATCTGCCCGATGGCCCAGTCGGTGAACTTCACACTCTTCGGGTCGTCGGGGAAGTGCTTGCGGTACGCCAGGGCGCTGCAGCTGCGCCGCGGTGTTGTATCGCGCCGAGCCCCAGCCGGTGAGCTACGCGAGTCCGCCGGGGGCTGGTCGCCAGGAAAGTGGTGTCGCTTGGAGTCGTCGTGCTGGACGTGCGACCAGTACTCGATGTTCCACTTGTTGAAGTAGTGCAAGTGCCGCGTGCTTCTCCGGCGTTCGGGATGTCCGCCCTTGCTCACCAGCGGGTCGAGGATGCTGAACACCCCGCCCCACTTGGTGTCCCAGGAGTGCACCCAGATGTTCTGCCAGGTGTTGGTGCGGTTTCGCGATGATCTTCTTGAGATACCCGGTGTAGGTGCCCTTCGCGTCGGTGCCCACGATGTCGTCGAGGTACTCGCGGTTCCGGTCGCGATGTAGAGCCAGACCGCGCCCCAGGACATCTCGTCCTCGTCGAAGCTCGAGCCGTAGAACCCGCCCGAGTAACCCAGTCCCCGGTACTTCACGCGAGAACGCGTAGAGCGCCTTGGCGGTGTCCAGACACTTCGCGGCGTACGCCGGGTCGGTGTCCTTGGTGATCAGATGCCATGATCGCCAGCGCCGCGGCGCGCCTGACGGTCTGGTCGCTGGCCGGCGTCTCCGAGGTAGCGAAGTACGGCCGGGCGGTGGGTAGAGCTTGGGCTCCTGCAGCTCGGGCGGGCCCCAGTAGGCGTGGTCGATGGTGCCGTCGCCGACCTGGTAGTTGAAGGCGACGACCTCTCCGGATTTGTTGCAGGAACGTCGAGCGCAGGAAGTAGTCGGTGAACCAGCGCATCTCCTCCATGCGCGTGGTCCCAGGTCCCGGTCGCCTTGAAAGCGTCGGGGAATTCGTACATCCCCCAGCCGATGGTTCCGGCGGCGTACGACTGCGGCAGGCCGAACTTCACGTGGTCCCCGGCGTCGTGGAAGCCGCCGGACAGGTCGATGGTGCCGTCGCCGTCCGGGTCGAGGATGGCCTTGTTAGCGCTCGATGAACGACGCGGAGAGGTTGGTGCCCTCCCAGTTCTTGATGAGCGCCTTGGGTCTCGAGCGGAACCTTCGCGTCGGTCGGGTTCGGAGTCCCCGCGCCATTCCAGCGGCTGGTGACCAAGGGTGCGGGCCGCGCCGGACTTCTCAGCGTCGTAGAAGTACAGGGACTTCTGAAGTGCCTCCGCGAGGTTGCCGTAGGGCGTGGTCGCCGATTTTGCCTGGCTGGGCAGGGGCACGGCTGACACGCCGCCGGCCACGAGGGCGCCGGCGGCGAGTAGGGCGACGGTTCGAGATCGTCGCGTCCGGGGGCGGGTGTCGATCACTCGCGGACTCCTTTCGAATGTCGTCGCGGCGAGGGGTGCCGCGGCGCGTCCGATGAGTGTGGTATCGCTTCCATAAATAGCTGGTGGACGATCCCATCGGGCGAGAGTTCGCGGGTAGTGCGCAACGACCTGAAAATAGAAAACAGCCGATGACCAGCGAATTCGCTGGTCATACGGGCTGCGGTCCGTGAAAAGAATCTTGAATGATCACCGAGGGGTTGGCGGTCGCGGGCTTACCTCAGGTAGGGGCGACGACGAATGATCTTGGCAACGAACGCGGGGTTGTTGCGAAGGTAGCGCCGCCACAACCGCTTGGGTTCCTTTGTGAGGCGGTAGAACCACTCCAGCCCGTGCCGCTGCAGCAGGGGTGGAGCCTGCGGCACCAGCCCGGCGTGGAAGTCGAAGGCCGCGCCGACCCCGAACATGGCCGGAGCCGTGAGCCGCCCGACGTGAGCGGCCATCCACCGCTCCTGTTTCGGCGTCGAAAGCCCGACCCACACCAGATCAGCCCCAGAGGCGTTGATCTTCTCAACGATCGCCTCGTCCTCTTCCGGCGTGAGCGGCCGGAACGGGGGAGAGTAGGTTCCAGCGATCTGGAGGTCGGGCATCCGGGCGACCAGCTTCTCCGCCAGCAACTCCGGCACTCCCTCGTTGCCTCCGTACAGGTAGGATCGCCAACCGCGCTCTGCGGCGCGGGCCAGCACCGCCAGCATGAGATCCGGGCCGTACACCCGGTCCATCCAGCTCGCGCCGGCCCTGCGCCCGGCCCACACCATCGGCATGCCGTCCGGGGTGGTCAGCCCGGACTCGTTGTGGATCCGCAGGAGATCCGGATCGCGTTGTGACTCCATCACGCCGTGTACCCCGGTGACACAGACGTAGTGGCGGTCGCGGCTGGCCACCCAGCGGGTGATCTCCGCGACCGCCAGGTCCATGTTGATCGCGGAGACACCTACGCCGAGGACGTCAACCCGTTGAATTGGCGCCGGTTCGCTCATCGCCAGGTCGTCCGTTCTGTCAGTTTTTGAAGGTTAGTTGGTGTACGGGCGACCTTCGAGTTTCGCCTTCACCTGGTCATACACCCAGCGGTACGTGATCTCAAGACCATCGGCGAGCTTCGTGCTCGGCTCCCAGCCGAATTCCTTCTGGATCAGGGTGTTGTCGCTGTTGCGACCCCTGACCCCGAGAGCGCCGGGAACGTGCTGGTAGCTGAGCTTCACCCCCGCGATCTCTTCGACGATCCGGTACAGCTGGTTGATGCTCACCAGCTCCGATGAGCCGATGTTGAGCGGCTCGACAAAGTCGCTCCTCGCCAGCATGAGGGTGCCCTTGACGCAGTCGTCCATGAACATGAAGGACCTGGTCTGCTCGCCATCGCCCCAGATGTCGACCTCGCGCTCGCCGGTGAGCACCGCGTTTGCGATCTTGCGGCAGGCCGCTGCGGGCGCCTTCTCCCGGCCTCCGGTCCAGGTCCCGTTCGGGCCGTAGACGTTGTGGTACCGGGCGATCCGGGTCGTAAGGCCATAGTCCTCGCGGAAGTGGCGGGCCAGCCGCTCGCTGAACAGCTTCTCCCAGCCATATCCGTCCTCCGGCATTGCCGGATACGCGTCGGACTCCTTCAGGGCCGCGACGTCGGTGTCCGTCTGCTTGTCCGCGGCGTAAACGCAGGCCGAGGACGAGTAGAAGTACCGGTCGACCCCGGATTCCTTCGCTGCCATCAGCATGTGGGTGCTGATCAGCACCGACAGCATGCACTCCGCCTTGTGGAACTCGATGAAGCCCATGCCGCCCATGTCCGCGGCGAGGTTGAACACCTCGCCAGCGCCACCGTCCAGCACCTCTCGGCAGGCCGCTATATCCGAAACGTCCCGAACGAGATTCTGTGCCCCCTGATGCGCCTGGTACCACTCAGCAAGGGGCTTTCGGTCGACGGCTCGAACGGATTTTCCCTCCGCGAGCAACGCTTTGGTGAGATGACCTCCGATGAAACCACCCGCACCGGTGACGACAGCGTCGACCTTGGCCATGGTTGTGCTCCCTCCGCCTTGGGATTGAGATCGCAAGCGATTCGCTCACCCTATACAGGCCCTTACGCGGCCCGGGTGCGGGCGGAATACCCTGCACGGTGTGAGCGATGAAGGCGCGCTGGGCCGGGACGTGCTTGAAGTGCACGATCTCATGCGCCGGTTCGGGGAGACCATCGTCTGGTCAGACGTCAGCTTTGGCCTGGCGCCTGGCGAGGTGTGTGCCGTTACCGGGCCCAATGGCTCAGGCAAGACCACGTTGTTACGTTGCGTGGTGGGAGCGGACCGACCGGACGCCGGATCGGTCCGGCTGGCGGGCCGACCGATGGACGAGACAGATCCCTGGATCAGAGCCGCTGTCGCCTCCGTGCTCGACGACGTCGACTTCTTCCCGGATCTCTCCATCGCCGAACACCTGGAACTGCTGGCGTACGCGCACGGCGCCGATCCGGCCCCGGTCGCGGACCTGCTGGCGGAACTCGCGCTCAGCCGAGCGCGGGATCAGTTGCCGGCTACCCTCTCCAGCGGGCAGCGACGCCGGGCTGCTCTCGCGTCCTGTTTCGTGCGGCCCTGCCAGCTGCTGGTACTCGACGAGCCGGAGCAACGCCTCGACCCGCAGGGCATCGCATGGCTGACCGGGCGGCTGCTGGCGGCGAAGGCCGCGGGTACAGCCGTGTTGCTGGCGTCCCACGACTCGGACCTGGTACGCGCGGTCGCCGACAGCGAAGTGGAGATCGGCGCTTGAGTTTTGCGGCGGCGGAGACGGTCTCGGCTGGCACCCTGCGGGCCCGCCTCAGGGCTGGCCGGCGCCGTCACCGCGCTGGCAGCCTCTCGGAGTTCCTGACCGACGGGTACATGGCCCTGCTGCTCGTCGCGATCTACGGCTGGGCGACAGCGAGAACGGTCGCCGGTTACGTCGGACCAGACTCGTCGACCATCGGCACTGGCGGTGTGAGGTCCTGGTTGACGGTGGCGGTACTGACGGGCCTCGCGGGCGCCACGGCCCGTGGCCTGGCGGCTCTTGGCCCACTCTTCGTCACCCCGGCCGGCCAGACCTGGGCACTGGCTGCCCCCGTCAGTCGCCGGGGCTGGCTCTGGCCGTGGCTGGCCGCGTTGCTGGGCATCGCGGCGATCGTCGGAGCGGCGGTCGGAGCGGGGGCCGGCGCGTTCGCTCAGGTATCCCAGTTCTGGTGGGCGATCACCGCGGGGGCTGTGCTCGCTCCAACCGTCGCGGCGCTGTGCGTGGTGGCGCAGTCGCCGACCGCCCCCCGCTGGACCAGCTGGCAGGGGCCGGGGCTCCTTGCTGGCGGCGTACTGGGCTGTGGAATCGTCGTCGCCCTGAGCGCTGGTGGAAAGAGCCTTCCCGAGGTCACTGTCCCCCCGGCCGCCATCGTCGTCGCGGGCGGCCTGGCATGCTGCGGTGCGGTGGCGCTGGCCACGCGCGCGTTGTCTGGGATCGATCGGGCGGCTCTCACCGGCGGCGCCCAACTCGCGTCGGCGGTCAGCGGGGCTGTCACGTTGCTCGACCCCGCTCTGCTCGCCGACGTGGTGGCCGCTCGCCGATGGCGTGCCGTCGGCAGCGTCAGATCACGGTCCTGGTGGCCCGGTCCCCGCTGGTGGATCCTGCTGCAGGCGGAGTTCCGGCGTCCGGTTCGGCGTCCCAGTACCGTGCTGGCGTGGGCCGCGCTGGCCCTGCTGCCCTACGTCGTCGCACTGGTTTGGCCGGTGGCCGTCGATCCGGTTCGAATCGTCGCCGGGTACCTTGCCGTGGACCGTCTCGCCAGTGGCCTGCGGTACGTGTGCCGCTCGGAGGCATTGCGACGCACCCTTGGCGGAACGGACGCTGACCTGCGGATCGCACACCTGATCGTGCCGTCGCTGGGGCTCGCGGTGTGGTGGGCCGCGACGGCTCCGGTCTCAGGGTGGTCGAACCCGGTGCTGGCGACGGTGCTCGCGGTCGGAGTACTCGCGGCGGTGTACCGGGGAGCGGGTCGGCGTCCGATCTCGTACGCTGGGATGGCGGTCGACACGCCCTTCGGGTTGCTGCCTCTGGATCTGATCCGCCAAGTCCTCAGAGGCCCGGACGTTCTCGCCGTGGTGCTCGTGGTGGAAGTGGTCGCGGGAGGTTGACGCCGACGACGTACCGGAGAGGGTGGTGGTGCTGGCTTCTCCCCCGGCGCAGACTGGCGAGCGACCAACGCATAGGTTCGTACTCGTAGAGTGGGCAGAACGAGGGCAGGCTGACGGGTATGGGGAACGATTCGGCCACAGGCACCGCCGGGCGGCTGCGACTACGGTTCGCCGCTCGCACTCACCGGGGTCTGGTGCGGCGAGGTAACCAGGATTCGGCATACGTGGGGCCCCAGTTGCTCGCGGTAGCCGACGGCATGGGTGGAATGGCGGCCGGGGACTTGGCGAGCGCCATCGTCATCGCGGCACTCGCTCCGCTCGACGAGGCGGTTTTTGGCCCTGAACCAGCGGACGACGTGGCGTTCAACGCCTTCGACGGGCCGACGGACGGATACACCACCGTGCCACTACGCCAGGAGCAGGAAACGGCTCCGGTGGGCGACGCGGTGTACGAGGGGACCGCCGGTCTGGCGGCCGCGGCGCCTGGGGGAGCCATAGCAGCGCTGCGGGAGGCGGTGGAACGCGCCAACGAGCGGCTCAGAGAGGCCGTGGCGGCCGACCCGGCCCGCAGGGGTATGGGTACCACCCTCACGGCTCTTGTGGTGACCGGTGACGATCTGGCCATGGTGCACATCGGCGACTCGCGGGCCTATCTGCTGCGGGACGGGGAGCTGTACCAGGTGACAAGGGACGACACCTTCGTGCAGTTGCTGGTTGACGACGGCCACATCACCGCGGAGGAGGCGGAGACTCATCCGCAGCGGTTCCTTGTGACCAAGGCGCTCCAGGGCAGCGGAACTCCCGCGGAGTATTCCCTTCGGTCGGCGCGGCATGGCGACCGTTACCTGCTGTGTAGCGACGGCCTTTCGGGGGTCGTGTCGTTCGAGGCGATCCACGCGACGTTGCGTGACTACCCCGACGTCGACCGCTGCGTCGACCGCCTTGTCGAGTTGGCGCTCGATGGGGGAGCGCCGGACAACGTCACCGTGGTGGTGTCCGACCTGCTCTTTGGAGAATCTGGTACCGACGGATCCGCGATTCTCGGGGCCGCCGCGACCGTGTGACGGGGAGGCCCTCCGTTGGCCGCGCGACTGGGTGACGCCGAGCCGGCCGTGCCGTCAGCGTGGCCGGGGAATGATCACCCGCGGCGGGGGCTCCTCTGTCCGCCCCGCGGCGACCAGTGTCCGCAGTGGTGCCGGCTCGCCGAGGTAGAAGCCCTGCCCGCGGTCGACCCCCAATTGGTGTAGCGCGTCGACCAGGGGGGCACGATCGACGTACTCAGCGACCGTGGTCATACCGAGCCCGGTCGCGGCTCTTACCACCGCGTCCACGAGCACCCGGTCAGCACCACCCTGGTCGGCTTGCCGAACGAACTCACCCGAAATCTTCACGGTGGTGAACGGCAGGTACTTCAGATAGGTGAACGATCCGAACCCCGCGCCGAAGTCGTCGAGGCTGAACCGGCACCCAGCGGCCGTTAGGGTCGCCGCCAGCCGCCGGGCCGCGTCAAGGTTGCTGATCGCCGTCGTCTCGGTGATCTCCAGCCCGAGACGGGGCGGTGCCACGTCGAATTTCCGAAGGGTCTCCACCACCCAGTCGCCAAAGCCTGGATCGTCCATGGACCGGCTGGAGACGTTCACGTCCAGGCAGAGTCCGGCCCGCCGGGCGACAGGCAGCGCCAGGGCGTCGACGGCCTGGAGTATGACCCACTGGTCGAGTTCCCTTACGAGATCGCCTCGCTCGAGCGTTGGAAGGAACTCGGAAGGGCCGATCTCTGGGTACACCCCGTCCCTGAGTCGTACCAGAAGCTCATAGCTTGTGGTGCGCCCCTCTGCGAGGTCGACGATGGGCTGGGCGTCGAGCTCCAGGTGATTGGTGTCGAGGGCTTCCCTGATGCGGCGCACGACGTTGACGCGCTGAACTGCGTGGCGGTACTGCTCCAGGGCGAACAACCTCGCCCGGTTGCGGCCGGCGTTCTTCGCCTCGTACAGGGCGAGGTCGGCGTGTGCCATCAGGATCTCGCTGTCATGGTCGCCGCACAGGGGCGCGGCCCCAACGCTGAGCGTGATCCGCAGGGTTTCGCCGAACACCACCAGCGGGGTGCGCGCCGCCTGATCACACAGGATCTCACCGGCTCGAAGAACATCGGTCGTACTGCCTTCGAAGAGCACCACGGCGAACTCGTCCCCGCCGAGGCGGCCCAGCACCGCCGACTTTGGAAGGTTCTCGCGGAGCAGCCTTGCGAGGACAGCGCATCACCTCGTCCCCGACGGCGTGGCCCCGCAAGTCGTTGACGTCCTTGAAGTTGTCGATGTCGACGATGAGTAGCCCACCGCCGTCGTGGTCTTGCGCGATCAGATCAGCGAGGCGGGCAGTGACGACTCGCCGGTTCACCAGGCCAGTAAGGGAGTCATGGTCCGCGAGGTACGTCAGCTCCGCCTGGAACCGCTGCCGCTCGGTGATGTCGTGGGCGACGCACAGTACTTTCGCTGGCGCACCGCTGCCGTCGGTGAGGATCTCGCCGTAGCACTCGAAGTGGCGCAGTGTGACCAGATCCGCCAGGTAGATCCGGTGGGTGTAGCTGAACGGTCTGCCGGTGCGCAACGCCTCCCGCAGGGTTCGATCGACGAGCGCGACGTCGTCTGGGTGCAGTAGCGCCCGGTAGGCCGCGAAGTCGAGTTCGGCGTCAGGGGGAAACCCCAGGTTCGCCAGCAACTCTGCCGACCAGACCACTGCTCCGGTGCTGGGATCCCACTCCCAGGTTCCGATCTGCGCCAGCCGCTCGATGTGAGACAGTCGCCACTGGTGCCCCTGTGCGCGCTCCCGCTCGGCGCGGCGCTTTGTCACGTTGACGATTTCGTACAGCATGTGGTCGGATACCTCGCGACACTGGACCTCCAACCAGCGGGTCAGGCCGGGGGTCTCCCATGCCACCTCGATCGCCGGACCACCTGGCCTTGCGGGCGCGAGTGGTAGCGGATCTGCGGGACTCCGCTGGTGAGCGCTGTCGAAGGGCTCATAGAGCAGCTCGGTGAACGCCTGGTTGTGCCATACCCGCTCGCCGCTTCGCGTGACCAGCACTAGTGCTGTGGAGACGGCGTTCGCGAGATGATCAACCAGCGTGCCGGCCTGGAAAGCCACGAGGCCTCCTGGAGAGTTGACCCCGCGCTGACGCTCGCGGGGTGCGCTGAAGTCTATCCGCAGAATGCCCGGGACAGGGCGCCTGCGGGCCGTGTTTGATCGGCTGTCCGAAGTTCGACGCCGGGAAGTCCGTTGGAAAGTCAGGTAAGGCGCGGTTGAGGCTGGATCACGGGTGGATACAACAATTGTGGGGAAGGTGGCTGAGGTGGCACAGTGGATCGACGCACACCGACCCGGGTTGTGGATCGAGAGGAGCTGGGGGCGAAGATGACCATTTACCAGCCCCGCGCCGTCCCCCGAGACGGTCTGGCCGAGCCGGTTTTCGACGGCTTGGGAGCGGCGGAGGACCTGATCGTCTCACTCAGCTTCGCACCTGGCCTGACCGATCGGCAGATGCGTGTGATGTACCGATGGCTGCGTGAAACGGAACGATCGGACAACAGGCGTGATCCGGCGGGATCCCCCTTCGTCACGGCTGAACCATTCGTCCATGAACACCTGTTCCACGCCAGGATCGGCGGGATCGACGACCCCCGTGGCACTGTCGCCGCGCTGGTCGGGGACCTCACCGCGGCGGGCGCGAGAATCAAGGACAGCTTCTTCGCCTGCTGGGAGTGGCGCGCCGAGGGGGTCATGGGGCCACGACGCGATCCGAGAGCGGTGCGGGAGACCGTCAGCTTCGACAGTGCTCTCGACTACCTGGAACATCTCTGGGATCCCCGCGCCGTACCGCCCGTCAGCGAGCTGGAATCTGATCTCAAGGGCGGGTTTCTCTCGGAGGGTGACCTGATCCTGGAACATCGGGGTACTCCGCTGTTCTTTCCAGGATTCCGCGTGGCCTACGGCACGGTGCCCTGCGCCCGACTGCCTTGGGACGAGCGGACCGCCGAGGTCCGGGGGACCCTTGTCGAGGCGCTCTCCGAGGGATGGCGGACCATCTTCAAGTCGCCGGGAAAGCGGCACATCCGGCCGCAGCCCCTTGGGAGCGACGACAGCCGGGTCGACACGATAGAAAGGATCACCTGCGGGAGCAGGGTCGGCTACCTGTTCACCATCGAGGCGGTCCAGCTGCTGGATCGACCATCGCCGACCAGTTGCCGTTACCGTGAGTACGAACTCATGGAGGCGCTGCTCACCGTGATCGCCCGACGGTCGCTGGCCCCGATCGTCAACTGGCGCCGAAACGGCACTCCCCTGCTCGTACCCCCGATAAGCGTCCGGACACCGTGGACATCCAGTTGTGGGAGCCCCGCGGAGACCACAGCGTCCATCCGGGAATCGCAGCCGAACCATCGCCCCTGGATCGCTTGTGATCCGGGTGGGGTGACGACGGTCAGCTGCGCACGATCATCGTCGGGCACTGGGCGTGGTTGAGTACCTGATGGGTGGTGGCACCCAGCCGTGCCCCGGCACCGCCGCTGTGACCACAGGATCCGAGCACGAGCAACTGCGCCTTGCGGGAGATTCCGACCAGGGCGGCGGCCGCGCTGTCCGTCTCCACCCTGATTTCGACCTTCACGTCCGGGTAGTCGGCGCGCCACCGGGCGACCGCCTCGCTGACAGCGTAGTGCTTTGAGCTGGTGATGCCGGCTTCATCGACCCGCGCCCGGTAGACCTCGCCGTGGTGGGCGACCAGCTGCGGTCGCCAGGTTCGAACCGCCACCACCGGAACCCGATGCGCCGCCGCTGCGGCGAACGCGGCCCCAAGAGCCTCCTCGGAATCCGGGGAGTTGTTGACGCCGACCACCACGGGAAGGCCGGCCTGATCGGTTGCCGACTCCGCCCATTCCTTGGCGTTGTGGACGATCACGACGGGACTGTCGGCGTGCAGAGCGACCTGTGAGGCCACCGACCCGACCAGCAACTGCGGAAAACCACCGATCCCTCGGCTGGCGACCACTACGAGTGAGGCCGACTGGGACGCCTCGCGTAACTTGCTCGCGGGAGCGCCGTCGATCACCTCGCCCTCGACGGCGAGGTTCGGCCAAAGGCTCCTCGCGTCGCCGACCGCCTCGGCGACCATCGCGCGCGCGGTGGCCCAGAGGCGATGGTCGCCAGAGCCAGCGGCGTTCACCACCCTCAGCGGCAGCCCTCGTGCCGCGGCCTCGCGAGCCGCCCAGCGGAGAGCCCCAGCGCTGGGCCGTGACCCGTTGACGCCTACGACGACCGGCCCGGTGGTGCTGTCCATCAATCCTCCATCTGCTACCCGAGGGCGCCCGGCGGCGCTACACCCGGGCAACACCCCCATACTCTGAGGTGTTGCCCGGGTCGAAGGCAAGAGCACCCGCCATCTGGGAGTGCTCGTATCTGAGAATATTGACTATCAGCGCCGATGATCGCCCCTTGCCGGGTGATCGGTATCTCAGATCGATTGCTGGTTAATTTATTGTAGTTCGGTGGTTGCTGTCCGCCTGCGGCGTGTTGCCCGGCCAGCCTCCAGCGTGACAATCTCGTCGACCTCGCTGAGGCCCAGCGGCCGGTGAGTGATCAACAAGGTGGTGCGGCCGGTGGTCGCAGCGAGCAGGTCGCGGACGACGGCAGCTGCCGCGCTTTCGTCGAGGTGCTCCGTCGGCTCGTCGAGGACGAGGACCGGGGGGTCGGCGAGCAGCGCTCGCGCCAGTGCCAGCCGTCGCCGCTGCCCCCCGGACAGCAACATCCCATGTTCGCCGACCGGAGTGGACAGCCCTTTCGGTAACGTCTCCACCCAGTCCAGCAGCCGGACGTCAGCCAGTACCTCGCGCAACCGGTCGGCGGACGCGTCCGGGCAACCGACCCGAAGGTTGACCTCGATCGTCGAGTCGAACAAGTAGGCCTCGTCGTCGCACAGGCACACCACCTCTCGTACCCGCTGGGTCGGCAGGTCGCGCAGGTCTCGTGAATCAATGGTCACGGAACCTTCCTCCGGGTCAAGGAACCGCACCAGCAGGGCCGCGATCGTGCTTTTTCCGCTGCCGCTGGCACCGACCAGCGCGACTCTCGCCCCGGGACGCAGTTCGAGATCGATGTTTCGTACCACCGGATGTCCCGACGTCCAGGAGGCGGTGACATTACGTAACGCAACGGTGTGTGCCCCAGCCGGGAGGGCTATGGGCGCGACGGGCTCCGGGGTGGGGTCGGTGGCGGCGAACACCGCCGCGACCCTTGCCAGCGCCGCTCGGGCCGCGACCAGCCGTTGCGCTGCCAACGGCAGCCCTGCGATCGACTCGAAGACCACGATCGGCACCAGCACGACCACGGCGAGAAGCTCACCTGGGAGCGTTCCAGCCCGCACAGCGAACGTTCCGGACGCGAGCCCCACCAGAACACAGCCGCCGGTCGCCAGCGTGGTGACCGCACTACCCACGCCACTGACCACGCTGGAACGCCAGGTGGCGGCTTGCTGCCGCTCGTCAAGGGCGGACAGCGTCTCGATGGCCCGCCCGACAGCTCCGTTCGCCGTGAGGTCGGCAAGTCCCTGCAGGGTCTCAACGGTGTATGCCGCCATCTCGCCCCGGATCGGAGCGAGTCGACCGTCCGCTCGCCGCGCCCATGCCGCCTGCACCGAGGGGAGCCCGACAGCGACCGTTGCGATGGCGATCACGAGTGCGGCGGCGGTCGCTGGGGAGAGCATCGCGACCACTGTGACAGATCCGACACTCACGCCAAGGCCCACGGCGTACGGAACGATCACCCTGACCAGAACGTCCAGCGCGGCGTCAAGGTCTGACACCAGCCGTTCGACCAGGTCACCGCTGCGGTGGTCGCCCAGCCCCGCCGGGGAGAGCCGGGCGAGTCGGGCGTAGTAGCGGATCCGCAGATCGGCGAGTACCCGCAGCGCGGCGTCGTGGCCCGCCAACCGCTCCAGGTACCGGAACCCGCCCTTGCTCAGACCGAACGCCCGTACCGCGACAATCGCCGTCATCAGGTGCAGGACTGGCGGGTGAGTAGCCGCCCTGGAAATCAACCAGGCGGAGGCCGCCAGCAAACCGATGCCAGCCCCGCTCGCGGCTGTGCCAGCGGCAACGGCGATCGCGAGCCGGACAGTGGCTGGCCTGGCGGCCTCAGCGAGAATCAGCGGCCAGCGTTGGGGCGACGTGCTCACGACGCCACCGCCGAGGTCGGGTCGCCGACCGGAACCGTCCGGTCGGCCATCGCGACGAGCGATGGCCGGTGCGCCGCGACGATCACGGTTCGTCCGGCGGCCAGCCGGCGCACCGCCGTGATGATCTCCGCTTCGGCCCCACCGTCGAGGTTCGCCGTCGGTTCGTCGAGCAGGACAAGGGACGCGTCCCTTAGGAAGGCCCGGGCGAGGGCGATTCGCTGCCGCTCCCCAGCGGACAGTCCCCGCCCACGCTCCGAGATCCGGGTATGGATGCCATGGGGAAGCGCCGCGACGAACCGTTCGGCTCCCGCCGCGCGTACGGCCTTGCTGACCATCGCGTCGTCCGCCTGGGGCGCCCCGAGCCGGACGTTGTCCGCGATGGTGCCGGCGAACAGCCGAGGTCGCTGCGGTACCCAGGCTATTCGTTCCCGCCAGGCGTCGAGATCGAGATCTGCGAGTGCCACCTCCCCGATCCTGATCCGTCCAGAGGTGGGGGTTACGAACCCCATGAGGGCCGAAAGCACTGTCGACTTTCCGCATCCGCTCGGCCCCGTCAACGCCACGATCTCGCAGGGCCGCACGGTGAGTTCGAAACCGCTGATCGCCGGGTGATCACGGTCTGGGTATTTCACGGACACCGATTCCAGACTCAGGGTGCTTGTGGCGATATCGGGTATCAGGGTAGAGGTGCCCGTGATCGGCACCGGCGTCTCCAGCACGGCAAAGGCCTGGTTCGCAGCGGCGAGTCCCTCGGAACTGGCGTGGAAGTTGGCGCCAACCTGTCGCAGCGGTAGGTAGGCCTCTGGGGCGAGAATCAGAACGACCAGCGCTGTCTGAAGGTCGAGCTGGCCATCGACCAATCGCAACCCGATGCCGACGGCGACCAGCGCGACCGAGAGGGTTGCCACCAGCTCCAGTACCAGGGACGAGAGAAACGCTACCCGAAGGGTGCGCAGGGTCACCCGCCGGTATTCGCTGGTCACGGATCTGATCGTGGATTCCTGAGCCATAGCGCGGCGGTAGGCCTTCAGCGTCGGCAGACCGGTGACCACGTCGAGGAAGTGGTGGGACAGCCGGGCGAGCAGCCGGAACTGGCGCTGCTGTGCCCGCCGGGTCTTGTGGCCGATCAGAACCATGAACAGGGGTATCAGAGGGAGCGTCACCAGTATGGTGCCAGCGGCGATGCCGTCCCGCGGAAAGATCCGAGCCAGGACCACCGCCGGAATCAGGGCCGCGAGCACCAGTTGGGGAAGGTAACGCGCGAAATACCCGTCGAGGGCTTCCAACCCTGGACCCGTGAGTGCCACGATCTCCCCGGTCCGTTGCCGGGTCAACCAGGCTGGTCCCAGTTTCGCCAACCGTTCGAACAGTCCGCGACGCAACTCGGTCTTCACCGCGGCGGCGGTGCGCTGTGCCGCTATCTCCTGTGCCCACGCCACCATTGCCCGACCCATGATCACGAGGGTGAGGGCGAGCAGCGTCCGGGTGAGCACTGTGCTGTCCGTATCCTCCGGTGGCCCGGTGTCTCCGTCGAACACACAGGTGATGCCCTGGGCGAGCAGGCTCGCCTGGATCACGATCAGGACGGCGTTCGCTACGCCGAGCCCTACGCACAGCGCGAGAAAGCTCCGGGTGGCGCTGGCATATCTCAGCAGGCGAGGGTCGAGTGGTCGCATCAGCCGGCCCCGACTCACCCGCCAGTGGGCGGTTCGACCCTGGGAATCGGGGCGAGCCCCGTAGCCCTCGGGATGGCGGTCACACTCAACCGTTTGCGGAAAATCCAGTATGTCCAGGACTGATAGCACAGCACGATGGGAAGAAATACCACGGCTACCCAGGTCATGATGCGTAGCGTGTACGCCGTTGAAGCCGCGTTGTGCACCGTGAGGTCGAACTCCGCGGCTATCGAGGACGGCATTACAGCGGGGAACAGGATGGTGAACATCGCCGCTACCACGAGCGTGATGGTCGCGGCGGTGGCGAGGAACGCCCAGCCCTCCCTGCGGACCCAGGCCGCGGCGATCCCGGCGAGCAGGGCCAGTACCGCCAGGCCACACAGCAGCCACCCCACCTGGTCGTGGTGGGTCACGCCAGTCCAGACCAGAAACGCGGTCGTGGCGACGGCCGCGGCGACCCCGAGTCGCTTAGCGAGCAGACCAGCCCGCGACCTGAGGTCCCCATCGGTTTTCAGGGCGATGAAGACCGCTCCGTGCAGGGCGAACAGCGTGAAGGTCGTGGCACCCGCCAGCAGGGCGTACGGATTGAGCAGGTTGAAGAACCCACCGACGTACTCGTGGTCAGCCGCGATCGGCACTCCCCGCACGATGTTGCCAAACGCGATTCCCCACAGGACGGCCGGCACGGAACTGCCGAACACGATCGCCGTGTCCCAGCGGCGTCGCCAGGTGTCGCTGTCGATCTTGCTCCGGTACTCGAAGGCCACACCTCGCAGGATCAATGCGACCAGGATCAGCAACAGCGGGAGATAGAACCCTGAGAACAGGGTGGAGTACCACTCGGGGAAGGCCGCGAACGTCGCACCACCCGCGACGATCAGCCACACCTCGTTGCCATCCCATACCGGACCGATGGTACCGATGAGCACCCGTCGCTCCTCATTGGTCGTTCCGAGCACGGGCAGGAGGATCCCGACTCCGAAGTCGAATCCCTCCAGCACGAAGTACCCCGCCCAGAGGGTGGCGATCAGGATGAACCAGACTGTCGTCAGCTCCATCGCTACTCCTTCGGCTATCGCCGCGGCTGATGTGCCCGGCCCTGGTCAGTACGCGAAGGCCATCGATTCCCCGGAGTCGTCTCCAGGAGCGTCGTCGTCCGGCTCGGACAGTTCTGGTGCCCCGGCCCTTGCGAATCGCAGCAGGAGCGCGACCTCCACGAGGGCGAGCACGCCGTACAACAGCGTGAAGACGATCAGGGAGGTCGCCACCTCGCCGAGGCCGGCGGCGGGGGACACGCTGTCAGCGGTGGTGAAGACACCGAAGACCGACCAGGGTTGCCGACCCAGCTCCGTGAACAGCCAACCGAAGGAGTTCGCCAGTAGCGGGAAGGCTACGACCGCCAGCATCAGCTTCCACACCCAGGCCCGGCTGGGGGTGCGCCCGCGCCTGGTGAACCAGAGCGCGAGGGCCGCGATTCCGGTCACAAGGAAGCCCAGCCCGAACATGATCCGGAACGACCAGTACACCGTGGGAACGTGTGGTCGGTAGTCACCGGGCCCGAACCGCGCGGTCGCCTGGCGTTGCAGGTCGTTGACGCCCTCCACCGTCCCACTCGGTGACCCCGTGGAAAGGAGGGACAACAGCCCTGGAATCCGGATACTGAAGATCTCTTCCCGGCCGTCGATGGAGCCAATCGTCAGCACGGAGAAGGACGCGTGATCTGTCGTCTCGTACAACGCCTCAGCTGCCGCCATCTTCATCGGTTGCTGTCTGGTCAGTACCCGACCCTGGAGGTCACCGGACAGCACAACCGCGAGTCCCGCGACGAGCAGCACCCACGCGCCGAGCCGGAAGGACGGCCGGAAGATCTCCAACTGGTTGTCCCGCCGCAGATGCCACGCCGCCACAGCCATCATCAGCGCTGCGGCCGTGCACAGCGACGCCGCCAGGGTATGGCCAAAAGTGATCACGGTGATGTCGCTGGTGAGCACGGCTCCGAGGTCCTTCAGTTCCGCGCGTCCGGTGCGTTGGTTCAGGACGTATCCCACCGGGTGTTGCATCCAGGAGTTCGCAGCGAGGATGAAGTAGGCCGACAGCACTGTGCCCAGCGAGGCGATCCAGATCGTAGCGAGATGCAGCCGCTTGGGAAGCCGGTCCCATCCGAAGATCCATAACCCGAGGAAGGTCGACTCCAGGAAAAACGCCAGCAGACCCTCGATCGCAAGGGGTGGGCCGAAGACGTCACCAACGAAGCGGGAGTAGCTGCTCCAGTTCATGCCGAACTGGAACTCCTGCACGATCCCTGTGACGACTCCCATGGCGAAGTTGATCAAGAAGAGTTTGCCCCAGAACTTCGTCGCGCGCAGGTACTCCGGTCTCCCCGTGCGTACCCACGCCGTCTGGAGCCCTGCGACCAGGATGGACAGTCCGATGGTGATCGGAACGAATATGAAGTGGTATACGGTGGTGACCGCGAACTGCAATCTGGCGAGGTCGAGCGGGTCCACCTGATGCCCCTTCCTGGCCGGAATCCGATTGTGCCCGGAATCGGTCAGTTTAGTGGCTGGATTAGCGGACAGCGCAGCTCTGAGATCAAGTCTTGACCTGTTCAGTTGTCCTAGCCGGACGCAGGTCCGGTCCTGAGACGGTACCGGGACACCTCGTTGATGATTTTCACGGCGATTCGTCCAGCGGCCGCCGCGACGGCTGGACTGAGCCCCGGACCGAATCCAAGATCTCCGGCTTCGATGGCGAACAGCACCAGCCGCTGGGGCAATCGCCCGAGTGCGCGGGCAAGGGCGACGGCCTCCCCGAACTCAGTGGACGGTGATCTTCCGATCTCCGTGGACCAGTCCGTGTGCGGTACCAGCGAAAACCGGTGAATTCGTCCTGGGGTAGCGGGGTCGGCCCGCAGGGCGTCAACGACGACAGCCAGCTGGGCGCCGTCCCACAGCTCGATCAGGTCCGCTGCCGCGCCGCTGCTGACTTCGAGTCGCACCCCCGCGAGGTGCTGTGCGCGTAGTCGTTCCGCTACCGCCGGGCCAGCGCCGTCGTCCCGCCGAAATGGGTTGCCGACGCCGATGACGACGACGCCATTACGCGTCAACGCTTCACTCTGCGTTCGGGGCACCGGATGACATCGCTCCGAGCGCGTCGAGTAGCCGGAATCGGGTGGCCTGCAGGCGATTGGTGACGGTCATCATGAATCGCCGGGTGAGATCGTATCCAAGATCCGGGGAATCCTCGCAGACCCGACGTACCCCGGTGGCGTCGAACTCGATCGCGAGTACCGATGAAACCGCTGTGGCGCCGAATGTCCATCGGCGGGGCGGGAACAACCAGGACCATCCGAGCACGGTGTCGGGACCAAGGGTTTCTATGGCGACGTTCTCCCCGCTGGGCAGCCGGGCGTCCAATCGCACTTCTCCCTCTCTGATCAACCAGAATCGATCGGCTTTTCCGCCCTCGTTGAACACGCGGGTCCCGGGATGAAACACCGTGCGACGCGACCAGCAGGACAGGCGGGAAAGGTACCGTTCTGGAAGATCCTTAAGGAAGGCGTGGGCGGCCAGCAGCTCAGAAGCGGTTGCTGTCATGGAACTTCTGGTGTTCGGGGATGGTGGATCACCGGATACCGGGACGCTCATCGGGTGCCCTCTCTCGCGGGTCTGCGGGATCCGTGGCACCGGACCCCGCAGCCCGGTCACTATGTGCCCGCTGTCGTCACAAAAGTTTTATCGACCGCAACTCACACACTGCACTCTCACACTGCGAGTGGGGCCAGAACGCTGAGGTCGTCTCGACTCTCCCCGTTCGGTCGCAGTGACCTCGTTCATCCGACCGCGTGGTGCCCGCTGGTTGCAGAGCCGCGAGTCCCGCAACTCATAGGACCTTAGCCTCGACCTGCGTGTTCTAGGCGTTGACCGGAGGATGGGCTACCAGAACGGGGCAGTCGGCATGGTGAAGCACGTACAGCACGACGGAGCCGAGCAGGGCCCCGGCGAGTCCGGTGTGCCCACTGGCTCCGACCACCAGCAGCTGACCGCCTTCCGCCGTCGTGGTCAAAGCACGACTGGCAAGGCCGGGAAGGACCGACGACTCCACGGGTACCGACGGATAGCGTTCAACCAACGGTTCCACTGACCGGTTGAGTTCCTCTTGCTCAAGACGCTGGATCTCTTCGGTGTCGAAGGCGCTGGGCGGGACATCCATTCCCCAGATCGGGGCGGGAACAGCGAAGGTGCGAATCGCCACAAGACCGCAGCCTCGGCTCAGGGCTTGCGAAAACGCGACGGACAGCGCGAACTCCGATGGCTGGGAACCATCACAGCCGACCACGATGGGCCCCGCAGCGGTCGCTCCCCTGCCCCGCACCACGACAGCCAGCGAGGGGGCGTGCGTGGCTACCTGCTGGCAGGTGGAGCCAAGGAGCAGGCTGGCGAAGCCGCCCCTTCCCCGGTTGCCCATGACGACGGCGGCGGCGGTAGCTGCCGCTTCCAGCAGGACCCGCGCTGGCGAGCCCGCTGCGGTGGCTGTGGTGATCGTCAGGTCCGGTAGGAGGTCTCTCGCCTCGGCGGCCGCCGAGGCGACCACGTCGTTGGCGTGCTCCCGTGCTGCCTGCTCGAGTTCACTCTGCGCATCGATCCGACCAGACAGCCGCGGGATCTCGTAGGCACACACCACGCGTAGCCGCGCCTCCCGCCGGCTGGCCTCTGCGGCAGCCCATCTCAAGGCGGCGCTGCCACACCGGGATCCGTCGACCCCGACAACTATGTCAGTGGCCATGTATCGATGATCGCTTGCCGGGGGCTGAGATCGCTGCCGGAGGTGAGATCTGCACCGTCCCGGCAACGGAATGAACGCACCGGTATCGAAACCCCGTGGCACCGGGGACCGTACCAGCGGCTCCCAAGACTGGGCGACGTCAATCGCGATGATCCGTCCCGAAGGGCGAGCAGAACCTGCCCCCTTCGCGATTTGTTGGTGAGTGCCGTACCTGGTAGCTCGCCGGCGGAGAAGCCGCGAGAGGTCGTATTGGGGGAGGGCGAGCGGTGAATCGGGGCCTGGGGCCGACAGATATCGGGGCAACTGGGTGGCTGCCCATAGAAACGGTACTGGTACCGCTCACGACACCCGGCGTCGCTTCTGCGTACGACGGGACGGTCCGCGGCACAAAAACATACGGCGCGAGCGGGCGGTGGCGTGCCGATCCGGGACTCGCTGGCGGGTCCGTCACTTCGGTAAACCGCTGAGCCACCGGAAGGGAAGTCATGGTCAAGCAGGCCCAGACCGTCAACCCACGTCGTTGGAGTCCACGAACTCTCGGTCTCATCGGGTTGCCGGTGATCGTAGCCGTTCTGTTCTCCGTTGCCCTTGTCCAGTCCTGGATAGCGAGCACCAAAGACCTCAACTTCGCTCAGGCGGAGCGACAGGGTATCGCTTATCTGCAGCCTCTCACCGAGATCCTCGACAAGATGGTCGACGCGCAGTCGACGACGGTCGAGGGTGGAGTGGCGGACTCGTCAGGACTTCAGCAGGGAATAAGCGCGGTTGACGCGGTTGAGAAGAAATACGGCGACGCCCTCGGAAGTGGGCAGCGCTGGACCGATCTTCGCGGTCGCATCAATACTTTGATCAATCAGCGTCCGAGTGGAGAGCCCGCGTACCGGGCCTACACCGACGTCGTACAGCTCGTCGTCGAGCTCATCAACAAGATCGCTGACAGCTCGAACCTTGTTCTCGACCCGGTCCTCGACTCGTACTACCTGATGGATGCCACGGTACTTCGGCTATCCGAGGTGACGGTCTTCGCGGGACGGGCCTCTGATCTGGCAAGGCTCGCCAACTCGGTCACGAATCCCGCTGAGAGAGCGCAGGCGGAGACCAGGATCGGCGTGGCCCGGTACCAGGTGGCGAGGGAGAGCGAAGGCATCGCCACCGGGCTTCGTAAAGCCATGGACGCCACGTCCAGCTCCAGTCTTGGTCCTGCCATCACGACGCAGCTCGACACGTTCCGCAGCGCTGTGGACGAGTTCGTGCCGCCGGTGACTCTGCTCCAGGACCTGAACCAGGTTGACACGGCAACGCTGGCGCTGAAGGCGGGCGAGGTTCGAGAAGCCGCGAGAAAGCTCAACACGGCCACTCTTACAGAACTGGACAAGCTTTTGGAGTCCCGGGTGAACCAGGTGGGGGTCAGCCGGATGCAGACGCTCGGGTTGGGATCGCTCGCCCTCCTGTTCAGTGCCCTGGTGCTGTGGGCCATGGCGAAGGGTGGCCGCCGGGAGAAGCCGGTGGTCGCGCCAGCCAAGGACCGCGCTGACAGCGACACCGCCAAGGATCGACTGAGCGAGGCAGTGCGGGCTCGACGGTCGATGCGGGGACTGCAGTCGGTGGAGGGCAACTCCGCGGCTGAGCCGAACCCTGGGGAGAACCAGATGTCGGAAGAACTGGTACGCGTCGGCCGGGGAATCCGGGCGCGACGTCGGGAGCGTGCCGATGATTCTCGCTAGACTCAACGTCCGGCAGAAGCTGACACTGCTGCTGATTCTGCCGCTGATCGCGGTTGTGATCACGAGCGTTCCGTTCACGATCGGGCAGGTCAGCTCAGCGGTCGCCGCCGGTTCGACGGTCGGGGTCGCGAGCCAGGCACAGGTGGTCGGGGTGCTGGTACAGGACCTCCAAGAGGAGCGCCTGCTCGGGCTGACCTACCTCGCAACGCCACAGACAGACCAGACGGCGTATGTCACGCGGACCGCCGCGACAGATGACCATGCCGCCGACGTAGAGCAAGCTCTCGTCCTTCCGCGTGACGTGAAGCTGAAGTCCGCGGTAGGTGGTCTGCGAGCACTTACGAACGTCCGCCGGTCGGTACTCAGGAGAACAGTGGCTCCGGCCAGTGTCCTGGATACCTACCACGACACCGTCATTCGGTTCATCGACGCTCTTCGCCTGACCCAGCAGGACAAGGCGGACGCGACCGGTATCCGCCAGATGAACATCCTCGACGCGCTGCTGCGTACCAATGAGGAAACCGGTCGGGTCGGGGCGGGCCTCGTGTTCGCGAGCACCGACCCGGTCGGAGCCACCAACATGGTCAAGGAAGCGGAGCTGCTGCGGGCCTCGGTCGCCTCCCGGTTCCGTCAGCAGGCGGACGCCGAGGAGAACACCCTTCTCAACCTCGTGTTACAGGGTCCGACTGGTCGCAGGGTTTCTACCCTCGCCAAGGAACTGACGGAGAAGGGCACAAGACCGTCATTGACGGAGTCGCTCTCCGCCGCGCAGACGATCATCACCTTGACGCGGATGCAGCAGGAACGGATCGCACGGGACATCGCGATCCGGGCCGATGAGCGGGCATCAACGGCTCGCGTGACAGCTGGCGTGATCATCGGAGTCGCGGGCCTGCTCGTAGGCATCGTGATCCTGCTGAGCATGGCCGTTAGCCGGTCGGTCTCCCGGCCACTACGGCGGTTGACGGCAGCGGCTGTCCACGTCGCGGAACTCGCGACGGCGGAACTGGTACGCGTCGCCGACAGCGAGATCGAAAACGCCCAGCCGCCGAAGGTCGAGGCGGTCGAGGTCCAGACCGAAGACGAGATCGGCGAGTTGGCTGTCGCGTTCAACCGGGTACAGCTCACCGCGGCTCGGCTGATGGAACAGCAGATCGCGACCCGACGCAACACCTCGGTCATGTTCGCGAACATCGCCCGGCGCACCAGAAGCATGGTGGCGAGGCAGCTCACGTTCATTGACGATCTTGAGCGTAATGAGCAGAACGAGCGATTGCTCGGGAAGCTGTACCGGCTCGACCACCTTACGACCCGCCTGCACAGAAGTGCCGACAGCCTCCTGGTGGTCTCCGGTGCCCGTGAGGACGAGCGCATCGTCGCGCCAGCGCCGCTGTCGGAGGTCATCCGGTCGGCGGTGGCCGAGATCGAGGGTTACCAGAACGTCCGGGTCGGGCAACTGGCAACGGTGACGATCTCACCAGCTCTTGTTCCGGACCTACGGCTCATCCTCGCGGAGCTCATGGAGAACGCGACAGCCTTCTCCCCGCCCGGAACCCCTGTGGAGATCGAGGCGGTCCTTGACGAGACCTGCCGGATTTCGATCATTGACAGAGGTATCGGCATGTCCGATGACCGGCTGGCGGAGGAGAACCGGCGTCTTGTCGAACGTGAGCGGCTCGACGTCGTGCCGACCTCGGTTCTCGGACTGTTCGTCGTCGGCCGGTTGGCCCGCCGGCACGGTCTGAACGTCGAGTTGAGTTACACCGGCGAGCAGGGGGTCACCGCGACGGTCGTCGTCCCGGCGGATCTGTTCACCGATCCCAACGAGATGTCGCCGATGTTTGGTGAGGCTGTGCCGTCGTTGCTGCCGGTCGCGACCCGCCATGCCCCGTCGAAGCCGCCGATCGTTCCACTGGCGGTGTCGGTCGAGCAGCCCCCGGTTTTAGCTGAGGTGAGTCCGGAGCCGTTGGTTGAGGAGCCGGTTTTAGCTGAGGTGAGTCCGGAGCCGTTGGTTGAGGAGCCGGTTTTAGCTGAGGTGAGTCCGGAGCCGTTGGTTGAGGAGCCGGTTTTAGCTGAGGTGAGTCCGGAGCCGTTGGTTGAGGAGCCGGTTTTAGCTGAGGTGAGTCCGGAGCCGTTGGTTGAGGAGCCGGTTTTAGCTGAGGTGAGCTCGGAGCCGTTGGTTGAGGAGCCGGCTCCGGTGGAACCCTCTGCGGAGCTGACGGCGGTGGAACCGCCTGAAGAGAACCTCGCCTGGTTCGTGCCGCCGCCCAATATCCCGGAGGCGACACCTCGGGTACCGGGTTCCTCTCCACCGGACGGCCCTTCCGTCCCCCCGGCGGCTCCGTTGCTGCCCGTCGTACCACTTCCCTCGGTGGTAGAACGGCCAGCTGTACCACCAACCGGCCTATCAGAGAACCGGCAGCCGAGATCACCTCGGCACGCGGAGCCAGAAGCCGCGGGGCCGATTGCCCTTCGCGGGCTAACCAGACGCAAGCCCGGTGGACACCTTCCGTCGTTCGGTATCGGTTCCGATGACTTCAAGACCGGGCCCGTGGCCCGGGACGCGGTCGCGGAGCGGGCGGAACTGGAGGCATTCACCATGGGCACCGCGCAGGCTGCGGCGGCGCGACTGAAGAAGGCCGGCTCTGATCTGGTAGAGCCGATCTTCGAGACGAAGTCTCCGATGCCGGCCTCCCAGGTCGACAGGCTGTCGACTGTCATCGAGCGCGCACACCCCGCCGTGGCGGACCCAGCCCACAAACGGCAGGTGCGTTCGGAACGAGCACGACCCGCACACAGCCACAGCCACAGCCACAGCCAAGCGTCCCCGGTTGATCCGAGCGGCGCGACGGAGTCCGGTGGTGATTCCTCCAAGCGCGCTCGGAGCGGCCTGACCAGAAGAACCCCCGGTAGCCACCTTTCCGAGTACCTACGTTCCGCAGCCGAGCCGCGTCCGGTATCGACGACGCCGTCCAACCGGGATGCCGACGCAGAGCGAGCAGCTCTCGACAGCTTCCTTGACGGCTTGGCCCGAGCTTCGACCACCCCTGACCAGTAACCCATCGTTGACGTTGACGAGCTGGAGTCCAGAAATGCAGCCCACACAGAACATCAGTGCCGAGGCTCAGCGGTTCAACTGGTTGCTAAGCCGTTTTGCCTCTGAGACCCCTGGGATTCTGGACGCCATAGCGGTTTCCTCTGACGGGTTGCTCATCGCGATGTCCGCGACCCTGGCAAGGGAGGACGCCGACCGGCTGTCTGCGATCGTGCTCAGCCATCAGCAGCCTGGCTATGAGCGTGTCGCACGTCTACGACTTTGGCGCCTCGAACAAGGTCATTATCGACCTCGAACGCGGCTACCTTCTGGTCAGTTCGATCGCTGTCGGTTCGTCTCTTGGCGTGCTCGCGCGCAAGGAAGCGAACCTCGGCGGCTTGGCGTACGAGATGGTGATGTTCTCCAACCGTGCGGGTGCTGTACTCACCCCGCAGCTCATCGAGGAGCTCAAGTACAGCGTCGGGACGTGATCGTATGCGGCCTGATGACTACGACTCTCCGGATGGTAGAGATCCGTCGCTCATTCGCCCGTATATCGCTGACCGGATGGCGGGCTCGTACGGGGCGCAAGCGCCGTTCGAGGCCCCCCTGGACTATCGCGACGTGCGGTCGTCTGATCGGGAAGCCTCTGGCCTGAGGCCGTATCTGCTGACCGGTGGTCGAGTCTCTTCTACTGATATCGATCTTGAAATCGAGGCACAGATGGCGACCACCGCCCTTGGGCGGTCCGTCGTAGCGCATCTGGCGTTCGAGCGTCGCGACATCGTGGCGCTCTGCGTGCGGCCGACCGCTGTCGCCGAGATCGCCGCTCAGCTCAATCTGCATCTCGGCGTCGCGAGGGTCATCGTGGGAGACCTCGTCGGCGAGGGATACCTCGCCGCTCGCCGACCTGAGGTCGGTCTGGAGCGCAACGTGCCGATCATCGAGAGGGTCATTCGTGGACTTCAAGCCATTCGGTGAGCCCGCGCGGCAACCGCAGAGTGGTACCCGCCCGCCGCTGCCGGTAAAGGTGGTCATCGCGGGCGGCTTCGGGGTCGGTAAGACGACCGCGGTGGCGGCGGCGTCCGAGATTCCGGTGTTGACGACAGAAGCGGCGATCACCGAGGTCGCCGCGGAGATCGACCGCACGGGTGAGGTTCCGGACAAGGTCACCACCACGGTGGCCCTGGACTTCGGCCGGATCACCATCGACGAGGAGATCAAGCTGTACCTGTTCGGTACGCCTGGTCAGGACCGGTTCGGGTTCATGTGGCGCGAGCTGACCAAGGGCGCGTTGGGGGCGATAGTGATCGTGGATACGCGTCGCCTGGACGACTGCTACGCGGCGGTGGACTATTTCGAGCACACTGATGTGCCGTTCATCGTGGCGGTCAACCGGTTCAACGGGGCGATGGCCCACGAGCTCGAAGACGTGCGCTGGGCGCTGGCCATCTCCGACGAGACCCCTTTGATCTCGTTCGACGCCCGAGACCGGCGGTCCGTGGTGGACGCGCTGCTGTCCGTCTTGCAGCGTAGCCTTGCACGGGCCACTGCCCCTACCGGGTGACACCGGTCAATCCGCGAGGGTGTTGCGGCCACTATATTGAGGTTCGCTCCGCCAGGCTCTTGCTTCCGTACGCACGACCGGCATCATTGTTCCGCGTCGGTATCGGCGGTGTACACCACCGAACCACGCCGGCGACGATGTCGGTCAAGGGGAGTGCGGATGCACGCGGAACAGCTGCTCAAGGCGTCATCAGTCCATTACGCCGCTGGTGACGCCGGTCTAGCGGTCGACAGCGCGGCCTGGGCGTACGCTGTGGCCCCGGATGAGGGGTGCCGGGCCGACGCTGCCGCTGCCGCCGCGCTCGGGCTCATCGAGCTCGAACTGCCCTCGGACGCCCTGGTTTGGGGCGAGTGGGCATTGACCGCGGTCCCGGGCCATCGCATGGCAATGACGTGCCGTGGCCTGGGACATCGCGCGCTTGGTCGACTTGAGGCCGCGCTGGCCGATCTGGATGCCGCAGTGGCTGACGGTGACCTTGGCCGCGAGATTCCACCCCGAGCCCGATTCGCCCGTGGTTGCGTCCTGGACGAGTTGGGACGCCGGCCAGACGGGTACCAGGAACTGGTCGGCGTGGTTGACGACCAGGACGTCGGACGGTTGGCCCTGCGAAGCATGGGGAGCTGGCGGCTCTCCGACGGGGATCTCGACCTGGCGGTCGAGCACCTCACGGCTGCCGCGAGGCTGGGCGACCGCAGAGCGCTCGCTCAGCTACTGGAAGTGGTCAAAGCCCTTCCGGACGACCCAGAGCTGTGGCTGACCCGTCTGATCGCGTTGCGAATCGCCGAACAGGTGCCGCAAGCCACCGAGCTGGCAGACGAGCTGCTCGCACGGGTCGATCTCCCGGAAGGCTCCCGGGTACGGGCGCTGATCAATCGAGGCCACATCGCCCGTATCACCGGCGGCTGGGCAGAGGCCCTTACCTGGTTTGAGCGCGCTGTTGACGTCGCTGGGCACCACCCGGAGGCGGTCACGGAGTTCGGAAGGGCGCTGTCGGAGACGGGCGAGACCGCGCGAGCCGAGGAGATCCTGTGTCGGGCCGTCGACCTGGTCCCCGGCGATGGCGGTCCCGAGATGTGCCTCGGGCAGCTGCACCAGGACGCCGGACGGCCGGAGCTGGCACTCGAATGGTACGAGCGGGCACTGGCCATCGTGCCCTGCGCCACCACAGCCCGTCGTGGTCTTGCCACAGCTCTGCTGAGTCTTGGCTCCTCCGACGAGGGGGCTCGACTGACCCAGCTCGCCGCGATCGCCGGTGACGCCACGGCGATTGAGTGGTGCCGGGACAGGGGACGGGTGCTGCCAGCTGATCAGCTGGAGGAGGTGCTTAGGACTTCCGGAACGAAACAAAACCCGTTCGGGTCGGAGCGCTGGCTGAGAGAGGCCGCAGCCACCTGGCTGGACTACAGCGTGGGAGCGGGCGACAACCCGACAAGGATGGCCGCTATCGCGCTGTGGAACGCGGCGATCTGCGAGCTCGCGATGGGAGATCCGGCGGCGGCGGAGACGACTCTCACCCGGGCTATCGAGTTGCGTCCTGGCCTGGCCGTTGCCTGGCAAACGCTGGGAGACGCGCTGGTCCTGCTGCGCCGCCCCTACGAGGCTTTGGATGCCTATGACCGCTGTGCCTGGTTTGACCCGAAAAGTGCTGCGGCGTCCGCTGGAAAATCCGAGGCGTTGTGCCAGCTCGGCAACGGGATCCAAGCGCTCGCTTGCCTCGACCACGCCGTGGAGCTGGGCTATCCGGACGATCCAGCCCGCCAGCAGCGACTGCATTTCCGACGCGCGAGACTGCGCCAGGCGCTCGGCGACTGGGAAGGAGCGATGGCGGACTTCGGGCGGCTGGTGGGCGGCGCGTCGTACGACGGAGATGATCTAGCTGAATGGCTGCGGGGCGTGACCGTCGTGCGTGATCTGGCCCTGACCGGACCGGAGGGCCTGCGACCTGCGGAGTACCGCCGCTATGGGATGACCCGCGAGGAGTGGGACGGCTACGGCGGAATCGACTGGCCGGTGCGGGTGCGCTTCCAGCGGGAACCAGATCAGTCGACCCGGGTACGGCTGGCCGGTGTGATCGGCCGCTGCCTGCGGGCCGCCCTCGACGTCCCGGAGGAGGCCCGGCCGGTGATCGACCTCGCGGTCACGACGCACTGGTCGGGCCAGTTTCTGCTGCTTCGGTTACGGGCTGACGAGGGAGACAACCTTGGAAGGCTCCGAGCTCCCCTTGCGCTGACCGTGGATGCGCTTCATCGGGAATTCCCGATCCGGGAGGTTGTGAACTTCGCGGCACAGGGAGTCGCTACCAGCCAGGATCCAGACGAGGCGTGGTCGGTGGCGGTGGCGCCGGTACCCGACGCCGGACCGGACTTCTACGTGCCGATCGGGTTCTGGGTTCCCGCGGTGGCGCCCGCGGTGGCACCGGCGGCCGTTTTCGCCGAGCCGGTGACGGATGCCGCCGCGGACGAGGCGCTCGCTGGGGCGTTGACAGGGGAGCAGTCGGCTGCCGAGGTCAAGCTCGTCCTGATCGGCCCAGGCGACCCGCCGCCGCCGGGCCCGTCAAGTTGTGACCTCGGCGGTCTTCGGCGGTACCAGCATGACTACGGGCGGTTCGTGGCGACTGGGGTTGGGGTGGTGGTCCGGCGCCCTGGCGAGTTCTTCACCCACCTCGATCGGGTGACAGCTGACGGTCAGGTGTTCACGGTTGTCGATGGTGAGACCCAGCCAGCCGGCGAGGGCGAGGGGCTCTCCCGGCAGATCGAGGCGGTGTCGGTAGCGGAGGATGGCACGTTCGCGATGTTCGCGACGGCCCTCGGGCGCGATCTGTACCTGCTCGACCTCGCGACTGGCGCCACCGCCGTCCTCATGGAGGGGGTGCCAAAGGTCGAGAGCACCGCGTTCCTTCCCAACGGGGAGATCATGGTCAAGACCATGGCCTGGCTGGCCATCTTCAGGCTGACCCCGGAGGGACCGGTACTAGTCGCGAGGGATTTCGCCGCGACCGGACCGGCCGTGGTCGCCGCGGGCGGGCGCGTGATCGTCGCGGGCGGGGTCCGAGAACCAGAGCTCGTCGTCTACGGGCTCGCGTCTGGTGCGCTGGAAAGATTGGCCGAGCTCTCCGCTCCGATCAACTGCTATCGGGTGTGGGCTGTCGGCGACCGGGTCTTCGCTGCGGACCGCTCCGAGTTCGAGCTGGTAGGGCTCCTCCCGGCCTGGGAAAAGTTCGCTACCTGGGCTGCGAGGATTCCCGGTAGCGAACCAGGTGAGGGCGGGCTGATCGTTGAGGAACTCGACGACGTGCCGTACACCGGGATCGGTGACGGTCTGGAGGGGATCCGTTCTGCGGCCTTCTGGTGTGTGAAGGGTTCGGCGGGGCTACTGATGGCGGTGCGAGAAGTCGAGGAGGGACACGAGGTCCTCGTTGGGGATCCGCTGCGCGTGGTTCCCACAACGCCGCCGCTGCGGCAGAGCGGGTTCGAGTACGACTGGCGGCCGGACGGGCTGGCGCTCCTGATCAGGGGGAAGGATTCCGCGATCGTCACGGAGGTTGACGTCGCGCGCGCCACGGCGACCTCCGTGGCCTATTCGGCCGGTGAGGCCTGCTACACCACCACGGGGTTCGCGGTGCTGCGTCCTGACACCCTCACGCTGTACGCGTGGCGGCACGGCTCAGAGGACGAACCGGTGGAGCTGGTGCGGATCCCGGTTGCGGAGGGGGCCACGACGCTGGGCTGGGCAGATGGCGGAAGAGTCCTTCACATGACCGCGGCTGGCGCGACCGGCCTCTATGTCGTGGGCGACGGTGCGCTGTATCCGATCGGAGCGTTCCCCGGGGAGGACTGGTTCAGCGGCTGGAACCACGGCGGGTGCCTGTACTTCTCCAACCGGCATTCCGGAAGGGACTTTCGGGCCTACCGGCTGAGCGGCTTCAACTCGGCTGTGGTCGAGGCGCTGGGAAGGGCTCCGGTCGAACGGCTGGTGCCGGCGGAGCTACCCCCGCTGCGGCTCGTGGAGCGGCCGGTCTACCCGGGGACCACTCGCTGGCGCTTCTTCTCCGACGTCTAGAGCCGAGCAATTTGTACACGAACGAGTGAATTTTGAAAAATTTACGGTTCGGGTGGAATAAGTTGCGACTGCCAATGAGAGCTGGACGAGACTCCCAAAGTGCCCGTGGTCGATCCTAGACTGCGCGTGGTCGACACAACACAGGCGTCGGTTGGTGTGGCTGTCAAGGTCGACGGCTGCGGGCGGATCGGCAGGCGAGGAGCAGGGGGCACGATGGACAAGAGTCATCGTTGGCTCACACGGCTCGAAGTCGGGTCCCGCTGGCTCCGCCGGCCCGCAGTGGTCATGGCCTTGGTGTCGTCGTGGCTGGTCATCGCGGTATTGCCGGGTCTCCCAGCGGTAGCGCAGGAGACGCAGGCCGCTAAGGGATCGCTTTTTCTCGATGGGTTGGCAACGACCACGGCCGTCGGGACACAGGTGCAGTTCGCCGCCTCGCTGACCAATGACGGCCCTGGGGCTGCCGTGGGAATCCGGACATTGATCAGCGTGACGTTGCCGGAGGCCGGACCACAGGAGATTCGCGTAGAACGGCGGGAGTTCGACGGAAGCTGGGCGACGATCGGCACAAAGGTCGGCACAAAGGGTGAGGTGAGGCTGGTAGACGACAGCACCACCGATCTCTGGGTCGTGGCGGGCGGGGTGTTGACGGGCCGTTACCGGTTGACCTTTCTGCAGCGCACGCCCTCCGGCGACGCGGTCGTCGTGGCGGAGGTGCAGCATCGGGTAGGTCGAGAATGGCGCTCCCTCGCGCGATCCCCTCAATACCTGACGAAGGTGCTGACATCGACGGGAGTCGGTTCGACAGGGGTGCCGGTCACGCCGTTCACGCCGGCGCCTACGCTGAGCGTCGAAGCGTCACCAATTGTCGTTGATGGAGATGTTCTTGGCAATGGAAGCGACGATGGCGTGGGAGAGGGTAAGCTCCGAGCCGCGCCGTGGCTGTTGTCCTCGCGTTTAGGCGTTGGTCTATGCATCATCGGCGTTCTTGGGATGCTCGCGGTGGCGGCGTGGGTGCTTCGCCGCGAGGTGATGGGTGGACCCGTGTCCGAGCGCGGAGGAGATGGGATGTGAGTGTCTTTCAACACATTACCGTCAATGGCGCCGAGTGATCGCTGACACCCACTCCCGTGATGTAAAAAGTTCGCGTAATGTCGCGGTCCATACCCCGTGCGTCATCCCGGTGCGCGGTTCGTGTCCGGCTGTGTGGAGTATGCCGCGCGGGAGTTCGGAGCTAAGTAAGCGGAGCTATGTAATCTGCCGCGCTGGAGATGTCATGTCCTGGCTGATCTGGCGCGCCCGACCATGGAGGCGCACGCGATGGCGGCGACCACTCAGTCACGCCCCGCTACGAGCACACGTCGGATATCGGTTTCCGACACCGCTGCCAGCTATTCCATTCTCCCGACTCAACAGACTCAATAACTGGGTGGACTCAATCGACTCCCGTTCTCCGCGGCTCACTCCCCTTCAAATCGCAGGTCCCGCGCCATCAGCCGCTCCACGGCATCGCGAGGGTCCTGACGCTCGAAGAGCACGCGGTGCACGGCCAGGCAGATCGGCATCTCGACGCGATGGTGCTCCGCCAGATGCACCACGGAGCGGCAGGCGTTGACACCTTCGGCCACGGTCCGAGACGTCGCCAGCAATGCCTCCGGTCGCGCCCCTTCCGCCAGTCGCCGGCCGAAGCTCCGGTTGCGGGAGAGGTCGCCCGTGCAGGTGAGGATCAGGTCGCCCATCCCGGCCAAGCCGGAAAAGGTCCCCGCCTGGGCACCCATGGCCACACCCAGCCGGGTCATCTCGGCCAGCCCCCGGGTGACGAGCGCCGCCCGGGCATTCGTCCCCAGTGCCAACCCATCCACGATGCCCGGCAGCGATGGCAATGACGTTCTTGACGGCGCCGCCCAGCTCCACCCCGCAGTCGATCCGTCCCCGCGTACACGCGAAGCGGGCCACCACTTACGGCGCGCTGCACCGTTTCCGCGACGGCCGGGTGGTCCGCCGCGGCCACCACCGCGGTCGGGCACCGCGCCGCCACTTCCCGGGCGAAGCTCGGCCCAGAGAGCACGGCCAGGTTGGAATGATACGCGGGGGGGAGGACCTGCTGCATGACCTGGGACATGGTGCAGAGGCTCTCCACCTCGAGCCCCTTGGTGGCGCTGACCAGCACGACGCCCGGCCGCAGGAAGGGTCGCGCCCGCTCCACGATTCCCCGGAACACATGCGACGGAACCACGAAGACGACCAGGGGCTTCCCGCTGAGCGCCTCCTCGAGGGACGACGTCGGCCGGACCGCCTCCGGCAGCCGGACACCCGGCAGATACGAGGCGATTCTCCCGGACCTCGGCCATCGCCGCAGCCAGGTCGGTCTCGTACACCCAGAGCGCGACCTCGCGATACCGGTCGGCGAGGACCGAGGCCAGGCTGGTCCCCCACGCTCCCGCCCCGATAATTGCGACTGCTTGCGGGACCTGCGTCCGGCGACATCAATTCTGGGATGCTCCTCGGTCCCCCGGCATTCGGTCGATTTCGTACTCTTCCAGGTTGATCCCCACCCCAAAGAAGTCGGGGTTGTCCGCGGCCAAGCCATACCGTTCGAGCACGGTCATAATCAAGGCCTTGCCCAGCGCGCCGACATCCTTGCTGCGCAACAGCTTGTCGAGCGGTTTGACCGGAAACGGCGCAGCCCACCCCTTTAAGGCGACGGTCGTGACCGCCAGCAAGGCCGGGTCCTCCGCGGGATCCGTGAACTGCGCCAGCAAGATGGGCAGCGCGCGCTCCGGGTCCGCCAGGAGGCGCTGTCGCCGCGGCCTCGACCTCCGCGTCGGTCAGGTCGAGACCGCGCAGGGTGGCCAGCCACTCCCACATCTCGCCCGGTCGGGCCCTCCTCGTGGTCATCGTGCATGCATCACCTCGTCAAACAGATCACGTCGACTCGTCAACGCGTCGACGAGTCAATTGGGAAGAACTCTGTAGCCGGGTCCCCAACTCGCCATTGACCAGTTGACCGTCGACCAATTGACTCCTTGACCACCGCTGGTCCGCCGCCGGCGGACACACTCAGACGGATCACCCGGCTCCGTTGTACCCGATCGTGACCGCGCTCCCGTCCACGATCACCGGGACCGTCCGGTCCCCTTTGGAGTGCTGCAGCATCTGCTTCATGCCCGCCGGGTCCTTGGTCACGTTCACGTACTTGACGGTCACCTTGCGCTTGCCGTACTCCTCACGGGCGGCTGTGGTATGGGGTCAGGTGTCCTTCCCGAAGATCCACACGGTGTCTGCCATCTCTTAACCTCCGCGATGAAGTCGACTCGTCAATTCGTCGATGCGTCAATTGGAACAGATCCGAACCGTGGTTCCGACTCGCTCGTTCACGCAGTGGCCAGTTGACCAAGTTGACCAATTGACTCATTGACTCCTCGACTCCGCCTCACACATCCACCACGACCCGGGCCTCCCAGCCGTCTCGCCGCGCGCCCGACGTGGAGCTGGTGGTAGGTGACCGCCTTGACGTGGCTGACGATCGTGTGTCGCGTCCGATCGACCGCCTCGCCCCAGATCTCGGCAGACAGGCCCGTGTCGGTCATCGAACGGAACGCGCAGTCCGCGCCAATGAGCCCCTGCGTCTCGTACAGGTAGAGCAGCTCGTTCAGCCAGGCGACCAAGAGCGCCTCCCGGTCTCCCGCCTCCACGACACGCCGACCGTCTGTCCGCGGTTCCACGGACGCGGTTCTACCAGAAGACTCCAGAGGGCGCGGGCGGCCTGGCGGAAGACCGCAGGCAGATCCGGGCCCCACGCCCGGATCCCCGTGTCTGCCGTGAACCGCGAAGAACTCGAACCCACCTTCGCGCTGGTCCATCCGACCGGGACTATAGCATGTCCTGGGATCGCTCGAAAGCCCCAGCAACGACGATGGGGCGGCGCGTCACTCGTAGCGCAGCGCCTCGATGGGGTCGAGGTAGGCGGCTTTCCTGGCAGGAAAATAGCCGAAGAAGATGCCGATGAACGCCGAGGAGCCGAAGGCCACGGCGATGGAGGTCGGGCGTGATGAGGGTGGACCATTTGGCCAGCATGGCGATGAGGGCGGACCCGCCGACGCCCAGGAGGATCCCGAGGATGCCGCCCACCAGGGCGAGGGTGACCGCCTCGACCAGGAACTGCCCGAGGATGTCGCGGCTCCGCGCCCCGACCGCCATGCGCAGGCCGATCTCCCGGGTCCGTTCCGTCACCGACACCAGCATGATGTTCATGATGCCGATGCCCCCGACGAGCAGGGAGACCGAGGCGATCGCCCCCAGGAGCAGCGTCATGGTGCGGCTGCTCTCCGCCTGGACCGCAAACGTCTCGGCCAGGTTGCGGACGTCGAAATCGTTGTCCTGGTACGGCTGCAGCCGGTGCCGCTGTCGAAGGAGGTCGGTCGCCTGCTGCTGGACGTCCTGCAGGAGGTCGGGCGACGCCACCTTGATCTGGATCACCCCCACGAACCGGGCGTTGGCCTGGCTCACGCCCAGGACGCGCTTCTTGGCGGTGCTGAGCGGGATGACCACCGTGTCGTCCTGGTCCTGCCCCCAGGTGGACTGCCCCTTCCGCGTCAGGATGCCGATGACGGTGAAGGGCACCTTCTTGATCCGGATGATCTGGCCGATGGCGTCGCCATCGCCGAAGAGACTCTCTTTCACCGTCTGCCCCAGGACCGCCACCTTGGTCGCGCCGTCGGCGTCTTCCTGGGTGAAGAACCGTCCCGAATCCAGCTCCCAATCGCGGATCTCGAGGTAGTCCGGCATGGTCCCCTGGATCGCGGTGGACCAGTTCTGATTCCCGAAGACGATCTGGGCGACGCCGCGCATGGAGCCGCTGGCGGTCACCACGCCCGGGAATCTCGGTGGCGATGGCCCGCGCGTCCTCCTCGGTCAGGGTCATCGTCGAGCCGTGGCCCATCCGCATCCCGCCGCTCGTCGCGCTGCCCGGCAGGACGATCAGCAGGTTCGACCCGATGCTCGAGATCTGCTCCGAGATGCGCTGGGACGGCCCCGCTGCCGATGGCCACCATGGCGATGACCGCCCCCACCCCGATGACGATGCCGAGCATGGTGAGGGCGGAGCGTAGCTTGTTCACGCGCAGCGCCCGCAGCGCGATCCGAATGCTGGCCAGGACAAACATCGTCGAGACTCCTTCGCGGGGACCCCGGGCCCCCGCCCCGCCGCGCGCGTCAGGCGAGGGCGGCCATTTCCGCCACCGCATCCCGCGGCGACGCCACCCGCTCGTCCTTCACGATCCGGCCGTCGCGGAAGTGGATCACCCGCGAGGCATAGGCGGCCACGTCGGGTTCGTGCGTCACCAGGATCACCGTGATCCCCTGCTCCCGGTTGAGCCGCTGAAAAATCGCCATGATCTCCACGCTGGTGCGGGAGTCCAGATTGCCCGTCGGCTCGTCGGCCAGCAGGACGGGCGGGTCGTTGATCAGGGCCCGGGCGATGGCCACCCGCTGCTGCTGTCCGCCGGACAGCTGGTTGGGGTGATGCAGCTCGCGGCCCTGGAGGCCGACCTGGTGCAGGCGCTGGCGCGCCCGCGCGTGCCGCTCGTGCCGCGACCCGCCGTTGTAGAGCAGCGGCAGCTCGACATTCTCCAGCGCACTGGTGCGGGGCAGCAGGTTGAAGGTCTGGAACACGAACCCGAGCTGCTTGTTCCGGGTGTGCGCCAGTTGGTCGCGGTTCATGGCGCCGACGTCGTGGCCGTCCAGTTGGTAACGCCCGACGCTGGGTTTGTCCAGGCACCCCAGGATGTGCATGAAGGTGGACTTCCCCGACCCGGACGGCCCCATGATGGCGACGAACTCTCCCGCCGCGATGGACACGTCCACGCCGCGCAGGGCCTCGACCGCGACCTCGCCCGTCTGGTACGTCTTCCCGAGCCCATCAACTTCGATCAGCGCCATACGATTGCCAAATGTGGATTGCAGACTGCGGTCATGGAAAAACGCCGCCACGAGATCGGCAGGCTGAAAAACCCGTTTTGTCCGGGCCGCTCAAAAAGGTCCAGATGCAAGGCGGCGGGCAAAGGGCCGAGCGAGGCGTACTCCAGGTACGCCGCAGCGAGCCCCGAGCACGCCAACGCCGCAGATGGGCCTTTTCAACGGCCCGCTAGAGCCGGAGCCGCGGGTTCCCTGTCCCGCCGGTCCCGCCCCGCGTTGCGGAACCCAGCCCCACGATCACCGCGTCGCCTTCCGACAGCCCTTCCAGGATCTCGGTCTTCTGGCCGTCGCTCAATCCGGTCTGAACCTGCCGCTCCACCGGCTTGCCGTCCTGGAGGATCCACACCCGCTGCCGGCTGTTCGGCACGACCTGGCGGCCGCCGCCGTCGGCGCCGCGTCCCCCGGCCATCATGGGCGGCATCATGGGCGCCATCATTCCGGGCTGACTCGTCCTGGCAGCCGGCCGCTGCCCGGCGGCGCCACCGGAGGCGGTCCCATCCACCCGCACGCGGAAGGCGGCGTTCGCGATCAGGACCGCGTTCTCGCGGCGTGCGACCAGGATCTTCACGTTGGCCGTCATGCCCGGCTTCAGCTTCAACTCCGGGTTCGCCACCGCCACCACGGTGTTGTACGTCACGACGTTCTGGACGACCTGCGGCGCCTGACGGATCTGGACGACCCGGCCCCGGAAGGTCAAGCTCGGGATAGGAATCGACCGTGAAGCTGGCCTCCTGATCCAGGCTCACCCGGCTGATGTCCGCCTCGTCCACGTTGGTATCCACCTGCATCTTCGTCAAGTCCTGGGCAATCAGGAACAGCGTGGGCGCCTGGAGCGAGGCTGCCACCGTCTGCCCGACGTCCACGTTCCGGGAAACCACGATCCCGTCCACGGGCGCCCGGATGTAGGTGTTGCGCAGGTCCACCTGCGCCTGCTCCACCGCGGCCTGCTTTTGCCGGACCTGCGCCTCGGCGGACGTCACCTGGGCCTGCGTCACCTCGAGCGCGGCCTGGGCGGCTCCCACGCCGGCGTGGGCGGCGTCCAGTTGGGCCACGGCGGAATCGTAGGCCGCCTGCGAGGAGTCGCGCTCCTCCTGCGAGATCCCGCCTTCTCGGAACAGGCGCGTCCGGGAGTCCAGTTTGATCTTGGCATCCCGGAGGGCGACCTCTTGGCGCACGACGTTCGCGCGCGCGTTGGCGAGGTCGGCTTGCGCCCGCGCCGTGGCCGCCCGCTGGTTCAGGACCGACGCCCGGCTGCTCTCGAGGTCGGCCTGGGCCTGGTTCGCCTTGGCGTCGAAGATCGAGGGGTCGATCCGGGCGATCAGCATGCCTTTCGTGACCGGGGAGTTGAAGTCCACCAGGAGCTGCTGGATCGTGCCGGACACCTGCGTCCCGACCTGGACCGTGACCACCGCGTTCAAGGTCCCGGTCGACGAGATGGTCGAGATCAACTCACCCCGCTCGACGGCCGCGGTGCGGTAGGACGGGGTCCGTCCGTTGGCGCTATACCAGTAGAACCCGCCGCCCCCCAGCAGGATCAGAACCACAAGAATCGAAATGAGACCGACTTTCCGCCGCGTCATTCGCCGCACCCTCTGTAGGTTACGCTGCACACCCGCCCATGATGGGTTCAGTGTAGTCATGCTGCGCAGGGCTGTCAAAGCCTATTCCGCCACCCGGATCGGGCAGAACGCTCTGCCAGCCCCGCTCTCGGACCGGTGATCCGCGCGCTCGGTCGGTCTCACGACACCGGGCCGCGCCGATGGAACCGACCCCCCATCTCTCGCCGCATTTCACGCCATTTCTCCCACTGCTCCGGCGTCAGCTTGGACCGGAGGGCGAGATAGGTGTCCACGCGCCGATCCAACATGCCACCCTGTAAGACTTTCACCCGCTCGGTGACCGCCTTGACGGCCGCGGGGTCCGCATCCTGCCGGCCGAGGAGCTGTCGCAACTCCACCCGGGCTTCACAGAGTTTCTGAAGCTCGCCCCGACCCTGATCTCGCTGCGCTCGAATCACGCCACGGATCTCGTTCGCCTGTTCCGGGGTCAGGCCCAACCGGTCCTGCACCCGCTGCATCATGCGATCCCCGATGAGCTGGCGGTCTTCCGGCGAGAGGAGCCCTTCCGGTCGATCGCAGGACCCCCGGCCGCCCGGTACCGGCTGAGCCGTTGCTACGCCGATCGGCGCCAACGCCGTCGCCAAGAGGATGCCGGCAACCACAATCCGCTTGGCAGTCCCAAACCCCGTGCGCCTCTTCATGGAATCCTCCTATTCCCGTTCGATCAGACATTGCACCGTGGGAGTCTATGGTGCCTTTCGGTCCCGACCGTCCCCCGGCCCTCGGCCCCGCCATCGCTCCATCCGCCGCTCCCACTCCTGCGACACCGTGTCGAATTTCGTCTGCTGCGCGGAATCCAGGACTGCACGAATCCGCGCCTTCGACCGGTCCCGAATCTCCCGGAACCGCGGGCCGATCTCGTCCCGGAGGCGGGTGAACTCCTGCCCCGCCTCCTTGAGGACCGCCTCCACCTTCTGCCGCTGCTCCGAGCGAAGATCGAGCTCCTTGGTCAGCCGCGACAGGATCCGGTCCTGGAACCGCGCCGCCCCCTCGGGCGACCGCCAGTCGCCGAACCGCCCGTGGTACAGACCGAAACCGGCGGCGCCCCCCGCAATCCCGAGCCCAAACGCCAGCAGAAGCAGTAGCGCGCCCTTCATCCGCGGTCTCATCGCCCGTTCCCCTCCAGGACGGCCGCCAGCACGGCATCCGTTTCCGGCGCGTCCGAGCCCAGGATTAGGTGCTCGCCTGCCGACAAGCTATCCGTCGAAAAGAATCCCGTCGGCCCCGGGACGGAACTGGTCTGGTACAGGACGAACAGCGTGATCACCGCCGCCGTGAACGCCGGGACCAGTCCCCACGCGGGCTTCCACAAGTCTCCATTTAGAGCCTCTGGTGACGGAGCGTTTGGTGAGCCTGCGAGTCACCCGCTCGGCAAACCCTTCGGCGGGCGTCATGTCGCCGGCGTGCGCCGCAATCATGCCTCGCGCCAGACGTGCCGCCGCCAACCGCCGCTGGCAGGTCCGGCATGCCGTCAGGTGATCCCGAACCCATCCGGGGAGCTCCTGCGGGGGGACGCCCGCCAGCTTATTGAAATCTCGGTCGATCGCGCTGCACGTCTTCATCGTCCGCCTCTCATCTCGCCGATTCCATCCCATCCACCAGCCGCTCCGCGACCCGCCGCACCGCCCGTCGCGCCCGGTGCAGACGGAGGCGCACAGCAAGCGCAGAGCAACCCATGACTTGTCCGACCTCTGCCGCCGTGTGTCCCAGGGCATCCGCCAGAATCAGTGTCTGCCGGTCCTTGGGCGGCAGTGTCGCCAGGGCGCGTTCCGCCAGATCGCGACTCGCCGCCGCAGCCTCCGTGGCCGTTCCACCCGCCGCGAGCCCTCGCGCCGCGGCCTGTTCGGACCGGGACAGATCCTCCCAGGAGACCTCCTGGCGTCGCCGACGGCCCCGCAGCCGGTCGTAGCACAACCGGGTCGCGATTTGCGCGATCCAGGGGCCGAACCGACGCATCCGCGCGGAATCGCGACAGCGCCTCGTACGCCTTCAGAAAGGCTTCCTGCGCCACGTCCTCGACCTCGCCCCGATCCCGCAGGAATCCGCCTGCCACGTGGAACACCAGTCGCTCGTATCGGCGGACTAGGACACCGAAGGCCGCCGCGTCCCCCTGGAGGCTCCGCCGGACCAGTTCCCCGTCCTGGGTCTCATCTGTACCACGCTGCCCCGCTCCAGGCGTTTCCATCGGTGTCATTCTACAGTACGGCGCACCGCTCGGCCATGTTTCAGGCCGGGCACCAGGAAAAACGGATTCGACGGCGGAATTCGGGGGCTCCCGCAATTTCGCGTGGACCGGAGTGCAATCGGCCACTCCAGACAATCTCCGGATAGGATAAGGCGGGTAACGGCGCCTTGGCGGTTGGAGGTCTTCAGTTGGCAGGGCTATCCGAACGGCAAGCCGACCAAACGAACCAAAAAAATGAAGGCCGTTGCCAGAGCCAACCCGGCGCCGAGCCAGATCATTACTCGGAGGCGGCGCTCCCGCTTGAGGCGCCGGTGGGCGCGCGCGCGGCGGCGCTCCTCCTCTTCGATTCGTCGAAGCTCGGCAGGTGGACGGGGCATGGGTGCGAGTCTCCCGTCAATAATCATGTCAGGGTAAAGGAAACCCGTCAACGCCGTCTCGGAGCACCGTGAAAAGGAAACAACCGGTGCCCCGCTGGCCGCACCTCGCATCCGTCATGCTGCGATCGGGATCCCGGCCTTGTGCCCGCGGCGGCTTCCTGGTATAAGGCTCCGGCGATCACCTCGCACGTGTCAGGGAAAGAGTCATGCGTCGGGTGTCCTTGGCCAGACTCACCAGGATGTTTGCCTGGATCGGTCTCACCAGTGTTGGCGGGGGCCGATCCGCGTATATCTATGAGGCGCTGGTGGTGCGGCGCACCTGGCTCAGCGGTGCAGAGTTCCTGCCGGGCCTCACCCTGAGCCAACTCCTGCCCGGCCCGACGGTCTCGAATCTCTCGGTCGTCCTGGGAAACAGCTTGAACGGGCCGGCAGGAGCCGCGCTGGCGCTCCTCGCCGTGTTGCTGCCGGGCGCCCTGGCTATCCTGGCCCTCGGCGTCCTGTACTTCGAGTACGGCGTCGGCCCCGGCTTGGAGTCGGCCCTCCGGGGGATGGGCGCGGCCGTGGTGGGATTTCTCTGCGTCAATACCGCCCGCATTGCCAGGGGTGCCTTCCGGGGGCGCGGTGCGTCGTGGGTCGCGGCCACCACCTTCGCTGCCGTCGGCCTCCTGCGCCTGAATGCCATCCTCGTGATCCTCGTGGCCGGTGCCGTAAGCCTGTGGCTCAATCGTCCCGGCAGGCCTGGCGCCGAGCCGCCGGCACCGGCGGGTGAGACCGACACATGTTGACGCTCGCCACCTTGGCATGGACGTTCTTCCGTCTCAGCTTCCTCTGCCTGGGCGGAGGGATCGGCGCCATCCCCGAGATGCAGCGGCAGGTGGTGGGCATCCAGGGCTGGCTCACCGCCAGGCAGTTCGTGGACGGCTACGCCCTCTCACAGGTCACCCCCGGCCCCGCCATGTTGGTGACGGTGTTCATCGGCTACCGGGTCAGCGGCCTTCCCGGGGCCCTGGTCGCGATGGCCGCGATGTTCCTGCCGACAGCGCTCTTGACCTGGTTCGTCGCCCACCGCTGGGAGCGACTGCGGGGACGGCCGTGGGCGGTGGCCGTGGAACGCGCGCTGGCCCCGCTCGCCATCGGTCTCATGGCCGCCGGCGTGTACACGGTCGCCCGATCGGCGGTGACGGACTGGCCCACGGCGCTCCTCGCGGCCGGGGCGGGGATCATCCTCGCCAAGCGCTGGCTGCCTGCCGCAGCCGCCGTCCTGGCAGCCGGCGCCCTGGGTTGGCTGCTCGAACTGTAGCGCCCTTGCACCCGCTCAGGTTGCACGCGGCGGGCGGTTTCTCGGTCGATTCTTCGATTGCTCCATACGGAGAACTGCGATAGTTTACGCCCCTGTCCATCCGAGGTAACGCGGTCCGGCGGAACCGGGCGAACCAGCGCACGCCCGCCGTGACTTTCAGAGCGAGGAATGAACCATGTGGGGCCCAAAGACATCCGATCGGGACTTCTTCACCGCCTTTTCCCGACACGCCGAGGTGACGGCGCACGCGGCGGGACTCTTGGTCGAACTGTTCGAGCACCCGGACCGGGATCATCTCGCCGTGGAGATCGAGCGGGATGAGCATCAGGGGGACAAGATCCTGCACGACGTGGTCCACGCCTTGCGCGCGACCTGGATCACGCCGTTCGACCGGCACGACATCCAGACGCTGATCTCGCGGCAGGACGACGTCCTGGATCTGATCCACGCCAGTTCGAAACGGATTGCCCTGTTCGAGATCCAGACGACACCGAACGACGCCCTGGCTCTCACCCGGTACATCCTGAAAGCCGCCGAGACCATTCAGACCGCCGTCCACCTGCTCAACAATTTCAAACAAACCGAAGAGATTCTGAAACTCTGCGAGACCCTGAACGAGATCGAGAACGACGGTGACGAACTGTACCGGCGGTCGCTGGCGCGGCTGTACAAGAAGGGCAACGACCCGCTCGAGGTGATGAAGTGGCGGGAGATTTTCGATCACCTCGAGACCGCCCTCGACCGGGGTGAGGACGTGGCGAATCAGATCGAGAGCCTGGTCCTGGAGTACTCATGACCCTCGAGTTGATTGCCATCATCGCACTGGCCCTGATCTTCGATTACATCAACGGATTCCACGACGCGGCTAACTCGATTGCCACCGTGGTCTCCACGCGGGTGCTGTCGCCGCGGGTAGCGGTGCTCTGGGCGGCCTTCTTCAATTTCGTCGCCTTCCTGGTCTTCGAGACTCGCGTGGCATCCAACATCTCCAAGGGGGTTGATCCGGCTGTGGCCACGCTGACCATCGTGGGCGCCGGTCTCGTCGGGGCGATCGTGTGGGACCTGCTCACCTGGTGGTGGGGGTTGCCGACCTCCTCATCTCACGCGCTCCTCGGCGGGTTGGCGGGCGCCGCCATCGTCAAGGCCGGATTCGGCGCGCTGGATGCGCCCTTCTTCCTGAAGACTGCGGCGTTCATCATCGTCTCCCCCGCCGTCGGGATGCTGCTGGCCGTCATCTTGATGCGCGCGCTCATGCTGTTTCTGGGCCATCGTGCGCCCGGACCGTTGGACCGAATCTTCCGGAAACTCCAACTCGTGTCGGCCGCCCTGTACTCCCTGGGCCACGGCGGCAACGACGCCCAGAAGACGATGGGGATCATCGTGGCCGCCCTCGCCGCGGCGGGACTCTTTCAGCATGCCCCCGCCGGCGGCCACAGCGCGATCCCGCTCTGGGTCGTGCTCTCGTGCCACGCGGCCATGGCTCTCGGCACCATGAGCGGCGGCTGGCGGATCGTGCGCACCATGGGCATGCGCATCACAAAGCTGGCGCCGACCGGCGGCTTTTGCGCGGAGACCAGCGGCGCCGCCTCCCTGTTCCTGGCGACGGCCCTGGGCGTGCCCGTCTCGACCACCCATACCATCACGGGCGCCATCGTGGGAACCGGCTCGGTGCGGAAGTTTTCGGCGGTGCGCTGGGGGGTGGCCGGACGGATCGTCTGGGCGTGGATCCTGACCATCCCCGGTTCGGCGGCCATCGGCGGTGCGGCCTATCTGCTGGCGCGGGCGGTCGGCATCCCCGGTTGACCCGTCAAAACGGCTCTTCGATCCCCAGATCACCTCGATGGGGGAACCTTCAGAAGACGAAGGCCTCGGCATTAGCCGAGGCCTTCGTACGTTCGAGACAATCTGTGCAACCTGTGGTTGGGGTCGTTTCGTCTCGAATGACGTTTACACGATCCGGGCGCGGAGGCGAGAAATGGCGAAGTTCACGCCCCTGACTCGTCTAGCCGGCTTCTCTTGGGCTCCCCGACCGTCGTGCGTCCGTCACAGGCCCTGTCAGGCGAAGAACCCATCCTCCTGCATCAGGACCAGCGCCTTCTCGAACGCCTGCACCGTCTTCTCCGTGTCCGCGTCCGTGTGCACCGCGGAGACCCAGCCGTGGAGCGGCGCGATGTCCACGCCGTTCAGGATGAGAGCACACCGCAGTGCGTGGTACGGAGTCCGGGCGGGCGACCGCCTGCAGCCGCCGGTGATCGCGGGCACCGGGCTCGGGGGCCGTGGACAGGTCCCGCTCCAGCGAGTAGTTCACGATAGACGCCTCGCCGTAGATGCAGCCCGGGATCCCGAGTCGCCGCCAGACACCGCCAAGTTCGTCACGCAGAACGCCCGCCGTCCGGTCGGCTTGACGATGCGCGGCGCCGTCGGCGATCTGGCTCAGCATGGCGATACCGGCCGCCGCCGACAGCGGATTCGCGTTATAGGTTCCGGCGTGCGCGACGCGTCCGGTACGGTTTCGGGCCGCGTCGCCCCCGAAGCTGAGGCCGTCCATGATGTCCGCCCGGCCGACCACGGCGCCGCCCGGCAGTCCCCCGGCTAGGATCTTGGCCAGCGCCGTCATGTCGGGGGTCACACCCACCCGCTGCTGGACACCGCCCGGCGCGTAGCGAAAGCCGGTGATGACCTCGTCGAAGATCAGGACGACGCCGCTCCGACGCGTCAGGTCCCGGAGGGCCGCCAGGTAGGCCGGCTCCGTCGGGATCGTCCCGCTGCTGCCCCCACCCGGCTCCAGGATGACGGCGGCGACGTCCTGCCGGTTCGCCAGAAGCCGCTCGACCGCCGCGAGGTCGTTGGGGGGGCACAACAGGACGTGCGCCAGCGAGTCTTCGGGAATGCCGGCCGACATCGGCACGTCATAGGGCGGCTTCACGCCTGCGGCGGCGTAATCGTGCCAGCCGTGGAAGTGGCCCTCGAATTTCACCACGTTCGGCTTGCCCGTGTAGGCACGGGACAGGCGCAACGCGAGCTGCGTGGCCTCGGTCCCCGAGCTGGTGAACCGCACCCGCTCTGCCGAGGGCACCAGGCGCTGCACCAGCTCCGCCCATCGCACCTCCAGGGCGTGGCAGGCGCCATAGTGCGTGCCGCGATCTATCTGCGCGTGCACGGCCTGCAAGATGGCGGGATGCCCGTGCCCCAGGAACAGGGCGCCGTGCCCCATCCAGTAGTCGATCAGTTCCTGCCCGTCCGCGGTCCACTTCCGCGTGCCCTGGGCGCGCTCCACGTAGATCGGGAACGGTTTGAGGTGTCGGACGTCGTGGGTGATCCCCCCCGCGATGACCTGGCCCGCCTCTCGGGTCAACGCCTCCGACCGGGGGTTCGCCTTCCGGAACAGATCCCAGATGCGCCCGTGCCCAATCTGATAGCCCTGCTCAAGATTCGCCATGTTCACCTCATGATGTATCACAGGCCGGACCGCCCGACCAGACGATCCGGGAGTTCACCCGCGGCGAAACCGCCTCCGGAGAAGCTGCCAGTTCAGAATGCGCCGCAACTCTCGCTCCGAGGTGCGGAACCGGACCGCCAGGCGGCCGTCAACGAACAGGATCGGTACCTCCTGCGCGAAGCGGGCGTGCAGGGTAGGATCCTCCTCCACGTTCACCTCGGTGAACTCGAAGGCAATCTCCCCCGCCAGGCGCTCACAGACAGCGCGCAGGTCGTTCCCCAGATGGCATCCTGGCCGGGTGTACAATTCGAGGCGCAGTGACTGGAGCGGCATCGCAGCACCGAGAGGACCTTACCACGCCCCCCCAGGGGTGTCAACGGAGCGAAGATGCGAGGAATAAGCTGTCAGCTATCCGCGATCAGCTGCAGCACGGCGGGCCAACCCAGACGGACGCTGAAGGCTGACCGCTGACTGCTGATCGCTGCACGCTAATACCCGTCTTTCCACTTGACTTGGGCCCGCCGCTGGACTATCAAGCGCCAGAGTGCCGTCCAGGCCTCCTGAGAGGAGAGCGAACGTGCTACAAACCTTGATCCGGCATGGCGACGGTCGCATCGAGACACCGACCGACGTGACCCGTCTCGGCGACGTCCTGGCGGACCCGACCTGTCTGGTGTGGGTGGCCGTGGAGGCCGAGCCGCGAGAGACACTCGAGGCCCTGGCTGCCCTGTTCAAACTACACCCCATCACGCTCGACGACCTGATCAATCGGAATCAACGGCCGAAGATCGAGGAGTTCGACGACTACGTCTTCCTGGTCATCCACGCACTTCGGACCGTTCAAGACGACGAACTGGACACCGAAGAGATCGACATCGCTCTCAGAAAGAATGCCGTCCTGACGGTTCATGCGCGTCCTATGGAGCATCTCCAGCGGGTGTTCGACCGCGCCGTCAAGGACCCTCGCATCCTCCAGAACGGCCCGAGCTTTCTGGTGTATCTCTTCAGCGATGCCGTGGTGGATGGTTATTTTCCGGTCCTGGAGGCTCTGGAAGACGAGATTGACACACTGGAGGATGCGGTGGTGGAAGCGCCGGCCCGCGCCCGGATGCGTCGCGTCTTCGAGGTGAAACGGGTCCTGGTGCAGCTCCGAAAGGTCGTCAGCCCCCAGCGCGAGGTGTACAACGCGCTCAGCCGTCGGGATTATTCGTACGTCGAGGCGCGGACTGCCGTCTATTTCCGGGACATCCACGATCACCTGGTGCGCGCCTTCGAGATGATCGACTCCTACCGCGACCTGGTAGCCAACACGCTGGATGCCTATCTGGCGGCCACCTCCAACCGGCTCGGCCAGGTGATGAAGCAACTCACCGTCATCGCCACCATCTTCATGCCGCTCTCGTTTCTGACCGGCTTCTTCGGTACGAATTTCACCCGCATCCCCTACGAGAGCCCCTGGCTCCTCGCGCTGATGCTGGCGGCGATGGTCACGGTGCCGATCTTGATGCTCATCGTGTTCTTGCGCCGGGGCTGGCTCACGGACAACCGGCGCATCACCTCCTGGGCCCGCCTCCGGGCGTGGCTCTTCCGCCACCACCGTTAGGCGTCGACCTGTCGACAACTCGACTCGGCGACCGGTCGGCCCGCTCGACGGTCACCCGGCGAATCGCCGCACGAAATCCAGATCGAGCGTGACCCCGAGGCCCGGCCGATCGGGAATCTCCAGATAGCCGTCCCGCATGGCGAACCGCTCTTTCGTCACGCCGTCTCGGAACGGGTGGGGCGACCGGTCGTATTCGAAGAAAGGCTCTGCCGGGAATCGACGCTCCGGGAAGTGCGGGAGCGCCGCAAAGAGCTGCAGCGCGGCGGCCAAGCCGACGCTCGTGCCCCACACGTGCGGGATCACCGGCAGGTTGGCGGCACTGGCCATGGCGATGATCTTCTGCATCTCGCTGAAGCCGCCGCACGCGCACAGGTCCGGCTGGAGCACGTCCACGACGCGCCGGTTGATCAGTTCCCGGAACCCGTACCGCGTGTACTCGCATTCCCCACCGGCAATGAGTATCTTTGACTGCCGCTTGATCTCGAGGTAGCCGTCGAGGTCCTCGGGCGGGACCGGTTCCTCGAACCAGTACACGTCGTAGGGTTCCATGGCTCGCGCCAGGCGGATCGCCTCCGACGCGTTGTAGGCGTGATTGGCATCCACCATCAGGAACAGGTCCGGACCGATAGCTTCCCGGATGGCCCGGATGTACGACAGGTCGGTTCGGAGGTCGTAGCCCACTTTGAGTTTCATCCCGCAGAAACCAGCCTGCTTGTAGCCCAGCGCCTCCTCCACCAGCGCAGCCGGAATGCTTGGCACCCCTTGTGGCTCGTACAGGCCCGTGGCGTACACCCGCGCCTTGTGCCGATACGCTCCGCCGAGCAAGGTGTACACCGGAACGCCCAGCGCCTGTCCCTTGATGTCCCACAGCGCGATGTCGATGGCGCTCAGCGCGGAGATCGTGAGGCCCTTCTGCCCCTGGTCGCGCGTCCAGTTGTAGAGTCGATCCCAGATCACGGACGTGTCCATGGGATCGCAACCCAGGAGGAGCGGTCCGAGGCCGTCCCGTATCAGGGTGGACACCACCGTGGCCGGTCCGCCGAAGTAGAACGCTTCGCCTAGCCCCTGGATCCCGGCATCCGTAGAGACGACGCAGAGCGCCGACTGGCGCGTCCCCGTGACCCGCTGAGACCAGCCGAAGGACTTCCCCTCCAGCTTTCCGACCAGCACGTGCGTCTCGATTCCCGTGATCCTCATCGGACTCTCCTCGCGAGGGCGTCGGACCCGACATGGGCCACACGAAACGACCCCGCGGTACTATACCGCCTGGGCGCTGTGCGGGGAACTCTGGCCTGGAGCATGGTCCGGTTAAGGACACACCTCGGCCCCGAATGCGACCGGGCCGGCAACACACCGCACTGCCGGCCCTGCCTGAATCCGGACCGGTGCCGTCGGTCACGCACGACGGCCGCGGACACGCCGAAAACACCGAGGGGCATCGGCCAGTTTCCCACAGCCGATGCCCCTCCAAGGAACCTCTGATTTTTTGTCTTGCCAATCAGCCATCCCACCCGTGGCGATACTTCCCGTGGCCGTATCCCCGGTGCTTCCAGTGTCCCGGCGGTCCCCAGGACTTGTACACCACGACCGGGCTCGGCGCATAGACGACCGGCGGAGGGGCGTAGTACACGACAGGCGGCGCGTACACCACCGGGGGCGGGGGGGCCGCCGCCACCACGGGAACAGGACCGAACGCTCCAAGCAACAGGCCGCCGAGCGTCACCACGCTCGCCCCGATGGCCACACCCGCCCACCGATTTCGCACGGCATGCGGGTCACCCGCAAGTGCCGTCCCGGGAATCGCCGCGAGCAGCAGACAACCCACCAACGCGACCACCACTATCTTGCGCATCGAAGCACCTCCTTGGCTATTTCTTACACCTCTCCGACGCAGATTGGTTTGCCATTATTCACGCGTGGCGATTACCGGAACACACGACTCATCTTCAATCCCGTCAACAAAAGAGAGCAAAGCGCGTGCCGGGCGGCCACCCGGGGGCAGCACAACTCGGCGGACGATGCTCCATCGCGCCGGTCGGTTTTTCGCAGACCGGCGGCGTGTGCCGACGGCGCAGAACGTGAAGTGACGTCTGGACGGGACGTTATCGGTAGGTCGGTCGCACCGCAAAGTGGGTACTTCTTACATGGAATTCCGGAGGGGCTCACCGGCGGCCAAACCAACGCACGGGACCGTTGCGCCTCCCTGCGGTCCCCCGTACCGAGTCCGAACAGCGCCAATGGATCCCAAAACGTCTACAGCCGACCCAAAACGGTCGGCCGGGCGTTTCCCTGTCAACCTCCAGCGCGCGCGAAACCGCATCCGCCTAGGTGCCGGCCCGGTCGGCTCTGCGGTCGTTGCTCCAACATGGACGCCGTACTATCTTCCGTCTCACTGGTGGTGCACGAAACAGTACGAGGCGATCGTCGCGTGGGGCGATCGCCTCGACTCCTCAACTCTGGACTTCGAAACGCTCTTGCGTCTCTATCTCGAACTGGCCCGGAACGCCGTGGGCGGCGCCGGTTCACCGGCGAACGGCTGATCCCCTGCCCCGCGCGCCTCGGTTCAGTGCGCCGGCTTCCACCGCAAGACCGGTTGCCGGGCCGCGCGGGTCTCGTCCATCCGGCTCACCCGGGGTTTGTGCGGCGCTGCGCGGACCACCTCGGGCTTTTCCCGCGCCTCCCGGGCGATCTCCTGCATCGCGGCGATAAACTGATCCAGCGTCTCCTTGCTCTCGGTCTCGGTCGGCTCGATCATCAGCGCGCCGGAGACGATGAGCGGGAAGTAGATGGTGGGCGGGTGGAACCCGTAGTCCATCAGCCGCTTCGCGATGTCGAGCGTCTTGACGTCATTTTGAAGCTGGATAGCATCCGAGAACACGCACTCGTGTTTGCACAGCCGGTCGTAGGGCAAATGATACGCGCCCTTGAGCTGGTGCATGATGTAGTTGGCGTTCAGCACCGCGGTTTCCGCCACCTGGGTGAGGCCAGCCGCCCCGAGGCTGCGAATGTACGCATACGCCCGCACCATCACGCCGAAGCTGGTCGCGAAGGAGCGCACCTTTCCGATCGATTTCGGCCGGTCGAAGTCGAGCGCATAGGTGTCGCCCGTCTTCTCCACCGTGGGCACCGGCATGAAGGGTGCTAGGTGCTTCCGGACGGCCACCGGGCCGGCGCCGGGACCCCCGCCGCCATGCGGCTGGGAAAAGGTCTTGTGCAAGTTGATCTGGATCACGTCCACGCCCCAATCGCCGGGCCGCGTGACCCCCATGATGGCGTTCAGGTTGGCGCCGTCGCAATACACCTGCCCCCCCTTGGCGTGGACGATGGCGGCGATCTCGGCGATGTGCTCCTCGAACAGCCCCAGCGTGTTTGGGTTGGTGATCATCACGGCGGCGACCTGGTCATCCATCACCGCGGCCACTGCCGCGGGCTCCACCACGCCACGCGGCCCTGATTTCACCGCCACTACCTGGTAGCCGCAGAGCGCCGAGCTGGCCGGGTTGGTTCCGTGAGCCGACTCGGGGATGATGATCTTGCGCCGCGGGTTGCCTTTGGACTGATGGTAGGCGCGGATCATCATGACGCCGGTCAGCTCGCCGTGCGCGCCGGCCGACGGATGGAGCGACACGCGGTCCAGCCCGCTGATCTCCGCCAGGTACCGCTCCAGCTCCCACAGCAGCTCCAGCGCCCCCTGAGCCAGCGCGTCAGGCAGGTAGGGGTGCGCCTTGGCAAAGCCGGGCAGCCGCACCAGGTCCTCGTTCACCCGGGGGTTGTACTTCATCGTGCACGAACCGAGCGGGTAGAAACCCAGGTCGATACCGAAGTTCCACTGCGAGATCCGCGTGTAGTGGCGGACCACGTCCACCTCGCTCACCTCGGGCACGCCGGGGATCGGCCCGCGGAGCAGATGGGGGGGGATCAGGGTCTCCGGCGGCTTCTCGGGTACGTCACAGGGCGGCAGCGAATACCCGACCCGCCCGGGACTGCCCTGCTCGAAGATCAACGGCTCGTTGAAGACCAGCCCCTGGGCGCCGACCGTTCGTTCCGGGCCGCTCATCGCACGCCTCCCAGCGCCTGGATCAGCGCGTCGATCTCTTCCCGCGTCTTCTGCTCCGTCACGCAGAGCAGGAGACAGTCCGCCAGGTCGGGGTAGAAACGGCCCAAGTCGACCCCGCCGATGATGTCGTGCTTCAGCAGGTGTTTCAGGATTGCCGCCGGCTTCTTGGCCACCCGGACGACGAACTCGTTGAATGTCGGTCCCCCGAACCGGATGCCGCACCCCGGCACCTTACCCAGCCGTCCCTTGGCGTACGCCGCTTTGCGCAGGTTCTGGAGCGCCACTGCGCGCAGCCCCTGCGGTCCCATGCTCACCAGGTAGATCGTCGCCATGAGGGCGATCAGCGACTCCGAGGTGCAGATGTTGGAGGTGGCCTTCTCGCGACGGATGTGCTGCTCGCGCGTGGCCAAGGTGAGGACGTATCCCGGGCGGCCGTCCCGATCCACCGTCTGCCCCACCAGCCGGCCCGGCAGGTGGCGCACGTGCTGCTCGCGGGTCGCCAGGAAGCCCAGGGCGGGTCCGCCGTAGTTCATCCCGGTGCCCAGCCCCTGCCCCTCGCCCGTCACCAGATCCGCGCCGCACTCGCCGGGCGACTTCAGAAGGCCCAGAGCGATCGGCTCGGCCACGCACACCACCAAGAGCGCGCCGACGGCGTGGGCGGCTTCGGCCAACGGCACGAGCTCCTCGACACCGCCGAAAAAGTTGGGATACTGCACCACCAGGCAGGCGGTCTGGGGCCCCAGCGCGCGCGTTACCGCGTCCCGGTCGGTCACACCGGCCTCGGTGAACGGGATCTCGCGGAAGACCAGGCCGACCTGCGCCGCGTAGGTCCGGGCGACCTGGCGGTACTCCGGATGAACCGCGCGCCCCACCACGACCTCGGTCCGCCCCGTGATGCGGTGCGCCATGAGGATGGCTTCGGCCGTCGCGGACGCCCCCTCGTACATGGAGGCATTGCTCACCTCCATCCCGGTGAGCTGGCAGACCAGGGTCTGGTACTCGAACTGCGCCTGTAGTGTCCCCTGGGAAATCTCGGGCTGGTACGGCGTGTAGGCCGTGAGAAACTCGCCCCGCGACACCAGATGGCCGATGATGGCCGGGCTGAAGTGGTCGTAACAGCCCGCTCCCAGGAAGCTGTTGTACCGATCCGCATCGGCGTTCCGGGCTGCCAGCACCCGCAACCGCTTCACCAGCTCCGCCTCCGCCAGGGCCGGAGGAATCTTGAGCGCCCGTTGCAGCCGCAGCGGGCCCGGTACGTCGGCGAACAACTCGTCCACCGACCCGGCACCGATGGCGTCCAGCATCTGCCGCCGGTCTTGCTCGGTGTTCGGTATGTAACGCATGAGAGCCTCTCAGCAATCCGTGAGTCGCACGTCGATTCGTCAATTGGTCAACCGGTCAACCGGAAGAGACCGTGCCGAATTGACGCGTTGACTCGTTGACCAATCGACACCACCGCCGCTCGTCTCGTTGCCCAATCGCCTCGTTGTCAGTGTCCTTCGCTGGCGAGGAACGCCTCATACGCCGTGGCGTCCATCAGCGCGTCCAGTTCCTTCGGGTTGGCCATCTCCACCACGACGATCCACCCGGCGCCGTAGCAATCCTTGTTGATTAGTTCCGGTGTGGTCTCCAGGGCCGCGTTGACCTCCACCACGGCGCCGCTCACCGGCGAGTAGACGTCGGAGACCGCCTTGACCGACTCGACCACACCGAACGCCTCCATCTGTTTCACGGCCCGGCCGACCTTGGGCACCTCGACGAAGACCACATCCCCCAGGGCGCTCTGGGCATGATGGGTGAGCCCGATCCGTCCCCGCGTGCCCTCGACCTTGACCCACTCGTGTTCCTTCGTGTACCTGAGCTCCGCTGGATACATGCGTGTTCCTCCTGTGTCAACGCGGTCGCTTATAGAACGGCGTCGAAACGATCCGGGCGGCCACCGGCTGGTCGCGGATCAGAATCTCGATCGAGGTGCCGACGGCGGCGTGGGCGATCGCCACGTAGCCGAGACCGATGGGCTTGTGCAGCCAGGGTGAGGGCGCTCCGCTGGTGACGTCGCCGATGCGCACGCCATCTTTGACGATCGCATAGTGCGACCGCGCGATCCCTCGCCCCTCCATCTCGAAACCCACGAGCTTCCGCGTCACCCCCTCGGCTTTCTGCCGGGCCAGCGCGTCGCGCCCGATAAACTCCCCCTTCTGGAGTTTCACGATCCAGCCCAGGTCGGCCTCCAGCACGGTGTGGTCCGCGTCGATGTCGTTGCCGTAGAGCGCCATCTTGGCTTCCAGCCGCAGGGTGTCCCGCGCGCCGAGGCCGCAGGGCATGAGTCCGACGGGGGTCCCCTCCTCCACCAGCGCGTTCCAGAGCGCCGCCGCACGCTCGGTGGGCACGTACACCTCGAAGCCGTCCTCCCCCGTGTACCCCGTCCGGGAGAGGAGCGCCTCCCTCCCCAGCACCTTGCCGCGCGCGAACCAGTAGTAGGGAATCACCGTCAGGTCCACCGCGGTGAGCGCCTGGAGGATGGCCGACGCCCGGGGGCCCTGGATGGCCACCAGCGCGGTGGCGTCGCTCTGGTCCTCGATCACCGCCCCGGCCGCATGCTCCCGCATCCAGGCGAGGTCTTTCTCGATGTTCGCCGCATTCAGCGTCACCAGGTAGCGGTCCTCGGCTAGCCGGTACACGGTGAGATCGTCCACGAACGTCCCGGCGGGCGTGGTGAGGGCGGAGTACTGCACCTGGCCGACCTGGAGCCGCGCGGCGTCGTTGCTGGTGAGCCGCTGCAGCGCCGCCAGAGCGCCCGGGCCGCGGAACTCCACCTCGCCCATGTGAGAGACGTCGAAGAGGCCCGCCGCAGACCGCACCGCCCGGTGCTCCTCCAGGATCCCCCGGTACTGGACCGGCATGTCCCAGTCGCCGAAGGGAACCATCTTCGCCCCCATCGCCCGGTGCAGCGCGTTGAGCGGCGTTTGCTTTAACGGGCCCTCAGGAGCGGTCATGATGCACCTCCGAGCGACGCGCGCCGGCGGCGGCGCGCTGGGGACATGGGTGGATGAACGGCGCGATTCTTCGACAGGGCCCGGGGCATTGTCAAGGAAAAAGCCTCAGCCTTTCGCGGTGTCGCCGCCGCACAGGGTCAGCGCCAGCGTTTCCAGGATCACCCCCTCCGCCTGGCCGGTGGTCTTGAGCGCCAGGTCCGCCTGGTGGATCGCGTCGAGGCCGCGCAGGAGTTCCGCCAGGGTGAAGCGGTTGGCCGCCTTGAGCAGGTTGAAGGCCCGGAACGGATGCATCGCGCGGAGCTTCGCCGCCGATCCGTCGTCCGGCCCGGCGTCGGCCGCCAGGCGCGGAACCACACGCGACTGGAAGCCGCCGTAGGCCATGCGGGAATCGAACTGCCCTTCCAGCCGGCCGTCCAGTGCACAGCGGGCCAGAAGGAGGCTGCGGATGGTCGCGGCGATCATCCCCAGCATCGCCGGAGCCGCTTCGCGCTGGCCGGCGAGGGCGCGTAGCGCGTGCAGCGCCCCGGCCACGTCGCGACTCTCCACGGCGTTGGTCAGGTCGAAGATGCTCGCTTCCCGCGAACTGCTCAGGACGGCCAGGACGTCCGCGAGGCGCACCTCCGCGCGATTCCCGACATACAGCAGGATCTTCTCCAGCTCCGATTCCAGGGTGCGCACGCTGAATCCGGTGCGGTCCACGATGCAGGTCGTCGCGCCTTCGTCGATGCGCTTGCCCGCGCGGTGCACCGCCTCCGCGATCCGGGCCCGCGCGACCTCCGGCTTCATCTGGGTCTCGCCCAGCTTGCCGGCCCGAACGCCGCAGTCCACCACCACGCCAGCCTCGGCGATCCGCTTGAAGAGGGCGCGCCGCTGGTCCACCACCTCGGCCGTCAAGATCAGGACGGCCCCCGACGGGACACCCTGCTTCAGCAGGTCCTCGAAGACCGCGGCCGTGGCCGCACCGACGGCTTCCGGGATCTCGGCCCCCTCGGCCACCAGACGGCTGGCGGTTTCCCGGAGCCACTGTTCCGACTCGTCCGTCGGTGGGACCGTCAGCAGCTCCTTCCAGAGCACCGCGGGGAGCTCACCCTGCGCCGCGCGCTCCAGGAAGGACCGATCCTGGCCCGGCCACGGCCGACCGCCTGGAGCAAGCCGCGCTCGGCCTTCTCGCCGTCGCGGACCTTCCAGGCCTCCCAGCTCTTCCGGAACAGCTCACCCGACGTTCTGCTTGGACATGAACGCCTTGGTGTCGTGGACCACCACCACCTTGATCCCCCCGAACAGCGGCACCGTGCGGAGCCGCCCCGGCACGGTCGCCGCTTCCGCGTCCTCGCTGATCGTTTCGACGCTCAGCGCCTGGTGGTCGGCCGGGACCAGCGCGTCCACGATGGCCCGGGCGCCCTCGCGCGCCACCAGTTCGTCCCCGTGCAGCAGGTACACGGAGGCCGCGGTCCCTCGCCGGATGTCCGCCACGACCTTGTCGATCAGGCCGCCCATCGCCTCATCCCTTCACGCCGCCCGGAATGCTCGTCGCGGGCCGCGGGCCGCGGGGCGGTCGCGCTGCTCCCCCCGGACAGAGCCGCGAGGATCTCCGCGCCGAACGCGTCCACCCGCCAGTGGCGCATCCCGTCCACGGCGTCGAGCGCCGGAAGATCCGTCGGGGCGCGCCTGCGCCAGCGGTTCGATCAGTCGCCGCGGCAGCAGGAGGCCCGGATCCAGGCCCACGCGGGGCGCCGCGTCCGCCCGCCACGCCAGCAGGGCGGCGATGCGCCGCTCGACGGCCGGCGCCAGGCGCGGCTTGGCGGGCCGCCGCAGGATCGGGAGGTCCGCCTCGGGCACGACGAGACCCCGCGCCACCGCCTGCAGGACCCCGTCCCCGTATCGTGCCACCACGGTCGGCGTGCAGCCCGGGATCTGCGATCAAGGCGTCCCGCGTCTCCGGCCGCGCCGCCGCCACACGGAGGAGCGTCTCGTTGCCGAGCACCTTGAACGGCGGCCGCCCCCGCTCGTGCGCCCAGGCCTCGCGGGCGACGAACAGTTCCCGCAGGATAGCGAGTCCCCGCCGGTCCAAGGTTCGCACGCCCTTGATCGCGAGGCAATCGTCCGGATGGAACACCCGTTCCGCCGCCGGCGTCCCTTCCAGGGCCCGGCACTCCTCCTCGACCCAGCCGGCGCGCCCGCACGCCGCAAGCGAGTCCATCAGCCGCGCCCGGAGCGGGAACAGATGCCGGACGTCCTCGGCCGCGTAGTGCTCCTGCGCCGCGCTCAGGGGGCGGACCGCCCAGTCGTCCTTCTGCCGCGACTCGCCCGACTCGATCCCCGAGGATCCTGCGTGAGCAGCGCCGCCAGTCCGACCTCGGGCAGGCCGAGGAACTGGGCGGCGACCATGGTATCGAAGAGCCCGGCGAATCTCGAACGCCGAAGTCCCGCTTCATCGAGGCCAGGTCGTAGGCGGCACCGTGCAGCACCTTGACGACGGCCGGATCGGCCAGCATCGGGGCGAGGGGGGCGAGGTCACGGAGGACCAACGGATCCACCAGGAACACCTCGCCCTCGGCGGTCCCCACCTGGATCAGACACACCTTCTCGGGGAAGTGGTGCAGGCTGTCCGACTCGGAATCGATGGCCACCATGGCCGCTCCGCGGACCCGGGCGACCAGGTCAGCCAACGCGTCGCCGCTGCGGACCCACAGGGGCGGACGAACGGAAGGCCGGATGGGAGGCGCGCACGGCATAACGGTCTCACAGTCTGGGGATCTCGGAGGCACGACCCATCCGGTGGATGGCTACTTGATGGCCAGCTTGCCCTCGGTGGCGAACGGACCGATCCAGCGCTGGGAATTGCAGGCGAGGTCGTAGATGCCCGACCGGTCGGCGAGCAACTGGACCGTGGCGGTGGTGCCCGCGGGAACGTTCACACGGACACCCAGGTCCGGGATAAGGAAAAAGTGTTCTTTCCCGATACTGCTCACCTGGAAGGTCAAGACCGCGGCTCGGCCTTCGCGGTCCACCGCCAGCACCGACGGTTCGCAGCGATTCTCGCGCGCCACCACGTCGAACGTGTGCCGCTTCACCTCCGCGGGGGTCACCATGACGGGGGTCCGATCCGGAAACCACCGCGCACACCCCGCGGCCAGCAGGATCCCGGCCAACCCCGCGATCAGCATCGTCCGCCGCACCAGCGCTCCTCCTCGAAAATGGACGCGGAAGACTAGCATGTGCCTTGCCAAGTTGCAACGATCTGGTTCGCCCGGCGCCGGATGCCGCCTCCGACCCGCCCGACGACGCGGTTGACCGACCCCGCACAAACCTCGTTGACCGCGGGGTGGGCCTCGGGATATATGTGGTGCCGCCGCGATCGCGGAACGCGGGCCCCACTCGGTCGGCCCGCATCCGCATGACCCGGAACTGAGGACCGTATGGACCACCACGCGCGCATCGAATTGAAACGCCGCCACGTCCGGCAGCGAGCCCAGGACCTGCTCGAGCGAGTAGGCCGCATGGACGACGAAGAGCTTCGCTGGACGGTCCGCCTGTTCGCCGACTGCCTGCCGCCGGAGCAGCGGGCGGCGTGTCTCGGCGCGTACGACGAGCGCTGGCCCATCGAGGAGCGCCGTGCCTTCGTCGCGGCGTTCGTCCCGCGCTACACCGCGCTGGCGCTTGCCGCCCTGGACCGGGCCGAAGCCGCGGCCGCGGACAGCCTCGCATCGTTGACCGACGAGGACCTGCAGGGGATGTCGCTCGCCGAGAAGTGGGCGCTCCTGACGCAGGGGCCGGACGGGTGTCGTCCCGATCAGCTCCGGCGGGAGTTGGCACGCCTGTTCATGTGCAAGTCCTACGACCTGTTTCATGACGCCGGGTTGTCCGAGGCTGCGGTGGAATACCCGGCCTATCACCGGGTCCGCGAGGCGCTGGAGGCTCAGCCCGATGCTGTCATTGCCGATCTGGTCGGGCCTGGTCGTCGGGCATGGCGCACGGCTTCGATCCCGGGTCCCGCGCGAGGTCGAGGCGGCCCTGGCCCAGATCCGCGACGGTCTCAGCCGGCGCCTCGGCATCGTGATCCCCCCGGATCGGCTGTTCGCGGGCCAGATGCTCCGGCTGCCCCTCGACCATCCCGATCAGGTTGTCGACGTCGCGGCGCCCGGTCCCACCGAGGCGCCATGGGACCTGCCAGGGGTCGATCTTCGCGACGGCCTTCCTCGTGCTGGCGGATCTGATGACCCAGGGGGAGGTGGAGGAGCATCTCCTGCCCGTGCGCCGTCAGTATCGTTCGATCGCCGAGGTGCCGGTTCAGGAGCTTCGCAGTCTGCTCTCCCGCCTCTGGGGGCTACTCGGAGATCGCCGGTTGACCGATTTCGCCGAGCGGTACCGTTCGGGCCGGATGATCGCCGACCGGAAGGTGGCCCCAGAGGTCTGGGGGCTCCTGCCTCAGCCGGAACAGTTGACCATCCTCGAGCGGGACAACCGCGCCATGGATATCGGGCAGGCCGCGCGCCACCTGGCCAAGATCCTGTTCAGCTTCCAGTACGACATGCTGTTCGATACGGGTTTCCACGTGGCCCTGTTGCGATCCCCCCGTTATCAGCAACTCATCAGCCGGTTGACCGCAGGCGAGGACGCCTCGGACACCCAGCGATTGGCGCTCCTGACGCAGACGGTGACGCGCCAGATGCTCGACCTGGAGACCATGACCCCCGACATGCGCCGGACGCGCCTGCAGGAGATCCGCGCGCTGATCGCCGCTACCCTCGACCTTCCCGACGATCTCACCTACCCCGCCCGAAAAGAGGGACGGGCCTGAGGCGGGGCGCGCACCGCGCCCATCGCCGCAACCAGGAGGACCGGTCATGCCCGCAGGAAAGCGACGGCATCCGATGTACGAAGGAGTCGCCCTCCTGGCCGACCCCATTTACGGATACGTCCACTTCACCGTGCCCATCGAGGGGCGGACCGACGAGCGGACCGAGAAGGACCTGATCGACACGCCCTGGATGCAGCGCCTCCGGCGGGTCCACCAGCTCCAGTCCAGCTTCTGGGTCTTCCCCTCGGCCGAGCACAGCCGATTCCAGCATTCCCTGGGCACCATGCACATGGCCGGCCGCTTCGCGGACCGGCTGTATCCGAGCCTGAAACAGGCCTTCGACCGGTGCCCGTCGTTCGCCCTGGTGAAGGAACTCCTGCGCGTCACTGGTCTGGTCCACGACATCGGCCACGGGCCGTTCAGCCACTTCTTCGACCACCACTACCTGGAGCCCGCCTGTGGGACCACCCACGAGGGGCTCGGACAGCAGATCGTCACCGAGAAGCTGGCCGACCTGATCCGGGGAATCCGGCGGAGTCCCGACGGGGTGTTCAAGCCGGGCGAAACGCTGGAGCCGGAGCACGTCGCCTTCCTGGTGCGCCGGCCCGAGGCCGGCGCGGAACGCCTGCCGGGCTGGCTGCGCACCCTTCAGCCCGTCTTCTCGGGCATCTACACCGCGGACAACGTGGATTACATCCAGCGCGACGCGTACATGACCGGCTTCTCCCTGGACTTGGTGGACATCGACCGGCTCCTCTATTACACCTTCGTGACGCCCGAGGGTCTCGCCCTGCACAAGTCGGGTTCGTCGGCGCTGCGGCGTTTCGTCAACGCCCGTTTCACGATGTACGCCGACGTGTACTACCACCGAACCAACCGCGCCATGGACCTGCACATGCAGGAGATCTTCGAGGAGACCGTGCGGCTCTTGTTCCCCTTCGATCCGCGCCGGGAACTGGATCGCTACCTCGGCGTGAGCGACTGGTCGCTGCTGGAGGGGGTGCATGCCTGGCTGGAGGCGGCAGACCCGCGAAAGCGGGCACTGGCCGAGGAGTGGTCGCGGATCGTGGGGCGCGAGGTCAAGTGGAAGATGGCCTACGACCACATGGAGACCATGGACGACCCACGCGCCAAGAAGTTCGTGGATGCGGTCGGAGCTGGAGCGAGAGGTCCGGCAGCAGCTCCCGCCCGCGCTCGCGGCACTGCCCTTCAAGGTGGACGTCGCGCGGCAGGATCCGCGTCCGTTGAATCCCTGGACCGAGGAAGCGAAGAAGATCCTGATCTACGACCCCGCCACGGACCGCGCGTCACCGCAGCCGGTCCAGGATCTGTTCCGCTACATTCCCGCGCGGGTCGCCCACTACCGGATCTTCGCCCTCGACCACGCCCACGACGACGCCCTGGCCCGGGCCACCCAGACCGTGCTGGGCGGCCCCGGCGACCCGGCCGTTTCGACCAACGTCTAGCCGCCCTCCGGACAACGGTCCGCTTCACCTAATCCGGGGCCGTGCCGTGAAGCCGCCTACTGGCCCTTCGGCACCTTCTTCCAATCCGCCAGGAACCGCTCGAGTCCGGCGTCGGTGAGCGGGTGCTTGAGGAGCTGCCGGAGCACGGCCGGCGGCAGCGTCGAGACGTGCGCCCCCGCCAGTGCAGCCTCGAGGAAGTGGACCGGCGTCCGCAGGCTCGCCGCCAGGACCTGGGTCCCGTAGCCGTAGTTTTCGTAGATGGTCACGATCTGGCGCACCAAGTCCATCCCGACGTGACTGATGTCGTCCAGCCGCCCGACGAAGGGGCTGATGTACGACGCGCCCGCCTTGGCGGCCAGGAGGGCCTGGGGGGCCGAAAAACAGAGGGTGACGTTGGTCCGGATCCCCTCGGCGTGGAGCAGCCGGACGGCCTTCAACCCTTCGGCGATGAGGGGGATCTTCACGACCACGTTCTGGTGAAGCTTCGCCAGCTCCCGCCCCTCCGCCACCATTCCCGGTGCGTCGGTGCTCACGACCTCCAGATTGATCGGCCCGTCCACGATCGTGAGGATCTCCGCCACGATGTCCCGGAAAGGTCGTCCTTCTTTGGCAACCAGCGACGGGTTGGTGGTCACGCCGTCCACCAGCCCCAAGGCTGCCATCTCCCGAATCTCCTTCACGTCCGCGGTATCCAGGAAGATTTGCACCGCACACCTCCTTGTCGAGCGGCGCGATCCGATGGCGATCTCCCGCCGGACCGGACCTGCCCAGATCCGACCCTCTCGCGTGGTTCCACTGGGCGTTCGCTGACGCGCCTCACCCCCTCGAGCCGAAAATCGCCGTCCCGATCCGTACCAGCGTGGCCCCCTCCTCGATGGCCATCTCGAAGTCGTGGCTCATGCCCATGGAGAGGTCGGGAAGGGTCCACCCCTCCGACTCCAGCCGGTCGCGCAGGTCGCGCAGACGGCGGAAGAAGGGCCGGACCGACTCCGGATCCGGCAGGAACGGCGGGATGGTCATGAGCCCCTGGACGGACAGGTGAGGCAGCCGCCGCGCCGCCTCGAGCAACGGGCGGACCTCCGCTGCGTCGACCCCGCTCTTTTGGGCCTCCTCCCCGACGTTGACCTCCACCAGGCAGCGCAGCGACCGTCCCGCCTCCTCGGCGTGCCGTCCGAGCTCCTGGGCCAACCGAACCGAATCCAGCGAGTGAATGCAGTCGAAGAGGCCGACCGCCAGCTTGGCCTTGTTCGTCTGCAGATGGCCGATCAGGTGCCACTCGGCGGCACCGGGAAGCGCCTCGATCTTCTCGCGCGCTTCCTGCACGCGGTTTTCCCCCAGGATCTTTACGCCGGCCGACACGGCCTCGCGGATGGCCGCCGCGGGCATCGTCTTGCTCACGGCCACCAGGGTCACGGCCGAGCCCGGCCGGCCGCTCCGGGCCGCCGCCGTCTCGATTCGGCGCCGGCACCGCCGCCAACCGCTCCTCAATTCCTTCGACCCATGCAGCGCTCCGTGGTGTGCGACCGCGACGCCCGCGAGGGCGATTCGGCACGGCTCGCCGGCCGCCGTCGGCTACCCGTGGTCCGGCTTGGGCGCCATGAAGACCAGGACCGTGACCGGCGCGGCAGTCCTGTTCGCCACGCCGTGGGGGCACCCGGCCGGCGCCAGGACCGCCACCCCCGCACCCACCTCGGCCTCTTCCGCGCCCACCTGGATCGTGGCGCGGCCGGTCTGCACGTAGTAGACCTTGTCCGAGCCGGCGTGCGCGTGGACCCGCTGCGCTTGCCCCGGGGCGAGGCAGTACAGGTCGCAGAAGAAGTGCGGACTCTCGACGAGCGCAACCTTCTGCATCTTGTCGTCCGCGAACCGCGCCTGATGGGCGACCGTCACCTGCCGCATGGCCCCGCGCCTCTCCCTGGCCGACCTGGACCGGTCACTGCGTCCCGCTGTCTCCCTGCTGCCGTCGCAGGAACTGCTCCGCCTCCCGAATCAGGTCGGCAGCGCTGGGCAACTCGTCGGCGGCCGGCTCGTCTGCCGGATCGGCCTGCGCCTGCCGCTCCTCGAGTTCCCGGATATACTTCGCGACTTCCGGCTTCTGCGCCAGAATGCGGGCAAGCTGCCGATCGAACTCCGCCGCCGCCTCGGTCAGCTCGGACAGGTCCGCCGGCCATTCCAGGAAGTCGAGGACACGCCGCACCAGGGCCAGCACCGCGTGCGGGTTGCTGACCTCCGAGATGTAATGGGGAACGTTGGCCCACAGGCTGACGGCCGGCACCTCGGCACGACGGCAGGCGTCGTTCAGTACGCCGAGGATCCCGGTGGGCCCTTCGTAGCGCGTGGGGGTCGTCTGGAAACGGCCACGCAGTTCGGGATCGCTGGCCACGCCCGAGATCCGGATCGGACGCGTGTGGGGGACATCGGCCAAGAGCGCCCCCAGCGTGATCACCAGGGACACCTGGGCGCCGCGAGCGAGATCCAGGATGTGGCCGCAGAAGGTTTGCCATTTCAGATGCGGCTCGATCCCCACTCCCACGATCACATCCCGGGCCAGCGCCGGCTCGTCGCTCCGGACGAAGTCGGTCGTCGGCCAGTGGACGTCCCGGAGCCCCGAGCCGTCCTTCCGGAATCGGACTTCGGGCCGGGTGAGCCCGAAATGATAGAACTCCTCCGGCTCGATCGCGGCCAGGGGCTTCGACGGCCAAGTCCGGGACAGGACGCGCGCCGCCGAGGTGGCGCTCTCTGCGGCGTCGTTCCAGCCCGAGAACGCCACCACCAAAACCGGCCGGCGCCAATCGGACGGCACATCGTGCAGGCGAAGCGGCGACGCGGGGTCCGTCATGCGTGTGATCCCTTCTTTCAGATCGTCGTGCAGGGGCAGCGGATGTTTCGCTCGGTGAGTGGCGCCGCCCTGGCGAGCACGCGATGCGTGCGGATCCGTTGGCCAGCGGCGCGTGGGGACGCGCGACACGACGCGTCACGCACCGGACATCGCCGTCAGTCCAGATCGATGTCCCGGATCGGCTTGCTGAGAGGAATGTCCTTCGTCCGCTTGAGCGCGTCCTGGAACTTCTTGTCCAGTAAATCCTTCTTGCTCTTCTCCAGCTTCAGCGACTCCTCGAACCGCGCCTGACGTTGGGCCGCTTCGGCCTTCAGGCCCTTCACCGCCTCGGTGAGAGTCTTGACGGACCGCTCCTCCGGCGGCGGTTCATGGGAGAGGACCGCCCGCATCTCCGGATCCACGCGGAGCTTGGCCTGGCAGCACGGGCACAGCACCTCGAAGGGTTCCTGCGGTTCCTGGGCCATACGACCTCCACGGTGTTCCAGACGTTTGTATCAGGTGGAGCCGGGGAGATCAAGCGCGAAGCGCGAACGCGAACGACACGGCCAGGACACAACGCGGTTCCTGGCGCACGGGTCGGAAGGATGGCAGGCGAACCGGCTATTTCCCGGAGAACCGATACTCGAAATCCTTCAGGAGCCCCTGGCTATCGAAGCGAACGGTCAGCATCTCGACGCGCTCGGTGGTGCGCGTGAACCAGCCCGAGGTCCGGTCGCGGTGGTAGATGAACGTCTCGATCCCGGGCGAGAACACGACCTCTTGCGGCACCCCGAACCGCTCGCGTACCTCCGCCTTCGTCGTCTTCCCCTGGACCAGTTCTTTCAGCGTCTCCTCGTCGGCAATGCGGGCCCCGGCCTCGCGGAGCGAAGGGCGCGCCGGCGTCGGTGGCGCCGGCGCGGCGGCCGTGGCCGCGGCCGCTTGCCCGCCGGCGGACGGGTCGGCCGTCGTGGCTCGGGAAAACATTCCGCACCCGCCGATCAGGATCAGGCCCACCATGAGGGCCGGCATCGTGGCGCACGCCCAACGGACATCCCGCATGCAAAGCACCCTTTCTGTCCCCCACGTGAGACCTTCGCGCCCCGCCCGCCGCCCCATCCTCGGCGGTTGGCGCGGGTAATCGCAGGCAATCTAAGCCAGGCACCGGCCATCCGTCAATCGTTTTCCCCTCCGGGCGGTCCGCGCGACCGCCAACGACCGGAACACCGGCCCAGCCTCGGCGCACCTCCTTGGCGCCTCGAGAGGGATCCGTACTCTGTTGGTGTTTTGCGCCCCAGCCTGTGTTACGTTTGCGTTCACGCGACCGGGTGGCGGAACCGGGGGTCACCGGGGGGGTTGGCCTCGCCGCGCCGGCCTCGCGATCGCGCACCCATGGACACCATGATCCGCCCTGGCACGTGGAGTCTCCGCACGCGATTCGTCGCCCTCGTGCTCGCCACCGTCATCCCCGTGGCGAGTCTGGCGGTGGTCTGGCTGTTCCGCGAGGTTCGCGAACAGCAGGCGCGAGCGCGGCTCGAGGTCCGAGAGAGCGCCGCGAGGGTGGCCGACCAGGCGGGCCACTTCATCCGGGGCCTCTGGGGAACCCTCACCCTGCTGACGGTGACGCCGGTCGTGCAGGCACAGGCCCCTCGCCTCGCGGGGCATTTCCTCGCGGACCTCCTGCCGAAGACGCCGCAATTCGATGACCTGTGCCTCATCTCGGCGGACGGATCCCCCATGGCATGCGCCACGCGTCCGGAACGCGTCGGTGGCGTCCCGGCGCACGCCGCCGCGTGGTTTCAGGACGCCGCGCGGTCGGGTTTTGCCACGACCAGCAGCCTCGTGCTCGATCCGGATACCGGGAAAACCGCGGCGTACCTCGGGGTGCCGATCCGGGGCCCCGGCAGGGAGCCCATGGGTGCGCTCGTCGCCCAGGTGAACCTCAAGGAGATCAACCAAGGCATCGACCCCGTCCCCGCCGATTCTCCCGTCCGGTGGGCCATCGTGGACACCCAGGGCCGGGTCCTGCTGCAGCAGTCGCCGCAGGCAGCTCCGGGGAAGCCTTTCGACGCCCCACCGGGAATGCTCCGGGCAGAGATCGTCGTCCCCGGCACGACCTGGTGGGCGGTCGCCATGATACCGGAGGCCGCCGTCGCATCCAGAATCCGCGAGGTCGCGTGGCTGATCGGGGTCCCCCTCGGCGCCATCCTCCTGTTCACCGCCGTGGTCGGTATCGGGATCGCCCGCAGCACTTGGGGTCCGCTCCGCGCCCTGGCCGTCGCCGTCCGTCAGATCGGGGGAGGCGAGCCTCCGACGCGTCTGCCCCTGGAGGCAGGCGGCGAGTTGGGCGAGGTCGCACGAGCGTTTCGCGACACCCTGGGGAGTCTCACCCGACGCCAGCGGGAGTTGGTGGCGCTTCTGCAAGCGAATTGCGCCTTGGCCTCCACGCTCGACCTGGACGCAACTCTTCAGGCCATCGTCGACCAGGCGGCGACCATCTCCGGAGCCCCCATCGTGCGACTGTTCATGCTCGACGCGGACGCGCAGCTACTCCGGTGCCGCGTGGCCAAAGGGTTGCCCGTCGAGGTGGAGCGTGATTTCGCCGTCCGTGTCGGCGAAAGCTTTTCGGGCCAGGTCGCCGCCACCCGCCAACCGGTCGCGGTGGCCGACTGCCTGACCGACGCGCGCCTGTGGTACCGCGAGCACGCCACCCAGCACGGCTTGGTCTCGTATCTCGGCCTCCCGGTGCACCTGGGTGACCAGATGTTGGGTGTCTTGGTATTCAATACACCGGAGCCGCGGACCTACCCAGAGGACGAGATCGCGTTCCTCTCCGCCTTCGCACAACAGGCCGCCCTGGCGATCCAGAACGCGCGGCTCTTCCATCGGGAGCACGTCCGCCGGAGCCAGCTGGAAGTGATCCGAGACGTGACGGCCGAGATCACCCGCGAGATCGAACTGCCCCACCTCCTGCGGCTGATCCAGCGGCACGCCATGGACCTGGTCGGCGCCGCGAGCGGAGGGCTATATCTGTGGAACGAGGCATCGCAGCAGTTGGTCCTCGAGGCCTGGCACGGAGGCGATCCCGCGCTGGACGTGCCGCGCAGACTCGGCGAGGGGGTCATCGGGGCTGTCGCCCAGCGCCGCCAGGGCATGATTGTGAACGAGTATCAGTCCTCCCCGCTGGCACATCCCGTCTTCCTGCGCGACGGCCGAATCACCGCGGTCCTGGCCGAGCCGCTGGTGTACCGCGACCGCTTGCTCGGCGTCATCGGCGTGAACAACGCCGGTACCGACCGACGCTTCACCGAGGAAGACCAGCATATCCTGCGGCTCTTCGCACACCAAGCCGCGATTGCCCTGGAGAACGCGCGCCTCTTCGCCGAGACGACGCGTGCCTACCAGACGCTCCGGCACACCCAGGAAGAGCTGGTGCGGTCCGAGAAGCTGCGGGGTCTCGGCCAGATGGCCGCCGGCGTCGCCCACGACCTCAACAACACCCTCGCCGTGATCCTGGGCCAGGCGGAGCTTCTGCGGTTGCGTATCACGGATCCAGAGACCCGGGAAGGGCTCGGCACGCTGGAGCGCGCCGCCGACGACGGCGCGCACGTCGTGCGCCGGTTGCAGGACTTCGCCCGGCAGCGCGCGCGGGTGCCGCTCGGCACCGTGGATCTGGCCGGTGTCATCCGGGAAACCGTGGAGATCACGCGTCCTCGGTGGAAGGATGAGCCCCAGCGGGAGGGGTACCGAATTGAGGTCCGGATGCTCCTGGATCCCCTCCCCCCGATCCTGGGACATGCCGCGGAGATTCGCGAGGTCCTGACCAACCTCATCTTCAACGCTGTGGATGCCATGCCCAGCGGCGGGGCACTTACGATAACCGCCCACCGAGGCGCGGAGACAGGCGGTCGCGAACCGACGCCCGGAGAACGCGGCGTGCCGACCGAGGATCGTGCGATCCTGGTCACGGTCACGGACACGGGCATGGGCATGACCGACGCGGTGCGCCAGCGGATGTTCGATCCTTTTTACACGACCAAGGGTGTGCAAGGGGTCGGCCTTGGACTATCCGTGGCGTACAGCATCATGGAGCGGCACGGCGGCGCCATCACGGCCACCAGCGCCCCTGGGCAGGGCACGACCGTCACGCTTCGATTCCGGGCGGCCGGGGCTGCCGCCGCCCGGCCGGGGCCACAGGCCGGCGGGCAGGTCTCACCTTGCCGGATCTTGCTGATCGATGACGATCCCGCCGTGCGCACGACGTTGACGAGCCTCCTGACGGCGGCGGGCCACACCGTCCAGAAAGCCGAGGGCGGGGCGGAAGGCGTCGCGCTCTTTCGCGCGACGGCTGTGGATGTCGTCCTGACCGATCTGGGGATGCCCGAGGTCACCGGATGGGATGTGGCGCGACTCGTCAAGGCGGAACGCGCTGAGGTTCCGGTCATTCTGTTGACCGGCTGGGGAGACCAGTTGCCGCAGGAACTCACCGAAGGTCTCGTGGATTGCGTGCTCGCCAAACCGTGCCGGATTCAAGAGATCCAGGCGGTGCTCCGGGACCTGGTTCACCCGCGGTCCTCATCCACCCCACCGTATCCGGTGCCGGACCCGAGCTGAGCCGACGCACCCCGCGGACCATTACCCGCGCGCGTCTCAGGAGGCGTGAACCCGTCTCCGGTAGGCGGCAGGGCTCTCGTACTGCTCTTGGGCCCAGATGCCGGCGCGCTCCCCTTGCGCCCGGCGCTCGGCATCCGCCAGATCTCGGCAATATGCCTGACAGCGCGCGCCGCGGTAGATCTCGGCAAATCCGCCCCGCACCATCTCGACGTTGACGTTGACGCCGTCATGCCAGATCACCGCCAGCAGACGCCGGTAGGCGTCCGACCCGAAAAGCTCGATCCGCACCACACGGTTGAGGACGAGCCGAAGGAGGTGGTGGCGCGCCTCCACCCCGTAGGTTTGCCCCGGCTTCCCGCGGTGCGGGATCTCCGGCGCGTCGATGCCCAAGAGCCGGATACGCAGCCGTGTCGAGTTCTCCGAGGTGGCTATCAGCGTATCCCCGTCCGCCACCCGCTCCACCGTGGCCAGGACGCTGCGGGGCGGCGCGGCCTGCGGGGTCGCCGCCGCCAGTAACACCAGGTGTGCGGCCGCAAACCAGATCGTCATCCACCGGAACATCGTGTGTTCCATCGTGATACGCCCTGTGGTTGGCACCCGTCACCCCCGGCTGCCGGAATGCGGGCGGACACAACGTGCCCCTGGAGACGCCATGAAGAGACCTGAGATCGGTGGCTCCTCTGCGGCCGGAACCTCCCGGTCGTCACGGGGGTGCTGGCCGCTTCGGGATTGTGTGATGGGATGGAAAGGGCGTGGCTGGTCAGCGTGGCACCAAGGAATTCCGGGCGGGTGTCATCCGGGCTGCAACCTCCTCCCCGAGTTCGCGCGCCATCCACGGCGCGGCCTGTCCCACGGTCGGCGACGGTCCTGCTACCTCGCCCGCCTCGCGGCCATCTCCAGGAGCCGCGTTCGCCCCGCCGGGGACAGTCCCAGGCGATCGATCTCACCCTGAAGCTGTTGACGGCTGCCGTGCCCGGCCAGGTAACCGTTCACCCGAGCAGCAGCCGTGGAGGCGGTGAGGTCCGCTTCCGTCGGATAGATGGCCTTGAACTCCTGCCACAGGTCCCGCGCCTGCCGCAAAGAATACTTCTGGTGGTAGTCCTCCGCCATCGTGAACCGTGTGGCCAGGTGGATCTCCGTGAAGACGGCGGATCCGAGCGCGGCCGCCACCCGGTCCTTCGTGGCGTGCGCGAGAGCTCGTTGTTGCTCGTCGTGATAGAAGACGACCGGCCGATACTGCCGTGACCAGGTACGGCTGGTTGGACTGTGTTCTTTCCAGAAGACCTCCAGGAGCTCGGCGTACCCGACCCGGGAAGGGTCGAAGTCCACCTGCAGCGTCTCGGTGTGATCCCCGAGATTGTGGTACGTCGGTGCGCCGGTCGTTCCGCCGGCATACCCCACACGCGTTCGAATGACCCCCGTGATGCTCCCGAACCGGGCATCCGGACCCCAGAATCACCCCAGGGCGAACGTGGCTGTCTGGACGCCGGCCGGCTGCTCCTCATCAAGAGGCGGCCGCGCCGCGACGGCCCGATTCGCCATCGCCATTCCCATGGCCTGCTCCTTCCGGGATCTCTCGATACTGTCGACGCCGAAGACCCAGCCGAACGTGACGCCCGCCCAGATCGCTCCAACGGTCGTCACTGTCAGGCCGACCCAGATCCCCCGCCGCTTCCAGCGGGCCCAATCCAGCCGACCGTCACGTGTCATCGGTTGTCCCTCCCCGGGATGATCATGCGACCTTTAGGCCGGGCGGTCAAGCGTCCCGTCGCCGCGCCGAGGCACAACCGAGAGGTTCGCACGCCAAGACCTTCACCGCCTGCGGGCGCCGGTCCGTGTTGACCCGACGCCAGGAAGAGGTTATAACGCATCGCGGCTGGACCGGCGGCACCCTGGTGCACCTCGGACCCGGTCGCGTGACCCGGGCCCTCGACGTACCCACCAGAGAAAGGAGCGCGCATGAAGGTCGTGGCGTTCAATGGCAGCGCACGGCGGGACGGGAACACCGCCATCCTGCTGAAGACCGTCCTCACGGAGCTGGAGCGGGACGGCATCCAGACGGAACTCATCCAACTCGCGACGGAGCACCTGCAAGGCTGCGGCGCGTGTTTTCGGTGCTTCAAGCAGAAGGATGAGCGGTGTTCCATCGACACCGATCCGATCAATGCCTATATCGCCAAGATGGCCGCGGCCGACGGCATCCTCCTCGGATCGCCGGTCTATTTTGCCGATGTGACGGCCAACACCAAGGCGCTCATCGAGCGGTGCGGGATGGTCTCGCGCGCCAACGGCGATCTCTACCAACGCAAGGTCGGCGCCGGCGTGGTGGCCGTGCGCCGCGGCGGTGCCATCCACGCCTTCAGCAGCCTGAACCACTTCTTCACCATCGGCCAGATGGTGATCGTCGGCTCCAGTTACTGGAACATCGGGATCGGGCGGGAGCCGGGGGCGGTCTCCTCGGACGAGGAAGGTATGAAGACCATGCAGCGGCTCGGTCAGAACATGGCGTGGGTTCTACAGAAGCTGCGGGCGTGACCCGGCGAGAGAGATCTGCCGTGAGACCGGTCGCCCGGGGGATGAAGCGCCGTTTCCGCCGTCCGTCCCCCGGGCGACCGACATCCCCCGGCTAGCGCAGCGCCCCGACCTGGACGCCGTCCATGTCGTCGAACGTCTGATTCTCGCCGCCCATGGCCCAGCAGAACGTGTACCGGCGCGTGGCGGTCGCGCAATGGATGGACCAGGCGGGCGAGATCACCACCTGACGATCCGCCACCACCAGATGCCGGGTCTCGTCGGGCCGCCCCATGAAGTGGAACACCCGCGCGTCCGCCGCGACGTCGAAGTACATGTACACCTCGGAGCGGCGGGTGTGAGTGTGCGGCGGCATCGTGTTCCAGACGCTTCCTTCTTCCAGAACCGTGAACCCCATCACCAGTTGACAGCTCTTGATCCCGTCGGGGTGGATGTACTTGTGGATCGTGCGGCGGTTGCACTCCGCCTGGGCGCCAAGCTGGACCCTGGCGCACTCTGTCCGCCTGGCCAGGGTGGTCGGGAACGCGGCGTGGGCGGGGTAGCTGGCCAGATAGAACTGCGCCGGTTGCGTTGGCGTCGTCGCTGGCCAGCGCGATCTCACGACTCCCCCGCCCGACATACAGCGCATCCAGCGGGGCCATCGCATACGTCGTCCCATCCACGCGCACCGTGCCGCCCCCCCCGATGTTCAGGATGCCGAGCTCGCGCCGCTGGCAGAAGAAGGCGGCGCGGAGCTCCTCCGCCGCCGAGAGACTCAGAGGCTGCGCCAGCGGGACGGCCGAGCCGATCACCGCGCGGTCCGCCTCGCAATACACCAGCCGCGTCTCCCCCGCCGCGAACAAGGATGTCACCAGGAACGTGTCCCGCAACTCGGCCGCGCTCATCGTGGCGTACCGCACACCATCTGCCAGATACCGCGTCTCCATGCGCCTCGCTCCTTTTCCGAATGATACACGACGGATTTCCGATGGATCCGCCGGGCCGCGGGAACGGTACCCTCGACCTGAGGATGCGTCAACCCCGCGGCGTTACCCCAGCGCCGTCAGTAACTTCTCATGGATGTCGTCGAAGGCGCCGTTTGACATGATCAGGACCACGGCATCCCGGATCGGTCGGTCGGCCAGCGCCGTCACCACCTCCGCGGCGTTCGGGTACAGCGCCGCCGCCTGCCCGTTCTGCCGCAGGGCCGCGACCAGCGCCGCGGAATCGAACCGCTCCCCCTCCGGGATCTTCTCCGCGTCGAACGGCGGGACCACGATCACCTCGTCGGCCGCGGCGAACGCCGCCGGGTAGGCTTCCTGAAAATACCTCCGCCGGCTCGTGGCGGTCCGCGGCTCGAAAACGGCCAGGAGGTGGGCCCGGGGATACCGCGCCCGTGCCGCCCGCACGGTCTCCCGGACCTTGGTGGGATGATGGGCGAAGTCGTCGATGACCGTCACGCCGTTCACCACCCCCCGCACCTGCATCCGACGCGCGACCCCCGCGAAATCGGCCAGGCACCCGGCGGCCCGCGCGGGGTCCAGGCCCACGGCCGCGGCCGCGGCCAGCGCCCCCAGCGTGTTGGCCACGTTGTGGCGCCCAGCCAACGATAGATGCACCGTCCCGAGGTCGCGCCCCGCGCGGTGGAGCGAAAAACGCGTCGCGTCCGCTCCGGGTCGGATGTCCGTGGCCCGCCAGACGGCGCCAGGATTCAACCCGTACGAGACGACCTGGCACGGCGCCCCTCCCGCCAGGGCGGTCACCTCCGGGTCGTCGGCACAGGCGACCAGCAGGCCGTCGGGCGGCAGCAACGAGAGGAGCGTCGCGAAGGCGGCGCGGTAGGCGTCCATGTCCCGGTAAATGTCGGCGTGATCGAATTCCACCGCCGTCAGCACCACGATCTTCGGACGGTAGTGGACGAACTTGGGTCGCTTGTCGAAGAAGGCGGTGTCGTACTCATCCCCCTCCACCACGAACACCCCGCCCCGGCCGAGGTGAAAACTCTTGCCGAAGTTCTGCGGAATCCCGCCCACCAGGAAGGACGGATCGAACCCCGCCTCCATCAGCAGGTACGACAGGAGCGCCGCCGTGGTGGTCTTGCCGTGGGTCCCCGCCACCACGACCGACGACTTGCCCGCGATGAAGAACTCCGACAGCGCCTGCGGGAAGCTCATCACACGGAACCCCCCCTGCAGCGCGGCCTGCGCCTCGGGGTTGTCTTTGCGACACACGTTGCCCACGATCACTAGATCGGTGTCGGGATCGATGTGCGCCGGGTCGAAGCCCTGCCGGGTGGGAATCCCCCAGGCCTGCAGTCGTTCAGCCATGGGCGGATAAAACGCCCGGTCGGAACCGGATACCTCGTGTCCGGCCTCTTTGAGGAGACCGGCCATCGCACCCATGCCCGTGCCGCAGATGGCCACCATGTGCACCTTCATCCCGTCCCCCTAAGCCGTTGTCAAAGAATAACGTGATCGGAGAAATCTCGGGAACGGCATAAGGAGCCGTAACGAAATTACAAAAAATAGCCAAGTTATTTCGTAACGGCTCCTAACGCCAGAGCGCCGCCACCCGCTCGTGGAGGACGGGCCGGAACTGCCGGATGGCCTCGTTCGTCCGCGTGGGGTGGACTCGGTTCGTCAACAGGACCACGATCAGTTCCCGATCCGGATCGATCCACAACGAGGTGCCGGTGAACCCCAGGTGTCCGACGGTCCAGGGCCCGAAGCCGCCGCCGGCCTGCGACGAGTGCGGTGATGGGGTGTCGAACCCCAGCGCGCGGGTCGAGCCCGGCACCGCCGACTTTTGCCAGAACTGCTTCACCAGGTGCGACGCGAAGAATCCGCCGGACCACAGAAAAGACGCCAGCCACGCGTCGGCCACGGCGGCCACGTCCTGGACGGTGCCGAACAGGCCGGCCTGTCCGCTCACCCCGCCCATGGCGTAGACGTTGTCATCGTGCACCTCGCCGATCAGTGTGCGCCCGCGCCACGGGCAGCACTCGGTGGCCGCGAAAGCTCGCCCCTCCCGCGCACGGGCGGCCGTAGCAGGCGCCTTGAGGTCCACGAAGAACAGACTCCCGAGCGACAGCGGCCGCGCCACCCACTCCGCCAACAGCGCATCGGCCGGCTGGCCGGTGACTCGTTCCAGAATCCAGTCCAAGAGGATGAAGCCCGGGTCGCTGTACAGCGCCCGGCTTCCGGGCGGCGCCTCGGGGGTTTCCGCCGCCACCATCCGGCGCACGGACTCTCGCCCCTGGATGGTGGTCAGCCCGACCCCACCGTCGGTTGACCGCACCGTCTCGTAGTAGGGCCGCCAGGCGGCCAGGCCGCTGCTATGATCCAGCAGCATCCGGACCGTGATGGCGTCTCGGCCCTGTCCGGAAAACTCTTCGAGGCGGCGGTGAACCGGCTCGTCGAGCCCGAGGCGACCCTGTTGGATCGAGAGCAGCACCAGTGGTGTGGTGGCCACGACCTTGGTCAGCGAGGCCAGATCGAAGCAGGTGTTCGCGTCCACGGGAGCACCCGGCGGCTCCAGCGAGCGGCGCCCGTGAAACGACAGGTGCGCGGTCCTCCCGCGCACGCGTACGAGCAGGGCGCCGCCGGGAAACACGCCGGCCGCGATCCCGCCTTCCATCAACCGCACCAGGTCCGGGTGGGACTCGCGCTGGAGCATGCGGCTAGCGCACCGCGGGTTCGAGGAGGGTGACGGTCCGCGACCCGGCGTCCAGACACGCCCGGACTCCGACGGGAAGGGCCAAGTTTCGCCGGCCGTGGCCGAAGGCGGCCCCCGAAACGGCGGGGATCCCGACGGCGGCGACCGCCCGCTCGATGACGCGTCGGGCGGAGTGCCGACCGGTACCTTCCGGCTTGCAGCCGGTCAACTCCCCCACCACGATCCCGCGGACGCGTTTCAGCAGGCCTGCCGAAACGATCTGCCAGAACAGCCGATCCAGTCGATAGGCCTCCTCCCCGACATCCTCGATGCAGAGGATCGTATCGCGAAAATCCGGGGCAAAGGGTGTCCCCACCAGGCTGGCCAGGATGGAGAGATTGCCGACCGCCAGTTTCCCCTCGGCAACTCCCGGCACCAGCGTGCGGGTTCGGCCGAACGGCACGGCTCGCGGCGCCGTGCCCTCGCAGAGAAGCGCCTTGAGCCAGCGCAGGTCGGTTGCCGGCAAACGCGACAACTGAATCACGACCGGGCCGTGGATGGTCACGAAGCCACCCGGGCGGGACAACTGCACCAGCAGCGCGGTGGCGTCGGAGAAACCGATCACGAGCTTCGGGTGCCGCCGCAAGCGCGGCAGGTCGAGGAGCGGAAGGAGCCGCGCCGTCCCGTAGCCGCCGCGGATACACCACACCGCGCGCGTCTCCTCCTCCAGGAACGCCGCCTGCAACTGCTCGGCGCGCCGTCGGTCGGCCCCGGCCAGAAATCCGTCGCGCGCAAAAACGTCCCGCCCGACCACCGGGACCAGCCCGAGGTTTTCGAGCACCCGTTGTCCGGCCTGGAACAGACCGGGGTCGAACGGGCTGGCCGGCGCGATCAAGCGGACCCGGTCCCCGTGTTTCAGCAGACCTGGTGTCGAAAGCATGATTCACCCACGAAACGCCCGCGCCCGGGCGCCGGGACATGCCGTGCAACTCGAACGGGCGACCGGCGCGGGAGCGCACCCGCACCGGCCACCGACCCCGGACGTTGGCACCTCAGCGCAGCTCGGCCTCGTCCTTGAACGTATCCCAGTGGGAGAGCTTCACCTCCCCCAGATCCGCCAGCGCCACGACGATAAAGGTCAGGGCCAGGCAGCCTTCTTCGAGGTGGCCGCCGAACCCGTTCCGCTCGTCGGAGAAGTCGATGTGCGCATGGACGCGGCCGTCGATGATCAGGCCGCCGACGGCAACCACATCCAGGGGCTGCTCGCTCTTCGGATAACTCTCGGCCGGCGGCAGGTTGTTGCTCATCACGACGTGAAAGTGGGATTTCCGGACCGAGCCGAAACCCGTCAGGATCACGGCATTCTTGATGGCGTGATCCTTGACGGCCTGTCGGAGCCCCAGGAGGATGTCATCCCCTGGATTGATGCGGACCATGACAATTCGCTTGATCTCGGTAACCCGAGAGAGCATGGAGGACTCCTTTCTCGATTCACTGCGAGGGGGACGAAACGCTCGCTGGTGATTCTCCGACAGAATCCCGTATCGCGCAAGCCCTTGTTGTTCCCGGGAGGCCCTTCTGCCGCACAGACGACCAAGCGCGACGCCGGCCGCGCGGCCGAAGACGATGGTGTAACGACCGGGCGGGCGGCCACCAGACGTGGGTTGTCTCGTTCACCAGAGAAAGCCGTGTCTCCGCACCGGTCCGCTATTGCTTCACCCCCACGATTCGGTATGCTGAAGCATTCCCCCACGATGAAAGGGCTGGAGGCACGCTGTGGAGGACCCGAAGAGCGCATCGAAGAACGGACGGGAAACCCGGAAGCGCCGGCCGCCTGCCCGGGCGCAGTCCGCCGCCGGGCCAGACGCCACGCGGAAGCCTCTGCGGGTTGATGCCGCAGCGGCCCTTCGGGAAAGCGAGGAGCGCCTCCGAGTCATCCTCGACAACGTGCAGACCGGAGTGCTCATCATCGATCCCGACACCCACACCATCGTGGACGCGAACCCTACCGCTGCCGCACTCATCGGCACTCCTCGCGGGCAGTTACTCGGGACGACCTGCCATCAGCACATTTGCCCTGCCGAGGTGGGTCACTGCCCGATCACCGATCTCGGGCAGGTGATCGACAACTCCGAGCGCGTCCTCCTTCGGAGCGACGGCGGACGCTGCGCGATCCTCAAGACCGTCGTCCCGATCCTGCTGAACGGGCGATCCCACTTGCTCGAGAGCTTTGTTGACATCACGCCTCGCAAGGCAGGCGAGGAGCAGCTTCGCTCCGTCAACGAGCGGCTCGCCCTTGCAACCGACGCCGCCGCGATCGGTGTGTGGGAATGGGATCTGCGGACCAATCAGATGATCGGGGATAGTAGAACGCACACGATTTACGGGGTCGAGGACGCCGGTCCGGTCCCGTACACGCGCTGGGCCGAACTGGTCCACCCCGTTGATCTTCCCGAGGCCGAAGCCTCGCTCCGACGTACGCTGACGACCAAGCAGAACGACGCCGTGGAATTTCGGATCATCCGACCGGATGGGACTGTCCGGAATATCCAAGCCGCCGAAGGGGTCGTCCTGGACGAGCGCCAGGAAGTCGTTCGGGTCGTCGGGGTCAACATCGACATCACGGACCGGAAGCAGGCGGAGCAGGCCCACGTCACCCGCACGCGGCAGACTCGAGGCGCTTCGCGCCACCACGGCCGACCTGACCCGCGAACTCGACCTCACGCGCCTGCTCCGCCTGCTGATTGCCCGAGCGGCGGAACTGGTCGGCGCCTCGTCCGCAACCGTCTACCTCTGGGAGCCGGACCAGGAGCTGGTGGTCCCGGCAGCCTGGCACGGTCTTGGAGATTGGCAAGCGACACTCCGGCATCGGCTTGGACACGGCATCGCCGGGACCGTCGCGGCGACCCGGCGAAGCGTTCTGGCCAACGACTACCGCGCCTCCCGCTACGCCAACCCGGTGACGCTCCAACAAACCGCGGTGACGGCCTCGCTCGGTGAGCCGCTCCTCTACCGAGAGGAGCTGATCGGCGCCATCACCTTGAACCACGAAGGGGGGCGGACGTTCACGGAGGAAGACCAGACCCTGCTCCGGCTTTTCGCCAACCAAGCGGCCGTCGCCATCACGAACGCGCGGCTCTTTCGCGAGGAACACGACGGCCGCGCCCAGCTCGAGGCGGTCCGCGCCGTCAGCGCCGAAATCACGCAGGAGCTCAACCTGGCCCAAACCCTGCGCCTCGTCGCCCAGCGGGCCTGTGCGCTGACCCGCGCCGCCGCCGCCGATATCGACCTCTGGGACCCCGACCGCCAGGTCCTCGTGCCCGAAGCATCGTACGGCCACACCGCGCCCCGGCCCGTGACCACACGTCGCCTGGGGGAAGGCGCCATGGGGACGGTGGCCGAGACCCGCCGCGGGATGATCATCAACGACTATCGCTCGAACCCCGTCGCTCACCCCGACACGCTCGCCCACACCGCCATCACCGCCTCTCTCGTCGAGCCGCTCCTGTATGGGGATACCCTCCTCGGCGTGATCGGCGTGGACCACGAAACCCCCGAGCGGACATTCACCTCCCAGGACCAGGAGATCCTCCGGCTCTTCGCGGTTCAGGCGGCCATCGCCATCGAGAACGCCCGGCTGTACGGCGAGGCCGAGCGTCGCCGGCGCGAAGCGGAGGTCCTGGCTTCGCTGGCGCAGACGATCACGGCGTCCCTCGACCTGGAGACGGTCCTCCAGCGCGTGACGGAGGGTGCCAGGAGCCTCTGCGACGGCGATGTGGCCGCCATCGCGCTCCGGGAGAATGGAACCGACACCCTCACCTTTCGCAACTGGTCGGGGACCGTTACCGCGACGTACGCGGCCCTGCGCATCCGAGCGGGCCAGGGGGTTGGGCGGGAGAGTCCTCGTCGAGGGGCGGCTCCATCCGGACGGCGGACTACCGGAACGACCCGGCCATCAGCCCCGATTTCCACCACGTCGCAGAGACCGAGGGTCTGCAGGCCGAGATCGCCGTCCCCGTTCGGATGGAAGGAACGGTGGCTGGCGTCCTCTTCGTGATGCGCCGGACGACGCGCGCATTCACCGATGCCGACGAGGCGATCCTCACCCGCCTGGCCGACCAAGCGGCCATCGCCATCACGAACGCGCGGTTGTTCCGGGAACAGCAGCGCGCCTACCTGGCCCTTCAGCAAGCGCAGGACAAGCTGGTCCGCACCGAGAAGCTCCGGGGCCTCGGCCAGATGGCGGCGGGTATCGCGCACGACCTGAACAACATGTTGGCGACCATCCTGGGCCAGGCCGAACTGCTCCGCCTCCGCGCGCGCCACCCCGAGGTAACCGAGGGCCTGCAGACGCTCCAGACGGCGGCGAACGACGGGGCCCAGGTGGTCCGACGGCTCCAGGACTTCGCCCGGCAACGCAGCGGCGGGCCCCTCGATGCCTGTGACTTGGGCCGGCTGGTGCCGGAAACCCTCGAGATCACTCGACCCCGCTGGCGGGAAGAGCCGCGGCGACGAGGGATCGTCATCGAGACCGAGGTGGATCTCGCCGGGCTCCCCGCGATCCAGGGTAACCCCGCCGAGATCCGGGAGATCCTCACAAATCTCATCTTCAACGCGGTGGACGCGATGCCGAGCGGCGGCAATCTGCGTTTCACCGGTCAAGTGATCATTTCGTCGAGTCGTCATTTGGCACCAGACGATACGGATAATCCCGAATCCACCCCTCGCGCACCTTGACGCATCGACGGGGTGGGTGGAGCTGGCCGTGTCGGACACGGGCCTGGGCATGACGACCGAGGTCCAGCGGCGCATCTTCGATCCGTTCTTCACGACCAAGGGCCTGCACGGCACCGGACTCGGTCTCTCCGTGGTGTACGGCATCATGGAGCGGCACGGCGGCCAGATCGACGTCACGTCCGCCCCCGGCCAGGGTGCCACCTTCCGTCTCCGGTTCCGGCCCGCCACTCCGGAGGCCGAGGCGCCTTCGGGCTGTGCCACACCGGCCGTGGTGCCGTCCCGGAGAATCCTGCTCGTGGACGATGACCCCGCCGTCCGGCAAACCCTGGCCGCCCTCCTCCGCGCGAGCGGCCAGGATGTCCTCGAGGCGGACGGCGGGGCGACGGGCCTCCGCTTGCTCGAGGCAACATCCGTGGACCTCGTGATCACGGACCTCGGCATGCCGGACGTCACGGGCTGGGATCTGGCGCGCGCGGCCAAGGCGCGACACCCGGGCCTGCCCATCGTTCTTCTCACAGGGTGGGGAGACCAGGTGGGGGCAGAGGCACCCGCAGACGCCCTCGTGGATCGCGTGTTGACCAAACCCGTCCCGCGCCAGACGGTGCTGGCGGTGATCGCAGAGCTCACCGGACCCCGCTAAGACCTTCCACCCCTCGACCAACGCTCCGGCCGGCGGGCGGACGCCCCCCCCAAGAACACGGAAGAGGTTCGCAAACAACAGACGCCGTTACGCGATGCATCCCAATTTGCCCGCCCCGCCAGTTCTCGCCAAGGTATGCTCCCCGGCAGCAATTCCCGCCTCTGTTCGAAAAAATAGTCGCGAATTCCACTTGACAGTCGGACGTTCCCAGGGAACGCTATTCACACTGGGCTGAGTGCAACGAGCGTTCGCATGTGCATGTGGATGTCGCGTTTTGGGTGTGACGATGGATGCCCCGGAGTCGCTTCACGGAAGCGGAGCCGGGGCTCCTGTGTTTAATAGAGGCCACCGAGAGGGGGCTGACATGAATATCGGCGAACCGATTCGAGAGCTTGAGGTGGAACCACTCCTCTATCCTGCCGCGCTGCCCGCGGCCCCGGCGGAGCCGACCCCGGCTCTGGCGCCGGAGTCCGAGCCCGCCGAGGTTCCGGAGTGACGCCATCGTTGGTCGTCGGTCCATTGCAGGCGTACCGATGCTGGCACGTAAACTGGGATGGCGACCAGCCGGTGTTGCGGTCGGTGTACAACCCGACGATCTGGCCCGCGGACGCTCCGTTACGGGCGACCTGCGTGAAGGGGCCGGGTTCGTTTGCGGCTTGGGTCCGTGGGCTGCTCTCTCGCACCGCCAAAGCGGCGGCGCATCCGGCTCCGGCCTGGGGATGTCAGTGCGGGGTGTATGGCCTGAGCCGGCTCAAGGGCGATGAACTGGAGGAGGTGCCGCGGGTGCCCGGGCGTGAATCGGATCGCGGGGCCGTGGCGCTGGGCGTGGTGCTGCTCTGGGGGCGCGTCATCCAGCACACGCACGGGTACCGGGCGGAGTACGCGCGCGCCCTGAAGCTCCTGATGGTTCCCCCGCAGCGCCATGCGGGTCGGGTGAACACCCTCCTCGAAGCGGTCGCAGAGCGATACACGATCCAAATCGTCACCCGAGCGCAGGACCTCGCGTGACCGTGTTCGAGCCAGGCGCCGGCACGATCGCCCTTTTACAGGTCGCCCGAGTGACACGTACCCGGTCCGGCACTTGCCGGCCACGCTCGTCATGGAACCCTTAACCGGACCGACCACCCGGTGTGCAGGTGGCCGACGGCGGACCGGAAACGGCGGACTGTCTCGCCAGAGGGAACGGAAGTGCTGGAAACGGCTTGACGGAGAAGACCGCCAGGCAGGTGCGTAAGTCGGACCCCCATCGGTTCTTCGGTGTGACCTCTTCCCGCACTGTTAGCCTGTTCTCCTTGACATGCCAACGGCCTTCCGATAGAGTCTTTAAACTGTACCGTTCCAGTCCTTGTTGTTTCGTCGAGCCGGAAGGCCTGGGTTCAGGCCCACCAGATCAATCACCCCTATCCCTCCCGCTCGACAGCAGCGCACACGACGGCCGCTCCCCATTCGACACCGATCGGAAGGATGCGCGTCGTGGCAACGCTCCCCAACCCTGCACCGGCGGGTTCCCCTTCCGGCACAGACGCCCGATTCTTGCGAAAGGCCGTTGGCAGTGGAGATCCACAATGGGAACTGACAGTCACACCCCCGGCGACCCTTCGCCGTTTGCCGTAATCGACACTGGTCCCGAACATCGCGGAGTGTCCCCGTCCCCGCTGCTCCCGGAGGCCCGGCGATACAAGACCCTCCGGGTGGTGCTCATCAAGCCGTCCAAGTACGACGACGACGGGTACGTCATCCGGTTCTGGCGGGGGGTGCTCCCGAGCAACACCCTGAACGTCCTGCACGGCCTGACCGTCGACGTCGCCCGGCGGCGCGTCCTGGGAGACATCGAGATCCGGGTCGACACCTTCGACGAGACCACGGAGAAGGTACCCGTCAGGAAGATCGTGGGGTGGGCCCGCCAGCCGGCCACCAAGCTGGTGGTGGGTCTGGTCGGCGTCCAGACCAACCAGTTTCCCCGGGCGCCTGGATCTGGGGCGGGAGTTCCGGGCCCATGGGATTGACGTCTTGATGGGAGGCTTCCACACCAGCGGGACCATCAACATGCTGTCCGAGCAGGAGCCGGACATCCAGGACGCTGTTCCGGGAGTCCATCATCGTCGTGTCCGGCGAGGTGGAGGGTTACTGGGAGGGCATCCTGGCCGACGTGCTCAACGGGCAGGCCGCAGCGCCTCTATTCCTTCGCCCAGGACCTCAAGAGCTTGGTGGACATCGAGACGGGCTCCCCTCCCCGTTGTCAGCCCCACCACGATGCGCCACTTCGCGCGGTCGTCCTTCGGCACCGTGGAGACCTCCCGCGGGTGCCCCTTCACCTGTAGCTTCTGCACCATCATCAACGTGCAGGGCCGCACGATGCGGGAGCGGTCCCCGGAGTCGATCGCCACGCTGGTGCGGGACAACTATCGGCAGCATGGCATCGACTTCTACTTCTTTACCGACGACAACTTCGCCCGGAAGAAGTACTGGCGGGAAACCTTCGAAGGCCTCATCCGCCTCCGGAAGGAGGAAGGTATCAAGGTCACCTTCATGATGCAGGTGGACCTGGCCCGCAAGCCCAAGGACTTCGTGCGCCTGGCGGCGGAGGCGGGCTGCAGCCAGGTGTTCATCGGCATGGAGAGCGTGAACCCGCAGAACCTCAAGGCGGAGAGCAAAGGACAGAACAAGGTCGAGGATTACCAGGACGATCATCCGCGAGTGGCACACGGCCGGCATCGTCGTCCACGCCGCCTACATCATCGGCCTCCCCTTCGACACCCAGGCGCAGGTCTCGCCGGGACGTCCAGTATCTCATGGACGTGATCCAGCCCGATCAGGCCTCCTTCTTCATGCTGACCCCCCTGCCGGGCTCCCACGATCACATGGAGATGAAGAAGCGCGGCGAGTGGATGGACCCGGACTTCAACAAGCGGGACTCCTTCCACGCCACGATCCGGCATCCGCACATGACCGCGGAGGAGTGGACCCAGGCCTACCGCGACGCGTGGCAGACCTTCTACAGCAAGGAGAATCTGATCAGGATCCTGACCCGCTGGAGTCACAACCCGCGCCGCCTACTGGAACCTCCTCTTCGTGTACCTGTGGTACAAGAACGCGGCGCTGATCGAGCACGAGCATCCCATGATCGCGGGCTTCTTCCGGCTGAAGGACCGGCGGTCCCGGCGGTCGGGGTTCGCCATCGACCCCTGGCCGGTGCACGTGTGGAAGCGCACGCAAGGAGGTGTTCCGCCTGTTCCGCTCCTGGGCCGGCCTCCTCAAGGAAATGGAGGAGATCTGGCTCGCGACCCGGCCGCGCAGCGACCGGGAGAAGCAGGTCGTCGGGGAGATCGAGCGACTCCAGGGCGAGATCTGGCGGGCTCTGAAGATCCCCGAGTGGCAGCAGGCCTATGCCGAGGCCAAGGCCGCGCTTCCCGCCAGAGCGCGGGCGCTGCTGGATCCGTTCGAAGAGCTCACCGCCACGATCTTGCGCACCCCCAAAGACCTGGACGCGTTTCTGGAGCGGTGGGGACGTTTGCAGACCAGGAGCGCAGGACCTGTTCCGCCGCGTGGCCGGAGACCAAGGAACGGTCCAGCGCCGGCTGGATCGGCTCACCCGGCTCGCCCAGGAAGCGACGACAGCATCCGCAGGTGCAGGCGTGGCGAGAGGCCTATGCCGACTTCCGCGACCGGCTTCCATCCAGACTCCACCTGCTGTACGGGCGGTTCGATGCGTTGAGCGCCCGGGTGGTGTACTCTCGCCAGGAGCTCCGGAACGCGTCTGGACGCCGGACGCGGGAACATCTCCGGCAGGGGCGCTTCTGGAGCATCCGGCCGGCGCGACTGGTGGTGGCCGGCGTCAAAGAAATCCTCCTGACGACCACCTTCACCCTGCAGGTGCTCTCCTCGTTTTCCCCCGAGCGCTAGGAGCCTCGGGGTGGCAGGACCATCCCTGGTGTGGCCTTCGGGTTCCACGCGCCATCGTTGGCGCGTTCCGCGGTACGCGGGACCGCCACACGAGCGAAGGTGGAGCATGAATCTCGCGCCCCTGAATAATGAATAATACTGGAGACTCTTTCTTCGGAGGACTGCATAACGTGCTATACTCTCCGAAGGACGCTCACGGAGGCACAGCATAATGGAACCCCTGGCGCAGCAGATGTTGGATTTGATCTACCACGACTCGAAGGTGCGACGACTGCACAAGGACTCGCTGACCGACTGGATCCTCGACACCCAGTCTCGGACGGAGCCCCTCAATACGAAGACGCTGCTGCAATACCTTGCGCTCCATCAGTCCGACGTCCTCGGCCGTTTGAAGATCAACGTCCACATCAAAGACGAGATCGCCCAGGTTCTCCGGGGAGCCGATCCCGGCCAAGGTTCCCGCGACTGAGCACGCCCTGCCCCTCCCAAGGAAATGCGGCGGAGGGTTAACCGCGAGTAACCCGTTGATTTGAGACGTTGTGGGGCGTACGTTATGGGCAGATACCCATGACAAGAGAGCGGCGCCCCGTCGACGCAGCGTTGCGGACCGGAAGGCCCGCCATGTGCGACCGTGGCCGGCGCGGCGTCACCATTCCCCGGTCACGAAGCGCGGTGTGCCACCGCCACTCAACGAACCGACCAAACTGGAACACCCCCGGGGGCAATGACAATGAGGCGGTTGGCAAACGCCAACAACACGTCTCGCGAAGCCCGCGCAGAATGTCGCGGAGACCGCGGACTCGGGTCAGGAACGCTCTGGAATCAGAGCGCACGAGAGGAGAGCATGGATGACCGGGATGTGCATTTACAAAGGGAATCGAGGGCTCGGCGCCTGCGCCGGTCCGGTTTCGAAAGTCAAGGTAGCCAGCAAAAGGACTGCCGCATGGAAAGGGCTGAATGACCTCGCCGAGAGACTGAAGGAAGCCGGAGAAGAGCCGGGGGTGTGCAAAGTCCACGAGAAGCACGCCGGAGAGAACGGATACCTTCTCGCCTCGGATGCTCCAGCGCCCCGGAAAACCAAAACAGTAGAGGCGAAGACTGACACGGGACGGCGAGGACTAGCACGCCGCACGTGACCGCCTCGCGAGTTCAGAGAACCCGAGCCTCCTGGTAGTGCAGGATGAGGGTCCTTTGCAGGACATTGAGGGCCCACCCTACCCGTCGGTTTTCCTCACCCGGTTCTCGGTACGGCGTGGCGGCGGCTGCGGGGGCGGATCTTTCTCCATCGTCGCCGCAAGGCCCTGAAGCAACGTCTCCTTCTCGGTAAGCGACAGTCGCGCCTGCGGGTGAAGCGGCAGGTAGTACCAGGGCGGCATCTCGCCATCCATCACGTCGTTACGGACGCCGCGGAGCCCCCGCTGAATCCGGTCCCACTCGGAAAAGTTCACGTGACCCCGCCCCTCGTCCACATCGCGTTGCACGAGCCAGGAGATCGGCGCCACTCGTGCGTACCAGGGCCACACGGTTTGATTGCTATGACAGTCAAAGCACGCGCGGACGGCCAGCGCGCGCGTCGCAGGCCGGTCCCATGCAGGCTCGCGGCGCACGGGACTCACGGCATGGACCCGCCCATACGGGACGCCCTGGATCGCCAGACCCAGCAGCACCACAAGTCCGAACCCCCACCGTAAGATTTTCTTCCAGGACATGGCGCAGCCCCCTCAAGCAACTCGCGGATCGGGAAAGACGGCCGATAGAAGAACAACTGAACCGAAATCCGCAGGATCGTGGCTTCCGGTCCCGCCCCGTGTGCGCGGGGACTGGAGAGATCTCAGGGAATACCGTTCAGCCGGCGCCACTCGGACGCAGTACGCCCCATGGGTTCACCCCTCAGCCAGTACAGCCCGGGCGCGCGCGACCTCCTCGGCCGTGAGGAGGAGACCATCGCTCGCCGCCGCGTTGGCGCGCGCCTGCTCGGGCGTCTTGGCGCCGGGGATGACGGCGGACACGGCGGGACGGGACAGACAGTACTGGAGGGCCGCCTGGGAGAGCGTCTTGGGTCGCCCCTCCGTGAGGAACTTCAGCTTGGCGACCCGGCCCACGACCTGGCGGACCTTCTCCGGCGGGTACGTGCGCGCCCGATGATCGTTGGCCGCGAACGTAACGCCCGCGGTGAACTTCCCCGTCAAGAAGCCGGAAGCCAGTGGCACGCGGGCGATGATTCCGACACCTTGCGCTTGCGCCAAGGAAAGCAACTCGTCCTCCGGTTCGCGCTCCAGCATGTTGTACACGACCTGGATCGTGTCGGCGCGGGTATTTCGGATCACCCACGGGCCATGCGCGGCCGGCCCGACCGAGACCCCGTAGCTTCGGATCTTTCCCTGGGCCTTGAGCGCTTCCAGCGCTTCGAATGCTTCGTCCCGATAGTCCGCCGTGTCCGTCGGGGAGTGCAACTGGTAGAGGTCCACGTAGTCCATGCCCAGACGCGCCAGGCTCGCGTCGAGCGCTTGCGGGATCCAGGCCTTGGAGAAGTCCTTCACCCACCGGCCGTCCACGGTGCGGTTGCCGACCTTGGTGGCGATCACCACGCGGTCACGCTTCGACTTGAACGCCTTGCCCAGCAGCGTCTCGCTTCGCCCCGCGCCGTAAGCGTCCGACGTGTCAAAAAAGGTCACGCCGGCGTCGTGGGCGGCGTCGATGGCGCGCAGGGACATCGCATCGTCCACCTCCCCCCAGCCGATCTCGAGCTCTCCGAGCCTCGACGGCCCGCCGATCGCCCAGGCCCCGAATCCCACCTCCGAAACCCGTAATCCCGTCCGTCCCAGCGTGCGGTATTGCATGGCGTCCCTCCTCGGATGCCGTTCTGCAAGAGGATCGAGAATCCTGCGCCAAGCACCGAATGTCAAGGGCCCGGATCGTTTTCGGCGAGAGGATCTACACGGAGGAAGCAAGACCTTTAAATCCTCGAACTCTCACGTCTTACTTGAAGGATTATGAGAGGTGGAAACCGAGAATCGGCCGGTACCACTTCTCCGCGATAACCCTTGTTTCCGAGAACCCTAGCCCATCGAGAACCGGAGTCCCATGCAACATGGCCCAAGCGGTCGAAAGCCGCATCCCACTCCTTGGTGTCGCCCTCACCAAATCGTTTCCCGCACCGTAGAGGCCACATCGTTCGTTCACGGCTCGGCGGGTGGCGTCATTGAGCGCTGGGCGTCGGCTTGCCGAGCAACCCGGCGGAGCTTGGCCAGCGACGCCAGATGGAGCAGCACGGACGCCGGTACGAGGTAGGTCGGAACCAGGACCAGCGGGAACGCGCTGATCAACTCGTTGGGTTGGGCGAACGCGAACAATTGCCAGGGCGACGGTGAGGTGAGCAGCCCCATCGTGACCGCGACGAGCAGGTCGACGAGACCGAAGATGTTCCACGCCACGACCAGGTCCCCATTCTCGCGCGGTCTCCGCGCGTAGGCGATCGCCACGATGGGCGCGAGCACGCCCACCAGCACATCACCGAGGCCGGCGGTCCACGCGAACAACCCTGGCAGCCGTCCCACCCCGTACAGGATCAGGAAGATCGTCCCGAGCGCGCGATAGCTCTGGACCCCGACTAGCCACGACTGGGGTACCGCATCGAGCAGACGCCCCACCGTTGCCGACCGCCAGAACAGCACCCCGCCGATCAGGAGCGGCACGAGAATCCCGTACTGAATGGTCGGCAAACGATCCGACGCGGCCCGGTAGACCCCGAGGAATCCGAGGGCTATCGCCGCGCCGAGCCAGCCGGTGAGCACGAGGGTGGCAACGCGGGTCACCCCGTGGCGACCGGGGGTCGGCCAGTTGGCCCGGGCGAGCGCCTGACGTACACCAGCCACGATCGCGGCGGTCATGGCCGCGCTGCCCGCGAGAACATAGTACAGAAGGTACGCTGGAACGGTCATGGCTCCCTCCATGCGGAGACGCGGAGAGCAGAACGCTGTCCATCCTGAGGAAGGATCCCTGGCTCCCCGAGCCCCACCTCTCTCCTTTGACTGACCACACAACGCTTCCTTACCTACTCAGGACGAATCTTCCACCACGCAGGCGATCTTGTAGCCATCAATCCGCGCCACTGAGCACGCCTTCCGCGCCGGCCGCACGTGGGCGCCCCGTCCCCCGGATTCCCCAGGCCAAGCCCGCCCCGAGCAGCGCCAGGCCGCCCGCGAGGAGGAAGGAGAGGGTGTAGTCGCCGAACCACACGTGCAGGATGCCGGCCCCGTAGGCGGCGATGGCGGCGCCCACCTGGTGGGCGAAGAAGATCCAGCCGAAGACCGTGCCCACGTTCTGGCGGCCGAAGCGATCGGCGGCCAGGGCGGCGGTCGGCGGCACCGTGGAGATCCAGTTCAGGCCGTAGAGGACCGCGAAGGCCAGCATCGCCCCCCGGGTGTGCACGTAGGGCAGCAAGCAGGAGGGAGACGCCTCGGAACAGGTAGTAGAACGCCAGGGGCCCGCGCGCGCCGAACCGGTCGCAGATCCAGCCGGAGGCGATGGTCCCGACCACATCCGCCGCTCCCATGACGCCGAGGGCGCCCGCCATGGTCATCTCGGAGAACCCGTGCTCCGTCCCGTGGGAGATCAGGTGCGTCTGGATCAGACCCGAGGTCGTGAGCCCGCAGATCGCGAAGCTCCCGGCCAGGAGCCAGAAGTCCCCGGTCCGGACCGCGACGCGCATGGGATGGGGATCGGGCGGAGGCGGGGTACCTCCGGCCATCGCCCCACTCGCCCCGTAGGGCTGGAGTCCAACGTCGGCCGGCCGATTGCGGAGGAGCAGCGCCACCAGGGGGAAGACCAGGACGCCCACGATTCCCGCGATGAAGAGGGTGCTCCCCCGCCACCCCCAGCGGAGGGTCAACTGCATGAGCGTCGGGGTGAAGACGATCTGCCCGGCCGAGGTCGCCGCGCCCAGGATCCCCAGGGCGAGGCCGCGGTGCCGCGCGAACCACCGGTTCGCGACCGTCGAGCCCATGACCATGGTGGCTCCGCCGGACCCGATCCCGACGACGACGCCCCAGAGCAGGTCCATGTGCCAGGGTTGCGTCATGCCGAGCGTCCCTGCCGCCCCGAGCGCGATCAAGAGGGTCGCCGCGCTGGCCACGGCCCGGGGGCCCACCCGGTCCATCACGCGCCCCAGCAGGGGACCGGCGAGGCCGAACAGGAGCACATTGATCGAGACGGCCAGGCCAATCGCCGCGCGGTTCCAGCCGAACTCCGCCTCCAGCGGGTGCATCAGGATGCCCGGCAGCGACCGCACCGCGGCGGCCGTCAAGAGGCAGACGAAGGTCACGGCCAGGACGACCCAGGCGTAGTGCAGGCGCGGGCCGGTCCTTGGCTCCAGAGGCTCTACTCCAACATTCCCGGATGCCATTCCACAGACTCCTTTCGTGCGCGATCTCCCTGCGGGGCCCGCCACCACGCCCGGAGCGATCTCCCCGTCGATCGCAGCCGGACGGTCTCGAATCTTGCTAGGTGTACCTGCACCTATCAATCCAAAGAACGACCCGACAGGCCCTCACCGGCGCCGCCCCAGGGCGATCATCATGTCCAGCTCCTCCCGCAGGACCTTCCAGTGCTCCGCCCCCACCTGCCCGACCACGTGCGCCTGCGCCCGTTCCCAGCAGGGAGTCGCCTTGGCCACCGCCTCGCGCCCCCGGGGCGTCACCGTGACTTCCCGCGAGCGCCGGTCTTCGCCCTCGCGGATCCGGATGAGCCCGCCCTGCTGGAGGACCCGCAGATTCCGGGTCAGCGTCGTACGATCCGTCACCGTCGCCTCCGCGAGCTGATTCACGCCCACGGGTTCACGCGCGAGCACGTTCTTCAGGAGGCTGTACTGGGTGACCCGGAGACCGGCCGGCCGGAGGTACGCATCGTACAGCAGAGTCAGTGCGCGCGTGGCCTTGCGGAAGGTGGCGCAGACACAGGGGGTCGAGGCGGTCGCTTTTCGTTGGAGAGCCGTGGGTTCGTGCTGCATATTAGGAGTATATGCACATATCGCAGTCGTGTCAACTTCTCTCTTCGATCCTCGGCAACCGATCACAGAGGCCACCGATTCTCGCTTCCGGTATCTGTATCTGCGGACTCCGCGAGAGATTTATGGATTCCAGGGGTACCGTAGTCAGATGATGCCGAAGGCAAGTGGGATTCGGATCCACCTCGGCGTGCATCACGGGCTTCGGACAGGATCATCTTCACGCGACCGACCACGCCGTTGGGCAAGCGCACCTTGATGCCATGCGGATGGGTGGGTGACTCGGAGAAGATGTCGGTCACGATGCCGTCGGTCAACATCCGGAAAGGCTGATCCTGTTTTTGCACCACCCGCACTCGTGTTCCCGACCTGATGTCCGCGCGCCTCGTACCGTCCATCGTCACCCTCCGTTGGTGCCCGGCACCCTCGCTCGCGTCCTGGCTATCAAATCACGAGGCAAAAAGACCGCTCATCATGAGTGTGCGTAGACACTCATGATGAGCGGTCTTTTCATCGAAAAAATGCCGGAGAGGGCCTGTAAGCCGGGTTCTGTGACGCCCCGTTGCCGGGGCCGGTGATCATTTCTCTCGATTCCGCATTGCTGCGGAACTCTAGCAGCCAACCCGGGAGTCTCGGACGGGCCGTCCTACCACCCGGCCTTGCGGTCGGGATGCTCCCCTATTTGGCCTTGCTCCGGGTGGGGTTTGCCATGCCGGTCCTGTCACCACGACCGCGGTGCGCTCTTACCGCACCTTTTCACCCTTACCCCGCCTCGTGACCCTCGCGGGCCGCTCTGCGGGGCGGTATGTTTTCTGTGGCACTTTCCCTAGGGTCACCCCCGGTCGGCGTTACCGACCACCCTGCCCTGCGGAGCCCGGACTTTCCTCTCCCCTTGTCTCGCGACAAGAACAGCGACCACCTGGCCCTCTCCGGCGTTTCTCAGGATACTCTCTGCTGTGCCCGACTTCAACCCTCCTTCTGCAGCAACCCCGATAATCTCCGATAGTTACTTCCACTGCAGGATAAAACGACGTAGATCTAATATGTTACTCTACTCCCATTCAGTGGTACTTGAACTAAATCCGGTCCGCGTTTCTGCCGTAACGCCGATACCTGACAGCGACTGGTCCTTGAAGTGCCGACTCGATGGGACTAGATTAATGAGTGCGGGACGGCAAGGGAAGGCACGGGGTTCGGCGCCGTCCCGAGGAGGTGTTGCCATGGCGATCATCGCGATTTCCCGGCAGATGGGGAGCGGCGGGTACACCATCGCCGCAGCGGTGGCAAAGGCCCTCGGGTACGAGTATGCAGATCGGCAAATGATCGTCAATGCCGCCAAGGCTTACGACGTGCCGGAAGCGGCCATCGCAGAGGTGGCGGAGCGTCGCCTCTCGGCATGGCAACGCTTCGACGAAGAGAAGATGCGGTACCGTACCTTTCTGGATGCGGCCTTTTTCAGCATCGCGGAGAAGGACAACGTGGTGACCGCAGGTCGGGGCATTGCCGCGCTGGTGCGCGGCGTGCGTCATGCGTTGCGCGTCCGAATTATCGCACCCCCGGACGTCCGGGTCGAGCGGATCATGAAGAAGGAAAACCTGGATCACGCGAAGGCCGTCCACAAGATCCGGGAGTACGACCGGGACGTCACGGCACGGATCTCGTATCTCTTCGGCCCTGAGTGGCTGCTCCCGGAAAATTACGACCTGGTGATCAACACCATGCGCGACGACCCGGCGCTCTACGCCGACATGGTGACGGCGGTGGCCTCCCACCCCCAATTCGTCGCCACACCGGCATCAACCCAGATGGTCCGGAATCTGAGCCTCGCTGCCCAGGTTCGCGCCGCCATCGCCGCGAATCGTCACACACAGAGCGGGGTACACCTGGAGGTGACCGCGGACAAGGGGCAGGTGAACCTGAAAGGCTCGGTCAGACACCTATCGATCAGAGATGCGGTGCTGGCTGTGGTGAAAGAGGTCCCCGGCGTGCAGAGCGTCTCCGGCGAGGGAGTGACAGTGTCCTACTACCACTCGGCGGCAGTGTGACACGCAGAGGGGCAGGACCGGGCCGAGGAGCAGGACGCCCGCTGTCGCTACGCCTCGGCCCGCAGGGTTCCTTAAGGAATCACTTGAACTTCCCGGCTCGCTCCAGCCGGAGGAACTCCATGATGAAGCCGTCGCGGCGGTTCCGAATTTGGTCGGCCTTTCCCGACGGCCAGTCCAGGAAACCCTTTCCGGCCTTCGCGCCGGTTTCGCCCTTGGCGATCTTCTGGTTGTGGATGGGCGAGGCCCCCTCGACCTTGCTCAAATCCGGCACCACGTAGTCCTGGACCGCCTTGACCAGCTCCAGGCCGACCAGATCGGCATGCTCGAACACCCCGTAGACGGGGAAGCGCAGCCCGACGCCCGCCTTCACCGCCAGATCGACGTCCTCGGCGAGACGCGATCCCTTCCGCCACGATGTGCATGCACTCCCGGATCATGGCGTGCTGAATGCGATTGCCGAGCTGCCCCGGCACGTCCTTCCGGACGAGCACGGGGACCTTCCCGCAGGCCTTGAGCAACGCCACCACCCTCTCGGCAATGGCCAGATCGGTGCGCTTCCCGACGATCACCTCGACCAGCGGCATCAGGTAGGGCGGGTTCCAGAAATGGGTGGTCAGCACCCGCTCCGGCTTTCGGCACTTGGCCGCGATCTCGGTGATGCTGATCCCCGAGGTGTTGGAGCAGAGGACCGTGTCGGGCGCCGCGGCGTCCAGGCGCGCGAAGTACTCTTGCTTGACGGCCAGATTCTCCGCGATGGATTCCACGAAGAGCTGCACCGAGCGGGCCGCCTCCTCGGGGTTGGTGGAGGTGCGGAATCGGCCGACCGCAGCCTGGGCCTGGGCCCGGATCCGCCAGGCCGTTCTTCTGCCAGCGTGGCGATGAGGCCCTTGCGCGGTCGCGACTCCCTTGGCGGCGTTCTCGGCCGTGCGGCTGACGATGACGGCCTCGCAGCCCGCCAGGGCAAAGGTCGCGGCGATCCCCGGCCCCATCATGCCGGTCCCGGCCACCGCAACGCGACGAACATCCATGCCAGTCTCCTTTCAAGGAGCCGTCAGGCGTGAATCGCGTTCAGGATGAGGCGCGACACGCCCCATCGGCCGTAACGCTTGACGCTTGCACGCCTGACTCGCGTTGTCGCTATTCTTCTGGCGGATGCGGAAGTTCCCGTCCGCGTCGTTGTACCGCTCGGTCTGGACGCCTTCCAGGACAGTCAGGCTCACCTCGGCCCGGTAGGCCACCACGCTGCCCGGCTCGAGGTGGCCGATGTAGGTCTGCTTGCTGTCCCAGTCGAACACGGTGATGTGGGCGTGGACGTCGCCCCCGATGACCGAGCCCTGGACGCTGGCCAGCTCGATGGGCCCGGTGAAGTTCCAGAACTTGTCCGCCGTGGGGAAGCCGGTGGTCGTGATGGTGTGCAGGTGGACGCGCTGGAACGAGCCGATGCCGCCGGTGATCGCCGCGGTGTCGATCTTCTCCTTCTTCACGACCTCCTGGAGCCCCTCCAGCATCGTGTCGCCCCGGTCGAACAGGACCAGGATCACGCGCGGAGAGGTCTTGGACACGAAGTACTGCATCGGGATCCTCCTTTCACGTCGGGAGAAGCCATCTCACCCCTTGAGGGCGCCGGCGGTCAGGCCGGAGACGAAGTAGTCCATGAAGAAGGAATAGAGCAGCGCCACCGGGACCGAGCCCAGGAGCGAGGCGGCCATCAGCTCGCCCCAGAAGTAGGCGTCGCCGCGGATCAGTTCGGTCGGCACGGCCACCGACATCGTCTTGTGGGTGGTGTTGGAGATGAACGTCAGGGCATAGACGAACTCGTTCCAGGAGAGCGTGAAGCCGAACATGGCGGAGAAGATGACGCCGGGAATGGCCATGGGCAGGACGATCCGGATCATGGCCCCGATCCGGCTGCAGCCGTCGATCATCGCGCACTCCTCCATGTCCTTGGGAATGGACTTGAAGTAGGCGATGAGCATCCAGGTGCAGAACGGAATCAGGAACGTCGGATAGGTCACGACCAGACGCCCAGATGGAGTTGGACAGGCCCAGGGACTGGACCACCCGGGCCAGGGGAATGAAGATCAGGGTCGTCGGGCACGAGATACGTGATGAAGGTCGCCAGGCCGAACGCCTGGGCCCCGGGAAACTTCAGGCGGGCCAGGGCGTATCCCGCCATGATCCCGAAGGTCATGGAGATGAACGCGGTGAGGAACGAGACGAAGAAGCTGTTCCAGAGCCACTGGATGATGGCGGTCTTCGCGAAGAGATCCCGGAACTGGTCGAGGGTGGGATTGGCGATCCAGAGCCGGTTCGCCTTCAGGCTGTACAGCTCCGGATTGGCCTTGAAGCTGCTGATGAGCATCCAGTAGAAGGGAAAGAGGGCGAAGAAGAGGAACGCCGCCAGCGGAAGATACACGCCGAACAGATCGCTTCAGCAGTCCGGAGTCGGTTTGCGCTTCATGCCGCTCCCCTACTCGCGACGAAGGTACTTGAGCATCAGGATGATGACCACCAGGAGCGCCGGGAACAGGAACAGCGAGATGGCCGACCCCTCGCCGATCCGCCCCGCCACCAGGGCCACGTCGTACGCCATGGTGGCGAAGATCTGCGTCGCGTTGATCGGACCGCCGTGGGTCAGGATGTACACGATCTGGAAGTCGGCGAACGTCCAGATGGTGGAGAACAGGACGACCACGGCGATGACCGGCTGCAGCAGGGGCAGCGTGATGTGCCAGAACTGGCGGAAGCGCAGCGCCCCGTCCATCTCCGCCGCCTCGTACAGTTCCTTGGGAATGGTCATGAGGCCCGCCAGGAACGAGACCGCGAAGAACGGCAAGCCGCGCCAGGTGTTGACGATGATGACCGAGACCATGGCCCAGAAGGGATCGCCCAGCCAGGGGATCTTCTTCGAGATGAGCCCCGCGCCCAGCAGGATGTAGTTCACGACGCTGAAGAGGGAGTCGAACATCCAGAGCCAGGTGAGGACGCTGAGCGAGGTGGGCACGATCCAGGGCAAGCAGGATCGCACCCCGAATCAGATTGCGGCAGGGGATGTCCTGGTTGAGCAGCAAGGCCAGGATCACGCCGAGCAGCATCTTGAGGAACACCGTGGAGATCGTGTAGACGAAGGAGTTCCAGACCGTCTGGCGAAACAGCGAGTCCTGGAGGAGCTTGAGAAAGTTCCCGAGCCAGATGAACTTCCCCGGCTCCCCCAGGACCCGATCGGTCAGGCTGATCCACACAGCCAGGACGAAGGGGTACGCCAGGAGCACCAGCATCAGGAAGACCGCCGGCGAGATGAGGAAGTAGCCGGTGAGCGCCTCCGGTTTCAGGAACCGGTGCAGCCACGGTCTTGCCTGCGTGCCCTCGGCGTGCGCGATGGACCCCATGAACCCCTCCGCCTCCCTGGCGCAGCGCTACGCCTTGCCGTAGATCTCCTTCAGCTCGTTCTCGGCGATCTTGATCGTCTCGGCCGTGGACATGCCCTTGCACGCCCGGGCGAACATGTTGACGATCACGTACTTGACCATCGCCTCGGCCGCGGGGCGGGACGGCGGCGCAGGGTAGCCGGGCATCCGCACGTACTTCGGGATCTGCCGGATGACCTCCAGCTTCGGATCCTTCTTCCACACCGGGTCGTCCTCGTAGAAGTTCGCCAGCCCGGCGATCTGCCCTTCGCCCACGCCGATCCAGGCGGAGTACTGCTTGGGCTGCATCAGCCAGGTGATGAACTCCTTGGCCTCTTTCTGGAACTTGGAGAACTTGAAGATCCCCAGGCCCATGGCCGTGGAGTACCCGAACCGGCCGGCCGGCCCCTGCGGCCACAGCGCGTGGTTGGTCACGTCGCGCAGTTGCGGGGCGTTCTTCTTCTCCGCCCAGTAGATGCTGGCCGCGTTGCCCGTCACCGAGACGGCCTCGGCCAGGAAGGCGCGGTTGTTGCTGGAGTCGTCCCAGGACAGGACGTCCTCGGTCTCTGCCTCCTTGAAGAGCCGCCGCCGCCAGTCCACCGCCTTGGCGGTTTCCGGCGAGTTGATGGCCACCGTCTTGCCGTCCTTCTTGGCCTCCATGCCGCCGAACGCCCAGAAGCATCGGGTAGTGGGACTGGTTGCCGTCGCCGATGGCCCGGCCCAGGGCAAAGCCGACGGGATGCCCCTTGTCCTTCAGCTTCTTGGACATCACCAGCAAGTCGTCGTAGGTGTCGGGGAACTTCTCGTACCCGACCTCCTTGCACCAGTCGGTCCGGTAGGTCGACGCAGATGGGAATGATCCCCCACGGCACCGCCTTCCACGTCTTCCCGACAACGCCGATGTCCTGCCCGATGTTGGTCCAGCCCTTGAGTTGCTTGCCCGAGGCTCTCGGCGATGTCGCTGACGTCGATGAGGGCCTTGTCGTGCAGGTGCGCCCCGTCGCTCCAGGTGGTGATGATGTCCGGACCGGCGCCGCTCTCCACCGCCGCCGCCGTCTTGGTGGGCAGGTCGGTCTGGTTGATGAACTCGAAGGCGACCTCGACTCCCTTCTCTTTGGTGTACTGCTTGGCCTGCTCCCGCAGGGTGTCATCCATGGCGTTCAGGGTGTTCGACCAGGTCAGGATCCTGAGGCTGGCCGCCCCCTGCCCGCTCCGGATGAACGTCCCGAAGGACAGGGCGGCCGTGGCGCCGGCGGTCACACCGAGGAACTTCCGGCGGCTCATCGCCTGCCCTGCGTCTCTCGATACCTTCTTTCGCTGTCGCATGACCTTCTCTCCTTCCCGTCTAGGGTTCACACCCTGGCGGTATCCATGCCGCCAGGTCCCGGGCGGGCGCCCGGGTGCCGCGTCGCACATCCGCCCCGCGACCCCTCGGTGGAGCCGCACCGCCTCGGACACACACCGGATTACCCCTGACCGTTCCCGCAACCGCAGGAAGCCCGAAGCACCAGCCGGGTGGGAAGCACCGTTTCGGCAACGGCTGGTGCGCCGGACGCCATCACGTCGCCCAGCACCTCCACGGCCTTCTCTCCCATCCCCACCGGATCCTGCTCGACCACCGTGAGGGGCGGCGTCATCGCCGCCGCCGACCGGAAGTCGTCGAAGCCGATCAGGGCCACGTCCTCGGGACAGCGGAGCCCACGTTCGTGGATGGCGAGCAGCGCCGCCTCGGCCATCAGATTATTGAACGCGAAGATGGCCCGCGGCCGCGGCGTCTCCTCCAGGCATTCGGCAGCGGCCTTGTAGGCCTGGACCGTTCGGCCGTAACCGACCTTGAGCCACAACTCCTCCGGCGGCACGCCACACTCGGCCGCCGCACGGCGGCAGCCGGCCAGGCGCGCCTCCGTCGTGCTGAGGTGCGGCGTCCCGAGCAGCAGCGCCAGGGGGCGGAGCCCCTTGGCCAGCAAGTGACGGGCGGCCTGGTAGGCGCCTGCCTGGTTGTCCGCCGTCACCGAGGGAACCGACACATCGGCCAGCACCCGGTTCACCGCGACGATGGGGAGTTGCCCATCGTACCGGGACAGATAGCCGTGCGGGCCGGCCGCCGGGCACAGGAGCAGCCCGTCGATCTTCCGCTTCCGACCAGCGTCCGGACGAGCGCCTCCTCGCGTATCACGTCCTCGTCGCTGTTGCACAGGATGAGGTTCCAACCGCGCAGGCCGGCGGCGCGCTCCGCGCCCTTGACCAGCGAGGTAAAGAATGGATTCTCGATGTCCGGCACCACCAGGCCGATGGTGTTGGTACGCCGGGCGCGCAGACTCCTGGCCACCCAGTTCGGATGGTAATCCAGTTCCTTGGCCGCCCGGAACACGCGACCGCGAACATCTTCACTCGTGGGTCCAAGACCGTTCAGCACCCGCGAGACGGTCGCGGTCGAGACCCCGGCGCGTGCGGCGACGTCCTTGAGGCGGCTGGCCTTCGAGAATCGTTCAGTCATCCGAGAAAGCCCGCTGGCGTGCCCATCGCACCACAGCAGAAAGAGTGTAAACGATTTCCGACAAAATGTAATCCTTTACATCGCGCAGCCACCTGAGTACCAGTTCGGGGGTCGTTTTTCAAACACGCACTTGCCTATTGTGCGTTTCGGCGGACGATTGAACGCGGAACCTCCTCCAGGAGGACCGGCCTCCGCGCCCCAACGCGGGTCACGATTCTGGCTGAAGAATCTCGACGCGGCACGGCGCGCTCTTCTTAAAGGCCTCCGCATCCGCGGCGGTCCCGACGATGGACCCGTAGTGCATCGGGATGGCCACCGTCGGCCGGATGGCGATGCACGCGGTGACCGCCTCGGTCGCCGTCATCACGTACGTCCCGCTGACCGGTACCAGCGCCACGTCCACGCTGCCGAGTGACGCCATCTCCGGAATCGCGTCCGTATCTCCCGCGTGATAGATTCGGAGCCCTCCGATCTCGATGACGAACCCGACCTTGCCGTCGGCCTGCGGGTGAAACGGGTGCCCCGGCGACCGGAACTTGGACGTGTTGTAGGCCGGGACGGCTTGGATGGCGATCCCGTCCATCTCCAGCCGATCCCCCGGCTTCACGATCCGCACCGCCTTGGGGTGGAGGCCGACGGCCGCCGCTCGACAGGCAGGAATCGTGACCATGATGGTGTGGGACGTCACGATGCGAGCTAGATCGTCCAGGCTCAAGTGGTCGGAATGTTCGTGCGTCACGCACACCACATCCGCCGGCTCCGCCGCCGCCGTGAGTTGGAAGGGATCGAGGTAAACGACCTTGTCCTTTTTGAGCCTGAACCCGTCGTGGCCGAGCCACGTGATCTGGACGCCCGCGTGCTCCAACATGTCGCACCTCCTGGGGATCAACACAGTCCTCCGTTTCCCCCGAACACCCGCTGAAAGATCTCGTGGACCTGGCCCGTGCGTGCCGCGTAGTCGGCCAGGAACTGCGCCTGGGAAGAGGTATCGGCCTTGGGCGGATACCCCATCCGCCGGGCCAGCTTTTCCAGCTTGGCGGGGGCGCTGGGCAGAGTGTTCACGCTGAGATCCGCCACGATGCGAAGACGCGTCTCCACCCGCCGGAGGAATCGATACGCCTCGTCCAGCGTGGCGGCATCCGCCGCGGCCAGGATGCCCGCCGCGGCCAGCGCCGCGAGAGCCCGCAGCGTGCTGTGGCTCCGGAGTGCCGGATGCGTCCGCCCGTGGCGGAGCTGCAGGTACTGCACCAGGAACTCGATCTCCACGATCCCCCCGCTTCCCAGCTTCACGTGGGTCGTCTTCCCGGCTGTTCCGACCCGCTCCGCCGAGATCCGATGACGCATGGCCAGGATTCGTTCCGCCAGATCCGGCTCCTCGGGCCCCTCGTAGACAAAGCGCTGCGCCACCGTCAGGAAGGCCTCCCCTACCCGGGGATCGCCGGCGACGGGGCGGGCCTTGATGTACGCCTGCCGTTCCCACAGTTCCGCCATCCGCTCGAAGTGGGTCTCGAAGGCCCGGACCGATACCGCGACCTCGCCCTTCTGCCCCCCGGGCCGCAAGCGGGAATCCACCCGATAGGCCGCACCCTCCGCGGTGATCGATGCCAGGATCTTGGTCACGCGGTCCGCCAGCTTGCTGAAGTATTCCGGATGACTCACCCGTTCGGGCCCGGTGGTCTGCCCGTCGTCCCCGTACACGAAGAGCAGGTCAAGGTCCGAACCGTATCCCAGCTCCAGGCCGCCCAGCTTCCCCATCCCCACGATCGCGAACCCGGCCGGATCCGGTCGGCCGAAGCGCGCGGCGAGGTCCTGTTCCGCCATGTCGAGCGCGACCTCGAGGCAGGCCTCCGCGAGATAGGTGAGCGCCCGCTGGGTGTCCGTCACGTCGGCCTGCTCCAGAATGTCGGCCAGGCCGATCCGGAGATCCTCGGCCTTCTTGACGCGCCGCAGCGCATCCAGGCGCCCGCTGCCGGCGTCCGCCGCCTCCACCGCCCGTCGCAGCTCTTGCACCGTGCGCTCCCGGCCATGGCGCGCCGCGGGCTCCGGCGCCAGCAGCGTGTCCATGCAGCTCCGGCTGCCGCAAGAGCGTGGCGGACAGGAACTCGCTGGTGCCGAACAGACGGACCAGCAGACCCACCAGGCCCGGTGTCTCGGCCAGCAGGCGCAGGAACGTCGTACGCGCCGCCACCCCGGCGATGAACCGCTCGAACGTGGTCAGGGCCAGATCGGGGTCCGGTACCTCGGCGAGCGCCAAGAGGAGCGGTCCCGCCAGCTGCCCCAGGGCGCGCCGGACCTCGGGCGTGTAGCGCGCGGACGATTGCCCCTCTCGCATGAGCTGCAGGTTCCGCAGCGCCCGCTCGACGTCCTCGAACCCGACCGCGCGCCAGGCGGCCGCGCACCTGCTCCGCGGGAAGGTCCGAGGTGAAGAAGAGCAGCAGTTCGTCGGACGACGCCTCGGTCGCGCCATCCGCCGAGGCGCGGGCCCCCTGGAGGAAGCTGTCGTAGAGCTCGCGCACCGCCTCCGTGTGGCGCTGGTAGTCCGCCAGCAGCGCCGTCCCCGCATCGAGATGCTCGGGCGGCTGATACCCCATCCGGCGCCCCAGGCTCTGGATCTCCTGAGGATCGTCGGGCAGGGTGTGGGTCTGCCGGTCGTGGAGGATCTGGAGCCGGTGTTCGAGCCGGCGCAGGAAGGTGTAGGCCCGCACCAGCGCCTCGTAGTCCGGGTCGGCCAGCACTCCCTGCCCCGCCAGCCGGTGCAGGGCGCGGAGCGTGTTGGCCTCCCGGAGCCAGGGATTCTTGCCACCGTGGAGAAGCTGGATCCCCTGCACCAGGAATTCGATCTCGCGGATCCCGCCGTACCCCAGCTTCACGTTCCGCCGCGCTCGCGCATCCTGCGCCACGCTGAGGTTGATCCGATCCTTCATGGCGCGGATCTCGTCCAGCGCGGTCAGGTCCAGCGATTGCCGGAAGACGAAGGGGGTCATCATCCGCAGGAACGTCCCCCCCAGCGTGGGATCGCCCGCCACCGGTCGCGCCTTGATCAGGGCCTGCCGCTCCCAGGTCTGGCCCCACGATTCGTAGTAGATCTCGCAGCTCCGGAGCGACGAGGCGATCGCCCCGGACCGGCCTTCCGGGCGCAACCGGAGATCCACGCGGTAGAGGTGCCCGTCGGCGGAGACCTCGTTCATGCCCTTGACCAGCATCTCGCCCAGCTTCCGGAAGAACTCCTGGTTGGTCAGGCGGCCCGCGGCCGCCTCGTCCGTCCCCGCGGTTTCGCCCTCCTCTTCGTAGACGAAGATCAGGTCGATGTCCGAGCTGAAGTTCAGCTCCCGCCCCCCCAGTTTCCCCATGCCGAGGATCACGAATGGGCACTCGCGGGCCCGCCCCGCCTCGCCGGCGACTCCGGGCGCGCCGTGCCGTCGGACCAGCTCGGCCCGGCACAACTGATACGCCGTCTCCAGCGACACGTCGGCCAGATTGGACAGTTCTTCGGTGATCCCGACGAGGTTCTGGCGCCCCACCAGGTCCTGCAGACCGATGCGCAGGATCTCTTGGGACTTGTATCGGCGGAGGGCGATCCACTGCGCGCTCCAGCGTGGACGCGCCGGCCACCGCGTGTCGCGCCTCCTCGGTCAACTCCTCCTTGCTCTTCGGCCGGTGCACGACGCCCGGCTCCAGCAGCCACTCGAAGAGTTGCGGCTGCCGCACCAGGATGTCGCTCAGAAACTGGGAGCTGCCGAAGATGGTGAGCGCCAGGTGCAGGATGCGCGGATTGTCGCGGAACAGGCCGAGCAGAAACCGGCGATCCAGGACCTTTTGCGCGAACCGCTCCAGGTTGTTGAGCGCCAGATCGGGGTCCGGGAGGCGCCCCAGCGCGCTGAGCAGCGTCGGGAGGATCAGCTCGAGCGACGACCGGCTCCCGGGGTCGGACGCGAGCAGGCCGATGTTCTTGGCGGCCTGGTCCGGCCGCCGACAGCCCGCTGCGGCGAGTTTTGGCGTGAGCGAGTTGGGAAAACCGTCCATGAATGCCGCCGACCCCCGAGGCACCCGCAATGTGGAAACCCATGCATACCACACGGACGCGGTGTCCGGCAAGCGCGCCCTGCGTGGCGAGGGGGAGGGTCGGCCGGTCCGTGGGCACCCGCCGCACGCCCGGCCCCCACGAAAAATGCCCCGCAGGGCGAACCCTGCGGGGCATTCCATCGGTGGAAGGGTGGTGGATTAGCAGGATGCGAAAACCCGCTTCGGCTCAGGCTGCTCAAAGAGGTCCAGATGCCAGGCGGCGGGGAAAGGGCGGGGTACCCACCGAAGGTGGGTCAAGGCGTACTTCAGGTACGCCGCAACGAGCGCCCGAACACGCGGGGTACCCGTCCGGAGGACGGGTCCCCGCAGGTGGGCCTCTTTCAGCAGCCTGTTAGATGTCGAAGTACAGCATGAACTCGTACGGGTGCGGGCGCATGCGAACCGGATCCACCTCGCGCTTCCGCTTGTACTCGATCCAGGTGTCGATGGCGTCCTGCGTGAAGACGTCGCCCTTCAGCATGAACTCGTGGTCGTTCTCCAGGGCGGTGAGCGCCGCGTCCAGCGACCCCGGCACCGACGGCACACCCTTCAACTCCTCCGGCCCCAGCTCGTAGATGTCCTTGTCCAGCGGCTGCCCCGGATCGATCTTGTTCTGGATGCCGTCCAGTCCCGCCATGAGCATGGCCGAGAAGGCCAGGTAGCCGTTCGAGCTGCAGTCGGGGAACCGCACCTCGACCCGCTTCGCCTTGGGGCTCGGCGAGTACATCGGGATGCGGATGGCGGCGCTGCGGTTCCGGCTGGAGTAGGCCAGGTTCACGGGCGCCTCGTAGCCCGGCACCAGCCGCTTGTACGAGTTGGTCGTGGGGGCGACGATGGCGCACAGCGCCGGCGGCGTGCTTCAGGATCCCGCCGATATACCACAGCGCCATGTCGGACAGACCGGCGTAGCCGTTGCCCGCGAAGAGGGGCTGCCCACCTTTCCACAGGCTCTGGTGGCAGTGCATGCCCGTCCCGTTGTCGCCGAAGAGCGGCTTGGGCATCAGGGTCACGGTCTTGCCGTGCCTGCGCGCCACGTTCTTGATGATGTACTTGTACCACATCAAACTGTCGGCGATCTTGGTCAGGCTGTTGAACTGCATGTCGATCTCGGCCTGGCCGCCGGTGGCCACCTCGTGGTGTTGCGCCTCCACAGCGATCCCAACCTGCTCCATGACCAGGACCATCTCGGAACGGATGTCGTTCATGCTGTCCGTGGGGGGAACCGGGAAGTAGCCTTCCTTGTAGCGAGCCTTGTAGCCGAGGTTCGGGGTTTCCACCCGGCCGGTGTTCCATTGCCCTTCCGCCGAGTCGATGAAGTAGTAGCCGGCGTTCTGCGTGCAATCGTACCGGATGTCGTCGAAGATGAAGAATTCCGCCTCGGGTCCGATGAACGCGGTGTCCGCGATCCCGGTGGACTTGAGGTACGCCTCGGCCTTCTGGGCGATGTTGCGGGGGTCGCGGCTGTACTTCTCCTTGGTGATGGGATCCACGATGTTGCAGATGAAGCTGATGGTCGGTGCGGCCGTGAAGGGGTCCATCACGGCGGTGGCGACGTCCGGAATGATCAGCATGTCGCTGGCGTGGATGGCCTGCCAGCCGCGAATGGAGCTGCCGTCGAAGCCGAACCCGTCCTCGAAGGAACTCTCCTCGAGGCGGGCGATGGGCACCGTGAAGTGCTGCCACATCCCGGGAAAGTCCATGAACTTGAAGTCGGCGAACTTCGCCCCCTGCTCCTTCACCATCTTCATGACGTCTTTCGGGGTCATGCGCACGCTCCTCCTCGCCGAGGCAGCCGGCGGTCCTCAGTGTCCGCCCCATCCGTGCGCCCGACACCCGGGCCGCTCCTTGGGGCGCAAGGTTTAGATCGCGGCAGCTCCTCGCTCGCCGGTCCGAATGCGAATGACTTCCTCGCATGGCAGGATGAAAATCTTCCCGTCCCCGATCCGGCCGGTCTTGGCCGATGCCTGAATCGTCTCCACCACCTGGGAGCATTTCTCGTCCGGAACCACGATCTCCACCTTGACCTTGGGCAGGAAGTCGATGGTGTACTCGGCGCCCCGGTACAGCTCCGTGTGGCCTTTCTGTCGGCCGAATCCCTTCACCTCGCTCACCGTAATCCCCTGGATGCCGACCTCCGCCAGGGCATTCTTCACCTCGTCCAGCTTGAACGGTTTGATGATGGCTTCGATTTTCTTCATGTGTCTCCTCCGCCCTGTTCACCTCGGCGTTTAATGGAAATGGGAGCAAAGCCTGTGCCAATCCGATATCTCTAACGGCCCGCTCCTGCCGATCACCCAACTGCCGACTGAACGGCAGGTTGCTCGGTCACGACCGCGGTGCGGCCCCCGACCGGACCTGCTCGGCTGCCCCTCGTGTAGGCACCCATCCGCCGGCCTGCTGGAATTTTCACCAATCTCTGCCGATCCGGGCCGCAGAATACCCCCCTTCGTCTTCCGCGCTCCGCCTCTCTGCCCGCTGCCGTCTTCCCGCTCGCCTCTCCGATTCCGCCTCCTACCCCAAGAACTCGTGGATCTTCCGCTTGAGCTCCTGGAGGTCGGCGGACTTGGTGAGGAACGCGTCGCTGGCCCATGTCCCGAAGTCACTCTTGAAGTCCCCGTAGGCGGTGCAGATGATGATCGGAAGATCCCGATGCGTCTCTCGCACTCGCCCCAAGAGCTCGATGCCGTCCATCCCCGGCATCCGGATGTCGATGGTCATCAGGTCGGGCCGCGCCTTCTCGACCTTGCGAAGCGCCTCGGCCCCGTTCGGCGGCGAGCTCCACATGGTAGCCGGCCTCCGAAAGCTCCTCCTGGTACAGCTGCCGGATCGCTTCCTCGTCGTCCACGACCAGAATCCGTTTCATGTGTGCGTCTCCCCTGACGTGTGGGACGTTGCCCTGACGGCGCGCCGCCTCCGAGCGGATGCCGCTCGTTCTTAGGCCGAGCCGGTGGGAGCGTCCACCGGCAACCAGAGGCAAAACGTCACGCCGTCGCCGGGACGATTGTCCACCTCCACGCGTCCGCCGTGGGCCCGCGTGATGCGCCGGACCAGCGTGAGACCCAGCCCGGTGCCGACCTCCTTGGTGGTGAAGAACGGATTGAACACGTCCGCCAGGATCTCGGTCGGGATGCCGCCCCCGGTATCGCCGACGCTGAGCGTCGCCCAGGCTGTCGGAGCAGGAAACGCGGCGGGTCCACCTTCCTGCGACCCATCCCCGCTTCCCTCCGGGCGACCTGTCCGTGGCCCCTGGACCGCATCGACGACCCGCGTGGTCAGTGTCAGCGCCCCCCCGCTCGGCATCGCCTCCAGCGCGTTGATCAAGAGGTTGAGGACGGTCTGCTTCATCTGCACCGGATCCAGGCGGAGGACGGGGAAACCCTCCGCCAGGTCCGTGCGGACGGCGATCCCCTGCAGTGCGATCCGCTCTGCGAACAGCACCAGGCACTCCTGGATCACGCGCATGGACGTCCGTCTCCGCCAGGGTGAGGCGGAGCTCGCGCGACAGGCCGCGCACGTCGTGCGCGATCCGCTCCAGGCGATCCGCCTCCCGCGCGATGATCTGAGCATACTGGCCTTCCGGCTCGCGCCCCGCCAGCCGCTGCGCCAGCCGTCGAGCGAACCCGCCGATCGCCACCAGGGGGTTCCGGATCTCGTGCACCACGTGGGCGGCCATCTCCCCCAGGGCCGCCAGCCGCTCCTGGTGCAACAGCCGGTGGTGGCTGCGCTGGATCTCCCGGTTGGCGTCTTCCAGGCTGCTATAGACCCGGGCGTTCTCCACGGCCAGCCCTGCTTGCGTGGCAAAGGCCGACAGGAACTCCAGGTCTTCGTCGGTGATGGGCTTCCCGTTGAACCTGTTGTCCACCACCAGAACCCCCACCACCTTGCCCTTGGCCATCAGGGGGGCGCAGGCGAATTCGTCCACCTCGAGCTGGCGTTCCCAGGCGAGACGGCCGCTCGACTCCCCCCGGGCGTTGGCAGCCCGGAAGGCGCGTGCCTCGCGGACTGATCGGGCCAGAAGGCTCTCGCTGTCGTGGAGGGGAATCCGCAGGCTGCGTGCGAGGCGATCGAAAGCCGACCGGTCGCGATCGTCGCCCAGCTTCGCCCGCTCCGCGATCACCTCGGCCAACGGACGGTGCTGCGCCGTCAACGCGCCCCAGATTGCGGCCGCCTCCTCGCCCGAGGCCGGTCCCACCCCCAGCCGACCCACCAGAAGGCGACGAGCGTCATCCACCAGCAAGAGCATGGCGCGGTTGAATCCGAGCCCGCCGCCATAGGTCACCCCGCTCAGCACGATGCGCAGCAGCGCGTCAACCTGCATCGTGCCTTGCATCGCCGCCCCGATCTCGCTTAGGATCGCCAGCTTGCGTAGACGCAGGAGCTCCTCCACCGCCAGCCGCTCCTTCTCCCGGAACAGCCGAGCATTCTCGACGGCGATGGCCACGTGCTGCGCGAACGAGGTGAGCAGCTCCAGGTCGTCCGCGCAGAACGCGCGGCCGGTCCGCCGCGCCACCGACAGCACGCCCACCGCTCGCTCGCCCAGACGGACCGGCACCACCGCGACGTTCCGGACGCCCCGCGCGCGGGCCCAGGCGTGTTCGGCATATCGGGGATCGTTACCCGCGTCGTCCAGGATGGTGACCTCCGACGTCCGGAAAACCGCACCCGTCACCCCTTCTCCCGGGGCGAACGTATCCCGCGCCGGGGGCAAGAGGTCCGGGTCCCCCGCGCTGGCCGACACGTGCAGGAGGCCGGTGGCCTCCTGCCACACCCAGAGCCGCGCCAGCGCCAGATCGAGCAGATCCACCGCCGCCCGGACGGCATAGTCGAACACTTGCTGCGAGTCCAGCGAGGCGGTGACCTTTCGACTCAGCTCGCTGAGCGCCCGAAACCGGGCGCTCCGCACCTGCGCCTCTTCGAAGAGGCGCGCGTTTTCGATGGCAATGGCTGCCTGCGTGGCCAGCATCCGGAGCAGCCGCAGATCGGCGCCGCTGAATCGCTTTCCGGGCTGCGTGGTATGAGAGTGCAGGACCCCCAGGAGCCGGTCGCCGAACAGCACCGGTGTCGTGATGGTGGCCACCACATCGGGAAACGCCGGCAGCGCGTAGGGAGAGGCTTGATAGTCGTCCAGCAACATCGCCTGGCGGGTCCGTGCCACCGTCGCATTCACGCCCCGACTCTCCGAGAATACCTGGGCACGGACCCGCTCCGCCTCCGGACCAAGCGCCGCGCCGTACCGCAGGTGCTGGGTCGTCTCATCCCAGAGCAGGACCTGCGAGTACTGGCTGTCTAGGAGCCGCGTTGCCCCGGCCACGATGGCGTCCAGGACGCTCGACAGCTCCAGTTGTCCCGCGATAGCCTGTCCGACCTCGCGTAGCGCCGAGAGCTCGGCCGCGTGCTGGGACGCCGCCTGAAAGAGTCGGGCATTCTCGATGGCGATCCCCGCCTCGGTGGCCAGGGTCAGCAGCAGATTCACGTCCCGCTCTTCGAACACGGCCGGTTCGCCAGGCGTGACGGCGATCTTGTCCAGCAGGCAGAGCGTACCCAGGAGCGCCTGACGCTGGAGAAGGGGAACGGCCAGCGCCGAGATCGGGCGGACCGGCACTTGCGGGGCGAACCGGGCATCCTGCGAGAGGTCCGGGATCAAGATCGGAACCGTCTCTTGCCGTGTCAGCGCCGCCAGCGACTCCTCGGCGACCACGAGCTCAGCCGACGGCGCCTGCTCGAAACGGAAAACCTGATCGAACGCACCCGTCGCATCGTCCGCCAACCGCAAGATGGCGGTGCGTGCCCGTAACGCGTTGGCGGACAACCGGGGTACCAGCGCCAGGACCTGCGACAGTTCGAGGGGGACACCGAGCGCGTACTCGCCAAGATGCCGACGCGACAGCTCTGTGAGGCGGTGCGAGATCGGTTCCACGGCACCCCACCGGACGCTCCAGGGACGGTCATCTGCGCCAGCCGCACGACCGGGCCCGTCAGACCTTGGCGTCTCGAAGGTACTTGGCGGCGTCTTCCGGCGGCGTTGGATTGATATAGAACCCGCTCCCCCACTCGAACCCGGCAACATGGGTGAGCTTGGGCATCAACTCGATGTGCCAGTGGTAGTAGCGTCCGTCGGTTTCGCGTAAGGGGCTGCTGTGGATGATGAGGTTGTAGGGGGGATTCATCAGGACCTTCTCCATCCGCAGGAAGAGGTCCCGCAGCAGTTTCGACAGGTTGACGTACTCGTGCTTCTGGGCGTCCTCGAAGAACGGATCGTGCACCTTGGGCAGGATCCACGCCTCGAAGGGGAATCGGGAGGCGTAAGGCGCGATGGTGACGAACTCGTCGTTCTCGCTGATGACGCGGACGCCTTGATTCAGCTCCTGTCGCACGATGTCGCAGAACACGCAGCGCTCTTTGTAGTTGTAGTACTCTTTGGCCCCGTCCAGCTCCTCCCGCACACGCTTGGGGATGATGGGGGTCGCGATGAGCTGGGAATGCGGATGTTCCAGAGACGCCCCGGCCGCCCGCCCCGCGTTCTTGAAGATGAGGATGTATCGAAACCGCGGATCCTTCTTGAGGTCGAGGACGCGATCGTGGAACGCCCACAAGATGTCCTCGATCCGCCCCTCGCCCATGCTGGCGAGGGTCTCGCCGTGCTCGGGCGTCTCGATGACGACCTCGTGGGCGCCGATGCCGTTCATCTTGTCGTACATCCCGTCGCCTTGACGATTCAGATCCCCCTCGATCTGGAGGGCCGGAAACTTGTTCGGCACCACCCGGAGGTTCCAGTTCGACGAATTGGCTGCCGAGCCGTCGGGGCGGTACGCCAGGACCTCGGGCGGCGTCTTCTCCTCGTTCCCGGGGCAGAAGGGGCAGAAACCCACCCGCTCCCGTTCCGGGGCGGTTCCGAAATCCGACGGGCGCTTGCCCCGCTCGGTCGAGATGATCACCCATCGCGAGGTGACCGGATCCTTGCGCAACTCAGGCATGCACGCACTCCTTTACCGGCGCCATCGACCGGCGCCTCGAACATTAGTTGAGCACCTGGGGAAAGTCAAGGTCGGGCGGCCGATGCCACGAGGGCCTGGAGCAGTCCGAGGAGTGCGGTTTGGACGATCAACCCGGTGCCGTCCACGGTGAGAACCCGCTGCCGCGTGGCGCCGTCCACGGCACCGGCCCGCACCATGCGCCGGAGCATTCGCGCCTCGCTCTGCGGACGGTGCAGGAGCCGTGGTCGCCCGAGGTAGGCGGCCAGGGCGGCTGTCACCGCGTGCGCCCCCCAGTTGGACGTAAAGGCGACCACCGGCCTCCGGGCCCGGACCGCGCAGGCGATCCCGCCTCGACACGGACAGGCGCAGCGCGCCGTCCGCGTGAGCAACCCGCCCATGCCGATCTCGTTGCCCCGATCGCCGATCCCGACGGTGAGCACACCCCGCCGGTGCGCCAGCGGGAACAGGAGGTCGGTACGTGCCTGGTGGGTGGTGACATCCTCCCCGCGCATGGTGTGCACGACGCCGCGGCCGTTCGGTCCGAGCTTCTCGATGCTGATCACGGCGGCGGGGAGGCGGCCCGCGAACAGCCGATGCGCCGCGCCGGCGGCCAGCACCGGATCGCTGGGGAAGACCTGCACCTGCAGGCGGGCGCGCCAGTCCTTTCCGTCCCCCTCCGTGGTCGCCAGCGCGTCGACCCCCTCCCGAAGAACGGGAACGACACTCGGCTCCGCCAAGATCGACGCCTCCACGCCCAACCCCAGAATGAGGGCGCGCGCCAGGGCCAGCGTGCCCGGCGGCCCGTCCGTCTCTCCGCAGGGAATGTGCGGCGTGACCAGGCCGGTGGTCAGGAGGACCCGACTGCCGGGTCCGAGGCGAGCGAGCAAGGCCCGTGCGGCGCGGTCGGCGAGGGGTCCCCCCCCGGCCCGACGGGCGGCGCCATAGAGCGCGTCGAAGGACAGCCGGGGGCCGCCGGGGCGTTGTGCGCCGTCCCGCTCCCACGGCAGTGGAGGCCTCAACCGGAGCAGGAGGTCCAGCGACTCGGCAAACCCGACCATGACGGGAGGCAACGACGCGGCGGTCACCGGACCGTGAGGCGCGCGCGAAGGCGGTTGCTGGTGTTACCCTGTTTGTTGACGACCTGGAGTTCGATCCAGCGCACCCCTTCGGTCGGCCAGCGTACCGGAACCTCGGCCACGCCGGCCACCTGGCCCGAGTACTTACTGAGGTCTATGGTGACGCGTTGCAGCGCGGTAAAGAACTGGAATTGCGCGATCCCCTGGTCGAGCAGGTATCCCTCTTCGAGATCCGCCGAACCCACCTCGAAGTAGAAGCTCATCCGCGCCGTTTCGCCGGCTGAGATGGTCTCCGGCTCGAACCGCAGATTGGCGATCCGGGGCACCCCGGGTCCGGGCGGGGTCTCGGCCGGGCCGAATGTCGCACACCGGACCGGACAGGACGACGGCGAGCCCGACCAGCACAGCCACCTGGATACCGACACGTCTCACCATGGCTTCACCCATTCAAACCCCCGAGGATCGTACGCCGGTTGCGCACGAAGGGAAACGCGTTTGTTTCTCAAAGTATATCACGCCCCCGAGGGCGCCCCCTACGCTCTTTTTGGGCTCGCCATCCTGGCGGGACTCGCACGACCCAGCGGGACGGAACCGGCGCTAACCGAGTTCCCCCATCCCGCCGGCGTCGCTCCACAGCGTGAGATCCGTCAGGGTCGCGTCCAGCATCGAGAGGTCCCGCTCGAGCGTGCGGGCGACCCCTTGCGCCTCCGCGACGGTGAGCGCCTGGAAGCGCACTCGATCGCCCGGCCGCAACTGCGCGAGCTTGGGGATATCCGGACCGATCACCGTGGCGATCTTGGTGTAGCCGCCCGTGGTCTGCCGGTCCGCCAGCAGGATGATCGGCTTCCCGTTGCCCGGCACTTGGATTCCGCCCAGAGGTATCCAGTCGGAAATGATATCGGCGGCCCCGGCGTGCTCGATGGCCGGCCCTTCCAGGCGGCACCCCATCCGGTCTGACGACGGGGACACCTCGTAACTGGATTCCAGGAACGTGCGCCGACCGACCTCGGTGAAGGCGTCGTCTTGTGGTCCCAGGACCAACCGGATCGTCTGCGGGGAGACGAACAGGGGTCGCCAGGTGGCGGGCACGCTGCGGCCGGCCCAGCGCGTAGGGGACCCGACGATCGGTCCCACCGATAGGACATCTCCGTCACGGAGCGGGCGACCCTCGGTGCCCCCGAACCCCGCCGCCAGGCTGGTGGAGCGGCTGCCTAACCGAACGGGAACATCGATCCCGCCGGCGGCGGCCAGGTACGCGCGAATACCCTGGGTGCAGTGACGGATGTCCAGGGTCTGCCCGGCCCGCGCCAGGAACCCCTGGTACCACGGGACGGGCCGGCCATCCAGCTCTGCAGCGACCTCGGCCCCGGTCAAAGCCAGCGTCACGTCCGCGATCATCCGGATCTCGGGGCCGAGGAAGCTGATCTCCAGCGCGGCGGCATCTTGTGCGTTTCCCACCAGGATGTTGCCGACGCGGAGCGCGACCTCGTCCATCGCCCCGCTCACAGTCACGCCAAACTTCTGACACCCGACTCGGCCCCGGTCCTGCACCGTCGTGAGTGGCCCAGCCCGCAGGATCTCCAGCGCGGGACGCGAGGTAAATGGCGATTGGGCGACTGGGCGACTGGGCGATTCGGATTTCCCCAGTTGCCCAGTTGCCCGATTGCCTGATTGCCTATCTGCCCGCTGCCCGCTGCCCGCTGCCGCCAGGTACTCCCGTTCCAGCCGGTCGTACTCCTCCCGCTCGATGGCCACAAATTGGACCGTGTCTCCGGCCACCATCGGGGTCGGCGGATCCTGGGTGGGATCGAAAAGCGGAACGGGCGTCCGGCCGATCAGGCGCCAGCCCCCGGGGGTCTCCGCCGAGTAGGCTCCGGTCTGGCTGCCGCCGATCCCCACCGCCCCGCGGGGTGTCTTGGTCCGCGGCGAAGGAAGTCGCGGGGTGTGGAGCTGCTCCGGCAGCCCGCCCAGATAGGCGAACCCCGCCGTGAAGCCGATCATGTGAACGTGGTAGGGCGTCTCGCTATGGAGCCGGATGACCTCGGCCTCGTGGAGCTTGGTATGTTCCGCCACGAACGGGAGATCGGGGCCGAATTCCCCTCCATAACAGGTGGGGAGTCGCACGACCTTCGGCGCGGGCAGTCGACTCGGATCCAGGTCGGTCAGTGCGTCTTCGATCCGGACCCGCAGCTCCTCGGCGCCGATTTTCGCCGGGTCGTACTGCACGCCCAGCGAGCGGTACGTGGGGACCACTTCCAGCAGGCCTGGAATCCGCGCCGCCTCCAGCGCGAGCGCCAGCGCCCGCACCTGGTTGTTAATGGCAACGTCGACCTGCGCCCCGAACTCCACCACCAGTCCCCGATCGCCGGCTGCAAGATACCGAACCGCCATTGGAATTCACCCCTTCTATCAGGCCCGAGGCCACCCGCACGCCAAGGCGTCTGTTCGGCGTCTCTCCCGAGGCGGAGGCAGATCCTTTTTCACCACAGCGCCGCGGAAATGATCTATTCCTTTCTGGCGCTGCCCCGCAACGGCCGAATGGCGGTCCGATCTCGCCCAGACGAGTTCGCGGAGTCACTGGCGATCGGCCCGGCCTGTGGGAGGAACAGAGCGCGTCGGCTATTTGCCCCGGCCGATGGCCGCGGCATGAGTGAAGGCGTGGAAGTAGCGTCGCCAGGATTCGTCGCTCGAGCCGTAGCGGTTGTCGAACCAGAAGGCGTCAGCCAGGACCTCCCGCAACCGGGTCAGTTCCCGCAGACGCGCGCGATGCTTGGCATCGGCGATGGTGAGGTCCAGGAGTTCCAGCGCCCGCTCGAAGGCCCGCTGCGCGTACTCCGCATTTCCCTTGCCCCGCCAGCGCATGGTGCGCTCGATCTCGCTTCCCACATGGGCAAGTTGCTCCACGAGGGGCAGCTCGAACCATCGCCCTGCTGCCAGATCCCGATGCACCACCGTCATCGCTTCACCAGTTGCGACACGATCTCCACGATCTGCTGGCGCAATCTCGGGTCGTCAACTCCCCGGCTGCGGTTTCCCTGAGAAGGGCGCAGATTGATCATGGAATCGAACTCGATCCAGTCCTCCTGGGCCACGTCCGGATAGAGATTGATCCCCCAGAGGTTGGCCTGGGCGGATCCGGCCTCCAAGAGCACCTCCTCTTCGTCGGCGTGTAGCTCGGCATCGAGGGCCATGATGCCTTTCTCGACGTCGACGACGGCTTTGACCATCTCGCCGAATCGGTGCTCGGCCATTTCGCGAAGCCGGGTGATCTCAATTGCCTCCGTGATGATCTCCATTAGGCCTTCCGTTGGAGAAACTCGCCCAGCGGGCGCACCTGTACCCCTGCCGCGTCCAGCGCCTCGCGCACGGATTTCGCGATCATGGCCGCCCCGGGCGTGTCCCCATGAAGGCAGATGGTATCGGCATGCAGGCGGATCTCCTTGCCGGTGATCGCCGTCACGGCCCCCTTGGCCAAACCGATCACCCGCTCGGCGACCCGGTCCGGATCCGTGATCAGGGAGCCGGCAATCTTGCGCGACACCAAGCTCCCGTCCTCATTGTACGCCCGATCCCCGAAGGCCTCGCCCGCCACCCGGAGTCCCACCTCCTGCCCCGCCTTGAGCATCTCCGAGTCCGGCAGGCCCATCAGGATCAGGTCGCCGCCGGCATCCTTGACCCCTTCGGCAATGCCGAGCGAGAGATCGCGATCCTTGGCCGCGACGTTGTAGATCGCCCCGTGCGGCTTGACGTGCTGCAGCCGGAGGCCCGCCGCCTCCACGAAGGCACGGAGCGCGCCGATCTGGTACAGCATGTAATCCCGCGCCTCGGCCCGCGTGATCTGCATGGCGCGCCGCCCGAAACCGAGCAGATCGGGGTAGCTGGGGTGCGCTCCCACCGCGACCCCCAGGGCCTTCGCCCGCGCGACCGTCTGCCGCATCACGTGCGGATCCCCGCCGTGCCAGCCGCAGGCCACGTTGGCCGATGTCACCCACCTGAGAATCTCCTCGTCGGCGCCGATACTGTACGCGCCGAACGACTCCCCCATGTCGCTGTTGAGATCGATGTGCATCGTCCCTCTCCGCTGTCGCGGTCGCCCGCTTCCCTGTCCCTGTCCTTGTCCCTGTCCTGTCCCTGTCCCGGTCCCTGTCCCTGTCGGCTTTTCCTCCTAGATCCCCAGGTACACCTTGCGAACCATCTCCGACTCCAAGAGTTCCCGGGCCAGGCCGGACACCACCATGCGGCCGCTCTCCAACAGGTAGCCGCGGTGGGAGGAACCCAGGGCCAATTGGACGTTCTGCTCGATGAAGAGGACGGTCACGCCGGCGGCATTGATCTTCGCGATAATCTCCACGATCCTCTGCACGATGATCGGGGCGAGCCCCAGGAACGGCTCGTCCACCATCAGGAACCTCGGGCGCGACATCAGCCCGCGCGCGATCGCCGCCATCTGTTGCTCGCCCCCGGAGAGGCTATAGGCGAGCTGGTTCCGTCGCTCCCGCAGGATGGGAAACAGCTCGAAGACCCACGCCAGACTCTCCGCCCGCTGTGCACGCGCCCGGGGCTGGTAGCTCCCAAGCAGCAGGTTCTTCTCGACGGTCAGATAGGGAAAGAGACGTCGCTGCTCCATGACCTGCGAGAGTCCTCGCGTCACGATCTCGTGCGTAGGCAGACCATCGATCCGTTCGCCGCAAAACTCCACGCGCCCGCCGGATGGCTTGACCAACCCGGAGACGGCGCTGATCAGCGTGCTCTTCCCGGCGCCGTTAGGGCCGAGCAGGCAGACCACCTCCCCCTCCTGGACGTCGAGGGACACCCCCCAGAGCGCCTGGAAGTCCCCGTACTTCACTTCCAGATCCTGCACGCGAAGCACGCGCTACCTCCCCGTCCCCGGCCCGGCATTTTCCGCCGCCGGCACCACGAAGGCGTCTCCCAGATACGCCTCGATCACCCGGCGCTCTTTGACCACCGCCGCAGGGCGGCCCGTCGGCGATCACCTCCCCCAAGTGCAGGGCGACGATCCGATCCGAGACGGACATGATCACCCGCATGTTGTGCTCGATCACCACCAGCGTCAGTCCCTGCTGGGTCCGGAGGCGGCCGATGAGCTGCAGCAGCGTGGGAATGGTCCGCTGGTCCACGCCCCCCGTCACCTCGTCCAGCAGGAGGAGCCGCGGCTTGGTGGCCATGGCCCGCGCCATCTCCAGGCGCTTGCGCTCGCCGATGCTGAGGCTTCGCGCCCCGGCGTCCCGTTTGTCCGCCAACTCCACGATCTCCAGAAAGCCGATCGCCTCCCGCCGGGCCGCGGCCGGATCCGGCGTATGTTGCATGGCGGCGACCATGACGTTCTCGACCACCGTCATGCCGAGGAACGGGCGGACCTTCTGGAAGGTGCGCCCGATTCCCAGGCGATTCACCTCGTCGGGCCGGAGGCCGACCAGGTCGTGGCCCCGGAACGTGATGCGCCCCGCCGTGGGCGGGTAGAAGCCCGTGATCTGCTCGAACAGCGTGCTCTTGCCCGCGCCGTTCGGGCCGATGAGGCCCAGGATCTCGCCCTCCTCGACCGTGAAGCTGACGTTGTTGTTCGCCACCAGGCCGCCGAAGCGCTTGGTAATCCCCTCCAGCGCGAGCAGAGCCATCAGCGCCTCCCCCACCGCCGGAACATGCCGACGAGGCCCGTCGGTTGGAAGACCGCCATGATCGTCAGCAGGGCGCCATAGATGAGCAGATCCACGGCGCTCCCGGTGCCGCCCCATTTGATGCGGGTGAACTCCGACAGCGGCAGCATCAGGGCCGACCCGACCAGCGGTCCCCACAGCGTCCCAGTGCCGCCGACCACCGTCAGGAGACAGACCAGGATGGACAGCGAGAGCGGGAACACGCTGTCGGGATCGAGGTAGAGCAGGTACTGGGCGTAGAAGGTTCCTCCGGCGGCCATGAAGCCCGCTGAGATCGCCATGGCGATGAGCTTGTATTTGGTGACCGAGATGCCCACGCTCTGCGCTGCGTCGGCGTCCTCGCGGACGGCCTTGAGGTAGTACCCCAGCCGGGCGCGCTCGATGTGCCAGGTGACGTAGAAACAGACGGCCATCAGCGCCAGGATGATGTAATAGTAAAGATACTTGGTGCCGTGGAACTGGAAGGCGGCCAGCGAGTCCTGCCGGATCGGCAGCGTGAGTCCCCGGGCGCCGCCGATGAACTCCCAGTTGATGGCCAGCGTGTGGATGATCTCGCCGATGGCGATGGTCGCAATGGCAAAGTAGTGTCCGCGCAGCCGGAAGCAGGGGTAGCCGATCACCTGCGACAGCGCCACGGCCAGGACCACCCCGATGACCATCCCCAACCAGGGATTCACGCCAAACGCCATCTGGAGCGCGCTCGACGTATACGCCCCCGTCCCGAAGAAGACCGCATGGCCGAGCGAGACCTGCCCGCAGTAGCCGGCCAGGATGTTCCAGGCCTGGGCCAGCATCGCGAACAGGAGGACCTTGATGGCCAGGTCTCGGTGGTATGGCAGCGTGAAGACCATCGGGAACGCCAGGGCCACGACGACGAGGATACCGAAAAGGGCGGTCAACACCGTTCGACGCCCACTGGAGCCCTGCCCTACCGTGTCCACTGTCTCTGCGGTCTCCATCAGAATTTCCCGAACAGGCCTTGCGGCCGGATCAGCACCACGATGAGGTAGACCAGGAACACGGCCACGTACTTGAAGGCCGGGGCGATGAGCAGGCCCCCCAGGACCTCGATGACGCCGATGATGATGCCGGCCGCCAGCGACCCGGGAATGCTCCCGAAGCCACCCAGGGCCACGGTCACATACGCGATCAGGCCGAACAGGCTTCCGACATAGGGGAAGACGTAGAAGAAGCTGGCCAGGAACGCCCCGGCGATGCCGACGGTGGCCGAGCTGATCCCCCAGCCCAGCGTGAACATCCGCTCGGTGTTGATCCCCATCAGCGCCGCGGCCTGCCGGTCCTGGGCCGTCGCCTCGAGTGCGGCCCCCGTCTCGGTCTTGGTGATGAACCAGTAGAGGAAGCCGAAGGCCAAGAGCGAGGCGGCGCTCGCCACGAGCTGCGGAAGGCCGACGGAGATCCCGAAGATCTTCACCGGGCCCTGCACCAGCGGGTGCGCCACCTGGCGAAAGTCTGGCGACCAGAGGAACTGGGCGGCCGCCCGGAGGAAGATCCCCAGGCCGAAGGTCGCGAAGATCTGCGCCAGCATGGGGGCGCCCAGAATCCGCTTGATGATGCCCTTGTGTGTGGCCCACCCGAGAGCGAAGAGGACCGCCCCGCAGACCGGGACGCTGAAGAGTGGGTCCAGGGCGAACAGGGCGTACATCCAGAAGGCCGTGTACATGCCCAGCATCAGGAACTCGCCGTGGGCGAAGTTCACGATCTCCATCAGACCGAAGATCAGGCGAGAGGCCCGCGGCGATGAGCGCGTACAGGCATCCCATGAGGATCCCGCTCATGATTCCCTGGATCAGGACTTCCGTCGAAGGGATGTTGAACATAGATGCGAAACGGGGGTGGGATCAGCGGGCCGCCTCCCCCACCCCCGACTCCCTCGTCTGTGCGACGCGGTTACTTGCGCTGCGACCAGGCCGGAAGCGGGTAGATCGCATCCTTCAGGGCCAGGTCGAACGGATAGATGGTGTGGTAGCTGCCGCCCTGCATTTGCTGCAGGATGGCGCGCACCCCGATATTCTGCCCCTTGTCGTCGAACTTCACGCCGGTCCAGGGCATCAGGAGCTGATCGGCAGGAATGTTCGTCTCCCGGAGGGCCTTCTGGATGGCCGCCGAATCCGTCGAGCCGGCCCGGTTGATGGCATCCACCAGCGTCAGGAACCCGGTGAAGGCCCGGGCCGAGACGTCGGCCATGTCGCGGCCCCCGGAGAGCTTCTTGAACATGTCGTTGACCACCGGTATGAGCGGCTTCTTGGCGGCCAGGTCCAGGGCGAAGGGTGCGCGGGTGATGGCCGCCTCGGCATCCTTACCCATCTCGGTCACGAACTTGGGATCCGTGTAGCCCGCGTTCTGCGCAATCAGCAGTTTGGGGTTGTAGTCCAGGTTCCGCATGGTCCGGGTGAGCAGGATGGCGTCCGACGTGTAGAGGCTGGGGAGGAACACGTCTGCATTGGCCGACTTCATCCGCCCCACCTCGGCGTCCAGGCTCGTCGTGCCCGCCCGGAAGGCAATCTTGGCCGCTACCTGGTAATTGTACTTCTTCGCCAGGGCCTCCTGGACCTTGGCGCTGTCCGTCCCGAAGGTGGTATCCTCGTTCAGGATGGCCACGCTCTTGAACTGCACGTTCCGCTTCTTCTCCAGATCCTTCATGAAATCGAACATGACCACGCTGAAGTGTTCATCATGCGGACTGGTCCGGAAGAACCACTTGAACCCGCGCTCCGTGAGCGCCGGCGATGACGAGTCGGCGTTCATGAACGGGATGCCCATCCGCTCGGCCACCTGGCTGGCCGTGTTCGTGACGCTGGAGAAATACGCCCCAAAGAGCGCGTGGACCTTCTCCTGGGTGATCAGCCGCTCCGCCTCGGACAGACCGATCTCCGGCTTGCCCTGGTGGTCCACCTTCACGATGCGGACCTTCGCGTTGCCCAGCCGCGGAAGGCCAACGCCCTTGCCCAGGGGCAGGTTGACGTTCACGTCGTTGTTTATGATATCCAGCGCCACCTGGATCACGTTGAGAGCGTCGATCCCGATCTGGGCCGACGGGCCGGTCATCGGATAGAGCACCCCGATGACCACGTCCTTCGCCTGGGCATGCGCCAACCCGCTGAGGCCCACCACGCACGCCACCAGGACGACCGACGCCAGAATCCCTCGCATTCCCGTTCTCATCCGCATGGTCCTTCTCCTCCCTGAATGTCCCGCGTCGCCATCAGACATCCCTGTCCCTGTCCCGACTCCTCTGTCCCTGTCCCTGTCCGTCTGTCCCTGTCGGGGACCCCTGTCGCCCCCGTTAGCTCGCCGCCAGTTCCTCGTTCCGGAGATCGGTGATGAACATATGTCCTGGAGCGTGCGTCAGCATCAGCGGCGGCTTCGCCTGCATGGCCACCGCCTGCGGGGTCACCCCGCAGGCCCAGAACACGGGCACCTCCCCGGGACGAATCGTGACGGCATCTCCGAATTCGGGTGCCTGCAGGTCCCGGATGCCGATGGTCGCCGGGTCGCCGAGATGGACCGGCGCCCCGTGAACGCCGGGATAGCGCCCGCTGATCTGCACCGCCCGCGCCACCAGCCGTGCCGGGATCGGCCGCATCGTCACCACCAGGGGCCCGCGGAACACCCCGGCGGGTGCGCACGGGATGTTGGTGATGAACATGGGCACGTTCCGGCCCTCCTCGATGTGCCGGACCGGAACGCCAGCCTGCAGCAGGGCCGACTCGAAGGTGAAACTGCAGCCCAGCAGGAACGAGACGAAGTCGTCCCGCCACACCGACCGGAGGTCCGTCACCTCGCCGGCGAGTGCGCCCTCCCGGTACACGCAGTATCTGGGCACATCGGTGCGCAGATCGGCGCCGGGCGCGGACAGCTTCGGCTCCGCCGAGCCGACGTCCGTCACTTCGATCACCGGGCAGGGTTTCGGGTTTCGCTGGGCAAACAGCAGGAAGTCAAAGGCGAGATCGCGGGGGAGAATCACCAGGTTCGCCTGGACGAAGCCCGGCGCGAGCCCCGCCGTCGGTTGTCGCCATTTCCCCTCGCGGATCTGCTGGCGCACCTCGCGCGGCTCGGCCATGGACGGTCCCCTGGGAGTATCGAGACGATGGCACCCTGCGGATGGTGGCCCTCTTTACACCAGGAATTACGAGAGTGTCAATACAAATCCCGGCCGGCGGAACCGGCCCGCCATGCTGCCGGCGCCCGGCCGCTCACAAGAACGACGGCTGCCGCGGATCGTCGGGGTGGGGCCCGGCCGAGAGGTCCTGGTGCGCCACCAGCGAGCCGTCCGCCAGGATATGCCAGATCGGAACGCCCGCAGGAATGCTCGGGCAGATCAGCACGCCGCGGTGGCATCTCCGCGGGTCCTGCTCGGCACACAGGACCGCCGTCCGATAGACCGCCGCCTCCCCGAGCAAGCGCTCGACCCCCGCCCGGAACCGATCGCTGGTGGCAATCAGTGCGAATCGCGCCTGCTCGTCCGCCGGGTACCCGGGCTCCTTTGGCTTGCCGCCCAAGGCGTCGCCCAGATACAGGTATCCGATGCCGCTCCGCTGTAACGCCGCGGCCAGTGTCTCGCGGTTGAACTGCGGATTGAACCGGCTGTACGGCGTGGAGCGCACATCGCAGACCAGCGCGATGCGATGGAGTTCCAACAACTCAAGGAAGCGTGCGATGGGATGATTCGAGTGGCCGATGGTGAAGAGTTCGTTGACCATGGAATTCCGCAAGAGACGCCGTGTCAGCCGGCGGGACCCGCCACCCCCTGTCGGCGGCGCTGGACCAGCCGCGCGAACCGGACGATCATCACGGGCCCGAGCAGCGCCCCGACGCCCGCCGTGCTCCATGCCAACCCCCAGGGGATCGTCGACGCGCCGCCGAACTGCTCGCGCCCGACATCCAGCGCGACGCCGAACGCCACCGGACTGATCGCTCCCGTCGCGAACCCCATCACCGACCGGACCGAGTAAGCCGTACCCAGGCGGGACGCCGGCACCGCCTCGGCCAGCGCGGTCGAGTACACCGATGAATCCGCGATGGCACAGAGGTTATACAGCGCACCCGCCGGAACCAAAAGCCAGAGCGGCCACGCCCACAGCCAGCCGAAGAGGAACGAGCCGATCAGGCTCAGGCTGCTCAGGACCAGCATGACCCGGCTGCGGCCCCAGCGGTCCGAGGCACTGCCCCCGATGATGCTCCCCGCCGCGCCCAGCACGTGGGCCAACCCGGCCACGCCGATTCCCCAGCTCCCGCCGTGCCGGCCGACCGAATCGGCCCCCGCTGCAGCGAGGAAGCTCGGGAGCCACGCCCAGACCACGAACAGCTCCCAGCAGTGGCAGGTGTAGGCCCAGTTGCAGGCCATCGCCCTGGGATCCCGCAGTGTCTCGACGATGGCCCGCCACGGCCTGGTCGTCCCGCCCCCTCCGTCAGGAACCGGGTCGCGCAACCCCCGGAGGGCGATCCACCCAAGACCCGCCCCCACCACGACGGCGCCTGCGGCGACCTCCAGGGCCATGCGCCACGAGGCCAACGCCGTGACGACGGCGATCGCGCCCAGCGCGGCGGCGTACCCGAGCGACGAGGCCGCCAGGAACCACCCCATGGCGCGGCCGCGGTCGCCGGGTTCGATGTGCTGGTAGATCAGGGCCAGCCCTGGCGTGTACGAACCACCGGAGCACAGCCCCGCGACGCCGTACAACACCAGCGCGGACAGGTACCCGTGACTTCCGAGGGCGAAAGCACCCGCCGCCAGCACGGCAAGAATGCTGGAGACCAGATAGGTGCGTCGCGCGCCGTAGCGGTCCGCCAGCATCCCGACGACGAACAGGGACACCAGGTACCCCAGGTGCCAGGCGCTCTGGATGGTGGCGGCCCGCGCCGCCGACATCTCCCAGGCGTCCCGGAGCAGAGGCATCACCCCGGCATACGCGTTGAAGATCAAGGAGAGCGCGAACCGGCTGAGACACAGCCCCACCAGCCAGACGGGGCATCGAGGATGCGGTGTGCGGGGGTGTGGACATTCCGTTATCCGATGCGCGGCGGCCTGGTCCTCCGCGAACCTATCTGCGGGAGAGCCGCCCCGGCTATTTCTTCACCGGCATGCTGCGCATGCGCGCCACCGTCTCGCGCTCGGCCCGTTGCAGCCGTAGCGGGGGCAGTCCGTTCAGGATCTGCGCCACGTCGTCCACCAGCATCTCCCCCATCAGGCGATACGCACTCGCGAGACTACCCGCCCGGTGCGCGGACAGGATGACGTTGTCGAGCGTCCGCAGGGGGTGGCGCTTCGGGAACGGCTCCTGCGGGAACACGTCCACGGCCGCCCGGATGTCCCCCGTCCGAACCTTCGCGGTCAGCGCGTCGAAGTCCACCAGCGAGGCCCGGCTCACGAGAACCAGGCAGGCGCCCGGGGGCATCCGGTCGAGTTGCCGCTTGCCGATCATCGCCTGGTTCTCCGCCGTGGCGCCGGCGAGGACGAAGAGCACGCGGGACGTCCTCAGCACGTCGTCCAGCGACGAGGGGATCGTCCCGAACTCGGCCAGCCAGCGCGGCGGGAGCCACGGGTCGTACACGCGAACGCGACACCGAAACGGCTCGAGCAGCCCGATCAGCGCCCGCCCCAGATTGCCGAACCCGACGAAGCCCACCTCGGCGCCGGAGATCAGGAACGAATCCTGGTTGGAGAACCGGCCGTACACTTCTTTCCCCTTCCGGAACTGCCGGTCGGCGTGCGGGATCCCGCGGGCCAGGGCCAGCGCCATCCCCAGGGCCATCTCCGCCACGGCCTTGCCGAAGGCCACGCCGACCCCCAGAACGTGAATCCCGCGCTCGAAACAGTACTCGTAGTCCACGTTGGGCTGAAAGTTGCCTTCCACGTTGATGATCGCCTTCAGCGCGGGGGCCCGCTCCAGCCGCGCACGCGGCAGGTCGGTTTGCCCAATGATGACGGAGGTGCTCGGCAACTGCTCCTCCACCATCTCCGAAGGCATCCGGCCGCCTTCCCAGGTGGTCAGCTTGACCAACGTCTTCAGCCGGGCGAGATCGCCCGGGCCAAAGAGCATCTCCAGCGTCCTCGGATGCGGGTCCACCAGGGCCTGTGATTTCATGACACGCTCCTACGCGAATTCGGGCACTCACTGCATCCCGCAATAATCACAGATGGTCACGGCCAGGGCGCGCGCGGCGGCCTCCACCTCGGAGAGCGCCACGCACTCGTCCGTGAAGTGGGCCAGCCGGATGTCCCCGGGACCGAAGAGCACGCCGGGGATACCGAAGGTGTTGGTGAACAGACGGAGATCGGACCCGTACGTCGCGCCGCAGACCCGGGCGGGATGTCCCAGCACGTCGCTCGCCGCGCGCTGCAACGCGCACACCACGGGATGGTCCGGCGATGGGCGACTCGGCTCCCACACGCCGCCGATCCACTCCACCGTCGGCGGGTGCTCCCCCAGCCACGGATCGGTTGTCGCCGCGCGCGCCACCGCCTCTTCGAGCTGCCGGCGGACGTCGGCGATCCGCTCCCCGATCCCCACGCCGATTCGCCCCTCCGCCACCAGGCGCTCCGGCACGATCGCCGGCCAGTTCCCCGCCTGCACGATGCCGATGCTGAGCGGCCAGGGCAGCGCCATCCCGTCGTACAGCGGATGGCGCACCGTGCGATTTCGCTCCGCTTCCAGCGTCTTGAGGGCAGCGTGAATCGGGAGGAAACGTTCGAAGGCGCTCACCCCTTCCGCCCGCACACAGCCGTGCGCCGCCCGTCCCGGGACCGTGATGCGAAAGATGGTCACCCCCGCGTGCACCGGGATCACGGCGAGCTGGGTCGGCTCGCAGATGACCACCGCGTCGCCGGTGTGGCCCCGTCGCAGCGCGGCGAAGGCACCGACGCCGCCGTCCTCCTCCCCGATGACGCTCTGCACCTGAACCGAGCCCTTCAGCCGAATCCCGGCCATTCGGATGGCGCGCACCGCCCCAAGGATCGCCGCCAGGCCGCCCTTCATGTCCGCGGCGCCCCGGCCGTACAGGCAATCGCCGACCACCTCGGCGCCGAACGGCGGGTGTGTCCATCGCGTCTCGTCCCCCGCGGTGACCGTGTCGATGTGGCCGTTGAGAATCAGGGTCGGGCCACCACCTGCACCGCGGAAGCTCCCCACCACGTTCAGGCGCGGCGCCGTCACCCGCGCCCCGGGAAAGTCCGGCTCGGTCCGCAGCGCCTCGGGGTCGACCCGCCAGCGATCCACCTCGCCCCCCAGCTCTCCCAGCGTGCGCGCGACCCACTCCTGGGCCGCGTCTTCATTCCCAGTCACGCTCGGGATACGCACCAGCGCCTCGAGCGTTTCCGTCAGCCAGGTCCGATGTACGTGGTGGGCCAGCTCGGTCGCCAGCGTCATGTGCGTCTCCTTGAATAATCTTGACCAGCGGTCTCCGCAGAGAATCGCGGCGGAAAAGGTGCCGAAAAGCCGCTCCCCAGGCAGGCCACTCAAATCGGTCCAGATGTCCCGCGACGTCGCGGGACGGCACTCGCAGAGCCGAGTGAGGCTTACTTCAGGTACGCCGCAACAAGCGCCTAAGTGCTCGGGGACGAAAATTCGATGACGTATTCGGCCGCCGCATCCCGCCAGGTCCCCCGGGCTGCCCCGAAGACGCCGCGCCCGCGGGCGAGCCCGTCCCCGGCACGGAGGTCCGCTTCTGAGCGGACCGACCCGGGGTAAGGGCGAGCCGGCATCGACGAGGCGCCAGGCGTCAGAGGGGCGGTCCGGGGGACCGGCATACGTCACCATAATCGCGTTCGGCAGCACTTAGCGGGCGGGGTACCCGTCCGGAGGATGGCTCCCCGCAGATGGGCCGTTTTCAGCCGTGAAGCGCGCGCCGGTGTCGCCGACTATCGAACGACCCGTTATCAAGCAGGCCGCTCAAAACGGTCCAGATGCCAGGCGGGACGCGCAAGGCCGAGTGGCGTACTCCAGGTACGCCGCAGCGAGCGCCTAAGCGGCCGGGGTACCATCCGCAGGATGGGTCACTGCAGATGGGCCGTTTTCAGCCGTGAAGCGCGCGCCGGTCTCGCCGACTATCGAACGACCCGTTATCAAGCAGGCCGCTCAAAACGGTCCAGATGCCAGGCGGGACGCGCAAGGCCGAGTGAGGCGTACTCCAGGTACGCCGCAACGAGCGCCTAAGCGGCCCAACGCCGCAGATGGGCCGTTTTCAGCGGCCTGTTAGTAGATCAGCTTGTTCAGCGGGTACTCGACGATGCCTTCCGCCCCGGCCTTCTTCAGTTTGGGAATCAGGCTCCGGGCGACCTGCTTGTCGATGATCACCTCGATGGCCACCCATTCCGGGTCCACCTGGCTGGAGATGGTGGGCGTGTGGAGCGACGGGAGCTGGTCCGATACCTGGTCCAACCTCGCCCGCGGGACGTTCATCTTCAACCCCACCTTCCCGTCCGCCTCCAGCGCCCCCTTGAGCAGCATGGCCAGCACCTCGATCCGCTCCCGCTTCCAGGAATCGGCCCAGGCCTGGCGGCTGGCGATGAGCTTGGTCGTGGATTCCGCCACCGTGTCTATGATCCGCAGGTGATTGGCGCGCAGCGACGCGCCCGTCTCCGTCCCTTCTACGATGGCGTCCACGAGCAGGGGCGCCTTGATCTCCGTGGCGCCCCACGAGTACTCCACCTCGGCAGCCACGCCATGCTGCGCCAGGTACCGCTTCGTCGCGTGGACCAACTCGGTGGCAATCCGCTTCCCCTGCAGATCCTTCACGCTCCGTATGCCGGAGGCTTCGGGCACGGCCAGGACCCACCGGTACGCCTGCGTCGTGTTCTTGCTGTACACCAGATCCTCGACCTCCACCACGTCCGCCTCGTTCTCCAGGATCCAGTCCTTCCCCGTCAGGCCCACGTCCAGCACGCCTCGCTCTACGAATCGGGCCATCTCCTGGGCGCGGAACATCAGGCATTCGATCTCCGGATCGTCGATGACGGGGATGTAGGAGCGGTCCCGCACCAGGATCTTGTACCCCGCCTTCTCGAAGAGATCGATGGTGGACTTCTGAAGGCTTCCCTTCGGCAATCCCAGCTTCAGCACGTTCTTCATCGGCGCGCGTTCCTTTCCGTGTCTCCCGACCCCTGTCCCTGTCCCTGTCCCTGTCGCTGTCGCTGTCGCTATCCCTATCGCTGTCGCGGCGCCGGAACGCTATCACCGCAGCCAGCATTGTCAAGAGGAAATCCCGAAGCGGGGCAACGGGAGGCGGTGCGTCCCGCGGGCATTCGGCGGGCGAAAGACATTGGCCGCAGGCGGGTTTCGTGGTATTTTTACGATCTTCTCTGTTCGTCAACATTCGTTTCCCCAGCGGAAGGACGCATGAATCGGCAAGCGGTATTGAAGCTACTGAGACACGTTCGCGCAGACAAGGTCACGCCTGAATCGGCGGCGGAACAACTTCGCCATTTGCCTTACGAGGACATGGGCTTCGCCCAGATGGATAACCATCGGGCCCTGCGCCAGGGATTCCCGGAGGTGATTTTCTGCGAAGGAAAGACGGTCGAGCAGGTCGCCGCCATCGCCGAGCGCATCGTGGAACGCCACGGCACCCTTCTCGCGACCCGCGCCACCGCGGAGATGTTCGGTGCCGTGAAGGCTGCCGCCCCTCGGGCCGTGTATCACCCCCTGAGCCGCACCATCGTCGTCACAGCGCCGCGACCGGCCCGCGCCGGTGGGCCGGATACTGGTCGTTTCGGCGGGCACCTCGGACATTCCGGTGGCCGAAGAGTCCGCCGTGACCGCGGCGATCCTCGGGAGTCGCGTGGAGACGCGATACGACGTGGGCGTCGCGGGGTTACACCGGATATTAGATGCTCGGGAAGCCCTGGAAGCCGCCAACGTCATCGTGGTGGCAGCCGGCATGGATGGCGTCCTGCCGTCCGTGGTGGGCGGCCTGGTCGCCAAGCCCGTGGTCGCCGTCCCAACCAGTGTCGGATACGGGGCGAGCTTCCACGGCCTCGCCGCGCTCCTCACGATGCTCAATTCCTGCGCCGCCGGGGTGGCGGTCGTGAACATCGACAACGGATTCGGCGCCGGCGTCCTGGCGCACCGAATCAACGCGTTGGGCGCAAAGGCCGAGCCGCGAGCCGCGAGCCGCGGCAAGACGCATCGCGCGCGCCAGGAATAGGAACGAACCGCATGCGTATCGGATACTTCGATTGTTTCAGCGGGTGCAGTGGCGACATGATTCTGGGCGCCCTGGTGGACGCCGGGCTCCCGCTGGCCGAACTTCAGGCGACCATCAACGGCCTCCAGGTTACGGGCATCACGTTGCGCGGCGAAACCGTCAAGCGGGGCGCGTTCCGCGGGACACTCGTTCGGGTCGAGACGGAAGAGCACGGCCATCCCCACCGCCACCTGGCCGACATCCGGAGAATCCTGGACGCCGCGGACATCCCCGCGGACGTGCGGGCGGACGCCACCCGGATTTTTCAGCGCCTCGCCGAGGCCGAGGCCGCGGCACACGGCGTCCCCATCGAGAAGATCCACTTCCACGAGGTGGGCGCCCTGGACGCCATCGCCGACATCGTCGGGGCCGCCTGGGGCATCCGTCGGCTGGGCATCGAGGCCATCCATATCTCCCCCATCAACCTGGGGAGCGGCTTCGTCAAGGGAGCGCACGGGACCATGCCGGTGCCCGCGCCGGGGACCGCCGCCCTCCTCGTCGGGTTCCCGGCCTACGGCAGCGAGACCCCGATGGAGCTGACGACACCCACCGGGGCCGCCATCCTCACCACGCTGGCCAGCGGGTCCGGGCCCATGCCCGCCATGACGGTCGCGCGGACGGCGTACGGCGCCGGCCAGCGCGATCTCGGAACCCAACCCAACCTGCTTCGCCTGATCGTCGGCGAGTCGGCGGCGCAGCACGAGCGGGATCAGGTCGCGGTGCTCGAGGCGAACATCGACGACATGAATCCCCAGTTCTTCGAGCCGCTCCTGGAGCGCCTCTTCGAGGCCGGCGCGCTGGACGCATTTCTCTCGCCGCTCCTCATGAAGAAGTCGCGGCCGGCCTCACTCCTCACGGTCCTGGCGGAGCCGGAACACGCGGACAGGGCTGGTCGCCCTCATCCTGGGCCACACGACGACTTTTGGAGTCCGCACCTACACCGCCAGCCGCTGGAAGCGGTCCCGAGACTTCGTCACCGTCGCGACGCCGTATGGCCAGGTCCGCATCAAGCGCGGCCTCGACGGCGGCCGGGTGACGATCCTCTCGCCGGAGTTCGAGGATTGTCGCCGCCTGGCGAAGGTCGCCGGCGTCTCCGTCCAGGCGGTGTACGAGGCGGCGAAGCGCGCCGCCCACGAAGCGGAGTCCACTCACTCCTCCGCGGGGACCACGACATGACACTGGAGCGGATCGCAGGGCCGGCGCATTACGTGTCGGGCCGCGTGAACATCGGCGTGATCGTCGGGGATGGGCAAGCCGCCTTCATCGACAGCGGCCTGGATGAGGGCGCCGCCCGCAAGGCCGTCCAGGCGGTCGAGCAGGCCGGGCTTCGCGGAGTGGCCCTCATCAACACCCACGCCCATGCCGATCACTGCGGCGGGAACGCCTTTCTGAAGAAACGCACGGGCGCCACCGTCTATGCTCCGGCCATCGAGGCGGCTCTCATCCAGCACACCGAGATCGAGCCGTTCTACCTCTTCGGCGCGGCCCCGTTCCCGGCCATCGACACCAAATGGTTTCACGCCGCGCCGTCCTTGGTGGACCAGATCCTCGGAACGACGCTCTCCGTCTGCGGCTTGGACCTGGAGATCCTTCCCACGCCGGGCCACTCCATCAACCAGGCGGCCGTCCTCACGGCGGACGCGGCCTTCCTCGGCGACGCCGTCGTGGCGCCGGCGCTGCTGGAGCGGTATCCCATCCAGTACTGCTACGATGTCTCCGCCCACCGGGCCACACTGGAGCGACTGGCCGGACTGCGGAAGACCTGGTACGTCGGTGCCCACTTCCCGCCGACGCAGGATCTGGAGGGCCTCGTCGCCGCCAACCGGCGAAACCTGGAGCGAACGGCGGATGCCGTCCTGGCCGCCGTCGCCCCCGCGGCCACCACCGAGGAGGTCGTCGCAGGCGCCGCGGAGGCCCTCGGTGTCCTGTCCATGGACCCCTCGGCGTATCTTCTCAATGCCGCAGCCATCAAGGCCCACCTCTCCGCCCACGCCCGCGACGGCCGCCTGGTCTTCGACATCCACGACCGCCGCCCCATGTGGCGTCGGCGGCCGTAAGGCGGCGGGACGCGCAGAGGTTTGGACGCCCCGATCGACGAATCGTCACAGCGTCCGCGGAGGCCCCATGCACCCCTCGACCATTGCTCCCATGGTGAACGAAGCGGTTGCCCGCAGGGCGACGGCCTATGTGGAGATGATTCGCGAGCTCGTCCGAGCGTCGGCCGACGGCGACGCGGCCGCCGCCGAGCGCGCGGCGGCGATCATGGCAGCGGCCGGCGGACGGGTGTCTGAAGTCCGCCAAAGTTTCGAGGTGATCGCGGCACGGAGCCCCCAGCCGGAGCCGGTCGGCCATCCGACCCACGAGGCCACGCGCAGCAATGTGGTCGGCGCCTGGAAGGGAACGGGGAGCGGGCGGTCGATGATCGTTTTCGCGCATCACGACAGCCCGGCTCCGAGCGGCCTTGATCGCTGGCAGTATCCCCCCTTCGACCCCCAGATTGCGGACGGGCGACTGTATGGATGGGGGGCCGCGGATGACAAGTCGGGTGTCGCAGCCATGGTCGCCGCCGTGGATGTCCTGCGTGAGGCGAATCTCTCCCTGGCTGGAGACGTCACGCTGGTGAGCTGCGTGAGTAAGAACCGGGCGCGCGGCATGGCAGTGGTGCTGGCGAACGGCCTCCGCGCAGACGGCTGCGTCTACCTGCATCCGGCCGAGACCCGGCATGGCCTCCGGGAGGTCAAGAATCTCACGCCCGGCTTGCTGGAATTCCGTGTCGCGGTAGAGGGAAGGGCCCCTGCCACGTCCGAACCGCAGCACACACCCTTCGCCCACCGGGGCGAGAACGCCATTTTCAAGATGACCCGGATTGTGTTGGCGCTGCAGGACCTTGACGCGACCCGAGGAGCGAGGGTCGGCGAACCATTCTCGCAGCAAGCGCTTGGGCGCTCGACGAACTTACTGATCGGGACGATGTCGGGCGGTGAGGGGGCGAGACGAGTGCCCGTCCGTTGCAGGATGGATTGCAGCGTCACGTTCCCGGCGCCCGAGACCGTCGAGAGCGTTCGGACAGAGATTCAGTGCGCGGTGGATGCCGTGGTTGCGGCCGACCCATGGCTTCGCGAGCACCCGCCGGTCATGGAATGGCTGGAAGGAACGCAACCGGCCGGGATCCCGACCGAGCATCCTCTTTTCCAGGCTGTGAGCCAGGCGATCACGGCGGTGACCGGTCAGCCACCCGAGCCGTACTGCGGCCACTCCGCCAGCGACATCCGGATCCCGATGATCTACGCCGGCATCCCGGCTGTCGGCTACGGGCCTCGCTGCACCGCAATCGCCGCCGCCGGAGCGGCCGACGAATCCATCGAGATCGCCGAGTTTCTCAACACAGTCACGGCCACAGCCCTCCTCCTCGCTACCTGGTGTGGCATCGAGGGCCGGTGACCCTTCTCGTCTGCGTCTCACCACGCCAGGACCCGGCGCGGGTTCTCGATGGTCATGATGTCCAGTTCCGCCTGCGAGATGCCCCGCTCTCGGAGCGTGGCAAAGAACCGGGTGAAGACCGCGTCGTAGCCGACCCCACCGAAGGCGTGCATGTCGGAGCGATGGCACCGGTCGCTGGAGAGGAGCAGCCGCTCCACCCAGTCTTCCCGGAGGAGGGCAACCAGGGCGTCCGCGCGCCGCTCGTCCGGGTTCATGTGAGCGCGGCCCACGGTATCGAACTGCACGTAGGCCCCCGCCCGCAGGACCGCCAGGTGGTACTCGCGGTCCAGGTACGTGTCGCAGTGGCCGATGATCACCCGAGACGGATCCACCCGCTCTTCCTGGAGGATGGCGAGCTGAGCCGTGCCCACCGGGTACATCGAGGCATGCGTCGTGAGCGCGGCCCCCGTGGCCCGCTGAGCCCGCGCCGCGGCGCGGAGAACCCGCTCCTCCTGCGCGGTTAGGAAGCTCCCGTGCGCGCCGATCTCGCCGATGATGCCGGCCTGGATCCCCGCGTCGTCCACCCCCTGGGTCAGCTCGGCGATCATCTGGCGGGCCAACGCCTCGGTGGGTGTCCGGTCGATGGACTCCGGATAGTACGGCTGGCGATACCAGCCGGTGCCCATCACGATGTGCAGCCCGGTCCGCTCCGCCACCCGCCGCAACCGCCCTGGATCCCGGCCGAAGTCCGGCGTCGTCACCTCGACCAATCCCGTGCCGCCGGCGCGGACCAGTGCCGCCAGTTCCTCGACGGCCAACTCCTCGTCGTTGAGCAAGTGGTTCAGATTCCCCGTGATCCGGTAAAAATCGCAGAAGACGTGCTCGTGGGCGAGAGTGCGTCCCAGAGCCGCCGGCTCCACGGGACCCCGAACGGTGTGGATCGTGCCTGCCTGCGCCATGCCCGTGCCCTCAGTGCAGGATCTTGCCGAGAAACTGCCGGGTGCGTTCGTGCTGGGGAGCGGTGAAGAAGCGGTCCGCCGCGGCCTCCTCCACCATCCGCCCCTCGTCCATGAAGATGATGCGGTCCGCCGCGGCTTTGGCGAAGCCCATCTCGTGGGTAACCACGATCATGGTCATGCCCTGCTCCGAGAGCTTCAGCATGACGTCCAGAACCTCGGTGATCATCTCGGGGTCCAGCGCCGATGTCGGCTCATCGAAGAGCATGAGCGCGGGTCGCATGGCGAGCGCCCTGGCAATGGCGATGCGCTGTTGCTGTCCGCCTGAGAGCTGCCCCGGGTAGGCATCGGCCTTGTTGGGGAGCCCCACCATCTCCAGGAGCTGCCTGGCGTGGCCCTCCGCTTCCTCTTTCTTCTTCTGCAGGACGTGGAGGGGGCCGGCGGTGATGTTCTCCAGGGCCGTGAGGTGGGGGAACAGGTTGAACTGCTGGAACACCATCCCCACGTCCCGCCGCTGCTTGGCCACCTCGCGCTCGCGCAACTCGACCGGGCGGCCGTCCGCCTCGCGGTAGCCCATGGGATGGCCGTTCACCCGGATCCACCCCTGTTCGATCTTTTCCAGGTGATTGATGCAACGGAGCAGCGTGCTCTTCCCCGAGCCGCTGGGACCGATCAGCACGATGACCTCGCCCCGCTGGACCGTCATATTCACGCCCTTCAGGACGTGGAGCGACCCGAAGTACTTGTGGACATCCGCCGCCTCGACGATCGGCTGGATGGACGTGTCTGCAGCAGGTGGCGTCACGGCACTCCTCGCTGACAGGCTGCTGAAAAATGTCCATCTGCTGCGTTGTCGCGCTCGCGCAGCGCTGCGGCGTACGTGTCAAGTACGCCTCGCATCGCGCCTCGCGCTCCGCCTTGCAGTTGGACCTTTTTGAGCAGCCTGGGCGAAAATGGGTTTCTCAGTCCCTCGTTAACGTAGGTCGTGTTCCATCTCGCGCCGCTCCAGGTTGGCCGAGCCCCCGTTGGCCGGGCCCACTCCACCGGTGCGCTTTCGTTCCGTCGTTGGCGCGACGGAGCGGCCGAAGTGGGCCTCGAGGCGCCGTTGCACCATTCCCCAGAGAGTGATCATCACCAGGTAGTAGAGCGCCGCGACCATGAAGATCTCCAGCACCCGGAAGTCTACTTGGATCAACATCTGCCCGCGGCGCAGCAGCTCCTCCATCGAGATGACCGAGGTGACTCGAGGTGGTCTTGAGCAGGCCGTTGAAGTTGTTGCCGAGGGGCGGAATCATGACTCGCGCCGCCTGGGGCAGCACGATCACTCGCATCAGGGTCGAGTAATCCATCCCCAGCGCGCGGGCGGCGTCGAACTGCCCCTTGGGCACCGAGAGGATTCCGGCGCGGATGACCTCAGAGAGATACGCCCCCTCGTTCAGGCTGAGCCCCAGCAGCGCGGACTGCACGACGTTCAGCTTGATCCCGACTTGGGGAAGGCCGGTGTAGATGATGATGAGCTGGACGAGGAGGGGCGTGCCCCGCATGATCCACAGGTAGAATCCGGCGATGGATTGGAGGGCGCGGCTCTTCGACATGTTCATGATGGCCGCCAGGAGGCCCAGAAGCAGCCCCAGCGTCATCACGACCATCGACAGCCAGATGGTGGTCCACGCGCCCTCGAGCAAATACGGGCTGACAAGGTATCGAAAGAACGCGCCCCAATCCCATCCAGGCATCGAATTCGCCCCCGCGATGCTCCCCCAAGAGACCCCGCGGCGTCTCGGAAATTTCCGGTGCGCCGCGGGGGCCCATCCAGATTCCGGCCAATCCAGTGAAATACCGAAAAGGCCTAGTTCCCATCAGGCTGCTCAAAATGGTCCAGATGCAAGGCGACACACCGCGGGCGGAGCGAGGCGTACCGGAGGTACGTCGCAGCGAGTGCCGAGGTGGGTCAACGCCGCAGATGGGCCGTTTTCAGCAGCCGGGCTATGGCATGTCGGGGCCCTTCAACTCCAGCGGCTTATCCGCCGGCATCTTGGCGGCACCCCACTTGTCCATGAACTTGTCGTAGGCGCCATCCGCGCGCATGTCGTTGAGCGCCTTCAACACCGCCATCGCGACGTCCTTGTTCCGAAAAGCCAGGGTAGCCGGCGATCCCCGCAGGCCGGAGACCGCCCGCTCGAAATCCCCGCGGTCCTGGTAGTACTTCGCGTTCACGTCCACGCTGACGACCGCGTCCACCTGGCCCGCCCGCAGCGCCTGGAAGGCGTCCGCGAAGGTGCTGAAGGTCCGAATCTCGATCGGCTTCTCGCCGGCCTTGACCTGCTCCTCGTTGATGCTGGTGATCTGGCGGAACTCGTAGCCGCCGATCTCCACGGCGACCCGCTTCCCGGCGACGTCTTTGGTCGAGGCGATCTTCTGGGGGTTCCCCTTGGGAACGGCGATGCTGATGGCCTGGTACTCGTAGGGGATCAGGTACAGGATCTTGGCCCGCTCCGGGGTGAAGAACATGCCCGTGATGCTGGCATCCCAGCGCCCGCTCTGCAGGCCCGGAATGTGGGTCTCGAAGCCCACGTTGATCCACGTCATCTTGACACCCAGCCGCTTGGCGATCTCCTCGCCCATCTCGATCCGCATCCCCTGGAGCTTCCCGCTGGCGTCCACGAACTGATAGGGCGGGATGGTCGCGTTCGTGGCCGCGGTGAACTCACCCGCCTTGACGAGCGGCAGCGCCTGAGCCTGAACCACGGCCGGCAGGATGCCCACCGCCACCGCCATCAACCCGATGACCGCCCACAGATACCGCGTTCTCGCCTTCATAGTGCTTCCTCCGTTGATGCGAGGTGTTCCGGACGTCTGTCCGCCCCCTCTGGGTGATACCTACGCCTGCCACCGACCTCAGTCAGCCGTTTGCAACGCCTATACCAAGAACCTGGGATCGGCAGGCGCCGCGAAAACGCCCTGTCCGCGCGTCCTTTGCCCTCTCCGCCGTCGAGATCAGAATCCGGTCCGCGCTCACGATGCCAAGGCCGTGAGCATCGGGGAGCGTCGCTGACGGTTTTTGCGCCAGCCGGGCGCTCCGGCGACGCGTGAGCTGCGCCGCCGCTACCGGACCGCGCCGCCCGGAGCGACGAATCGTCCGAAGCCCGGCTCTTGCCGGATTTCGTGGTCGACGTAGACTGTCTGTCCGCGCACCATCGTCTCTTTCACCCGGCCGCGGAAGGCCCGCCCTTCATAGGGGCCGTGCTGCATCTTCGCCTTGATGTAGGACGACTTGAACGAATAGGTCCAGGTTTCGTCCGGGTCCACCAGCACCAGGTCGGCATCGGCCCCCAGCCGGATGGCCCCCTTTTGCGGATAGAGGCCGTGGATCTTTGCTGGATTGGTGCTGGCGAGCTGGGCCAGTCTTTCCCAGCTCAGACCCTGGCGGTGGATCCCCTCGTTCGACGAGGGACGGGAGCAGGGTGTCGAAGCCGGGCATGCCGGAGGGGATGGCGAAGATGTTCGTGCCATGCTTGAGGCGATCGTCGTCGGTGAAGGGGAAATGGTCCGAGGCCAGCGTATCGATGCGCCCGTCTTTGACCATCTGCCACAGGCCCTGGCGGCACGCTTCGCTGCGGATGGGCGGGGCGCACTTGGCGAAGCCGTGCAGCCGGTCCAGGTCGTCGGTGTTCATGGTCAGATAATGGGCGCATGTCTCCACCCAGACTTCCACGCCGTCGCGCCGTGCCTGGGCGATGACGGGCCAGGCGTTGGGCGTGGCCAGATGCAGGATGAGCACACGACAGCGGGTGTGGCGGGCGAAGAGCAGCACGCGGGAGATGGCCTCGATCTCGGCGATCTCGGGCCGTGCCTTCTCGTGGGCGCTCCCTGTGAAGTTGCCCTCGGCGGCGAGGCGCTTCTCGAAGCCGTCGGTGAGCGCGCTGTTCTCGCAATGGATGCCCATCACGCCGCCCACGGCGGCGACCTTCTCCATGGCGCTGAGCAGCTCGTAGTCCGTGAGGCTGGCGTACTCCTTCCCGAACCAGGCCGTGAACACCTTGTAGGCAGTACAGCCCGCCGCCTTCAGTCCGGTGATGTCGTCGGGCGTGTTGCTGACGCAGCCACCCCAGAGCGCAAAGTCGATGACGCTCTTCCGTTCCGCGATGCGCCGCTTGTTGTTGAAACCCGCGACGTCGATGGCGGGCGGCACGCCCTGGGCCATCTCGATGATGGTGGTGATGCCGCCGCTGGCTGCCGTCATGGTGCCGGTGGTCCAATCCTCGCGATGGGCGTTCGGGCCGGGCTCCCACACGTGGGCGTGCTCATCGACGAGGCCAGGCAGGACCACCCGGTCTCCGGCGTCCAGCACCGCCTGGGCGTCGAAATGCTCCGGACCGTCCGCGATGCCGGTGATCTTCCCATCGGTGACGGCGACGGCGCCGGAACCGAGGCCGTGTTCGAACACGATGCGCGTGCCGTGGATGACCCGATCCGCTCTATGCGTCGCCATGTGCGCTCCCCACGTTCGAGGCAGGGGCCGCCGAGATAAGCCGGCCCGGCCTCAGAACCGCGCAAGGGTAAAGTCGCGGATATCCCACTCCGTTGTGCCCCGGGTGATGAGATCGCTGGTGATGCGCCCCATGATGGGGCCGAGGGTGTAGCCGTTGGAGGTCACGGTGTTGTAGAAGCCGGGGACGCCCGGCATCTCGCCCACGATGGGCGCCCCGTCGATGTTGATGTTCATCGCCGCCCAGGATCGGAGGATGTGCACCCCATCCAGGGAGGGAACCACCCGCCGCGCCACCCAGACGTTGCCTTCCAGGCTGTCGCGCAGGCAGGTGGGGTAGCCGGTGACCTCATCGTACCCTGCGGTCCACGCACCGCCAAGGATGAAATTGCCGTGCTGCATCTGCTTCATCGTCAGGTGGCGGTCGGCATGGGCCAGCAGGTGGTGGACCGCCGGGGCCACAGGTTCGGTGACGATCATCTGGAGCGGCGCGCCGTGCACCGGCACGGGGGTTCCCACCATGCCCGAGATTTGCGAGGCCCACGCCCCGGCGGCATTGACCACGACGCGCGCCCGGTACCACCCCCGGGGCGTGTCGATCCGGAAGCCCCCGACCTCGCGGGCGACGTTGAGCACTTCGACATTGACCGCAAAGCGCTGTCCGAGGGCGACGGCCCCGCGGTAGATGCCGTGCGTGCCCTTGAGGGGGTTGATCTTTCCCTCCTCGGGACAGAAGGACGCGCCCAGCATCGCGGCGGAGACGGCGGGGGCGATGCGCTGCAATTCCTCCCGGCCGATGACTTCCACGTCGATGCCCATCTCGCGCTCGCGGGCAGCCTTCTCCCGCAGGAGCCCAAGTTCGCGCTCGGTCTCGGCCATCATCAGGCCACCGACGGTCTTGATCTCGAAGTCGCCCTTCAGCTCTCGCTCCAGCTCCGCCCACATGCGCGCGGATTCCCGCTGGAGCAAGAGCGTCTTCAGGGCGGGCGTGCCGCCCGATTCAGCCTTGCTGCCGAAGTCGAACGAGAGCAGTTGGACATGCATGCTGCCGGCGTTGCCGCCCGACGCTTGTCCGTTGACCGGACCACGATCGAGGACGAGGGCACGCCTGCCTGCGCGGCCCACCCAGTAGGCCGTGCTGCACCCGGCAATGCCGGCGCCGATGATGATGATCTCTTCGTCGCCCAGGAACTCCGATCCTGCCGGGGCGGTCGCGATGGAGTGCAGGGCCGAGCGCCTGTGCCCGCCCCATTCCGGCTTCTCCACGGCGAGGGCGCGGAGCGGAAGGGGCTTGAGCGGGGGCTGCGGCATGAAGAGCTGGTCGGCCCGGACGGGCACGTGCCGTTCCCGCTTCAGCAGACGAGCCAAGGTGTCCTGGCAATAGCGCCCCTGGCACCGGCCCATGCCGGCGCGGGTGAGACGCTTGAGGCTTCCCAGGTCGGTCGCGCCCTCGGCGATGGCGGCCCTGAGCGTGCCAAGGCTCACCTCTTCACACCGGCAGATGTGGGTCTCGTCCGTGGCGATGTGAAGCGGGTCGGGGGCGGCGCCGAACACCCGGCCCAAGGCCCGCTGAAAAGCCAGGTCCCCGGCCAGCTTCCGGGCAACGCCACTGACGCGCTTCCGATCGGCCGGACGCGCCGGTCAGTTTCTCGGCCACGCGGATGCCGGCCAGACGACCCTGGCCTGCGGCGACCCTGCCTCCGCCGATACCCCCCGCCTCGCCCACGATGTGGACCCGCGGCAGGGTGCTCTGCCCGTCCAGCGTGCGCTGCGCCCAGAGAGCAGCAAGCTCGCCGGCCGCGACACCGTGGCCGCATCCCAGTTGCCGGGCAAGTTCATTGGACGGGAGAAACCCATAGCCGAGACACACGGTCGCGGCCGCGATCTGGCGCTCGCGCGTCCGGTCGGGCCGTCCGGCGGCGTCGCACGGGGCGATGCACACCGCCTGAGGCGTGTCCGTTCCGATCACGCGGGTGATCACGTGGCCGGAGACGAGCGGCACGCGGTGCCGGGCGAGCGTGGCGAGATACCGTACGCCTTCGGCGGCAAGGTCGGGACTGAACCGGACCATGCGCAGGAGATCCGGCAGGCTCGTGAGCGACGCGGCGGACGCCGAGACGACCGCCGAAACCTCGGCACCGGCCCGCACCAGCTGGCTGGCGAGCTGCAGAGAGCAGGGGCCCGTTGCCGCACACGGCCACGGGCCCCGTCGGCACCACACCGTAGCCCCGCAGCAGGCTCGACGCGCCGCCCACGGTGAGCACACCGGGGAGGGTCCATCCGGGCACCGGGAAGGGGGCGTCGTACGCGCCGGTGGCGATGACTAGCTGCTCCGGCTGGAGGTAGAAGGCGTTTCCCTCGTGCAGGACGGCCAGCTCCAGGATGCCGTCGGCGCAGGTCCCCCGCCAGACGAGGGCCCCGCTCAGGATCTCGCAGCCCAGCGAGCGGGCCCTGGCGATGAGTGTCGCTCCCTTGGAGGCGCGGCGGTCCCGGCGCGCCCGGATCGATTCGGCAGGCTGCTCGTAGTATTGCCCGCCGGGCTCCGGGCGCTCGTCGAGAATCACCACCTCCACGCCGCCCTCCGCGGCGGCGATGGCCGCCTCCAGCCCCCCAGGGCCGGCGCCCACCACGGCCAATTGACAGCGGCGGTGCGGGAGCGGGCCGTCGGGGAGGGATCCGAGTGGCGGCAGATCGGACAGGGCGGGGAGCCCGTTCGCGGGCCAACTCCTGACCACCATGCCGTCCGCGACGTGGGTCATGCAGGCACGGACGGCCCCCATTCCCTCGACGATGGTCAGGCAGTCGAAGCACGCACCCATGGCGCAGAAGACATGCCGAGGGTTTCCGCCCTGCGTGTGGCGGCCGATCCGCAGGCCGGAGGCCACGAGGGCCGCGGCCAGCGTCTCGCCGCGATGCGCGGTGACAGCCCGTCCGTCAACCTGCAGGGTGACGGTCGGGCTGTCCGGGGTAATGGCGCGGCTTCGCATAGTGGCGGTCTCGGGCGTTAGGAGCCGTTACGAAGCTATTCCTTGACAACGGCTTACGCCGGTCGGCTCAAACCGAGGAGGCGTTCGACCATGCGCAGCTGGATGCGTGCGCTGTCGGCGAGTTGATCCGCCGGCAACGACTCGTTGCTCTTGTGCCCCTCGCTGCCTTCGCCGGGGCCGAAATTGACGATCTCGATGCCGTCGTCGGCAAAGAAGCGGCCATCGAACGCCCCAACGGAATCGACAAAGCGAGCGGCCTTCCCGGTCACATCCTCGATGGCCGCGGAAAACGCCGACACGAGCGGTCCGTCCTGGGGCGCCGAGAAACCGTTGGTGCCGGTCAGCCGGCGCACGGCAAAGCTGCCCTCCGGCTCCCCCGCCCCGGCAAGGACGGCGCGGATCTCCTGGAGCGCGGTGTCGATGCTCTCACGGACGGGCACCAGGCGGCGGTCAATGGCGGCGACGCAACTGGAGGGCACCACGTTGATGTTCGTGCCGCCTCGGATGGTGCCCACGCTGATGGTGGAGTGGAGGCCGTCGGCGGCGCGGGCGGAGATGACCGGGAAGAGCGTATTCTCCAGATACCCCAGCAGGCGCACCATGCGCATCACGGCGTTGTCCCCGTCGGACGGCCGCCCCGCGTGGGCCGCCGTGCCGTGCGCCACCACTTCGATCCAGGTGACGCCGCGCTCCCGGGTGATCAGACCATTTTCGGTCTGCGCGCCCACCACCAACATATCGGGCGTCAGATGGTTCTCCTGACGCAGGAAGGCGGTCCCGTTTGGTCCCAGCGCCTCCTCGTCGCCCACGAAGGTGAAGGCCACCGAGCCCCTGGCCGGCCCTCCCCGGCGCGCGACCTGCTCGGCCACCCAGAGTTGCGAGGCGGCGGCCCCCTTGCAGTTGTTGGCCCCGAGACCGTACACGCGGCCGTCCCGCACATCGACGGCGAAGGGGTCGCTCCGCCAGGCCGTGCCGTCTTCCACCCCGACGGTGTCGATGTGGCAGTTGAAGGCCAGCTGCGGCCTGCCGTGACCCAGGACGGCCATCACGTTGGCAATCTTCGGATCACGGCTCAGGAGTTGCGCGGTGTAGCCGCAGCCCGAGAGCGTGTCGGCGATGTAGGCGCACACCTCTCGGGTGTCACCCGGGGGGTAGACCGAAGGGGTAGCCACCAGCCGGGACAAGACGCTCATGATCTCTGCGAGCACGGGGTCGTTCATGCGACGTATCCTTGACGGGAGCGCACGGCGGGGGCCGGGCACTCCGACGGGCACGATTCTTGTGCGGCTAAAGCGCGCACGTGAGATTGAACTGCCGTACCAGGGTCTTGGCCTGATCCTGCAAGGGGGCCGGGGCAGGCAGGCGGGGCGGTCGGGGGTTACCCACGGGCAGACCCATCGCGTTCAGGAGCGCCTTGGTGCCGCCCACATACCAGATGCCCCCCACGAAACGAATGACCGGCAGGATGCGCATGTAGAGACCCCAGGCGTCCGCGATGTTTCCCGCCTTCACCAGCGTGTAGATGTCCGCCGTCTCGCGAGGCAGAATGTTCGAGGCCACCGACACCCAGCCCTTCGCCCCCTCCAGGAACGACTCGAAGCCCATGATCCCGCCGAATACGGTGAGCTTCCCGCCGGAGAGCAAGTTGATGTCCCGAACGCGGGTCACGTCCATGGTGGATTCCTTCACGTACCGCACGTTCTCGATCTCGGCCAGGCGCGCGAGCATGGGCGGCAGGAGATCGACGTTCGCCGTAGCCGGGTTGTTGTAGACCATGATGGGGATCGAGACGGCGTCGGAAATCCGCTGGTAGTGCTCGTAGAGTTCGTCGTCCGTAGGCGTCGAGTAGAACGGCGGGATGATCATGAGGCCGTCCGCGCCCAGGGCCTCGGCCTCCCTGCTCAGCCGCGCGGCCTCGCGGGTGTCTTCGGCCGCGGTGCCCATCAGGATGGGGATGCGCCCGGCCGCGGTCTTCACCGCCGTTTCGGTGATGCCGGTCCGCTCTTCTTCAGACACCGAGAGAAACTCACCGGTGCTGCCGAGAAAAATCAGTCCGGGACTACCATGGGCGATCTGCCATTCGATGTAATGCCTGAGGCTGGCGTAGTTGACGGCGCTGCCGTCCTCGGTGAACGGCGTGATGCACACCGCATAGGAGCCTTCGAAGATCTTCATCGCATCGTCCTTTCCTGAGGCCAAGGCTTTGCCCAAGACGCCGCACGCACCAAGTCAGGCACCCGCCGAGGTGTGCGGATGAACCACTCACGGGTTGCTGCGTGCGGGATCCGGGCCGATGGCATTGTCGCACGTCGTCAGCGAGGATCTTTTGGATGCAGGCCACGTCTCTCACGTATCCTTCGTCTGCTCAAATCGTATGTTTCTAGTACGCAATGCCCGGAATTGTCAAATGGGATTCCCCGCGTGTTGCCCTTCACCGATGGACCCGCCTCTCGCCACTCGATTGACTTCAACAGAACCACGCTACGCGCCCGGTCCGCCCTTCCGTCGACCGAGCAGGCAGTTGGCGCTCACGGCTGCCGCCACGGTCCCCGTCGAGAGCCAGAAGAATTTCCGGTATCCCAGCCATTCGCCCGCCTAGCCCAGACACATTCTGCTGCGAATCATGCCCGTGTCGAAGGAGATGGCCAGGCACGCGACGGCCGCTTGGAATTTGAGATCCACGGCGGTCGCCCCATGTGGCGGCGCTCAGCGTAGGCGACTCGACCACGAGCGCTGCGAGCCGCACGGGAGCCCAAGAACGCCAACGCCTCGGAAACCCCCGAGGCCTTGCGTGCGCTGCTTCGAACCGGGGTGCGCGAGCTCCCGTCGCTAGGAGCGCTGTCCCCGCGCGCGCGACTCAAAGCCCGATTCGGGCGCGCCGACGATCCCTACAATCCCGCTCCCTGTGAACTCGCGTGACGCCGCCTATCGGAGGGCTCGCAGGATGTCCCGGGGGCCGAAGTGGCCGCCGCGGCCGGCGCCGACTGGCGTCCAGATGCCGGCGAGTACCTCTCGCCCGTGAGCAAACGGCAGCCGAGTGATCTTGTGCTGCAGTTCAGCCCGGAGGTGCTGCGGATCGGCGCTCGGAGGACCACTCCACCTCCCCCACCAAGAGGGTGGCCCCGTCGGTACTCTCCGCCACGACATCCACCTCGAGCGGTGCGCGATCCGTTCCCGGGTCCCCACCAGGACCGCGCCACACCCCAGGACCGATTGAAGTACCCGGTCTGGGGAATGCTTGCCCGGACCAGATCTTCCCACACCCCGGCGACGTGCGCCGGCCACTGCCGTTGCACCTCCCGCAGGACCGCAGGCCCCTGCCGCGCCTCCAGGCGAGAGCGGTTCGGCTCCACAAACCGGAACCAGAACCGGAGGAAGGGGTCCCCAATCCGATAGAGCGACCGCTTACTGTCCCGTGGCGATGCCCCGAACGGCTGATCCCGCCGGACGAGGCCCAGCTCCAACAACCGATCAAGCGGGCGGGAGAGCGACGTGGCCGGCTTCCCCAGGCGACTGGCGATCTCCGACGGGCGGTGGCAGCCCTGGCCGATCAGGGTGAGGATGGACGCGGCCTGGGCTAGGTCCCGCAGATCGTCGCGGAGCAGGCGGGCGGGTTCGTCGTACAGGACGCCCAGTTGGCTCAAGACGAGCGCCTGGATGGCCGTGTCGCGGTCGGGATAGTCAGCCGCCAGCTCCCAGTACCGGGGAATCCCACCCCAGATGGCAAACGCCTCGATTGCGTCGCGATCCCCCGTCGTCCGGAGGGCCTTCCGCAGCCAGCCGCACGGGAGGGGTTCGATCTTCAGGATCTCGGTCGCCCGCCCGTACAGGGGCGCGGTCCGGTCCAGGACGAGGCCCTGCATCATCCGCTGGGACGAGCCCGCCAGCAACAGGTGGGGCCCGGGAGCCGCCGGCGCATCCAGGCGTTTCTGAAGCAGGCTCGGCAGTTCCGGCGCGACCGTCACGAGGGCCGGAAACTCGTCGAGGGCCAGCACGGTTCCGGCCGGGGCCTGGTCCCAGACGCGCGACAGCAGCGCATCCCAGTCGGGATAGGTGACTCGGTTGAACCCGGGTAGGAGGCGGGCGAGTTCGGTCGCCAGGGCCGCCCGCTGGAGGGGACTTTCCCGATCGTCGGCCACGTAGTAGACCGAGTGACCTGCCGGCAGGGCCTCCAGAAGCAGTCGAGACTTCCCACACCGGCGGCGCCCGTACAGGACACATGCTCTTGCCCCGATCGCACCCAGAAGAGCGAGAAAACCCAAAGACGCAGCGGACACGATGGGGACAAGCGCATCGGCGGGCGATACCACCACCATCAGCAAGGGCATCGCTGCGCCTACAGAAAACGTTGCGGCCGACGTCAGTGCAGCTTGCACAGGACGTGCGGTGGTGATTTCCGAGATGCCAAGCTCATCGCGCGCGTGGGCGGTTAAAGCATCTTTCGCCATCAGCTGGTGAGCAACTTGCCGCGCGAGCGACTGATCGAGGCCGCGCTTCACGTAGATTTGGGCAAGCTCTTCGAGCTCGGCCTCAGGAT
>CAVOIV010000038.1:0-59043 GCA_963695995.1 uncultured Methylomirabilota bacterium
ACTGTCACGACATCGTGGATTCGAAGCGCGGACACGGTGTGATCCCGCGATGTCGGGAACAGGCGCTCCTCGATCACCGGAGCTGATAGTCGTATTCGGCAACCTGGGTCGCCCCCAGGAAGAGCTTCAGCTTTTGCTCCCGGACATCGATTGTTGCCACCACGTATTCGTATTGTGTCTCCGGGGGCGCGGAGAACAGTTCGCTGAAGATGTTGAGATGGCAATCGCTCCGGATGAATCGCACGAGGTGGTAACAGCCGGTTCCCGGTTTCTCCAAGGGATGCCGAGGGGCCTGTTCTCGGTCGGGAAAGACCAACCGGGTTCCCAGCCGCGCCAAGGCGGTGAGCGGCGTTTTTCCGTTGAGCTTGCTGTACCGATAGGTGCTGTTATGCTTCTCCTCGTACGCCAGCGATGCCTCCCGGAGCTGTGGCATTGACGCTAGCGGGACTTTGTCGAGAAACTTCTGACGGTAGTGGTCATTGAACTTCTCGATGACCCCGTTCCGCCACGGTTCGGCGGGCGGGATGAACCAGAGATGGACTCCGGAGAGCAGGCAGAGGCGAATCAGCGGTCCCAGGCCCCGCGGATGGGCTGGACTGCCGAAGAAGGCCATTTCGTTGTCCACTTGGAGATTCTCGGGAATGCCCATGCGCTTCCACACCGCGTAGACCGCATCCAGAACACTCTGGGCGGCCCTGGAGGAGATCGGCTCGACCCCACACCGGTTGAGCAACACGTCGATGGCATTCAGGCTGTAGACCCGGATCGGTCCGGTCAGATAGCAGGGGCCGACCAGATCCACCTGATGGCGCTGATTGGGCACCAGCGCCGGCAATGCGGGATACGCCTTGCCCTTCGGTTCGTAGCGCCCGGTCCGCCGATGGGTCAGCTCGCGGCGGTGCAAAATGCGGCTGATGGTGCGGAGCGAGGGCAGCGGTTGTACCGCCAGTCTCGTCGAGCTCCCATTGGATGGCTTGGTCGCCGCAGAAGCGCCCCTTGTTGTAGAGACTCAGTCGCACCATCTCGACGATATCTTCGATCTCCGCCGGGGTGCGGTGCGGACTGAGGAGCGGTTGCCGTGTGCGGTCTTCACACCATGCCGGATCGTCGGGGGTATGCCGTGCCACCCACTTGTACAGCCAGCGATCGCGACCGGCCCAGGGACTCACAAATCGCCCCGGGGTCTTCGCCCGTGAAGAACCGTTGCACGGCGCCGCATCGTGCCTGCTTGCTGTTCTTTTTCATGAACACCTCCCGGTTCGGGTGGATGTTCATGATAATTCGTGTGGCCGCTACTCGATTGTCAAAGAGCGTTTGTCTACGATGTCGTGACAGTAAATGCTGTCCACGATGTTGTGACAGGTATCAGCCAGTGAAGTGCTCACATCATGAATCGCTGATGATCGGATAGCGGGGTCACCTCTTGTACTGGGGTGCGCTCTCTCGAATCCGCGTCACCTCCCACCTTCCCACCCGGAGAGGAAAGACAACCCAAGCACGGCCCCTGCACTCGGTCGTGCGAGGTGGTTGTATCCTGGTGCCCGGATGATTTGACGATGGTGTGCTGCATAGGATCCGCACAGCAGTGACCAGCGATGGCCACCATGCAGCATCACGTCTGTGAACAGTCGTGACAGGCGCTGGGTGCCCCAACAGTCCACACCCCGGGTACCTGTTCTGTAACAACTGACCCCCGTGGGACTGAGCAAGTGTTTCAGCAGCGTCGTTGCCGGGATGACCGAGTCTGGATGGACCAGTTTTTGGGGCAGGTCAAACGTGGCCTCTCTTCCATTCCCACTGGGCCGATTTCCGGGGGCAAGGTCAGCGGCCGTCGGGTGCATGCGCGTGTTAGCTGGTCAGACCTCTTGAGGGCCGACGATGGCGAAGCTCCTTCTTCATGTAGTCCTGTACGGTGGGATAGCAAGCTAGGGCTACATCTGCGAGTACTTGTACCCCGTCAGCCATGTCACCACGCCTTCCGGCAGCGGATCGGTTGTCACACAACTGATTCCCTGCTGTGTCCCTCCGGTCTTCTCGGGGCCGGTGGAATGATTCCAGGTCTCGCGGCCATCGACATACGCGATTGCACGCCAGATGTAGCCGGCATTACTCCACCCAGGCACAACGCAAAGATGGACCCGTCGGCCATCGTCTCGGGTCTCTTTCGACCAGATTTGGTAATAGGCGAATTTTCCGTTTGCGTCGGAGGTGAACCTCGACCCGCTTGGCTGATAGCCCTGTGCCTTCAGGCCATCAACACTGATGGGGTAACTGGAGTGCGCGCAACCCAGAAGCATGATAAGTACGACGAGCGCAGTCAGTCGCATATGTTCTCCTTTCGCTCTCACCAGACTTTTTCCGGTTGCGCCGGGGTGGCCTGCCCCACTGATTGGTCCACCCCGAATGTCAGTTCGGGGAAGCTACTAAGTTTAGCGCCGATCGTGGCGGCAGCGCAAGCGCGGACCTCGGGGGCCGGGGGTCGATAGCCTAGGGCACTGTGCGGCCGCACGGTGTTGTGGTGCTCCACCACTGCCCTGAACACCTGGGCGTTTTCCATGCGTGTGGTAACCGTTGCCCTGATTGCCCATAGGATGGGGCATTCTTCCCGAAAATCCCTGGTTGCTTCCAGTGATTTGGAACCGATCTTGGTTAGACGGTGTAGGAATGGGGGATGCTGCTTATCGATAGAATAACTGAGGAAATCACCAAGAACTGACTTCCATTCCCTCCAAGTCACCGCCGGCCTCCCAGGCATGCCCCCTGCGCAGACTCGTGCCCGGGTCGTCGCGCCTCCCTCCCCGATTGACCATGATGTAGCGTCGCCGCACAACTCCTCCGTTGCACCTTCCGGCGCGAAACGCGCTGGTTGAGTCACCCATTGTCCGGTTGATATAGATACGTGGCTGACCCAAGTCGGTGCTCGTTCACCACAGCTCCACTCGTCAGGGAGAATGTCATGGGCACGTGTGATTCCACATCCTCCGGAGCGGTCCCGCAACCCCCGCCACGGGGTTCCGGCGTGTACCGCATCGGACTCGCGCTCTCGATTCGTGACCACGGAGAGGTCGGCGCATCACCGTATTACCCTACAATCGGGTTGGAAGGATTGATTACCTGTAAGCTCGATCCCCACGACATCGTCTTTTTCCATCCGGCAGCAAAGAACGGTCAAACGCCGGCGACGACGTCATACATCGGCAGAATCACAGTTGGCCAGCCGGCCGTCATGTCGGGCGGTGGGCTTGGCTCGTCGAATGTTAAAGGCGAAATCGCACTCTCAGCGTCGTTCGTCGCACCACAGCCAGCACGCGTCTTCGCGTTGACTGGTGCGGCCGAGCACTTCGCTTATCTCTGGGACGTTCAAGTAGAGATCACTGCGAAGGCCGAGTACATCGCACAGGCGTTCCTCGATGAACACCACTTTAGCGTGCAACAGATCGAATCTCTCCACGGCACGCTAGCCCTCGAACCCGCCGCGCTCCCACGTGGGTATGCACCTGGTACCCACCGCGGTGTGAAGGCCACACTGGTTGCGGATCTCGACAAGAGTAGCGCTTCGTTCCGGTTCCATGCGTTCGTAGAGCCCGGGGGTAGCCTTTCTAGCCACTATAGCCTCGATTGGCACGTCTCTGTCACTGCACCATTGGGATTCGCGTAGAGTGCTAAAGTTGATGAGCGGGCTCCGTATGCGGTGCTTCGCGCTGCAAATATCACCCGCCCACAGCTTGGTTTAGGCGCTCCCCTTCACGCCAGCGGCACTCTCGGCTCCCAAAACCGGACGTCCTCTTTCGACACGCGCCCCGAATCTTGCCGTGGGCGAGATAACCTGCGGCTCCTGTTCCCCCTTGCTGAAGCAGGCTGCCCATCGTCCCTTTTCAAAATCCACTTCTGGTTAGCCTGACTCGGATGGGACCCATCGAGACGTGGTCCGTGGATCCAGGCCCCCACCCCATGTCCCGCGCACGCGAAGCTAGGGCTACGAGGACGCCTCTGGTACCGCACCCACGGACCCTGTGTCCCGCGCCCGTGGGCTACGTGTCCCGCGCACGAGACACGCGCCTTCGTCGGCAGAGCCAGGGGAGAGGTGCGATGGGAGGTAGAGAGAGACCTTCTCAAATCTCTGGCGATCTCTCGGATGGGGTTCCCGGCAGGCATAGCAACCAGATAGCAACCACAGGGAGGGAGGACGGCGCTAAGGTGTGGTGTCCCCAGGGGGATTCGAACCCCCGTTCTCGGCTTGAAGGGCCGACGTCCTAGGCCGGACTAGACGATGGGGACACGAGGGGCTGCCGATCGTGGGGTCGCAACCTACGGAAGAATATGCCGCATCCTTATAACACAGAAGCCGCCGCCTGCCAAGCTCGACTCACTCGACTCGCGTTCTTTGTTGCCCAAACCGATTCACCATCCAGAAAGCGATGCCGGCTTCGATTCGTGGGTCCACGACTGACAGTCCTTAACACCGCCTTAACGACACGCTCCCGTCGGAGAAGAGGCGTCCAGCGTTTCCCAGTACCCCGAGGAATTGGGGTGACCTCGCGTGCCGACACCAATACTTGGACCGACAGCGATCGAGCCCAGAAAAACGAATATTTCCGTTGACGAAGTAAAAACCGGACGTTAGGGTAAGGCTCCAAACAGCAGAGCGCATCGGCCCGGGCGACCAGGACTTGCGGCGACCGAGGGCGATGGGGAGTGATGGGATAACTCGATGCGTTGTCGGCACACGGTACCGGATTGGCATCGGTACGTGGCCGTAAAGCAAGATGCGGCACCCATTCTGGCCGCATGCCGCCTGCTGGTTCAGGACGGCAACCGGGTGGAAGATCCTCGGTCCATTGCTTGCACGTACTGGGGGCATCAGCGGGATTGCCCCGTGTACGATGGGCCAGGACAGGCTCCAGGGAAGCGGCTGACAGGAGGAAACGCGCCGGCTGCCCCGGATGAGCCGCTCGCTCCCGAGGGAGCTTGGCCGGTACGGGCGCCCGGTGTCGTGGACGGATCGCGGGTTTTCCTGATTCTGATGGGTGGCCTCTCGATCGTGCTTTTAGGGTTGGCGGGGATCCTGAGCGTGACGGCACTCCGCGGCGCCTTGATCCCAAGCGGTTATCGGACCGTGCTGATGATCGCGGGGATCGTGTCGTTGCTGACGCATATGCTGATCCTCCTCCGCCTTTGGGTCAGGCGCTGAGAATCGGGTTTCGAGAACGCGACCGCTGCAAAGGGTGCAAGGGATATCGGACTTAGCGAAAGGAGGCACACATGCGAACGCGATGCGGACGAGCCATGATGGTGGGTCTGGTGCTGGTCGGGCTGCTGACCGGCTGCGCGACCACGGTCGCACGGCAGGACGGTGTCGGCCTCCCCACGGCGGAGAATCCGGAATATCTGGGTCACCCGTTCCGGCTGGTTGCGCTGCCCTTGCATTTCGTCGGGAATATTGTCCGGTACGGTTTTATAGAGCCGTTTTACTTCGCGATGAACACTATGCCGGACGCCGTGGGTCTGAGCCTTGAAGAACAGCGATACCTGCAGGAGCGGCAGGAAGTCTGGGCACGCGAGTACGAGGCGTTCCGCGCCCAACCTCCGATTCCCGCCAAGTAACCACGTCAACGGATCCACGGAGGGGATGGCTCTTTTCGCTTGATCCCCTCCCCATGTCGGGAATCGGACGGGCCATCCTGGTGCATGGCGTCGCGAGGTTTCCGCGACCTGTTCGCACGAGGATTGGGTGCACGCCGATGGTGCGGGGAAAACGAAACGACAGCGGACGGCGCGGCAACTCCGGCGCGACGAAGCGACGGGCGTCGGAGTCCACCCGCGGACACGCTCTCGATTCCCGCCTCCGTGACGCGGTGGCGTCCCTGGACGCCGAAGATATCGCCATGGCGCGGCTGCAGGCACAGGTGCGCCGGACCGAAACTATCCAGGCGCCGACGCGAGTGGCCGCATCTCGCCCTCGCCGAACCACCGTTCAGCTTCCCGATGCGCTGCTGGCCCGCCTCCGAGATCGGGCGCGGCGTGACGGCGCCACTGCCTCGGCGATCGTCGAGCGGGCCCTGGAGCGCTTCCTGCGTTCGCGTTGAGCGCCGAGCCCTCTCCGCTGCGTGAACCCGCGTAATTCGCCCGATGTTGGATTCTCGCCGGCTTGCTCCTCGGATGACTGCTTGGGGCACGTGCCTCGAAAACGTGGAACCCCATCCATGACGACTCGTTCAAGACGCCCTGCCAGGGCGTCCTCGCATCCCCGGTTGGTCCAGGGCCGGGTTCGCACCGCCGTCCTGTCGCTCGTCGCACTGGTGGCGCTCGCGGCCATCGTCGTCATCGTCCTGGTGCGAAACCTGAGTCCACCCGAGAGCGCGCCGGGAGAAACCGGCGCCGGCCCAGGCGGGCCATCGGCGCCAGCAGCGTCGGGGGGACCGAGCGTCAGCGGGACGGTCACCCTCGCGCCGGCGTTGGCCGGGAAGGTCCGGGACACGGCGGCGCTGTTCCTCATCCTGCGCAAGGCATCCGGCCCGCCCTTCGCCGTGAAGCGGTTCGCGTCGCCCCGGTTCCCTCTGGACTACCGGATCGGTGCGGCGGACGTCATGATGGCCGGGTCCCCCTTCGAAGGCGAGGTCCGGGTGAGCGCCCGGGTCAGCCAGTCGGGGAGCGCCGGACCCGCGCAGCCCGGCGATCTGGAAGGGGAGCACGCCGCCCCGGTACAGGTGGGGGCGCAACGCGTGCACGTCACGATCGCGCGCGTGCGCTGACCGGATGGGTGGCATCACACGAGAGGCACGACATGGCCGACCTCGACAAGGTGCGCCGGATGCTTGAGGATCTGAAAGCGACCCGGGAATTCCTGCGACAGTACCCGGGGCTCGCCGACAAGCTGCGCGCGGCGCTGGAGCGGGCCGAGCGGCCGACCCGGCCCGGCGGCTGACGCAGCGCCGCGCGCTTCCCGTCACGTCGGCCTTGCATCGAAGGCGCACACGCGATATATACACCCTTCCGACGTGGGTGCAACAAGGGGGATGTAGGCATGTCGGAACCACGCGACACGACGGGGCGCCCGGATGACGATCCCCACTGCGTGCGGTGCGGGTTTGCCGTCCCGGACCGTCCACGTGGGTGCAAGTGGCCATGTCCGAACTGCGGGTATTTGTATCCGCTGGGCGATTGCTCGGATTGAAACACGGCGCCCGCGACGGGTCGCCACGACACGAGGAGGGTCTCATGCCCGCTGTCACTATCGTGCTCAAGGAAGGCCGCACCGTGGAGCAGAAGCGCGAGTTGGTCAAGGCCGTCACGGAGGCGATCGTGCGCACGGTGAACGCCAAGCCCGAGGCGGTTCACATCGTGATCCACGACGCGCCCGCGTATAATCTGGCCAACGGGGGGCAACTCCTGGCCGACAAGTAGCCGCCAGGACATTCTCGGCGCTTATGAACGACACCGGTTTCCAGTTCGAAGCCCGAGTGGCCCCGGATGGTCGAATCGCGGAGTTGACGGAGGTATCCGGCGGCGGGCGCCGGTCCGTGGCGCCCTTCTCGGACAAGGGCATCGCCGTCCTTTCCCGGGGCCGCGACGTGATGTATCGCTTCGACGACGAGCGGCGGCTGCAGGGCCTCCCGTACCTCGATCTCCTCGAGGCAATGCGACAAGAGATTGGCTTGACCGCCCACAAGGTCCGGCACGGCGACCTCCTCGACGAGTCCGACGCGCTGCCGATCCTCCGGCGACTGCTCGTCGGGATCGAGGATGCGGCCGAGACGTTCCGGCGGGCGCGCGCGGCGCTTGAGGGCCGAACGAACGACACATGATCTTGGCCATTGGCAGGCGGGGATACTGATGGACGAGCAACGCGTCGCGACGTTCTACGATGTGGTGGGAAATACCTACGACCAGTCCTTCTATTTCCTCGCCTGCGAGGCTCCGTATCGGGAGGAGATCGCGCGGCTGTGCGCCGGGCGACGGCTCGGCCGTCTGGTGGACCTTGGGTGCGGAACGGGAAAGCAGACCGTCATGCTGGCGCCCCTCGCCGACGAAATCGTCGCCGTTGACATCTCCGCTTCCTCGCTCCAGCAGGCCGAGGCTCGCTGTCGGCAGGCCGGCGTCCGCAACGTGCGCTTCCTGGAGGAGAGCATCGTCTCGCTGCCGATCGAGGCGGCGTCCGTGGATGGGATCTTCTCGTACGGGGACGTCATCTCCCACGTCCACGACGCCTACCGCGAGGTGTTCCGCGAGACCGCCCGCATCCTGCGTCCCGGCGGGTTTCTCGCCTTCGAGATCGACGGCAAGTGGGAGCTGGACATGCTCCTGCACAATCCGGAGGAGCGTGCGCGGGCCCGGGCGGCCCACGGTGTGGGTCATCTTCGCGTATGGCACGACATCCCGTGCAAGACCTTCACGGATCGCGAGCTCCGGACCGACCTGGCCGGGGCCGGCCTCCGCACGGCCAGCGTGCGCGGCGTGAACATGCTACACTGCCTGCTCCCCGAGTCGGTGTTGATGGGCCTCCCGCGGGAGGCGGGGGCCGGGTGGCGGGCGGTCTCCTCTGTCTTGCGGGGGGTCGATGCGGTGGTTGCCCGGATCCCGTGGTGCTACCGGTTGGCGTCGACCCGGCTGGTGGTGGCCGTCAAAGCTTGAACCGGTGCGTCGGGGGCGGCAGTTGGGCGAGGTCGGCGAAGGCGAGCGCGGGCGACGAGCAGCCGTCGTCGCACCGCCGGAAGAACGAGCAGGCCGAGGGCGCCCCAAGGAAAGAGCAGGATGAGTATGAATGCCGCGTCGAGCATCCCACCCTCTCGCGGGCCGATGCAGCCTGGGTCAGCTCCGTGTCCCGGCCGGCTTGACGAGCTGCGCCTTGAGAGCATCCTCGACCAGGGGAAGCCTCAGGTTGTACCGCTCGTGAAGCAATGCGAGGGCCGTGGCGTTGCCGGCCCGGGCGCCTTGAATGAGCTTTGTGCGAGTCAGCGACTCGGCGAGCTCGAAATCGTCAATGCGCCGCTTGATTGCCAGATACTCGCGAGTCTTCATGGGGCCCATCCTCCTGAAAAAGGCCACCTGCCGGCTGATCCCTGGTATCCTGGCGGTCATGTGGTGTGTGCACGAACCGGACCATGGATAACTACTTATTTTACAAGGGTTTCCCTGAGACGCATGGCTGACGAAAGAGCAGGGGAGGGGGCCGATAACCTGTCACATCGTCGGAACGGCGCGAAATACCGGGAGGTAATCGCGCGATGAGTTCACCCCGTCCGTCCTCCCGGATACAGGTGGACCGTCTGCCACGGTTGGCGTTCTTCCGGAATTTCACCCCCCAAGAAATCCGTCGGCTCCTCGCCGCTGGCACCGTCCAGGTATACGACGACGGGGAGTTGTTGGCCACCGAAGGGACGCGGAAACAGCGGCGGGTCCTGTACGTCGTCGTCCAGGGCGAGTTGCGGTATGTAAAACGGGTCCGGGCCGAGTGCGCCACCGTCGTGATGACGCTCCGACCCGGCGACGTCGGGGGCTTTCTTACCTTTCTGAACGAGGACCCCTCCCCGGTCTCGGTCCGGAGCGTCGGACGGACCACCGTGTTCGAGATCGGCCGCCGAGAGCTGCAGGGGTTGGGTGTCGAGCAGGCACCTCTGGTCATCAAGCTGCTCCGCGTCCTCATGGCGGATACCGCCAAGCGGCTGGACGCTCTCTTGGGCCAGGTTGCCGCCACCGCGGCCTGGGCCCTGGATCTCGAGCACCACCTGCGCGCGCTGCCCCTCGTGCCTCAGGAGACAGAGCGCGGATAACCCTCCACCGCTCCCGGTGGCCAGGCCGGGACATCCGGAGCCGGCCCAACGCATGATCCGATTGATATGGCGGACCGTTCGCGCCCTCGTGATGTTGCTGGTGCTGGGCGTCGGTGTGTATCTGGGAGGACCCTACCTTCTGGCCGCCGCCGGCCGATACCTGATCACGCAAGATCCTCTGGTCAAAGCCGACATGGTGTTGGTCCTCTCCGGGCAACCGTACCTCCGCATCCCCGAGGCCGCCCGGATCTATCATGACGGGATGGCGCCCACGGATCCTCTTGACCAACGAGCCGAGACCGCGCGGCCAGGAGGAGCTCCTCCGCCTGGGCATCCGGCATCCCGACAGTCAGGAGCTGTCGCTCCAGCTCCTGGAAGCGCTCCGCGTCCCCCGCGGCGCCATCGTGACGATCCCGGAGCGCACCGACAGCACCCGGGCGGAGATGCAGATCGTGTCCCGGTTCTTGGCGGGCCGGTCGGTCCGTACGCTCATCATCGTCACGTCCAAGGCGCATACGACCCGCGCCCACAAGATCTTCACCGCCGGACTGGGGCCGCCGGTCCGTGTGGTGATGCGCCCCGTCTCGGCGGACCCGTTCGATCCCGGCCACTGGTGGAAAGACCGTTCGGATTCCAAACAGGTGCTCTGGGAGTACCAGGCGCTGGCGGACTTTTGGCGGCTCCGGTTCTGGGCTCTGATCGTCGGGGAGGCGACGACGGTTCCGCCGGCAGTCACGGTGCGTTGACGGCCAAGAGGCAAGGGAATAGCGACCGTCGCGGTGGACCTCGAGCAGTTACAGGACCTCAGCGGGCGGCGGGATGTGTTGGTCCATGCCCTCGCGGCCGGGCGGCCTCGGGGAATTGGGATCCGATCATGCACGCCGTCGACGGGTTGCTCTTCGCCATCGCACGTCTGGAGGAAGGGCCTCGGCCGGGTCGAGCACGGCTCGCGCGCCGGGCGCCGCCTGCAGTTTTTTGCTGCGGCAGGGGTGCCGGTTTGTGATATGCTTGACAAGAAGAAATCGGCAGTTATCCTACGGGACAGTCAGCTGGAACATCATCGACCCACGGCACGCGCCGCGCGCGGCTCGCCACGCGTGTGGCCCGCAGCCGGGGCAGAGGAGGAGATGCGCATGGCAAACGTTAAAACAAAGAACAGTCTCCCTCGGGTCCTCTCCTTGTTCGTCGCGCTGATCGGATGCATCATCACGGCCGTGCCGTTCGCGTTCGGCGTCGGCGGCGATCCCGCCCCGATCATCCTGGTCGGGTCCGGCGTAACCGTCATCGCCCTGGGCCTATTCCTCTTCTTTTCGATCTGAGGCTTCGCGGTCGCCATCGCCATCCCCGGTTCCGGCCGTCCGTCGGCCGAAGCCGGGGATTCCTTTTCGCCCAGTTTCGCGTTGTGGTCGTTCCGGAGTCACCTGAGCCGTTGTCAAAGAATAACTTGACCGGAGAAATTTCGGGAACGGCATAAGGAGCCGTAACGAAATTTCAAATAATGGCCAAACTATTTCGTAACGGCTCCTAAGCACGGCGCTGCCCGGCCCCCTGGTCAATCCCCTCGCGTGGAAGGGTGCGGAAAAGCCAGCGACTCGATGAAGACATCCTCGAAGCTGGGGTGCTTGGACAGCTCGAAGTAGTCGACCTTCCGGGCCAGCGTCTCCGCCCGTCGCCGGACGGTTCGGGACAGCAGGGCCATCCGGGAACCCTGGCCCGCCGCGTTTCCAACCCCCTGGATCCGGTCCATCGGAATCGCAGCCGGGAGCATCCCGATCCCCAGGGCGCTCCGCTTGTCCACGTAGTTCCCGAAGGCCCCCGCCAGCGACACCGACGCAATCTGCGCGGCGTCGATCTTCAGCTCTTCCATCAGGATGCGCACGCCGCACAGGATCGTCCCCTTGGCCAGCTGCAACTGGCGGACGTCGTCCTGCGTGATCACCACGCGGGGATCCCACGAGAGGACGAATTCCCAGCTGTGGTCCTGCCCGACGACGCGCTCCAGCACATTGCGGGGGATCTTCCCGTCCAGTTTCGGCCGGGGAAGGAGGCGCCCGCCCGGGTCCACGATGCCCCGCCGGACCATCTGGTCCAGGGCGTCGATCAGCCCCGACCCGCAGATCCCGCGCGGCGGTACATCCCCGATCGTCCAGATGCGGACGTCCTCCTGAATGCGAACGCGATCGATGGCGCCGACGGCCGCCCGCATCCCGTGCCGGATCTCCGCCCCCTCGAACGCGGGACCCGCCGGCGCCGAGCAGGCCAGGATGCGCCCCCGCGAGCCCAGCGCCATCTCCCCGTTGGTCCCGATATCCACCGCCAGACGGATCTCCTCCGATTGGTCCAGGTCCGTCGCCATGATCACCGCCAGGGTGTCCGCCCCCACATAGGCGCCGATCGAGCGGGAGGAAGTAGACCCACGCGTTGGGAAGCGCGATCCCCAGCTCCGTCGCCCTCACCTGCAGCGGATCGCGGGTGACCGCGACGTAGGGACTCACCACGATGGTGGCGGGCGTGATCCCGAGCGCCAGGTGATGCATGAGGGAGTTGCCCACCACGGTGACATAGTACACCTCGCGGGGATCCACGGTCCGCGCAGCAGTCGGCGATGATCTGGTTGAGCGTGCCGATCGCCGCCGCCTGGAGGTCCGCCACCCCGCGGGGCGCTTCCAGGGCGTGGGTGGCGCGCGAGATCACGTCGGCGCCCCAGGGCTGCTGCCCGTTCAGGCGCGACGACCGCGCGATCTCCCGCCCGGTGAACAGATCGATGAGGTAGCCCACCACGCTGGTCGTCCCGACGTCGAAGGCGATGCCGTACGCCCGGCCCCGCGTATCGCCCGCCTCGACGGCCAGCAGCTCCTCCCCCGCCGCCCCGTGATCCCAGATCGCCACGGTGGCGCGAAATCCCGCGTCCCGCAGGGCGGCGGGCAGCCCGCGCAGGACCGGAGGCGCGGCCCACAGCGGCCGGCCCAGTGTCTGACGGATCCGCTCCAGGTCCGAGAGATCGTCGTGCGGTGCCGGCAGGGGTAGCTCCAGAAAGGCTTTCTCCACCGGCGGCTCCGGCGTCACCGCCACCTCGGTGTAGCCGCCTTTCTCCAGGATCTCCTCCTCGATAGCGACCTCCACCTCCCCCAGCGGACGCGCCTGACAGGCCAAACGAACCCCCCCCGCCAGCTCGTCCCGAGACAGCAGCTCCGTCTCCAGCGGGGTCGGATCGGTCACGGGTCCGCGCGGATGGCAGCGGCACTTGGCGCATTTGCCTCGTCCCGCCGCACAGCGACGGCAGGTAGAGCCCTGCCAGCCGGGCCAACTCGAGGAAGGTGGCATCCGCTTCCGTGACCTGCGACCCACCGCGGGAAATGAAGGTGGTGCGTGGCGTCATCATTCGGCATCCTCGTGCAGCGCCGGGCGGCTCACTCGCCGATCGGCACACCGGCACGCCGCGGGCGGAACATCGGTGCGAACGCCCGCCGGTCGATTACCTCGGCGTCATGGTGCGGAATGAACGAAGGAGGGTCCCGTGTCCGTCCTGGGTCTCAGCGTGGTCACCATGCTCTTCTGGGGGATGGCCCCCTTGCGCCACCCTGATCGTCGCCGGGATTTTTTTCATCCGCTGGTGGCCGACGGCGTCACAGCCCTCCGACGACCGCAGGTAACCGTGCGTCGCGGGGCGCCGTCACCCCTGGGGTTTTCTCTCCCGATACGCCTCGTTCTTGGTCCGCTCGGCGTGACGCCGGTGCAGCCACGCCATGATCGCCTCCCGGTAGATGTACGCCAGCAGGGCGGCCGCGGCCGCAAGGGTCAGAAAGATCACGAACTCCAGATAGTGTGCGCCGCGCACCTTGGCCCCCTGGATCGAGAGGAGCCAGGTGCCCGGCATCCGGCCGAACGTCGTGATGACGAGGAAGGTCCCGAACGGCATGGGGCTCACCCCGAGCAGGAGGCACAGGTAGTCCTTGGGGAAGCCCGGGATGAGAAAGAACAGCAGCGCGACCAGTTCGCCACCGGTGCGAGCCACGAAGTCGAATTTGTGATACACCGCATCCGAGACCAGCCGGCGCACCACATGGGCGCCCAGCCACCGGCCGAGCCCGAACGCCATGGCGGAGCCGAGCGTCAGGCCGATGGACGAGTACAGGAATCCGAGCCACGTCCCGAACACGTACCCGCCCAGAAACCCCGTCGCCTCGCCGGGAATCGGGGCGAACACCACCTGCAGCGCTTGCAGGATGATGAACGGCAACGGCGCGTACGGACCGAAGCTGGTCAGGAACGCCTTGACCTCTCTCCGGCTGGAGTAGAAGCGGGCGATTTCGCGGTACTTGGCGACCATGGGATCGGCGGAGAACCAGAGGTAGAGTCCGATCGCGAGCAAGAGGGACCCGATCACCCCCAGGCATGCCCAGAGCGCGATCCGGCTGCCCGACCGCGGGCTATCTGACTGTGTGCTGGTATCACCCATCGTGCCTCGTGTCCCCGCCGTCCCGCCCGATGCGCCGTCGCGGTAGTATAGCGGCCCCTCTTGGACACGTCACCGGAAAACGCGGCGAACCCCTGGACCGCCGCACCGTTCAGGCCGGTCAGTCCCAGGCCCGCAGGACCACGCGCGCCGGCGCGCCGTCTCCCGCGCGGAGCTTCAACGGCAGACAGAGCAGTTCGTACGGGCCGGGTGGCACGGCCGAGAGATCCAAGCCTTCCACGATGATGACGCCGGCCCCGAGGAGCGCTCGATGGGCGGGAAAATCCGCCGATCCGGCCGGGTCGGCCGAGGGATCTTCCAGACCCACCAACCGCACGCCCGCCCGGATCAGGACCTCGACGGCGTCCGCGGCGATGCCCGCGGCCCCTGGGACGGCCGCACCCCTGTGGACCGTGGCTCGAAGACCGGACCTTGAAGAGCACCCGGGGACACGCGGCGAGGTCCAATCCCGCCAGGCTGGCGGCATCGATCTGCCTCCGGATCGCGACCTCGTACAGACGGGCCGGACCGATCAGGACATCCAGGGGAAGCTGGTCGACGGCGGGCGCCCCCTCGCGAAAGTGGAGTGGAGGGTCCACGTGGGTCCCCGTGTGGGAGCCCAGACTCAGCATGGAGACGTTGGCGGGCGCCCCCGTCCGAATCGAAGACACCGGCCGAACGACAACCTCGGGGTCGCCCGGGTACACCGCCATACCGGGATGGATCGGCCTCGTGACGTCGAAGAGCTTCATCGCGCGATGGCAATTCGGCGATCAGGCAATTTGGCAATTTGGCAATTCGGCGATAAGGCAGAGACCGTACGGGGCGAACGAATCCCACGTTGCCTCATTGCCCAAACGCCCAGTTGCCCAGTCGCCCAATCGCCAGTTTAGGCCTCACCCACGGGGATGGGTCGGACCTTGTACCCGGCCAGCATACCGCCGTCCACATAGATGACCTGGCCGGTCACGTAGTCCGAGGCGCGAGAGGCCAGAAACACCGCGGCGCCCGCCAAGTCTTCGGGGGTTCCAGTCCGACCCCAGGGGATCAGAGCAGTCGCCCCCCGGGCCCACGCCTCGTTCCGGAACAGGTCGTCGTTGAGCGGCGTTCGGAACCAGCCCGGGTCCGATGGCGTTGACGTTGATTCGGTATGGCGCCAACTCGAAGGCGAGATGCATGGTGAGCAGTCTCACACCGCCCTTGCTCGGTGCGTAGGCTGCCTGATTTGTCGATGCAATGGCGCTCGACAGCGACGCGGTGTTGATGATCTTGCCCCCACCACGCTCCTTCATGATACGCGCTGCCGCTTGGCTGCAGAAGAACACCGACTTGAGGTTGAGATCCACCACCGTGTCCCAGTCCTGCTCCGTGTATTCCAGAGCCGGGTTCCGGCGGTTGGTGCCGGCGTTGTTGACCAGGATGTCCAGCCCGCCGTGACGCTTCGCGACCCCCTCGAAGAACGCCGGGAGTTCCTGCGATGCGCGTCACATCCACGGACACCCCCTCCGCCTTCCCTCCGGCCGCCCGGATCTCCGCCGCGGCGCGATCCGCCACGTCCTGCCGCCGACCCGCCACCACGACCAGGGCGCCGGCCTGGGCCAGGCCGCCCGCCATCCCTCTTCCCAGTCCCGTCCCGCCCCCCGTCACCACCGCCACCTTGCCGCTGAGATCGAATGGATTCGTGACCATTGGGCCTCCTCTCCGTCTGGATGAGATGCACGGATGCTCCGACTGCTCTGCACATATCAAGAAAGGCGGAGTGCGTCCAGCATTTTTTCCCCGCGGCGGACCCGACCTGCGCTGCGGTAATTGTTTCGTCGGCAATACATTCTCGCGCCAGCGCTTGGCAGGTCCGACCCGGGAGGCTATAGTCGGCTCATCGCGGGCGAGCCCTGATCCTCTTGTCAATTCTTGCCCGTGTCGCGACGGTCGGGATCCTGTGGAAACCCTCCCCCTCCCCGCCACAAGGTCCCGGCCGTCGTGCATTTTTTGGGGTCGCCCACGCGGACCGAGCGCCGGCGACACCTCCCGAATCATCGCGATCTCTTGCTTGACAGCGCCTTCGTCCTTGCTATAGCCTCGAACGCATCGCGATACACCTCGCGCCGAACCCTGTCATCTCACATCGTCCCACCCTCCCGGAGGAACCGTCGTGTCCATCGCGCCGAAGCCGCCTGCGAACGCGGAAACACCACCGCCCGCCCGTGCCCGTTTCCAAGCCGGTGACGACGCGGAAACGGTGCTGGTGGTGGACGACGAGCGTTTCTTTCTGACGATCCTGGGAGATTTCCTCACACATCAGCTCGGCATGCGCGCCATCCTCGTCCAGGACAGCACGACGGCTCTCTCGACGCTCGAATCCGAGAAGGCCGACCTGGTGTTGTTGGATATCCTCATGCCTGGCATGGACGGCCTGGAGGTCTTGCGGAGGATCAAGGACCGGAGCCCGGCCCTGCCCGTCGTCATGGTCACGGCATCGTCGGCGATCGATCACGCGATCACCGCCCTGCGCGAAGGCGCCGACGACTTCGTCAGGAAGCCGCTGGATCTCGACGAGTTGGAGTTGTGCATCAACCGGGCCCTCAACCGCGTGCGGGTCGCCAGGCTGCCCGCGCCGCCGCCCCGCGATGCCGCCAACGAGCGGCGGCGCGCACCCCGGATCCGTTTGCGCGCGCAGTCTCCTGCCGAGCTGCAACTCAGAGACGTGAGCCTCATCGACCTCAGCCTGTCCGGAGCCTTGGTGGAGCACATCGAGCCCATCCGGCCGGGCGAGATCTACCACCTGTCCATTACCATCAAGGAGCGGAAAGTGCCGGTGCTGGCCCGGGCGATGCGTGTGTTCGCCAGCCATCGGGTCACCGTGGCCGGGGGCGAGCGGCAGGTCGTCTATCGCACCGGGATGGAGTTTGTGGGCGTGGAGAAAGAGACCGCCGACCTCATCGCGGAGCACATCGACAGCATCACCCGGCAGGGTCTATCCCTGGAATGAGGAGACGGTGTCCGCCGGCGTGGACCGCCACACCCCCCGCTCGTCGGTGCGGTCTGACGATGTCCCGGCCTCACAGCGCGGCGAGGGTTCCGCCGTCCAGGTACACGATCTGCCCGGTCACGAAGTCCGAGGCACGCGACGCCAGGTAGACCACCACGCCCGCCATCTCCGCCGGATCCCCGTATCGCCCCGCCGGGACGCGCGACCGCACCCACGCGTCCAGGACCGGATTCTCCATCAGCGGCCGATTCAACTCCGTGGCCATCCATCCCGGCCCGATGCCGTTGACCTGGATGTTGTGCTTCGCCCACTCCACCGCCATGGCCTTGGTGAGCATCTTGAGGCCACCCTTGGACGTCATGTACGCCGCCACCGTCGGGCGGCCGACCTCGCTCATCACCGAGCAAATATTGATGATCTTCCCCGACCGCCGCTCGATCATCCCGGGGGCGACCCGTTGTGCCATCAGGAACGCCGCCGTCAGGTTGGTGTCCAGCACCTCCCGCCAGGCGGCCTCCGGCAGTTCTTCGATGGGGCCGCGACGATGGATACCCGCATTGTTCACCAGGATGTCGATCGGTCCGAACTCGCGCTCGATCGCCGGCACGTGGACCTGCACCTGAGCCGAATCGCTGACATCGAACGGGGCGGCGCGGACGGTGTGGCCGGCCTCCGTGAGCCGTGCGACCTCGCCGCAGAGCCGCGTCTCTTGTATGTCGTTGAGCACAACCCGCGCGCCCGCCCTGGCCAGGCCGGTCGCCATCGCCAGCCCGAGCCCCTGCGCCGCGCCGGTCACCAGGGCGGTCTTGCCGGTCAGGTCGAAGAGGTGTGTCGTCATGTGGCTGCCCCGTTTCGTGTCGGTGCGCCGGTCGCACCCGTCGCGGCCGCGGGCGGCCGCCGGCCCGCAGACGGTAGGGTACGTCGTCCCCGGCCCTCTGGGTAGCCTCTTGTGGCCTTTGTGCCCGAGATCAGGCAATCGGCGCTCCCGCGCGCGGCGCTTTCGCTTGGGGCCGACGCCTTGTTCTGCTAGGCTCTGAAGAGTCGTCCACGCAGCGGAGCGCCCATCATGCGAACCTCCTCGTTGTCGAACGCCCTGATCCCGACGCTGGCGGCGCTTCTCGCCGCCGGTTGCGTCGCGCCGACCGGCACCTACACCGCCAGAACGGAGACACCGCCGATGTCTGCTCCTCCTCCGCTCATCCCTCGCGAGATTCTCTTCGGCAACCCGGACAAGGCCGCCCTGCGGATCAGTCCGGACGGCCGTCACCTTGCGTTTCTGGCCCCCGTGAACGGGGTCCTGAACGTCTGGGTGGCGCCCACGAGCGCCCCCGAGGCCGCCAAGCCGGTGACACAGGATACCGGCCGCGGGATCCGCAGGTACTTCTGGGCGTACACCAACAACCACCTCCTGTACCTCCAGGACCAGGGAGGCGACGAGAACTGGAAGGTCTACGCGGTCGACCTGGACACCCAGACCTCCCGGGACCTCACCCCCTTCGAGACGATCCCCGGACCCGACGGAAAACCGGCCCTGCTCCCCACCGGCAAGCCCATGCGCCCGGCCGCTCAGATCGAGAACGTGAGCCGCCGGTTCCCCGAAACCATCCTGATCGGATTGAATAACCGCGACCCGCGGTATCACGACATCTATCGGGTCGACATCCGGACCGGCGCCATGACGTTGGCCCAGACGAATTCCGAGTTCTCGGGTTTCGTGACGGACGATGACTATGCCGTCCGTTTTGCCAGTCGCATGACGGGTGACGGCGGCACGGAACTCCTCAAGCCGGCCGCCCAGCAGCCTCCGGCGGGCGGCGCGTCCTCGCAGGGCATCACCAACTGGGAGCCCTTCCAGACCATCGAGCATGGAGGATTCCCTGACGACGCATCCCATCGGATTCGACAAGTCCGGGCGGGTGCTGTACATGATCGACAGCCGCGGACGCAACACGGCTGCGATGACCACCCTGGACCTGGCGACGGGCGCCGCCGCGATCCTGGCCGAGGATCCGCGGGCGGATGTGGCCGGCGCACTGGTCCATCCCACCGAGGAGACCATCCAGGCCGTCTCTTTCACGTACGCCCGCACCGAGTGGAAGGTCCTGGACCCGGCGATCCAGGGTGACCTGGACTATCTCAAGACGGTCGCCGCCGGGGACATTCTCGTCACCAGTCGTACGCTCGATGACCGTCTCTGGACCGTGGCGTTCCTCCTGGACAACGGGCCGGCGCGTTCGTATCTCTACGACCGGGCGAAGAAACAGGCGACCTTCCTCTTCACCAACCGGCGGGCCCTGGAGGGCCTGTCGCTGGCTCGCATGTATCCCCGGGTCATCAAGAGCCGCGACGGCCTGAGCCTGGTCTCCTACCTGACGCTTCCGCCGGAGGCCGACCGGCGCGGCGACGGGCGCCCGGACCAGCCGCTACCTTTGGTGCTGCTCGTCCACGGCGGCCCCTGGGCGCGGGATTCCTGGGGACTCGATCCTGAGCACCAGTGGCTTGCCAACCGCGGCTACGCCGTGCTCGCCGTGAACTTCCGGGGCTCCACCGGATTCGGGAAAGCGTTCCTCAACGCCGCCGTCAAGGAGTGGGCGGGCAAGATGCACGACGACCTGCTGGACGCCGTGGATTGGGCGGTGCACGAAGGGATCGCCCGGCGGGATGCGGTGTGCATCATGGGCGGCTCCTACGGCGGGTACGCCACGCTGGTGGGCCTCACCTTCACGCCGGAGGTCTTCGCCTGCGGCGTGGACATCGTCGGCCCCTCCAACCTGGTCACGCTCCTCAACACGATCCCCCCCTACTGGGAGCCGGGGATCGCCATGTTCACGACACGGGTCGGCGATCATCGGACCGAGGATGGCCGGCGGTTCTTGGAGAGCCGTTCGCCGCTCAGCTACGTGGATCGGATCCAGCGCCCCCTGCTCATCGGCCAGGGGGCGAACGACCCGCGGGTGAAGCAGAGCGAGGCAGACCAGATCGTCGCGGCCATGCAGGCAAAGGGCATCCCGGTCACCTACGTCCTCTATCCCGACGAGGGCCACGGCTTCGCCCGACCGGAGAACAGCCTCTCCTTCAACGCCGTGGTCGAGGCCTTTCTGAGCCGGTACCTGGGAGGTCGCTACCAACCGGTCGGCATGGACTTCCAGGGGTCCACGATCACGGTCCCGACGGGGGCCGCCGGGGTACCCGGTCTGGAGGCCGCCCTCGCGCGATAGCGATCCGGCCGAGCGCTCGCTGACGCAGTGCACGTGGAGGTGTCATGCCCGTCCCGGCGATTGACCGACCGTACCTGGTCGACACGCTTGCGGAATTGATCCGGATCAACTCGATCAACCCCTCGCTGGTTCCGGCGGCGCCGGGCGAGGGAGCCATCGCGACGTACGTGGCGGGCGCGCTCCGGCGGCTGGGGCTGGACGTGACGACTCTCGAATCGCACCCGGGCCGACCGAGCGTGATCGGCAGGCTCCGGGGCGCCGGCGGGGGCCGCTCGCTCATGCTCAATGCCCATCTGGACACCGTGGGCATCGAGGGAATGCCGGACCCCCTCACACCGGTCGTGCGGGACGGCAGGATGCGCGGACGGGGAGCATACGACATGAAGGGCAGCCTGGCGGCTTGCCTGGCTTCGGTCAAAGCACTCGTGGACGGCAAGGTCCCGCTCGCAGGCGACCTCGTCCTGGCAGCGGTCGCCGACGAGGAGTACGCCAGCCTCGGCACGGCCGAGGTGGTCCGCCACGCTCCCGTCACCGCCGCCATCGTGACCGAGCCCACCGAGCTCGATCTCTGCATCGCCCACAAGGGCTTCGTCTGGCTGGAGGTGGAGACGTTGGGGCGCGCGGCGCATGGCAGCCGCTACTTCGAAGGGATCGACGCCAACATGCGGATGGGGCGATTTCTCGGCCGGCTCGACCGCTTCGAGGAGGAGCTCCGGTCCCGCCCGCCACACCCCCGCGTGGGTCCGCCGTCGCTGCACGCGCCGACGCTGCGGGGCGGGACCGAGCTCAGCACCTACGCGGCCGGTTGCGTGCTCGGCATCGAGCGACGGACGATCCCCGGCGAGACCGAGGCGGGCGTCCTGGCCGAAATTGGCGCGCTCATCCAGGAGGCCGGCGCCGCGGACCCGAGTTTCCGAGCCGGCCTCCGCTGCCTCCTCGCCAGGAACGCCTTCGAGGTTTCCCCCGAGGCCGCGATCGTCCGGATTGTCCAGGAGGCGACCGCACGCCGCCGTGGCCAGGCGCCCGCCCTGATCGGGAAACCGTTCTGGATGGATTCGGCGATCCTGGCCGATGCGGGCGTGGAGACGGTCATCCTCGGCCCGGCCGGGGGTGGCGCCCACACCGCCGACGAATGGGTGGACCTTACCAGCCTGGCTGACGTCGCAGCCATCCTCGCGGACGCCGCCGCCGTTTACTGCGGCTAGCCGACGTGATGCACGTGCTGGCGGGGGCAGGAGGACGAGTTCTCACACCCGGATCACCGCCTTGAGGACGGCGGGTCCCCGCTGCGCGGCGCGCGCGAACGCGTCCGCCGCCTGCTCCAGCGGGAACTCGTGCGTCACCAGCCCCTGGACGTCCACCACGCCGTCTCGCACCAGGGCAATGGCGCGCTCGAAGGTGTTCTTCATGCGCCGGACGAAGCGCACGGTGAGCCCCTTCCGCATGGCCGTGATGCCCGGGAGAGTCACCTGGTCCTGCTTCCAGTATCCGAGCAGTACCAGCGTGCCGCCCGGTCGGAGTGCCTGGAGAGCCTGCACCGTGGCGGATTCGCTCCCGGCGGCCTCGAACGCCACATCCACACCGTACCCCCCCGTCTGCCGCTTCATTTCGCCCACGACATCGCAGGCAGCCGGATCGAGGGTGACGGTCGCGCCAAAGCGCGCAGCCGCCGCTCGGCGGTGCGGGAGGGGCTCCGTCGCGCACACGAGTCGTGCCCCGGCCACCTGCGCCACCCGGGCGATCATCAGCCCGATGGGGCCGCAGCCGAAGACCGCCACCGCATCCCCTACGACTAGGTGCCCCAGGTCCACGGCGTGGATCGCCACGCCGAGGGGTTCCACGACGGCCGTAGCCGCCGGAGACCATTCGGTCGGAACCGGGAGCAAGAGGCGGCTCGGGTGCGCCAGGTACTGCTGCAGCGCCCCGGGGCGAGGCGGGCTCCCGAAGAACTGGAGCCGCTCGCAGAAGTTGGGATCGCCGGCCACACAAAACCGGCACCAGCCGCACGGGATCGCCGGATCCACGGCCACCGGTGTCCCGGGCGGTGGGCCATCGGTGTCCCGCCCCAGCGCCTCGACCACGCCCGCCACCTCGTGCCCGAGGATGTGGCCGGCGCCGAAGGCCAGCTCCCCGATCCGGCCCTGGGCATAGTACTGAAGATCCGAGCCGCAGATCCCCACCGCCGTGATCCGCACCAGGGCCTCACCGGACTGCGGCACCGGCATCGCGGCGTCATCCAGCCGAATCACGTTCGGCGCCATCACTCGCGCTACCCGCATGGGCACCCCCGTCCCGTGGCTGCTCGTCGTCCAACCGACGACCGCCATACGTCATCCGCGCAGGCATCCTATCATACCTCGCGCAGAGATGCGTGGGCGGGATGCCGGTCCTGATTCGATGCGGCCGCGCAGGACAAGTCGAAGGAGCATGGCGGGCGCGCGGCAACGGACCCCAGCGCTTCGGCCAATAACGCGCCTACCCGATGCGAAACAGCCGGCAGGCGTTCTCTCCCAGGATCATGGCCTTGTGCTCTGTCGGAATCGCCAACCGATCGAAGTGCTCCAGGATGGTCTCGATCTTCACCCAGGGGTGGTCGCTGCCGAAAAGGAGACGATCCGGTCGGGAGAAGTCGTAGGCATACTGCATGGCTTGCGCCGACGGTGAGACGATGTCCAGATAGACGTTCCGATAGTATTCCCCCGGCGGTTTCCGAATGTGCTCCCGTCCGCGCCGCTTCACTTCTGTTTGCTCCTCGACGCGCGGCATCAGGTAGGGCAGCACCCCGCCGCAGTGCGGATGGACGAGGAGGAGGTCCGGGTGCCGCTCCAGCGTGCCACTCAGAATCACGCGGAGCATGGCGATAGAGGTATCCATCATCAAGCCGACCATCGGGATCATGGAGTAGTCCTTGACGACCTCGGCCCAGGTGGGCACCGTGGGGTGAAGGACCAAAGGAATCTGATCGCGTTCGGCACCGGCATAGAGCGGTTCGAATTCCGGCGCGTCCAGTGGCTTCCCCGCGATGTGCGAGAACAGGAAGATCCCCCGGAGCTTGAGATGATGAACGGCCCGCTCGTACTCGGTCATGGCGGCTGGTACGTCCTGGAGCGGCAGCGTCGCCAACCCCACGAAGCGGCCCGGATACCTCGCGCTCAGCTCCGCCAGGTAGTCGTTGCAGATACGCGCCCCTTCCACCCCCAGCTCGGGTGTGAGCAGCTCCGGCCCCGGGATGTTGACGGTCAGGACGCTCACGTCGATGCCGGCCGCATCCATGTCCCGAATCTTGGCCCGGGGATCGTAGGGATCCAGCGACAGCGCGAACGTCTGGAGGTCGCCGTAGGAAACGACATACGCGTCTCCTTTCCGCACCGTCCGGACGGACCTCGTGTTTTTCAGGAGCAGCTCGGCATACGCTTTCGGAAAGACGTGGGTCTGACAGTCAACGCGCATCGGGATTCCCTCACACAGCAACGAGGACGCTTGCACATCTTCACGATAGACAACTCGCCGCGTGTCGTCAACGCCTTCCAAGCGCCCCTTGCGCAACACGGACACCTCTGGTAAAAGCAGCCCATGCAGACTTCGCGACACTTCTCGAACGAGCCGCCGGATACCGAGCGCGAGACAATCGGACTGATTGGCATCGGCCTCGTCGGGACGGCCCTGGCGGAGAACCTCCTCGCGCGGGGCTTCGGCGTGATCGGCTTTGCTCGACGCGAAGCAAGTCGTGCGAGTCTCACGCATCTCGGCGGCCGGGCTGCCACCAGCGTCTCGGAGGTGGCTCGGACTGCCCGGCGAGTCGTGCTTTCGCTCCCGGATTCCGATGTCGTCGATGAAGTCGTTCTCGGGTCCAGGGGCCTGGTGAAGTCGGCGACCTCCTTACGGTTCATCCTGGATACGACCACCGGCGAGCCGGAGCGAACTGAGGGGCTCGCGCGCAGGCTGCGCGAACACGGTATCCAACTCCTCGACGCACCCATTTCCGGCTCCAGTGAGCAGATTCGTCGACGCCAGGGGGTTGTGCTCGTCGGTGGGGACCGCCCAGCGTTCGAGGCCTGCGAGGATCTCTTTCGGGTGTTCGCCGAACGGTACTACCACCTCGGCGCATCGGGCGCAGGATCTCGGGCCAAGCTGGCCAGCAACCTCATTCTCGGCCTAAACAGACTGGTCCTGGCCGAGGGGCTGGTTTTCGCCGAGGGCCTCGGGCTGGACCTTCCCGCGTTCCTCGGCATGCTCAAGGCGACGCCCGCGTACTCTTGTGCCATGGACGTGAAAGGGGAGAAGATGCTCCGGGGCGACTTCGTGCCCCAGTCCAAGGTCGCCCAGCACCACAAGGACCTTCGCATCATCCTGGAATGCGCGGCCAAGGCCGGTCAGGAGTTGCCGTTGGCCACGCTCCACAAGGAGATCCTGGAACGGGCCATGGAGACCGGCGAAGGCGATCTGGACACCTCGGTGGTCCTCCAGGTGTTGCGGCGGATGCGCCGCCAGGCGTCGGCGTGATGCGCTACGCCGCCTGCAACGAGCTGGTCCACGATCGGCCTTTTGCCGAGGCCTGCGCCCTGATCGCCCGGCACGGTTACCAGGGCATCGAGCTCGCCCCCTACTCCCTTGCCGATGACCCGCTGAAGATTCCGCCCGCACGAGCGCGTGAGATCCGCCAAACCATCCGGGACGCCGGGCTCGAGTGCGTGGGGCTCCACTGGCTGCTGAAAGCGCCCCCCGGCCTGCATATCACCACGCCGGACATCGGGGTCCGCCGCCGATCCTGGGACGCCGTCCGCTTCCTCGTCGATTTCTGCCGCGAGGTGGGGGGATCGCTGGTGGTCCTGGGCTCCGGGAAACAGCGCGGAACCCAGGGAATCGCGCGGGACGCGGCGACGACCATTCTGCGCGACGAGTTGGCCGGCTTCGCCCCCCACCTGAAGCAGTCCGGCGTGACGTTGCTGCTCGAGCCGCTCCAGGTCCAGGTCACCGACGTGCTCAACGGCTTACACGAGGCCCGCGCCATCATCGATTCGATCGGCAGCCCCTGGGTCGCCAGCATGTTGGATTTCCACAATTCCCAGGACGAACTCGATTCCTGGGAGTCCCTGATTGCGGACCACGCCGACATCATCCGGCACGTGCATCTGAACGAGGTGGACGGCCATCATCCCAGCCTTGTCGGACGGCCGGGCCGGACCCGCTCGGCATACGCGGCCGCGTTTGCCGCGCTCGCCGAGACCGGCTATCGGGGCTGGATCTCACTCGAGACCTTCCACGCCGCCGAGTCGCCGGAGGCGGCCCTGGCGGAAACGCGGGCCTTTCTTGACGGCACGACATCGGCCCTTCGGAAGGGCGCGGCCGGCCCCCAGGGGCCCCCATCACGAGAAGGGAGCTAGGTATGGGAACGACGGAACGGGTCTATCGAGGCATCCTGCCGGCAATGCAGTGTCCCTTCACGCCGGATCTCCAGATCGACGAACCGGAGCTGCGCCGGTTTACAGCCTGGCTGGCCGGCCACCGCGGCATCGGGGGTCTGGTCACCAACGGCCACACCGGAGAGGTCTTCGCCCTCTCGCCCAAACAGCGGGCCGAGGTCACCCGCATCGTCGCCGACGAGGTAAAAGGCGCCCTGCCCGTCGTCTCGGGCATCAACTGCGAGGGAATCAACGAGGCCTGCGAGCACGCCGCCATGGCCAAGACTGCTGGAGCATCCGGCCTCCTCGTGATGCCCCCGCACATGTGGCTCCGCTTCGGGATGCGGCCGGATCACGTCGTGGATTACTTCACCGCCATCGGCAAGAACTCCGGCCTGGACCTCGTCGTCCATATCTATCCGGCCTGGACCCGAGCCGGGTACTCTTTCGAGGTCCTGGCCGGCCTGGCCAAGCTCCCCTGGGTGAAGTGCTTCAAGATCGGCACGCGCGAGATGAACAAGTATGCCAAGGACATCCGGACGATCCGCCAGAACGGGCCGGGAAAGACCATCCTGACCTGCCACGACGAGTACCTGCTGGCCTCCATGGTACAAGGCGTGGACGGGGCATTGGTCGGCTTTGCCTCGTTCATCCCGGACATGATCGTGGATCTCTACGACGCCGTCTGCGCCGGCGATCTCAAGAAAGCCATGGATCTCCAGTACCGGATCAACCCCCTGAAGGACGTGGTGTACGGGGGCGGAGAGCCCACCGGAGACGCCCACGCTCGAATGAAGATGGCCATGTACCTGGCGGGGCGACTCAAATCACCCGTCGTCCAACCACCCACCCGCCTGCCGGAGGGCGCGGAGCTACAAACCATCAAGGACGCGCTGAAGGGGGCGGGCCTGTTGACGCGAGAGGTTTGAAGTTCGTCAGCCCTTTCATGTTCGTGTTTTGGTCCCGAAACGATGTTCGGAGGCCCCTGCGAAATCCTGGACCGGGTACGTGGTGCAAGGCCAAACAGCGCTCGAAATTGGCTTGAAGAGATAGTGGGGAAGAGGCCATGACCATGAAATGGCCTTATCGGATCACGGGAACGCTCTTTCTGCTCTTGGCGGCCTTCATCGCCCATGAGGCGCTGCAGCTCCGCTACTACACGCGGCTCGGGCCGGGGCCAGGGTTCTTCTCCTTTTGGCTAGCCATCATTTTCGGCGGGCTGGCCATCTTCATGCTCCTCCAGACTTTCTTCGGTCCGGCAGAGCCGATGCCGGAGGATTTCTTCACCCACCGCATCGGATACCTGCGGATCGGGGCGGTCGTACTGGCCCTGGTCTTCACGATCTACATGTTCGAACCACTCGGCTTTCCGCTCACCAATTTCTGTGTATGTGCGTTCCTTCTCTATGCCTTGGGGCGAAAGGGTATCATCATTACTCTGCTGGTGTCGCTGGGGTGCAGCTTCGGCGCCTTCTACGTATTTGATCACTGGCTGAAGGTGCCGCTCCCGCGAGGCGTTCTCGGTTTCTAGGGGCGTCCCGTCGGACGAGGAAGGACATGGTCGAAAGTTTTCAACTCATCATGGCCGGTTTTGCCACCGCCCTGCAGCCCGCCAATCTCCTCTACGCCTTCATCGGGTGCACGTTGGGGACGCTGATCGGGGTTCTCCCCGGTGTCGGTCCCGCGGCCGGGACCGCCATCCTGATCCCCATCACCGTGGCACTCGACCCCACCGGCGCCATCATCATGCTAGCCTCCATTTACTATGGAGCCATGTACGGCGGGACGATCACCTCGGTGCTCCTCAACGTACCCGGCGAAGCCGCGAGCGTGGTGACCTGCCTCGACGGGTACCAGATGGCCAAGCAGGGTCGGGCGGGCCCCGCCTTGGCCATTGCGGCCATCGGGTCTTTCTTCGGAGGCACAGTCGCAACGATGGGCCTGGTGTTGGTCGCCATGCCGCTCACTCGATTCGCCCTGAAGTTCGGGCCGCCGGAGTTCTTTGCCCTGATGGCGGTAGGCCTGTCGCTGGTCACCGGACTGGCCGGCAAGTCGCTCGCGCGCGCACTCATGTCGGCGATCCTCGGGCTCCTTATCGCCCAGATCGGCATCGACCCGGTGATGGGCGCCCCCCGCTTCACGTTCGGACGTGCGGAACTGCTCGACGGCTTCGGTATCGTGCCGGTGGTCATGGGCCTCTTCGGCATCGGGGAGATCTTCCTGAATGTCGAGATGAAGGCCATGCAGATCTTCGAGACCAGCATGCGCTCCCTCGTTCCCACGCTCAAGGACATGAAGGATTCGGCCTGGCCGATCATCCGGGGCACCGTCCTTGGGTTCTTCTTGGGCCTGATCCCGGGTGTGGGCGCGGTCGTGCCCACCTTCTTGGCCTACTCGATTGAAAAGAAGATCTCCAAGACGCCGGAGCGATTCGGGAAGGGTGCGATCGAGGGCGTGGCGTCGCCGGAGACGGCCAACAACTCGTACGCCAACGCAGCGCTGATCCCCCTCTTCACCCTTGGGATTCCCGGTTCCCCGACCACGGCCATCCTGATGGGCGCCTTCATGATGAACGGGCTGACCCCCGGCCCGTCCCTGTTCAACGACAACGCGCCGTTCGTCTGGGCCGTCATCGCCAGCTTGTACATCGGCAACGTGATCCTGGTGGTCCTGAACCTGCCGTTCATTCCGCTCTGGGCAGCGGTCCTGAAGATTCCTTATTCGATCCTCATGACGCTTGTCCTCGCCTTCTGCATCGTCGGGGTCTACAGCTTGAGCAACAGCGTGTTCGACATCGGGCTGATGCTCGCGTTCGGCCTGGTCGGGTACGCCTTCAAGAAACTCGACATCCCCACGGCCCCGCTCGTGCTCACCATGATCCTCGGCCCCCTGATGGAGCGGGGCCTGCGGCAATCGCTGGAGATGTCGCGCGGCGACTTCTCCATCCTTTTCACTCGGCCCCTCTCGGCGGCGCTGCTCGGGATCGCCGCCCTCGTGATTGTTTTTTCGACCTTCCGCGCCGTCTCGGCGGTCCGAGGCGCCGATAGCCAGGTGTGAACACCCCCTCGCCCGTGGCGCGACCAGAAGTGATGGAAAATTGTGGGGGAAAACCGTATAAAGGGAGCCATGCCTTTGCGAGAGGACGGGAAGGCGGAGCTCACCTGCAGGTTGGCATGGCGATATCGTGAGAGTGGACCCGATCGAGGAGGAGAGAGATGAAACGTGTGCTGGTTCTACTCGTGGCAACTCTGGCGTGGCTCGCAGGCGCGCAGGCCACGGCGGCTGCGGCCGCTCCTGTCGCAGCGCCCGCCAAGAAAGTCGACTTCCCACAGAAAGGGAAAGCGATCAACATCATAGTCGGATGGGCCACCGGTGGCGGTGCCGACATCTCGGCGCGAATTCTCGCCGCGATGTTGGAGAAGGAGCTGCAGACTCCCATGACTGTCACCAATAAACCCGGCGCCGCCTCGCAGATAGGTGCCACCGAAATCGCGGCCGCCAAGCCGGACGGGTACGTGCTTGGCCAGACCGTGCTACCAGGCACCATCACCGTTTACCTGGACCCGGCCCGGAAGGCTACCTTCAACCGCAAGAGCTTCATTCCCGTCGCCCTCCACACGGTGGATCCGATCGGCATCGCGGTCCGGAGCGACAGCCCCTTCAAGTCCATCAAGGAGTTGGTGGACTATGCCAAGGCCAATCCCTACAAATTGAAGACCGGCACCGGCGGCGTGCTGAGTGTGCCGCATCTGGCTGCCCTGCAGCTCCAGAAGGAGGCAGGTATCAAGCTCGCCATCGTCCATTTCCAGGGAGGGGCCCAGCCAGCGAACAATCTTCTGGGAGGCCACACCGATATGATCTTCGACTTCCCGGTCGTCCTCTTGCCGCACGTCAAGGCTGGGGCATTCCGGCCGCTCGCCCTGATGGACCGGAAGGAGACGAAGTTCCTGCCGGGCGTGAAGACACTCGAAGCCCTTGGCTACAAGGGGTACGCCAATACCTCCCGAGTGTACGCGCTTCCCGCCGGCGCTCCGCCCGAGATCGCCGAGTTGCTGGCTGGCGCCATCAAGAGGGTGATGGAGACCCCTGAGCACATTCAGAAGATGGAGCAGATCGGGTCAATTTCCAGCTTCCTTGGTCCCGCCGAGACCGCGACGCTCTGGGCCGACATGGAAGAGCAGACCAAGGCCCTCATGCAGCTCGCCGCAGAAGAAGCAAAGTAGGGCGGAGACTGGTATCAGCCGAGCGGTAACTCGCGACAAGGAGCCCATGCGTCACCCGCAGCTCCGCTACTATATCCCCCTCGCCGCGATCCCGGGACGGCGCCCGGTAGACGGCACCGAGGCGTACCTCCGCCCCGAGGTCGGCTTCAATCCCAACTGGTTCCACGTCCGCTGCGGGATCGACTTCTCGGAGCGGTGGCACGAGGATCCCGACTACCGGCTGGAGACGCTAAAGGTGATGACGGCCGAGATCCGGCGGCGGTTTCCGGGCCATCCTATCGGGGGGGTCATCGAGGGGCAAGAACCCCGGGACCTCCTGACCGGGGCGTACGGGGCTGCGGCGATGGGGCGGATCCTCGGCCTCTCGATCCGCTATTTCCCCAATGCGTGGCCGGCCAATGTCGGCCCGCCCCTTCCCGACGAGGCCGTGGCCCACCTCGCGCCGCCGGATCTTTCCGCCAACCCCTTCTTCCAGGGAATCCTCCGGCAGGTGGACAAGGCGGTGGAGCTGACCGGCAGCGCGGAAGGCTACCTTCACTGGCAGGGGGTCCTAAACACCGCCTACCGCCTTCGGGGGGAGGCCATCTTCACCGACCTGATCGAGGACCCAGGGCGGGCGCACCGCGTGTTCGAGGTCGTGACCACGACCATGGTGGAGGCTGCCCGGGCGCTCTGCGCGCATCAGCGGCGCCACGGGTTCGACGCGCGCTTCCTCTCCATCGCCAACTGCATGCTGAACATGATCAGTCCGGCGCAGTACCGAGAGCATCTCCTGCCGTATGACTTGCGGCTTCGCGAAGCCTTCGAGGTCTTCGGCATCCACAACTGCGCCTGGAGCATCGACCCGCACATGGACGCCTATGCGGCGATCCGTGACCTCGCGTACATCGACATGGGCCTCGAGTCCGACTTGCCGCGCGCGCGGCGCCTGTTTCCGCAGGCGCGGCGGAACTTGCTCTATACCCCCATGGACTTGGAGAACAAGCCGTGGGCCGACATCCGGGCCGACCTGGACCGGATCGCCGAGGGGCTGGGCCCGTGCGACCTCGGGCTCCCGGACATCGAGGCGGACGTGCCCGACGAGCGCATCCGGTCGGCCTTGGACTACTGCCGCGAGCTCAGCGACCGGTATTCCCGGCGCGCGGAATAGGGCGGTTCGTGACACCGCAGGAGGCGGCCCTCGCGGGAAGGCATCCCCTTATGATTACACACGCTCCGAACCACCCGTGCATTTCGGGCGTAGGGGCAGACCGCCTTTCCCACCTCTGACGCGGTTTGTGGAATACGGTCCCGTGGTCGGCATCCCGCCTCGTCCGGGCTGGCCGCCCTCAGCCGACCACGGACCCGGCCGCCCCCTTCCGTTCGACGAGCCGCTTGACGAACTGGATGTGCGTGCGGAGATGGTAGTGGCTCTCCGCAAAGCTGAGCGGTACCTGGACCTTGCCGACATCCGCCTCGACGCGATTGAGCTGCTCCAGGAGGTCCGCACTCTCGGCCGCGGTCGTTGCCCCCAGCGCCCGTTGCTCGATGTCGCGGAGATTCCCATACCAGCGATAGATCCGGCGACGCACCTGCCAGTTGTACACAGGAGGCGCGAAGCGGATCAGGGGAAGCATCAGCGTGACGATCGGTATGAGCATAACCATAAAGCGCTCGACCATCGTCGCCGCCCAGAAGGGCAGATGACGCCGGAAGAACGTGGGTCCAGACTTCAGGTACCGCTCGGCGTCCGGGCTCATCGGAATGTCCACGAAGCGCGGCGCAGGGAACTGGCCCGGCTCGGTGAAAAGCTGGCCGCCGCCATGGACCTCGGTGGCGGCAAGGATGAGCCGGTCCATGATCGCCGGGTGCAGATCCTCCCGGGCGACGAGCGCGGCGGCAGGCGCGAGGAGCGTCACATCCTTGGCCGGGATGTTGGCCAAGAGGTCCAGCCGCCCTTCGGGCAGGATGACCTTCGACAGAAACCGGAATCGCTGGGCAAACGCATCGGCCTGCGCCAGACTGATCAGCCGGACATGCTTCGCGCGGAGCAGTGGCTCGAGCTGCGGAAACGGGCGGGCCGTGACGAAGAAGGCGGCGTCCACCGTTCCCTCCAGGAGCCGCCGCACCGCGTCATCCCCACCGATGGGGAGCAGATGGGGGCCTGCGGGGATACTGCTCGCCTGCAGTAGCTGAAGCGTCAGGGCGCGGCTTCCGCTGCCTTCGACCCCAACCGCCAGCCGTCGTCCCCGGAGCTCCGCCAGCGACCGAGCCGGAACGCTTTCCCGCACGAAAACCCAGAGCGGCTCGAAGAACACGCTGCCGATCGACACCAGGCCCAGCGCATCGGCCGATCCGGTTCCCCCCTGCACGAAGGCCACGTCCACGCCCCCGGTGGTCGCCTGCAGGAGCCTGAGGTTGTCCAGCGAACCCTGTGTGGTCACGACCTCGAGCGTGATTCCATCCCGGGCCAGGATGTCGCGGTAGCGTTTCGCCGTTTCCGCGTATGCCCCTTGCGGAGCGCCTGCGGCCATCCGCACCTGGCGCGGTGGCGCCGGATTCACGAACCGGGACGCGACCGCGAAACCGGCGACCAGCAGGATTGCGATCGGCGCATACACTTTCAGGAAGTCGCGCATGGATTGCCCTCCCGCCACCAAAGAAGGCCGGTGCCCGGCGCCGGGGGCGTCGGATCATCGGCACGCACTATATCACACGACCCGCCGGTCCCGGGGGTGCCCGCTGTCGGCGTCCACGACGGTCGGGGACGCACCGGACCGCCCACGACCGATGCGAGCGCGGGTGCTCCTCAACCCAAGGCCAGCGACCCGGCTCCGCCTTGACGCGGCTTGTAGTGTTGGGTGGCCTACGGGCCCTCCCTTCCTACGGTTCTGGGCATCTCGGTGGCCGCTCCAGCGTCCCCCTGATCCTTCGGCCCGGCGGGGCTTCACGCCCCTGCAAACCCGCCTATTTCGACCCGACCCCAGCGTCTTCCGGCGTGGGATTTCCCTTGACAAGTTTCCCGTGCCTGGGCCATGTTCGATGCGCGCCGGTCGCCGGAATGGACCGGTCCGCTGCCGACCGACGACCCTCGTTATCGTCCGCCGGATGCGTTTCCGGCAGCCGCGGGATCGGGCGCCCCGAACAAGCCTGTTCGGCTGATGTGGCCAGTGACGTGTGGGGTGGTGGGCAGGAACACATACCGACGATCAGCCAGAAAGGAGCGGAACGATGAGCCGCAGAACGACGATGAAGCTGCTGGGATGCGCGCTGGTCGGCGCCTTGCTCGTCTGGGGAGGCGTCGCGTCCGCCCAGACGGTCCGCGCGGTCATGCATGCCGAGGTCAAGTACCTGGATCCCGCACTGCGACCACGGCGGACATCACGCAGGTGCACGGCTACATGGTCTACGACACGCTGTTCGCCCTGGACGCCAAGGGGCAGCCGCAGCCGCAGATGGTGGACACCTACCAGCTGAGCGCGGACAAGCTCACCTACACCTTCACCCTGCGCGACGGGCTCAAGTGGCACGACGGCAAGCCGGTGCGGGCGGCCGACGCGGTGGCGTCGATCAAGCGCTGGGCGGTCAAGGACGCCGCCGGGCAGAAGGTGATGGCCCGCACGGCCTCGCTGGAGGCCACCGGCGACAAGACGTTCGTCCTCAAGCTCAAGGAGCCGTACGGGCTCACCATCCGGGCCCTGGCCAAGGAGTACAGCTACGTGCCCTTCATCCTCCCGGCGCGCACGCGGTGCAGGATCCCTCCAAGCCCTTCGAGGGGGAGATCATCGGCTCCGGCCCCTTCATGTTCGCGCAAAGGAGTGGGTGCCGGGCGCCAAGACGGTGTACCTGAAGTTCAAGGACTACGTCCCCCGCAAGGAGCCGGCCAGCTACTATGCCGGCGGCAAGAAGGTGAACGTGGACCGGGTGGAGTTCGTGGTCATCCCCGACCAGTCCACGGCCGTGGCGGCGCTGGAGAAGGGCGAGGTGGACTACGTGCAACGGCCGCACATGGACCAGTGGCCGCTGCTCCGCAAGAACGCCAATATCGCCATGTACCGGGCGGACGTCTCGCAGATGCAGATCCATCCGAATCACCTGAACCCCCCCTTCGACAACGTCAAGGCCCGCCAGGCCCTCATGCTGATGGTGAACCAGGAGGAGTACCTGCGGGCCATCGCCGGCGATCCGCAGAACTTCCGGGTCTGCTACAGCTACCTCGGCTGCGGCGGCTGGCTGGAGACGGACGCCGGGGCCGACCTGCTGAAGAAGCAGGACTTCGAGAAGGCCAAGCAACTCCTGGCCGAGGCCGGCTACAAGGGGGAGAAGATCGTGGTGATGGCCCCCAGCGACTTCGCCACCATCAACGCCGCCTCGCTCACCACGGCCGCCATGCTGCGGAAGATCGGGGTGAACGTGGATCTCCAGGTCGTGGACTGGGGCACGCTCATCTCGCGGCGCCCGGTGCAAGGAGCCGCCGTCCAAGAACCCCGGCGGCTATCACATCTTCCATACCTACTCGGGCTAGCCGGCGCTCAAGGACCCGTGGGGCCACGCCAACATCTCCACGGCGTGCGACAAGGCCTGGTTCGGCTGGCCCTGCTCGCCGCGGGCGACGCAAGGCCCTGGAGGATCTGGGCGCAGCTTACCGCCGGGACCGACGCCTTCAAGAAGGGCCTGACCGAGTACCACAGCGCCCTCATGGAGAACATCCCGTACGTGCCGCTGGGCGAGTTCTTCCAGATGGCGGCCTACCGGAAGGACCGTCTGAGCGGCATCATCGAGACGCCGCACACCGTGTTCTGGAATCTGGTGAAGAAGTAAGGCTAAGCGTTGTCAAAGAATACTTGACCGGAGAAATTCGGGCGGCTAGGAGCGTCGACCGCCCGGTCTCGGCTCCATGCGCCCGACGCCGCCCGCGGCCGACACCTCGACCCTATGCTCGCATACATCCTCCGGCGGATCCTGGCGACGCTGCCCGTCATGGGCGATCGTCGTCGTCTTCGTCTTCCTGCTGGTCCGCATCGCGCCGGGAGATCCCGCGGCCATCATCGCCGGGGACTACGCCACACCCGAGAACATCCAGAAGATCCGCGCCGGCCTGGGACTCGACAAGCCGATCCACGTCCAGTTCGCGCTCTACGTGGGGAGCCTGCTCCGCGGGGACCTCGGCCAGTCTCTCCACTCCCGGCGTCCCGTCAGCCAGCTCATCGTCCAGCGCTGGAGCCCACCCTGGCCCTGGCCTTGAGCACGCTCGTTTTCGCCGTCCTGACGGCGGTCCCGCTGGGAGTCCTGGCCGCCTGGCGGGCCGGCTCGTTGGTGGACCGGGCGGTGATGGTCATCGCGGTGGGAGGCTTTTCCATCCCCATCTTCTGGCTGGGGTTCCTCCTCATCTACCTGTTCTCCGTGAAGCTCGACCTCCTGCCGGTCCAGGGCTACGTCAGCTTCCGGGAGGGGATCGTTCCCTTCGTCCAGCACCTGATTCTCCCAACGATCGCCCTGGGAATGGTGTACACGGCCCTGCTGGCGCGGATCACGCGGGCCAGCCTCCTGGAGGTCCTCCAGTCCGACTACATCCGGACCGCCAACGCGAAGGGACTCAGGCCCGCCACCGTGCTCTTCGCCCATGCCCTGAAGAATGCCGCGGTGCCCATCGTCACCACGATCGGCGTCGGCTTCGCCCTGCTCATCGGCGGCGTGGTCATCACCGAGAGCGTCTTTGCCCTGCCAGGGCTGGGGCGGCTCACCGTGGACGCCATTCTGCAGCGCGACTACTCCATCATCCAGGGCGTCACCCTCATTTTCTCGTTCTCGTACGCCCTGGTGAACCTGCTGGTGGACATGTCCTATACGCTCTTCGACCCTCGCATCCGGTACTGAGGCCATGACACAACAGGCGGACGGCGGCGTCATCTCCCTACGAGCAGCTCTCCCGGCCGGTGAAGGTCCGCCGGTTCGTCCGGCGCAACCCCACCATGGTGGCCGGCGCGCTCCTCTTGTTCTGGATGGTGCTCCTGGCCGTCTTTGCCCCCTACCTCTGGACGGTGAACCCGGTCGACATGAATCCCGTCGTGCGGCTGCGCGCTCCGGTCGCGGATCACTGGTTCGGTACGGACATGTACGGGCGGGATTCCTACAGCCGGGTCATCTACGGCGCGCGGATCTCTTTGCTGGTTGGGCTGGTGGTGGCCGCGGTCACCTCGGTCGTCGGCCTCGCCATCGGCCTCGTCAGCGGCTTCGTGCGGAAGCTGGACAACGTCATCATGCGGGTCATGGACGGCATCATGGCCCTGCCGGACTTGCTCCTGGCCATCTCCTTCGTGGCCCTGACCAAGGCCAGCGTGCGAAACGTCATCATTGCCTTGGTGATCCCGCAGACGCCCCGGGTGGTGCGGCTGGTGCGGAGCATCGTGCTCACGCTGCGCGAACAACCCTTCGTCGAGGCGGCCACCGCCATGGGCGCGCGCGTCCCCCGCATCATGCTTCGCCACCTCCTGCCCAACACGCTGGCCGCCCTGATCGTGCAGGGGACCTACGTGATGGCCTCCGCCGTGCTGATCGAGGCCGGGTTGAGTTTCCTGGGGGCCGGGACGCCGCCGGAAATCCCGAGCTGGGGCAACATCATGGCCGAAGCCCGTTCCTATGTCCGGGTGGCCTTCTGGCTTCTGCTCTTCCCCGGCCTGTTCCTGGCGGTCACCGTTCTCTCCATCAACCTGGTGGGGGACGGTCTGCGGGACATGCTCGATCCGCGGATCGCCAAGCGAATGCGGTAGCGGGCGACAAGGAACGGGCGACTTGGCAATCGGGCAAGTTGGCAAGGCGGCGATGAGGCGACCCGCACTTCCTGATTGCCCAGTTGCCGAGTTGCCCAATTGCCCAATTGCCCAGTTTCCAGTTGCCCGATAACCGGCGTTCCACAGGGAGTGGCCGCATGACCTTCGACCTCATCATCGAGAACGGCCTGGTGGTGGACGGCACAGGGGCGCCGGGACGACGGGCCGATGTGGGCATCGCTGAAGACCCGGATCGCCGCCATCGGTGACCTGGCAGCCGCGCCGGCCGGCCGCCGGCTGGATGCGACGGGCTGTGTCGTGGCCCCTGGGTTCGTGGACATCCACACCCACTCCGAGCTGCCGCTCCTCGCCGACGGGCGCGCCGAGAGCACGATTCGGCAGGGAGTCACCACCCAGGCCACCGGCAACTGCGGGCTGACACCGGCGCCCGTGCACGACGCCGTCCGCGAACAGATCAAGGGCACCATGATCGGGCCCGCCCACGGCTCCTGGCGCTGGAATACTTTCGGCGAGTTCCTGGGGGAGCTCAAGGCGGTCCCCAAGGCCACGCACGTCGCCCCCCTGGTTGGCCACGGCGCCATCCGCGCCTGCGCCATGGGCTTCGCCAACCGGCAGCCGACCCCGGACGAGCTGGTTGCCATGCGCGGGTATGCCGCCGAGGCCATGGAGGCCGGCGCGTTCGGCATGTCCACGGGGCTGGTGTACCCGCCGGGGGTGTACTGCGAGGCCGAGGAGTTGATCGACATCGCGCGGGTCGTGGCCTCGTCCGGCGGTATCTACACGTCCCACATACGGGGCGAGGCCGGCACCGTCGTCGAGTCGGTGCGGGAAAGCCTGCGTATCGGCCGCGAGGCGGCCATCCCCGTCCAGATCTCACACCACAAGGCGGCCGGGCGGGACAACTGGGGGAAGGTCCGCATCACCTACGACCTGATCCAAGAGGCTGCCCGGACCCACGATGTCACCTTCGACATCTACCCGTACACCGCGGGGAGCGCGAACCTGAGCCAGCTCGTGCCGCCCTGGGCGCACGAGGGCGGGCCGCGGGCGATGCTCGACCGCTTGGGAGACCCGACGCTCCGCGCCCAGATCCTCCGGGACGTCTCCTGCGGGGCGCCCGGCTGGAACAACTTCTTCCGATTCGACTGGCAGGATATCCGTTTCGCGTACGTGCACTGCGAACAGACACCGCTGGATGCAGGGGCTGTCCGTGGCCGAGGCCGCCCGGCGGGTGGGCCGCGACCCCGGCGAACTCGCCCTGGACGTGATCCGGGCGGACGACAACCGCACCATGATGGTGAACTTCGTGATGGCGGATGAGGACGTCGAGTTCCTCCTTCCCCGGACCGAATCCATCATCGCGTCCGACGGCTGGTCCACGACCCCCGGCGGGCCGACGGGCGGCGGCCATCCCCACCCACGCTGCTACGGAACGTTCCCGCGTGTCTTGGCGCGCTACGTCCGCGAGAAGGGGCTGCTCACCATCGAATCGGCCGTTCACAAGATGACGGGTAAGCCGGCAGGGAAGCTCCACCTGGATCGCCGGGGCGAGTTGATGGAAGGCTACTTCGCCGACCTGGTCGTCTTCGACCCGGCCACGATCCGGGATCGGGCGACCTTCGAGGAACCCCATCAGTTCGCCGAGGGCATCCACTGGGTTGTCGTGGACGGACACCTCACGCTGGATCGCAACGTGCTCTCGGACCGGCTCGTCGGGACGGTCCTCACCCCGGCGGCCTGACATCGGTGCGTGCTGCGGACTGTCACCTCGTGACGCGAAGGCGGGAAAGGGACGCCACCATGGAGGCAAAGAAGGCATCGGCGACGATCAAGGCAAAGCGGTTGGCGAAGAAGCTCACACTGGCCCAGGTGGCCAAGGCAGTGGGGAAGAATCCCACGTACGTCGCCGCGGCCCTGGAGGGAAATCACCGCCTGACCCCCGACGAGGCCAAGAAGGTGGGGAAGCTGCTCGGCCTCGACGGAGAGACCACCGCTGCCCTCTCCAAGTTCCCGGTCCGGACCGATTTCCCCATCACGACGGACCCATTCAAGTACCGCCTGCTGGAGATCATCGGCGTGTATGGCGACGCCCTGCGCGAGATGGCCAACGAGACGTTCGGCGACGGGATCATGAGCGCCATCGACTTCACCATCGACATGGAGAAGGTCATCGGCGATCACGGCGAGGCCCGCTGCAAGATCACGATGAACGGGAAGTGGCTGGAGTACAAGCGATTCTGACCGGCTGCTGAAAAAGGCCCATCTGCGGCGTTGTCGCACCTCGGCGCTCGCTGCGACGTACCTCCAGTACGTCTCGCTCGGCCTCCGGCGCGCCGCCTTGCATCTGGGCCTTTTTGAGCAGCCTGGGCGAAATGAGTTTGTCAACACCCTGTTGGACCAGAGACAGCGAGCGGGGGCCAAAGACCCCGCGCCCCGCTACATGAAAGGCACACCATGGATCCCAGCTACCGCATTCGGCACGTCGACACCCTCGAGACGCCCGCGCTCGTTTTCTACGAGGAGAAGATCCAGGCAGAACATCGCCCGGATCGGCGAAGCTGTCTGGGCGGCTATCGGTCGCTTGCGGCCGCACATCAAGACCCATAAGTGCCGCGAGATTCTGCGCTTGCAGATGGCGGCAGGGATCGACCGCGTGAAGTGCGCCACGCCCAAGGAGGTACGGCTCGCCGCCGAGGCGGGCGTTCGGGACATCCTCCTCGCCTATCCCATCGTCGGCCCGCTCGCCGCACAGGTGGCGCGGCTCCAGAAGGAATTCCCCCACGCCAGGCTGCTGGTCCTGCTGGACCATCCCGCCCAGGTCGCACCCCTCGCGACAGGCGTGCGAGGCCGAAGGCGTCGCGGTGGGCGCCCTGGTGGATGTGAACTCGGGAATGAACCGAACGGGCATCGAGGCCGGCGCGGAGGCGTGTGCCTTGGTGGATCTGATCCGGAAGACGCGCGGTGTGCGGTTCGAGGGTTTGCATTCCTACGGCAGTCCGCCCGCCCCGGGCGGACCCAGCGATCGGGAACCTGTCTATCGGCGCGCCCTGCAGACCGTCATCGACACGCGGACGGCCGTGGAGAAGCGGGGCGTCCGGGTCCCCCGGGTCGTCGCCGGTAACTCCATGGACTTTGCGCTCGCCGCCACCATGGCGGGCATTGACGAGGTGTCCCCCGGCACGTGGATCCTCTGGGACAAGGGCTACGAGACGCTTCTGCCGGACCATTTCGCGTATGCCGCCCTGGTCGTGGGCCGGGTGATCAGTCGGCCTTCCCCGACGCTCTTCGCCGTGGACGCGGGCTACAAGTCGGTCTCGGCCGATCCCGCCATCCCCCACGCCCAGGTCCTCTCGACGCCCGGCTCCGAGGTCGTCGGCCGGTGGGAGGAACATCTCCTGGTTCGCCTGGCGACGCCGTCCCCTGAGCCGGCGGTCGGCGCGCCGGCCTACATCGTCCCGGTCCATGTCTGCTCGACGGTCAACTTGTGGGACGAGGCCGTGGTGGTGGATGCCCGAGGCGAAATCACAGGCAGGTGGCAGATCGCCGCCCGAGGACATTGAGGTATCCCGAAGACCGACTCGGCTGACCGATTCCACCCGATCCGGCAGGGAGGCGCGCGCGTGGATCGAAGACGATGTGGCACGTCGGACCTGACCCTGTCCGCACTCGGGTTGGGCTGCTGGTCGTTCGGCGGCGGCGCCTACTGGGGCGACTGCCATCAGGCCGACGCGGATGCGGTGGTTCGCCGCGCCGTCGAGCTCGGGATCACCTACTTCGACGCCGCCGAGGCGTACAACGAAGGACGCAGCGAGGAATCGCTCGGCGAGGCGCTGAGAGGCATCCCACGCGATCGGGTCATCATCGGCACGAAGGTCTCGCCGTCCAACTGCTACGCCGACACGCTGCCGACACATTGCGAGGCGTCCCTGCGCCGTCTTGGCCTGGACTACCTCGACCTCTACATGATCCACTGGCCCATCCATCCCCATTCGATCCGCCACTTCACGAGCGACGAATCCGTCATCCGGAACCCGCCGACGGTTCACGAAGCCTTCGCCGCGCTCATGAAGCTTCGCCAGCAGGGCAAGATCCGATACATCGGCGTCAGCAATTTCGCCGAGGCTCGACTCGAGGAGGCCCTGGCCGTCTGCCCGGACATCGTCGTGAACCAGCTCCCCTACAGCTTGCTCACGCGGGCCATCGAGCTCGGAGCCCTACCGCTCTGTCGAACCCGCGGCATCGGCGTCATCGGGTACATGACCCTGCTCCAAGGACTCCTCGCGGACCTGTATCCGACGCTGGCCGACGTCCCGTTGCATCAGGCGCGCACGCGACACTTCAACCATCGGCGATCCGCGCTGATTCGCCACGGCGAGGAGGGAGCCGAGGCGGAAACCGCGGCGGCGCTCGAGGGGATTCGGCGGGTCGCGACGGAGACCGGCATGACCATGCCCGAGCTCGCGACCAAGTGGGCGCTCGCCGGCCCGGGGATCTCCTGCTGCCTCATCGGCGCGCGGAAGGTAACCAAGCTCGAGGAGAATCTTCGCGCGGCGGCCCAACCGCTCTCGGCCGACATCCGCCGAGCCTTGGATGCCGTGACCCGACCACTCCTCGACAAGCTCGGCGACGGTTTCGATTACTACGAGAGCGTCCAGAACAACCGCACGCGGTGATGTCCGGCATCGGCGGATGGCCGACATGACTCTGAGGCTCAAGTACCTGGACGCCGCGCAGTTCACCAAGTACTGGGATGAATACGGGAGCACGGTCGTCGAACTGATGAAGCTGGCCAAGGAACAGTAGGATCGAACGGCGCTCCCCGCGACATCGCCCTGATCCGAGGCCTCCGGGGTGAGCGGCCCGAGGGGATCGTGAATCCCGAGGTCCTGGCGCGGTAGCCAAGGAGGCAGCATGACTCTTCTCGACGAGGCCATCGCCAAGGGGCAGGTGGCCCTGACGGAGTATGCCGCCAAGCAGTTCCTTGCCGGCCACGGCATCCCGGTCCCCCGGGAGGTGCTCGTCCCCCATGCGGACGCGGCGGTGGAGGCGGCCACCAGCCTGGGTTATCCCGTCGTCGTGAAGGCCTCGGGCGCGCGCCTCCTGCACAAGACCGAGGTGGGCGGGGTTGTGCTCAATCTCCGGACAGCGGAGGACGTCCGTCAGGCCGGCCGGCGGCTCGCGGCGCTGCCCGGTTGCGACGGCCTGCTGGTGGCGGAGATGGTGTCGGGGGACCGGGAGTTCGCGTGCGGGCTGACGCGGGACCCGCAGTTCGGCCCCTGCGTGATGTTCGGCTTGGGCGGTGTCTTGACCGAGGCGCTGGCGGATGCGGTCTTCCGCGTGGCGCCGCTCAGCCGGTTCGATGCCCTCGAGATGCTTCAGGAGATCCGTGCGGTGAAGCTCCTGGGGGCCTTCCGGGGGCAGGCCCCTGCGGACCAGGACGCCCTGGCCGGGATCCTGATCGCCCTGGGCGAGATCGGCCTGCGCTATCCCGCGATCCGTGAGATAGACCTGAATCCCGTCAAGATCCGCCCGGACGGCGCGCCGGTCGTCGTGGATGCGCTGATCGCACTCACGCCGCCACGCGGCTGAGCCGCGGCGAGAAATCGAGACCTTCCGAGGGGGCTGGACATGGCCAACAGCAAAGGCAGCCTGACCCCGTTCTTCGAGCCGAAGAGCGTCGCGATCGTTGGCGCCTCCGCCGTGCCGGGGAAGGCCGGCCATGAATTGGTCCGGAACATCCAGGCGAACGGGTTTCCCGGTCGGCTCCACCCGGTGAATCCGAAGGGCGGGGAGATCCTGGGGTTGCCTGTCTCACCGTCTATCGAGAAGCTGCCTGACGGGGTGGACCTGGCCCTCGTCGTCCTGCCAGCGGAGGCCACCCCGGCGGCCGTTCGCGAATGTGCCGCCAAGGGCATCCGCCACGTCGTCTGCATGGCCGGCGGCTTTGCCGAGGTTGACGAGGCGGGAACGCGGATCCAGCAAGAACTCGTCGAGATCGTGCGCGAGACGGGGATCCGCCTCATGGGGCCCAACATCTCGGGGCACACCTCGACGCCGGCGGCTTTTACTTCGGCCTTCTTTCCGCTGGGAAAGATCCGCCGCGGGACGGTCTCCATCGTCGCCCAGACCGGGAACTTCGCCACACACACGATGAAGTATATCCTCACCGGCGAGCACTACGGCGTCTGCCGGGTGATCGGCCTCGGCAACAAGGTGGACCTCGACGAGACCGATGCGCTGGAGTACCTGGCGGACGACCCCGAGACCGCGGCCATCCTCCTCTACCTGGAGAGCTTTAAGCGGCCCGCGCGGTTTCTCGAGGTCGCCCGAGCCGTGACCCGGCGGAAGCCGGTCGTCATCCTGAAGAGCGGGGCCACCGAGGCGGGCCGGCAGGCCGCCGTCGCGCACACGGCGGCCCTGGCCGCCGAGGACCGGGTGGTGGACGGGATGCTGCGGCAGGCGGGGATCGTGCGGGTCACGGACTACACACATCTGCTGCTTGCCCTGAAGGCGCTTTCCATGCTCCCGCTTCCGGCGGGGAATCGGGTCAGCTTCCTGGCGCCGTCCGGGGCCCTGTTGGTCGTGCTGTCGGACCTGTGCGTGCGCCTGGGCCTGGAGGTGCCGACGGTTCTTCCCGAAACCGTCGCGCGGTTGCAGGAAATCAGCCCACCGTACATCCGGATGCGGAATCCAGTGGACATCTGGGCCGCCGCCACGGTCCGTGGCGTCGAGTTCGGCTACCGGGAGGGAATGGAGGCCGTCCTCCGCGACCCCGCCATCGATGCGGTCATCCCGATTCTGATGCTGACGAAAGAGGTCGGGGTGCCGTCGTTCGACTTCCTCCTCAACCTCCGGGCGACGTATCCCCGGAAGCCGATCCTCGTCAGCTTCAGCGGGGACAAGGACTGTATGGAAGAGTGCAAGGCGTACCTCGAGCCCCGCGGAATTCCGACCTTCTTCGAGCTCGAGGCCCCCTTTGTCGCGTTGTCCATCCTGGTCCGCTGCGCTCAGGCCATGGCCAGACCGCGGTAGGCCCATTCCGCGCCAGGAGGGCCGGTCGCTCCTGAAGAACGGCTTTGCCTCGACAACCGGACGACATCCGCCTGTTCGCCAGGGGGAACTGCCATGAGTCTTGCCTGAACGGAGAACCGGCGTATAATTCGTCACCGCTGCCCGCTGGCGATGACAGCGGTGACAGCGTTCTTTCCTCACATGGAAAAGGGAGGTAGACGGCAATGGCGGTCGTTCCGAAATTCAAGGTGATCGAAGGATGGGAGAAGCTCCCCAAGGGGTATGTCCACAAGGATGTGGACGGTGTGGCGACGGATTCCAAGGACAACGTGTACCTGATGACCCGGCAGGACGCCCGCGTCATCGTGTACGACCGCGATGGCAGCTTCATCCGTTCATGGGGCGAGGGCCTTTTCACTCCGCGGACGCATGGAATCGCCATCGACGCCGCCGACTTCGTCTACACCGTGGATGACGGGGACCACACGGTCCGGAAGTTCACGCCGGAAGGCAAGCAGGTCATGATGATCGGCACGCCGGGGACGTTCTCGGATACCGGGTACGACGGCAAGACGATCGCGAGCATCAAGAAGGGCGGCCCTCCGTTCAACCGCCCGACCGACGTCGCCATCGCTCCAGACGGGGAGCTGTACGTCTGTGATGGGTACGGCAATGCCCGCGTCCACCGGTTCAAGGCCGACGGGACGCTGATCCAGTCCTGGGGCGAGCCTGGGATCGGTCCGGACCAGTTCCATCTCCCGCACGGCGTCGGAGTCTCCCCGGACAACCGCGTCTTCGTGACCGATCGCGAGAATGATCGGATCCAGATCTATACGCGAGATGGCCAACTGCTGGATATCTGGACGCACGTCCAGCGGCCCACGGATATCTGCTTCGGCAAGGATGGGTACGTGTACGTGTCGGAGCTGTGGTGGCGGGTTGGCCAGTCGTCCTTCGTCCACGGCGAGATCAAGTGGGATCTGCCGGGCCGGGTGAGCATCTTCGATCTCAGGGGCAACGTCATCACGCGCTGGGGCGGCGCCGACCGGGAGGCCCCGGGCTACTTCGTGGCGCCCCACACCTTGTGCCTCGATTCTCGCGGCGACATGTACGTCGGCGAGGTGACCTGGACCTTCGGTGTCTCGCGCGGCGGCGTGCGGGAGGACGCGCATACGTTCCAGAAGTTCGCCCGCCTGTAGCGCGGCTGTACTGGAAAAACGGCCTCGGAATCATCGCATTCCGAGGCCGTTGCTCGCTCTTCAGACCGAACTCCGCTGCGGCGTACCGCCTTGCATGTGGACCTGTTTTCACCCAGGCTGCCGAAAAGGTCGAGTTCTGCAGAGACGGCGACGTGGGTACCCCGACGTAAGACGTACCTCGGGGCAGCTTGGGCCGCCCCGAGGTCGTTTCGTCCGAACCGCCGCACATTCCGAAAACGTCAACGCAGATCGCCTCTTTCATGCATCCTGTCCGGCCAGGGCTGTGACCGTGATCTCGACGTGCGCTCCGGCGGGGAGCTTCGTCACCTCGACGGTCGTGCGTCCCGGCGGGTTTTTCGTGAAGTACTCCGCATAGACGGCGTTCATCTTCGGAAAGTCGTTCAGGTCGGTCATGAAGACGAAGGTTTGAACCGCCAGATCGAGACTGGAGCCAGCCGCCTCCAGGATTGCCTTGACGTTCTCCAGCGTCCGCCGGGTCTCGGCCTCGATGCCGCCGGGGACGATCTTCCCGGTCGCCGGATCGAGTCCCTTCTCGCCGGCGACGAAGACGAAGCCGGCGGCCTTGATCCCCTGAGAGTACGGACCGACCGGGGGACCCGCCTTGTCCGTCTTGATGACCTGAATGGGGCTTCCGGCCGCGTTCGTCATGGCGTTGTCTCCTCTGTTGGGGGCTGATGACAATCCGGGATGGGGCCCATAGTCCGTGGATCGATCACTGCGCTACGAGGGGCGGACAAGGGGGAGGTTCTGCTGTTTCCACATAACGATACCTTCGTTCATATGAAATATCGAACGGAAGCCCTGCGCCTCCATGGCCAGGGTGGCTCGGCGCGATCGGTTCCCCGTCCGGCAGTAGACCAAATAGCTTTTCTTCCGATCCAATGCCCGAAGTCCCTTCTCGAAGGTCGGCGACTGGACATCCAGATTCACGGCACCTTTGAGATGCCCCTCAGCGAATTCGCCGGGCGTCCGCACGTCCAAGATGACAAAGTCGGCTTTGCCGGCGCGCTCTTTGATTAACTTTTGAGCTTTTCCCACCGTCACGTTCGCGACCGGCGATCCTGCTGCCGCTGTCGTCATCGCGATGGCCAGCACGAACAACACAATCCACGCGCTGCCGTTCCGTCTCTGCATTACGTCCTCCTCAAGGCGCTGGCTTCCCCTCCCTGGGGTTGCGTGACCGCCAGCGCGCCCGCCAGCGTCACGCCGAGCGCCAGATACAGGCACAAATGGAGTCTGCGACGAGGTCCATCATAACCCCCTAAGCGCGAAAAGGGGAGTGGGGCGAATGCCGGATGTCGGGAGAGGGTGTTGTCAGGAGAGCGCATAAAAAGTCAGGATGGGGTCACTTGGCCGAACGTTACACGCCGCCCGACGGCTCCGCAACACATCCTAACGGAGGGGCGGCAAGCGCCGCAGGCCTCGCAGGGGCCCCCGGTCCACAAGCCGCCTCTCTTCGCTGCATCCATCCTGGCTGGACGGTCATGCGATGGAGCGCTCGATCTGCGCTATGAACTCCGGCGCCAACGGAAGCGCGGCGTTCTCCAGAACGGCCGTCAGAGTAAGCAGATTCTCATTCGTGACCTGGTTCTCGGTGGACATGGCAAGCGCCAGCCGCTCCCCGGAGCCGATCTCTCGGAGAAGCTGCACGGCGAATTCCTGCGTCGCCCGAGTCCCGAGTTCGTAAATGGCCCCCGGGAAACCCAGCCAGATGGCCTTGTCTTTCCATAACGCCAGCGCCTCGCCGATCGACAGATCTCCCATCGGGATCGGATGGAGCGCCTCGACGATGTCGATGGGGGTCTGGGCAATCAGGTGCTTGAGATCGGCAACGCGCCCATCCATGTGCACCGCCATGAGTTTTCCGTGTCGATGAAGGGGGCGCGCCTGCTTCTCGTACTCCGGCATGAAATAGCTCGCGAAGAGCGCTGGGTTCACCAGCACCCCGTCGATGTTGTCCCCGCACAGCGCAATCGGAGCCGGCGACTTCGCCGCAATCTCGTACAGCGGCTCCCGACTCTTCGAAACGGCTTGCGCAAGATCCTCCACCAGCTCCGGATAGTCGGCCAAGTGGTAGAAGAACCGCCCCCCCTCGCTCCCCACCCAGTGGATCATCAGCATCTGCATGGGGGAATGGGGAAGTCCGTCGAGCACGACGCCTTCCTCGCCAAGCCACTCTAGGGCCTGCTCGATCGGAAAGTAGTCGGCGATATACTCCGTGTGCTCGACCATGTACTTGACGACCTTGTAGTCTTCGGGTCCCTTGATCATGCGCGCGGTGATCCAGGCCTGGTTCCCCTTCCAGCTCCGCATGAGCTTCCACTGGCCCGTCCCGGCCTCCCGAAATTCGTCCTCGTAGACGCTGCCCACGGGGGTGGAGAAGGTCCGACGGATGACGGGTCGTCCCTCGACGGTCATCCGCATCTCCGTCACCTCGACGCCGTGCAGCTTCTCCACATACGGCGGGCGGAGCATGTTGATACCCATTCCCCGGTTGCGGCACTCCCGTTCCGCCCACCCGGTCTGGCAATGCCGCCAGTAGTGAAAGAAGGGGAGCGTGTCGGCACGTTCTCTCCGTGATGCCGCCATGATCCGATCTCGCCGTGTCATCGACACCTCCAGGTTGAGAATGGACGCGCCAGGGGGTACGCCCTCCTCAAGAATCGGCCGACTCCCGGCCTATCGCCTGATCCCACGCTCGCGTGCGCTCGTTGCTTTGTACCGCCGCCGGTTTTCGGAAGTCAATCCAAAAGAGCCGTCAGGGATCATTTCCCGACAGAATCCACCAACGACAGGCACACGGCTCTCCCGGTAGGCAGCCCCGAGGTGACCAGCGGACAATCTGCATAATCGCGTTGACTGCCCTGGCGGCCTTTGCTACCGTCCGCTACGCGTACCCAGCACGAAACGGGAGATTCGATTCGCCCACCAGGCGTGCGCCTGGACGGGCGCGGCCCATCCTGGGCGGGAGGTGATCAGGCGGCTGACGAGCTCGTGTTTCGTCTCGGCGATCTCGATTCGATGGCAGCGGAGCGAAGCGAGAACTCCACGGAAATCCAGTCACAAGGGAGAGGCCCATATGAAACGCGATCGGAAAAACGGCTCGGTCACACGACGACAGTTTCTCGGTCTCCTGTCTGCAGCGGCGGGAGGTGCGGCCCTGGCACCCCGCCCGGCGCCGGCCGCGGCACCCAAGTACCGCCTCAAGCTCTCCCATCATCTCCAGCTCAACCACATCGTGGAAACCATGTCGCAGAAGTTCGCGGCCGAGGTGGGCCGCCGGACGAACGGCGAGGTGGAGATCAAGGTCTTCGGCGCCGGCCAGATCGGCGGTCTGAAGGACAACGCCGAAGGGTGTGCGCCTCGGCACCTTGGATTTCAGTTGCGTGGACTGCGCCCAGATCGGCCTCTTCCACACCCGGGCCGGGATCGTCAGCTTGCCGTTCTTGTTCCGCGACTACCCGCACTACGAGAAAGTGGTCCAGGGTCCGATCGGCAAGCAATTGGCCGACGAGATCCTGCAGAAGACCAGCATTCGCATGTTGTCGTATTGGCCGGCGGGCTTCCGGATCATGGCCAGCCGGAACAAGCCCATCAAGAGCGCCGCGGACATGAAGGGACTGAAGATCCGGATCCCGGAAGTGCCGATCTATGTGGAAACCATGAAGGCGCTCGGGGCCAACGCCACTCCCATGCCTTGGGGAGAAGTCTATACCGCGCTGCAGACCGGCGTGGTGGACGCCATCGAGGTACCCAGCGACACCATCTTCGCCGGGAAGATGTACGAGGTGTCGAAGTTCCTGTCGCGGACGTACCACATCTTCGTGGACTGCAACCTGATCGTCAGCGAGAAGGTGTACGCTTCGCTCCCCGCGGAGATCCAGAAGACCCTCTACGCCGTGGCAAAGGAAGTGTACTGGGATTGGGGTGCCGTCGAGTCACAGAAGCTGGATGTGTCCGGGTGGGACTCCCTGATCAAGGCGGGCATGCAGGGCGTCGAGCCTGACCGCGAATCGTTCCGCACCGCCGTGAAGCCGGTGTGGGACAATTTCATCGCCAAGACGAATTCCGGGGACTGGGTGAAAGCCATCGTCGAGACCAAGTAGCGTTTTTCGAGACGTGGTCGAGCCATCCGAAGTCGGCTCGTCACGCATGACGTGAGTCAACGCACCGAAAGGATCGCCGTGTCGCGCATCCTGGCGTGGTACGACACCGGCCTGTACTGGGTCGTCATCGTCCTCACCGCCGTCCTCGCCGTGATGGGATTCACCACGGTGGTGTTTCGGTATGTCCTGCAGTCTTCCCTCTTCTGGGGCGATGAGTTCCTTCGGTATCTGATGATCTGGCTGGTCTTTCTCGGGGGCGCGCTGGCCACTCGCCATCGCGCCCTCATCACCGTGGACATCTTCACACAGCCCTTACCGCACCGAGCGCGGGCGCTGACGACTGCGGCCGTGTTCGCGGTGGCGACAATCTTCCTTCTCGACGCTTGCGAGTGTCAGTCTGGAGCTCGCACGGCGGAGTGTGGGTACGGTCTCGGCGTCCATGGGGATCCCCATGGAATGGATGTACCTCGTCTTTCCGGTGGGTCTGGGCTTGATGGCCGTGAACACGCTCCGGGAGGCGATCTCACAGTTCCGCGCGGCATCTCGCGGCGAGTCACACACCCCACCGGGCGCGCCCACGGTGCCCGACCTACTCGTTCATCCCGAGTAGAGCACCCGGGGGCGCCCTTCCGCACCGCGGATATGTCACGCGCCCGACGAGGCAGCCGTTGCCATGATCATTCTCACGCTCTTCGCGCTCGTCACGCTCCTCATGGTCGTCGGGATGCCCGTGGCCCTGGCGATGGGCTTGTCGGCGTTCGTCGTCGTCCTGTTGAAAGGCGACATCAACCCCATCGTGATGGCGCAACGGATGTTCGTCGGCGTTGACTCACTCCCACTGCTGGCCATTCCGTATTTCATTCTGGCGGGCGCCCTGATGGAGATGGGGGGCATCTCGCTTCGGCTGGTCCGGTTCGCAAGCACGCTGGTCGGTCACATCCGGGGCGGGCTGGGCATGGTCACGGTGGTAGCCAGCATGATCTTCGCCGGCATCTCGGGCTCGGCAGCCGCGGATACCAGCGCCATCGGTTCCATCATGATGCCGGCCATGATCCGGCGCGGCTACAAGCGAGGATTCGTGGTGGTGCTGCAGGCATCCGCGGGCACCATCGGACCCATCATCCCGCCCAGCATCCTGATGATCATCTACGGCTCCATGACGGGCCTGTCGGTCGGCCGGCTCTTCATGGCCGGCCTGATTCCCGGCATCCTGGTCGGGGTGTCCCTGATGACGCTCACGTACTACTATGCCCGTCGGGATGGGTACGAGGGCGAGGCCCGGGCCACCTGGGGCGAGACCGCGCGAGCGGCCTGGCAGGCATTGCCCGCCTTGGCCCTGCCGCTCGTGATCATCGGCGGGATTCTCGGCGGCATCTTCACCGCCACCGAGGCCGGGGTGACGGCGGTGGTCTACGCCCTCATCGTGGGGTTCTTCGTGTATCGGGAGCTCAAACTCCGGGACTTGCCGCGCATTCTGGCGAATGCTGCCATGACCTCGTTTGGCCTGCTCTTCATCGTGGCCAACGCCGCCATGTTCGGCTGGGTCCTCGCCCGGGAGGAATTCCCGCGCCTCACCGTCGGCTTCCTCACCTCGCTCACCCATGATCCGCACGTTATCTTGCTGCTGGTGATCCTCTTCTTGCTGCTGGTGGGCTGCTTCGTGGAGACCATCTCGGCCATGATCATCCTGGTGCCGATGCTGTTCGCCACGGGGGCGGCCTACCACATTGACCCCATCCATTTCGCGACGATGATCGTGATCCTCTTGCTCATCGGGACGATCACCCCGCCGGTGGGCATCCTGCTGTATCTGACCTGCGCCATGACCAAGACACCGATCTCGGAGGCGTTGAAGTACATCACGCCCTTCGTGATCGCCATGCTGGCCGTCGTGCTCCTGGTCGCGTACCTTCCGCCGCTCAGCCTCTTCGTCCCGCACCTGATCTTCGGCAAGTGACCGCGCGGCCGGTCCGTTGCCGTCGGTCCCCATGGCCACTCCTGAGGACTCTCTCACGCTCCATCGTCGTGGTGCCATCCGGCCGTGTCCGGGCTGCTGAAAGCGGGAGCGGTGCCCGTACACCCCTCGACGGGAGGGCTGGGCGGATGCCGAGGGCGTCTCCCCCACCGAGCGCGAGTTCGATCGCGCCACGCGCCAGGGCGAACCGCGGCTGATCTTTTGGGCTAACGACCAGATCATGAGCAAAAGTCTTGAGGAAAATGGGTGACACTCCAACGCCGGGGTTCCCAGGAGGAACCGAAAGGAGTGTTACCCATGGAAGGTATCGGCGAAGGTTCAAGGGAAGAGGAAGAGGGGCCGCGTCCAGCGGGGGGCGGCACGGCGGTCAATTCGTCCGCACGCTCACTCCCACCCGTTCGAGGTCCGGCGCAAAGCGGTGCAGTTATGTCTGGAGGAAGGCTTCCCCGTGGAGCAGGTCGCCCGCGAAATGGGCGTGGGCCACAGTACGTTGGGCAAGTGGGTGAGGGTGTACCGCGCCCAGGGCGAAGCGGGCTTGCAGTCGAAGCCGGTACGGCCGAACCGTCAGCGGCCGAAAGTGGCGCCGGCGGTGAAGACGACAGGTCGTCGAACTCAAGCGGCGCCATCCCGACTTGGGGATCCAGAAGATCAGCCAGTTCCTGCGGCGCGTGCTGTTTCTGCCGGTGAGCCGGGAGACGGTGCGCCGCACCTTACACGAGCACCAGCTCCTCAAGACACCTCGCCCCAAACCCCAGCGTAATCCCGCCCCAGCCGCGCTTCTTCGAGCGCGCCACGCCCAACCAGATGTGGCAGACCGACATCTTCACCTTCCGGCTGGGCGGCAAGAACGCCTACCTCATCGGCTTCCTCGACGATCACTCCCGCTACGTGGTGGGGCTGGACGTGTTCCGCAGCCAGACGGCGGAGCACGTGCTGGAGGTGTACCGCCGGGCGGTGGCGGAGTACGGCGTGCCCAAAGAGATGCTCACCGATCAGGGCCGCCAGTACTCGAGCTGGCGCGGGACCACCCGGTTCGAGGCGGAGTTGCGGAAGGATCGGGTGCACCACATCAAGAGCCGGCCCGCATCATCCCATGACGCTGGGCAAGATCGAACGCTTCTGGAAGACGATCTGGGAGGAGTTCCTGGTGCGCGCGCAGTTCGACAGCTTCGAGTCGGCCGGCGAGCGGATCCGGCTCTGGGTGAAGCACTACAACCACCGGCGGCCCCATCAGTCCCTGGAGGGGTTGTGCCCGGCCGATCGCTTCTTCGCCATCGCCCAGGAGCTGCGGCAGGTCATCGAGCGCGGCATTCAGGAGAACGTGCTGGAGCTGGCGCTGCGGGGGCAACCGCGCAGTCCGTTCTACATGGTGGGACGGATGGGCGAGCAATCGGTGGTGATCCGGGCCGAGAAGGGCCAAGTGAAGATGCTCGTCGATGGCGCGGAACCGCGGCCGCAGCGGGAGGTCACCTACGACCTGGAAGGAGGAAGCCCATGAGCACGGAAATCAAAGCCAAGAAGGAGCCGCTGCCGTACAATGCCCAGCAGCGAGTGCAGGCGGTGCTGTCGATCTGGACCGAGCGGCGGCGCCCGGCGGAAGTCTGCCAGGAGCTGGCGATCAGCCCGAAGGTGCTCTCCCACTGGGAAGAGCGGGCGCTGGCGGCGATGCTCAAGGCGCTGGAGTCGCAGACGCGCCTCGAACCGGGAGCCGCGCTGAGCCCGAAACTGGAGCGGCTGGTGGCGCGCCAGGCGGTGCAGCAGAAGGGCCGCATGGCCAAGCTGGAGAAGCGGCTGGCCAAGCTGCAGGAACCGAAAGCCCCGCCGCCGACCAAGTAGACCATCCCCGCGGGGCAGGAGGAATCCGCGATGAGCGATCCGAAACCCAGCCCGCACCAGCAAGCCTTGGCCCGGCAGCGGGCGCAGCTGATCATGCAGGTGCGGAGCGGGGTGGTGAGTGCCCAGGAAGCCGCCCGGCAACTGGGGATCTCCCGCAAGACGTATTACAAGTGGGAGCGACGGGCCTTGGCGGCGATGGTGGAGGCGCTGGGCAATCGGGACCACGGGCGCCCGCCGCGGCCGATCGACCCGGAGAAGGCAGCCCTCCAACGCCAGACCCAGGAGCTGCAGGCCAAGCTCGACGTCCTGGAGCAGACGGAGCGGATCCGGCAGCTGTTGGCGCAGCCGGATAAAAAAAACGCCTGAGGTGGCCGCCATGGTGGTGACGACCCTGACCCAACTGAAGCGACAGGTGCGCTGGCCGTACCGACGCCTCTGCCGATTCCTGGGGGTGCCGTATGGGAGCTTCCGGCGGTGGAAGCACCGCCTGGAGCGTGGCCAGCCGGCCGTTTCCCGGCCGGGTCCCAAGAAGGTGGCGCCCCTGACCCTGGAGGAGCTGCACGGGGACTTGTACCGCCTGAACCATGGCCGCCAGCGCAGCCGGGGCGTCGGGGCGCGTGTATCGGCAGTACCACACCCAGGTCTCCCGTCGCGAGCTGCAGGCGCTGACCGAGACGGTGCGGCGGGAGCTGGCCCAGCAGCGCCAGGCCGCATTACGCCACATCACCTGGCACGTTCCCGGCCTGGTCTGGTCGCTGGACGACGCGGAGTTGGCGAGGTTCGCCCACCACACATTGCATCTGCATCAAGTGCAGGATCTCGCCTCGCGCTATAAGTTCACCCCCTGGGTGGGCGAGCGGGTCTTAGGAGAAACCGTGGCCGTGCGCCTGGAACACCTGTTCTTACAGCATGGACCGCCGCTGGTGCTCAAGCGCGACAACGGGTCCAATCTCAATCAGCAAGCGGTCGATGAGGTGCTGGCCCGTTACCTGGTCGTGCCGCTGAACTCGCCCCCCCATTATCCGCCCTACAACGGCGGGATGGAATGCGCGGTGCGGGAACTGAAAACGCCGCTGGTGGAGCAGATCCTCGCCCAGCGGCCCGGTCCCGGAGTCCCAGGTGCAAGGCTGGGCGGAGGTGTTGGCGCACGACCTGAACCATCGCCCCCGCCGCTGCCTCGAGGGGCAAGTTGCCTGCAGGGTGTTTCAGGATGCGAGGCCAGCGCTGCAGGCGTATACTCGTCGCACGCGAAGGGAGGTCTTCGATGGGATCAACGAACTGACCCGGACGCTCATGCAGGCCCGGGCAGTGCACACCCAACGTCAAGCCGAAACCGCCCGGCGTCTGGCGGTGGAAACGTGGTTACAAAGCAACGGCGTGATCACCATCACTCAGAACAAGAGAGTGTTACCCATTTTCCTCAAACAAATCGCTCATAATTAGGTTGCGCCCACACACCCGGATCCCGATGCGGCGGCGAATGCCTACACGGGTTGCCGGGTGTGCTCCCCCACGACTCGATGGAGCCGCGGCGGCCGCGAGCGAGGACGCCGCCACGGCAAGGCGACCTGGTGGGTTCTCTTCGGGGCGAACGCCTCGACACCCTGCTCCCGTGTAGCCGGCAGCCCCGTCCAAGCTTTCGTAGTGGTACAGGTACTCGTCCGGTGCGCCCTCTCCCGCTCGGCACCGGGTCGCGCCGCGTGATCAGGGAGTCCGCCCAGGACACGCGAAAGCAAGCCGTCGGCGCCCGAGGGCACCGGGGTCCGCCCGACCCTGCCCGCGTCCGTCTTTCGCCTTGACAGCCGTCTCCGGTTCGCCGGATACTCCCCCCCGACCCACGAGGAGGCAAGCCGCGAGCCCTGGCACCCCGCGATCGGGGCGGCGGACCCACCCGTGGCGGGCTCGTGGCCCAGAGACAGGGCGCCATCGTCCCGCGCCCCGGAGAAGCAAATTCCCTATCACCGAATGGAGGACATGGCCATGGGGAACGGTATCAGTCGAAGAAACGCGCTTACCCTGATCGCAGGCCTGCCTTTGCTGGGGGCTGCCGCCGCGTCGGCCCAGGGAGGGAAACCCATCCGGATCGGCTTCATCCACGCCATGACCGGAGAGTGGTCGACCACCTCGCTGTACATCAAGAACGGGATCTACATGGCCCGGGATGAATGGAATGCCAAGGGAGGCATCAATGGCCGGCCGATTTTGCTGATCGAAGAGGATGATGCCAGCAAGACCGCCGGGGCGGTCACGGCGTACAACAAGGTCATCGACAAGGACATCTGCGCCATGTTCGGCCAGACCTACAGCACCCAGGTCCTGGCGGAGGCGCCCTTCATCATCAAGACAGGCGTCCCCTACGTCTTCTCGGCCACCAACCCCAAGATCACCCAGATGGGCAACAAGTGGATGTTCCGGCTCCGAACCAACGACGAGGTGGTCGGCCAGATCCTGGCCCATTACGTGGTTGACAAGTTGAAGCTCAAGAGGGTGGCCATCACCTACGGCAACGAGGAGTACGGGAGGACGGGGGCCAAGGTCGTGGAGGACACGCTGAAGAGCCTGGGCGTCACTCCGGTTGCCATCACGACTCACACCCCGAACGACAAGGACTTCACGGCCCAGATGCTCAACATGAAGAAGGCCGAAGCCCAGTGCATCATCTCTTACTGCTTCGTCCAAGAGCACGGCCTCATGATCAAGCAGAAACACGAGCTCGCCATGGACGATGTCGTCTACTTCGGCTCGCCCACCATGACCACCCCGATCACCATGAAGCTGGCCGGGGAGGCCGCCGACTACAACGTCTACGGCGTGGCCGACTGGGTCCGCACCGACCCCCGGCCGGATTCCCTGGCGTGGGTCAAGAAATACGAACCCAAATTCAAGATCGACGCCAACAACTACTCGGCCGTCTACTATGACGGCGCGAACATGCTCTTCGCCGCCATCGCCAAGGTGGGCACCGACCCCGAGGCGATCCGCAAGGAGATGCTCCAGATCAAGGGACACAAAGGTATTGCGTACACCTACACCTTCCCCCCCAACGGCGACGGACCCCATGCGTCGACGATCGTCAAATTCGAAAAGGGCGACTTCAAGATCATCGAAACGGCCTTCGAGAAGGGGTTCGGACCCGACGGTCCTCTGAAGTAAGCGCCGTCGACGCCCCCGGTTTTCTCTCCGTTGAGCCACCCCGAAACAGATCCCGGGCCCCGGCCTTTCACGCCGGGGCCCGGGTAATGCGAGGCCCTCTATGTCACTGATGCTCGTCCAGATGATCATCAATGGCCTGGCCATGGGAGCCATCTACGCGCTGATCGCCCTGGGATTCGTCATGATCTACAACTCGACGGGCGCGGTCAATTTCGCCCAGGGCGACTTCGCCATGATCGGGGCCTACCTCTACTTCACGGCGACGGTCCTCATGCACCAGGGGGTCTGGGTCGCCTTCCTTGTGGTCATTGCGGGAAGCGTGCTGCTCGGGCTGATCTTCAACCGGGTGGTCTTTTATCCCCTCCGGGACAAGCACTGGATGATCCCCCTGATCGGCACCATCGGCGCCTCCATCTTCCTCCCGAATTTCGCCATGAACATCTGGGGGCCGGAGCCGCTTCCCACGCCGAACCCCTTCGGAAAGACCATGCTGCAGGTCGGGGAACTCCGGATCTCGCCCCAGTTCGTCTTGATCGTCTTCATCACCGTCCTGATGATCGTGACCATGCACCTCTTCTTCTCCCGGACACGCTTCGGCAAGATGATGCAGGCCACCGCCCAGGACCGGACCATGGCGAGGCTGTCGGGGATTCGCGTCAAGCAGACCATGGGGGCGACCTTTGTCTACAGCTCGGTCCTGGCTGGGATCGGCGGGAGCCCTCGTCGCCCCGCTCTTCTTTGTCTACCAGGGGATGGGCCTCTACTGGGTCGTCAAGGCCTTCTGCGCCACCATCATCGGCGGGTTCGGGAGCGTGCCGGGAGCGATCGTGGGCGGATTCTTCGTGGGGGTGCTCGAACAACTGTGTGCGGGCTACGTCTCCGACAAATACAAGGACGTCTATGCCTTTCTCCTGATGATCCTGGTCCTGTTCGTTCGGCCCCAAGGGGTCTTCGGGGAAAAGATTTCGGAAAAGGTCTGATCGGAGGAGGCACGATGCGGGCGAATCGCACCTGGCTCATCATCGGCGGCGTTACTTTCCTGATCCTGTGCATCCTCCCCCAGGTGATCACGGCTCGGTACGCCATGCACCTGTTCAACCTGGCGGGCATCTTCGCCATCCTGACTCTCGGGCTCAACTTCCTGTGGGGATGGACGGGACTGCTCTCGCTGGCCACCGCGGGCTTCTGGGGGATTGGCAGCTACACCTCGGCCCTGCTGGCGGTCCACCTCGGGATCCCGTTCTGGCTGAGCCTCCCGGCGGCGGCGGTCGTCGCGACCCTGTGCGGGATCGTCTTGGGTTACCCGGTCCTCCGGCTCCGGGGTCATTACCTGGCCATGGCGACGATGGGCTTCAACATCATCCTGGTTCTTGTCCTCATCAACTGGGATACCTTCACCCATGGCGGCGACGGCATCACGGGGATCCCCAGCCCGGCCATCGGGTCCTTCGCATTCGACACGGACAACCGCTTCTTCTACCTCATCCTGGCCGTCCTCGTGCTCCTGGTCATTGCGGCGATGCGCATCAAGCAGTCCCGCATCGGCAGGGCTTTCCAGTCGATCCGGGAGAGCGAGATCGCCGCAGAGACGATGGGCATCCACACCCATTATCTCAAGATCCTGGCCTTCGCGCTCTCGGCCTTCTACTCCGGGGTGGCGGGGAGCCTCTATGCCCACGTGACCATGTACATCAGCCCCGACATCTTCAACTTCCTCGAGTCGGCGCGGATCCTGGTGATGCTCCTCATCGGGGGGAGCGGGTCGATCATCGGCGCCCTGCTGGGCGGGTTCATCCTCACCTTTCTCCCGGAAGCGCTCCGATTCATGTCGAGCTGGTACATGGCCGTTTACGGTGCAGGCATCATCCTGCTCATCGTCTACATGCCCACGGGAATCACGGGCCTGATCACTCGACTGGCCAGGCGCTACGGGAAGGAGAACCTGGTGATTCCCATCTGACGCGCTGTCATGCGTCCTCCGACCTGTCGGGGGACGCTGCGATCCCCTTTGCACCCTGACGGAGGCTCCTGGAGAGGTCATGGATGAGATTCTGAAAGTCGACCGCCTGGGCAAATGGTTCGGCGGGCTGGAGGCGCTTCATGAGGTGGAACTGACCGTTCGGGAAGGGAGAGATCTTCGCCCTGATCGGCCCCAACGGGTCCGGGAAGACGACGCTCCTCAACCTGATCAACGGCATCTACACCCCTTCGGGGGGAGAGATCAGGTTTCGGGGCGAGCGGATCAGCGGCCTGACGCCGCATCAGATCACCCTCAAGGGCATCGGGCGTACCTTCCAGACGATCCGGCTCTTTCCGGAGATGCCGGTGAAAGACAACGTCATGGTGGGCCGCCACTGTCGGACCCGGGCCGGCATCTTCAGCGTCGTCTTCCGGACCGGAGCGATGAAAACAGAGGAACGCGAGATCGAGGAGCGGGCCCTCGAGGAGCTCCGTTTCCTGGGGCTGGCCGACGCCGCGTCCAATCTCGCTCGGAACCTTCCCTACGGGGACCAGCGGCTGCTCGAGCTGGCCAGGGCCCTGGCGACCAACCCGGCCCTGCTTCTCCTCGACGAGCCGGCCGCCGGCATGAACGAGGCGGAGACGAAGGTGCTCATCGACTACATCGGGAAGATCCGGGAGCAGGGGGATCAGCGTTCTGCTGGTGGAGCACGACATGAACCTGGTCATGACCATTTCGGACCGGATCGCCGTGCTGAACTTCGGGAAGAAGATCGCCGAAGGAGACAAGACGGCGATCCAGAGCAACGACGAGGTGATCGAGGCCTATCTGGGCAAAGGGATACGCTATGCTCAAAGTCGACCGGGTATCGGCGTGCTATGACAAGGTGCAGGCGCTGAAAGAGGTTTCCCTCGAGGTCAACGAGAAGGAGATCGTGACGATCATCGGTGCGAA